>CP047043.1 GCA_020541285.1 Candidatus Gillettellia adelgis | reverse complement strand
TTTAACATCCTATGTAATCGTAACTGAGAATTTATAAAACCTTTATTTTTATATTAAAATATTCACTTAATAGATCTATAACGTTAGGATGCTATCCTGTGAAATATCAAATAGCATGATAATACTCAAAAATTAGCGCTTATATACTAACAAGATTAAAAGCAATCTTAAATGCTAGTTGTCTCGAATAAACAATCTTACCTAGAAATCATGAAAACTCAAAAGATTATGTAAAAAGGAACACATTAAAATTTATAAAATTTTTCACTATATATAGATTGTAAAAGTACATTGTTTCAAGGTCATACAGAGTGCATTTATTGCAACAATACTGTATATATTTAAGGATTAAAAATTTATTCTCCTAGCGCTCAAATTAGAATCGTACAAATAGTACATTACTTCATTAGCATTGATGAATTTAATAGTCTCTAGGTAATAATAATCATATTATATGCTTTATAACTTTCTCAACTTAGACGACTCTCTTCATATTAGGGGTATTATAAGGCCGGAACACTTTAGATGAAGTTTTGTCAGTTATTGAGAATAAATCATGTATTAAAATATCTCATATGTTGGTATACTTGAATGCTAAGGGTATATGTATGTTTTGATTAATCCCAATCAAGTGCTAGTGCTATGCCTAAAGATTTTCTACGTTTCGCCTTATTGCAACGTTTTACAAGACGGTATGTAAAGTAACTAATTTATAGTTACTAACTACAGAAAATACTAAAATTAACGACTTAATATTATGTATATACTGTACTTACAATTGTATAATACTGAATTCATTAAAAGTTATATGCTTTAGTCTTTAGGGTTTATTATGTATTTTACAATATTGCTCCTGTAGTCACAATAATGTATTAAAGAATAAATGCTATGTTTTGTAAAATTTCTTGATATATCACATGCCTTAATGATATGTTGCACATTGCATGCATGACTCTTTATAGATAGAGTTTGATTTTGCAATACAATTTTTAAAAAGTTACTGTTAAAACAAACAAATATTAAAAAAAACCCAATCTGTTGCTAGTCTTGAAAAGTCATCACTAATATTATTCCGTATAATATATGCTGTACCTTAACGGATGAATATTTTAAGTATTATAAAATCAAATAAATTTTGCTATTGAAGGTATAATCTGATTGAATTATGTTCTCATCTCAATGATTCTATCTTTGTTTGGTAATACTTATGAGCGCAGTACGATTGTTTTTAGTCTCAACATTACTAGTAAAATTTATATCTATCTGTTTGTTTATTTTTCATATTAATCTAACGATAATAAGAAGTAGTGTTAGCTAGTTGCTACATATCTGTTGTTTTGACTTATATTTTATATTTTTGTTATCTATATACCTCATACTAAAAATTTTTCTATATTTTTAACTGTAAAAGTAACTATACTTTTGTGTATAAAACGTTATAGTTAACAACCCAATGAATATTAATGATCTCAAAAGTGTTGAGCTGTTTGATAAATAAAACTTAGTTAGATCAATTAATAGATTTAATAATCTATGTTGTACGTAGATTACTACGGTAACCTTTATTTTAAAAACTTAAATTCTTTAAATTGACATGCTCATTAATATATTACTGAGCGAAGATCTTATCCAAATAAAAATCTCGATAATGACAACGAGGTTGTAGTTCTTATGGATTCACAATATACATTTATTGGAATCATATGTGCTTTATTGAGATTTTTTAATAAATAACATAAAATTTTATTACCTACCTAATATATAGGTATAACTTCTCTAATCAAGAGAAGAAGTTTTCTATTAAGGCATATAATATTTAATAAAATAAATATCAGTAATCTACTTATTAAAATATTTTACTAAATTTTCATAAGAAATGGGGATGGAGTTTTAATAAATCTACGTGCATGTAAACGCTATACAATCTTAAAAGAATTGGTCCTTGTATTATGCATTAATAATTAAAAATTTATTTTGAATAATAAGGCATCAAGTAGATAGATTTTCGGTGAATTAATGAACAAGTCAAGTATAGTATAATAATAAACTAGATTAAATTTTTAATAACACTTAATATTCCAAGAATTTACTGTATTTATTCTAAAATAAATGTACTGAATGATTTTTAGGTGTTTAAACTGAAAAAAATTCTTAGTTATACAACGATAAATTCCTTTTAGTGACTGCGATAAATTTCATTACTTGGTTGATGAGTTTTGTATAACGTATACTATGAAGTATATTGCAGTAAAATATAAATGATTAATAGAACATTAGTAGAGGCTTAGACTGTACTAACAAGTTACACTTATCATAAGCTAGATCGATCAAATTATAATGAACTTGATTAATTAATTATCTCATAAGAAAGATTATTGTAACGATCAACAGAAGACTGGTTTATCGATAGAAATAAAAGACTAAAAAATAAATTAAGATATAGATATTCTTTAATATTATTTTTTTATTGCATACTACACTGAGTGTATGCGTTAATATCACGTGTTTTTAAAAGGTGATTTGTATATATTTAGCAGTGGTTTTAGATTTATTCAACCTTAAATTAGATAAACAATTCCTGTTCTATTGTACTAATCTGTGGATTAATCTTTCTGGTCTTTTAAATATCTTAGAGTTCATAAGCACTAATGAATACTATAGTAGTTGATATTTTCTAAGAAGGTAATAACTAAATTTATATAATAGCTATAATATTATTATATAGCGCATAAAATTATAAATAAGTCAAGCGCTAATCTTTAAAAACAATAATACTTTAAAAACAATAATAATGGAACACTTATATGAACTTTGCAAAACAAGATACCAGTATGAGACTACTATTTTTAAAAATAAAAACTGTAAGATATTGCACTGCATAATGCATAGCGTAATACATTCATAATACATGCTACGAATTCAATGGTATTAAATAATTATAGTACAAAAAGTGATGGGTTGTATTTTTTGAATTAGTATTAAATGTTTTATATGTAAAAATTTGTAAAACATCAAATAGTGAAATGTGTCTTAATTGATATTAAGTATATCACTATCAATAAAGTTTTTAGAAATAATACTGTAAAATTTTAAAATAGTTTTTTAAAAGATAATTTCATATGACTGATTATTTCTATCAATCAAAATAACAATCAATGTTATCGTAGTTATCAGATGTACTATGACCACACATTGAGATAAATTTGTAAATCTCTGCCATTATTAAATAATAACACTAATGCTTTTGTGGTTTTACAAGACATTAGGCGAATTAAATAACTCACATAAGTAGTTTGGAAAAAATATACATCATGCTTACGAATCTCAATTAGTGTAATTATACTATAATACTGCATTTTCGCTAACAAATTAAGTCGTTTACCTAAAAGCTTTAGAGTTACGGAGTTACAAGTAAACTATACAATAACTATGTATTTTGTCTTTTGTATAAAAGTATAAACCGATCATATCGGTAGAGATTAATTCTTATTATAGTTTTATTAAAAGAATATATAATCTTCCGAGTTCTTCTAAAATAATAGGTTATAAGAAAATGTTTTCTATTTTTTATATGTTAAAGATTTCTTTAGTTGTATGTGACTAAACTATGATATAGAAAAAGTTTAAGTTTTATTAATTAACAGAATAATTCTTATCACGTAATACACTCTTATTTACGATATGCACGATAAGTAGTTTAAATCATTTCTAATGATCATGGTGAAAAATTCATGACTATAACGCAGTAAGGCTAAGCAAAAAATTAAAGACTTATTATAAATATAATATAAGTGATCAATGTCAAAGTAGTTTGATTATTCTATCTATCCTATAAATCTCTAAATTTATGTATAATAAGCAAAGTGCTTATTAAAGAAAATGGATAATACTAGAAATACCGTTTTAATTATCTGTTAATAATTAAATAGATTCTATCTCTATTCCAAGAATAGAGAGTAACCTAGGTTTATGGTAGCCCTAAATAATTGTAACGTAAGATTATTAAAATTTCGAGTCGATATCTTTGAGTATATGATTACATTTAAAAGTTACTGTACTTGTAATATGTATTTATACTATAAAATCACCAGTTAATATATTAAAAGTATAATATAAAATATTATAAAATTCTGGATATTTGCTGTATAATCGATTGTTTTTTTATCTCATCAGTCTAGTAATCAGATACTCAATCTTCAATTATACTATTAATAAAACGATTGCAACGTTAGTGATGGATGCATGGATATTACGAATTTTATCTTGTTTCTTTTTATATCCCGTGAGATTTCGGTGATTTATCGATTAGTTAGATAGCTAGTGAAGGAGTTTGTTATTTTTAGTAACGATATCTTCACTTTTAAAGATTACTACAGAAGAGATAATTATCTTAATTATCGTATCATTTCATTTTTGTTCTTAGTTATTACTAAAATAATGAAGGTAGATATAGGATAATGACGTTATATGTACAGCGATTAATAGGCGACTAGATCATTAGGTATAATTACATAATTTTGTCTAATAAATTTATAGATAGACAGTGTTTATTGTTGCTATTAAAAATGTTGCATTTGATATGTAGAAGATACCCTGGGTTTTTTAAAAAACCTTCTTAAGATGTCATTTTAAAAAATTTGGCAAACGAGAGACTCGTAATCATAAAAATGACATTTTTATAAGCTAACTTTGTTTGATGATTATGAAATTCCGATCACTCTTCTATACTGAAGTGATGTTTTATGTTTTCTATTATAGATGGATGGCTAGGAGAAACTATGCTTGCATACAACATATTTAACCACTCATAAAAGCTAAAATCTAATGCTAGCGTTCGGTCTGCACTTTTATGAAATGTCGCATTTTATTATTACACTAATACGGGCCTAAATGTTGATAAATTCAAATCTATAAATAAATTGCAAAATATCTGTATAGACATACTATATATTGTAAATTATAATATCTGATTATTAATAATAACATCGGTAAATATTATATCACACATAAGTAATCAGGATTACTATATCAATTGAAACTTATTTCAAGAAAATACTTAAAACAATTTTAGTTATGCAATATTTTGTATTATATAAATATAGCGCTAGTTATGAAAACTTTCATAGAAAGCTACGAAAAACTATTATCAAAGCGCATAAATCATTAGGTAATCTACTTGTAAAATGTGTGTATTTAATACAAAGAAATCTAACATGCCGCGACATAGTTACTAGAAAAAATCTTATAGACTACATTCAGTGCACAGTATCTATGTATGAATATTTGTACCTTGAATACGGGTTACACAACATGTTTGATAATTTATAGATGTGATCAAATCAACAAAAAATTCATCTATTATAACTCTCAAGTAGAAATATTTATTTAGTAATGTAAATGGGTGTGCTTTGATATATAGAAAAGCATAGCATTACAATTAATAAAATCAAATAATTGTGATTACAGATTAATATATCATTGTAATATCGCGATCAAAGATTCTATGGTAGCAAATATCACACTTCTTTTTATACATGCTCTTCAGACGTTGACTTAATTTTCTATGAAAATTCATGGTATTTAGCGATTAAAGAAGATCAATTTCATTAAACTAACTGTATCATATTTATATGATGATTTTTAGGCACTTGAAAATAAAAAAATAATTCATTTTTCATTGAAATGCTTCTTATATGAGATACTAACTAAACTTTAGTAATAATCTTATTAGATTACTATAAGCTTGCTTTATCAAATTAAAAAACAGATGAGTGAATCCGAAAGTTAATTCTACATGCAACCGTTAGAATAACAGGCACTGGATAAAATAAGCATAACTAAATAATATAATAGTCAATTAAGACAGACATATACGTCTGATATGTCTGTCATCAGAATATATGCTAACTGTAAGTATAGTGCGGATTATTTGACATATTTCCAAACGGAAATAGGAATTTTATCATATAATTTGTTCATAGTCAGTTCAGCAAGACGATGATCAGCTGCGGAGTAAAAAATAGCTAATTCATCGTCGGAAAGTTCATACTTATTTTTTTCAATAACACGTTCTAGTGTATTAATTTTAGTGCATCTACGTAAACGCATTAAATAGTCATTTTTAGTCATACTAACCTTAAATTTTTATAAATCTTAAAATATATGATAGATCTTAGCCACCATTTAGTTCTCCTTGCAAGATAAAGTTGTTTTTTACAGATAATAAAATAAACAGTCCTGTATGTATTTTATAAAAAATGATCACTGCTACATAACATCTAATACATGTACTATACTTGCAATATATTAAGAAATAATCTAATCTTTGAAGAAAGGTGAAAGAAATAAAATTTTGGCATTGTTTTTTGATCTTCAAACCCAGTAATACCTTGCTTCCTATGTAATCAGTCGTTGTTCTAATAACATAAATTATTGTATTATTAAAATACAGTCATCGTAGATTACGAAAAATATTATATTTCTTAAATAAAATACACTTATCAGGTTCACATAGATATAACTTCTGTGTTTGTGATCTACAAAGACTTTTTTGCTAAATAGTTCGCTATATTTATAGCATGTTCTTTTAGGTTAGATAAGCATTATCAACAAAGAAACATAGTGCATCCCCTTGACTACCTCCCCTATTTTAATGTTATAGGTTTGTTAAATATTTAGTTTACTTTAGTGTTTTATGTATTCGGTAATACTGCTGTATTTATACACAAATAACATTTTACTTTCAGGTGGTTAGCGATATTATAATTTTATATTATACACCATATTAGTTATCAACAAATGTATAACGACTATTTAATTATAAAGTATCTTATAGGGCATAAATAATTTTCATGTTTTGTACTATACGATCTGAGATATCTAAGCGCTGATGTTCTCATATATCGTGATAGCTTAATGTTCTCAAAATGTGATATAGTATATCAAACCTCATTCAGGAAAATAGGTTAGTTAAACATACGTCTTACATCACTGGTCAGTTGATATTAAAAGTGATACATTAATGCATGTGATTTTACAACGCATAACTCTTGGACATCTAGGGATGTATACCATTTTAGTTATCATATAGTGGATGCGAGGTTAGGTTCATAGAATGAGGTCTTGTGAGAAATGAAATATTTTTAATAATTATTGATTATCATAGAGTGAGAACATTCATTCCATAATGTCATGCATTTTATCGTATCAAACTTTATAAATAGCCTTACCACCATAGCATTTACGACTTAGTTTACGTAAAATTCTGACTAGTTTTTAATTAATTTTCTTTTACAAAGAAAAATACAAGTTATCTGTTGTATTAATATATAAATGCGTCATAGTCTTTATGTTTGCATGGTTATGGGATAGAGCATCCTCTGTTTTATTTTTATTCTAAATAACTGTAACAAAAAAAATTATTAAAAACGATGTAATAGTTTAAATAGAGCATAAAACCTTTAGCGTATTTTATTTATACAATGTGATTTATGCGTTCACTTTAGTAGTGACAAAATTCATGTGTAATATCTATCATAGTTAAATATACTTAATGATTATCATATAATCGACTTATGCTGAATGTAATTAGGTTAATACGTTGACCATGAAGCGCGTTATTCACACTGTTAATGAAAAGCCAAAGTGTTAGTAATGATTGTATCTTGGATACAAAAATTACGTGTATTTTGTGTCTGCCTGAGAACCAATAACTTATTAGTTGACCTATTGATTAATAGAGATGTTACTTGTTTTAATGGCGATATTTACTGCAAGATATAGTCATAGAAGAAATAGACATATTAATTCTTTTGATTAATAGTTTATACTAACGTAACGCGATTACATTTAGTGCGACAATGTTACATCGATCTGGTTTAGTAAATGTTTAGATAAACCAAGGCATATAAATACTATACCCAGCAAATTCGTAGATAGATAATATTTTCGTCAATACTAGATGCACGATACACTTAAAGGTGTATCAGAGTCTATACATTTAAAATGGCTATTCGATGTTATCATCGAAAGACAAGATATGTCATACGTATGTACTGCCATATGCAACTATATTTTTATATTTTAATCGTATGATCGCACCATAAAATGGTTGCATCAGAAAGGCAACGATTAAGATTATAATACAGAGTAATACTTTAAAGTTTGACACTAGACTGGTGTCAGTAATACAGTCTCAGTACTTGATTTGCATTAACGAAAAATCAATGAGTTATCAGTGATAATTATTATACTGTAATAACGTTATGCTCTACTGCTATAATAGTAGGTTTAGCATGAGGTAAGTTAGATAAGTAATTTTATAAAACTTAGGCAAGGAAAAGGCTAGCATTGTCTGCTTCTTACAAAGAAGATCGCAAGGTTTTGCGTTGTGTAGGGAGAGATCTTTTACTAGATTTTATTGTGGCAACACAAATCCAATAACCTGATACAGCCTTGTTAGTGTTTTTTTCGCACGCGCACGTGCTTTACAGGCACCGTCACGCATTACTTTTTGTAAGTAAGTTTCGTTTTTTCGTAAGTTATGATAACGCATTTGCAACTGACTTAGCATACTAGATAGTTCTTCTATTACTATATTTTTTAGGTGACTATACTGTCGTCCCATTAATTCCATTTCTAATTGAACAATACTTTTATTGGTTAACCCAGACAGAATATCTAGTAAGTTAGATACGCCAGCTTTATGTACCACATCGTAACGGATAACAGGCGGCTCTTCGGAGTCAGTTATTGCGCGCTTAATTTTTTTAGTTACTATACTTATATCCTCTAATAGACCAATAATATTGTTATGATTGATATCTGACTTCGACATTTTTTTATGCGGCTCCTGGAGTGACATCACTCGTGCGCCAGTTTTAGGAATCAACGGTTTAGGCACAGTAAACACCTCACCGTATAAGGTATTAAAACGTCGACTTACATCACGACATAACTCTATATGTTGCGTTTGGTCTGCACCAACTGGCACTAGATGAGTTTGATATAACAGAATATCCGCTGCCATTAAAACAGGGTAACTAAATAATCCAGAATTAATATTTTCTGGGTAGCAAATAGATTTATCTTTAAACTGAATCATACGACTGAGCTCACCGAAATAGGTGTAGCAGTTTAGTACCCAACTTAGCTGAGTATGTTCTGGCACATGCGATTGTACGAAGATAGTGCTCTTTTCTGGATTGATACCACACGCTAAGTACAATGCGAGCATGTCTAATGTAGCATTATACAACTGCTTCGCGTCCTGACGTATAGTGATGGCGTGTAGATCAACGATGCAGTACATGCAGTCATAGGCATCTTGCATCTGAGCCCACTGACGCAGCGCCCCCATATAATTACCTATAGTTAATGCTCCAGATGGTTGTGCACCACTAAATACTATAGGTTTATTCATTTTGAACATCCTAAGTCTATAAAATAACAATCTAAGAATTAATAATAAAGTAGCGAAGTATTTTAAATGCGTCGTTACTATCGCCTTAAGTAATTTTCTCACTATCGTTATACTAAAAATTTTAGTGTAATACTGATTCAGTAATCAAGTGCTTAAGAGCTATCTGAACCTGCGATGTTAATGGGCTATATATTATACTGTAAAAGTAAGATTTGCAAAAAAAATAAAATACCTAGTGAATCACGAAAATATAACTTAGATATCCATCACATGCAGTGTTTTTTTATAAGTCTGATATAGCAAATCAGTGTCGCATATAACTACTAAAAAGTAGTCATTATATATAATAAAATTAAGCGAAAATATTCGAATTATTAATGTTAACTTAAAGACATCCCAGGATACAACTTATATTCCATATGGTTATTTCTTATCGATTGAAAGTGATATGCGCAGATTTTAATTAAATTTTAAAATTAAGTCATTCAGTTTTGGTTAAGTAGAACATATTGAAAATAAAGAATAAATATCACTGGTGTGATCATTAATTCCTAAAAATTATATTTAAAGTTTTGTAGTAGCAAATGCACTATTTTATACATGAGCAATTTAATATCAAGAGGGTTGCCATGTTCTTGATGTTAAGTTAATGCGTGCTGGTGTAGTCAAAAAATATAAAGCATATAAAGAGCAAGCCTTACTAGTATCGTTGCATTTATATTTTAACGTTCGTTAAAAATAAAGATTCATCATGTTCCTAGTTGATGAGTGAGGTACTTGGTACATGAGATTTTTTAATTTCGGAAAAATTTTTAAGATCAGTGTAACTCTGATGCCAATAGAGTGATTGCATCTATTATTACCTACATCGCAGAGTTGATATAGATGATTACTTGACTAATTAGTTAATAAACGAACGAATATGATTCGTTGCTAGTAAAACCTCAGGTGAGACATAAATATCTATAAAATCAATACATTAAAATCCAGAATCTTTGCATCTTTATTTCATTGTTGTATGCTGAGATTATGTCTGAATCGATAATGTGATTGACATATGTATCGGTTAATGCTAAGATTATTGAATAATCGTTAGAAATTAAATCACTTACAAAAATAATCAGATGATATGATAGCGCCCAGAGTTAGCTGGATTTTAAAAACAAATCAAACATCTAGATCTGATGTGGTAACTTATTATATATAATATTTACGGAAACTAGAGAATCTCTACACTGACTTCAGGTACTGAAGTCGCGATAATTTTCGGAATAATACAAAGTAAAAAATAAATAAAATTATTATCAGGACAATGATCTGACAGTATAATTATTATTTAAAATAAAAGAGTATGCATTATACTAATATGTAGTCGAACTGCTTTAAACATAGCAAGCAATAAGTACTCATATTCAATCGCTCGATCATTGACAGTTCTTTAATATATGGTCAATTTTGTAAAATTTAACGGGGAAATGGTATTTCAAACTAATGAAGTACCTTAATCCATCAGAGTCTACCATTTATATTATAATTTTTTAATATTTGATTAAAACAGTAATTTTGTACTGCATGGTCTTTGGTGTTTTAGTGAGTCTGTATAATAAATGTTGTAAAAACTAGGCAATATAATATAAAAGCAATAGTCTATTCTTAGAGATTTTAGATAAAGAGGTATTGCATTTTTTATAATATCACTTACGGTGTGTCTATACGATTAAAATCGTAATTTAATTACAGTGTATTATATTGTTATGCTTATTATTATTTCTTGGTTTTTTTGGTAAATACTGAGAGATCTACTAGTTTTCTTGTGTATAAAAAATGTTATCAATAACAAAGTTCGTTGAATATTACTGTCCTCAGTAGTTGTTTTTTGATACGTTATGTGTTAAATATATCAAACAGAGTTTTAATTAAAAATTAATTGTTTAACTGATTACTGAAAGATGAAGACTATATCATGTCATATGTTTTACGATAACGTACACTAGATTATCCAGTAAGTTTATGGAAAATCTGAATTTCATACAATATGATTTTTTTAACTAACTCAATCTGCAGGTACTTTCAGTAAATTGATGCAAGGAAAATCTTATAAATAGATCTAATACAGTCATAGTATTAGCATTTCGGTTCTAAAATTTATACATGTGACATGTAAGCGTGTTGTCTCGATTATATTAATATATTTACAATAATGAGTCGAAGTATTTATAACGCTCTTAGAGATCAACATATTTTTTATGGTTATTGTGTAAAATGTTTGTATGCAAAACAAACGTAATTCATTGTTATACGCAAAAACTACAGTGTTTAAGGAAGAGTGCTATTATCATGCATGTTGATTAACACGCCTGTATCGTTAAAGGTTAACGTTATGGTATGTTGAGTAATTTTTGTATGACCAGATTGTTGACGAAATATATAGAACCATGTCTTTTTACCAAACGGATCTTTTAGTGTTGGAGTACCCAATATATAAGCAATCTGCTGTTGCGTCATACCTTTTTGAATTTTTTTTGCATCTTCTGGCGTTAAGTAGTTTCCTTGATTAATCTCAGGACGGTATACTATCTTACTGAGCACAGAACACCCAGTAGTTAGCGTTAACAGCACTATACTAATAGTTAATATATTACTATGCATAGTAATCGCATTCCTTCATGGCCAATAATATCTGGATGATCAATAATTTTCTGTATGAGAAAATTCTATATCTTAAGTTTCATGGCTATAAAGTAATTATCTCACGCTACCATCGGAGTTCTAACTACTTAATATACTAAAACTTATATGTGTTATGAGTAATATTGTAGTGTATATTAAATATTCTTTAATATGTCACGATAATAATAAAAACTATTTTGCCGTAAAGATATACAGTAATGTAATAAACTATTTTAGTATATCATAAAAGCAGGAGATGAACTGAATTATATGTAGTCAGTAATAACGCAGTGTTTTTAAAATATTTTACGTGTTGGTAGTAGGATCAAAAATAAAACATCATTTTCACTAGGTCTCTCCGTGTAATTGTGCAGTTCACTTTTCGTATAGTATTGTCCGGTTGTTTTATAAAACATATGTTAGTTCTTAAATTCTATGACTTACCAGTGGGTTTATAAAATGTTGCTTTAATAAACTAACCTAATGAGTGCAAAAGGAATTCCATCTGTTCTAAGACGAGCTTATATACTAACAACGATTTTACAAAATATTAAAACTGTAGTGTGTATTTTACAAATGGTTGTTTGTGTTTTAATTATTTTAATTACCAAGCATAGTGCTTTACGATTAGACGTAACTATTAACAATACTCGTAATAGTTATTTAGGCCATACAGAATCATCCAGTACTGTGGTACTGTAGTTGTTTCAAGATGTTTGAGAAAACTATTTACTAGGTATTTCGTACCTATTAGTGGCAAAAATGACTGTGTATATAAAAGACTACTGATTACATTGTTGTTATGAGGATAAATGTTAATAGTGTACTCAATAAAATTGAGGTAGTTTTAGTATGGCATGGTATATTGTGTATAGTGAGATTGAAGATGATGAGTCTTATGTTAGACATGATAGATAATGTTATTTTAATATTACTAATATAACATCAATTGCAATAGCATCAATTGTAGTAATTATCTGCAAATGTCGCGCTTGTTCCTACAATAAAAATTGTAAATATTCTGATAAATATATTTTAATAGTAAATACTTAATTGATTTTATAGCTATAGTTGGAATCAGATTTATACTATTTGAAGTAGTAGCGGCATGACGCTTAGTAAAACTATGGTCTATGAAGTTGTTACAGCTATTTCTGAAATATGATTCGCTAAAGTAAGTATTTTATTCTGTGAACTAGTGCGAAGATTGCGTAATGTTATATCTGTTTCCTTGTTCCTTGAGTTTTATTACTAAAGATCTCTTTTGAATCTTGATTATTATATTTCGGTATAATTTAAATTACTATAATTATTATAGGAATTTAAGCAGTATTCAACCATATGAGGTTATGAGAATGCACGAACTCTGATTCTAATGTTTTTGAGTTGCGTGGCATTGTTTAATTGTGGCATATATTTGAAATAGGTAAGGTTATTAACTGTGTATTCAGTGATGTCGCATTTTATGTGTCTCGTATTAGCTGCAGTTTTATTTTAATTGCTTTAACTTTTACGTTGCAGCTTGATTAACTGGTGATTAACATAACGTTGTACTTAAAATTGCTTTAACACATACCGTTTAAATTTATATTTTGTATAACTTGCTTAATTAAAGTATATAAGATTATTAATGAATTGAGGTTTATGTTTGAGTGTCGGCGTTACATTCAATGTTGTTTTTGCTGCGAATTTCTTGGAAGAGATTTACGGAATTATTTAATTTGCTGGTATTGCATGTTTCCAGGATTTTCCTGGTATCAGTCTTTTTTACTCTACTTTTTTATACATATAATGTGTTGCATGATATTACAATAAAAACTAACTACTATGCGGATATTATAGCTCTATAACTAATACCGTAGTATTATTAAAAGAATACTACGCTAAGTGCAGTAAGCACTGAAAAGTGTAGAAATTTGTTGAGAATACATATTTTTTCGTTAGATTTATCGCATAAGAATATGCTTATTATTTTATTGATATGAATTGTGTGATGCCGTACTATGTGTTTTAGTGAGATTAAAACACTATATTGCATGGAAGTTACCATCGTAACCGACGCGCGCACCATTTGTGATCAAGGCTCACTTGTTGTACAAGGTCAACCTATAAGATCATATTACAGTTTTTTTAGATATATAAAATAATAGAGATTCTTTGCTTATTGCGACTTGAATAGAGTATTGGTAGTTTTATTGCGTTATTTTTAACGCTATGATTTTTCACGCCAAAATGTTCGCATAAATAACACTAATAGCGTAAATACTTCCAGATGTCCAAAAAGCATAGTCACTGCGAGTATTTACTGAGTTACGGATGGAATATAGCGGTGATGTTTCTGTCATTACACTTTATTCTAACCCTAATGTATTTCAAGTTGCTGTTATGGTGGAGAAGACAGATACAGTATCAACCTTAATCGCAATAACTGTTAGAATATATTAGTATAAATACTACGACATAAACTAAAAACACCAAAACCACTTTAAGGATACATGCCGGTAGTAGATTATTATTTAATTGAATGGTATGAAACGTTTTAGTGTATTAGCCTCTTTAATTTTTGATAATCCTGTAGATATACTGATAATATACAGAGAATCTTTAATGCACACCAGTAGGGTTAAATGCAATTGCCAATAAAATTAGAACATCACAATAATATTGAAAAGTGGATATTTAGTAACATTTTAAATAGTAAATTCCGCAGTGTTTTTCTATTAATACTGCTTAAAACATCTGATTTCAGTGTGTTTACGTTACTTTTATAAGTATGATACTTTAAAATATCATTCTCGATATTACTACTACATATTAATTGCGTCAAGATGCATATATAAAACTCAAGATCCATGCCGTAGACTTTTAAGTTGCGTTTCATTAGTAACGAAAAGTGCATAACGTATTTACAACCTAAAATTAACAAAAATGGTAATAATAGTGTTGTTGTTGAATATAACAGACGAGATTACGTCGTGGGTAGAGACATTACTAATAGCGATAATTGAAAATATGGCTAATAAAATTAGATACCGATATTCCCGTAGCCTGTAGAGCTATTTAGGTTGTCTCGTTTTTCTAATAATTTTTTATTACAAACAAACAGAATACAGAGCACTCTAAAGTTAGACCTGCGGTTTAGTAAAATATTTTAAAGTTTTTAATAAAGTGAAATATTTTAAAGTTTTTAATAAAAAGTCACTTATTTTTGTCTTCTTATTACCATTTGATATAAGTTTACCGTAGCAATTAAGTATACGGTTAAACCGAGCATTCAAAATACTCAAAATCTTTATGTATTTCCCCGATTTATGTTGTTTTATAAATTTCACTAAGCAATGAAATATCACAAAGTCTTATATTACATAAATATGTAACTAATGGTTATTTTTTCTCTTTCTGCAAATTAAGGTGCATATGGTATTTTGTTTTAGGCGCCCCATGTTTAGCTTGATGGGCCTCTTTATATATAGTAAGTCTTTAAGAAGAATTGTAGTATCTCGTTCATTAGATCGATAATGCTACGACAATAGTTATGCGATAAGTATTCGCATTTAATAAAGTATTTACTTTAGTATTATACCCTAGTTATCAAGTAAAATATACCATGCAATGAATTTTACATTAAAAGAATGGTTTTTCTTTTAGGAAGTTTTATGTTTATGTTAACATTTTAAATCCGTTGATTTATAGTTTGCAACTTATTTTTCATAGAGCACTACAGGACTTTGACATGGTCTTTTATTTGAGGTAGAGAAGATATTACTTAGCAACCAATAACCTAAGAGTGAGTGTCGGTTGCTTGTCTACTGTTTCATCAGTGTAGCATAGCTTGGAATAAGCGTATAATTTTAATTGATCTGTTAGTATTCTACACTCTGCGCAGCTGAATGAGCAGAGTCAGAGTGTATGTCATGACAGCATATTTAATTAAATAAACGGTTTTAATATACTATGATCTTATCGTTAGTAACCTATATTGTTTATTATTTAGCGGTTAGTATTTTAAAATAAAACTAACAATATCTTTGTGAGAGACTTATAAAAACAATGATACTTACTAAATGATACTTACTGATATGCGAGCGCAATGACCGAGTGATTATAAAACCAGAATAATCCTTAAGAAACACGATTTCAATTCTACTCGAAAGTTTCTTAAAATTTTTATTAAACATAAAAAAACTTTTATTAAGCCCTTGAAGGCTAATGGAATGCCCCCATCTCACAGTCGACGTTGCTAGTAATAAACACACACTAGCTAACAATTCTAGATCTGATAGTAATCTTCTTAACTTACAGGAGTGCGTTTAATGAGTATTCGTCCATTGCATGACCGCGTTATCGTTAAGCGGAAAGAAGTTGAATCAAAATCTGTTGGTGGTATTGTGCTGACTGGTTCAGCAGCAGGTAAATCTACTCGTGGTGAAGTGCTGGCAGTTGGAAAGGGGCGTGTTCTGGAAAGTGGTAGCATCCGACCATTAGATGTAAAAGTTGGTGATACTGTAATTTTTAATGATGGTTACGGTGTAAAAGTAGAAAAGATCGATAATCAAGATGTGTTAATCATGTCTGAAAGCGATATTATGGCAGTTGTTGAAGTGTAATGGCGCTTTATTTTTTGAATTAAATAAGTTGAAGGAGAATACTAATGGCAGCTAAAGATGTAAAATTTGGCAATGATGCTCGCGTCAAAATGCTTCGTGGCGTAAATGTTCTTGCTGATGCAGTAAAAGTAACTTTAGGCCCCAAAGGCCGTAATGTAGTACTAGATAAATCCTTTGGTGCTCCTAGTATTACTAAAGACGGTGTATCTGTTGCTCGTGAGATCGAATTGGAAGATAAGTTTGAGAATATGGGTGCACAGATGGTCAAAGAAGTAGCTTCTAAAGCAAATGATGCTGCAGGAGATGGTACTACTACTGCCACTGTATTAGCTCAATCCATTATTACTGAGGGGTTAAAGGCTGTAGCGGCTGGTATGAATCCAATGGATCTGAAGCGTGGCATTGACAAAGCGGTTATTGCAGCAGTTGAAGAACTGAAAAAACTATCCGTCCTTTGTTCTGACTCAAAAGCCATTGCTCAGGTTGGCACTATCTCTGCAAATTCCGATGAAACAGTTGGTAAATTAATTGCAGAAGCGATGGAAAAAGTAGGTAAAGAAGGTGTTATCACTGTTGAAGAAGGCAATGGTCTTCAAGATGAACTAGATGTGGTTGAGGGTATGCAATTTGATCGCGGTTACCTATCTCCTTACTTTATCAATAAACCAGAAACTGGTTCAGTAGAGTTAGACAATCCATTTATTTTGTTGGTAGATAAAAAAATCTCTAATATTCGTGAAATGTTGCCGGTGCTAGAAGCTGTAGCGAAAGCTGGGAAACCGTTGCTAATTATCGCTGAAGACGTTGAGGGTGAAGCTCTAGCAACACTAGTAGTCAATACAATGCGTGGCATCGTAAAGGTTGCTGCAGTTAAAGCACCTGGTTTCGGTGATCGACGTAAAGCTATGTTGCAAGATATTGCAACGTTAGCAGGAGCTACGGTGATCTCTGAAGAAATCGGTTTAGAAGTGGAAAAAACTACTCTAGAAGATTTAGGTCAAGCCAAGCGCGTCGTAATTAATAAAGATACCACTACTATTATTGATGGTATTGGTAATCAAGCAACTATTAAAGGTCGTGTTGTTCAAATTCGTCAACAGATCGAAGAAGCAACTTCTGATTATGATCGTGAAAAACTACAAGAACGCGTGGCTAAACTAGCTGGCGGCGTCGCTGTTATTAAGGTTGGCGCAGCGACTGAGGTTGAAATGAAAGAGAAAAAAGCGCGCGTTGAAGATGCTTTACATGCAACACGTGCTGCAGTAGAAGAAGGTGTAGTTGCAGGTGGCGGTGTTGCTTTGATTCGCGTAGCAGGTAAAATTAGTAGCCTGAAAGGTGAAAATGCTGATCAAAATGTCGGCATTAAAGTTGCACGTCGTGCCATGGAGTCTCCATTGCGTCAGATTGTGATAAACGCTGGTGAAGAAGCATCTGTGATTGCTAATAACGTAAGAACCGGCGAAGGTAGCTATGGTTATAATGCATACTCTGAAGAGTATGGTGACATGATCAAAATGGGGATCTTAGATCCAACTAAAGTGACACGTTCTGCACTACAGTATGCAGCCTCTGTTGCTGGCTTAATGATTACTACCGAATGTATGATTACTGATCTACCAAAGAATGAATCATCTGATTCAGGTAGCAGTGCCGGTGGCATGGGTGGTGGCATGGGTGGCATGGGTGGTATGATGTAATTATCCTTTACATGTATCTATATGCTAAAGTTCCGGTTAGCAGTGAGATGGCCGGATTTAAATAAATAGTCACTTCACCCTATAAGCTTCATGCTTATAGGGTGTCTAGTAAGTATTATAAAAAATCGATAGATATACTAGGCATTATTACCTCGAATGCCTATTATTAAGAACTACGAAAAGTTTTATACAAATAAATACACTATACTGAATTAATTCTAATCTGTGGAATTATGTCTTGATTCGTTCATGAATAATATTCAAAAATATAAAATGTATGTGACTATGTTTTGAGTTGCATGATAGTTAGTTAGTGCGATCTTTCAAGAAACTCTATATTTTAAACGATATACTGTGCGGTGGTTAAGGTGTTAGACGTATTCGGTGTTTGGGTGTTAGGTTCTTTAACTGTGCGTAAACGTTATTGTTTATAAGACAAGCAATTCAAGTAGTGCAATGCAAAAGTGTTGCATCATCTGTATAATACATATTAAGTGTAGTTAGTGTGATACCGATTCTTTTTTAAGCAGAAGTGTAGTTATTCTATTTTACATGTTTACTTTAAAAGTAAATAAGATATTTATGAATATATTAAATAAATAGAAATGAAGATATTTCTTCGAGTTTTATTTTTTAAATAAAATATCACTAACGTGTTGATTAGTGGTATTGAGACTATAAATAGTGATCTATTAGGAAATTTTAGTATAAAACATTGGGTCTTAGAAAGAAGCTAAATTTTATTTAAATTAAATGTAGTTTATGAACAAATAGCAATATTTTTCATCTTGCCATTTGCTTTAGTGATGGACTCATAACACCCCAGTAAACTTCTCTAAATGCATAAAGTATATGTTCAATATACTTTATGCATTTAGAGAAGTTTACTGGGGTGGAGAAATATATATAGCGATTCACTTATTACATAGCGTTAATGTATTCATTATATAGGATATGATGCTAAAAGACTAGAGTTCGATACACTTATAATGACTCAGTGATTATATAATATTTTGAATAGACGTATAACACGTATGTCTTTCTATTGATTAACTTGATAACCATAACTTATATAGATTACTTGTCAGGAAGTTCATGAATTCTCACACTTTCCATGACGATTAGGTGACTTACTAAACATCTATTGTAAAGCTCTAGCTGATTAGTGTAATGGAGTGCACTGATCTGTCGATATACAACAATGTATAAGTGAGCAGAATAAAAAGAATACTAGCAATAGATATTTTTAGAATTAGAACATAACTTTCATTATGGTCAGCGAAAATTAATTTATGAAAATTCAGTGCGTTAGTAGTTATCAAGGTCGTTGAACTTTTCACTGGATATAAAAGTATTTCTTTAGCCAAATGGGGTATCTAAATACCGTATCATATTTTGTGATAGCCTCTTTAAATTCTACATTAAATGTAGATCGACGGGTATTTTACTTGGTTTTCCGCTCACTTCACGCATTAAACGTGGCACTAGATAGCCAGACACTTTATTTAATAATTCTTGCATAATAGCGCGGGCTTCTGCGTCGCTTATTATAAAATGGGCTGCCCCTTGGACTTTGTCTAGCATATGCAGGTAGTAAGGAAGAATCCCAGCATTAAATAGAGCGTTGCTTAATGCTGCCAACGTAGTGGCATCGTCATTAATATGACGCAGTAGTACACTTTGATTGAGGAGTATTACGCCAGCTATACGTAATTTTTCCATGGCATCATACACCTCGTGATTTATTTCATTAGCGTGGTTGATGTGTGTAACCATCAGTATTTGTAAACGAGATGTTGATAGCCAATGGCACAGTGCTAGCGTAATGCGCGCCGGAATTACTATGGGTAAACGAGTATGAATACGTAAACGTTTCAGGTGTGAAAGTGACTCTAACTCACTAATCAGCCAACCTAGCTCATGATCTTTAGCCATTAACGGATCACCACCAGAGAAAATAATTTCATCTAGTTCCGTATGTCGTTGGATATACTCGAGTGCTTTACACCAGTTAGTCTTATTACCCTGATTAACCTTATATGGAAAATGACGGCGGAAACAATAGCGACAATTAACCGCACAGCCTCCTTTGATTAGTAGAAGAGCGCGGTTTTGGTATTTATGTAAAAGACCAGGAACCACACAACAATGCTCATTAAGTGGGTCAGTGGTAAAACCAGGGACATGATCGAACTCTTCTTTAGTGGTTAGCACTTGGCGAAGAAGTGGGTCATTAGCATTGCCAGGTTGCATGCGTGCGGCAAAAGCACGAGGCACTCTCAGCGCAAAAAGCCGACTAGCGTTACGCCCTTGTGATAATTGTGGATGTGTATTTAATGATAAAAGCTGCAGTAATTCATCAAGATTAGTAATAACATCAGAGAGTTGATGCAACCAATCTTTTTCATGATTTATGTTTTTAATAACAAAATGTACCTTTTAGTTGAACTGCTGGTCTTGATATTTAGAAGGTTATTATGGCAACTTGTTCTAGTAATAATTTACGTTCAGGTCTCAAAATTATATTTGATGATGAACCTTACACTATTGAATCAAGCGAATTCGTCAAGCCTGGAAAAGGTCAAGCGTTTGTTCGAGTAAAAATGCGTCGTCTGTTAACGGATACTCGTGTGGAAAAAACTTTTAAATCTACTGATTCTTGTGAAATCGCAAATGTTATAAACACTGGTATGCATTACTTGTATAATGATATTAATTTTTATTATTTTATGCATCCTAAGACTTTTGATCAGTGTCAAATTGAAAAAACCACTATTTCTAATGTAGCAAAGTGGCTACAAAATAATGTAGAATACATTATTACTTTTTGGAATAGTCGTCCTATTTCAATTCAATTGCCAAACTTTATTGAAGCAGAAGTAACCTCTACGAGTCCAGGGAGACAAGCAGAAACCGCAAATGCCAGTGGAAAATCAGCCATTTTAAGTACCGGTGCTACAGTAAAAGTGCCTTCATTTGTACAGATTGGCACAATTATCCGTGTTGATACGCGTTCTGGCGAGTATGTTGCTCGCATCAAATGAATAATAAACAAGAGCATAACCTTGTCTCGTAATTTTATTTATAGAATATTGCAGGTTCTGCGTAATATAAGCAACTCTGTTACTACATTTATTTGGTTAGTATTTATGTGCCGTAATAATGCGGAAATAGTTATTATAGTGTTATTTCACCGTATCAGTAATGTCTCATAAAATTATGTAGAATATGTGGTGATATTTTTCTCACTAAATATTATATGCATTAAAGAATTTAATTTATAATTATAAAATATAGTAATTTTTTAATAACAGATGGTACCCGCATTCCTATGTTAAAGAAACTCAACAGCGTATATATGATGATATATACGCTGTTGAGTTTCTTATTGTTAATTTTTAATACACTTATCAAGTTAGCGTACTTTTTTAATGTTTCATATACGGGCGTATCACTATCACCTGAATCATAGAAAGCTAACATTAAAATATGAAGTTTACGTAGTAATGCAACGATAATACAGATCGTGGTTTGTTAGAACCTAAAATCGTGTTTCTTGCTTATAAAACTAGAATTAATCTTCTGGATACACTCCAAAACATCTGCTATGCAGTCTCTGCAGTTATCAGACCAATCACACTATCAATTATACGTGTTAGTTTTTATTTACCTTAGTATCAGCGCTAAGATGATGTATCTAACTATAAGTTACATCTTATATTAAGAGTCAGCGCATAATTTAGTGAAGGTGAACTTGGAGTTTATTGTAAAAGTGATTTTATTAATTATGTATTCATAATACTTAAGCTTAAGACATAAGAAGCACATATCACATATAAACACTAATATTTTGTTCTACGTGCGGTATGCAAAGTAGTGAAAATAATAGGATGTGCTCAGTTACATAAAAACAACTAGACGCGTTATCTATACATCAGGATTCTAGGTATGCTTGATTTATTAGAAGTACAATGTGTTTTTGAAAAAATGATCTAGTGATTAACATGTATTTGATACTTTATTGCTACTGTGAGATTGTTTTTAGAAAAATGCGATTTTATCAAATCGATTATGAAACGTAAAAGGTTATGTCAGTCAACATAGATAAACCCTCACTGCTATTATAGCATATAACCTGATGTACAATAAGCGTTAGCTAAGTTCAACAGCAAATCTTAGTGCGTGTATTGCGGTTTATTAAGACTGAAAATCACAGCATTAGTAATCTTCTTTTATAATAGGGATGCTCTTATTTAATTATTACGATAGTATAAAATAGTTTTATTTCGTGTTCTTTAAGGAGTTGCTATTTACTTGCAATAATACTTATACAAGACTCTGCGATATTTTCCGTGTATGTCTCGGTGCTACAAAATGTTCAAGACTCATTCATTTAGTATGAGAATTGGAATCATGCGATTCGTTCGTTCCATAGCATAATACAGTGTCATGCATACCTAAAAATTATTATATAAGCTTTGTAAAAGCACAGAGAGTGTACTGCGTACTATATCACTATTATTTTCTTATCCAAGTGATCATGATCTGTTAATTTTTGATTATCTTAAAAGACATAGCATACATTCTATCCATGCAGTGCTAAAGAGTTTACTAGCAACAGATGTGAATATAATTGACTGCTGTGTTCGGTTTTTTAATGAGCTGTTTTAAGATCCGGAAGGCGAAAAATAGAGCGTTGAGATGTCCTTTAAGGTTGATAGTAAGAATTTAATGTATTTATTGAGTAAAGCTCAGCATATATTAATTAGTAGTATCTGAGAAAACTATAATTATTATGTCTAAGTTGGATATAAGCGCAGCAAAACATCTCGAACATGCAGGAAGTAAACGCAGGAACCTAATATACTAGTCGGATGTACTTGTATGAGACATGCAGCATCTGAATAAATTATCGCTATGACCTATATTATATAGGATGTGCTGGTCAAGTTAGGTCGTCACAGTATTAACAGTTTATTATCAGGAATTGTGTTGTCTGTTCTGCTAAAGAAAATCTTATATCAATCATGACATTCGTGGTGACTTTATCAACTTATGTTACGCGTAATGTGAGGTAGAGATAAAAGCCGATAGTATTTAGTTGATACAATATCTTTTTAGAATTCATATAAATGTATAAATATCTTCTTCTGACCTGCTATATTATTTTATTAATTTTATAATTAGTGTTAGTTGTATTAACCGGACATAACAAGATACTTAGTGTATTACTATAGAAACCCTTAGTATCATTCCTGAATAAATAGTCTATGTATCTATTAAGGTGATCGCAATATTTTACGTCTTATCTCATGTAATTATATAATTTATACTCAATAGACACGACGATATATTGTTATAGACCGTGTGTTATCTGTATATATTGTTTCTTAGTTAAAAAATAATAGGTTTTTGTTTTTCTTTATTGTCTAAGTGATTACTTAGTAACCTCTGTAATCTGTGGAATAGGTTAAGATCATAATAAACGTGATACGTCTAAATTTAGTAGCCATTGCTTTTGAGCGTATTATATTCTAATACATAAAGAATAAAATATACTTTGATTTACTTACTATACAAACTATCAATACTGATAGTATTGGCTAATGCAATGTCGATAAAAACCAGAGTAGTGTTAAAATTACATCTTTTTTTGAGTTTAGTAACTATCTAAAATTTTGCATAAGTTTTAGCTAGGCATGCAAATATTGCACTTTTAAGATTTTATATTTTATTTGAGACTAAGTACCGGTTTTATAGTGATTCTTTGAATTTGTTTAAATGCTAATAGCATGCTTGAGCAGCTTTGTCGTATTCAGGGTTAGATTGTCATTCAACAAGAACATTTTAATAAATGGCATTTACAGGGTGTTATTTTACGCGTGTATACTATTAAGTGCAGAGCAGTTCCGTGATAGTGTGTTTAAGTAATGTAATTATATTGTCTATTAGTATGCTTGATCAATATTTAAGTAAAAGATAATTTTGTATAGGTATATGTTTGTTGCCCTATATGTATGTGTGACTTTTATTATGAGTAGTCGCTCGGTAAATACAATAACATGATCAAGACTTTGTATGCTGACTTATTACATTAACTATTAATTTGAAAATCATTGCTTTGGCTGATGTGTTTTTTTATGAAAAATTTCAATTTTATGATTGAAGGCCAAGTAATTAGCGCTAATGTGATAAAGTAACTTCTTATTAAGTCACAGTGATCTCTCACAGAATAAATGGTTTTTATACTGTTATACCTTTAGTATAGTAAACATCCGTTATGTTGTATTAATATTCGTTACCATCCTAGAACGTTACTATAAAATATAGCATAAGGTTATAGATCATTAAATGATGATTTTTGATATGTATCATGATTTTATAACTTTTTATAAGTTGATATGGCGATCAACTAAAATGTTTAGGATTATGGTAACCTTCTAAATTGTTGACAATATACTTTTAATCAAAAGAAAACTAAATAGTTTTATTTTTTATAAAATTCTTACATATTATAGAATGGTTAATCATGATGTTATCCGTAGTATGTAGCTGATGCTAATCAGCTAAGATAGCATTGTTTTTTGTTGTGTCTTGTATTTTACAAATATATAGTCATATAGTATATTTTCCCTATCTTAAATTAACATTATCAATAAATAACTTTATCTCTGTCTTTTATTTTCATAAGATTATCAGAGTTATAATATCTATAATATACTTGTTCTCTATATCTATAGCATACTAGAGAATATTCTATAGGTGAAGTGATAATAATAAAATTATTTTGTTATATGTGAGAGCGTATAACTAGACTCATCAGTGATGAACAAGCTTTATAGTAGCCATATAGCTGATAAATTATCAGGTAGTGAATAAATTTTTAGTCTTTTTGCGTTTAGATTGTTATTGAAAGTGCTTCACATATTTCATCTTGCTTTTAAATATCTATTAATAGTAACAAGCTTAATAAGTTATACGACAGGAAGCATTTTCAAAAATCAGATGAAAACCATCATTTAAAATGCGTAAAATATGATGAGTAATCACGATTTCCTTTTTTATCACAGCTTACTAATAAGCATGGTAAGTATCCCTCTATCTAGCGACCAGTTTAGTGATTATAATTCTGTAATAGGATAGAATGATCACATGCAATATCCTTAAGAATTGTTAGCATAAAGTTATTGATAATTCATTAAAATTTTCTGTTAAATAGCCAATAAAGATTGGCCATTTCGATTACTTATTGTATTAATCGTTTAGACAAACCACTGTGACGCTGGGTTGGCGTACAAATTGCTTGCATTAGCGTTTGATCAGTGGCCCACAACGAAAATTGATTACGCGCTCGAGTAACAGCGGTATAGACTAACTCACGCGTTAGAAGTGGCAAAAAATAATTAGGCAATACTAATACTGTATGATCAAATTCCGAACCTTGGGATTTATGTAATGTCATTGCGTAAGCAGTGATGTGCACAGGCAAGCAGTGCGGGTTTACTAATTTAATGCTACCGTCTGGTAGTAGGAAGGATATATTCAACTTACCATATTCGTCTAGTAAAGCAATCCCAAGATCGCCGTTATATAGTCCCAAGGTATTATTATTACGTTCAATCATCACAGGCCGTCCTAGATACCAACATCCTAATGAGCAACGTATTAATCCAGTACGTCTTAATGTAGTTTCGATTTGTTGGTTTAAACCAACAACACCGAATGGCCCTGCTCGCAAGGCGCACAGTACTTGAAAGCTACTGAATGTTGTTAAGACTGTAACAGTATCAGCGCCGGCATGCACTTGTTGTAAATACTTTTGGTATCCTTCTGAACACATTGCTAATAGTGCTTGATATTCTTTAGTAGTTCTTAGAGAATACCTTGTAACATCACTAAAATTACCATTTATTACCGCTCTTGCTCGCGTAATATCACCAGTATTAACAGAGTGTGCTAATTGACCAATACCTGATTGAGTGTTGAATCGATAACTTTTATGCAGCAAACACAAGCTATCCCTTATTATCGTTGCTTTTGTAGCTAACTGTCCACATAATACGCAGCCTGTTAAACGAGTGAGTTCTGCGGCTCGTGCTTCACTGTATCCTTCTGAGAAAAAACGACAAATATCTCCAAATACTGCCCCTCCTTCTACTGATGCTAATTGATGGTGGTCACCTAGAAAAATGACCTGTACTTGTTCTGGTAAAGCAGACATTAAATGTGTCATCATCGACAAATCGATCATTGATGCTTCATCGATCACCAGCACATCTAGATGCAAAGGATTTTCTCGATTATAGCGCAAATATTGTCTATTTGGTTGTAACCCTAAAAGCCTATGTAATGTTTCCGCTTTAGTTGGAAATAATGAATGCTGATTCGGTGTGAACACTAGTTGGTGTTTGGTGCTATTAATTGCCTCACTTAATCTCGCTGCTGCTTTTCCAGTTGGAGCCGCTAATTTAATGCGCAAGCATCCGTTTTGATTAAGATATATGAGTGTTGCTAATAATTTAGCAATAGTAGTAGTTTTACCAGTACCCGGTCCACCAGAAATGACTGACATGCGCCGAGTTATAGCTACTGCAACAGCAATTTTCTGCCAGTTCGGTTCGTGGTTGATAGGTGTTTCAAACAGCCGATCTAGCACAATACGTAACTGATATTCGTTAATTATACGTGGTTCGCAGTTGTTTCGTATAAATCGAGCTACCTCGCCTTCACTCTGCCACATACGCTGTAAATAAAGACATTGATTTTGTAATACTAATGGTGTGGCATTACTACCATCGCTGACTGAGGTGCAGTTCATTAGCTGTTTTTGCCATTGACTCTGATCTAGCTGACCAGCCGCTAAACAAAGGTTTTCTGCCAATTCTGGCTGACGACCTGCAAAAATTTTATCTGCTTGTAGGTGATCGAGGGTTAAGCAAATATGACCTGCTCCTACTTCTGCGCTTAAGAGGGCCGCAGCAAGGAGTATAGCAGGTGCATCTTCCGTAGATACAGTACGAGCAAACTGTATATCGAGTGGTCTCAATAATCCTAGCGATGCTGCCTGCTCCAGCAGTGATAGCATTATTTATTTTTCCTGACAGAAGCGTCAACACTGAACAAAAAATCCATGCCTTCTACCAATTTTTGTGATGGGCAATAAGTGAAGATACCATTACCTGGGTGTAGTGTATCTATGCCGCGAAGAAATAAGTAAATTATTCCACCAAAATGCTGTTGATAGTCGTAGATTGTTAGTCGATGACGAAGATAGCGATGCAACGCGAGAGTATAAAGCTGATATTGTAAATCATATCGATGTTCCATTATTGCGTTCTCCATTGCTGATAGTGTATACGCACGACTATCCTCGCCCAGCCAGTTGGATTTGTAGTCTAATAAATAATATTGACCCTTCCATAAGAATACAAGATCAATAAAGCCTTTTAGCATACCTGTCACTTTTTGAAAATCCAGCGCTGGACAACGTGCAGAAAGTGGGTCATATTTTTTTATTAATGCATCCAGTGTGTGCGCATGTAAGAATGTATTAATTGGAAGATAAAACTGAAATTCAGTTTGTTTGTGTCGTGGTTTTAATACCGATAACGTCATGCTGTTTCTGTTTAAAGAACTAGTTAATAACGTTTGTATCCATGTGTGCAAAACAGATGTCCACTGCTCTGAAAAACCTTCTTTTTTTAATTTCTTTAATAACCAATGTTCGTTGAGTGGCTTCGTGAAATCAAGTGTCTCGAGTATATTGTGAAGAAACGTGCCAGGTGTTCTGCCGATGGGAAATGTGTGCTGTGTAAGTGCATGCTTTTCTTTTTCTGTTTGCTCGTGCATAGAGTCTAAATTAAATTCTAGTGGAAGGTCGCGTGAAATATCTTTGCTACACCGCTGTAGGTCAGTATAACTGGTAACTCGCCAACAATCCTCGATCGGTCGAGTAAAATATCTTGCTGCTAGCTTTTGTGAGTTGGTTTTTTGGGGCTGCCATGTATGTTGGTTGATCATTGCGATTTGTGAAAGCATGATATTGCCAGTAGCTAATGTTTGTAAACGTTTATGTAAATACACTGCATCGCCAGCTTTTCCGCGTTGCACTAGATACCCTAGTGCACTATGATGTAAGTCAGTCACTCCTCGCTTCTTACGAGTACCATGGATTAATGGTGCAATGCCAATGCTGCTATGATAAACTGAACGGGTTAACGCTACATATAGTAAGCGCATATCTTCCGCTAAACGTTCTTCTTCTGATAAAACCAGATGTTCTTTGTTGATGTTCAAATCCAATAGAGCCTGGAAAGTGTAACGATCGTGATACAGTGCTTGTGGTTTTTTTCGAAAGTTACTGATAAATGGTAACCATATGAGATCAAACTCTAATCCTTTTGATTTATGGATAGTAATGACTTTTATGCAATGCTGATCACTATTGAGTCTTAGTTGATGATTATCAGACGCGAGATTAGGTTGTGTGATTTGCTTGGTCATCCAGCGCACTAGCACTGGCGCGCTATCAAATTGCGCAGAAGCTTCTTGTAATAGCTCACCCAAATGCAATACGTTAGTTAGACGCTGATTGCCATCCGGATCAGACAGCATTTTTTCGGGTATATGGTGCTCTTTTAT
This sequence comes from Candidatus Gillettellia adelgis, assembly GCA_020541285.1. GTDB lineage: Bacteria > Pseudomonadota > Gammaproteobacteria > Enterobacterales > Enterobacteriaceae > Gillettellia > Gillettellia adelgis. Next base: position 1,384,173 of record CP047043.1, on the reverse strand, counting down.
TACTTCATGCAGCATCGGTAATATACCGAATTTCTCCCAGAATGTACGGTATGTATCAAATTGTCTCACAATCCCATCCCATGCGATTTTGTTTTCATTTATATTAGCTAATGTGAGGGTGTCCAACCCTATTAGTCTGGTTGCCATAGCGCTACGCAACGTATGTGCTTCTTTTGGTGCTAGAACAGCTCGTAACAGCCACAGAAGATCCTTGGCTTCTGATGTATCAAATATACTGGTGTGATTAGAAAGATAAACAGAGGGAATAGAGACTGCACTAAGCGCATTACGCACAATGGCCGCTTCGTTACGGTTTCGAACTAATACTGTAATATTTGATGCTTGTACTGGCTTTCGACATTTCTTGCTGCTATGCAACCACGCCTGACCCTCTTGTCCGGCGTTCAGCCACTTACAGATCTGTGATGCACATACCTTTGCAGTCAAGTTTTGATAATCATTAACACTTACACCTGCACCAGGTTGTAACCAAAACTGTATTGCTGGTTGTGATGTATTCTGTAGTTCAAATATCATCGCTTGATTTTTTTTTGTTGCACTGACTTTAGTAAATGGGATTTGGCTAAATATAAAGGGTTGTTTTAATTGGCCAAACAAAGTATTAACGCTGGCGATCATCGCAGGAGACGAGCGCCAATTAGTGTCTAGGGTATAATGCGCGTTTAATTCAGAGCGAGCGCGCATATAGGTAAAAATATCAGCACCGCGGAAGGCATAAATTGCCTGCTTAGGGTCGCCAATCAATAACAAACCACAGTGTGGTTGGCCAACATAAAGCTTTTGAAAGATACGGTATTGTAGTGGGTCCGTATCTTGAAATTCGTCGATAATTGCCACTGGATAGTCTTGACGAATCGCTTGTGCTAATTTTTTTCCCGCCGTGCTTTGCAATGCAATATCCATTTGGTTAAGGAGATCATCAAAACCACACTCAGCACGTTGGCGTTTCTTTTGCTGAATTGAATAGCGTACTTCACTTAGTGCGTGTGCTATGACTAAGTCGCGTAGCGTTAGGGGTGTAGAAAATAATTCATCAATGGCAGTAAATAATGCATGACGAGGTATTTCACCTTGCTGAGTTTTTTTTAATAATATTGATTGCCGAAAATTATTCAGTTCTTTGGGTAAAGTATAGTCTAATGTTTCTTGCATCGCCCAGTTATCTATTTTTTTTAACCAATTTGATAGGTGTTTGTTACTATAGCTACGTTTATCAATTCCGGATTGATTAATCAATGTCTGTAAAGTATCTGTAAATTTCTGCCAACTTGTCTTAATAGCATTAATTTGTGACACAATTCTCTTATGGCGCAACATCACTGTTTCTGTATCTTTAGGTGGTTTGTATAGCACTGGCGCTGTACTATGCAAGTAGTCGGCAATATCGGCTAAGAGCGCTGCTGGACCGCTCCATTCTCGGATAATTATGCGGGCAATATTTAATGGTAATTGGTAGCAATATCGACGCCAGAAGTCAGTACAGGCTTGCTGACGTAGCGGAAACTCATCTTGTACGAGCGTTTGTTCAAATAATATGCCGAATTCAAAAGCATTTCGAAGTAATACTTTCTGACAGAATCCGTGAATGGTATAAATCGCAGCTATGTCCATTTGTTGCTCAGCTAAGAGTAGGTGCGAAACAGCAACAGAGAGGTTATTAATTTCATGTAACAATATAGAAAATACTGGTTCTTGACTTTTTCCACGCATACAAGCGAGGCGAAACTCATAAATATTATTGCGAATACGTTTACGTAATTCTTCAGTTGTAGCTTCAGTAAAAGTTACGACTAGAATTTCTGCGACGGTCAGTGGACGAAGGAACGCCGTATCTTTTCCAAGACCTAGCAATAGCCGGAGGTAAATCACGCCAATCATAAAGGTTTTTCCGGTTCCTGCAGAGGCTTCAATAAGTCGCTCACCGAATAATGGTAATGTGCAGGGATTTAACCTCCGTGGAACTCTTTCGGTCATAATATTGTTATTTTGCAAAGCAAAGTCTGTCATAATTTATAGAAATAATAACTGGTAGTTCAACATTTTTTCTTGGTATAGGATGTTTTATCATGACTGCTTCCGTTAACCTATGATAACATTGTTAGGTGTGTAGGTCAAATATCATGTGATAAAGAAACTAACTTGTTAGCATGAGTCCGTTAGGCTATTGCCTTAGATTCTTCTACATCTAAAAGCAAACTATTTTCAATTACAATCGTTATTAAAGTGCTGACTTTATTCATCCGGAATTTTGCGATCTACCAATAAGTATGTGAATTAATACTAGTTCATACTGCGTATAGTTTAAATCGTTTCTGTTACAACTGTAATTTATTTGTGAGGATAAGAGTTACAGTAACATTCAGATACATGTGATAATTATTGACTTTATAGCGTACTAACATACCAATTAGCCGAGCACAAACATTATTCAGGAAAGTAGTATATTATTATTATTTATATGCTTGATTAACTGGAAAATTGTTCTCTGTATCGTGTAGAAGTTATTATGTATTTTGCAAGATACTTGTCTACTAAGACTTGGTAATATATTACAGAAAAAGTGATAAAGTAATATAGATGCGTAATATTGCATATTGTCAGTGACTGAGTTTGATTAATCTGATCCAGATAGATACTAGTATCCACGTATGAGTACAGCTAAATTTTACTCATAGAGCTTAGAGCAAACACTAGTTTTGGAGTTTTTAAATAAATTGCCGTCTTGTTTATTGTTTTATTTATATTTTACAATTAATTATATTACATATAACTTAGAGATCAATAGAATCATTGTTGTTAACAAGTTTTTACAAGATATTTTAGAAAAGACAGTTAAAGTTTTTTATAACACAAAATTAGTGCTGTATCACAAGGAGTGCTCAAAAATATTTTAATATTAGAGTATTTCCACTAAATAGTGGGACAGATAAGTCTGCACTCACGTTACTTCAAGATACAGAGTGCTTTTAGAGTGTATAAATAATTATGTTGCTGTTTTTAAAAAACGCTACGCAGTATTGTCTGATCACTTAATGTCGTAATTTATTAGTAAAACATAGAAAGTTATAACCGAATACTCGAGGACAGCTGCGATGAGTCAGCCTATGCGGATTCTCATATTTAGATTTTAGGTGAATTAAAGATATGCATACTTGGTTGATACATAAAAAAACATATCTAGTCTATAGAAGACAAACACAAACACCAATAAAAGTTTAAAAACTATAACTAGGATTTTAGCATTTTGTAACATAGATTAAGTAATCTATCTGGACAGTAATTCTATACGAGAAGCATCTCTGATAGATACGATATCAGTGCTTACAGAATTATTTGTTGCGTAATACTCTTTGAGTGAATTCCTAAATATCAGTGTTTAAGATACCTCAAGGATTTCTCGAGTATCATCATATATAAGCAAGAAGCTTGTTATAGGATTAATGTATGTACCGATTCGAATAAGTAGTATAAACCGATAAATTTTTTTCAATCCTTGAATGTAATCATGAGACATATCTCCAGCCCCTTGATATCAGGAGTACATAATTAACATTACAAGTGAGTAATATCGTAAACATTATAAGACTAAAGATCTCGGTAAAGGTTTTATTTTTAGTTTATTAGCTGTTGTTTGTATGATATTATTTTATGCTAAAACCACAAGTTATATAAGAATTCATGTTCTAACGCTCTAGTCACTTCCTGGAATTTAACTAAGCATACTATTTTGTGTGATGCGTGACATGATTATTATCATAGCGCTGCGCACTAGAAGTGCTATCTAATATTCTCGAATAGTTTAAATCGTTTCTGGTAGTTATCGTTGAACGTGGTCACGCTGATATCAGTCTTATTATTAAGTACGTATGGCAAGTTCAATATTATTGCTAAATATTTTTACGGATACTTGTGGTATCACAAGCAGCTTTGCGCAGTCAGATTAATGTCATTAATTTGTGGAAAATGTACTAATAGTTAAAATAATAGTGCATTTAATATACTTACTATCTCTTCTTTGTATGATTTTAAACTAAACAGGAGTGACCATTTATGTTTTTAGTAGTTAGCCTCATCAATAACTACTTATTTATAATTAATACTCACATTATATAAAAATAATTTTATCTCACTTTAGAGATGAATAGTATGTAAAACTACGGTTTCTAAAGTATTCTAAATACATTCAATGGTATTACTTGTGTAGGGCACTGCATAGCATCGTGTGTAATACACATTAACGCTTCAGTATCGTGATGCAATAAGCCTATCGATTGCTAAATTTTTTAATTATGAAAATCATTGAGGAACATATGGTTTGTAGTACACTAGTCTTTTAAAGACAATATTCGAATCTCAAGAGGTTTTTATTTTATCTCTTCACATCTAACACATCTTTAAGTTAGATGAAAGTTTTAATCTATTTATCTACCTGTAATATAAAATATTTTAGCTTATAGACTTATAGATGTATAGTAGATAGTTACATAGTGGTCCGATTACATATAAATCTACAATGCGTATAGAACCTAGTGAGTATTTTATTATTCAACATAATAGTGAACGTTACTAATGGGAGCTCTCATTAAGCGCTTGACTTAACGCATCATACCTTCATAGGTGCTAGTGAAGGTGTTTCGTTAATGTTTTTTTAAATAATTTTACTCCGTACCTCGGAGAAGGTACGTAGCGATCACTGAATAAATCATTTAGTATGATTAATATCATATGTTATAATAGCAAGTTTTTTACTTTTCTCAGTGAGAGATATAAAGTTCGTAAGAAATCTTAGCGAATCAAGTAGTTTTATAATCAAGTTTAATACTTCACCATAAAATTATTGGGTATAGTATAATATATATTATAGTTGTTCAGTTTATAAAAAACCATATATACCTGAAAGATTATTGTATGAAGCATGGTTTGCATGGCTAGCGTATTAAATCAACTATCTAAAAATACAGTTACAGAGTCAAAACATCAATTAATGAATACTTGCACAAGCGATAAATAAAATGATGAAATGAAAAACTTGCATAACTTGCAGTATTACGAAATAGTTAAAAAGACAAAATCTTAAGGGTGTGTTAAACAAGAACCGTGTTGCTAGAAGTAAGTCATATCCAAAGTAAGTCATATTATGAAAATCTTAGTTAGGTTTTACAACAAATGCAACGTTTTTCATTGAAAATTATCAATAATAAATTTGAGAAAGACAAAAATAACGTTTATTTATGACTACCGTATGAGTAAATGGGGTTACGTATACTTTTAAGTAAGTATCTAAACACAGTAATTATACAAAATTAGTAAATATTAGGATGCTTATCCTAATCCAGCAAAAAATTTGTAATTTTCGGGTGGATAGTAGGAATTGTTAGTGGCTATAGTTTACTGTATATAAGTATTTATTGTTTAATAAATACCGCATAAATCTATGCGATAATACCGTGGCATAAGTTTAAAAAGATTACTTTACTTGTAAGGAATTACTTGCTACGATATCATATATTGTAAAATAAGAACTTACGCGACAATTCAAGGATTTGAATTTAAATTATGTATTTTATCTGTTCTCTGGAACATACTAATCAGTAAATATACCTGATAGGTGTTAGTGAAAATAGAGCGTAAATTCGATAATAGCAAGAGTGCAGTACTGAAAAGTACTTCGTGATGTATAATGTTGTGTGATTATGTTATAAGAGTTCTATGTACTTCTAAATAGATTAGTCTTTTATACGTTTATACCTAAAAAGTGTTTACTACTTATAAAGTAGTGATCTTAGGTGACTATAAAGTTAATGGGGCTATAGCTCAGCTGGGAGAGCGCCTGCTTTGCACGCAGGAGGTCAGCGGTTCGATCCCGCTTAGCTCCACCATTAGTTTAATATTTTGTGATTTAAGGTAAAAGATATTCATTAAGTCGCATGATTATAAAATCAAGATATAACTAAATTAAATAAACACAACAGCGCAGATATCAGTATGTTAAAGAATTACTCAGATCTATTACATGGTAAAAGTGACAAACACATTAGTATAGCATTTAATAAATTTTGAGTTAAAACTAAGATCTAGAAGATCATTATATACAACGTGATTGGGAACATTGATATATCTCACTCGGAGCTAATGAGTAAGGAGATACTTAACAGTCACATTTTAGGTACAGCATGCTTCTGCTTTTGATGAAGTACAATTATTACTGGTTTATTATCTAGAATGTTTCATTAGACATTTCACGATACTTAATGTATGATGTTATCATACATTGATAAAAAACAATGTAAGTTAGCTGTTTAAGTTATTTTTTAAAGTGATTTATATATACTGAATATATGACATTGAACGTTGTTTTATAAACAAAGTGCTTTATAGCCGGCAGTATTACGGTGCAGTTGTAATAAATTACATAAATGATCACGAATATAGTTAAAAGAATATCTTAATTAAGATACCGAATAAGTTTCATATCCTAAATGCGATTATGCTTAGTATCTAATGTCTATTGTCATTGACCGTGATGTACTTGAATTTTCAATGGGAAATAAATATAAAAAAAAATCCTTAGATATCAAAACTTAAAACACTCTGTTATGTTAACACTGCTACAGCAAAGTGTTAGACAAATAATTTGTATGTTACAAGATTTGTTATAGTCTCTGCGAGAGAGGTTTGATATTTATACGTCAGCACTAGGTGATGTGATTTTTTATAATACTGAAGAATATTGCCCATAAAAAAATGAAATCTCTGAGTAATTAGAGAGATACACTTACACTTTTGACGTTCTTTTAAATGCTAATCAATAGGAATAAAAATAAATCTATCGTGCTGTCCGTGTGTTTTTGGTTAATTCAGTATATAAAAATGAGTCATGTATTATTTTATAAGGTTAATCTACAAGAGTTTTCAACATTGCAACTAGGTGAAGTATTTAAGGTGATCTATTTAAACTCGGGACTTTAGTAATTAGTAAACTAAAGAATCGTGGTTATATTGCAACAGATTATCACTATTTGTTTTTTTATCGTAGAGTTTGCTCGATATATACTTGATACGCTGTCATGAGAATATATGAAGCAGTAATAGCATTGATCGTTCTGCACCAGAATATAAAGTCGCTATATAATGCATTAAGTTGTTACGCCGTAAAATTATCATATAAATAAAGGCAACTAATGCCTTTATGGGGTAAAGTTTTATAAGTGCACTAATTTATCGTTTGAGTTAGTGTATGACGAGATAAGAACTAAAACCCATTCACTGACGATTCTGTGATATAGCAGAGCATAGTCAGAAAAGAAGATTACATAAGCCATGGATAATATGATATGACTATTACTACAAGAATGTCACTAGATATAGTGACTAATACTGGTTATTACTCATCCGGCAAATCTTGTATATATTCGAAGTCTTAAATTTTAGTGTAATTTCAATAAGAAGCTGGTGAACCTCTCTTTACGTGCAGATGAATATACAAACATAGTTAATAGAAATAGATTAATGTTTTGTATTTAGTGTACTTGCTTCAAGTATATAAAGGTGCTTAGAAAAGTAAAAATAGTTATAAAAATGCAAGTGTTTTAGTGTTTCATCAGTAAAATTAGAATACTATAATATTATATGTACTAATACAATATTTAGGTCTAAACACTATTAGAACACTATTACTAATAGCGTTTTCTTAGTATGAACGCAGATGTTATAACTAAAATTAATAAAGGTGACTCGATTTAATTTACTTAAACATCAATGAAACTTGAATGAAGACAAGAGGTGAATAGAGCTAAAATTTTAATAAAATTTATTAGAATATAGGTAAAATTACACGTAGATAAGATTTTAGTTAGATGTGGAAAAAACTTTAATTATATAGAAATATTATTCTATACCCACGTGAGACTAGAAGATACCGTGTTGTTCAGTTCCGTATTTTAGTGAGCCTGTAAGATAAATATGTGGTTTTTATTATAAAATTTAGCAACGCTCTTGATACCTGTCAATGGTCTCAAGAGAATAACATTGAAGGTAGACAAAGATTTATTAATTTCTATATGTCACCTAACTATAGTAGTAGTTGTTAATCTCAATCTAAGTGAAATCACTTGCGTTTCAAGGTGGTAGAATATTAAGCGTGAGATATTTATTAGAACCTGATACTAAATGGAGTTTTTAGTTATATAATAAATGAGAGGTTTTGTGAACATGGCTTTATCAGTCCGCATAATATAATCTAAATAGCATTCTTTAGTTTTTATTTTTTTACTAACCTTGCGATTCCCTTTCGAGATAATATCTAACGAATAGATTAACTAAGTCTGTTGATTTATACGGTGTTCTAAACAAGATACCGCTTATCTGGTAAAAGTTTATAGCATAATGTTAATGCGTAACAGTAACTAATAATTAGCTGCTGTCAATAATGTTGTGCATGATGTTTTAAACAGTTGTAAATATATTACATAGTTTAATAGATATACAGAAAAATTATTACTCAAAGACTATTAAACACTTTAAAACGATAAGTTAACTTTTTCGGAGTCTATATTAATAAGAGTATTTGATACTTTGATATCAATTCTTCTATGGTTGGACTAATATAAAATTTCAGTATATTTATTGAATACTCACAATTATAAACACTAGATCGAAATAGTCATTAACAGATCTAGTGCGATTTATTGTGAGCATTAGACAGTATTGAGTAATACGTCTACTAAAAATATAATAGTGTATTATTAATTTTGCGATCATTGAGGAACTAGAACAAACTTGTAGTGATATGTAGTCATGTTAGGTGTTAAAATTTTTACTTGTATATCTTTTAACAATAATTCTATGAAGATCTACAAGTTTCCTGAGGGGAGCTTTAAACTACGACTTCAAAATAGGTATGCATAATCTATTGATATATGAAGCATATCAATACACATTTTTGCGTGGTTAAATTTATGTATGTCGAAAATATTATAAATTAATAATAAATTTTATGTGACGTCTCTAATTGTGGGTTTGTAACAGTATAAGTATGATAGGCTGAAAAGATAGAGTTTTTTAGAACGATTCTGTGTTGTTTTAGAAACAGCATTCAACTTTACAAACACTATTCATACCTTAATGATTGTGTGATCTCTATGTAGAAAAGCTTATTGATAAGCATACCTTGAATGTTCTTCAGTATAACTTCTGATAACATGAAAATATCCATGATCATTAATATTCTTAATTCATGACAGCACGAATATATATTAGTAATATTGTGAGTGGACTACAGAGATACGGTTTTTAACCTAGGTGATCTATTCTTATAGGTTTTATAAGATTAATATTCAACTTTTACAGCTGATACTATCAGATAGTGTTAGTATTATATGGAGTTTTTAATTAATGTATTGTTTTATTGCTTAAAAATCGTAGGTATATAGCTATAGTTATTGATATGCTTCATATTCATGAATAACCTCTATCACTCATGACCATGACCATGACCATGACCATGACCATGACCATGACCATGACCATGACCATGACCATGACCATGACCATGTCACTGCTAGAAGATCAAAGGAAGATAGTCATCCTAATTATAAACAGAGACATGGAAAATGCCATTATATAAAGAGACTGATGCGATGCTATCAATACAAGATTATTGTGATATAATTAATTGACATAGATCATGTGCTTTCGCTGCCTATATGCTGCTATATTAGTAGGTGTCTAAGTAATCAGAATACTACAAAACATATGCCCTACAATAGTAATCCTCATGTTATGTAGACATATCACTCTGAAGGCATCGTATGGATACTTTTTCAATTATATAATTGCTATGACTTTATCTTGTATGGAATTAGATAGTTATTATATCGTTCTCGACATATTTATATAAATATATTACACTGATATAACCTACAAAAACTGGTAGGTCTATTATATACATATAATAGACAGAGAGTGCTAATGTACCTGAACACTGCTACAATTAACTAAACCATTAAGCGCACTTAATTAATTGATGGTATTGATGCAACACAACAAAAAGCGGACATATTACTAGATGTCTTTTTGGAAAAGCTATAATGGTAAAATCCATGGTAGCGTTAAACACTGACGTGTGGTGTGCGTATTAAACTTTAATTATATGAATAATATAGTACTTTGTGGGTGAAAATGTCTAGGGAAAGATATCTCTATCTTTTATTGTATAGAAAAGTATATTAATAAATAAATTAGTATAGAACAGCTATAAATGAAGAAGATTGTTTTATGTGATAAGATGAATGGTAAACTATAACAATACAATAAAAAACAAGAACACTATTTATCCACTATATTAAAAATAATTATAGGCAAACACTATCTTTTGTGACGTCTTGACAAGATTGAACGACTATTATCTTATAAAGTTTCTCTTAATTGTTAAATATTAACATATACGATCGAGTAAGATCAAAAGTTTAATGTAAATTAGAACGTTATAATGCATTTCTTTTCTTGCATTGCTTGTGTATAGTACTAAGTTTAAAAAAAAAGAAAAATTCAAATAATAGCTTGACTTTTCTAAAAAAGAGTAGATTATCACCCTATAAAGCATACGCTCATTATTAGTGATTAATTGCTCTTTAAAAATTTATTAGATAATTTTATAAATGCTTTAGTAGATTATTACGTGCTTCCTCTTAGGCAATATCAAAGTCTTAATTATCATGATTATAGTTGTGCTTATATAGTTTATTTATACTTTATTTATAGTATGATCATAATGATATATTATCTAGAAATTTAATAAAACTAATGCATTCTCATATATAATAAATAATTTAAATGTAGTTTAAAGTGTTAATCAAATAGAAATAAAATACTTTTTTCGCTGTGTCATTTAAAAAATTTGTAAATCATAGACAAAACTAACATAGTTTTAATAAACTTTGTGAAAAGCAAGCGGTAAGATCTGCTCTTTAAAAGAGCAAGAGCTGTTTATTTTGTAAACATTATGTTATTGGGTGTATCAATAAGAAATATAAACTGAAGTTAGGCTTCAGGTTTTTAGTTAATTAGTGTGTACTCTAAAAGATCACTAACGACACTGGTACTAAGAGGTCCGGTGTAACCTTATAAAAACCGAATAGTAGAAAGTACTGAATATTATGCAATATTTTTTATAGGACATCAACATTCACAACTTAAAAACAAGATGTTTTTAGTGAGAAGAGAACAAAAGTATGAATCTTAATTGATATTAAGATTATTCTCGCAATCAGACATAGTACCTTTCGCTAACAGCGGCTATATCACTGTTAATGCATAATATTAAAGGTTATTGAACGGTAGCAAGTAAACACACTATATTGTAATTATGTAAAAAAATAAAAACTAGTTATAACAATCAATTATATAGAGAACTACGGATATGTCATAAACCGCTATTTTATGATAAAAATCAAAGACTAATAAAAATATAAGAAAACTTAAATATTCTTATTTTTTCATACAATTTAATAATCATTTAAAGATAATGATTTTGCGGGTATTTAGTTAAATATGATGCGTTAGTTATCTTCAATAGATAGTGAACAACACGATGACAGTTATAATAAGCGAAAATGCACTATATATGCAGAAAATTATATAATTAAATTTAATACAACATATAAGAGTCTATTAACATTTAGAGAAGTTTAGATATAGAAAGGTGTAGTTAAGACAATTAAATATCTAGTTTTACTATGTTTATTGCAATGTATATTGTAAATTTAAAGCTAAGTGTTTTAGAAAATATGCTCTAGTTTTCTTATACGCACAGAAGATTAAAGCCTAAAAGTTATTAGTACTGCATGTATAAAATAAATATAATATAATTCACTATTAGTTATTGATTTTAAAGCATACTAAAATTTCATGGAGTATGTATTAAAAGCGCAAAAAAAGAATATCTGCTTATTTTAAGTGTTTTTAATTCAGTAAAAGTGTATATTGCATTAATAGATATAAAGAAAATTGATCGTGTAGTATTGTAAGAATACACATCTTGTTAGCCTTGCTACATTAGACTGTAGTGAATTTTTAAATTTGTTTGTATTAGCACAAGATCACTGTAATAATCATAGATAACATGCTAATATAAGCATGTAATACCTCTCACATATATAAATTTATTATAATATGAGTAAAAGTCGCAATAGAATAAGTATTCTGCACCACTTATTTTATAAGTGAGTTAAACTATAAGATAGTCATATAAAAATTAAATAATATTATTATTTAATTTTTGAAACAAGACATTAACGCTGTGTCTTAATAAAGACATATTATTAATACGTTAGAGATATTGAATAGGCTTGTAGCTCAGTTGGTTAGAGCGCACCCCTGATAAGGGTGAGGTCAGTGGTTCAAGTCCACTCAGGCCTACCAAACTTTCACAAATACTGAGTGAATTATATAATGATTGTTCTAGCAATTACATTATATAATAATATATCTTATTGAAGATAAAATATTGATGTTTTAGAAAACATGATTCAAATTTTTGAATAATTAAATAATTATAACTATGATTATAAATCATGATTTATCTTGCATGGAAGACAAATTCTATGATTTTATTAAATTTTACCCTTTATTTAGTATGGAGTATACAAAGAAAGTTATCGTATATTGCCAAGTATATTTCTGCTTAATGAGCCAAAATTAAATATCAAAACAGAACATCAGAATTTATACTGCGACAAGAATTTCACAATAAATTTTATTTTATATTTTATCTTGCTGTTATAATCTTAAATATTAATCATCATTAAAGATGAGTATAGTTTACGAACTAAACACATAGACAGTTTTAGGATTTATGCAGAGAATGATCAGCAAATAAAAGCAATAAATTGATAACTTGCAAACATCGCTAGATAGCTAATAAAGTTGCTATACTTAATTATATAAGATGAAACATTTAATATATGCCACTATTATCGTGCAGTACATGTACTTGTTATAAGTTATAAAATAAAAAGCATTGAATCATCAATATACATGGCTGTAGTGCTAATATTTTATCTAAAAGATCAAGGGTACAATTATTATCATGAAGTTACACATACTAATTAGTAAAAACCATGGGTAAATAGAATATATATAAATATGTGTGTATAGACTTTAATAAGTTGACTCTCACATTCACTAAGCAATATTTGTTAAATCTCTAAATATTTTAGAGATTTTCTACTAACTGCATAAAATACGAGATTAGATATAATATAGGGGCGTAGCTCAGTTGGTAGAGCACCGGTCTCCAAAACCGGGTGTCGTGAGTTCAAATCTCTCCGCCCCTGCCATATCAAATACATTAACCGTAGTGGTTGAAGCGGTGACATAAAGATTTCTATATGAAAACGCCGCCATAGGTAAGTCATGGTGTTACTTTGTCATAGTGATTCTTGAAAAATAGAATATACACATTCCTAAGGAATGTAATTACTTGATGTTACGAGGTTATATGCATATATAACCAGGTTGTGCCTATTCTATGCATAGGAGGTTTGACATCTATATAGTCATTTATTTTATAAGTTACTTCCTCTGTTTTATAAATCACTGCCTCACCTTAATAACAATAACAAAAAAATATATGTAATGTAGAAGGTGTTACATATAGTATACAGTGCTATGTTCCTTGTATTATATAGTTTTCGTAGACTGCATCTTAATTATAGAGGGATAATTGTTGTTTATTAGAGAAGAATTTTATGATATATATATCAATGATATTATAGTAATTTTCTTACATAAGATTCAATATTCTTAATTAACAGGAAAGCATATTTTATAATCCTACGTGTGATTTTTCGTAAAATTCTACAAACATTTATTTTTTTGCATGCTACATATATACTATATGCCATATTTTTATACTTGAAAGTATAATAATGAGATAATTAAATGGTATTTGCAAAATACAAAGCGGTGCTCCACTAGTGAGCTACTGGTTTAATGATTGTCTATATAGTTTTAGAAAGATAAATTTTAGGATAATATATAGGTGTTAGAGTGTTACTACGCTTAATAGTCATCAGCAATTTATATCCTAGATTTATTTTTTTAGAATGCAGACCTCCTTATTATCTTGATATATAAGTAACTTCAAAAGGTTAAAAAAGTTTTCTAAAACATACTAACTTTCAGTATATAGAGGTTACAAGATAATTTTTATATGATCATATTCGTTTAAATAAAAGGGTAGCAGAAGAGACGTTTTATATTAATTTTTTCTGATTAGTGCGTTTATCATTCATTATTACACAGTTAAGTTAATTAATAAAATGCGATATCTTAAATCATTTATAAGTATTGAATAAACTAAGAATTTTATTCTGCATTAATACTTTAAAACTTCACCGTTCCTTGATAAATGTATATTTATAACATATGATATAATATAATAAATATTAAACATTGATTTAACAATTAACCGACAAATGTGCTTCTTATTGTTAGAAGACATGCTATCTTTTTTTATGCATCTATGAAAAAATTTCATATATATTTATAATATAAAAATAAGACGATAAAATAAAAGGTATAATGTATACGGTTAGTGTGCTGTGATCTTATGGCTTATCTACTATATTAGTAGATAATATGTTTCCACCTTGTCATATATAATATTATTGTTCCACTAGATTCTTAAAATGTATTAAATTCGCAATAATGCATAATGCATCAGTCAGCCTAAGATAGCTAGCTTTAAAGTGTTGAACGCAGCGTACTCTAGTGAATAGTTTAGAATATTAATGATAGATGTGCTAATATTACAAGTATCATATCTAGTATTGGTAGATCACTAAGTAATAACATCACTATTAGTTAACTAAAACGCGAATGAAAAATTAAGAATCTCTAGTTTATTAATGCTGAGTCATACATAAACTTTCAGGTAATAAATATATTCAGGTCCGCGACCTTCTCAATGATCAATCGTTTGTGATATAACATACTTATTTTCATAAGGCAACTTTATTTACATTTAAGTGTCTAAGTGTGTATTTGATATTTAGATATACTGTATCTTGGTAGATACATAGATAGCTACATTAGGACAGTCATTTCCTGTGGGATTAAGGTAAGTTATAAAAAAATAATAATAGTTAGATCTGTAAGGATTAATTACCAAGATTATAGTTTATGGTGATCTGATCATCTATGCTAATAACAACTAAACATACCAGAAGACATTATGGTATGTTTTATCAATGCAAAGGTGAGTCTAGTAAATAGCTACATGGATAAATAATGATATAGCATATATATAAAAATAACTCCACAATAAATACCAATAGCCCGAACTATTGGTATTTATTATAGAAGTATTATAGAAGTATTAATGATTCTCTATTATATATGAGATACTATAGTGTTATTAGTATCCTATGCCTATAGTATAGATTTAATATAAAAAGCATGAAAAGAATTTTTTAGAAAATCTCAATAAGGTAGCTACTATTAATTATTATTGCACTACTATGAATAATTTCATTCTTACCGTTTATCGTAATAGTTATATTATTCAAAATAACGGTGCTCTGAGAAACCATACAACTCTTTAGTACATAAATCTTCATTGATAAAATACTTTGCGCACTGTTTTTTTATATGTCTTTTTTATATAAATAGACATTATTTGGTGTAGAAATGATTAACGATCTTTTATGTGTTCATATTACTTGAATATCACGGGAATACATTCAATATTTAAATATGTTGCTATATTCAGAGATAGGTGGTTTTGAGAAATATTTCCGCGCAAATAGAAAATTCTGCTGTCCAGAATTGGATGGCCATGACTGTAATCACTGATTTAGTACTGCTTTCTGCTCTTATAGATATAACATATGACTTTCTATACGATAAAGAACTATTGACGTATCTACCTAGGTTTTCGATAGATACTGCATATATTACAGAGAGTTTTGCTTGGGAGTTTCAGTAGCAGTACTTTACATATGTTTTATTCAATATCAAATATAAAAGATTACGATTTTATATAAGCAATATCACGCTAATGTAGGTAATATTTTGTGCTATATATTATGATCATGCGTATTATCACGCACTATTTTCTTAAGTTATTGCGACTTATGTAGGCAGGATAATCGTAATAGTATGCTAATTGTTGAGTGGATTGTATAACTTCTATACTACTTCTAAGATAAAAAATGAGTGTCGATGTAGTATTTACAATATATGCAGTTTTTACTTGGAGATACAAACAGTATATGGCGACAATGTTACGTATATAATTAAATGTTAGCACTCGCTTAAACACCGATATTCGACAGATCTTAATTCACATATTTTAATATGTATAATTAATATTATACTTTTAGTATAGCAAGTATTTGATTAAAATGCATACATTTAAACGCTTTTGTTGATTAAATAATCCGTAAGTGGTATTATATTTGTTCTGTGCATATTCTAGATGTTTATCTTACTTATCCTAAAGATTACGTGAGTGTATAATGTGATGTATGGGTTATGATAGCTAAAGTATCTTCTGAATTCAACAACTTGAATTTCTCAGCAGTCCTGTTTTTGAATATAAAGCGCAGCACTTTTACCTCTGTCATTTTTTAGGTTTTATAGATTAGCTGTTAATTAGTCGAGATAAAGCAATGATACTACGGTATGCTGAGCGTTTAATTACAGTTCTACTTTGGTAGACGTTTGGCGAGATATAGACTGACTCAGTTTAGTTATGCAGTAATGCGCATGCGTATCGTAAAATAAGCGCGTCGAACGTATTTGGTACTATCACTTGCTAGTTGATAGATTTTCTTGAAATGAGTGTATGTAGCTTTTTTAGATGCATCTGATAAGCTAGAAGAAAAAAACTTCCGTTGCTTTATTGATTCGTCTAATAAATTTTAACTATTGTCTAATATAATTAGAAGTTACTTCTAATAATTGACACCTAAATCTGTCTGCTTAGTAGCTTATTACGTAATTTATTACATTATCTAAATATAGATTTATTGTATAACAGGTATATTTAAGGTTAAATAAATAGTAATCTTAAAATAAGATGTGTATACCGAATACGGTGTTACCTAAGTGAGCCTTGAATATTTTCGTGTTATTAGTGTTTATGAAATGCACCTTCTGTATTTTAGCATGCTTTGCAGATTCCTTTATTACTTAAAAAAAATATTAGTGCAGTCAATAAATCACCTCTTTAGAGATTTTAACATAATTATATTGTAAGAAGGTAACAGAATTTACTGCACTCGGTAAATAATCGAATATCTCTTCGAATAACACTGACACTAATACTAGTGCGTAGTAATCAATAATATACTTAAATTTTGTACTATACTGTTTTGTATTGCTTTTATGTGTGCTGTCAAACTTGCATAATTTATAGAATATGTCTGTGAGTGCGTGTATTATCTAAGTTTAAAGTGCTATCGGCTTGACTATAATTGTTAACTTATGGATAGTAAATAGTGTCAGATTGATTTGTAGTTACACTTTGATGTTTTTGTAAATACACGTTAATCGCGAAGTTTAACGACATTAAGTGTAGTATCAGAAGCACTATCACTTAGTGTGTGGTAAAACCTCTATATTGTAATTAACTAACAGTACAAGTTGTAGTAGTTTTTAAAATATAATGATATTGGTTGTTATGTAGAAATAAGTTTGTCTTTACCAAGAGCATTTATGATGCTAAATTATATGCAACTGTGATACAAGTAAATTGTCATGGTCGTTTATATTGATAATATACTGCAAGAGTGCTGCATTGACAAGAAATTTATAAATATTGTTTCCTAGAAATATCTAATATTCAATTAGAGTCAGCGATCCAATGAGATTAATGTTGTTTAGGTAATGTGTTAATAAAAGATGTGCAATGTTAGAACTTCATTAAACGTATTATAGTGATTTGTTTCACCCAGTAGATTGCGTGTGTAATTGTGCATGTGTGATAAGTGATACTCTTTTACATGTTCAGTGCTCAGAGATAAGATATAGGTTACATAAGATCAATCATTATATCTGACTGCGTTAATGCTCAACTTGGATGTAGGCAGTACAGCATTCACGAAAAACAGAAGAGTCGTTGTGAGTACCCGAATTAAATTGACGTTATAAGGATAATACGATCTTTTAGTACATCTTAGCTGTCTATTTAGAATAGTACAGCAATCGCGCTTGTCAATACTAATATAACGCCTATGTACAGTTAGATATTTAAAACGGAATACGTACTAGCTAATATCTTAATTATAGTTTATGAGTATTAGTTATTCAATGTTTGTTAATAACATTTACTTAGATTTACATCTCGTAATCGTTGCTTTCGCCGTTAATACAACCATCATCCTATAAGCATGGCTTTTAACTATATAAAGAGGTGTATGCTTGGTCAGTGCTAAAAAGACGCTATATCAAAATAATGGGAATACAGGTGTTTTCCATATTTGCAAAGATTGAGCGATCTGTCTGTGTTTTATAGATTTTAATGTGTATTAAGTGATTGCTCTTAATTGTTAAAAGGATTTTTTATGTTGAGACTTCTAAAACTATCAGTACCGCCCTGTTGCTAACTAGCTCTATAGAGCTACCCCGTCCTTGCGTATCTCTCAGAGATATAGAGAGCATATTATTCATAATCATTTA
Source organism: Candidatus Gillettellia adelgis (assembly GCA_020541285.1). Lineage (GTDB taxonomy): Bacteria > Pseudomonadota > Gammaproteobacteria > Enterobacterales > Enterobacteriaceae > Gillettellia > Gillettellia adelgis. The sequence continues at coordinate 1,365,468 of CP047043.1, read as the reverse complement.
TGGTTAATAAAAGAGTTATATGTTAATTAACATGGATATTGGGCGTAATATACGCTGTTTATTTCTATAGATAAAAATTCAGATAAATTTATGTGCACAGTGGTCATAATTGATACAAAAAAATAAAAACATTTACTTTTATGGGAAGTATGGTTAGCTTGGTTATAGCTAAATAGTAAGCACCTTTTATTTCCCGAGTTGGATTGAAACACGTAAAAGATGAGTCAATATATTCTCTGATAGTAATTCTAGCGCATGTTATAGGTCGAGAAGAGTCTTATAAATTTTGATCATAACATCTTGCAACTGAAAATTGCCAACTTCCATTTTGACTGCGTAATTCTGTGGTATTCTCCTAGAAATTCTGCGATTACTTATCTATTTTTCTTTTGTTAACATTAATGCGATCAGAGTGATTTAATAAGTGTTTACGTATCATGTAATTGAGCGCATTATTTGCATTTATGGATATTCTTTTGAGGTCTTTTAAAAATATTTACTGATATAGAAAGTAATACAACCACTTATCTGTGTGATTCTCGTAGTTTAATCGCTCGATGTTAAAGGTAGCGATAGCGAGAAGAAAGGCAGAAGTTTTTAAAACAATAAGACAACCATGACACCTGATGCTCATGAGACTAATTTTGAACAAGGTCTTTAAATATACTTATATATAGTATATTTCGGTTAGATTTTATACATAATATAAATATAGTGTGCAAGAGTTATATGTAGTGTTATAGTGATAAAATTATTATATAGATTTAATCACTATTTAAATTTTTCTTCGTAGTTATTAACGTTATAGATTATTATATAGTATACAAGCACACTTGAGGATATGCATCTTAATTTGGTTTAGCTATTTACATGATTCACGAGAATTCTAGGATACTGTAGTTATAGTAATTATTTTGTGTCTTTTAATTACAACATATGCTAGTTAAAACCACCGAGCGTTGCTTTTATAGTATAAAAGAGTAAGCCGTAAATTAGGGTATTTAGTCGATAACTTTTAGCAAATTAAATAACTCTTTGCGGTACTGTTTTACGTTTTTCGATTCACTAGGCTACTGTATGAAAGTTGTTTTAATTAGCAGGACGTTTAAGACACTGGGTATCGTTGTACCTCCATATGCGTGTTACGTATCTGTCCGCAATTTATTTGTTGAAAGTTATGCAATATGTTAGTGTATTGATTAGATAAAATGTAATGTACATTACGTGCTTCCCTTACAAAGCAGGAAGCAATCCTTTTGACATATCTAAAACATATAATATATGCTGATACCAGCATGACTGTATTAATAGCTAAGTAATGTATCAAGATGCTATCCAGAGATAAATTTTAGCACGATAACATCGTAAGTGTTATTTAAAATGTAATGATATAAGAAAGTTTATTATCCGGTCTAAATTGCTGAGTATACGTCATGCAGGGATGAAGCATTGTCTTTTGAAACTTACGATTGTATAAATTCAATTGAATTGTAATATTTTGCGGTTATATTTATCTATATTTTCAATGTAGAATATTGCTTGTTTTAGAAGACTGAATTTCTTGTGCTCAGCTTACTAAAAGAAGCCTGGTGTTTTTATTGTAGTCAATTGAATCTATACACTTGGTTTATTAATAGTATCAGCTAGCTAACTATACCCAGTATATTACTAATTTTATTCGTGCTCACTTGTTATGTTTATTTGTTTGAATGCTCATGTCGTTTTTTTAACAGATGTTACGTTTAATAATATGGTTATTCTGAGTCTATAGTTTGCCGTAGTTATTGCTTATATTCACTCTCAAAAAATTAATCACTATATTATCGCTTATCTATGACGCTCATTTACTTAGAATATATAATTATATGTATTAAATACGGTATATATCATACGATAATTTCATGCATCATGAAACAATGGTATTTGTCCATAGATGTTTAATAAGATTAAAATATTAAATTATGTATTATTTTGTAAGTAAAAGTACACTTAAATGAGCATTTTTTTGAAGATTGTTGATCGAATAAATAGTAGCATCTTCTATTCTTGGTTTGATGTAGTTATTACACTCTAATATTTCTGGAAAATCCGTCTATTTACAATATAAATATAATATCAAAGTATGACAGATAGTCTCAGAATTCTTTAATCATTAAAATATTAAATATATTAAGCTAATTCTACTAATTAATGTTTTCATTTAAAACTCACTAAAGTTAGTCAAAGAAAATAATATTGGTTGAGTATAGTTAGGATGGTACAAAACTAGAGTTAATGATTCTTCTTAGGATATTATAAATCCCTTGATTTAAGAGATAAAAGCTCAGGTGATTAAGTAGTATAAGGTGTTGTATAATAAAAAACGATTTTGTTTTCATTAGAATGACATACCTGATGATATGAGATATCTATATGAGACTTTATAAAGTACTGCATGACTATACACTACAGCTAACATTAGAAATAGTTATGCATTCTTAATTTAATATCTGTTTTTCTACCAGTTAGATTCAGGTAATATCTAAAAATAATAGAAAATCTATAGGAGGGACTGCGTAGGAAGGCGAACGACCATTTCTATTTTTTTACATACATTATGCTTTATTCAAGTGTATCAATAGATTTGACATATCCCATCAGGTTAAATATATTCAGTAATACCTATATTCTTCACCATAGATTACAAGTAATCTGGACGACAGATTGATTAATGTTATTGGGTTGCACTGATTTTAGAGGTTTCAGAAGTAATGGGGTCAAATAACAGTATTAAATAATAATGATCTATTTATGATAGTGATTCTCGTTTACTCTATCTTATAAGATATGTATTTTAAAGCTTAATAGGTTGCATTTTATTTTCATAAAACTAATAAATTGCTAATTCACTGATGATTAAATATGTAGTCAGATGTTTAATATTTTTTATTTTCCTTTGTTAACTTAATAGATAAGTAAAATACGAAAGGTGTATTAATCTACAGTAGTGTTTGTCAATACTGATAAGGTCTGTATTAAGATGTTACATCTCGTTCGAAAAAGATCACACTATTAGAACTTAACTAAAGTAATTACGTACGCGCTGTAAATCCTGTATCGTGTCGACACCTATGCTCGGCACGACTTTGGCGATTGCAACATGTATTTTTTCACCGTACCATAGTACGCGCAATTGTTCTAATGATTCAACTTGTTCAAGTTGACTGGGCTTCCAATTAACATAACGACGTATGAAACCTGCCCGATAAGCATAAATGCCAATATGTCTTAATGGAGTATAATCAATAGTATCTTGCGATATCGTAAAGCGACGGCGATCCCAGGGAATTGTAGCACGTGAAAAATAGAGTGCATAACCTTGAGCATCTATTACTACTTTTACTACATTAGGGTTAACGGCTTCTTCTGAGTTTTTTATTGGAACTGCTAATGTAGCTATACCAGCACAGCTGTTTTTTAGATTTTCAGCGACCTGTCGAATAATAGGTGGTGGGATCATTGGTTCATCACCTTGCACATTAACAATGATTTTTTCATCAGAAAAACGATAATATTCAATAACTTCTGCTAGTCTCTCTGTGCCAGAATGGTGCTCGATACGCGTCATATAGCTTTCACCTGCAGCGATTTCAACTGCTTTAGCTACTTCTGGATGATCGAGAGCTACAATAACGCGGCTAGCACCGGATACGCGTGCGCGCTCCATTACATGGACTACCATAGGTTTTCCATTAATATCTGCTAAGGGTTTAGCAGGAAAACGCGTTGAAGCATAGCGAGCAGGGATTATAACAGTAAAATTCATGAATACCACTCATTCAGATAAAGTGTACATGTAGAGTTTTGTAAAAGTATTGGGATGCCATCTCGAAATGGATAAGCTAAGCTATTTGTTTTATAAATTAATTCCTTATTTTTTTATTAACATATAATTTACTATGGTAGATTGAATAGGTAATAATATCGAGTAGACGATGATCCACATTTTCTCCAAAATTAGAGGTAAATATTAAAAATCTTTAAGAGCATAGCATGCTTTTTGTATTTTAATATACAGTTCTAACATTTCATAGTATATTTAAAGGGTAAAGTTATGATATTTTCTCTATCTCGCCATTGATGTTATGTATGTTGACGATATTATTGTTTGTATATATTATTTTATATAATATAGTAAGGGATTTATTAGTATGGCTACATGAGTTTTGGAAAATTTTATGAATGTCCAGTGATTTATATCGAATTATATAAAACAGCTACTAGTTTTATTAAATGATGGTGTGGTCCGTGGAAACCAATAGACTATAGATTACGGTGGCGCTTTGACTACAGTTACAGTGTTTTATTAGGTTTTTGTGAAATAGATATGTCCCTAGATTTATAGTTCGTAGAGATAGTGACTAGATAGTGCTTAATCACGTCAGTTTTATTATACGCTTTTACGTCACTTGGTGACTATTTTTTATCATTTATCAATGTTAATGTTGTCTTGCTTGTAAATTTTTATTTTAGTAATGCTTGGCGCTATATTCATGAGAGAACTTCGGAATATAGTAATTTTAGCACCCTATAGCGATATCTAGATTGATATAGCTATTGCTTCTATATGGTCAGATCACTGCATTTATCAAATTCGATACTATATTACGCAAGAGAAAGAGGATATTTTCTGTTAAGCATGTGGTCCTCTTATCTTACCGTGTTAACTATAGCTTATAGATATATTGTTCTTATGCTATATAAGGAAAGACGGTTTAGTTAATTTTTTAAATGCTCCATCGTATTAGCAGAGATACAACAATATTTATTTTTTTGTCATCTAAAATATTACCGATGTATAGGATGAATAGGTTACCTACTATCTTTGCGATTATCTTTAAAATTATACGAATATTTATGGTGTAATAACACACTGCAAGTAATAATTTAAGTTGCGGCGTTTGTCTTGTTTTTGTTGTATTTGCTATTAAGGGTTTTATGAATATAATATATATGACGAAATTTATACTAAAACGATTACGTTGTGCCTTAATCGAATATTATGCATACTAAAGTATGCGTTCCCATTGTCACATTAGCTATATGATTCTTAGGCGCTGAGTACAAAACTTTGTCTGAACACTCAAGATAACATTTCACATCATTGCACTTATTTTAAAGTCATAAAGAATTAAACCTCAAGAATGACGTAGTAAACCAAAAAGATATAATATTTTAAAATAACAACAAATCTTAAAAATTAGATGATTGTAATTTTTCTATTAAACACCGTGAATAGTGTGAGTGGTTAATGAACTACGAGAGTGTCGCGTAATTATAACAGCTATGCTAGATTTTAATATTTATACAATAAATATTAACAATTATATTGTTCAATTAACGAGTTTTATACTAACTCTGTAAGTTAGATAACTTTAGATATAGGACTATAAAACATCCGTCTGGAAAATATTTCGTTGACTGTAATTTATACCTATAACGTGAGGTATATAGTCTTGGATTATGCGCACAGGCAATAAAGATCTAGAAAATTTTGTGTGTTAGATGCTAGGCCATCTCTAGCGTGTAAGGTAATAATCAGATTATTATCTTACAGTTTTTTAACTATCAATGCGTCATCATACTATATACATCCATTATTTTGATCATGCTGAGTACTTATCTGCTAATAGATAAGTACTCAGCATGTCTGCTGTTAAAGCCAGGTTAGTTAGGTCTGAAACTGGCGAGATGATACGAATATGTTTATTAGATTTGACGATAATTCTTGCAGTATCTTGGATAATTTAGAGTCTTCATGGTATTTAATATAAACTGTATGACGAAAAAGAAAACTCGATAGCGCCGGTTAATATCTGTTAATCTATCTTGTCAGTATATTATAGTTTGGATAAAGTTATGAGGAAATAATACAGCAACTAACCGATATAACCGCTTCAAATACCCTTGCATGGTATAAGCGATAAGGGCAGATGATCGCGTAATATATAGAAATAAGCTATAACGCAAGCTCTTTATGCATAACACGATGTAGGATCATTAAAGCATATCGATATTTCAAATGCTAAGTATCCATGAATTAGTACAATTGTTTTTGAATAGTCAATTCAGTAGCTTTATTAGTACATTTTATACAGTAGTATGAAAACATGAATTTGTTATAGTAACCCTTATTTATAAAGCAATATCTATCTTGCGATCTACAAGAAAAATTCTTATGTAAATAAGCAGCTGGCATACTTTATTTTGCTATTTATGCTGTATTTGAAAGGTCTTATGTTATAACGACACATTATTATTTGTCCTGATTGTTTATTATAGCTCTTTTTTGTTTTTTGTAAAAGTTATCAATATGACACCCTATTTTATAATACTAGACTGTAATATAACATAAGTAACTTGTAACCTATACCGGAATTATGAGGATGAAGTCAGTTTTGAAATGCTCTTTAGTAGTGCTTTTCTCTGTTATTTAATGTATATGTTCATGTAGTAGATAAACTAGTGGTGGTGGATACTATTTTGCCTTTTAATTTAAGAAAAGTGAATATTATATTGGTTTTGATGTGGATATCGAGGCAGCTGTCGTAGAAGTATTATAGTGATATTACACTTTGAAGCTTATAAATATAATGGTATTATTCCATTTATTCAAACTAAGAGTACTGAGTTATCTGTAGCTAGTAAGGCTATTATCGATGCACATAAAAAACTGTTGTATTTTCTAATAGCTATTATAAGAGTTATTTATTGGTAATAATTAACTCTAAAATACTACAGTAACAGCGTTGATGATCTGAGAGACAAAGTAATTGCAGTGAAAAAGCGGCGCTAGCTTAGTAGATGACGTTACACAACATATAAACGTGATGAATTTGCGTTAGTTTCCTAATATCGATAATACTTATATGGAATGGCGTACTCAACGTGCTAATGCTATACTGTATAATAAATTTAACATCTTATACTGTATTAAAACTGGTAAGTATTAATAAGTTTACACTTCTAGAAGTGTGCTAGGAACTTTCTAATATGGCATTGTTTTTTTTCAAATGATAACAATAAACTTTGAATAAAAGTATACAACCCGCTAAAAACTCTGCGCGATAATGGTATTTACAATAAAATTTATAAAAGTGGTTTGATATTGAACTCAAGTAATTTAAACATGTCTAATATTCTTTACAATTTAAGAAAATCTTTTAATTTTGCGTGTTTAATATTTGTCTTTGATATTTTAATTTTTCTGAGATATTTCTTGCGAAATTTGAGTAACGTTTTATTTAGCCGCTACTCTTATGTTTTTAGAAGGTATACAACAATTTTATAGATTTCAGTCTGCGGTTTGTTGGAGAGTATAATTATTGATCTTCTTACCAGCATTGCTCGTACTTATAGTGATTGGATTATTAATTATATCACCTTAGTTTTTATCAAAATCACATGAGGTATGCTGATCGTAGTATACGTAATGTTCATATACTTTGCGATATCAATGATTTTAAGTGATTTTCGTATCGATCCATTCAGTACTATAGTGGTCACTATTATGATAAATTTTAGCGCTTATATTGCAGAAATTACTCGTAGTGCAGTATTATTAACCCATCACGACTTCCATGAAGCGGGTTTGGCGATGGGTTTATTACAGTATAAATGGTATTTTATATTATTAAACCTTTAGTATTGTGCTGAATGTTACCTTCATTAGGCAACTAGTGTATAATGAGTATTAAAGATACTTCATGCGTCATTGTAATTGTCATAGCAAAACTAACTCGTTAGGGTTAAGAAATTTATTGCTAGTAACTTCTTCACACTAGAAATATGGAGTGCAGTAGCAGTAATGTATCTAATAATTACTCTGTCTCTAAGTTTTTATTGCATCGCTTAGAAAGAAAGATGATAATCCTGTGATTATATTTAATGATATTTCTAATTACTTTAGTAGAACTTAAAGTTCTATATAATGTTAGTTTCAAAATCCACCAAGGTGAAGTCATAGTGATTATTAGGCCTTTTAGATCTGGAAAATCTACTCTTCTTTGCTATATTAATAAATTAAAATCAATGACGAGCGGTGAATTAATTATGAATCATCTGTATACTCACGCTCTTCAAGTAGATTATTATCTAATCCGTCAAGATACTAAAATGGTATCTTAGAAGTTCTATATTGTACCTTTATTAACAGTACTGGAAAATATCGCTTGTGGTGCATTACGTATGCATCGTTTAAAAATGTTAAAAGGTTAATAGCAAATAAGCTAGCACATAAGTTGTTGAACAAAATAGGTTTATCCGTCTATATACATTATTATCCTCCTCATCTGAGCTATCTAGTAGACAGATATTAGCGCTTATCGATTACACGAGCATCGAGCAGTAAAGCGTGAATAATATTATTTGATCAACTAACAGTGACACTTGATTTGGAATTATGTCATTAGGTATCAAGAGTCATACAGGATTTAGAAGAAGAAGGCATGACGATAGTTATCATGATTTATAAGATTAACTGTGTATAACAGTTGCATCACGTTTAATTTTAACGACCAAGGACGGATTTTGCAAGACGGTCATCCTAAATGTTCCCTTACTCATCTATTGGGCTGCGTTTACATGAGTTCCTGAAGCATTTTCCTAATTAGTCTCGTATGTGAGAAGGATGGTATACCCGTCTTTTTATATAATTTTTCTCTTATGGTGTATTTTGTTCTTGATTTACTGCGTCGGCCGATTTAGTATTACTATGTGCGCTTTATTAGAGTGCAAGATCATATATGATGACACATCATAACTAGTTATTTTAACAGAGATGTGATTTTATATAAAATTTATATATGCAGTGAATTCTATAAACCGTCTAAGGAAGTGTGCGCGATGTATTTCTGAAGTTATTTTAGTGATTTGATTATAGCTTATACTATTTTACTATACTGGAAAGTATAGTAGATTCTTTAATTATAATCGTTTTGTATTTGATGTCATTAAATATTGCGCTGCTTAGGATAAAACAAACTCATAACTACGTCATCACAAACCCGAGATAAAAGTGAATACGATTGTATGTACGTAGATTTTGTCTACACTCAGATCAGCCGATTATTGTATAATAAAAAAATAAATCGTGTAAATCAAGTCTAAAAGACTGCTTGAGCATAATGAAGAATATAGAGCATATATAACTATCTTATAATTGTTTTGACAATTATAATACATCTATTATTAAATGACCTGCTAAATTATAGCAGTGCACTACTACAGTTCTATAAATCTGATTAAATCAGAGAATTTTGATAGTTTTAGTGATGGAATTTTCGGGTATATCCATCAACAGATAAAAACAGAGCAACAGATATACATCAGATTTACGTGAAATTAAATATATCAAAAGAATTGAGTGGGTTTTATTGATTTATGACATTCATATAAGATAGACGAATACATTTTGCATATAGTGCAATTAAAACAGGCACCATAGCTGATATAATAAAAGTTAATGCAAATTGACATTCTTTAAACATTATGAATACGACTAAACCTAAACGATGTAATCATTGCGGTAGTTTTGCGTATAATATACTCAAGAAAACGTATTATTTATCTATCTTAACATAGACGACTGATTGTATGATGGAATGTTTTTCTTGATAAATCGCGATATTATATAGATGCAATACAATTAAATAATAGTAGTGAATTTTAATCTATATTATTTATTTTTAAACATGAATCTATATGCAATTAAACTCTTTAATACCCTAAATTAGAAAGCATAAAAACTGTTTTTTACTTTATTGAAGTGTTATATATAAAATATATATTACTTGTTAGTAATTTATTATTAAATAGTAAGAGAAAACTGTTCATTTATATCATTGATAATTTAGATGCACAAACATTACTAGTAGTTAGTATAGTATATATTATAAGCAAAGTTAATGATCTTCTTAGATGTAAAATACGAATCTTTATATTTCAACTAAATATATAGTAGTGGCTGGGTTTTCGTATTTGACGCTTTGATTATATGAGATGATATAAAATTATAGTAGTTTAGATTATCTGATTCCAGTAATATTAGGGTTATTTGGATACCCAAGTTAATATAGTGTATATGCGTAGTATTGTATTTTCAACGTAAACAGTATAATATATCATGACTAAAATAATCTGATCTTCTATCTTGTTGATATTATTAATATATTGGTGTACGGATCATAATTCTATTAATATACATGACGAGTAATCTAGTAAGATTTATAAACTAAATGGCTAATTACTTGTAGGAAACGTGCATGTTTGGGAATAGAGAATATTTTAAAGTTTTATAAAACTATAGAATTGCTTACATGTTTGTAAAAAGATCTAATGTTTAAGCGATGCAGTAATGTTAGATACCCTTTACTGATTATCATGAAGATACAGTAATACTTTTAATTATAGTAACTAACATATGTAATAACTTATTAAAAATTCTTTGTTTATAGTTTCTATATCTCTCAGAGTGGGATGATATAATAATATTTCTCTATATTATTACATAAATCCAAGGAGTAGAGCTTATCTATTGCATAGTAGCAATGATACAATAGTCAGCAGGCAGAGTAGAGCAGTAGTAGAGAGATATTAAAACTGTAACTATTATGCATAGTCTAGATGATCTTTATTATAATTACATAGTACTACATTAAAAGATAATACAATATTTCTTGCAGAAGTAGAGCTTAGTTTAAAGCGAGATATAGAGATCGCTTGTTGTATAAAATGGTTATTATGAATATAGTATATAATATGTTTCTATATTGTTTGTCTACTACATTAAAACCTCCATATCTTTTAAATAAACTTGTACTAGCATTTTTTTAGGATATAGATTAGTTATGATAGTATGAGTGTCACCCATATACAAGAACTAGATTAATCTGATAGATAGAAGAAGTTTAACGGTCTTTAAAATAGTAATGTACCAGATAGTCGTAAGATATTTACTGTTTGATTGCTTTAAATAATAGATCTTTTGAAGGTATTATGTGGAATAATTAAACTAACTAACAGAATTCTGACCACTATACTATCTATAGAAGGTCTCAAAATCATCATACTTTAAAGAAAGTCTGTTATTAGTATATCGAAAGCGCTAATAGTTAACGTCTTATGCTAAATAAGATATGCGTTTATTAGAAATAAAATGTAAAATTTATTACGAAAATCTAAAAACATTTCGTTGATATTTAAATCAATATTTTAGTATCATTAAAAAAAGAATCGTGGTACATAATACTATGACCTTACGGTTAGTAAGGTCATTAGCCATAGCATTTTTATTAAAAATCTAAAAATAGACTACCTAAAAGGTAATACAGTCTGATTATGTGAATTAGGAGTAGTGGCGGCAACTTTATCTATGCAATTAGCCTAGAATGTCTAGTAGTAAAGTGACAATGAAAATTTGCTAAATAATTGAGGATATATTTAATTAGCGACGACATAAACGTTATCGCCATTGCAAACAAACTAGATGCATGACGTCGCTATCTGGCGAAAGGATTTGCGTTCATTGTTAGCACCATATGAATGTGCAGTATTGCTGCATTTATCTACGATATTTATTGAGTTATTTAAAAAACTCTGCAAATTATGAATTTGATATTTATCAGTATAACTGATGGTCATAAAACTACTGTATCGTATCAATAAGGTTCATATTAACGTTATTAATAAAGACACAACCGCTGTCAAAAGGAAGATAGTGACGTAGTTTTTTATAAGATATACAATATATTAGTGTTATTAAAAATGTGAAGCTATTGTATGTCGCACAAGAACTAAAGCACAGCTATATACGCAGTTACTATGTATGCAGTATTGATTTATATGCGAGCTGTGTTAGATCGTATGATCTAAAATAGGTAATGTAAAATATCTATCGTGCAAGTCTTAATTATCCTTTAGATATTATTAATTGGAAGCTTGAATGGTTTTATTCATATAAATAAAGCAAGTATCTGCGATGAGCGCAGAATACTCTGTATATGTTCATCCTACGCAAAACATCAACATACAGTAGCTGGTCCATTCGTTAATGCATGGTTAATTGTCGATAATTTAGAGGATAATATGCATAACCTAAAGAAATTATCAACTAGTGCATAATACTGACTTACACCAGTAAGATATCAAGATTTGGTGTATCGCATTGAAAGAACACATTACAATATTAATGTTTCTTGAGGAAAACAATGAGTGTTATTTGTATGATGTTCGAAAATTACTACAAGCTACTAAGATAGTATAATCTAGAGCTTTCGTGTAATAGTGATCATTAAACGGTATTTTGTTAAGTGTTCTTCACTAATATGATTTCAACGCCAGTGATTTTAAAATATTGTTTTATTTACTAGCGCATACTTGTAAAAGTGTTGGAATAAACCAGGGGTGAATTCTGTATAGAAACAATTAATATACTATACTAGTAGAGTATGTATTAGTAGGATATCAAAGAATGAGCTTATCGTTATCTATAGCATTAGCCCAACTTAATTTTCTGGTTGGTGATATTGAAGGAAATACTGAGCGTATGTTAAAAATTGCGAAAGACCAGAAGGACTTGGATGCTGATTTAGTAATGTTTACTGAATTAGCATTATGCGGTTATCCACCAGAAGACTTACTGTATCGAAATGATTTTTATCAGCGTTGTATAGTAAATTTACAACGTTTACAGCATGCTACAGTTGATATAGCAATCTTGGTTGGTCACCCGTGGTATGAAAGTAATAAATTATATAATGCGCTGTCACTATTTTTTAGGGGGCGTTTACTAGCCCGGTACTTTAAGCAAAAATTACCAAATTATAGTGTATTTGATGAGAAGCGTTATTTTCATGCTGGCAATAAAACATGTGTAGTAGGCTTCAAAGGTTATCGTCTAGGCTTGTTAATTTGTGAAGATCTATGGTGTTTACAAACAATTAACGCTGTAAAAGCTGCCGGTGCTGACGTGATTTTGTCAATCAACGCCTCACCATACCATTATGAACAGTCTGACCTCCGTCAAACGTTAATAATGAGTCATTGTCAACGTACTCACCTTCCACTGGTTTACTTGAATCAAATAGGTGGGCAGGATGAACTGGTTTTTGATGGTTGTTCTAAGGTATTAAATGCAGATGGTAATGTTACGCATTGCTTAGCCACTTTTTCTGAAGAGGTGACACAAATAAAATTCAATGAATTAGAAGTAGTGCTAATGAACAAACCAGCTGTTGAGTTACCACAAGTAGCTCAGGTGTATTCGGCGTTAGTGCTGTCGGTACATGATTATGTAATCAAAAATGGCTTCAATAGTGTAGTGCTTGGTCTGTCCGGAGGCATTGACTCAGCTCTAACATTAGCGATCGCTGTTGATGCATTAGGAAAAAACAACGTAAAAACGTTAATGATGCCGTCCCGATATACTAAAGATATTAGCATCGCTAATGCAAAGGAAGAGGCAGACATTCTGGGCGTGAAATTTGATATTATTTCTATTGAACCAATATTTGATGCTTATATTAAGCAGTTGGTGTCTATTTTTTCGAATATTCTGCATGATGTAACTTTAGAAAACCTCCAAGCACGATGTCGTGGAGTCATACTAATGGCATTTTCTAATAAATATCACAGCATTGTACTCACAACAAGTAATAAAAGTGAAATAGCAGTGGGCTACACGACGCTGTATGGCGATATGGCGGGTGGTTTTTGCGTGCTAAAAGATGTACCGAAAACGCTAGTATTTAAGCTTTCTAAATACCGTAATAGTATTGCTTATGTCATCCCGCAGCGGGTAATCGATCGCCTCCCTTCTGCTGAATTGTCATTCGGGCAATACGATCAAGATACTCTTCCACCTTATGATACGCTAGATAAGATCCTTGCAGGCTATGTAGAGAATGACAAATCAATTTCTGAGCTGGTTATCGAGGGGTTTAATGAGAGTATTGTACGACAAGTAATTCGCCTAGTAGATATCAATGAACATAAACGGCGGCAAGCTGTTATAGGGCCGCGTATTACTGCCCGTAATTTTGGTAAAGACCGCCGTTATCCTATTACATCAGGATTTGGTTATAAAAATTGGTAATAACAGTCAGGGAGTACACAGTATTTTTTTGACTACCTAACTGTTTAAGTTAAATACTATATTTATCGCTTAAGTTAATATCAAGATCAATAGTATAATAGTTATTACAGTGAGAGTGTTTGCGAGAGTAGTCACATCAAATTTACTGTGGTACTGAATACATAGTCGTTTTCTTTTCTAAAATATACTACCATTCAAGTATATAACAACACTGTTACGACCTATATAAAGAACACTATATAATTTATCAATATGGGTAAGAGTAAGAGTAAAGAAAGTGGCATTTTTAATATGACGCATGTAATACATACTATTACTATCGCAGCAGACGACGAAGTAAGATAATTCGCGCTTCTATTAAAAGTTAAATACCTAAATGCAGATAACATGCTATTTCTTGAATGAAATATGCGGACAATGATGATTAAGAAGATAGAATTACAAGCTACCAATCCATGAATCTATATGTATTAAAATTAGAATAATTTAATTGTTTTAATAATTCATGATTATAAAATCTGTAGACGCTAATAGAATAGCTAGGCGTGGTTGGCATATTACACTATAAGTCATAGTGGTATTTATTCGGGATAAAAGTATATATTATTTAGAATACTATTTCATTTCCCAGGTTTTTATCCTTAATTACTTCCCCATGTAAGTTGTTAAAGATTCAACACTTTAATATCTGCACTGCAGTTCATCGTTGAGAATGAGCACTATGATTTTTTAGGGTAATTATATTACTCTATTATTAGTCATGTTAAAGCGTAAAATAATAAGGATATATGATAAAACATATATGCATATCTATTTCTAAAGTAAAATACTAAGATTTTTCTAGTAATATTATATACATAAATAACGGAACCAGCCGCCTACCCGATTGGTTGTTGTGATAAATTGATAGGTAAAACGTGATTTTTGTTGAATAAAGCAATAGATTTTAAGGGTCTTCTATATCCCTATAGTATTATTTAAGGACATATATAGTCAATAAGATATTGTGTGTTGACTAAAAAGTAATTTTTAAAACCTACTGTATTCTTTATATTTAGTAAACTGCAGAAGGTTTATTGAACTATATGGTTGCAAAAAGATAGCTAGTGATATAATATTTTATAGATTTTATTCATAACAGAAATTACTGCGCATAGTATGGTTCGGTCAATAAAAAGGATTTTATATCATAAAGCAATATAGTGTTATAAAGAACACTTAAGATATTAAAATCATTTCTACTATCTAGGCGTACCACGTGTATTATCTGCTAATATCTATAATGTAGCATCATTAATTAATTGGCTAGTTAATCGAAGAAATTTTATCACTAGTGCCTAGGTGATGGTTTATAAATATAAAATAAATATAATAAACACATTGATAGGCAAAGTTTGCGTTCTAACTGCGTTGTGACGTAGTTAAACGAGTTGTTCCTATGACAGTTGCTAAGATATCAATAGGTAAGCGTGCATTTATTAGTAATGCTACTGTATCGATAAAGTTATCATCTAAACAAGCTACGATTTCTAAGAAGTCCATACTAACTGTACTATTTAAAGTTCTTAAACGATTTAGAAGAAGTTTTTATTGAGTTGTTTTAGTAAAGGAATCTATATGCTTGAAATATTTAAGAGTATTAAAATCTTTTAAGAGAGAATCAAGAAATCGAGTTATTTTTTTTATATTTTGAGTTTTGTTATTCAGTATATTATAATGAATAATACCAATATGGATGATAATATAGTCGTGTGATGTAACACATACACTGCATAAGTAACGTTTAAATGGTAGTTTTACAGAAGCTCTAGTTTTTTTAACGACTAGAATGTTAACGTGATTACAAAATTTTTATGTTTATATAACTATTATTTATTATAATGTGACGTAATTCTACAGAGTTATAAAATAAAGATATAAAATCTTCGATAACGATGATGTATATCGTACAGATTATAAAACGTATTAGTTGTGTAACAAATAGTTTATCATCTAGTAAATATACTATTACTAGGTTATTTAATAAATATTAAATAATTTTTACGCCTCTTTATATATGATGTAGCAGTTATACAATAATGATTGTAGGCATCAATCTCTCCGTGTATTATATCAATACACTATATGAATACACGGTATATCTGTCAGGTTTTTTGAAAACTTAAAAAAAATCAAAAAGATAACAAACCTTTTTCTTTATTAATAGTATTAATTTTCTGTAAAGATATAATTGATATATAATTGTATTTGCATTAAAAGAAAAAATCAGATAATAATAAATATTAGTGTGTGCATTGTTTCAATATTAACTATTTTATACTTAGTATACATTACATGACTGATATAGTTATTAATAATTTTATAGATTAATAATAAAATATATCAATATAACAATAATTGATACGATTGCTTTTAATAATGCAGAAGATGCCGATGACATTTAGTAACTATGTGATAACTAAGAAGGAATTAATAACGATAAAGCAGTAATCAGTAATACATTTGAACCGTGTCACTCATTATAAATAGATTATTACACTAATAAATATTATGAAAATAATACATGAGAGGTTATAGGTAAAATCTACCGAATGTTATTATCAGTTATCTGGATAAGCATATATTTTATATAAAATATTGCAAAGGCTTATAAGAGCCGTCTATTGCAAGATTAATGGTAACTTTTAGATATTAAAGAATATAAATTAAATTTAATTATATATAATTTTATACTAAGCCTATTCTATACAATAGGTACTTGCGTATCTTTAATACGCGGAAATTATTTCCCTGCACTCAGTAATTCAATAGAGTACTATAAATATAGTCAGCTGACTTCAGTAAGGAGAAACAGGATGTTAAAGCGCACAATGAACATTGCTGATTATGATGTAGAGCTATGGCGTGCCATGGAGCAAGAGGTAGTGCGTCAGGAAGAGCACATCGAGCTGATTGCGTCTGAAAATTATACTAGTCCGCGCGTTATGCAAGCGCAGGGTTCACAACTAACTAACAAATATGCTGAGGGATATCCAGGTAAGCGTTACTATGGTGGTTGTGAATATGTAGATATTATTGAAAAATTGGCTATTGATCGTGCAAAAATACTATTCGGCGCAGATTACGCGAATGTACAACCCCACTCTGGTTCTCAAGCTAACTTCGCGGTTTATAGTGCATTGTTACAGCCGGGTGATACTATTTTTGGTATGCATCTATCACATGGTGGACACTTAACCCATGGTGCTCCGATTAATCTGTCTGGAAAACTCTATAAAGTAGTACCTTATGGTATTGACACACAAGGTAATATTAATTATGAAGATCTCGCTAAACAAGCAGAGATCTACAGGCCAAAAATGATTATAGGGGGGTTCTCCGCTTTCTCTGGTATTGTTAATTGGAAAAAAATGCGTGAAATCGCTGATAGCATTGGTGCCTATTTATTCGTGGATATGGCACATGTTGCCGGATTAATCGCCGTAGGTGTTTATCCAAACCCGATACCATATGCACATGTTGTTACTACAACCACCCACAAAACTTTGGCAGGTCCACGCGGTGGATTAATTTTAGCAAAAGGGGGGTAATGAAGTATTGTATAAAAAACTGAACGCTTCAGTATTTCCTGGCAGCCAAGGTGGTCCTTTAATACATGTCATTGCTGGCAAAGCAGTAGCGCTAAAAGAAGCTATGGAGCCATCATTTAAAATTTATCAGCAGCAAGTAGTTGATAACGCCAAGGCAATGGTAGAAGTTTTTCTTCAAAAAGGCTATAAAATAGTTACCGGAGGTACTTGTAATCATTTGTTCTTGCTGGATTTAGTTGACAGAAATTTTACAGGTAAGGATGCTGAAACTGCTTTAGGTCGGGCAAATATTACTGTAAATAAAAACACTGTTCCAAATGATTTACAGAACGCATGCGTGACTTCTGGTGTGAGGATTGGTACTCCAGCCGTGACGCGTCGTGGTTTAAAAGAAGTGGAAGTGCGTGAACTGGCTAGTTGGATATGTAATATATTAGAAAATATTCGCAATGATTCTGTGATTGCACGTACTAAAAATAAAGTGTTGGATATTTGCGGTCGCTTACCAGTATATACATCACACTCATGACAACACGATAACTAGCTATTTAAATGATCGTAGTTTATATAAACCTTTTTATGATCTATATCCTAAATTCTTTTAACATCTTTAAAAGATAGATGTGTATATCTAAAATACTGCAAATTGCAAAAGGCGATAATGTAGTGAAATTTTTAATACTAAAACTGCTTAATTAAGCAGGGTAAAAATCTAACTTAGATGCAGTTCTGTATAACATGTACACACTGTTATGTAAGAAGACTAATTCTATCATATGAAAAAATTTAGACAATCAACGGAGTTTATAGATAGATATATCTATTCAAAATCGAATAATTTATCTATTTTATGTTCTTAGAAGCAGCGCAAAATACGTAAAATCTTAGGTTTATTTGAATAGATATCAAAAGTTAAATAATTCTATGATTTAAAAGATAGTGGTACTAATACTCACGCGCATAATTAATCGTATATTGGGGTATTTCAATTACTAAATCTTCACTAGCGACTTTCGTTTGACAACTGAGACGACTTTCTAGTTCTAAGCCCCAAGCTTTATCTAATATCTCGTCTTCTCGTTCTCCGCTGGCTTCCAAGGAAGAGAAGCCTTTGCGTATAATACAGTGACAGGTAGTGCAGGCGCAAGATTTTTCGCAGGCATGTTCGATCTTAATATTATTGTGTAATGCAATATTAAGGATAATTTCTCCTTGGTTAGCGTTGACAACCATACCTCTTGGACATAGATCTTTTTGAGGTAAAAAAATAATTGTAGGCATCGTTAAAGCTTCTCTATAGAATGATTGGGGTTAATTTATGGTAATCAGCTAGATTGGTTCGCTGCATAAAAAATGCCTGTTTTGAACGTTTAAAGATTCCATGGTTATGTCGATAGTAATACAGCCATCGTTTTGTGATATGTTCTGCATTAGTCTTACAATTATAAAGGGATTTTCCTAAGTTTCTATGTTACTGAGTAAGATAGTATCTTTAGATAATAGACCTTGTATTTTTTTTAATATCCGAGCAGCTTCTACTTTTTTTCAGTAATTTTCGTTGTTTTATATCCGTTGTAGTATAAGCCTTCGACTTTTTGAGAGTCGAAATAATGTCGCTCTCAGATAAGCCATATGAGTATTTTACTTGAACTTGGGCTTGAATACTGGTAGATTTTTCCATCGCTGTAACACTGAGTAGGCCATCAGCATCTACCTGAAAAGTTACAATGATATGTGCCCTGCCAGCTGGTAATTTTGGCAATCCAAAAAGCGTAAAACGTGCAAGAGAACGACAATCTTGTATTAGTTCTCGTTCGCCTTGTACCACATGAATCATTATTGCAGTTTGGCCATCTTTGAAAGTAGTGAATTCTTGCGCACGTGCCACAGGAATGGTAGTATTGCGTGGGATCATTTTTTCAACCAAACCACCTATGGTTTCCAAACCTAATGATAATGGGATCACATCTAGCAACAACATGTTATTATCCGGTTTATTACCTACTAGAACATCTGCTTGGATTGCCGCGCCAATGGCAATAACTTTGTCTGGATCAATCGTGATTAATGGGGGATCTCCCAAAAAATAACTCCACTTGTTGACGTACGAGTGGAACACGCGTAGAGCCACCAACCATTATTACCTCGCTTATCTCTTCAGTCCGGAGATTAGCGTCGTTTAGTGTATGGTAACAGGTTCGTAGAGTTTTTTTCACTAATGATGCAATAAGAGATTCAAACTGAGTGCGCGTTACTTCACCGTGCCATTTAGCAACCTTAACATGTACGCTATCGGCATTGCTTAGTGCGATTTTTACAGTACTAGCAATATCTAAAAGTTGACGTTGTACACTGTGATTACTGTAGTCAGTCACGCCGGCTTGAGCACGAAGCCAGTCAGCTAATAGTTGATCAAAGTCATCACCACCAAGTGTAACATCACCACCAGTCGCTAAGACTTCAAAGACGCCTCTGCTAAGGCGTAACAAAGAAATATCAAAGGTACCACCACCTAAATCATAAACTGCAATAACCCCTTCCTGACCAGAGTCTAATCCATAAGCGATCGCAGCCGCAGTCGGCTCATTTAAAAGACGTAATACATGAAGACCCGCTAGACACGCCGCATTTTTAGTGTCTTGGCGTTGCACATCATCAAAATAGGCAGGCACGGTAATCACAACGCCATCCAGTTTGCCTTTTAACGCCGCTTGTGCACGGAAAGCGAGTTCTCTGAGAATATCTGCGGATACTACTACTGCGTTTACTAATCCGGCAGCAGTAACGATCATTGGTAGGCCATTTTCACTGGCCTGAAACTGGTATGGCAGGTTCGGATAACGTTGTTGCACATCTGCTAAGGAACATCCAATTAAGCGCTTGATCGAGATAATAGTATTACTGGGTTGTTGTATCGCATATTGGCGAGCCTTCCAGCCTACCAAGTGTTTTTTATGTTGATAGTGTACCACTGAAGGCAATAAATGACGTCCATGTTTGTCTGTCAGCGTTTCTATTTGTCCAGCACGTACTGTAGCAACAAGCGAATTCGTAGTACCTAGATCGATCCCTGCTGATAAACGGCACTGATGCAGCGATACACATAGAGTAGAGTCATTAATTTGCAATAAAGTCATATTAAAGTTTCCACAATCAGAAGATCTTATTCAAAACCTAGCATTGTTTCTTTGAGATTTTTAACTTGTTGCTGAAGTTTATTTAAAAATTTCATCTTACGTACAGTATCGGCAGCTTCTGGCCATTGTTGGTTGTTTAACTGTTGCGTTATTAAAGCATAGCGCTGCTTTATTGCCTTGTTTAACCGCAAGCTAAATTTGGATAATAAATTCTCCGTGTTTATTTTATTCGCAATATTATCAAGTTCTTCATACAATTCTAATTGTTCGGCTAGGAAAGCGGGATCTTGTAGGGTCTGTTGTTCATGAATTAGGTTAAAACCGTATAAAGATAATATGTACTCTGCGCATTTTAACGAGTGTTTTAGCGTTTGGTAGGCTGCATTAATAGCAGTAGCTTTTTGCAAAGCTATTAAACGTTCGTTTTCCGGCTGACAAACAAAACGATCGGGATGAAATTGACGCTGTAGATCCTGAAAACGGGATCTAAGTTGGTTATCATCCACAGGATAATTAATTGGAAGACCGAACAAAGTAAAGTAATTCATAGCATACTCTTGGTCGTTAACAGAGAAAGTCTGCTGCACATCGTGTGACAAGAGGTAAACAATGACTATGAAACATTAAAACTTTTACCGCAACCACAATGGCTGGAGACGTTAGGATTGTTAAATTGAAAGCCTTCATTTATGCCATTTTTAACAAAATCAAGTTCAGTACCTGAAAGATAAACAAGGCTTTTACTATCAATGATTACTTTGACATCTTTATCCTTAAACACGATATCATCGTGCTGTACTTCATCAACAAGTTCTAATGCATACGCCATTCCAGAGCAACCAGAGATCTTTACTGCTACACGCAGACCAAGACCGCGTCCTCTCTTGTTAATAAAAGTCTTAATACGTTGTGCAGCGCTATTACTTATAGTAATTGACATCCAAACCTCATGGACCACATAAAATTTTTACTTAATGACTAGAATAATTAACTTTAGAAAAACTACTGATGAGTATACTACAATATCTTACACGCAGTGAAAAACTTATTAGAAGGTTTGCATGTCAGTCTGTCAAGCTCTGTAAAATCTTGCAACTACATGCAGTTGTTAACAATGATATGCATATTATGCATATCATTGTTCTGCTTTTTATTTATCTTACTTTTCTTGCATATTGCAAGGTTCATGGATGTGTTTTACTGTTTCTCCATAACTGGATTGATTGTAAGTGTATGTTTGCTTTTATAGTCAGCGATTGCAGTTTTAATAGCATCTTCTGCTAAAATTGAACAGTGAATCTTAACTGGTGGTAATACCAGTTCTTCAGCAATCTCAGTATTTTTGATTTTTTCTGCTTGCTCGAGAGATTTACCCTTCATCCACTCAGTCACTAATGAACTAGAAGCAATCGCAGAACCACAGCCGTAAGTTTTGAAGCGGGCATCTTCAATAATACCTTGATAGTTAACTTTGATTTGTAATTTCATTACATCACCACAGGCTGGAGCACCCACCATCGCGCTACCAACGCTGGGATCTTCGTGATCAAAAGAACCTACGTTGCGTGGATTTTCATAATGATCAATTAATTTTTTACTGTAAGCCATAAATTATTCCTTAATATAAAAATTAATGATGTGTCCATACAATATTATTAATATCTAAACCTTGCTGAAACATCTCCCAAAGTGGAGAAATATCTCGTAAGCGATTAATGGATTGACGTACTAATTTAATAGTATAATCAATCTCTTCTTGTGTAGTAAAGCGTCCTAGAGAAAAACGGATTGAACTATGTGCTAATTCAGCATTCATGCCTAATGCACGTAATACGTAGGATGGTTCTAAGCTGGCAGACGTGCATGCAGAACCAGAAGATATAGCCAGATCTGTTAGCGCCATAATAAGAGACTCTCCTTCAATATAGTTAAAACTGACATTTAGAATATTTGGTATGCCATATTCTAAATCGCCATTCAAATACACCTCTTGTATATTTTTTACTCCATTCCAGAGACGATCACGTAGCCAGCGAAGACGTATCATTTCCTCTGCCATCTCTTTTTTGGCGATTCTGCATGCTTCACCTAGACCGACGATTTGATGTACTGCAAGTGTACCGGATCGCATCCCACGCTCATGACCCCCCCCGTGTATTTGAGCTTCAATGCGGATACGAGGTTTACGACGCACATATAAGACACCAATGCCTTTTGGGGCATACATTTTATGTCCAGAGAATGACATGAGATCAACTTTTAGTTGATTTAAATTGATCGGGAGTTTTCCGACACTTTGTGTAGCGTCAACATGGTAAATAATTTTTCGTGAACGACAAATCTCACCAATTTTTTTAATATCTTGTTTTATACCAATTTCGTTGTTCACATGCATGATAGAAACTAGAATGGTATCGTTGCGTATTGCAGCTTCAAGATCAGGTAGATCGATAATGCCACTGCTCTTCGGGGTAAGGTAAGTCACATTAAAACCTTCACGCTCAAGCTGGCGACAAGTGTCTAGCACGGCTTTATGTTCAGTTTTACTGGTAATTATATGCTTTCCTTTTTTTTGATAAAAATGAGCTGAGCCTTTAATAGCTAGATTATTAGATTCTGTTGCACCTGAAGTGAAGATAATGTCTCGTGAATCTGACCCTATTAATTCAGCAATTTGATTGCGAGCAATATCCACTGATTCTGCTGCCTGCCAGCCAAAACGATGAGAACGGGAAGCTGGATTACCAAAAGTGCCATCCAAGGTTAAAAATTGCATCATTTTTTCAGCAACTCGAGGGTCTACCGGCGTTGTTGCTGAATAATCTAGATAAATTGGTATTTTCATTACTCTCGTTCTCCCTGCATTACCCCTATCAAGCTAAATATTTCTAACTGCTTTTTTTGTTGAGCGGTATCATTTTAAATAAAATCGAGCCATAATCTGGCGTTGAGAGATATTTACGATAAGTATCAGTCTGTTATGGGAGCATAATGGAATATTCATCATATGCAGTGATTGTATCTTGTTGTTTATATGCTAGTCTTATAGAACTATGCTTAACTGTCAATAACTATAATTGAAATTTTGACATTCTTTAACTCGACTATTCAATCTAGTAGATTTTAGAGCTTTATAATGTACCATATCTAATATTTATGATAACTGATAGCGTACTTCGACTATTCTTATAATCTACAGCGTCCATGTGATATATGTAATGGCTATCTGTTCTGTTGATCAATTGACGTAAGCATGCCTCGAAGGATATGCAGCTCGTGCTCGTTCAAGCGAGCGCGGGTAAATAAGCATCGTAGTCGATTCATGACTTGCCCAGGATGATTGGGGCGGATAAATCCAATATGCTTTAACGTTTTTTCTAAATGTTGATAAAAATATTCAAGATCACTTGTTAGAGGATAAGGCTCCTCTTTTTGCTGTACCCTCTTGCTTGTTTGATGGTCGAGATAAGCCATACGCACCTCATATGCTATAATCTGTACTGCCATGGCGAGGTTGAGAGAGCTATAATCCGGATTAGCGGGAATTTCGACATGGTAATGACATTTTTGTAATTCATGGTTAGTTAAGCCAATACGTTCACGGCCAAACACTAAGGCTACTGGCGCTAGTGCGCTTGCGCGCACTGCTTGCATTCCGCATGCACGTGACTCTAGCATTGGCCAAGGTAGCATACGTGTACGCGTGCTTGTACCTATGACCAGTTTACAATCCTTAATGGCGTCATCTATGGTATCCACAAATGTAGCGCATGCTATCACATCGCTAGCACCAGCAGCAAGAGCGCTTGACTGAGAGTCGAATTTTATCGGTGAATTCACTAAATATAAATTGGTTAATCCCATGGTTTTCATGGCTCTAGCAGTGGAGCCGATGTTTCCAGTGTGTGATGTCTCGATCAGAACAATACGAATATTATGCAACATAAAAAACTCTTAAGCGTAGAATAAAATAAAAAATATTAACATAGGTATAGGTATTTTTCACGCGCCTGGTATACTAAGTATCATTGGATATCCTTTAATATCCTAATTGGAAAATATACATGCATCCGATGTTGACGATCGCTGTGCGCGCTGCACGCAAGGCAGGTGACTTGATTGCCAAAAATTATGAAATGTCAAACACTATAGCGGCCAGTCAAGAAGAAGTTAATAATTTTATCGCTCATGTTAATCGTGATGCAGAGCACGTAATTACCAGGGTAATCCGTAAGTCGTATCCAAAACATAATATTTTTACAGGAAATCATGACGAGCTGCTCGGTGTTGATCAGGACGTACAATGGGTAGTCTATGCATTAGATGGTGCTTCAAATTTTATGAAACATTTTCCACATTTCTCTGTTTCTATTGCAGTGCGTATTAAAAACCGCACGGAAGTTGGGGTAGTGTATGATCCAATGCGTAATGAACTATTTACGGCTAGTCGTGGCTATGGTGCGCAACTTAATGGTTATCGTTTACGTGGGAACCATAGTAAAAGTTTGGACGGCGCTATTTTAGCTATCGGATTTCCTGTTCAACATAAACAATCTCTTGAAGTGTATATCAAAATCATTGGTACATTGTTTAACCAATGTGCCGATTTTCGGCATACTGGATCGTCGACTCTGGATTTGGCTTATGTTGCAGCTGGCCGCGTGGATGGCTTCTTTAATATCGGCGGGATAAAGCCTGGGGTTTTTACAGCTGCTGAATTATTAGTACGGGAATCGGGTGGTTTCGTGAGCGACTTTGCTGGTGATCATCATCACTTGAGCTCTGGTAACTTAATTGCAGGTAATGCCCGTATTCTGAAGTCAATATTATTTACTATTCGTACAGAACTACAGAACACCATAAAGATCTAGTATCGTACATTGACTATACATAAAGCTACATTAATAATTATTGCATGTCTATCGTGAGAAAACAGATTATCTTTCATGCTGAGCTTAGAATAGAATTAGTGTCGACGGACACTAATAGTTTTATGATACTCAGGATACTAGTAGTCAAATATTAGCATCCTTCCCTACCATACCCAGGTAGTAGTATAACGTGATTTTTCGAAAAAATTTGAGTGGTCGAAGGACGCATAATCTAATACTTTCGAAAAATATTTACTATTTAATGTTTCGTATTAAATAGTAAATGTTAGTATTAAATGCTACAACTGAAATAGCAATCACGTTGTAATAAGGATGTTAGTCTATTGATTCTAGGAACATGAATCTGTTAGTTCAATATTATTCATGTATCATCACTATGTTATTTAGTACGATGTCGTCAAATAGCAGTGTATCACATTTGTAGCTTGTATAAAGCAATTAAAATATCTATTAAGCCTTTGCATTTAAGCTGATCGAGGTAGTCTGGTGATCGATGATGATGGTTACCGCCAGAACGTCGGTATTGTAATTTGTAATGATTATAGGCAAGTTCTATGGGCTCGTCGTTATGGGCAGCACTCCTGGCAATTTCCTCAAGGTGGTATTCATTGTGGGGAAACTGCAGAACAGGCTATGTACCGTGAGTTATTCGAAGAAGTAGGCTTGAGAAAAAAAGATGTGTGTATTTTAGCGGAAACTAACCATTGGTTGCGATATAAATTGCCAAAACATTTAGTGCGCTGGAATATAAAGCCACTGTGTATTGGCCAAAAACAAAAATGGTTTTTGTTGCAGTTAATTTGTAACGATGCCGATATTAATATGCGACGTACAAGTACACCGGAGTTTGATCGATGGCGTTGGGTGAGTTTTTGGTATCCAGTGCGTCAGGTAGTGTCGTTTAAGCGAGATGTCTATCGTTGGATAATGAATGAGTTTGCTACAACCGTAATCCAGATGAATAAAGCACAACAACAGGTACCTACTTACCGTTAACAATAAAATTAAGTTAATTGTTATCATTAACAATGATGCCCGTTACTTATCAAAGATTCCTGAATTTTGTAATTTACACTTATTATGTAAGGGTATAATCTTACACATGTTATTCAGAAGAGCGAGATGTATATTTTTATCATATTGAGGGAGAGTAGATTATAACTGTAACTGTTTATTTTAGTAGCTTATAAAGAGTGGCAATCTAACATGATCGCCTATGCATTTTGCCTATATATGGTATCCGTATACAGCAAAATTGGTGGGAAATAGTATTGCAAAACCTACAGGCGCTTGAATTATCATGTGCGTGTTATGTAGATTAAAGAAATTATTAATGATTCAATCAACATTTTTTATGTTAAAAATCCAATAGAGTTTAAGAATATCGATGAATATCCATGCATATTATGCCATATTCAGTATAATTTAACAATATCATTCAATAGGTTAGTTAAAAGATTGTTTGGTAGATAGTATAAATATATTAAACAATATAAAAGACGCCTTGCAAAGTGTATACAAAACAACAGGGATTAAAACACAATCTTAGCGAACTGATTAATAGTACCGGCACTGGAAATATAGTGGGAGATATAAATGCACCTTAAATATATTGACACACCTATTAAAAAAATCAGGCAATAAGCACAAGAAACAATGATATTTGTAGAAAATTATTAACACAGTGATATACCTACACGCTATGTTCGATATAGCGGTGATTGTTGGATGTAATGTATGGAAAAGTGGAAAATGATCTGTGTTATCAAAACAAGGAAATTCACTATAATAACACAGGTGTCAAGACTACTTTCATACATGAGACGTGTTATTCAGTGTAACTGATGCAGTTTAGATAATACAATGAGTATTGTATGTGATAATTTTCCGCCTTATTCTATAGTTTAGTTTTAAATGTGACAGTCACATTACAACAAGTGATGCATGAAACAATCGCAAGTGATCACACTTTATTTATAATGAAAAGTTTCTATCAGCAGAGCACTAATTCTATTAAATAAATTCCTAAAACTTCATAGCAAGCCATTGTGAGGCAATCAGCATACTTTAGTAAATGCTAAACAATATAACTACAAATTCGTTTGGTATATGTATTAAATAACATCGGTATAAAGATGCATACCAATGTATCTTAGGATGCATAAATTAGTGTCTGACTGAGATAAAATAATAAAATCAATCAATCTCACCCATACTCTGCTTACCATCTAATTTCAGAGTCATTCGAATGGTTTTTAATCTATATCTTGCGCCATCACTGCTGTTCTACAATGCATCATGAGACTTGCTATATGTTTCTCGTACTGGTTTATAAGATAAGCTTCAGATCGTAGCAACTAAATAAATGGTTTTCTTTTATTTTTATGTAGATTGTATTCTTAGAGTGATGCTTTAATTTTCATGTTTTTGTTTCATTCACAACAACAAAATAGTTGTGTAGATTACATTTTTATAAACAACAGAAATACTATGTTAGTACTTTCTTATATTGTAAGGTCATGCAGAATGCTATGATTACTAATCAATGGTGTTTTTTTAAATTAATGCTGCTATCTTGATGCAATGTTCAAAATTATGTGTTGCTATATCAGTTTGTCAGGTTGTCAAATGATGAATATACAGGATACTTCTCCTTATTATCTTAATATATCCACATGAAAAGTACTCAAATACATATTGAGTAAGAGTGTTTGATATTTTGCTAGTCTGAGGACTGAAAATTATAATTTCCATTATTTTAAGTCATGAAATTTGGAATGTTCAAATTAATATTCATCGTTTGCTTACTTTTCTCTTGAATGACTTAAGTTGCGTAGAGATCAGGTATAGCAAAGATAATAAATCTCCCGTAGTATATATCAGAAAGAATCATGATACGTAACATCATCTAAGATACGTGCGTGTTCGACATGCTCAAAGATTATAGATTTATGCGAGCCTCTTGAGTCATGTTAAGTGAAATTATTGCACTTCACTGACCTTTAAAAATATTGCGTATAATTTTAGAAGTGTTAATAGTGAAAATCGTGTAACCTTTCGTCATTGATAATAAAAAATTTAACTAATAAGGGTAAGAGATATTATGTCTGTAGAACACGCCTTAACTCTACAGGAGTATATTGGTCACCATTTAACGCAATTGCAGATTGGTAAAGGATTTTATTCAATCAATATTGATTCGATATTTTTTTCGGCTATTCTGGGGAGTTTTTTTCTTGCAGTATTTTATACAGTGGCAAAAAACGCTACCAGCGGAATACCGGGTAAACTGCAAACTGGTGTAGAATTAGTAGTGGAGTTTATTGATAGCAGTGTTCGTGAGATATATCATGGTAATAGCAAGATTATTGCCCCATTATCCTTAACGGTTTTCATGTGGGTTTTCCTTATGAATCTTATGGATTTACTGCCAATTGATTTATTCCCAATAATTGGCAAAAATTATCTGGGTTTGCCTGCGATGCGTATAGTCGCTACCGCTGATGTAAATATTACCTTATCAATGGCGTTGGGCGTTTTTGTTCTTATTTTATTTTATAGTGTCAGTATAAAAGGTTTCACGAAATTTATAAAAGAGTTAACTATGCAGCCATTTCACCACCCTATTTTTATTCCTGTTAACTTAGTTCTTGAAGGTGTCAGTTTATTATCTAAGCCTGTGTCGCTAGGGTTAAGATTGTTTGGCAACATGTATGCAGGTGAATTGATATTTATCTTAATTTCTGGTTTGCTGCCATGGTGGTTACAATGGACTTTGAGCTTGCCTTGGGCTATATTCCATATTTTAATAATTACACTTCAAGCATTTATTTTTATGATTTTGACAATCGTTTATGTATCAATGGCATCCGAAGAGCACTAATTTTTTAAATACTTGTAATTTTTAACTGAAAAACTGGAGAATGTCATGGAAAATTTAAATATAGAGTTATTGTACATGGCGACTGCTTTGATGATGGGGTTAGCAGCAATTGGTGCGGCAATCGGTATTGGTATATTAGGAGGTAAATTCTTAGAAGGGGCAGCTCGTCAGCCAGATTTAATACCTCTTTTACGTACACAGTTCTTTGTTGTAATGGGTCTTGTTGACGCTATTCCGATGATTGTTGTTGGTTTGGGGTTATATGTGATGTTTGCTGTTGCGCAGTAAAATTGTTGGTCTAGATTACAATCATCCTATTAATTTTAAAAGAGGTATTGTGTCATGAATCTTAATGCAACAATCCTCGGTCAGGCTATCACTTTTATTCTATTTGTCTGGTTCTGTATGAAACACGTGTGGCCCCCGATTATAATTGCCATTGAAAAGCGTCAACAAGAACTTTCTGACGGTCTTGCTGCAACAGAGCGTGCAAAAAAAGACTTGGATTTAGCACAAAGCAGTGCAGCTGATTATATAAAAACCGCTAAAGCAGAAGCCCAGGTGATTATTGCACAAGCTAACAGATTTAAAGCTCAAATTATAGATGCAGCAAAAGTGACAGCTCAACAGGAATATAAGAAAATTGTAATAAAAGCTCAAGTTGACATGAATACTCAACGTAAACGCGTTCGTGAAGAATTACGTCAAGACATTGCAATGCTAGCAATTGCTGGTGCAGAGAAGATTATAGAACGTTCTA
Source organism: Candidatus Gillettellia adelgis (assembly GCA_020541285.1). Classification (GTDB taxonomy): domain Bacteria; phylum Pseudomonadota; class Gammaproteobacteria; order Enterobacterales; family Enterobacteriaceae; genus Gillettellia; species Gillettellia adelgis. Next base: position 1,335,075 of record CP047043.1, on the reverse strand, counting down.
TAGACAAAGCTGTTCATGATGAGATCATTGACAAACTGATTACTCAACTGTAAAGAGGTAGAACTGATGTCTGCAAGCGTCACTATAGCTCGTCCCTACGCTAAAGCAGTGTTTGACTTTGCTTGTGAGCATAACGCTTTAGATCATTGGCAGGAGATGTTAGAGTTTTTAACGATTATAATTAGTAATCAACAGATTTATAAAATTTTATCTAGTATGGTCTCGCCGGAGACACTGTTTAAGATTTTCATTGCTATTTGTGGTGAACACCTCGACGAGTATGGTCAGAATTTTATTCATATAATGTCTAAAAATAGACGTTTGTCTATCTTGCCTCTGGTACTAAAAAAGTTTATCGAATTGCGCACATTACTAGAATCTCCATGGATAGTAGATGTGTTCTCCGTATGTCCATTAAATAATGCACAGCAAACTAGAATTATCGCGGTAATGGAAAAACGTTTATCACGTAAAGTGAAGCTTAATTGTAAAATTGATAAGTCTTTACTCGCTGGAATCATTATACGTGCTAGCGATCTGGTGATTGACGGCAGTATACGCTACCGTCTTGACTCCCTAAAAGACGTTTTGCTAAGGGGATTAGAGTATGCAACTAAAGGCCACTGAAATAAGCGAACTGATAAAGCAACGTATTGCTCAGTTTAACCTAGTAAGCAACATTCATAATGAAGGTACTATTGTTTCTATTAGTGATGGAATTATTTGTATACACGGTCTTGCTGAAGTTATGCAGGGCGAAATGATAGCTTTGCCAGGGAAGTGCCAATATGCAATTGCATTGAACCTGGAGCGTGATATTGTCGGCGCTGTTGTAATGGGGCCATATGCAGATTTGACGGAAGGAATGCAGGTTAAATGTACGGGCCGCATTTTGGAAGTGCCAGTGGGTCACGGTTTGATGGGGCGCGTTATCAATACGTTAGGTATGCCTATTGATGGCAAAGGCTCAGTTAAACACGACGGCTTTTCCCCTATTGAAACGGTTGCTCCTGGCGTTATTGAGCGCAAATCCGTTGAGCAACCCGTGCACACTGGTTATAAGTCTGTTGATACGATGATCCCTATTGGCCGTGGCCAACGTGAATTGGTGATTGGTGATCGACAAACAGGTAAAACTGCGTTCGTGATTGATACGATCATCAATCAACGTAATTCCGGCGTAAAATGTATTTATGTAGCTATCGGTCAAAAAGCGTCTACCGTCGCTAACGTAGTGCTAAAATTAGAAGAGCATAATGCACTTACTAATACTATCGTGGTTGTTGCTACTGCTTCTGAGTCTGCTGCACTACAATATTTAGCCCCCTACTCTGGTTGTACGATGGGTGAATATTTTCGCGATCGCGGCGAAGATGCACTGATCGTATATGATGATTTGTCTAAACAGGCTATTGCTTACCGTCAGATATCTCTTTTATTACGTCGACCCCCAGGTCGTGAGGCCTATCCAGGAGACATATTCTATCTCCATTCCCGCTTATTAGAGCGTGCTGCGCGCGTGAATACTGCATATGTTGAGGCTTTTACAAAAAATGTAGTTAAAGGTAAAACGGGTTCATTAACCGCCTTACCCGTTATTGAAACGCAGGCTGGCGATGTTTCTGCATTTGTTCCAACTAATGTTATTTCTATTACTGATGGTCAGATATTTCTTGAATCTAACTTGTTTAATTCTGGTATGCGTCCAGCTATTAACCCAGGTATTTCAGTATCTCGTGTTGGTAGCGCTGCACAAACTAAAATCATGAAAAAGTTATCAAAGGGTATGCGTACTGCTCTTGCACAATATCGTGAATTAGTAGCGTTTTCGCAGTTTGCTTCTGATTTGGATGATGTCACCCGTAAACAATTAACTTACGGACAAAAAGTCACTGAATTGCTTAAACAAAAACAGTATGCACCTATGTCAATCGCAGAACAGGCGCTGGTACTTTTTTCTGCAGAATATGGCTACTTAAATGATATTGAGGTCTCACAAATTGTAAACTTTGAAGCGGCTCTGATTGCTTACGCTAATCGAGAGAGTGTTGAAGTATTAAAGTGCATTAATAAAACTGGTGACTATAACGATGAAATTGCGTGTAAGCTAACAGAGATTCTTGAAGCCTTCAAGAGTACTCAGATCTGGTAGTTTTAAATGCTTTTATATTAAGAGACGGCCATTGATCTAGTCGTAAATAGGAAAAGATATGATAAGCGGAAAAGAAATACATAGCCAGATTAGTAGCGTTAAAAACATGCAAAAAATTACTAAAGCCATGGAACTAGTTGCTGCATCTAAAATGCGTAAATCACAGGAATTTATGATATCTGGACGTCCTTATGCAGAAGCAATGCATAAAGTAATTGGTCATCTGACATTAGGGAAGTTAGAATATCAGCATCCATATCTAAAAAAACGTGACGTTCAGCGTGTCGCATACTTAGTTGTATCGACTGATCGTGGGCTGTGCGGTGGTTTAAATGTTAACTTATTTAAACAACTATTGTCTGAGATGAAGCAGTGGTACGAACAGGGCGTCGAAACCGATTTAGCATTAATTGGTTCTAAAGCAGTCTCTTTTTTTAGTTCTATTGATGCTAATATTATTGCCCAGATCAGATGTATCGGCGACAAACTATCTTTATTAAATTTAATCGGGTTTATAAAAATAATACTGCAAGCTTACGACCAAGGTAGTTTAGATAAACTATATATTATAAGTAATAAATTTACTAATATAATGTCCCACTATCCACGGATAGTACAATTATTACCATTGCCTTTTTTTGATGATGAAGAGGTAAATACAACACATTGGGATTATATCTACGAACCTGATCCACAGGTGCTACTTGATACTTTAGTTCGCCGTTATATAGAATCACAAGTTTATCAAAGTATCATAGAAAATCTGGCTAGTGAGCAGGCCGCAAGAATGGTTGCTATGAAAGCCGCTACTGATAATGGTGGTAGCCTAATTAAAGAGCTACAACTCGTATACAATAAAGCTCGTCAGGCTGGTATTACTCAGGAGCTAAGCGAGCTTGTGGCGGGAGTCCCTATAGTTTAAAAGATGCATTGTCTTAAAATAGCTTCTTGCATTTAGAGCGCGCAGTCAGTGTGTCGGTAAGTTGCACTGTGGCGAGCAAATGAATTACTTAGGAGATGTATAATGATTACTGGAAAGATTATCCAGGTAATTGGTGCCATAGTGGATGTTGAGTTCGCTCGGGATGCCGTACCAAAAATATACAATGCTCTTGAGGTTGAGAATAGTGCTGAAAAACGGATACTAGAAGTGCAGCAGCAGTTAGGTGGTGGTGTAGTGCGCTGTATTGTAATGGGGGCGTCTGACGGTCTTCGGCGTGGCTTAACAGTAAATAATTTAGAACATCCGATTGAGGTGCCAGTAGGCAAAGTAACCTTGGGCCGTATTATGAATGTACTAGGTGAGCCTATTGACATGAAAGGCAAGATTAATGAAAAAGAGCGCTGGGCAATTCATCGTCTACCGCCAAGTTACGAAGAAATCTCTAGTTCTCAGGAGTTATTAGAGACTGGTATTAAAGTGATGGACTTGATTTGTCCTTTTGCTAAAGGCGGTAAAGTTGGTTTATTTGGTGGCGCCGGTGTAGGTAAAACTGTAAATATGATGGAGTTAATCCGTAATATTGCAATTGAACATTCTGGTTACTCCGTATTTGTAGGCGTAGGCGAGCGCACGCGTGAAGGTAATGATTTATACCACGAAATGAAAACTTCGAAGGTTTTGGACAAGGTATCGCTAGTTTATGGCCAGATGAACGAGCCACCTGGTAATCGCCTACGTGTAGCGCTGACTGGATTGACTATAGCCGAAAAATTCCGTGATGAAGGTCGTGATGTGTTACTGTTTATTGATAATATTTATCGTTATACCTTAGCTGGTACTGAAGTGTCAGCGTTACTTGGGCGCATGCCATCAGCGGTAGGTTATCAGCCAACGTTAGCAGAGGAAATGGGGGTTCTGCAAGAGCGCATTACCTCTACTACAACTGGTTCTATTACTTCTGTACAAGCTGTTTATGTCCCTGCAGATGATTTGACAGATCCATCACCAGCTACGACTTTTGCGCACTTGGATGCAACTGTTGTGCTAAGTCGTGATGTTGCTGCGCTAGGTATCTACCCAGCCGTTGATCCTTTAAGTTCTACTAGCCGTCAACTAGACCCTTTGCTTGTTGGTCAAGAGCACTACGATGTAGCAAGAGGTGTACAGTCTATTTTTCAACGTTATAAAGAATTGAAGGATATTATTGCTATATTGGGTATGGATGAGCTATCTGAAGAAGATAAACTGATAGTATCCCGTGCACGTAAAATCCAGCGATTTCTATCTCAGCCGTTTTTTGTGGCAGAGGTGTTTACAAGTTATCCAGGAAAATTTGTATCCTTGAAAGATACTATTCAAGGTTTTAAAGGTATCATAAGTGGTGATTACGATTATTTACCAGAACAGGCATTCTATATGGTCGGTACAATTGCAGAAGTAATAGAAAAAGCCAAGCAATTATAATGCCTGAACAGGGAGGGGCATATGGGGCATATGTCGATGACTTACTATTTAAAAGTTGTTAGCGTAGAACAACAAATATTTTCCGGTTTAGTAAAAAAAATTCAAGTAACAGGTAGCGAAGGTGAATTAGGGATCTTTCCTGGACATTCAGCGTTACTAACTACTATTAAGCCTGGTATGGTACATTTTGTTAAACTACAGGATAAAGAAGAATTTATTTATCTATCCGGTGCTATTCTTGAAGTACAACCAACGGTGGTTACCGTGTTAGCTGATACGGCTATTCGTGGTAGTGATCTTGATGAAGCTAGAGCGCTAGAGGCTAAGTATAAAGCTGAAGAACAAATTTGCAATCATCATCGTGATGTATACGATGCTCAAGCATATTATGAGTTAGTAAAAGCACTTGCAAAATTGCGTGTTATTGACTTAACTAAAAAAGCAATGCAACGTTTAGGTTCATAACATGTGTTGCCACTTAAGGCAGCATGTAACCGATTAATTGTGTCATTTAAAATAAATAGGTGATACTACTGTTGTAGTAGTGTTTATGTTCACGTCTGCATTATAAGTGAATGTAATTGAACAATCAATCAATACTGTTCCGGGTTGCGTAACAGGCATACTAAACCATAGACTGGGCTTAGAACATCAGATCTATCTAATCTAACGTATCAACTAGTTAGTAATGAAGTTACTGAGAAAATATATATCATATGTATATATGATGCAGAAACATTTTTAATAGTAATAAACTGATAGTAAGTTTATTAAACTCTAGATGTTAGTATTTATTCTGTGTGCTAGTTTCTGATTAAATTTTTTGAACATCGATTAATAATGACACATTGACTTCCGATGTATTTTTTGCACTGACGTGGCAGTGTCTGACTGTGTGTGTTCATGGTTGTCTAATTGTCGCTTATTCTAGATAGCAATCATATTATTTAAAAAGAAAAATATCAAGCTTTTTGTAAAATCACTATATTTAATTAAGAGAAAAAATAAATGATATTTTACTGTGTTATCTAATACTAGCATATTGCAGAGGTAGTTGTATTATATAGGTATTTAGAATACCTTCAACATATTAAATATATTAGAATGCTTGCTTTATCTTCTATCTTCTAGACGTTTATTTTTTTAAATACCCTACTTTATGTGAGTAATGATTATTAATAAACATTGTTTATAAAGAGGAAAAGTTCTTTACACCTGGTATAACTCGTGAAATATTCAGTAGGTTTTACATGAACATCGCTTATGCGTTCAGCAATATTGATTGAGTAAATTAAATAATTTTATAGCCGTGCTCGATTTTGTATAGCTGTTTCGTGATACCTAGTGTGCTTAGTAGTCAGCTTACTCCGTATCAACTAATTTAATGTCATACTTGCAATGAGTATGATATTGTTTCGGATACTCAATAAACCTGTAGCGTATTCGAAGTTTATATACTTATTTAAACGCTTCTTTGTTATAGAAGCGACGGACTAACGCGTCGGTGTATTTAAATATAACTCTGTGTAGCAGTCTAATGAAGTAGTATAGAAGATGAATCATTATTCAAAAGATCTTAATCTTGAAAACTAGAAGAATAGATTTTATACAATTACATTTTTCTTGTAACATCTATGCTGGAGAAGTGTTTGTTTTTCTTTTTAAGAAGTGTAGATTTTTTTATTATAAGTAGAGTGATCTTATAGAAACAGTATTGTTCTCGTTATAGATATATGTTACAACGTGTTGTAATTGATGATGCTGACATATTTTCAATACTTCAAAAACTCATGGTGTTGAATAGATTAAAGATTAGTGTTGCTTGTGTAGCAGATAATCAAAAATTACCGTTTTAATATAATGGTTGAAGGGATAAAAGGTTCGATATTTTTAGTGTAGTTTTTATTATTGATTATAATTTAAGTAATTTTAACTTTTTATATAAAATAAAAATTTATTACGCGTAGTTATGTTTTATAAACTATCTATGCATACTAATTCTCTGTGGTTCTTTTAAATAGCAGTGCTTTCCAGTTATAATTTTAGTGGGTTCCTTATGAGTGCATGTTTTATTATATGCTAATTCTGTAGTGTTTAACACTCTTGTTGATCTGTAAAGCCGTTTCTATTTTATTAAACATTTTATCTGAAAAGAATAGCTTTATAGATCTCAGGTTACCTACATTGTTGATACTATATATCATCAAGTTTAGTAGCTGAATATCTTATGATTTTAGGTATCTAATAAATACCCTGAAAAGTACTATTTGATAATTGATACGCTAATATTCTTTGATCTTTCAGTCACTTTACTGTATAAGGATTATTAGCCTATATTATGACGTAGTCAAGGTTAAAACATTGCAATATACAGGTCTTTATCTGCTTATTGATCTTGTGCAATTCATTCTATATAGAATGTTTGAAAAGTTTAATGAAGTTTTGTTTAGTGCTCAAAAAACAAGTTATTTACCTAACGGTTCACAGCTAAAATAGCTTATATTATATAACGTTAAGCGATTTCTTATGCGTTTTGTACTAGTTTAACATTAATTAAACTGTCTCACGTGTAATACAGAAGCTCATACTGGTTGTATGAAAACGTTTAGACTGTAGTGTATTTAAAATTCTACAAAATTTATCAGCATAATTTTTGATACTTTTCGGGATGTTCGACTACATTTTAAAACATTTCAGTATCTTTATGCAGCCTGTATGATATTCATTATAGTGGTTATGTCTACTTGCCTTGCTTACTTGCATAACATGCAGTGTTTAAAAAACGTACGCTTAGGTTATTTATAGTGCAGACTAGTAAGCATGACATTTAAACTATTTTCAGATTAATGTATTTCTCCATTACCGACTTCTGTAAATCTAGAAGTATGGTGGGTATATGAGACTTGAAGATTAGAGTAACACTGAAAATACTGAGATTGCTAATTGTAATGTCCTGCCATAATTTTTCTAAAATATATAGCAATCTTGTCGTTTAACGATTTTTGATTGTGTTTATAATATTAAAGTGATCAGGTTACTTATGTTAAAAAGTGCAATAAGCATCGTAATTCTAGCTGCAGGCAAGGGATCACGTATGTCTTCTAATCTTCCGAAGGTATTACATTTATTGGCGGGTAAGCCAATAGTACAGTATGTCATTGATACTGCAATGAAGTTAGATGCAAAAAACGTGCATCTTGTGTATGGCTATGGTGGCGATTTTCTAAAGCGTACTTTATTTAAAAACAAAGTAAATTGGGTTTTGCAGATTGAACAATTAGGTACTGGCCACGCTATGCAGCAGGCTGCGAAATATTTTTATGATAATGAAGATATATTGGTGTTATGTGGAGATGTACCGCTCATCTCCATAGAGACACTTGCTCGCCTGTTAGTCTCTAAGCCGCACGGTGGTATCAGTTTATTAACGGTAAAATTAGACGACCCAAGCGGCTATGGGCGTATTTTGCGTAAGAACGGTAAGTTAATTGGTATCGTTGAGCATGAAGACGCCAGAGGCATGCAATGTCAGATCAATGAAATAAACACCGGTATTTTCGTGGCTAACGGTCGTGACCTTAAACGATGGTTAAATATGCTGAATAACGATAATGCACAGGGTGAATTTTATATTACAGATATAATTGCGCTAGCTCATGCAGAAGGAAAAAAAATAGAAGCAATACATCCATCAAACCCAAGCGAAGTTAGCGGTGTAAATAATTTCTCGCAGTTAGCAGCACTTGAGAGAGTTGTTCAGCTCAAACAATCCGAACAGTTATTATTAGCGGGTGTTATGTTACAAGATCCTGCGCGTTTTGATTTATGTGGCACACTTATTTATGGTCGTGATATATTTATTGATGCTAACGTAATAATTTCAGGCACAGTTAAACTAGGTAATCGTGTAAAAATTGGCATTGGCTGTATATTAAAAAACTGCGAGATTGGTGATGATTGTAAGATTAACCCATATAGTCTTCTAGAAGACACAGTATTAGACACTCAGTGCACTGTAGGTCCGTTTGCTCGCCTACGTCCCAATACACAACTCGCCGCTGGTGCTCATGTTGGTAATTTTGTAGAAATGAAAACAGTACACCTCGGCAAAAGTTCAAAAGCAAGCCATTTAAGCTATTTGGGTAATGCTGAAATTGGTGATAGGGTAAATATTGGTGCAGGAACGATCACTTGTAATTATAATGGTATTAATAAGCATACAACTATTATTGGTGATGATGTATTTGTTGGTTCTAATAGCCAACTTGTGGCGCCGGTTTCTATTGGTAAGGGTTCTACAATTGCTGCTGGAACTACGGTCACTCATAATGTTTCTGAGCATGAACTAGCGATAAGTCGGGTTAAGCAAAAAAATGTTCAAGGTTGGGATCGTTCTTTTAAAAAAAAACATTCTAAATAATATGAGTGTCAAGAATGCAGCAATCTAGCAATAGAGTAATTCAGCATCAATCGGAATGATATGTATGTTTTATAATAAACTTAACTTAAAAGATAATTTTACTTATTCTAGTGATATCACTCTATATTAGTAAGTGATTAGGCAAGCACAATACCGCTAACTTACAGGTCACGTGAAGTATCATTGAATATAAATAGAATGAGTATTGTGGTAACACGATACATATCACATAATATATATACTATTTTAATTTTTAAGATGTACAGATTCGCAATGAACACTGAAAAGGCAGATAAGGATAATATAAAGATGTCTGTAAGAATGTTGCAGTAGGAGAGTATTACTGATGTGTGGAATTGTAGGCGCAGTAGCACAACGAGAGGTTTCTGAAATTTTGTTGGAAGGGTTACGCCGTCTTGAATATCGTGGTTATGATTCTGCTGGTTTAGTCGTAGTAGATAAAGTCGGTACAGTAAGTCGTCTACGTCGTGTAGGAAAAGTAAAAGAATTAGAGGAGGCTGTAAAAAACAATAAATTGCACGGCGGGACTGGTATTGCTCATACGCGTTGGGCAACACATGGTGCCCCGACTACAGCGAATGCGCATCCGCATTTTTCTAGTCATATTACTATAGTACATAATGGTATTATTGAAAATTATCAACCTTTAAGAAAATTACTCATTGCACGTGATTATCATTTTAGTTCTGATACTGATACTGAAGTGATTGCTCATTTAGTGCACTGGGAGCACAAACAAAGCGGCGGTAAACTGATAGAGGTAATGCAACGAGTAATTCCACAATTGTATGGTGCCTATGGTACTGTTATAATGGACACTCGAGATCCAGATGTGCTAGTAGGCGCGCGTTCCGGTAGTCCATTAGTAATTGGCGTCGGTGTTGGTGAAAATTTTATTGCTTCCGATCAGTTAGCTCTATTACCAGTGACACGTCGCTTTATTTTCTTAGACGAAGGTGATGTAGTTGAGATAACTCGTCGCACTGTCAAGATTTGCGATAAACAGGGTAATATCGCTAAACGTCCTGAAATAGAGTCTAAGGTGCAGTATGACGCTGGTGATAAAGGCGGATATCGTCACTATATGCAGAAAGAGATTTATGAACAACCGCAAGCATTGAAAAATACTTTAGAAGGGCGTATAAATCACAACAAAATTAATCTCAGTGAGCTTAATGCGTATTCGCATACATTATTAATGAAAATCCAACATGTGCAGGTTATTGCTTGTGGTACTGCTTATCACGCTGGAATGGTAGCACGTTATTGGTTTGAAGCACTCGCAGCTATACCTTGTGATGTTGAGATTGCGTCTGAATTCCGTTACCGAAAATCTGTAGTAAGACAAAGAAGCTTAATTATTACACTGTCACAGTCTGGAGAAACCGCTGATACGCTAGCGGCGTTAAGATTATCTAAAGATCTCGGTTATCTGGGTTCCTTAGCGGTATGCAATGTCACAGGATCTTCTTTAGTGCGTGAATCCGATATGGCCTTAATGACTAAGGCTGGCACTGAAATTGGCGTAGCTTCTACTAAAACTTTTACGACTCAGTTAGCTGTATTATTAATGCTTATAGTGTATTTGGGTCGCCTGAAGGGAATGAAAAAAAGCATAGAACATAATATTGTATACGCTTTGCAAGCATTACCTGCTCGGATTGAGCGTATACTGTTAATGGATAAAAATATTGCAGCGTTAGCGGAAGGTTTTTCTGATAAACAGCATGCATTATTCCTGGGACGTGGTAATCAGTACCCAGTGGCTATGGAAGGAGCGTTAAAATTAAAGGAACTTTCTTACATCCATGCTGAAGCCTATGCAGCAGGTGAATTAAAGCATGGCCCATTAGCTTTGATCGATTTCAATATGCCAGTCGTTGTAATAGCACCGAATGATGGGCTGTTAGAAAAGTTAAAATCCAATATTGAGGAAGTGCGTACACGTGGAGGTCAGTTATATGTATTTACTGATGAAGATGCTGGATTTTCCAGCAGCAAAGGAATGGTAATTGTTCCTTTACCGTATATTGAAGAAATAGTCGCACCAATATTCTATACTGTGCCATTGCAATTATTGTCGTATTATGTGGCTTTAATCAAAGGTACTGATGTTGATCAGCCGCGTAATTTAGCCAAATCAGTTACAGTTGAATAACTATAATAAGTAGAGTCATCAAAATAAACTTGAAGCAAAAATCCACTGTTCTTGTAATATAAAGGATATACTGCTTTACAGTAATATTATCTTTTGTGTTTTTGATATAATCCTAACCTGATAATTTTAGAGATACTGCAAGCATTAAAGTATTAACTAGCCTGTTTAAATATAGAAATAGCTTAACTTATCGCTACGGAATGTAAGTTTTATAAAAGATATAGCTAAATTAATGTGTGTTGGGTGGTTTGATATTAGTTATTAAATCAAACACTTTACTTTGAAATCATATGCATTAACATTGTTCGAGTAACCATGCATTGCTTAAGAAGATACAGTAAAAAACGATGCACCATCAGATTGAAGATATTTAATAAAGGATATAATTCTTAAAAAATTTACATGTTTATGTTGTTAGATTTGATGAATATTTTGATCACTATAAAATTTATAGAAAGATATCGAATAGAATGCGGTTATGTATAGTCTAATGAATGCGCAGGAGGATCGTGAATGCTTTGCCCTATAACTTTCGCAACAAGCCCAACGCATTTTAGTAGCTGATTTGCTAGTACTCAGTGGAGTACATTGATAATAAAATTGTGCCTATAGATGTAAAGTAGTTACTAACTATATAATTTTCTTATGAAGTATCTAGTAATCACTAGATACTAGATTAGTTATATAGAATTCTAAAAATAACGTATACCTTATCAAACTGAATATGCTTATTTTGAATTTATGCACACACAATTAAAACTACGTGTAGGATAAGCATCCTACTGCTGTCGAGAGAAATAAGTGAAGGGCATATATACCGGTAGTGCGAGATTTCCCTACATCAGAGTATATGGTATAGACTTTATTAGATTTTTCGCAGCTGTAAAAGTGTTTGAGTTTTATTAAGGTGTAAAATAAGTGCTGTGTCTATGTAATATATTTTATATCAACTATATAAATCTTTAGTAACAAATACATTTTCTTGTACTATGGCGTCTTAGTATAAAGATACGTATAATATAATCAAACAATAGCAACGAGAAATGTTCAATGAACATATTTAGTACTATCTAAATAAAATAGCATTCACAACTGTTGGATTCTCGTGATTTAGCACGGTATAGTTTTGTAAAATACGCTATTTATTGATATGCTATAAAATCATTAGATGTTCTTAAAATAAGATAAAATCTTAATTAAGATAAAATAAAAGGACTGCTTGACAATGAATTAAGTAAAGTCGTTAATGACTCGACTGTAATAATGCTATAAATATTGTATTTGGAGTGATACATGCATTGGTGTGTTTTAAAAACTCTTTACTTATTAATATATACTAGTAATGATTCGTTACGTTCCTAATCTTTGAAAATTAAAAATATAAATGGCACATTAATAATGATACTATATAGAGATAAATATTATTTTCTGTGTATTCGCATATCTAGACGGCTATAACACTGTAAGAACTAGAATAATTTTATTTCTTTAAGAAATATTCGCTTTTTAAAATAACGTCATATACTATCAGATTTATTGATGTCAACTAAATATCAAATATGAGCATCACGGATACACCTTCTAGCATATACTGTAATATATCACTGATTTGACATTTTATCTTCAGTGGTGTTATCAGATTGGAGTGCTTTATTATCAGTAGAGTGATCTCACTATAACATGGTGAGTAAGATATAGATCGTGTTTTGAAAAAAATCAGTATAGATAGAGTGTATACATTTTATGCATATAAAATATTATTTATCGATTATATTCTAAAGGATCAAAGTAAACACTAGGCATCAGTTCTAATAAACTGGCTATATAAGTACTATTATTCATGATCATGGTAATTTAATACAAAAATCTATTAATGGGGGCCTTATTAGTTCTCCTGCAATACTAACTTGTGGACTCGGTCAGATTCGGAAGGAAGCAGCCGCAGCAAGTAACGTATGTGCCAGGATGTGGCAAACAGGGCCTCCACCTATTTGAGATATTTACCCATATCTGAAGTGATTAAAGGCTTATAAATTATCGTTTGTATGCCATGAATGCATATAAAGTGATTGCCTTTAGTGTCAGAGAGTTACTCTGAATTTCATGAAATATTTTACTAATTCTTATTATTATTTTTATAATCATCAAGAAAGAATTGTGACACGCAATTCCTAAGATTATAACAATGTATATTAATTATTATCGATAAAAGAATAATAAAATTCCTCTGTGCTATAAATGGCTATTGTCAGAAGAAGGGCAATTAGTATCTCATATAAGTGAGTTCTGAAGCATCTGCAGGTAATAAGAACTTCTAATCTCGTTGTTAATATTTTTTGTCTTTATACAAATTTATATATCTGTATCTTATTAAGCGCTGCATTGTACCTATTTACATACTCTATTGATAGAGTGAGAATTTTTTATAACTCATTTAGTATCTAGTAATTAATAGATATTTTATAAAAAAATCAGATAGTTAGCAGTTACTTCTTGCCTATAAGCATAATTTATCATCAATATGATTTACTGAGTACTTGTAAATTCGCTACTAGGGTGCATTTGGGTTTGTTACTAGGGTACGTTGAATTAAGTTTTTAGAATGTATCTGATTTCTTGGATTGTATACTTGATAGTAGTGCTTATAATGAATTTTAAAAAGATAGTATAACTAGATAATAAAGCGGTGTGCCTGAAAGTTATTAACTACTCATTTCGTATGTGATTCTGTCCTAAAGATTTTTATAGTTATTTGGTTAGTGTTTATACCAGAGTGCTCGAGCTTTCGCTCCATGAATATAATATTGATTAAGAAAAGTTTTCTTTTTTTGCAATCTACGTTCAAAGGTTAATGCTGTAAGCATTACCTGTTATAGCGTTTTAAAGAAATACGGTTTTTAAAACAATTAATTTAGTGTATTAGTATAGTTTACATTCAGAATGAAGTAGATAAGCGGGCGGAGAGCTATTCGGAAAAATTAAGATGTTTAAAATAACTGAAAATATATTGAATAGAAATATTGCAGATTGATAACTATCATTGAGGTGATAAGTATCACAACTTTCAGAATCATATGCTTAATATTGTAAATATTACCTTGTAATATAATCCGCATAATGTTACCAACAATATCAATAGTATATGTTGTGCTTGTTTGAGGTGATTGCTGTACAGCACACTTATTAGAATCTAAATTATAGTAATAAATCTAAACTTTTGTGTCCTAGTTTTATACAGACTGAGTTTAAATATAATAAATATATAGAATATAATATATAAGAATCAACGAAATAACTGCTAATTTATTATATACTGAAATATTGAGTAAAAATAAAGTACTGTCTCTATAGTATTTTCTAAAATTTATCAAAAAATTATCATATTAGATTAATAATAATTTTATTTAATGCTTGATTGACTAGTTTACGATGCATGTCCATCTGATGATTAGGTAGACATCCTGCATTCAAAAAATACTTCAACAGGAATTGCAGTAATACTTTTAATCTATTTGATTTAATCTGTTATTTTTACTGTCAAGTCTACAGCCTGCGTGTTTAAATTGATAAAAATATTTTTGGATTAAAATCACTCTTACTTTTAAGCTATCTAAAGTATTATAAGTGATAATAATATTTTATGAAAATTTCGTACCCTCAATTAAACATATGGTATAAAATTATTATTTTACTGTCTACTTTTCACCATATATAACTTAGTGATTTCGAATAAGTTACTACTATTTTAGTAGTCATTTGTGCTCGACATAGTGTAGCTGAAGTGTTGTAACATCGAATGCTTGATGTTTTGTTGTAAATTCAGGTATTATCGTCAATTAATATATGTATTGAATGTACGAGATCTCTTATATGTCTTGGCGTCTACAAAACTTTTAGTAAATCAATTTATTTCTCCTGTTATTTATTAATCATGAGTGATGAAATATTTGTATGTGATCACCATAAAATTGAGTCTAAGACAGCATGTCATCTATTATGCTGTGTAAGTGATGATTGTAAATATTGATTTTTGCGTACGCTTACACATGAGTTGTCTCTCTGGATTACTGGTCTTACGTTGCCAATGTTCTTAAGACTTTCTGTATTTAAATTATGAAAGAAAGAATTTAGCATAGACAACGTAACCAAAACACTAACATAAAAGACGAATTATGATATGGCACAATAGCTTGTAGCATAAGAGTTAATGATAATATTCACAGTATTATATAGGAGTGAATAGCGTTCTATGTGTTATTAACCTCTTTAAGATATTAACGCAGTAGTAAATAAATGTGTTCTTTACCTCGTATAATATTGAGCGCTATAATTAATGGCTTGGTCTCTAGAATCTTACGCAGCATAAGAATATCTTCTATACGCTCACGGTTAACACCAATAATTACGTCGCCTTTTTTTAGGCCGATTCGCGCCGCTATTGAATCTTGCTCGACGCTCTCTACCCTGATGCCATGCTCGCCGCTCGGTAATGTACTGTTTTTTAGAGAAACACCTAATAGTACCGGTGAAAGTGTGCCAGCATTTGTTGAAGAGCTGTCGCTATTATCTAGAGTGACTAGAATTTCCTGCGATTTTCCATCTCGTAGTAGGCCAATTCTTATTTTTTTTCCAGGTGCAGTTGTGCCGACTTTAGCGCGTAATTCAGCAAAACTATTAATTAATTTACCGTCAATGGCAATAAGTATATCGCCAGCTTTAATGCCGGCCTTAGCAGCAGCAGATTTTGGTAGTACTTCACTAACAAAGGCACCACGTTGTGCAGCAGTATTAAAGGCAGCAGCAATATCAGGTGTCATTTCGTTACCTTTAATACCTAAAATACCACGTTTTACTTGACCAAATGTTATTAATTGTTGGCTAAGGTTTTGTACCATGTTACTTGGAATAGCAAAGCCAATACCGATATTTCCACCACTCGGTGCTAAAATAGCAGTATTAATACCTATTAATTCTCCATTCAGGTTGACTAATGCGCCACCGGAATTGCCACGGTTTATTGAGGCATCCGTTTGGATAAAGTTCTCTAAGCCTTCTAAATTAAGACCACTACGTCCTAGCGCTGAGATGATTCCAGAAGTTGCGGTCTGACCTAAGCCAAATGGGTTTCCGATAGCCACGGCAAAGTCTCCGACTCGTAATTGATCAGAGTCTGCTATTTTAATTATAGTTAAATTTTTTGCTTCGCTAAGTTGCAGCAGGGCAATATCGGATTGCTCATCACGACCCACCAATTTAGCGTCCATCTCACGTCCGTCATTTAGCTGTATATGGATTTTATCTGCATTATTGATAACGTGATTATTCGTTAACACGTAGCCTTTGTTAGCA
The DNA here is from genome assembly GCA_020541285.1 of Candidatus Gillettellia adelgis. Lineage (GTDB taxonomy): Bacteria > Pseudomonadota > Gammaproteobacteria > Enterobacterales > Enterobacteriaceae > Gillettellia > Gillettellia adelgis. Next base: position 1,318,568 of record CP047043.1, on the reverse strand, counting down.
TTAATAATTACACCTGAACCTAATCCTTCAAATGGACGAAAACTAGGTTGTTGACCGGGAAAATTAAAGCCAAAAAAGTGCTTCAGTTGTTCAGGTAACTGCTGTTGGTACTGCACTTGCGTACCCTCAACATGTACACTGACTACAGCAGGTAATACTTTTTCTAGCATAGGTGCTAGGCTTGGAATGGTTTGTCCCTGAACAACAATTGGTATTGCTGCATTCGCCATCGATAAGGAATTGAGTATGATGTCAAGAATTATAACGAACGCACTAAACATTAATGATTTTTTTTTCATTGATAAAAGTCCCCTCAATACTTGCCGATAACATCTAAATAATACAACTGCCGCTCATCATCGCGGTGCGACATCTAACACTAGAATTTCCAGTAATTATTGTGCAATTTTATTGTAATTCTAATAAAAAGACTATTAAGTAACAGATGAAACTTATAATTAATTGTGGCTAATTTGAGTGTTAATCATCATTAAGTAATTTTTTTTCCATATAACAGATCCGATGAACCTTCTGAGTAGTCACGAGGTATTTCTACCGACAATTTATTCTTGTCGCTTTCAGTTTCTCTTAATTGATAGCAAGATGAGTGTTTTTGGTTTGGAAAGTCGATTGGCCATCCATTAGAGCGCTTTTCCATATGTTGATATAATTTTCGATAATCTTGCGCTATGCTATCGAGAAACTCAACGCTGTATGCAAAATGATCGAGTAGTTCTTTGTGATATTTGCCTAGCTCGGTTTTTTTATTATCCAAGTCGCGCTGTAAAACATGTTGATGACGTAGTTTACGATAGCGAAAACGCATCACTATCGTACTCATAATAATACCGACTACTAAACCAATTAATGTATATTCCCAGGTCATAATGACTCCTATTTGTCAATATGTTCAGAAGCAATGTTTTATTTAATAAGATTTATTATACTCTTTAACTTTATCTGAGTATAATCCTCGTGAATTTTTCCTTATTTTTATAGGTAATTGCATACCACTTCCGATTTGCTATCGAAAATCACGTGAAATAGAGAGAAACTCTAAAAAATATTAGCTACATAATTACTAATGCTAAAGTAGTTTTTAACCTATGTTGGCGAAACGATAAGAAGGGTTTATTTAAATATTTCATATGTTGATAAAGGTATAACTATTGTTAGCCTATTGAATCATTTATCATTAGTTTTTATAATTTTAATGTTAAATATACGTTATACTTAATACGTATAGTAATAGTATAATATTTTTATAGTGGTAGTAAATAATGGTTTATCTTATCTGCATTCAACCCTTTCGCTTGTTGTAAGAACGTATATTGTTCTAAGAACACCAATGATTTTACAATCTGCAAATTATAGTAAAGTAATACTAGTTTTGCTTAGAATAATTCATTTAAATAAGAGTGAAAACTTTATAAGCATAAAAATCATGCTAATTAAAAGACAGATAGTAAAATTTTAGTTCTTTTATTGTAGGTATGAACATAGAAGACATCGTATCATATAAAGCTCTTTTTATGTCTAAAAGATAACTATTTAGTATGAGTAATAAAACTTAATGCCTGGATGAAGCATCTTTGTATTTACATATTAACGAATATTATATACTCATAGGCTGAAGAGTGTAGCGAGGAAATTATAATTATATTGGTGTAATATTTTAGAAAAAATTAGTAACAAATTGACTAGATAATTTAGCTATCTATGTAAGTTATTGTTGAGTTAAGTAATCAGGAATGGATTTCTTCGATACCTCTGTAGCACGAAAGCATGACTTTATTGAGCAGTTAGAGCGAAAATTGTCTAATTATATTATGTAAAACCACATTACAATAGTCTGCTAACGTAATAGATATATAGAAATTGCAAAAATTTACGAGGAGCATAGAAAACTAGCCTATCTTCTTTATTAATAGCGTTATGCAATACAAGTAAGAGAAGCATAAGGATGAATTCTTGTTATGTAAAAATTTTATGAGATCAATATTAAAGGGTAAATAATAGAGATTATGTTAATTCGAATAGCATACAATGCTTACTCACAAAACATGATTAGCTCAGTAATTATCGTGTATAATTTACATAACAGTGAAAGATAGTAGTGCTATTTACTATAGAATAGACTGCTATATCTTACAACTAAGTAATTAATGCTGCTTGAATGTATTTAATAAATCCATGAAAACATTGTATATATTCGAAACATTATTATGTTTTAAAGAAATACTACTACAAATAATTAATATATAATTTATAAATTTTAAAATTTTACTTAAAGTGAAGCGGTTATAATATTGAGATTGTTGAAATTTGATTATGCAGAATATCTGCTATATCTATAAGAAGGGGTAGATCTAGATGTAGGTATTGAGCTACTAAATCTAGCATACATATTTCAATAAGCGATTACATTTAGTTTTTTTCGATATTTTAGCGTATTTAACATATTTTGAAGTAGCTGTGTGCTGCAGTGTCGCATTACTTAGGTGTGATATAAGTAATACGACATTTTAAAAGCAAGTTCATAATACTAGAGAGTACAGATAACTTTTTAAAAATTTCTCGCTCTTTTTGATTAATTTTTATATAATCTTATCGCTCCGTATGATAGGAAATTTCCCGTAACTTATACGTTATAGTTTTAGCTATAGCTATTTTAGAAATAGGTTTGATGGATTGATAACGTCATGTGAGTCTCAGGTTGTTTTTAAGCGTTTAGGTATTTACTAACGCGTAACTAATTTATGGGTACGCTTGCTAATGAAAACTTTTACAGCTAAACCAGGTAAGATAAAAAACGACTGGTATGTTGTTGATGCAGAGGGTAAAATTTTAGGTCGTCTGGCTACTGAACTTGCTCGCCGCCTGCGCGGTAAGCATAAAGCAGAGTATACTCCGCACGTAGATACTGGAGATTACATTATTGTTTTAAATGCAAGTAAAATTTTTGTAACTGGTAAAAAGCGTGTAGGAAAACTATATTACCGGTATACTGGTTATATAGGTGGTATCAAGCAAGCGACTTTTGCAGAAATGCTTGTTCGCCATCCTGAGCGTGTGATTGAGAGCTCAGTTCAAGGCATGCTTCCAAAGGGTCCGCTGGGTCGCGCTATGTTCCGTAAACTAAAAGTTTACGCGGGTACTCAGCATAAGCATGCAGCACAGCAACCACAAGTTCTGCATATTTAATTGGGATTAATAGCAATGATTGAAAATCAATACTACGGCACTGGTCGTCGAAAAAGCTCTTCAGCTCGTGTGTTCATGAAGCCTGGAAGTGGTAACATTGTTATCAATCAGCGCAGCCTAGAGCAGTATTTCGGTCGGGAAACTGCACGTATGGTAGTACATCAACCACTGAAACTCGTTAACATGACCGATAAACTAGATCTATATATCACTGTTAGAGGTGGAGGTATTTCTGGTCAGGCTGGAGCGATTCGTCATGGCATTACTCGGGCATTGATGGAGTATGACGACACTCTTCGTCCTTCACTTCGTAGGGCTGGCTTTGTTACTCGTGATGCACGTCAGGTTGAACGTAAAAAAGTAGGCTTACGTAAAGCGCGTCGACGTAGACAATTCTCTAAGCGTTAATTCTTACGCCTTTAACAGTATTAGGTATATAAATACCAGCACAGAAACTGTACTGGTATTTACGTTACAATAAACCTGTTTACTACAATTTTGTAACATAAATATTAAAAATAAAATTATCGTCTAATTCTTATAACAAATTAAGAGTCTAGTAAATTTTGTACTTTTAAACCTTGCATGCGTTTGTTATGGAGATGTTTTTAGATTAATTGATTTCAGAGATTTTGGTATATGTTGCCAGAAATTAAGGAGAGGCGGGCCATTTCGCGGTATCTTTTAGATAATTGAAAGGTTTCGTTACGATCAAAGAAAACAAACGTTTGGTGATGATACTTGTTCCTTAAGCCAAATTTATAGCGTACTCATAAAGTGTGCATTGCACTTGCAAAGAAAGGCAATGGTATTGAGCGTAAGCTAGTTGAATTGAATAATTTACCACAAGACTTTAGAGCTTTCATCCATATTAAACGCTTCTGATGTTTGTTGATTTTGAGTAAACATTACATGACTTGCATGTCATTAAGGAATATTTTATGCTTCCTATACCATCATGTATGCCAGTTTATTTAATTTTTCAAGGTAAAAGTCAGCTAGTGATACTACGTTTTTAATAAAACTAATGCTCGTTAATGCATGATATTAAGGAAAGTAATACTAAGGAATCACAATCTGCACGTTGCTAATTGCGTGAAGAATTTTTAATTATATCCGGAATTTTTCGTTAACATAGCTTTATTTATGAATAAAGCGTTTAACCTAGTAGGTTGCCATTGAGCAACTCTGTGATAGCAGTTGTTGCAGTCTAGTGTTAAAAAACTAAGCGATGCTGGCTGTAAGGAGCTTAAGGGTTATGTGTATCACGTGTTCTAATGTGATAGATTTTGTAATTTTAACTACTAGCTGAGCGAAACTGTATTGATACTTAACATAATATTATTCTCAAAAAATAGTAATAAAATTACAAATTAATTAGGAATTAACACTGAGTATAGAGGCTGTTTTAACGATAAAAATTTATAGGCAAGGTTTCTTCATTCTAACCAGTTTGTTCTGATTATTAAGAAAACACGAGTAAATAAGTTAATATATGTGTTGCATGAAACATTATCAATATGTCATATACATCCTCTAAATCATCCTGCGCTGTCCATATCCATTATGCTCCATATCCTGTAAGTGGTTAGTTTGATAATCGATGTACGTCACATTTGACGGTGAATATTGTATATCCTGGTATTCAGGTACCTTGAATTTTTCCATCATAACAAAATAGCTTAAAACATTACACTGTATGTAGTAAACAATTTAGCATTGGGTAATCAAAAATTTTACTTTAACGCACGTTTTGTTTTGTGACATCTACCGTGAGATTTGTGCGCCGATGGAAACTGTACTGGAATTCTATGCGAATAAGAGCGCTGTAGATAGTCTATTAGAACTATAGTTTTGCCTAAGAAAAAAGAATCCTTGAGAATATTGTTCGTCAATTTATTCGTCGGAGGGTGTAATTTTGCTAGTCAAGCAGAAACAATAAAAATCTAGCGATCATTGTAAGCTATCGCTGTCTATTCTATAGACTTATTGCTACGCTGTGTATAGTTAGCGAATAGATTGAGGAAAATAAATAACTAGTGTATCCAATACTGCGACGATTTTGTCGTTACGGAAGCAGCTAGTTTTCTGTATGGAGTATCGCGATGTTTAACTTTCAAACGTTTTTTGTATAGTCGAGGAAGTCGTGTAATAAACTTAACATGTTGCGATTGTAAGAAATTGGGTGTTATTGTGATACGAGGAACCATTTAAAATACTTTTCCGCATGAGTATAATTTATCTCATAACTATAAAAATTGAATATTCTACTAGAAATAGGAAGAGGAGAGTAACTTGAACACTGATATTTGTAGCGATCACAATAATAAATATATAATGTAAGAACACTGTTATGCAATTGACTGAGATCTTAACGTAGGCGTGTTACTAGAAATCTTTACTTTTTAAGAAGACTCTTTTGTATAAGAGAGTCCGTGAATGCCTCGAGTATCATTAAGTAAGGTTTACAATAACGCCTGGGTTAATGTCATTGATCTGTAGATAATATAATAGCAACATTTTAGGTGTTTAATGAATGAACTACCGTTAACTATATGGGTTTCTGTTAAATAGTAATGCATAGTAGGATATCTGATATTTTAGTATACTTTATATCTGTATCGTAATAATAGTGGTTACAGAGAACTCTCGAGTATACCGAAGATATACTATATAAATACACAATATATTTTTATAAATTTTCGAAATGCTGAAAATGTGGTAGGCTAGAATAAAGAACCTATACTATTAGTGAATAGTATCTATCTGACAAAGAAGAATGCTGATACGTCATTAGATAGCAATTAGAAAATTTGGTATGGCATCGGTTCATGATAACCATACGTATCATAAATGCTTTATCAGCATATATGCTAGTCATATTATAATATTAAGCGTATCATAATGGAGTAATACAATAGTCAGAGAGGTATACTGATATATCTCTTACTGAATATTAAGGAGAAGATTTATTAATTTCCAGAACAGTATATGAATGACGTACGAGGTGGAGGTGAGTTAGAAATTAAATTAAAGATAATTTTGATTATAAAAGTATAGGCTATTTATATACTAGATTAGTAAGAGATTTTTGACAGTGGATAAATGTAGAACAGTCATGTCTAATCCGTATTATCTGAATTAAGTGTTATTTTTAATATACCCTATAGTTGCGGTGTACAATCGTTATACTTTATCGATAGTAACCGTCTAAAATTCTAGTGGTAGTATTTCTATTACTAACAGTGCTATATTGATGACTATCAATTCAGGAGATTGAAATTACTTCTTAAGTAATTATCTAATTAACAAAGTAGTCACTTATGTATTGTTAATGCATATATAAAAAAGCAACGGTGATCAAAATATTAAAATTTCTAAAATTTTTACGCATAATGCGCGGTTGAATAAGACATGTTAGGTTTGGTGAAAGAATGTGATTCTTCAGATCTAGAGGAATAAGTATTCGGTATGTTTTGTAGTGTTGAGCTTTATTCGTTTTAAATCAAAGGATGGAGTAAAATCACTATTACTGGACTTGTCATGTAATGGGTAAGTGCTGTAGATAGTTAGAAGATTTATAGTGGATTTTCCGGTATAGCGTTTTGTAGAAATCCAGAAAAATGTTTATTCGTTATAAACACCGGTAGGGCTATAGAATTATTATATCATTCAAACTACAGGATAACACAATAGATTTAGAGTATTAATTTAATAGCGAGATTTTAAAGTAATATCAATAAAACAGCTGCCGTTCATATTATAGCAGTTTTCTATAGCGTAATCGGTAGAATCAATCTCTTCTCCTGGCAGAAAAGAATAGTTCTCATCAAGAGAATTCGTATGATAATATGTCATATTTTATAGTCAGGACAGTTATTCTGTAAAAGAGAAGAATATAATAACTAAGATCTTTTTTATAAAATTGGAAAATATAAACACTATTATCACAAGATACGATCAATCATCATGTCCTTTTTCGACTTAATAGAGTTTATAACAATAAAGTTGCAATATGCTATTTACCTTTTATACCACTGAGCGTAATCAGTCTCACTACATACTGTTTAATATAAATAGGAAATTATATTTACATATAGATCGTTGCTAGATAGTCTATGCTAGACTGTACCTGTAGATCTACTTTTAAATTCTGATTTTGTTTTATTGTTACTGCTTTTTTGAATGCACTGCGGATTAGTATATATTTATAAAACAGGCAGTAATCCTTATTTGCTTAATTTATTGCATCACGCTCGCTATATTTTAAAAATTAACTACAGTCTTATTAGACAACTAAAAACAAGAGAACGTGATTTATGTTATCGCTAAAGTAAGGAGATCTTAGCGCTAATTAAATAGTAGCTGGGTTTTCCTTAACACGACCAATAGTTAGATGCACTTCTGCTGGTTTATTGTTTTGGATTTTTGGGAATACTTCGTGTTTATTAAAAATATCAATTAACATCTTCTCAGCTTGGAGATAAATAGCGTGTTTTCTATTTTAATCGTACTGTGTTTTATTGTTTCATATGATTTAATCTGTCATGGCTAATTATTTTTATAAGCGTTCATAATATATTTGTAATATGTCAACCCTTTAGACAGAGTGGTTAACCGACTTAATAATTTGCAGTGTTAATTTAGCGATTACGTTACCTTATGTGCTTTATCTGAAAACATATATCACATGATTCTATCATGATAATGTGTTCTTTGGTATAGCTTTAAAAGCATATATTGTCGCTGTACCTCATAACCTCTGAACTTTTAAAAGGCTTCCGTTGACTTGTTTGATAATATTATTTAGGATAATGGAGCTGCTAGCAGCACAGCAGATCTTTTTTACTATGAATCAGTAAAATAAAAGAGTCGTGACTATTAGTAGTAATAAGTGAATATTTATGCCTTTTCTATAAAAATCACTATTAATGACGCACGTAGAAGCAGCATCCTCCATATGTTCCGAATAAAATTGAAATCACAAAAATTATGCTAGCGCTCAGTATGATCGCTGGACCAGCAGGCACTATAGCATAATATGACCATTCCAGTCCAATTAAGCTAGACAGCATACTAATCCCCATTGCTACTACCAGAATGTATTGTAAGTTACATGTCCAGCAACGTGCACTAGCCGCTGGCAAAATCATCAGGCCTACTGACATCAAAGTACCTAGGACTTGAAAACCAGCCACTAGATTTAGCACTACTAGTGCTAGAAATAGTCCATGTATTATCGCTAGCCAATGAGGTGAACTAACTCGTAGGAACGTCGCATCAAAAGCTTCAATAACGAATGCGCGATATAATATTGACAATGTTAGTAATGAAAGACTAGCTATTGTACCAATCATAAGAATAGCATGAGTATCTACTGATAAAGTGGAACCAAATAACATATGCAGCAGATCAATGCTGGAACCGCGTAGTGATACTAGCGTCACACCTAACGCGAGAGATCCAAGGTATAATCCAGCAAAGCTAGCGTCTTCCTGTAATGGTGTACGTCGGCTAACTAACCCAGATAACATAGCGACCGCTAGCCCCGCGATAAATCCACCAATTCCCATTGCCACTAACGACATACCGGAAATTAAATAGCCAATCGCCGCACCAGGCAATACTGCATGGGAGAGTGCATCGCCAACAAGACTCATACGTCGTAGCAATAAAAAAACCCCTAGTGGTGTGATACTAAGCGATAGTGCTAGACAAGCCATAAGTGCACGACGTATAACGCCAACGGACATAAAGGGATCAAAAAATAGTGATATTAGTGTCATGGTGCGATCGCTATTTGGCATGCAGGTTGATTGGTAGTATGCAACGTCTGAATATGCTCTAAAACCTGATGAGTATCTCCCCATTTATAGTACTGTTGAGTTAATAGTAGTACCTGTGGGAAATGATTAGTTACCATTGACATATCATGTAGTACAGTAATCAAAGTTCGTCCTTTCTGGTGCAGTTGTTTGATCACCTGCAATAATAGTGCAGTAGTCGTTCTATCGATGCCAGAAAAAGGTTCGTCTAGCAAAATTAATGGGGCTTGCTGTACTAATAGGCGTGCAAATAATACTCGTTGTAACTGGCCACTAGAGAGCTCGCCTACGGGGCGATTGGTCATAGCGGTCATACCTACACACTCTAAGGCTTGGATTATGTGTTGTAATGCATGTCTACTTAACCCGCCGAAAATACCATTCTTTTTCCAATTTCCCATGGCGACTAAATCGCTAACTAAGATTGGGAATTGACGATCGAATTCTGTTTGTTGTGCTAAATAGGCAATATGTGGTAAATCGTTAGTGTTGAAATGCAAACTACCACCTTGGAGTTTCTGCAACCCCGCCAGAGTCTTCAGCAATGTAGATTTTCCTGCGCCATTCACGCCAATAACCGCCGTGAGAGAACCAGTAATAAAATGGCCACTTAAAGGTGGGAAAAGTGCTATACGGCCATAGCCAATCTTAGCCTGTTTTAGGGTAATCATGGTAACGATACCGCCCAATGAATCCCGAGCCACAATAAGACTAATAGTATAATGGAAATCCCGCAGCGTAGTACTGCAGATGCGGTAAATAAGGTGTTTAATGATGATGCAGTATAATATAGAGATATTGATGTTAGTTTCATAACTAATGTAAAGAAGGACAATATGTATGATGTGATAATATTACATCATATATGCTATGTTAGCTCAAGCCTTCTTCTAATAATAATGTCGCAGAATTTAGTTATTCAGAATAAGCTTCGTACGTAGTGAAAAACATTACTCAGTGATATAAATGATCAAAATAGCTTGGTTATTTTAATATTTCTATGGTAAGCAGTTAAGGTATCTGCGTTTCTAAATAGAATATTATTATTAATGATAAGAGTTATGACGAGGTGAAACAGATAGTTCCTGAAGAACGCTTATTAGTTAGTAACCCAACTAAGATAGAAGAGATACAACACATATGATTTTGATATAAAAACTTTATTTAGTATAACTTTACTTGCGTAAACAAGTAAACTAGCCAAAATCACTACAATGCTGTAAGCGTTCATTTAAATATTCTATCCGTATTATCCTGATTCTTTTGAGGCTGCGGTTTAGTAGTGTCTTGATTACTTATAGCCACTTCATATATAACTATTATACTGCACGAGGGTAATCAGTATTTTACAAAATGCTATCTTCTTTGTTATTTTAGTATTTATAATGTTAGGAGGTTGTGTAAATTAGGCAGTCGTGTGAATCAAGGAAAATAGTACTATAATTATTTATTGTTGTTCTGCCTTATGTATCATGTATTTTTTATGATAATTAAGCAAATCTTTACTGAGTATGCCTGAATAAAGACATAACAAGATAGTGCTGCTATGATGACCTTGCTTGTTACGCTTATACATTCAAAAGTCTTTTTATAACTGATACGCTATGACTTTGATTAGATTCAAAAATCGTGTTTTCTTTTTTTGTGTATACATTTTATATGGTATTGTATCGCACTAACAATCTAGTTTACTAAATTAGATAAACATGCTCTGTATGAAGTATACAGAGTAGCTGCAGAAAATATCAAATATACAAAATCGTTTATTTAAACGCTTCAGAGAACTCGGTGGTCACTAGCTTGGTATTTTATAGTAATTAAGTATACTGGTTGTACGGTAAGTGATATATGTGTTAGTTTACTTTTCACTTTGTTCGCTGATAGATATGATTTTGTCCAGTTGATACTACGCATAACTAATATGCAGTTTGCAGTGAAAAAAGGAACACAGTGTATATTAATTACAGATTTATGTATTCTGTAATTATAGTGTGATTATACTTTTAGATATATTAGATAGATATTTAATGATATGAAACTTTCATTCTTTAGTATCGAATTTTAGTGATCATTTGTGAAGGTTCCATGCAGTTTTGTTAATGTGTTCTATTAGAAATGGTTAATGAATCGTCGACATATCTTTCGAATAGTAAAAACTCGTTATAGTATTTATTTCATCGATATAAAACTTTTTTATTTGTTGTTTCGTATGAAAAGGACAGACAATTATACTCTATGTGCATCACTAGCAAACAGTCATTACTAGTGTTGATAGCAATCATCTGTTTTTATTGAGAAATATGTGTATCTTTTATTATCTAATTAACGTCTCATATCGTAATAAATTAATAAATTCTATATTTTGAGAATGTTACATCCTACATATTGCTGTAGGAGTTGTGTCATCTAAGTTTACGGTGTGAATACTTTGCAAATATATATCATTGTTGTCAGTTAATACTGTTTGAGTGTTTTCGATTAGTATTAATTTATATTATAGTTTTATTTCTGTGTCAGATGATACTATCAGAAAACCAGATATGATTATTTTGTTTGATTAGATTTTTATAGTTTTTATAAGTTTCTTTAGTTTTATTGCATCAAAGTATTCGCTAACGTGATGATGTACAGGAGCTGCATAATGGTACATGCCATACTAATTATATTAGAGTGCTAGCTTAGAAGATAAAATAGGTCTCATTTAAGGATAATGATGTCATCTGTGTTATAGATGCTGCAAGTTCTAGTGCTAGGCAATGAATGTAACTTTCTTAATCATACAATAAGGATGTAGCATAAAGATATAGCGTTTTTAAGAAAAGCGGCGATACTTAATTATCCTGCAGATCTAAGGATCTTTAAATGTTCTGCTTTGTCATCTGTGTTATTAAACACTTCACTATACCTTACACTATTATCAGTATATGCATACTCTTCGTTGTACGACATTTAAATCTCGGGACTAGCCTCCAAGAATTTAGGGTATGAAATATAAAAAATTAGTGTTACATCTTAAATGCTCCTAACATTGATATTAGGTGTGTTGTGTGGTGTAATGAGAATAATCAAGTCAAATTATTTAAGTGGTTTATTAATATAACACTTCTATCCTTAGAAGATATTTGCTCGTCTAATAAAATAATGATAGTAGTATGTAGTGATATTACATTGATTATTGGCATTGTTATAGTAGAAACTTCCAATAAGTTGATATACGATAAACAAAAATAATCATATATTTCAGTGAGTATAGCGGTTAACATGGTGGAGCGATTAATGTTAATTAGATTGTCATTCGGTTAAGATTGATCATAGATCAATGCTAGCGCTAGCTATGATGAATATCATGAATATTACAAAATATCACAAGACTAACGAGTATACAGTAGAGTATTGGAGATAGTGTAATAGCAACGATTTTGTTTGTTATTTTATCTAATATTTTATTAATAGCTAAAACAGAAAATTGCCAGTTATTTTACTTTAGTATTATTTTGATGAATTACCTACACTATCTGAGGAAGTACAAAAAACTATATACAGTTGTATAGCGCAGTATAAGAGTGTAGATTTAAGATTATTTATGGGTTATCTTACGCGATAATTAGAGTGTTTAGGTGCATTTTAATGATGGTAGCGAGCTTTAGTTTTCGCCTTACTTGCCATCAGTTAAATGCAGTTTAGTGCACTTTATAAAATCTTCTGTTCTTTATTAAAATAGGTAAAGTAATGACTTTATTCACTGTTACATTCAAAGATTAACCTGTATATCGAAGGATGAATCAGTTAGAATATACTCTATGGATAATTCAGAAAGTATTATCTTTTATCTTTAAAAGATAAAGGTTTACAGATGCATTGATGTTGCTGATTAATTTTTGTGCTTACCGGGTGCTCTGTAATCTATATAATGCAGCGTTATGTCAAAATCTTGATGTAAACTTTTAGTAAAGTTGCATCAGACTCATCCGTCGATAAGAAATGTATTCGTCGTTCTTTTAACATTCAAAGTAAATAAAAGAGATATTGTAGAGATCGTGTGAAGGTACTATAATATTTTCTTTATGGTATTAATTACTACTTTGCTAACTTTGGTTCTTCTGCAACAGAGCATTTATTACTAATATGGATTATATAATCTGTATAATATACATTTTTCAAATGTAATGAGTTAACGTGTTGGCAGTATTAATAATGGCGAAGCTGGATAGACGTTTAATGGTACGAAGATTTTAAAATATTAATAATTATTTCTCCTAAGAGACATGCAAAGTCGATTTATTGAACGTCAATCGCTCTATAATTCACAAATGCTTTTATGTAGGTGAGTTGCATTCTTATTGAAATATTATTATATTGTTTTTATCGATGGATTATCTTCAGATATTTCCGATACTTAAAATAGAAGAGATATAGATTATTTAATGATATATTATATGTTAAGATATTCGAATTTGAATAACCTCATTTTTATAAAACAGTGTAATTTTTACAATGAAGTAGATGATATGATAAATATCACTTAGTTAGTTGTGCGACGTTATATAAGTAGTTTTTATCTCGATCGCCATAATGTTACTAGACTTAGTATGAATGAAGAAATATTGACAATACAATTCTATAAAGCAGACAGAATATTATTTTTAATAAACGTAAAACTCAAAAATTTCTTTTTGAAGAAATCGTATTCACTTAGTAATTTTCAATGGTTACTAAGTGTAGATTATAACAATTTTATCATATTGATGCCAGGTTTTTAATATACTAATTGCCTGTCGAGCATTGCCAGGTCAATGATTTGTGTCCTACATATAGATGTATTCATGTTGATAACATTGTTGATCATATCTGTGCTAGCTACGATCTTACCGTAAGAAGCAGTGTGTCTAGTCTAACCGAGTAGTGGCATTTAAATAACCTATGGATTAAGTGTACTAAAGACGTAGGAATTTTAAGTGTTGGTGTGTGCACGCCTAATTAAGTGGTAGCAAATATGCTAAAATTCTGAATGTTTTCAACTGTCATGTTAAAGTTGTATACTTACATAATATGTTTTAGAAATTCAGGGGTGACAGGCAAAATGATTCGCCACCCTAGTATGAGATGAATTTATTGATTTGAAAAACCAATAGGTTCCATGATCTTGCGGTCACGAGGTTTTATTTTTACTATAAAATCACTGCATATCGATGCAGGCTTATGAGATAGGGATTTTACATGTTATATGTTATATCAAGGTTCGCTAGAATTACTACAGTGAGTAGTAGTATACCAGTATGCATGCTGGTTAGATATTAGACGATCACGCTGATTTTTTACAATTATTCAGATTGTCAATAATTCTAAATGGTCCGTTAATTGTTTGAAACATTATGCGTATTTACATATAGTATTTATATATTCTGTATATTCTGTGGTTTTTGTAACTCTTGTTTTGAGGTGATCAATGAGCATGAAAGGTCAAGAAACGCGTAGATTTCAGTCTGAAGTAAAACAAATACTTCATTTGATGATTCATTCTTTATATTCCAATAAAGAAATTTTTTTTCGCGAATTAATCTCCAATGCTTCAGATGCTGCTGATAAGCTACGTTTTCGAGCATTGTCTTCGCCAGAGTTGTATGAAGGGGATGGTAAGCTCCATGTGCGTTTATCTTATAATAAAGCGCAACGTACACTGACTTTCTCTGATAACGGAATTGGTATGAGCCGTGAAGAAGTTATTGATAACCTTGGTACTATTGCGAAATCAGGCACTAAAGCTTTTCTTAAATCTATGCATTCTGATCAGGTAAAAGATAGTCAACTTATCGGTCAATTTGGGGTTGGTTTTTATTCTGCATTTATTGTAGCAGATAATGTAAAAGTGCATACGCGTGCCGCTGGCGCTCCTTTTAATGAAGGAGTGCACTGGGAGTCTACTGGCGAGGGAGACTACACTATTGCAGATATTATCAAAAAGACTCGTGGAACTGATGTCACACTACATTTGCGTGAAGGTGAAGACGAGTATCTTGATGATTGGCGTCTGCGTTCAGTAACTAGTAAATACTCTGATCATATCACATTGCCAGTAGAAATTAAGAGCAAAAAAGAAGACGATACTGTGTACACTTGGGAAAAGATTAATAAAGCACAAGCTCTATGGACTCGCAATAAGACAGATATTACTGAAGAAGAGTATAAAGAGTTTTATAAACACATTGCCCATGATGTTACGGATCCTTTAGTTTGGAGTCTAAATCGCGTAGAAGGTAAGCAAGAATATATCAGTCTGCTTTACATTCCATCTCATGCTCCGTGGAATATGTGGAATCGCGATCATAAATACGGACTTAAGTTATATGTTCAACGTGTATTTATTATGGATGATGCTGAACTATTTATTCCAAACTACCTGCGTTTTGTGCGTGGCATTATAGATTCTAATAACCTACCACTAAACGTCTCTCGTGAAATGTTGCAAGATAACCGTGCAACTCAGAACATACGTAGAGGATTAACTAAGCGTGTACTACAGATGCTAGAGAAGTTAGCACACGATGATCCTAAAAACTACCAGAAATTCTGGCAACAGTTTGGCATGGTACTCAAAGAAGGTCCTGGGGAAGATAGCGGAAATCAAGCGGCAATTGCTAAATTACTAAGATTTGCATCCACACACAGTGATAGCGCAATGCAAACCATCTCGCTAAAAGACTACGTTAGCCGTATGGTCGCGGGACAAAAAAAAATTTACTATATCACTGCCGATAGCTACGCTTCTGCTAAGAGCAGCCCACATTTAGAGTTATTTCACAAAAAAGGTATTGAAGTTTTATTATTATCTGATCGTATTGATGAATGGATGATGAGTTCTTTGACAGAAATCGAGAATAAATCATTTCAATCAGTGAATAAGATTGATAAAGAGCTACATAAACTGGAAAATGAAACTGAACAGCAAAAAATTGCTGCGAAGCATTTAGAACCATTTATTGAGCGCGTGAAAACGTTCTTAGGTGAACGTGTAAAGGATGTGCGTTTAACATATCGACTAACTGATACCCCGTCAGTAGTTATTACAGGTACAGAAGAGATAAGTACGCAAATGGCCAAGCTTTTTGCCGCTGCAGGTCAGAAAGCACCAGAAATAAAATATATTTTTGAGTTGAACCCGGAACATGTGCTGATCAAACGTGCCGCTAATGTAGTGAATAACGAAGACTTTTCTGAATGGATCGAATTGCTTCTTGACCAGGCTTTGCTGGTAGAACGGGGTACGTTGGAGGATCCAAATCAATTTATCGCCCGAATTAATAAATTTCTCTCCGAATAATGTAAGATCTGTGCGCTACTAACTGATGTATTAGTAGCGTATTGCTTCTTTATGTCACTTTATCTTCTTTATATTGTATGAATATTTGCGATTGACTCTCTGTTTGATTTAATCAGTTATTTCTTAAAAAAATAGGGCATCTTGTATTAACTATCTTGAATACATGGATACCCCAAAAGATGTTAAAAAAACAGACTATATAATGCTGTTGGAGAGAGACGGATGGTAATAAGTAAGTCTTGTTATATGAAACAGTAAAATTACTACTAGGAAATAGTTGTTGTTCTAAGTCTTGAGATGTAAAGTATTTTATAGAAAATAATATATTCGAATAGAAGTCATCTTACTGACGCTAAAATCTTCCTTTTTTTAGATATAATCTTATAAAACTCTTAGTTTTTATAAATCTTGTATGCATTAACAGAATATGGCGCATGCTCAAGTAATAGTAAGTTTTAGTGTGAATGTAAAGAGCTGATAGTTATCTACTCATAGGGTACAATGTACCACTTATAAAGTGTATAACAGGTAAGTAGTGATTTACTATAAATATTACTGTTAAGTCATTCAATAAATCATCAGTCTCCAACTATATAGTACCAATATATAGCTACATAGCTTCGCTGCAATATCTGTAGGTAAAAACTTATCTGATATACGTAGGCGACATAACGTACAATTCAATATGCATACTTAATAACTGATGATAGAAAAGTATCAGTTATATCTGTGCAATATTACAAGTAAAACAAGATTGGACAACATTGTAACAATCCTCAGCCAATCTTATACGTATAAGTGTTCTGTAACTGTTATAAAGATAATAGAGTATAAAATGTAAAC
Source organism: Candidatus Gillettellia adelgis (assembly GCA_020541285.1). Lineage (GTDB taxonomy): Bacteria > Pseudomonadota > Gammaproteobacteria > Enterobacterales > Enterobacteriaceae > Gillettellia > Gillettellia adelgis. The sequence continues at coordinate 1,301,378 of CP047043.1, read as the reverse complement.
ATGTGCACATTCTCTTTTTTAGAGAGTAGTTCTTTGATAAAGAAGTAGTAGTAAAAAGTAAATGATAGTATAATTATTAAGCATCACGATTTGCTATTTTATAGTGTACAGTTGATTCTAATAATAAGATTATGGACGGTGATTGATAATAAAGTAAAAATGCAGAATATGTGAACATTCTAAAAAATTTTATATTTAAGTTAGTCAGCACGCTGCTCTTATGGTGCGACGTAATTTTATTGCTTTTGCTTAAGCAATCGGATTGATAGCTTATAGGCTATGAGCGGCTGCTGATGACGAATATTTTATGGCATCTCTATTGAGTCATTGCGTTTACGAGCGGTTATTTTAAGATTATGTTTTTCGTTATGTGATATTGTATGGTGCACTAATTTACCGGTATTTAAGTTAAGTACAACGAGATTATTTTAAAAGTTTCGTAATTAGTTTAATCATTCTAAAAAAACTAGTTTACTGATATCACTAGAAATTGATGATTCAGAATATTTAAGATGACACTAGATTAGTTGATCGAATCTGTATTTGTGCAGTGATATGTAGTAATCAACGATTCTTGAGCTCTCTCACAGTTAGTAAGCTGTGAATAATTTTCGTAATATGAATTGCATATAGAAGTATTGAATATAGCAGAGTTATAGCCGCTATTAGCTACATAAATTAATTCCACTGAGATGATAAGTTGTTTTTTAGCGCTAGATTGATTGGTTAGTTAATACTATTAATAGTATTCATTACAATAAACATAAAATATGACATAGAAGTGCTATTTGCGATTACGTTTTACGTTAATTAATTACTGCAATCTTTCTATAAATTTGACGTCAAGAGCGAATAAGCCTACTTAAATATTTTGTGTTCTATTTCAAAGTGTTATATTTTGTTTATGTTCTTTTAATATTTTATTGAGTTATATAAAACTAATGATATTTTTATTTAGACTGAGGGTTACATGTAATAACTAATGATAACCGAATTGTTGATACTTGTCTCTTGGACGCTGTTGAATAGGTGTATTATCTTGATAATAAGTGTATTATCTGAATTAAAGATAACCTTTATCGTAGTACGTGTACTCAGTAGTTAAAAATTCATTGATGAAGTCAGCTGCATTAGTATACTAAAAGGAGTAGGTAGATAAGATCTATCGAAAAAATTTATTGGGCACTGATTTAAATATCGTTAGTGCTAAATCTATATTTATCTATAAGAAATATTCTTTATTAATTTTAAGCGTTAATATTAATAAAAAATAGATATCACGGGATAATCATTTATTATTCCTGCTTCTAGAAATTCTTTAGCATCTTAGCTATGTTGAAATACTAAATTAACATAATGATCGTGCTAACGAAAAAGCTAAATTTTTTTGCCGATGCATGGGTTAGTGATATAAGTTTATTAATTGATATTTTATTATAAATTTATCACAAGAAATACACTATGTGTAATGTGCTGTGCATGTAATACTTACAAGAAAATTGTCGGCATTCTTAGAATGCTGAGTGATATTATTTCTGACTATTTAATTGAATATTGATCTGCTCCATACTTAACATAGTTGAATTACAACTAGATTAGTAAACTTAATATTTGCTAAGAAATGTCTTGATACTTTTAAACTGCTTAGACGGAATATGTTGGTCTGTGTGGATAGTCATCAATGTTCTAATTGTATAAGATAGTACACTACAATACTACACAAGTGTTAATAGCCGACAGCAAGCGTGTTTAATGCTGTATGTAATAATAGCACTAACCATCTCTTCACTCCAAGTGCTTCTATCGATACCACCATACAACTATATTAACAGAGATGAGCTTACTGGAAGCTATCCATCTATTATGAATAACAATGTTTTGGCTATATATCTTTTACTGGAAAGTAAAATTTTGGTATGCCAGCTATTTATGTATTAAATGTAATCTTCGACATGCGTTGGCAACTAAATAATCAAATCATTGAGATTGTTCTTGAATATAAACAGATGAGCAGTTATCCGAGGCGATCAAAATCGATAATATTTACTTAGGGATAGGTAGGGGAATAAAACTACAAGTTTTACTGGTATACTACTTTTTAGGAGATCTTTACATGATATATAGGCAAAACTTTATATAAATCTTCTATGATTTCATTAATAGCCACCTTAAACTATGTTAATATAATTTGTAGTATTATTGACGATAGATAGTTGATGTATTATTGAGGCTAGTGATTTTAATTTTAAAGAAATTTAACAATATTGTGTATCAGTAAAAAAAGATATAATAATATAAGTAATTGTACGTGTAGTACACATTTTAAGTTCATGAATGCTTTCTGAAGTCAGATCATTCACGATATCATCAAGATTGATCATTTTAACTGAAACGCATATATCTCTCCATGTGATTGGATTTTATTAACGTGATAACCAATGCGATATATTGAGGTTATGAAATCGCTTTTTAGTTGTAACATTTAGAACGTGCCTCTAATATCATGTTACTGTTCAAGGTGAACTAGAGTATATATGTAATCAGTTTTTTATGTTTATAGTTTGATAAACATTCTTATAAAAGAAGAAGCGCATTGTGATGTTGTCAAAACATACACTTAGAATACATCAACAACATCTTATGCAATTACCTAAACTCCCTCAAAGTTTAGTGAATATTCGCACTTTATATGCACCATCAGATTTTCGTATTAATCTACTAGAATCTATAGTTAAAGCTACCCAACGCATCTATCTGGTAGCCCTATATTTAGATCATGATAAAGCTGGAAGTAATATCCTTAATACTTTGTATCAAGTTAAGCAGATACGGCCAACGTTAGAAATATGCATTCTAGTTGATTGGCACCGTGCGCAACGCGGACGTATCGGTGTTTCTACTGCTAATAATAATGCTGATTGGTATTGCGCAATGGCGAATCGGTATCCAGACACATTAATACCAATATATGGCGTTCCAGTTAATACCCGTGAAACACTAGGCGTATTTCACTTAAAAGGTTGTGTTGTTGATGACACTGTAATTTACAGCGGAGCTAATATTAACAATGTATATTTACACCAGAATCAGAAATATCGTTATGACCGCTACCAATTAATCACAAACCCAGTTTTAGCTGAGACAATGACTTCTTATATAAAGAAGCACCTGCTCACTGCTAGTGCTGTGCAATGCTTGAATAACAAAAATCGTCTAAACAATCTAAAGAGCAAAAAAGACACTCGCCAGTTTCGCTCTGCTCTGAGACACGCTAGTTATCAGTTTCAAGGTAATGCGCGCAACGATGAGTTGGCAGTTATTCCTCTGGTAGGACTTGGAAAAAAAAGCATTTTAAATAGCACCATTCATCATCTTATCTCCAGTGTTAATCAAAATCTGACGTTATGCACACCTTATTTCAACCTTCCTGCGCTACTAGTGCGCAATATTGTCTATTTGCTACAGCAAGATAAACAGGTAGAAATTATTGTTGGTGATAAAACCGCTAACGATTTTTTTATTCCAGAAGACCAGCCGTTTAATATTATTGGTACGTTACCGTACTTGTATGAAATTAATTTACGCCGTTTTCTTAGTAGTTTGCAGTGCTATATTGATACTGGTCAGTTGATTTTACGTCTCTGGAAAGATGGAGGTAATAGTTTTCACCTAAAAGGTATGTGGATAGATACTGAATGGCAATTTATCACTGGTAACAACTTAAACCCACGTAGCTGGCGATTAGATCTAGAAAATGCTATTCTTATCCATGATCCTCAGCAGAACATGCATGAACAACGACACAAAGAGTTAGCATGTATTCGTACCCACACTACTGTAGTGAGGAATTATCTAGAACTACAAAGCATTTCGCAATACCCCAATCAAGTACGCACACTAATTCGTCGTTTACGTCGAATACGTATGGATAAGTTAATTAGCCGTATATTATGATGAAACGCGATGCTGTTGCTTGTATAAAACTTTGTAATTATTTAAAGCTATTTATATTCTATCGTAATAAGATAGTTGCCTGATACATAGGGAGTTTTCTTTTAAAGGTAGATAGTCAGTAATCTGTATGGCTGTAGTAGAATATCAAAATTTGTTATATAGCTGCATTATAGCGTGCGACTTTATATTTTAAAGCGCTTGTTATTATTGAAAAATAAAGCCCTATTAAAGAATAGATATGTATAACAATCACGGCTATGCTGCCTAGCAGATAGTGAATAAAAATATATTCACTACGTCTACGAAATAGTAGTGAGGATGAATAGACTGATGCAAAAAGCACGTGTATAGCTTTATATGCGTGCATATTCACTAACTAATCTTAGTGATTATATGGTGAAAGAATACAAAACTGTAGTGCAGCTAGTTAATATATAGTAATAAGCAGTTGCTTCGTGATTTTAGAGATGATTTAATAGATAAAGAATAAGATTTTCAATTATAAAACTATCAAGTATACTGAAGAAATATAATTGAATTCTATGGATGTTATAGCATATCTACTAGTAAGTATGTTGGAAAAATTAGACTATCTCTTTTTTACCAAAATTAATAGCGTACTTAAGTATAAAGTGTAGTCGTATCAAACATATTTATAGAAAACTATCAATACTAAAATAGGAGATTTATAAACAATAGGCTGTGCTGTTGTTTGTAGTTTTTATTGATTTGTTGAAATACTATTGATGTATGATGCAATATATTTTAGGAAAGTTTGTACATTAAAATAATACATATTCTATTAAATATTATAATTGTGATGCTCTTAAAAGACAGAGTTAGTAAATTAATTGATAAATTAATACATTTAATTGTACAATATAATTTGTTTAGCATCATTAAGTACATGTATGAAATACAGAAAAAAGTGAATACTATTATTAATAGAATAAACTATTACTTTGTATAAAAAGTGAAAATGAGGAAATAATAAATATTAAGTTTTGTTTTTACCTACCTGTATGTGTTTTATACGAGACAGTAAAGAAAATGTTAGTATGCAAGATATAGCAATAATAAGACTATTTATCTAGCTATATAACGGAAATATCATGGAAAACATTGGTTAGGATTAATAACATTTTATATTTTCAAAAATAAATCTTCTATACAATAGAAGATAAACTGAAAATATTTAAATTATAAGGGTTATATAAATATTAAGGTAAGCCCATTTATTAACGCTCACTGAGTGCTATTACTATAATTTACATAATGTTATTGTGTAAAATAAGCAATTCTTATAGATAAGGTTCCGCTTTTATAGCCTACGCATATAAACTAAGATTCTTACTGGTGCCAGTAAGGTAATGTCCATCATGCTATTAGAATAAAGATTACTTCAGAAGAATAAAATTAGTGTGCTTCATCCCAGTTAATACCTATTTTGACTTCAACTTTTAATGATACTGTTAGCGACATACTATTTTCCATAAGTTTACGAATTTTCTCCACAGATACGTGGATAACTGATTCATGAACCTCAAATACTAGCTCATCGTGTACCTGCATAATCATCCGTACTAACGGAGGATTTTGTTGTGCTATCCAATCATAAATATCAATCATTGCACGTTTTATAATATCTGCAGCAGTACCCTGCATTGGGGCATTTATTGCTGCTCGTTCTGCTGATTTTCGATGCATTCTATTGCTAGAAGAGATTACTTTGGGTAGATAAAGCCGACGACCACCTAAGGTGCTAATATAACCGTTTTTAGCAGCTTGTTGACGAGCGTGTTTTATATATGTCAACACACCTGAGTAACGTTGAAAGTAGCGATGCATATAGTGCTGCGCTTCGTTCTGTGTAATTCCAAGTCGTTTCGCCAAACTAAAGGGACTCATTCCATAAATCAGCCCAAAGTTGATTGCTTTAGCGCTGCGGCGCTGTTCACGAGATACTTGGTTTAACGGAACGTTGAATATTTCAGCTGCTGTAGCACAATGAATATCTTTCTCTTCAGCAAAAGCTGCAAGCAAACCTAAATCTTGCGATAAATGAGCTATAATACGCAGCTCAATTTGTGAATAATCTGCAGTAACAATGAGGTAATTCTTAGGGGCGATAAATGCTTGTCGAACACGCCGCCCTTCAGAGGTGCGGATAGGAATATTTTGTAGATTTGGATTGCTAGAAGTAAGACGTCCAGTGGTTGTGACTGTCTGATGGTAAGAAGTATGTATCCGACCGCTGATTGGGTGGATCATTAGTGGTAACTTATCGGTATAAGTAGTTTTTAGTTTTGCTTGGCTGCGATATTCAAGAATCACCTTTGCCAGTGGATAATGCAGGGCTAGCTGAGTTAGTACTTCCTCATTAGTTGATGGTGCACCACGTGGAGTTTTCTTTATGACAGGTAGTTTTTGTTTGTCATACAGAATTTTTTGTATTTGCTGTGGTGATGACAAGTTAAATGGTTCCCCTGCTAACTTGTACGCTTTTATTGCCAGTGTGTTCAGTGTTTCTGTGAGTGATTGAGAATGCATCCATAAAATAGCGGAATCAATTAATACTCCGGTACGCTCAATATATGATAACACTGTTACGAGTGGCATATCAATTTCACTAAAAACCTTCCTTATTTCACCTATATTTTGTAGTTTTGACCACATCGCTAGGTGTAAGCGAAGCGTGATATCAGCAGTATTTGTTCCGTAGGAAGGTGTTTGTGCTATGTTAATTTGATTAAATGTTAATTTATTGTGACCTTGGTTAATAATCTTTTCAGAGTCATCAATTTTATGATGTAAATATTGATTGGCCAATTTGTTTATATCATTGTGGCTTTTATCGTCACCTAATACATAGGATTCCAACATAGTATCATAAGCGATACCGCGTAAATTAATTCCGTAGTGCGCTAGGACATTTATATTAAACTTTATATTTGTCCCAATTTTTAGCGCTTTTTCATTTTCTAATATAGGTTTAAGTTTTTCTAAGACATCGATGTGATCCAATGGTTTTGGTTTCTTTAAAGAATCATTTAGCACTGGTAGGTAGACAGCTTCACCAGGTAAGATGGCGAAAGAAAAACCTAGTAATTTGCTATGCCATGCATTTAAGTCATTAGTTTTCAATGTAAAGGAAAATATAGTGGCCTTATTTAACTGTTGTAACCAGTCAAAGAAAATGTGTTTATCCAAATCGTGATATACCTAGTTTAATAGAATGATTTTTTATAGTTTATAGCGTCGCAGTGACTGCTTGTATTAACGTTTCTAAAGTAGCAAATTTTCATATCTCAAGTTTTCTGCGATCTAGCGAAATGCTGGCTTCTATTTCTTTGAGACAGCGTTCGAGTTCATAGCGTTTGCATAGCGGTCGTAATACGTCTATATCTGGCATAGAGAGCTTAAGATCGGAATAGGATTTTTTAAGTACAACATTAGTTTTGATAGTTGCCAGTTTATAGGAAAGATAAGCAATGTCTTTGTTCTGTTCCAATGTTATAGCAAGTTTCTTAGCACCACGAATACTAAGTGTCGCGATTTTTTTTAGGTTATCATATAGTATATCGAGCCCACCCAGATTCTGTAGTAAAATCTGTGCTGTTTTTTTACCAATTCCTCGCACACCTGGAATATTATCTGCAGTATCTCCCACAAGAGAAAGGAGATCAATAATTAATGCAGGTGGAATACCATATTTTTTGTATACTTCTTGCGGCCCGAGGATAGTTTTATTCATTGTATTAAGCAATGTGATATGTGAACTTACTAATTGCGCCATGTCTTTATCTCCAGTGCTAATTAATACGGAATGTCCGGTTATTGCAATTTCTAGTGCTAGCGTGCCGATTACATCATCCGCCTCAACTGCTGGTGTAACTAGTAGTGGCACTCCCATGGCTTGCAGTATGTTATAGAGTGGTTTGATTTGTTTTTTTAGATTATCTGGCATGGGCGGTCGGTTTGCTTTGTACGCTGGAAACAATTCATTGCGGAATGTTTTTCCTGGAGCGTCAAATATTACTGCAATATGACTGGGCTGATACTCTAATAGTAAGTAACGAAGCATACGCAACACACCATGTATTGCTCCAGTTGGTTCATTGGTTGAATTAGTCAGTTTTGGAAAAGTATAATAAGCACGGTAGAGGTAGGAAGAGCCATCAACCAGTATGCATGGATTTCTTGTAATCTGGATCATTGGTGTTTGTTATCATGCGACATAGTAGTATATGTAATATAATTGGGTCAGTAGACAATAAAACTATAGTATGTGTTATAGATTAAATAACATGATCGCGCTAGAGCAAGCACTACGTCACTGCTATGAATAATGACGTGTGTAAAAATTGTAGATTTAATGATACTTTTAAAATATATAATTTAATTAAAAATTAAACAGAGATTATACACACGATGGCTGTACTTTTTAGTCGCTCGAATAGGTATTTATTATATCTACTGTATTGGCGCGTAACATAAACTTATCCTAGATAAATCAGATATTTTAATAACCATTGATGTAGTGTAAATTAATTGCCTCATAATAAATTGTAAATGTTTAATTTAATAAATTAGTATAGATATACTAAATATATTTCTTAAAAGTCACTAAATTTATTTTTTTTTATTTAGGAATTTGATCACCTCGGAAAATTGTTTGATATAAGCATTCATAGAACTCGTGTCTAGTCCGTCGTTTTTTACCATGTATTTTCCGTTAACAAAGATAGTCGGTACACTTTGTAGTTGGTATGTTTCTGCACCTCTTTCTTGTTGCATTATCAACGATTTCACTCCCAAGCTGTTCCAAGCAGCATCGTAATCTGTTGCGTTGATACCAGCTTTTACAAATATGTTACGTATGTCATCTGGGGTGTGTATGGTTGGGTTGTGTTGCACGGCTCCAAACATTAACGGGCTGACTTTGTCCTCTACATTTAATGCTATTGCTACAGCCCACGCTTGTGTCAACAGCTTGCCTAGTGGCCCTAAGAACGTCACGTGGTATCTGACGATTCTCGTCCCAGGAGGCAACTCTTTTTTTGCTCTCTCAGAAATATGATAGATTTGTTCAAACTGATAGCAGTGCCGACAGTAGAAGGAAAAGAATTCTAGTACCTCTGGCTCATGAGTCATAGGTTTGTTTATAGTAACATATTGAGCACCATCACTGAATTGTGCAGCTAAGACACTGTGTACCATAGTCATGCTAACAAGTGCTAAACATATTTTTTTCATGATGCTGCACCCCTTATTTTTCTAAAATATTCATACATTATTGTCTACTTCAGAAAGCTTTTAAAATCAACAAAACAATACTATTGTAATAGCATACTGCAAATGAACCGCCTGAGTTATAATGATATGATTATATCAATACTAATATGCTTTTTATTCTATCTTGGTCAGTGTGCTAGTGTGTATTGCTTCTCTTTCTATTTTTGATGTAAATTATTAGTAATCCATGTAAATCATTTTTAATTTTTAGTCTGTAGACTAGCGCTTATATCGTTTAAAGCAGTGTGAATTTTAATATGTTTATCTATGATCTATGTTATCTGTTATTTAAAATATAGTAAGTATCGCTTATGATTATCGAAGATATTGTATCTTACATCAACACACCTTATTTAATAAGTGTTAACATTCGCATGTTATTTAGCAGACGAGAGTCCTAAAGCTTATTTTGTCATAGATATTTCGATAACAGAGATCACTCTAGCATTACAATGATTTTATTAAATCTTATATCTAAGACTCATATATGATGAGAGGACTATTCGTTTGTACGAGGCTGAGATTTATTTGATAGTACTGCGTACTGAATAATAATATACGCTAAATCTCAAGCATAGAAGCTATAGGAATTGCTTGGACGGGGTTTGCAGACCCTAGAATTATTATATATCTGACAGATGCTCTTTTGTTGATTGTAGTAAATGCTACTAAACTACTTAATACATAGTGCTTGTTCTTTTGATACTTAATATATTTTAGATATAGCAGTCTACCTCTCTGATGGTACAAGTAGTAAATTTATCACCTGATTTTCCGGCTGATCTTCAATAGGACGAAGTATATAAGTACTTAAAGTGCGAATAAAACTTTAAGTTAAGCGACTATTTTTAGTGTGCAAGCACAAGTTAATAAATTAGAGCATCATTGTATTAACCTAACTGCATTAGATGTTGGTTTTGCTAAAAAATGTACAACTGCTGTTATACTAAGGCTGATGCAATAAATATTAATAGTTTTATTGTACTTGTGTAAAGTTAGAGTCGTCAATAGATCCCTTTAGTGCAAGCGGCCTTACGTGCAACCTATTTTATATTATCAGTCGTCATGAATGATAGGTAAGACCATTAGATAATATACGATCTGATTATTCCTCGTTGCTACGCATAACCTAAAAAAACTTTAGAGATAACAAGTATTTCACATGCATGACGTTCCTAACTATTAGTTCGTAGCAACATAACTAAAGCTACCGTAGCATAGTAAAATTATTTGTATCGATATAAGTATGCTAGATTATCTGCGCATAGCAATAGACTTGTTCTGTTATGAAATATTAGACAGAAATATAGTGATCTTATTTAACTAATCATAAAATATGTCAGCTTTGTTAAAAGTCTTAGGGGTTGAAAATGTTTTCTAGTATTATTTGTGATAACAGACTCATCGCATCAAAAAAATACAGGTAAGTATTATAATACTGTTGCATTATGCATACCCTAAAGGCCATATAATGGCTAAGAATAACAGGAAAAACAAACGTCACTATAGAAGCTTTGAGATTGAATCGATACTCATGATATGTGATTGAATTTTTACTAACATATAATAAATTAACACTAATGATGCTATACAAAGCACGATAGATCAGTACTATAAAGGTTTATTAAGATGGGAGTTAATAAATTAAAACCATGGCTCTAAGAATATTGAAAGAAGGTAGCCAGTATGAACAATTATCCTATGTTACCGTCTGAATAACACTATTACAATGTTTTATATGTTAACGATATTTGTCTTGGTGCATCGAACTAAAAGCAGTTGATCAGCGATTTTTGATGGAGTTTTTATAAAAATTCTATACGCACACGATATAGTTAGTATAGCATAATCGGAAAATAGTATGCTGTGTTAGCTGCATAAAATAAACAGCATGCCGAATGTATTTTATGTAAAAACATTGACAGGTAGATAGTGTGCAGGGGTACACTCAGTGATTATATTGATATCATTAATAAAACTACAGTGCCCGAAGTCTTTTTGAGGTTATAAAATTCTGTAGTATCGAAAAGTACTATCAATCAGTTAGAGCATACTATTTCAAATAATACCAGCGATAGCAGTTTTATGAAAATATTCGTTAGTCTAGATTTTTACGCAATGTTTCTATTTGATTCAGTGCAAAGACTAATACAGTTAGCATCAGTACTCATGGAAAAGTTCAGTGTTTATTAAATAATAGAAACATGTATTAAGCAACCTACAGAGATCAGCGATAGTTTACGTAAGATTTGAAAACACCAAAAAGCGTACAACTAAAAAAATCAGCTACGTTAATGAAACAATTCATAAGTTTTTATTGAAATAACTATGCATAATAGTGCGCTGTATACTACAGCGCTATTGTCCTACTTGTTAGTTTTACACTTAATGTACTCAGCCTATTTTTATAGGCTACTAGAAATAGTGAGGATGAGTATGGTGATGAGGAAATGCGTAGTGTTTTGTCAGCAAGAGCGGTGGATAGAATTAGCGTATTATCATTTAGACAGTTGTGTTTATCTACACGTTGTGTGCTATATAAGGGTATTAATATTCGGGTATAAGGGGTTAATTTTAGGATAGGTTTTAAAAACATAGAAAGAAAATTGCTATGTGGTAGCAATAGCGATTTTAATATTTTGTATTTTATGCGTTATTGTAAACCTTAATATTAGTAAGAATTTTGAGAAGTTTATAATGAGTATTCTCCTGTATTAATGATCTTAAAGACTATAGATTATTTATAGATTTCTTTGAAATAATACTGAATGTACATGAATAAATGAGCACATCAGAAATTTCTCGTGTTTTACACGGTATAGCGCAGTATCTAATAATATATAAAGTAAAACTATTACATGTTCCAAGAAATAACTCATGAATCTTAATTAGTTTACTAATTTATTGTACGTACTGAAATGTGCGGGTCATTAAAAATAAATTACTCGCAGTATATATCTAACTTAATGAGTGTATTTGTTAGTTTATAGCTATAATCAAGAGGTGTTGCTTAAAAATTTTTAGTAAGTAAACGAGCGATATAATAACTGTATCCCTTGATACCGTGCTTTATTTACTTATCGGTTGTTGAGTATTAATGTGGCGTATAATAGCAGTATTAATATGTGAAATAAGGAGTGAGATCCGTCTGTCGTTCTTGCTATGTGAGATAAATACTATTGGCTAATATTGAAAATGTTTCGGTTAGCAACGTGTTTATTACACCATATTTTTCACTAGAAATATTTATGTTATTGATCGCAGAATTACAAGATAGCATGAAAGTTGTCGTGCTTGCAGAATAACCATGCTGCACTTTTTATTATCCTTTTAAGCAAGATTTATGAGTTATACGATAACCGTGTAGATAGAACAGCACTACTATTCTGAGTAGAGAGAATAGTCTCTTATCTCTATAGTTAATACATCTATTAATATATTGTACAGAAAAGTATTAAAAGTGTTGTGCGCTTAATAGTCTAGTTAACAAGAGGGATAATACCAAGAATTTAATTAGGTTTATATAGTGGAAAATCGTAACAAAAATAACTGCAGTACTATAAAGTCTAGATAAAAGACTACATTGGGTTTTTATGACAGATGTTCCTTTTTTTTGTTTGTACCTAATAAGTGATCAAGCGATATCTCTTTGAGATGCTGGTATTCATTAATAATGAAAGAATTTATATCAGCAAGGAATAGTAGAGCTCCAGATAATATAGCGTGCTAGATCTAATAATATATATTGTCTTGCTCATGTAGTGTTAAGAAATACTATTGTATCAGCCATAATGAGCACAATATACTATTGTGTCTAACGCATGAATATTTACTCTCTAAAATATCTGACATAAAGTATTGGTATTACCACTGGTCTGTTTACCTTTGGTAATACATTCTATAATCTCCTGATCAATCAAGATAGCAAAGCATCTGATGTTAATACTCGTCTAATTTTAAGTGCAATTTGCATGAGTTTACAGGGTGTAAAATGATCGCTGGTAGATATAATATCTTGAGGGTTTCACTGAGTATGTATTATAGTGTCGATTACAATATACTGAATATATAATCTCTTTTATGAAATATGGTAAATAGTTTTATTGTTAATATATCAATATTTTGCGTTATTATATTCCAAATATTTCGCAGAATAATTATATCTAATGATGTTGATCATATTTTATCTCCTGGTCACGTATGTTGTCCTCATATTTTAGAATATCTGCAATCACTAAGCGTTGTAGAGATTGTTGGACGCGATATATTTATAAAGATAATTTATTATTATGCTTCATTTTTAGAGTCTTCTATGTTTATACTCACTGTCGTTATGCTTTATAAAGTTTTATTCATCTACAAAAACGATGCTTGCTTTTGTAATAAAAATCTATGCCGTATTAATAATATTTGGAGTTGTTTAAGTAAAAGTAACATTTAATCTTCCTTATAGTAGAGGAAGATATAGGAGAACATATAACTATAAATAAGTACTTAGAGATGGTTCTTGAGATATCCCTATAAATCATAAAACTATTGTATATCAGGGTATCTATGCGTATTTAAATACTAGTCAGCTAATCATCGGAAATAAGCGCCGTAATAATTATACAGGTGTTGCAAGGACTCAATACCGGCACTGTTGAGTCGAGATTTTTAATCACTCGGCTATCACGACGTTTGCTTTATCCAGTTGTATATCCTACTAAACTGTTTAGGTGCAATGCTATAGCTGTTATAATTATTGTCTTAGCTGTAAAATTATTATTAGATGTATATAAATACAGTGTATAAATTAGTTTACATTCGTGAAAGAATATGCAAACTGAACAGAGTAGATCACGCAGAATAAGTTTCTATTCGTATGCATCATATGTATTAAACATTAGGAATAAAGCCTCTCTATGGTTATTTATCGGCTTACAAAAGAAAAGTATAAACGGTAGAAACCATGGGCAGTTTTGATTACATAAAGACTATAGCTGCGCTATGTTGCAGTTACTATATAAACATACGTTGATCCATGAATATAATAACTTCATGGTAAATATTATTTGTTTTTATTATACTAGGGAAACTAGCCCAATAATGCAGCAGTTGAGTATATTTTAGTAAACTTGACAATGTAACGGTAAGATAGTGTTATTCCTTGTATTTTATTGAAATATCCGACTATATTTAAAGTACTTTTAATATGATCGTTAATAAATAAGTTATCACTGTGTGCAGTATTGGCGAAAAAATTTAGAGATAGCAATAGGTTTTTATTATCTGCTTCATGTAACCTGAATTTAAATGTAAAACTAAAATCTCGCACAGTGCTTAATCAGGAGATAATAAACAAACTGGTACTCTACTTTATAAAAAGCGTTGGATGGAAAAAGACTTTTTTTCTATGATATGTGGCTAGGCTTTCAGGATAATTTTAGGTAGAGTTAAAGAAAATTGTTCAATGTTAAAACATATAATTTTAGCTGAATACAGCATACTATCATTATAGTTTTATATGTCGTTGATGAGAAATTAGTATTTATCTGAAGATTTTACGATCTACGTTAATAAAAAATCTTTATTCTATTTTCTCGGTTAAACTGTCTCTTTAATACGTTAAAGTTAGTAATATCGCGTGATTTTTACGATGTGCATTTTAATATCGGAGGTATGAGCACAATGACGAATCAGTTTCATATTTTGCTTTTAAACGGTCCAAATTTAAATTTGTTAGGGACGCGTGAGTCAGAAAAGTATGGCTCAATAACACTAGAAGCGATCATTAATAGATTAGAAGAACAGGCATCTGTGCAAGGTATAACACTGAGTCATCTGCAATCCAATGCGGAGTACCTATTAATTGACCGCATTCATCAGACACGCGGAAATACGGATTTTATTCTTATCAATCCAGCGGCTTTTACACATACCAGTGTGGCATTACGTGATGCATTACTGGCAGTACAGATTCCTTTTATTGAGATTCACGTATCTAACGTGAACGCTCGTGAGCCTTTTCGTCATCACTCGTACTTTTCTGATTTAGCGGTGGGTGTGATCTGCGGATTAGGCGTAAATGGTTACAGTCTTGCTTTGCAGGCAGCGATTAACCATCTTTCAGATGCCTATTAATAGTTAGAAAAAAAGAGTGCGACATATACTCATGAATATTCGTAAAATTAAGAAAATTATTGAATTAGTGGAAGCGTCAAGTATTTCTGAACTGGAGATTTCTTCAGGCGCAGAGTCAGTTCGCATTAGTCGCGCCGGAGCAGCGCAAGCTTATCCAATCATGCAACATGCATACACATTGCCAACACAGCAACAGCCATCCTTAGCTTCTATAGTGGCTAATGTGTCAGATAAACAATCCCCATCTGTGATGAATAGTCATATTATTCGTTCTCCAATAGTCGGCACTTTTTACCGTACATCTAGTCCCAATGCGAAAGCATTTATAGAAGTTGGTCAAAATGTAAATGTCGGTGATACACTTTGCATTGTTGAAGCAATGAAAATGATGAACCAAATTGAGGCCGATAAATCTGGCGTTATTACTGCTTTTCTTGTTAAAAATGGTCAATCAGTTGAATACGACGAACCACTGGTTGTCATTGATTAACGGGGTATCTTATGTTCGATAAAATTGTTATCGCCAACCGTGGCGAGATAGCATTGCGTATTTTGCGTGCTTGCAAAGAATTAGATATAAAGACTGTTGCAGTGCATTCCATAGCTGACCGTGACCTGAAACATGTATTGCTAGCTAATGAAACCCTGTGTATTGGTCCGGCGCTATCAGTAAAAAGTTACTTAAATATTCCAGCTATTATTTCTGCTGCTGAAATTACTGGTGCGGCAGCTATTCACCCCGGTTACGGATTTCTCTCTGAGAATCCTGACTTCGCCGAGCAGGTTGAACGCTCGGGGTTTATTTTTATTGGACCAAAAGCAGAAACTATCCGTTTAATGGGTGATAAAGTTTCTGCAATCCACGCTATGAAAAAAACAGGAGCTCTATATATTCCTGGCTCGGATGGTCCGCTAACGGATGATATGAATAAAAACTACGATGTTGCTAAACGTATTGGTTATCCAGTAATTATTAAGGCATCTGGCGGCGGCGGCGGTCGTGGCATGCGTGTGGTATATAATTGTCAAAACCTTGAACAGTCTATTCACATGACAAAAGCAGAAGCTAAAGCAGCTTTTAATAATGATATAGTGTATATGGAAAAGTATTTAGAGAATCCACGCCATATTGAAATACAGGTATTATCTGATGGCCAGGGAAGCGCTATTTACCTAGCTGAGCGTGATTGTTCTATGCAACGTCGGTATCAGAAAGTGCTAGAAGAAGCGCCAGCGCCAGGTATTACTAGCGATATACGCCGTTATATCGGCGAGCGTTGTTCACAAGTTTGCATGGACATTCGATACCGAGGTGCAGGTACTTTTGAGTTTTTATATGAAAACGGCGAATTTTATTTTATTGAGATGAACACTCGAATTCAGGTTGAACATCCAGTGACAGAGATGATCACTGGTATAGACTTAGTCAAAGAACAATTGTGCATTGCTGCTGGTATGCCGTTATCAATGAAGCAGCACGAGGTGAAGATTCACGGCCATGCTGTAGAATGCCGAATTAATGCTGAGGATCCACATACTTTTCTACCAAGTCCAGGCAAGATCACTCGTTTCCATGCGCCAGGCGGTTTCGGTGTCCGTTGGGAGTCTCATATCTACGCCGGTTATACTGTACCACCATACTATGATTCTATGATTGGCAAGCTGATTACTTACGGTGAAAACCGTAATATGGCAATAGCTCGCATGAAGAATGCACTGGCGGAGCTAATCATTGATGGCATTAACACGAATATTAAGTTTCAGCAAAAAATTATAAACGACGTTAACTTTCGAAATGGAAGCACCAACATTCATTATTTAGAGCAGCAGTTGAGCTCGTGAGTAACGTATATTATAGAAGTCTAGTATTATTAAAGGTCTAGGTGTAAATTAATTGCTTTACTTAGATACAGACTATAAAGAGGAGGACGCTTATATAGAACATATATTTTTTGTTGTATTATAAAGATTCAAACAAGAAATAAGTACATATTGCTAATAGCATTTTGTTCTTGACATTGAATATACTGTTTTAATTAAACGATATAATTTGTAAGGTATAGTAATGTACCCACTACATGTTTTAACTTTTACCTAACATCAATATATTTCACACCGATTGCATCTAACAATTAATTTTATTTTGCAAATACTTACGTAGTAGTTTAAGTCGGATTTTTAAAATCTCTATAAATAGTTTTAGTTGCTTTTCATCACTATAGCTAATGATATAAAGATGTTAATTCACATCATAGGTATAGAAATAGTGATGTCATATGCTAGATTAATGCGATTATTAGTGATTATATGGATGCTTGATATATGCTCTACGTAATACTTTTTCTTTATGCAGAATTATAACAACTATGTTTGCAGACGCTGAGTTTTGAGTTAAACGCGCTGCACTTATAGTATAAGAAACTTCCATAATTTACTGTTTTATAAAATATAAATAATAACAAAGTTATTGGTATTAATGAATATTCATAAGTAATATACTATGCGTTAAAAAACGCACTACTACGATTATTGTGCTATCTCGCGGTGCAAATAGATAGAAGCCTAGCGTGTGATTGCATAAGTTAATGAAATTATTTTTATTTGATGTTCGGTGATACATTTTTAAAATTATTATTTTAATCAATAAATATCTACTAATAGTAGATGTTAGACGCTACTAATTTTCAGTGCTCTTTTAGATAGTAAGAATGTATTTTTGCTCTTGTATACAATGAGTATGGTTAGTATTTTAGTGAAATTTTAAATACTTTCATTAATCCTTTAATATTGCAAGCTCATTCATATGTCTTGGTTATGCTCTCAATTCATTCATATTAATACTTAATAAGTAAATAATATGATGCGGCGATACGGTAATCACTTTTTATACTAATATAACAGCTACTAAAATTGCTATGCATATATAGGAAAAGCAAAATCATATTAAACGCATTACTAGATGTATCATGTCACTTCTTAAGTAAAATATACACTGAAGTATTAAGAATCTACCACGGATTTCATCTAGTCTTTTGCCAAAGTTTAAGAGCTTTCTTGTTATATGCTGCATATTTAATTCACTACGATGCTATTAGTACATACATTGTATTGTTTCTTGCACCGTTATGTTTTTAATGTGCAGATACTCCCCGTCTAGCATCTTTGTGCATCTGTTGCGTGCAGAGTTGAATGTCCAGCATTTTATTTGCATAGGCCAAGTATTACGGTGTTCTGGATTGATAGTTATTAATTTTTGGCGGAAGATATAAGCTTTAAGCTAGTTTTTTTAGACAATGAAGGTGGTATGTATAATGTTAAGCAATATATAATAATCTTGGACGTGTTCAATCACTACAGGTACTGCGCGTATATTATATAGTTCATTAAAATATAAATTTTTTACGTGCATTTTACGCAAAATATTATAGCTCTGTTGTGAGCGTTATAGATTGCAGCATGAATTTTTTATTAGCTATAGTGATGTGTAAAGGGTTTATAAAATTTTTAATAAGTTGTTTTACGATCAATTCGGTGCTCATATTTTCTGATATAGCTCTTTTTGTTCTAGATGAATATACATGTTAGATGTAATCTAAGCGGTATGTTCTATTATTGTTATAATAGGATGTACTAATAAAATATGCAGTATCTTGGATAAGTAATAGCATTTCAGTTTGACATGGATGTGTATAACAGTTATTCCATTGTTAAGTCATGTATAGGTTGTCTAAGATATAGGTGATAAACATGTTTGTAGTGGTAAAATTGGTCGCATAGACCGTAATTAGTTGTGCTAGGTGAAAAAATGAAATTCGCGTTTTAAAAAATCAAGTGCTTCATATTATTTTGATTAATAATTGCTCGCTTATTTACTCAGATGGTAGATTATGTCATGCAGCGCGCCCGCCACTGCAAACTTTAAGTTTTGCATGAGTATAAACACTATAGTTCTAGCTTCGCAGATTTTTTCGCTAGTACTTTAGAATATATGATAGGAAAACAATGCTTTTGTTCCCTGACTGTTATGATTATCTTTCGGCAATTGTTTAAGCTTTGCTTGCGCCTTAGAGTATCAGTAGTCCTTTTTATAGGATTAATCATGTGATATAACTAGTATATCATGTAATTACTGCCTCATAAAATAGCGCTTGTTTTTGCTGAGCGCTTGAGCTATCTATTCAATAATATCATTGTCGTCTAGTGATGTAATATATGGAGATTACGCATTGGTT
Source organism: Candidatus Gillettellia adelgis (assembly GCA_020541285.1). Lineage (GTDB taxonomy): Bacteria > Pseudomonadota > Gammaproteobacteria > Enterobacterales > Enterobacteriaceae > Gillettellia > Gillettellia adelgis. The sequence continues at coordinate 1,281,774 of CP047043.1, read as the reverse complement.
GATGAATAGTTTTATTTAAGAATTAATATAGAGCAAAAAAGCCGAGATTACCTGTTTTAAAATCATCATTAGAGGTATTTTAGGTTTGTCGTCATGTTCTCTATATAGTAAGAGAACGCCTACCGTAGATAAATGCACCTAGTTGACGGTCATAAACATATATCTATTTAGTATAATATATATTATAGGCTTTAAGTACTGTTATTTTCAATCGTTTTAGATTGTAGTAGCGATTATTGCGTTCTGACATTAACTGTATTTTACTGAAGTTTCTTTACACATGTGATTCTTGTTAGATATATCACAATTTATGGGATAGTGATCAAAGTACCTCCATTATTAATTAATAATGGCGTTGGTTGTTAAATGATGAAAGAGTTTTGGTATCAATATGCCTGTATTGTGGTAGAACAGAGAGTGTAAGTGATCTTCACTGCTTTTGTAGTCCTCTGATTGTTTATTATTTTTAGACTAAAATAAGTGCGTTAGATTAATCGTTTTTTTGGACTGTGTATTTTTATTAAAAAGCGCTTAGTCACATTCCGTTAACTTGATTATGATTTTTATAGCCTGGAGGAGTAGCGATAAAATATTGTATAATGCGATGTTTACTTAAGGGTGTAAGCCAGCACTATCTGTTTAATTTTCCGCTTACGACAATGAAATGCAAACAAGTTGCTGCTTTATCAAAACTATTTCATAAGACGTGCTGGATTATTTGATTTTACTGAAAAGTTCTATCTCTTTCTAGATTCGAGAGAGATAGAACATCGGAAACCTTGATTGACACGAGTGTATTATGATTCCGCGAACTAGCAGAATATTACTCTGCTACTTGATCATTATACGTTGGTATATAGTCATCGGCATTGTGTTATATAGAACGGAAACTCTCCTAGCTATAGAGATCTGCATAGAGAAACTACCATCACTGTATTGTAGTACTCGCATTACACCTTAGCAGCAAGTCGTATTTGCTCGATGCGTTTTTATATACAGTGTCTTTTTTGGTATCGGCATCAGGGTGGGGAAATATGTTTCTAATTGGCAGTAATTTAGTAATAAATATCTTACCAAATGTTAGAAAAGAATTTTTTCATTACAGTGTGCAACTGTACAGCTAGCATCTTATTGAGTGTGAGCATTATCATAGGTTGTGTAATCTTAGTTATTATATTCTCGATAGTAAAATGTCTTCAAACCAGTCATGCCTAATATCGTCAAGTTAGTTAGATAATCCTCTATTATTATGATTGCTTTGAGTGTATAAAGCTCTGTATCTGTCCGTTGCTTAGGTTTAAATAAATACTTGACTGATTAATTAAGTAATCTTACGGAGATATATACATGCAACTAACTATTAGTAGCGGTGCGACATTCTTAATGTGATAAATGATAAAAAAGAGGGGCTGATTTAGGTTATGTCTGATAATGTTAGATATAAAATAGCTTCAAAATTGTAAATGAGCTGTATGACTAAGAGCAATATCATTAGAGAACTTTGCTAATTCTTAACAGATTAATTAGTAGAATTTATTAAGAAGTCATTTATTAATAGTACTTAATGTGGTGACGTTAATAAAAGAAGCGCCATTAATATGTCTATAGTTTTTTATTATTTATGATCAAATAAATATTTAAGATTTTGTAAATAAGCGATACACATATCATCAACAAAAATATACTCACCACCGATAAAAATCACATCTGTATCTTTGTCATTTCAGATACCGCGACAGGAGAGAAGATGATTGTCTATCTACTATTATTGTGTTCATTGCTATACATTATAATCGTGACGTGATTATTTACACTCTTTTCTAATAACATGAATCGTTTGCGTATTAGAACTACGCAGAACATCTCTAGTACTGTTGGGTTACACTTGAAATAAAGTTAAATAGCTATGTGCACATAGCATGCTGTATTGATTAATAATCTAAGAAATTATCTTCTTACAACTATATAAGTTATTATCAACTAAATGAATCTAATATCAAATATTTACTACACTTGATAAGTAAAAGAGAATCATTATATTGCGACGATTTTGTTTACTATAAAAACTATTCAGTATAACTTATTACTATTATTCGAAACCCCTACATATGTTCATAGAAGTTCATAAAATGAACGAGAGAGTTAAAAGAATACGGTCATCCTATTTATTAATGACCTTGTACGCGACATAACGAACACAATTGGTAGATTACCCGATGCTAACTGGAGGGAACCGTAAATCATAAAAATTATTGATAGTTGTATGTTTTTAAAATTATAGCGTCGCTCAGCGTTCACAAGACAGCTATAAACAGCACCGTAATTCATAATCACCGCGCACGCAATAGTGATAATCGCGGCATTTTACTAAAATTACACAATGTACTGAATCATATAGAAGGTGTCTCGTTTCTTGATCCAAAGGTTATTACTATATAAAAGTCTGTAAAACTGGACAATAGTCATGAATCTTTAATAGTCATAAATCTTTAGTATCACTTTCGTCCTCTACCCAGCCATATCTGGGTCTAATAAAACACTGTAGTTAATAATGTAGAAAAAATCAGTAGCAACTATTTCGCTTTAATAAAGACGTTTTAGCAAGAAATACGCCACTTCTTCAGCGAAATACTCTCAAGATATAATAAAAATATAATAAAATTCATATATAACTCCTAAAAGAAGTTAGAATGTCGATTAAGTAAATTAGATATAAAATTTAAAAAAATTACAGTAAATGAAATCGAACATGCAGTATTCTACTAAATCATACAAGTGAGCTAAAAGTATCATAATTGCATACTATAAATGCACAACCAAAATACTATTATATTTGATGATATCAAGCATTTTATTTATTAGGATAATATTTTTCTAGATAGAAATCGTGGTAGACGTAAAGTATGAGGCATTTGGTATTTTCCCTAATTTTTCTCATTATGCATAATTTTATCTAAATAAAATTCTGAAAGAGTTTTGCCTATCACTAGCTTTTTCAACCAAAAAAATAATTTCTCTAAATCTAAATAAAGTACTTCAATATCTTTTTTTGTTATAAATGTTGGGCTTCCCCCAGGCATAAACTCAGGAGAATGTAACATAAATTCTAGGTAGTCATGTCCTTCTGCCAATGAAAAATCAATGATTTTTTTCATCTGATATAAGTTCTTCCGACTTGGCCGAAGCCAGCTTACCGACAGTGAGTGACACTGGCCACGTAGCTTATAATAGCTTGTTTTGAAAGTGTTGATTAGTGTCGAATGTTTGTATTTGATACTCATTGGAATCTCTAATAATGTGGACAACCCTGGTTGGGCAATGTTTTTTGGATCGATAAAATAGGACTGAGATGGGAAATAACGATAGTCTGTGCCGCCTTTTCCTTGTGGACTTCCTAACGAGTACTGCCAATTAACGCCTGGTGTAACAGAGCAATCTACTTGATAACCATATTCTAACAGTAACGATGCATAGTATTCATTAAAGGCCCAGCGCCCAGCGCGATGGCTAAGTATTCTTGTTTGAAAAGTGTCTTCTAGAAGTTTAGTCATATAATCGACTTTTTCATGCATTTGATTATTAGGATATTCAATTAAATACGGCTTATGCCGATAATCATCATCGGTTAATGGAGTTAATGGCGGGCTATTCCAGGCGTGCAAATGCATACCTACCTCGCCGGCATTACGAGAGATTACATGACAGGCAAACTCTACATAGGCTGGATCTAGTGCCATTTCATAGTTAGTAAGATAAACTGGTTTGAAGGCATATTTTTCACATAGAGCTTGAAAACGCGGTAGAAAATGTGTATTTTTAGTAGCAATATTGTCATTGTTTTGCCATAAATTATCGCCTTCGGTATCAATTGTTATAAGAAATGCAGGTTTATCCATAAATATCAACCTATATTCGTTAGGATTGCAATGCAGAGACAAGAGTCTTGAAACATTATGCTATTCATCAATAACCAAGCAGTACTATCTAGAGATTTCATATAAAATTTAAGGAATAAAATTTATTGATTTCTTATATAGCTTGTAAAGTTAGTAATGAGATATATAAAAATTAACGCACATGCAATATAAATATTGTCGAGTATACACATGATTAATTTAACGTAGTGTTTTTTAAATTCTAGAATTTATCGTTAATAATGCATGATACTTTAAAACAATATTGATTATCTTTCGCTGAAGAAGTGGCGTATTTCTTGCTAAAACGTCTTTATTAAAGCGAAATAGTTGCTACTGATTTTTTCTACATTATTAACTACAGTGTTTTATTAGACCCAGATATGGCTGGGTAGAGGACGAAAGTGATACTAAAGATTTATGACTATTAAAGATTCATGACTATTGTCCAGTTTTACAGACTTTTATATAGTAATAACCCTTGGATCAAGAAACGAGACACCTTCATGATTCAGTACATTGTGTAATTTTAGTAAAATGCCGCGATTATCACTATTGCGTGCGCGGTGATTATGAATTACGGTGCTGTTTATAGCTGTCTTGTGAACGCTGAGCGACGCTATAATTTTAAAAACATACAACTATCAATAATTTTTATGATTTACGATTCCCTCCAGTTAGCATCGGGTAATCTACCAATTGTGTTCGTTATGTCGCGTACAAGGTCATTAATAAATAGGATGACCGTATTCTTTTAACTCTCTCGTTCATTTTATGAACTTCTATGAACATATGTAGGGGTTTCGAATAATAGTAATAAGTTATACTGAATAGTTTTTATAGTAAACAAAATCGTCGCAATATAATGATTCTCTTTTACTTATCAAGTGTAGTAAATATTTGATATTAGATTCATTTAGTTGATAATAACTTATATAGTTGTAAGAAGATAATTTCTTAGATTATTAATCAATACAGCATGCTATGTGCACATAGCTATTTAACTTTATTTCAAGTGTAACCCAACAGTACTAGAGATGTTCTGCGTAGTTCTAATACGCAAACGATTCATGTTATTAGAAAAGAGTGTAAATAATCACGTCACGATTATAATGTATAGCAATGAACACAATAATAGTAGATAGACAATCATCTTCTCTCCTGTCGCGGTATCTGAAATGACAAAGATACAGATGTGATTTTTATCGGTGGTGAGTATATTTTTGTTGATGATATGTGTATCGCTTATTTACAAAATCTTAAATATTTATTGCATAATAAATCATAAATTTCATATGTAATGTATTAGAGAAACTCTCTGGCTAGCTTCGATAATGTTGAAAAAATTATCTGTCTGTCTGACAAAAGACAAGCGCCATGATAGCATCACAAGTATTTGGGGTGTTGAGAGTATTAGATTAGTTATTTTAAGTCACTTATAATGAATAATGCATTGATCTTGATAACTGATATGTACACATCAGTGTATTTTAAGCGTTAAACATCACGACTATCGTGTAGTGCTATTGATTACTTTGATCATACGTAGTTTATAAAAGAGTTACTTACAGTTACAAAATAGATACAGTGCTATATCAGAAAATTATAAGATATTAGTAAGTCAGTTAGCACGGATTATTGTATTTATCATTGACGGTCAGGAGAAAAACTACTTAGCACACTGGCGCCATAATAACAACCCTATTGTACCGAGCTCAGGTATATAGCTATAATTTTATATAATTTAGTACATGAGTAGTGTAGCACTATACTAATTAATTTTATTAATATATTTGTTTGACGTGGCTTAACGGTCTCTAAACATCCTAGCTCTGTTAGTATAATTATTATGTTTAACTAATACCCGTAAGTTTTTTAGACTCATAGAATATTTTTGAATAGAAGATATTGTGGTTACTTTGTTGAAAATTTTTGGTATTCAGTGAATGCATAACAATTCATCATGTACTTCATGATTAGTCATTCAGCGTGTAGGTGCTGACTTAGTATTGTATAATCGATAGTGACGTTTTAGTGTAGTATATCTTACGTTGATTGTCTGTAAACACTGTATACAAAAAGATCACAGAACATCTTATACGCATTAGGCTGCAGATTATTTATTAGCCATAACTCTGTTCTTATTTTCAGTAAAAGCCACAGTAAATGTATAGCGGAGTTTTTTACTGTAGTTAACCGTCTGCACTAGTTGAGAGTGAATGTTCGAATGTTACGCTGATTGATCATACCAAAATTGTTTGTCTGTGTAGACGTCGTAGTAATATATATAAATGTTGATCTATAAAATTCATGCATTGCGTTATGCAAGTCATTAAAACCGCGGATCTCATGAACAGGCAGGTGATCGATTAGGCAATAAAGTCAGGAGAGTGTAGTGATTGGATGTACATACATGATATTAAAAATCAGTAATAAGAACATTTTTCAATCTTACTCCTATAGATTGTGTGATTGAGGTCGTGCGGAGTGAGCGAGTATGCAGTCATATCGTTTAGCAATTGTTTGCAAAAAATACCGCCCAGATGGTGGAGCAGAGCGTTTTGTTTTACATACTTTAGAAGCATTAGAACAACAGAACCTTAATTTAAATATTATCACTCGGGAATGGAGTGATAGAATCACGTCTAATCGGCATATTCATTTGTGTAATCCCATAAAGATTGGGCGAATTAGCCGTGAATGGGGCTTTGCTAAGACAGCCAAAATTGTGTGGAATAAAGAAAAATTTGATTTAGTACAAAGTCATGAACGTATTCCTGGATGTGATATTTATCGTGCTGGTGATGGTGTGCATCGGCGCTGGTTGCTGCAACGTACTCGCCTCTTACCTGGCTGGCGCCGTAAATGGTTATTCTTGAATCGCTATCATCGCTACGTGATGCACACTGAGCGCACGATGTATGCTTCGCCTAAGCTAAAGTCTATCATCTGTAATTCCGAGATGATCAAACAAGAAATTATTGAAGATTTCAGTGTGCAATCTGATAAAATTACAGTAATTTATAATGTTATTGATCACAAAAAATTCTTACCTACCAACACAGAACAGCGGCAACTATTACGCGATCAATATTCTATTCCACAGCGGGCGCACTGCTTAGTCTTTGTTGGTTCAGGTTTTGAGCGTAAAGGATTAACTGCGGCTATAAGTGCTGTATCAGCTACGGATAGTTATCTCTTAGTAGTTGGTAGGGATAAAGCAGAGACGCGATATCGAGCATTAGCAAGGTCGTTAGGGTGTAGCCATCGCGTGTATTTTTTTGGCCTGCAAAAGGAGATTTTACCATTTTATCAGGCGGCAGATGCACTTCTGCTACCGACATTATATGACCCATTTCCTAATGTAATTCTGGAAGCGATGTCTTGTGGCCTTCCGGTAATCACTAGTTCGACCTGCGGTGGTGCTGAGTTTATCGTACCGGGCCAGAATGGTTTTGTTACTGATGCTCTGGATATTCTAGCGATCCGCAAAGCAATTGTGGATTTGCCGAATCAGGCATTAGGATCGGCTATGGGAGAATCAGCTCGTATCACTATCTTACCATATAACAATCGGCTTCTTTCTAAAAAATTAGTTAATCTTTATGATAGGCTTTTAAAATGATAAAAAAACATATTTTGCTTATTATTGATGGATTACGTGCTGGAGGTGCCGAGAATATAACTTTGACACTCGCCAAGGGGATGATTCAGCGCGGTTATGCGGTGACTTTGATGTCTCTTAGCAAGCACCTAAGTTACCCAATTCCTGATCAAGTAAAATATATCGTTGATCATGATGATAATAAAGGAATGTTTCATAATATTAATGAGCTAGCCCGGCGTGCAGCCTCTTTAGATCGTCAAGTGTCAAATTTATTTACTGAATATGGAAAACCTTGCTTAGTTATTTCTAATTTACATAAAACGGATCGTATTGTAGCTCGTTCTAGGATCTTGAAATCCTGCAATCTTTGGTACTGTATCCATAGTATGTTTTCCTGCACTTATCTCGGAAATAAATCAGGATTTACACGTTGGCTTAAACAAAAAAAACTACAAAAAATATATAAAAACTGTAACATTATTACAGTGTCCGAAGCTATTGCGGTTGATTTATTAAAGTATATTAAAATAAACCCCAGTAAATGCATTACCATTTACAATCCATTTAATATTAATGAAATACAGCATCGTGCTATGGAGTTCAATCCCTTTCATGATCAGGATTATATGTTACATGTTGGACGTTTTCATCAGGTAAAATGCCATCATCGTCTGCTAGAAGCTTTTGCTCTTGCATCTCTGCCGATCAACCTGATACTTATTGGTCAGGGTAAACTAGCTGTTACAGAAGCTATCCGATTAAAAATAGCTGTGCTTAATTTGCAAGATAAAGTTTTTCTTGCTGGTTTCCAAGCAAATCCGTTTCCGATTATTAAAGGTGCTAAAATGGTAGTGCTAAGTTCTGATAGTGAAGGGTTATCCACCGTTTTGATCGAAGCATTGATTTGTCATGTTTCCATTGTCAGTACTGCTTGCCCAGGTGGTATCGTAGAGATTATGTCTGGCAAACTAGCATCTTATATATCAGAAATGAACGTGCCGTCACTCGCCGAGAAAATGCGTTTAGCCTGGCACACTCCAATTCAGATTACTACAGAGATGTATAGTCGCTTTAATCACGAGAGAGTGTTAGATAAATATTTATCTTTAGTTGACTCCAGATCATAGAACCGCGATTGACTATTTCAATATAATAATAGGGATGATATGAGTAGAATGGAAGTGTAATTTTATTTTGTATTTTGTAAGAAATTTACTGGTATACAGTCTTATAGCTAAGTATTTAATAAGACTGATGTATTTATATTAGATAATATTGTCTGGTCATACTTCTCATAAAAATTTTTAGTACATATTGAAATATTTTAAGATACAATAGAGTCTTTATTTATAAAGAGCATAGTATTAGGCTATCTGATTTTCTTCCCAGTTGAAGCACAGTGAGTATTATTAAGAGTATTTTTCATTAGTGATCTTCAAATTAACTAAGATCCTAAACTAGGATGCCTTTTAATTATGGTATGCTTCTGAGACGCTATATAAATATAATTGATAGAGTGTTATTCTATTTTTATCAGGTATTGATGTACCTGATTCAACCCGTGCTTTTTTTACGGCTTCTACTGCGTAGCTATAGAATGCCTGCTTATCGTAAACGATGGGCAGAGCGTTACGGATACTGTAACGGAAAAGTCATTTCTGGAAGCATTGTGGTGCATGCAGTTTCTATAGGTGAAACATTAGCCGTTATTCCTGTAGTAAAAGCCTTGCGCTGCCGCTATCCATATTTACCAATCACTGTAACTACCATCACTCCCGCAGGTTCAGAGTGCGTGCAGTCCACGTTTGGTAAAGATATATATCATGTTTATCTGCCTTACGATTTACGCAGTTCTATAAACCGTTTTCTTGATCAGGTAGATCCTACGCTAATGATTATTATGGAGACTGAATTATGGCCAAATCTAATTAATGCGTTGCACCAACGCCGAATTCCTTTGGTCATTGCTAACGCACGTCTCTCAGCACGTTCTGCGGCAGGCTATAAAAAAATCGGTAGCTTTATTCGCAATATGCTGAATCATATTACGTTAATTGCTGTACAGAATCAAGAAGATGGTAATCGATTCATTGAACTTGGTTTACAGAGTTCTCAGTTAACTATGATGGGTAGCCTGAAATTTCATGTTTCTATTACGATGGAAATGGCTTCGCGTATTATTTCTCTTAGACGTCAATGGGTATTACATCGTCCAGTTTGGATCGCTACGAGTACCCATAATGGTGAAGAGAATATTGTATTAACAGCTCAAAGAAAACTGCTGGAAAAATATCCTGATTTATTGCTTATTTTGGTACCTCGCCATCCAGAACGTTTTATGACTACTAAAAAACTAGTCAATAAAGCCGGTTTTAACTATATAATGCGTAGTAGCGGCGCGATTCCTTCGATGAATACGCACATTGTGATCGGAGATACTATAGGTGAACTCATGTTGCTATACGGCATCGCTGATCTAGCTTTTGTGGGCGGTAGTTTAGTTAAACACGGTGGCCATAATCCGTTGGAAGCTGCAGTGCATGCTATCCCAGTTTTAATGGGTCCGAATACCTTCAACTTTCATGATATTTGTACGAAGTTGTCGAAAGAAAAAGGGTTGATTACTGTGTTCGACACAGATTCCTTGATTAATGCAGTAGACAGTCTCCTAACCAATGAAGATTATCGTCGTGACTATGGTTGTCATGCAGTAGATGTTTTATATAAAAATCAAGGTGCGTTACAGTGCTTACTACAACTATTAACCCCATATCTACCGCCTAGGAGATAGTAAATGAACAATCGTAAAAGTCTATCGGTAGTAATCATTGCTAAAAACGTGGCTGAAGTGTTGCCAGATTGCATACATTCGGCGGCCTGGGCTGATGAAATTATAGTATTAGATTCGGGCAGTCAGGATAATAGTGTTGCGATTGCTAAAAATATGGGTGCAAAAGTATTTCTGCATGCTAATTGGCAGGGTTTTGGTAAGCAACGCCAGTTAGCACAACAGTATGCCTGTTATGACTATATTTTAATGATTGATGCTGATGAACGTATAACACCTAAATTACGAAAATCTATTGAGCAGGTTTTAGTGGCACCAGGAAATAGTACTGTTTACAGTTGTAAACGTCATAATTGGTTTCTCGGTCGCTTTATGCGATATAGCGGTTGGTATCCAGATCGGGTGAATCGTTTATACGCCAAGCATAGTTATTGCTATAATAATAATCTAGTGCATGAGTCCCTTAATATTAAGGGTGCAAATGTTGTTGCGCTTAGTGGCGAGCTCTTGCATCTATCTTGCCGCGATTTTCTTGCCTTTCAACGTAAACAACTGAAATATGCTGCAGAGTGGGCTCATCAGAACCACCAAGTTGGCAAACATTGCCATTACCTTTCAATATTAATTCATTCGCTAGGCGCGTTCTGTAGGACCTGGTTGCTGCACGCCGGTTTTTTAGATGGTAAGCAGGGGTTCTTATTAGCTATGATCAACGCGCAATATACTTTTAATAAATATGCTATATTATGGACATTAGATCATCATTACTTAGAACAATGAACAATGAGTCATACAGCTATTTATCCTGGAACCTTCGATCCCATAACTAATGGTCATTTGGATTTAGTAACTCGTGCGTCGTTGATATTTAATCATGTGTTTTTAGCGATTGCTGCTAGCTCAAAAAAAAATTATTATTTAGTTTGAGTGAACGAGTTGCATTGGCTATCCAAGTGACTTCACATTTGGATAATGTAGAAGTATTAGGTTATACTGGATTAATAACACATGTTGCTACACATCATAATGCTACGATCTTAGTACGTGGTTTACGTACAATATCTGATTTTGAATACGAACTGCAGTTAGCAAATATGAATCGGAATTTAATGCCAACTTTGGAAAGCGTATTTCTCATGTCATCTAGAGAGTGGTCATTTGTCTCTTCTTCACTAGTCAAAGAAGTAGCCTATCATGGCGGTGACACTACGCCTTTTTTACCAGATGTAATTATCCAAGCTTTGATAAAAAAACTTGCTTCTTAATAGTAGCTGATTACAGTAATATCAGAAGAAACCTCTGATGTTACTTGCAGTATTTCTATTTGATTGAGTGAATATAATCATGGAAAAACGTATCATTTTCTGATATACTCGAAATATCTTAATAAGATATCCCAGGAACGTTGGCTTTTAGATTGCTAAGCAGCATCTTACTATTCTCGATAGAACGTCTACGATACTTATAGAAAACTACTTTTGCTTGTTTATAAAAAAGCTCCTTAGCCATTGAGCGTGACTCTCACACTCAATAACATTCATTAACGTAGATACTAACAATCTATATGGCTGCTTTTGTATATATTAAGTTAGGCTTAAGTAAGGTCTCACTTGTTAAGTGATGTAATATAAAATGTATAACGATATATCATGTGAGTGAATTGAGGTAGACGTATTGAGAAATACTATGTATCCTGAATCTATTAAAAGTATTGTTTATCTATGTTCTATATGTACTTCGAAGTATACAGCATACTATACTCATAGTATGCTAAAGAAACCAGGTTAGCAGTGTTGCAGCTGTATTATCGTTTAATTACTTACAAATTTATACGGCGATTTACAATGTACTAGTTATTCGATGAGTATTAATGGCCGCATAGGTTTTCGTTAATGTAAACGATTTTCCATAGTATGTTATACTGCCTTGATAATCGAGTGAACAATCTCTAAAATTGTCTCTGCCAGTTGCAATGTTTATATGCTTAGTCAGTTAGTGCTTTCTATTTTCTTCTATCTATTGTTGAAGAAATGGTAAGCTAAGTTTGCATATTGTATATGTTTTCTAAAATTACTTAATTTTATCTTCTTTGTAGAAAACATGTTTTCGGACAACAGGGTCAAACTTTTTTAGTTCTAATTTTTCTGACTTAATACGCTTATTTTTTGTGCTAGTATAGAAATGACCGGTACCAGCAGAAGAAATTAGTTTAATTTTTTCGCGAACGCTTTTTGCCATGATATACTCCCTTAATTACGTTTAAATATGGACATACAGATTTTCTAAGACTTTATTGATGCCTTTTTTGTCGATAATACGCATACCTTTAGCAGATACACGTAGAGTTATAAAACGTTTCTTATCCTCAATCCAAAAACGATGTGAATGCAGATTAGGAAGAAAATGGCGTTTAGTTGCGTTCATTGCATGGGAGCGGTTATTACCACTCGCCTGGCGCTTTCCAGTAACTTGGCAGACTCGAGACATGTTTATCCTCCAGAAAATTACATAATAACTTAAATTTTTATAGATTGCTAATTTCTGAGTGACGTTGTTAAGGCTAATTTAGAGACCTCTATTTGAGGGAATGATGTATTATGGTGCTAGCAATATATTGAGATATACTCTAAATAGTTATAGCACAAGGATAACCAGAGTTCTGGCGATTTAAATAAATACATATTAGTGAATAACGTACGTAATTTAGTGAAGCTAACGCATATGTAACTTGTTTTTTAATGAGTATAATATATTAGCTACGCTAAATCTAATATGTTTAATATAAATATTATGCAGCTTAATTGCACGTTTTAAATTTTAAATGACTACAGATTCTACGGGAACGTCGTAAAAGATTTTATCATGTTATTTACATTAGTAAACAAGATATGGTCTACTTGGACTAACACCGAGATAATTAAGTGATTTAATTTTAATAAAATAGCAAGACCTTTTGGACTTACTGAATTATTATGTGGTCAGTATGATCTGGTGTTGTTTGGTAATAGATAAAGGCTTATATGCTAACGGATGATAGCGCATATAGTTAAATACTGCGTATGTGGGTTTCTGGCTCTCAAGCATACAACAGCGTTGTTGATAATTTAATCACACATCTCTTGATGTTCATTATTTGTTCAATAAAGTACAGCATGCCAGCAGTACTTTATGTGTATAATGCACTTATAATAGACCTTATTAGTCATCTTTCATACTGCATGGGTAGGTTTAGCGTAGCTCTGGCGCACTCTAAATCAAACCATCCAATAACTAGAAAACACTAGTTTTAAAATTGTTTATTAACTAGGTATGGTATGTATTTATCACGCTTTCAGTAATATATATGAATAATCTTATTAATTCTAGCAACTGGTTAAAGTGAATATTTAGAAGAAATCAATGTAATTCTTTAGGTTAAGTGAGTAGTTTAGTATATATTTATTTCAGTCAGTTCTTGAGAGATTACTGATTGTATGATCATAGGTTTATATTTTAAAATGTAACAGCGTATGCATGCGAGAATAAAACTGCTTATGTTCATGCGAAAGTCCTTCTGAATAAATCTGAATCAATATGTTAGAAAGATTAATCTTCAGTGAAGCAGAACGGGTTAAGATTTTTCACTAAAGACAATATCAAAAAGAGAGCTCTTGATCATAAGAAAGATTCAACTAGATTCTAGGGTTGCAGTTGCATTTAATCACTGACTCTCTACGATCTAACGTATAATCTGCACACACCGCTATTGCAGTGAGTATTAGAAGAATAGTGTTACTGAGTTTTTTATATAAAAGTATAATAACTATGTAAGTTTAATATAGATCGCAGAACTTATTAAATCATTCGCTTCATCTTTTGCAAATAATATATAATTATCATGGAATTTTTAATAAATACAAATGTCTACGGATCTCGCTGAAACATGAATGAATATTTAGCGTACAATCTTTCATTGATATAACATGATCTAAGTTGATTTATAAAGATAACAGGTAAAGCATGACAGACGTTGCAGAAACATACGACATATGTGGAATAGCAGAAAAAGTTAATCATCCTTTCCTGTGAACTGTGGATTAGTAATGTTTGTTTAACATAAAATAACTCTGGGATATCGCTAGATCGGCGTCAGACTAATTCCGGGTAAAAACATAGCAATAGTTGGTACTTGTTTAAATATCATAGATATACTCAACTTCCACGATAGAGTCAATTTAGTAGGCTGATCATATAATATATGTAATAGTAAAATGTCACTAGTGTTGCTATAATTAATAATTACAATTGTGTAATCGAGAGGATGCCTACTACGCATTAAGAGCGTAGGTTATCATTGCGCAGAACTGTTAAAAATTTAGTGAGTATGATATAATAAAGCTTATTGTCGACTGTTCTATAGTGTCAATCGGAATCTGATAAAAATTATTCATAATAATCAACAATACAGAGACAACCATTACTACACTGTATAAAAGATATTTTTATAGGAAAGACGCTACTCTCCCTTAAGTATAGTATAGGCACTGAACACAAATGATTTTGTCAGATTAATAATAACTTTTAAATCTCAAAGCAGATGATCTGCGATCATTAGATCTATTCTGATAAGCATGAGCAGTGGCTAAATTAGAAGAATCCAGTAATCAATCTGTAAATTACTATATAAAAGTACTTGTGCTTTATTTTAAACTAATTTACTAAAAAATATAGTGTATGAATTTCTGTGATATTGCAGTAGTTAGTCATAAGGCTGCACAAGGCTACTAATGCAGATACAAACGCACAGAATAAAAGCGTCTTACAGAAGAAATCAGGTCTGTATGTGCAGATATATAGGAAACAGCGTCACATTAACTATAACTATAAAACGCCCATTAAATCATTAATGGTGCAATAGAAATAAAAGAAAAAAGCTTAGCCATAATTTTAGCTGACTTCTTTATTCGCCTTTTTTAAAAGAGCAATAATATATTTGTACCACATTCTAGTATTTAATAGACATTTAGTAATGCATCGAATTATCGTTACAATCTCATGAAATAGGACCGATTATAACAGCAGTGTGTATCTATTTGGCAAATAAAGCAAAGCGTGTATACTCTATCTTTTGATTAGACGATTATGACAACAACACTTTCAGGAAAACATATTGTTCTTGGCGTTAGTGGCGGTATTGCGGCGTATAAATGCCCTGAGTTAGTATATCGACTGCGCGATAGAGGAGCAGAAGTGCGAGTCGTAATGACTAGCGCAGCTAAATTATTTATTTTGCCATTAACGTTTCAAACTGCTTCTAGTTATCCGGTTTTCGAAGATTTTATAGAACCTGTTGCTGAAATGGAAGTAAATCACATTGCATTGGGAAAATGGGCTGACTTAATAATTTTGGCACCAGCGACTGCTGATTTATTAGCACGGATTGCTGCTGGTATGGCTAATGATGTGCTAACGGCTGTCTGTCTAGCGACTAATGCACCGATCGCTATAGTTCCTTCTATGAATCAACAAATGTATCATGCTACTGCAACCAAAGCTAATCTGCAAGTATTACAACAACGTGGCATGTTAGTATGGGGTCCGGATAACGGACGTCAAGCTTGCGGTGATATTGGTCTGGGTCGCATGCTTAATCCAAAAGATATCGCGATTCTGGCGAATAACTATTTTTCTATAGTGCAGGATTTACAACATTTAAAGATTATGATTACTGCTGGCCCTACGCATGAGGCGCTAGATCCAGTACGTTTCATTAGTAATTATAGCTCTGGAAAAATGGGTTTCTCTATTGCTTATGCTGCTGCTGATCGCGGCGCTAAAGTCACGTTAATTACTGGACCTGTCAATTTACAAACACCACTTCGTGTGACACGTATAAACGTTACTAGTGCGTTGGAGATGTTTCAGGCCGTGCACAAGCACGTCGATCAGAAGGATATTTTTATTTCTTGTGCTGCTGTAGGTGATTATCGTGCTCAACAGATCGCTGATAAAAAAATCAAAAAAAAAGGCGACGAGCTTAGTATCAAAATGATTAAGAATCCTGATATCGTTGCTAGTGTGGCCAATATGTCTAAAAATCGTCCATTTGTCGTTGGATTTTCTGCTGAAACACAGAATATGGAAAAATACGCCAAACAAAAACTAGTTTGTAAGAATTTAGATTTAATTTGTGCTAATAATGTATTGTTAGCTGACCAAGGGTTTACAAGTAATACTAATGCACTGCATCTTTTTTGGCAAGGTGGAGAAAGACGACTAGTACTTGACGATAAAAAACGCCTTGGTCAATGTTTAATCGACGAGATATTTAGTCATTATTATGAAAAGAATCGATATTAAAATCTTGAATCCGCGAATCGGTCAGGATATACCGTTACCGACTTATGCTACTTCAGGTTCTGCTGGACTTGATTTGAGGGTGTGCTTAGAGAATGCAGTGGAATTGATGGCAGATGATACAATATTGCTACCTACGGGTTTAGCAATCCATATTTCTGATGCCAATCTAGCAGCTGTGTTACTACCGAGATCTGGTCTCGGTCATAAGCATGGAATAATATTAGGTAATCTAGTTGGTTTGATCGACTCTGATTATCAAGGACAGTTGATGATTTCTATATGGAATCGAAATCAAAGATCTTACACGATTAAACCAGGCGAGCGTATCGCACAAATGGTCTTTGTGCCAGTTATACAGGTGGAATTCAACCTAGTAGAAGAATTCAAAATCAGTCAACGCAGCACTAAAGGTTTAGGTCACTCTGGTCGATATTAATCTTAGTATATAATCATAGATAATTAAAAATTTTCTCCTAAAGAATTACAAAATCGCATGAAAATTGGCGTTATGAATTAATTATTATCATGCACTCCAAGTGATATACAGTACTAAGAGTGTTTAGATAAAAATTTACAAATTGTAAACGCTATTATATAAGCGTTGATAGACTGATCTTTGTTTTTAGTAGTTAATTTTTGTAAATTGCATGGTGTAAATAAACGTTTAAATAAGCACACCTGGAGCAAGAAACATCAAAAATGAGCGTAAGAGAATATTACTGGTGTTGACGAAGCGGTTAACATGAAGACATGGCGGTAGGTATATCAATATAACCCTGATATTTTGTTAAAAATAGAAGATTTTTAAGTGCCAGAATGCTGGCATATGCTGTATAACACATGGATTTTACAATTTTTAGTTTATTAAAAAGACCGTGTAATGATATATATCATATTTATTTTATAAGAAGTATCAAAATGCTCAAAATTTTTCTGAGAGTATACTTTTTGAGGGTTAATGAGATTGTTAGAATCACTATTTAGGCGCAATGTATAGTATAATTATTTATAAGATCATACTAAAATTACATACCTCTATAATTGTATTACTAATGTTATCTTTAGTGCATTAACGCGTGATTATATCAAGCATAAAGGTAATGTAAGTGATAATAAATGATATTTTATGCGTTTATAAGATGCTATAAGCCGGTTATCATTGTCTTTAGCAAAAGAATGATTTTGTTCTCTTTGCCTTTTTAGTTGCGTTGTAAAATATGTAAAAATTCGATATTGACTGTTATTGGTAGTGTATTGACTTATAATAAGATGTCAGAGAAAGAGTGCGTCATTTTGTTATATTCTCCTGTTTTAGGAGTACAGTGCACCGCTGATAACTGACGTGGCATTTAAGATTTTTTATTTCAGGTAAGCAATTTCATTCTCACAACCTGCAGATATCATGCATTTTTAAATAATAATTATATTCTGCTGCTTTAATGGCGTCAGGATCCACATGATAAAGTTCTTAATCATTAAGAATAACCAGCAAATACACAAGGTAAAAATATTAGCGCCGATTATCTCTATATATTCATTAGGGATATCGTAACAACAGTAATCGCGTTACTTAAAAGCAAACTGCACTTGCTGAATTGTTGAGTTATGCAAAGTATTCTATTTTTCACTATCAGTTAAGTTTACTGATGAGCCAAAAAGAATGATATGTCGTACTCATAAACATCAGCATGACCACTTTGTTATATAAATTATTAAAAACCCTATGTCATCTAAGCTAGATAGCGACTAAAAAGTTATATTGGCAGCTATTAATATTGTGGTATAAATCTCTCATCATATAAGATAATGTCTATTTTTATGGATGAGCATTCAAGAAACGCAGGTTTATCTAGCTAATTTTCAAGGTATGAGAATTTAATTGAATACTGTTTATTACACCAGAACTTCGCTCATTAATATTATGAAAGTTTGATTTCTTCTATGTTTGATCTGCTTTGTATATCTTATTAGTATTGTCATAAAAGTATTAAATATAACGGCGATTTCCTCGTTATCTAAAAGAATTGATCTACACTACGTTTTCATGCCAGTCTCGGCATGAGAGTCTTTGTGATATTCTAAACCACATTTTATATCACCGTTAACTATACCTAAAGGAATCGCTACTACTCGTTCTTTTATCGGACTCTATTTTAGTGTATCACTATCTACTAGTGCATTTTGTGCATCAAGCAGGGTTAGACAAGCGCCAGAAATAGCAGAGACAGGAGTATTGCTATCGGCCTGTAAGAGATCTCAATATAAAGTAATAATAAACGCACCTAATTTCAGATCTATGACTGCGCATAATGAAGGTGCAATTAATCGTTGAATTTCTAGTGTTCTGCCGTTCTGTTTGCCTTTGACAACTTCGCGAATATTACGACTATGAGTAGAGCGCGGTAGCATGCTGTGTATTTGACGATAATGCAAAACCTTGTCCTCGGTTTTTCAGTAAACGTGGTACACCTCCTTCTACTGTAGCAGGGCATAAAACTCTAGTAGCGCCCCATATTCTACCAGCACCAATTCTTTCAACAGTATAGTGAATGTAGTAACGTGTTAATATTAGTCAACAAACATATTCTGGTGATCTTCCTGTAGGAAGCATTGGTTTTCTCTGGTTTTAAACCAATAGTTAAGCACATGTTATGAGTGCCGGATTATTTAATGCCTGTGCTGCTTACAGAAAAAAGACTATAATCACTTGAGTTTGCTATTATGAGGCACGAATATGATACGCAGCATGACCGCCTATGCTAGGCGTGAAATTAATAGTACATGGGGGAGCGCAACATGGGAGTTGCGCTCTGTTAACCAACGCTATTTGGAAACGCACATCCGTCTTCCAGATCAATTCCGGAGCTTAGAGCCAGTAATCCGAAAACGTATTCGTTATTTTTTGACCCGTGGTAAATTCGAGTGTAACCTATTTTTTGAGTTAGATCCATATGCGATCAGCTCGATTACTATAAATGAAGCACTAGCTAAGCAACTTATAAAAGCTGTAAATTGGGTAAAAACACGCAGTGGTGAAGGGGAGATCGATCTAATTGATATGTTGCGTTGGCCAGGTGTAATTTCCGATATAGCGCAAAATCTGGATGCTATTAGCAGTGAATTAATGCAGGCACTGGACTGCGCGCTAGATGATTTTGTTGCCGTGCGTGAAAGTGAGGGCGCCATATTAAAAGTCCTTATTGAGCAGCGCTTAAATGGCGTAAGTGCTGAAGTGGGTAAAATACGCCGCCAGATGCCAAGTATTTTACAATGGCAACGCGAGCGATTAGTGAGTAAGTTAGAAGAAATTCAAATAAAAATAGAAGCTCCCCGCATAGAGCAAGAATTTGTACTAATGGCACAGCGCATGGATATTGATGAAGAGTTGGATCGTCTAGAAACGCACATAAAGGAAACGCACAAGATTCTACAGAAAAAAGAAGCGGTAGGTCGTCGTCTTGACTTTATGATGCAGGAGCTTCATCGTGAATCCAATACATTAGCCTCGAAATCAATTAACACTGATGTTACGGCTTCTGCTATTGAGTTGAAGGTGCTAGTTGAGCAAATGCGTGAACAGATTCAGAACGTAGAGTAATGCTACTAGATATTTATAATTATTAAAGATGCTGGATTCTTATCAGAAAATTTATTGTATTTTATCTAAATTAATCTTAATTCTAGGTATCAATAAGAATGATATTCTGTCATATTAGATATTGATAACAGACTGCACTGATTACATTCAGAGATCTATTTTACCTATTTCAATTTGCCATCTTATAATGATTGCTAGATTTTGTTGTTTATAGCAGGCTTTCTTACAATGGGGTTTTACTGAGTCTTGAGCCATATAACGTTTACGCCTTATATAAGGTCTTCATAGATATTTAAGTATAGTATACATTGCATGATAACTGATTATATAATAACAGATTTATATTAGTTGTATAAATAACAATTTAAGCCGTTGATGTATAATATGCTATACACTACCCCTATGTTAGATATCATGAGGTATTTGATACCACGCTAATTTTAGCAGACACAGAGTCCGACTATGCTGTACAAAATATCGTGTATGTGTATTACAGATCTTGTATCGAAATCTAGACAAAAACTAAAAAAAGTAGCTAGTAGGTATAATACGGTTATCTTGTTTTTAACGATCTTTCTCTAATATAAAAGATACACTTAATATGTGATATGATTTCTATTTTTAAACATAGGAACTAGAGACACTTGAAACAGTTGACTCTCCTCCGCTTAAATATCGATTCTGTAATATTCAGAATGTAGTAGCACGAGAATTTGCATATATGGTCTTTGCAACAATCGAGTAATCACAATTAATAAATGTGCTGATACAAGCACTGTTACTGTACTATAAAGGCACGCCAATAAAAAATGCACGATTATTTTTGTATTATTTGTTATATAGGTTCAGTAAGCAATGTTTAACAAGATAATTAATTGCTTTATGTTATTCGAGTGCATTACTTCAAAATAATCCGGTATATGTGTAATGTATTTAAAGATCAGAGTAAAAAGTATAATAAGTAAGCCTTTTATCCTGTGTTATAGATACTCGACTATATCTCCAAAAGTATGGTATTTATAAAAGTGGGGCGATAAATGTTACGTGATGAGAGTACTGCGCTAGTAAAGTTATAAAACTAAAATAAATCATGACACTAGAGTCATTGATGCAACAAGTAAATTGTGCTTTTTATTACGCGAACCAGTGAATAAATACAGTGTATCATTAACATAATTGGTTAGATAATGTTTAGTTAATTTTTAAATTAATATTTCACTCAGCATTTTCTAGTGTCTAGAGATTTTATCCTACAACGTATTGCAATCTGTCAAACAGCATATTCCATGACATGTTCTAATATTACGTTTATCTACCTATTATTGATCTTTTATGATATGTTGTTTTACATGAATAAAAATTTTAATAATAGTACATGTCTTATATAAGTTGATACGGGTGTGCTGCAATTAATAGGCAAGCACCTGTTGAATGCTAATTTTATGCATTATTCTTGTTAAGTTAAGTATATATACTTACACAGTAAGTACTCTATATCAGTAGATAGCAGCATACAGTTATACATTTGCATTAAATCTCGTTGTAGAAAAAATGATATATCTTCCTACAGTGCTAATAAGATAATTACCGTGTTGCTGTATTATTTTTTTATTAATGTCACCTAATTATTTTTAGTTATCGCACCTATTGTTACGTATAGATCAGTGAAACGTACTAACATGTTTTGATGTATTAATCTTCCCTATTTTTACATAGCATTGCAGATTATATAAAATAAAGTTTTGCTTTTTAAGATGTATTGCTAAAAAAGAAAAGTTTAATGTTTTCTGATTTACGGTAAGTCGCTAGCGTTGGTTCACATAGGAGTATTGAATACTAAGACAAATTATGTTTTTATTGTTACAATATAATAGATGTTAATTATGCATACATGTTAATGTATTAGAAATTATTGGCGATGCTATTAGAATGAACTTCGACATGCGTCCTTCTCACTTAAAGACGTTAATAGTATTCATTCGTAAAGTTTGAAGAAGAGATCAACGTACAACTTAGTACGTGATTCTCAGTGCTAAAAATCATTTACTTATAAACTTATAATAGTCTTTATTATGTAAAAAAAATACCAACATAGAGGATATCATACTAATATTAGTCTCTATAGTAGAATAGAGTGCGGTATATCTACCATGATTTGCTTATTAAAATTCGATAACATAATGGATAAAATCTTAATGCATACAATGATATAAAATAAAATAATTAAAATCACTAGGTGATACTAGATAACAACAAATCAAAACGTCTATTGTGAAGGCTCTTTAAACGAGATAAAAAATATCATGGCATGCCGAGAATTTTATATCTTACTTTTGCAAGACCTACTGAATACATTTAAATTCAGTGTATAATTTGTATATCAGAGTCAATAATGCCACAACTAGTGGCGTAAAACGTATCTATTAATTGGAAAACACCAGCATGTACGACTAATGCCTTTTATCTGAGGTGCTGAGTAATGGTTATGCCCAATCCCTCTCAATCCGATGACTTTACTACGCAATTACTAGCTTGTCGCGAGCGTATTGATCGCATATTGCTGGATTTTATCGCGTTTTTACCATTTGATGATAGCGAGTTAGTAGCAGCTATGCGTCACGGTGTATTGTTAGGTGGCAAGCGCTTACGTCCATTCTTGCTTTATGCCACTGGTCAGATGTTTGGTATTGCGAAAAATAGCCTGGATGCACCTGCTGCTGCAGTTGAGTGTATGCATGCCTATTCCTTGATTCATGACGATCTCCCCGCATTCGATAATGATGATTTACGCCGTGGAAAACCGACTTGTCATATAAAATTTGGCGAAGCTAATGCAATTTTAGCTGGTGATGCATTACAAACTCTCGCGTTTTCTATTTTAGCGGATGCAGACATGCCAAATGTCGCGTTGCGTGATCGATTAGCTATGTTGTCTGAACTCGCAGCTTCTTCTGGTATAGCTGGTCTATGTGGAGGGCAGTCAATGGATATGAAGGCGACAAGTAAGAAGATTAGTCTGACAGCGCTAGAACGGATTTATAATTATAAAACCAGTAGTCTATTCCGTATAGCAATTCGTCTTGGTGCGTTGGCCGCGGGTGAATCTAGTCGAGCTGCTTTACCGTTTCTGGATTATTATGCTACTTCGATTGGTTTGGCTTTTCAAGTGCAAGATGATATTTTAGATGTTATTGGTAAAACAGAAAAAATCGGTAAACACAAAGGAGTAGATCAGAAAAACTGCAAAAGCACTTACCCGAATTTATTAGGGGTGGATACTGCGAAGGTTAAGGCATGGGAATTGTATCAGGAAGCATTAGTTGCATTAAACACTTTGGAAGCTCAATCGTATAATACAATGTCATTGCGAGCACTAGCTAGTTTTATTATTCAACGTGATACTTAGCATGTGCGATGGTACCAAGAAGTTTTATATTGCGATAGGAGAGTGACTGCGTAATACCTAGTCACTAGAGTGTTAAATATATTAAAAACGAATTTAGGTGTTGTTTATAAAGCACTAATAGGGTGCAGTGCAATTAAACGTTAAAATTACTGTTACTTAAAAGATATAGTTCGCAATTCATTGATATGAGTATCAAATGAGTTTTAATATAGTTCGTTATCCAACCTTGGCGTTAGTAGAAAATCCCAGTCAACTCCGTTTACTGCCTAAAGAAAGCTTATTAAAGCTGTGTAATGAACTGCGGCAGTATTTATTAGACAGTGTAAGCCAGTCTAGCGGTCACTTCGCTTCCGGATTGGGCGCTGTGGAACTCACAGTGGCATTACATTATGTTTATCATACACCGTTCGATCGCTTAGTATGGGATATTGGCCACCAAGCTTACCCACATAAGATCTTAACTGGCCGCCGTGATGCTATTTCTACTATTCGTCAAAAAAATGGTCTCCATCCTTTTCCGTGTCGTACTGAAAGTATATATGATGTGCTATCGGTTGGTCATTCTTCAACCTCGATTAGCGCTGGTCTCGGTATAGCGGTAGCAGCAGAGCGTGAAGGAGAAGGCCGCCGAACTGTCTGTGTGATTGGCGATGGCGCTCTTACTGCCGGCATGGCATTTGAGGCGATGAATCATGCTGGGGATATTAACTCAGATATATTAGTGGTACTTAATGATAATGCAATGTCGATATCTGAAAATGTAGGGGCGTTAAATAACCACTTGGCGCAGTTATTATCTAGTAAATTCTACACTGCGTTGTGTGCCGGGGGTAGAAAAGTGCTCCCTAGCTTTACACCAATTGAAGAGTTAGTAGAATGTACTGCAGAACGCTTAAACGGCATAATGATCCCTAGTACGCTATTTGAAGGGCTGGGTTTTAATTATATTGGTCCTATTGATGGGCATGATGTTTATAATTTAACTACTATATTAAATAATATGCGCAACCTAAAAGGTCCGCAGCTTCTGCATATCATAACAAAAAAAGGTAGAGGTTATGCGCCAGCAGAAAAAGATCCAATTAGTTTCCATGCGGTGCCAAAGTTTAATCCAATTAGTGGTAAATTACCTAAAAGTGTCAATAGATTTCCTAGTTATTCAAAAATTTTTGGTGATTGGTTGTGTGAAATGGCTGCTAAAGATAGTGCTCTTATGGCTATTACGCCAGCGATGCGCGAAGGTTCTGGTATGGTGCAATTCTCAAGAGATTATCCACAGCAATATTTTGATGTTGCGATTGCTGAACAGCACGCGATAACTTTTGCGAGTGGATTAGCAATTGGCGGTTATAAGCCAGTAGTGGCCATCTACTCTACTTTTTTGCAACGTGCTTATGATCAACTGATTCATGATGTGGCTATCCAAGCACTTCCAGTAATGTTTGCTATTGATCGCGGTGGTATCGTTGGTTCTGACGGTCAGACTCATCAAGGTGCATTTGATTTATCTTTCTTGCGTTGTATTCCGACGATGATCATTATGACACCAAGCGATGAGGATGAATGCCGTCAGATGTTATACACCGGATATCACTATAACGATGGTCCAAGCGCAGTGCGTTATCCACGTGGTACTGGCATTGGCGTTACACTACAACCATTAAATGTGCTGATGATCGGTAAGGGTATAGTACGCCGTATCGGTAAAAATATTGCGATCCTTAATTTTGGCACTCTTTTACAGGAAGCTGCGCAGGTAGCGGAAGTTCTGAATGCTACACTAGTAGACATGCGCTTTGTTAAACCGTTAGATGAAAAATTAGTGCTAGAAATGGCAACCAGTCACAACGTGCTTGTAACACTAGAAGAGAACACCATTATCGGCGGTGCTGGCAGTGGCGTTAATGAATTGTTAATATCTAGTAGTCGTCTAGTACCAGTGTTAAATATCGGATTGCCAGACAACTTTGTACCACAAGGCACACAAGAAGAAGTACGAGCTGACTTGTCCTTGGATGCAGTTGGTATTCAAGACCAAATTGAAAGTTGGTTGGCATTATAATACTAATGTTACTATTGTATGAGCAATGTACTTTGCATGTCATATTGAGTAAGCATGTTACTTATACTCAATAATTCTTACAGTATACAAAAGGAGAGAAAGCAATGTCTTTGCTAGTAAATTATTTATTAAACACGTCACCACATCTCTAAGTATCTTTCGCATGTGTTAATTAATAAGCGTTATATTCGGTAACTGGAAGAATGTGTTAATGCTTGCGGTGATTTTATCTGACACATCTTTAGTAACTATTACAGCACAGTAAGTGTTTTGTTTCTTAGAGATTATTAGTAAAGTGCAATATGAGTAAGTTTTTATCGTCTTGTGTAGTATTTATATAACCTTGTTATCGGGCGTGTATATAAGCTATTAGGACAGAGATGATGCACCTCAATGATATTTGGTATCACTTAAGTATCATCCATTCTACATGCCGATAATCTACTGTATCATGGCATAATATATACTGTTTTATTGTTATGTTGTTACTTCGTATTGAAAGAAAAAAATATTCGTTATTTGATATATATGCCAGAACTCTCGTGATAGTTAAAAAGTGTAGAATTTTAAAACCTATAATATTCAGAATGACAAGAAATGTTCTTATGTTAATCGTCCTAAATTTTATGGGTTAATATTTAGAGACATCTGAAGTGTGCTTATTCATATCGGGTTCTAAAATTTATAAAAGACTACCTTGTTATCCTGATTCTTCTAATTTTACTTTTATGCAGTGTTTATGAATTTTGTTATTTAGATGTATAATATTTACATGCTATAATTAGATAATTATTTTAGATATAGTAAAATGTCTGCACTAGGGTAGGTTTTATAGCAAAATGTTTATATTTAAAGCATTACACTATCAATCAAATATTTAGTAAAACGAGCACGCAGGATACCTCGATTTCTTATTTTATGATTTTAAATCAATTATACATGGTATATAATAAAACTATAAATATGTTGAATAAAATCTATGAGATAGTTGATGGCAATGTTACCCCAGGTAGGGAATTTTATTCCACTAGACGTTGTACCACCGTGTAACAACACTCAAACTTTACGCCCGACTGTGTTAGTTTTGGACTCTGGTGTTGGTGGGTTGTCGGTATATCAAGCAGTGCGGCAATTATTGCCTGAGCTTCACTATATATATGCTTTTGATAATGTGGCATTTCCTTATGGCGAAAAATCTGCGGCGCTTATTACTAAGCGAGTATTAGCGATTACTAGCGCAGTGCAGCAACGTTATCCCATGGTAATAGTAATTATCGCATGTAATACAGCTAGCATTATTTCTCTATCAGCGTTGCGTGAACGCTTTAGGTTTCCAATCGTGGGTGTTGTACCCGCTATTAAACCCGCTGTCCGACTTACTGTTAATGGTGTCATTGGTCTCTTAGCTACGCGAGGGACTATT
Source organism: Candidatus Gillettellia adelgis (assembly GCA_020541285.1). Lineage (GTDB taxonomy): Bacteria > Pseudomonadota > Gammaproteobacteria > Enterobacterales > Enterobacteriaceae > Gillettellia > Gillettellia adelgis. The sequence goes on along the minus strand of CP047043.1, from coordinate 1,254,637 downwards.
CAACATACTTATATTCATAGATTGATCACCCGATTCGGTGCTGAGTGCAAAATAGAACTTTTAGGTTCTGCTGAACTTGTGGAATTAGCAGAAGCTAAGCTGCATGGTGAAACTGTTTCGTTAGCAATGTTAAAAAACATTTTAAATCCATGGCTTACAATGAACCAGCCACCAGATACAATAATATTGGGTTGTACGCATTTCTCATTTCTCGTAGAAGAACTAACATTAGTTTTACCTGCCGGTGTTCGGTTAGTAGATTCAAGCGCCGCTATTGCTAGGCGTTCTGCTTGGCTGATTTCGACGCAGAAAAATTTAATATTGACGCAAGAAGATAATTTAGCGTATTGTATGGTACGAAATAAGAAAACCCATATTTTACAGCCCCTTTTAAAGCGATATGGTTTTCAGAGACTAGAGACATTATTGTTTTAGCAGATTTTTAGAAATATTTAATAGTTAAAAATAAAAAAATATTTATCTCAGTTATTTATAAATACCCTATAATTTTTATATTAATTATACTCGTAATAGGGGAATAAATAAATCAACAAAAAATTAAAATAATAACTTGACTTTTTAGAGAAATAGGATAAGATCTTTAATCTTAAGTTTGTAGCAATAAATTTTGACTTAACGTTCTTTAAAAAAATATCAGATAATCTGTGTGGGCACTCCACAAGACAATATCCATCTTTTGAAGGTAAAAGATCAAGTCTTAAAGAGTGACTCAAGAAGTAATATTCATAAAGTAAATCTTTGAGCAACACTTCATATGTTGAAGTAAAGAAATCTTTAATATATTGAAGTAATAAAAGCTTTAAATTGAAGAGTTTGATCATGGCTCAGATTGAACGCTGGCGGCAGGCTTAACACATGCAAGTCGAGCGGTAACACAAAAGGGCTTGCTCTTTTGGTGACAAGCGGCGGACGGGTGAGTAATGTCTGGGAAACTGCCTAATGGTGGGGGATAACTACTGGAAACGGTAGCTAATACCGCATAATGTCGAAAAGACCAAAGTGGGGGACCTTATGGCCTCACGCCATCAGATGTGCCCAGATGGGATTAGCTAGTAGGTAAGGTAATGGCTCACCTAGGCAACGATCCCTAGCTGGTCTGAGAGGACGGCCAGCCACACTGGAACTGAGATACGGTCCAGACTCCTACGGGAGGCAGCAGTGGGGAATATTGCACAATGGGCGAAAGCCTGATGCAGCCATGTCGCGTGTGTGAAGAAGGCCTTCGGGTTGTAAAGCACTTTCAGCGAGAAAGAAAAGTAAAGTACTAATAATACTTTATATTGACGTTACTCGCATAAGAAGCACCGGCTAACTCCGTGCCAGCAGCCGCGGTAATACGGAGGGTGCAAGCGTTAATCGGAATTACTGGGCGTAAAGAGCACGCAGGCGGCCTGTTAAGTCAGATGTGAAATCCCCGCGCTTAACGTGGGAACGGCATTTGAAACTGGCAAGCTAGAGTTTTGTAGAGGGAGGTAGAATTCCAGGTGTAGCGGTGAAATGCGTAGAGATCTGGAGGAATACCGGTGGCGAAGGCGGCCTCCTGGACAAAAACTGACGCTCAGGTGCGAAAGCGTGGGGAGCAAACAGGATTAGATACCCTGGTAGTCCACGCTGTAAACGATGTCGATTTGGAGGTTGTGTCCGTGAGATATGACTTCCGAAGCTAACGCGTTAAATCGACCGCCTGGGGAGTACGGCCGCAAGGTTAAAACTCAAATGAATTGACGGGGGCCCGCACAAGCGGTGGAGCATGTGGTTTAATTCGATGCAACGCGAAGAACCTTACCTACTCTTGACATCCAGAGAATCATTTAGAGATAAATGAGTGCCTTCGGGAGCTCTGAGACAGGTGCTGCATGGCTGTCGTCAGCTCGTGTTGTGAAATGTTGGGTTAAGTCCCGCAACGAGCGCAACCCTTATCCTTTGTTGCCAGCATATAAAGGTGGGAACTCAAAGGAGACTGCCGGTGATAAACCGGAGGAAGGTGGGGATGACGTCAAGTCATCATGGCCCTTACGAGTAGGGCTACACACGTGCTACAATGGTACATACAAAGAGCAGCAACCTCGCAAGAGTCAGCGAACCTCATAAAATGTATCGTAGTCCGGATTGGAGTCTGCAACTCGACTCCATGAAGTCGGAATCGCTAGTAATCGTAGATCAGAATGCTACGGTGAATACGTTCCCGGGCCTTGTACACACCGCCCGTCACACCATGGGAGTGGGCTGCAAAAGAAGTAGGTAGTTTAACCTACGGGAGGGCGCTTACCACTTTGTGGTTCATAACTGGGGTGAAGTCGTAACAAGGTAACCGTAGGGGAACCTGTGGTTGGATCACCTCCTTACCTAATAAGGGTATTGATTTAGGTGGCGTGCTCACACAGATGTTCTGATAAAGAAATGGGAAAACAGGCGTCACAGTAGTACAGTGACGTGTCCCCTTCGTCTAGAGGACTAGGACATCGCCCTTTCACGGCGATAACAGGGGTTCAAATCCCCTAGGGGACACCAAGTGATTACTAATGAAGTAAATCATTTGAATTTAAATAATACTGATTGCACAAAATATTACGTATTTTAATTTGTATATCAGATATGAATTAATGCTCTTTAACAATTTAAAATAAGCTGAAAGTTAAAAAATAACAACTCATGTGTATTGGATACACTTAATATTAAGGCTACTTCTTGTTAAAATAGAAATCCTAAAAATATGAAAAATTCAAAAGCATTGATATCTTAATTATAAGATATCTTCGGGTTGTAAGGTTAAGTAACTAAGCGTACACGGTGGATGCCTAGGCAGTCAGAGGCGATGAAGGGCGTGCTAATCTGCGAAAAGCGCCGGGAAGGTGATATGAACCGCTATATCCGGTGATACCCGAATGGGGAAACCCAGTGCATTAAGTTGCACTATCGTTAAGTGAATATATAGCTTAACGAAGCAAACCGGGAGAACTGAAACATCTAAGTACCCCGAGGAAAAGAAATCAACCGAGATCCCCTTAGTAGCGGCGAGCGAACGGGGGGCAGCCCAGAACTATAATCAATTATTGTATTAGTAGAAGCGACTGGAAAGTCGCGCAGTAAAGGGTGATAGCCCCGTATATTAAAATGCATTAACTGTGAGTTCGATGAGTAGGGCGGGACACGCGAAATCCTGTCTGAATATGGGGGGACCATCCTCCAAGGCTAAATACTCCTGATTGACCGATAGTGAACCAGTACCGTGAGGGAAAGGCGAAAAGAACCCCGTTGAGGGGAGTGAAAAGAACCTGAAACCGTGTACGTACAAGCAGTAGGAGCCTATTTTGTTAGGTAACTGCGTACCTTTTGTATAATGGGTCAGCGACTTATATTTTGTAGCAAGGTTAACTGAGTAAGGGAGCCGTAGGGAAACCGAGTCTTAACTGGGCGTATAGTTGCAAAGTATAGACCCGAAACCCGGTGATCTAGCCATGGGCAGGTTGAAAGTTGGGTAACTCCAACTGGAGGACCGAACCGACTAATGTTGAAAAATTAGCGGATGACCTGTGGCTAGGGGTGAAAGGCCAATCAAACCGGGAGATAGCTGGTTCTCCCCGAAAGCTATTTAGGTAGCGCCTCGTGAATTCATCTTCGGGGGTAGAGCTCTGTTTCGGTTAGGGGGCCATCCCGGCTTACCAATCCGATGCAAACTGCAAATACCGAAGCATGTTATCACGGGAGACACACGGCGGGTGCTAACGTCCGTCGTGGAAAGGGAAACAACCCAGACCGCCAGCTAAGGTCCCAAAGTCATGGTTAAGTGGGAAACGATGTGGGAAGGCTTAGACAACCAGGATGTTGGCTTAGAAGCAGCCATCATTAAAAGAAAGCGTAATAGCTCACTGGTCGAGTCGGCTTGCGCGGAAGATATATCGGGGCTAAACCATGCACCGAAGCTGCGGCAGCGATGTTTACATCGCTGGGTAGGGGAGCGTTCTGTAAGCTGTTGAAGGTGTCCTGTGAGGGACATTGGAGGTATCAGAAGTGCGAATGCTGACATAAGTAACGATAAAGCAGGTTAAAAACCTGCTCGCCGAAATACCAAGGTTTCCTGTCCAACGTTAATCGGGGCAGGGTAAGTCGACCCCTAAGGCGAGGCTAAAAAGCGTAGTCGATGGGCAACAGGTTAATATTCCTGTACTAATATAACTGCGAAGGGGGGACGAAGAAGGCTAGGCAGGCCAGGTGACGGTTATCCTGGTTTAAGCGTGTAATGGGGTGTTTTTGGAAAATCCGGAACACTATTAACCTTGAGGCGTAATGACGATGCACTTAGGTGCGAAAGCTGTTGATGCCCTGCTTCCAAGAAAAGCCTCTAAGCGTCAGGTTATATGTAATCGTACCCCAAACCGACACAGGTGGTTAGGTAGAGAATACCAAGGCGCTTGAGAGAACTCGGGTGAAGGAACTAGGCAAAATAGTGCCGTAACTTCGGGAGAAGGCACGCTGGTGTGTAGGTGACATTCCTTGCGGATAAAGCTGAGACCAGTCGCAGAGACCAGTTGGCTGCAACTGTTTAATAAAAACACAGCACTGTGCTAACACGAAAGTGGACGTATACGGTGTGACGCCTGCCCGGTGCTGGAAGGTTAATTGATGGGGTTAGCGAGAAATACGCAAAGCTCTTGATCGAAGCCCCAGTAAACGGCGGCCGTAACTATAACGGTCCTAAGGTAGCGAAATTCCTTGTCGGGTAAGTTCCGACCTGCACGAATGGCGTAATGATGGCCAAGCTGTCTCCACCCGAGACTCAGTGAAATTGAATTCGCTGTGAAGATGCAGTGTACCCGCAGCAAGACGGAAAGACCCCGTGAACCTTTACTATAGCTTGACACTGAACATAAAGCTTTGATGTGTAGGATAGGTGGGAGGCTTTGAAGTGCAGGCGCTAGTTTGCATGGAGCCAACCTTGAAATACCACCCTTGAATGTTTGATGTTCTAACTTGGCTCCGTAAGCCGGAGTAAGGACAGTGTCTGGTGGGTAGTTTGACTGGGGCGGTCTCCTCCTAAAGCGTAACGGAGGAGCACAAAGGTTAGCTAATCACGGTCGGAAATCGTGAGGTTAGTGCAAAGGCATAAGCTAACTTGACTGCGAGAGTGACGGCTCGAGCAGGTATGAAAGTAGGTCTTAGTGATCCGGTGGTTCTGAATGGAAAGGCCATCGCTCAACGAATAAAAGGTACTCCGGGGATAACAGGCTAATACCGCCCAAGAGTTCATATCGACGGCGGTGTTTGGCACCTCGATGTCGGCTCATCACATCCTGGGGCTGAAGTAGGTCCCAAAGGTATGGCTGTTCGCCATTTAAAGTGGTACGCGAGCTGGGTTTAGAACGTCGTGAGACAGTTCGGTCCCTATCTGCTGTGGGCGTTGGAAGATTGAGAGGGGTTGCTCCTAGTACGAGAGGACCGGAGTGAACGCACCTCTGGTGTTCGGGTTGTCATGCCAATGGCACTGCCCGGTAGCTACGTGCGGAAAAGATAAGCGCTGAAAGCATCTAAGCACGAAACTTGCCTCAAGATGAGTCTTCCCTTGACTTTAAGGTCTCTAAAGGAACGTTTAAGACTAAGACGTTGATAGGCTGGGTGTGTAAGTGCAGTAATGCATTGAGCTAACCAGTACTAATGATCCGTGAGGCTTAACCTTACAACACCGAAGATGTCTTAATTTGACAGTTAACTTTCAGTAAAGTGTAAAACGAATTTGTCTGGCGGCAATAGCACGGTGGCACCACCTGAATCCATGCCGAACTCAGCAGTGAAACGCCGTAGCGCCGATGGTAGTGTGGGGTCTCCCCATGTGAGAGTAGGACACTGCCAGGCATCATAACAAAAAAAAATGCCCTGAACGCAAACTCAGGGCATTTTTTTTTGTTATGAAAAACATTAGAGTATCCAAACTTATCTATAAGATAAGCTCCTTACTTAAGGGGTAATATATATTAAAATTACTAATTACATAATGAAATTTAGAATAGCTCAAATATACTTTAAGGTTCTATATTTTTGCGATTATTATTCTGAGTTATATAGTTAAAATTAACTTTCACAATATCATACCTATTATATACAAGTAATATATGCATGATTAATCACATAGAGCACCAAATTGTTCTCCGGTAGACAAAATGAAGTGTTATTTACTTAGAAAAAAGTCTATAAAAGTCTCTTGATCAGTGAACATACCGAGTGTTATGGCATTATGTGTTAACATGATTCATTAATAACATTAAACTTCAGGCTAAATAAATAAGTGTAGTTTTACCATGTAAAATCACAAAAAGTAATGTGACTAGTGAACCACTATAATGATGTAAAAATTGTATTTTGATGTCCTGTACATAAGATACTCTTTTTGAAATGATCTTTTGTACTGTATGGTAACTTGTATTGTTAGATAAATAGTTACAATAGTATTATATTTTTATGATTGTTGTTTGTATTTTACTGAATCTTACAGTCTTCTAGCACAGGTCTTGATTGTACTATAAAACTATAAGCATGTTAGAAATTTGATGCTACTCGTTTTAGTAACTACGAAATGTCGGTGATTGCAGGTGCTTTCGTATGACTTAGTAATGTTTTTGATTGTTGCTTCAAAAATGAGTAAGGGTATTGAAATACTTTGCTAGTTAATTAGCTATTACTATTAATCCGTAAAATCAATATAATAGCGATGCTTAGTTACAAAACCGAGTAGTACACATAGTACTGCCACTGTTACGTACAGACCAACAGCAGTGTGTAGTGCTGCGTGTATGCCGTTTTTTTCTACGATAGGGCTAGTGACTACAAAAGTCAGCATAGTACCTATAGTACCGCAGGTTAAGATAAAATTAACTAGTTTTGGTGAAGCAACCTTAGTTTGTAATGATGCTAGGGTGATTAGCGTAGTGTAGATGGCACTAGAACAGAATCCTAGGATCATAATATAGTAACCTAAATATTGAGGGTTATGACTATTCACAAAAAAATATATTGCAATACTTGACAGTGAAGCCAATACTGTGACAATCCGGTGCAAGTCAAAAAATCGAAGCACATAGCTAAATATCCACATACCAACTATATAAGAAGCCCAAAAATTACTTACTAGCTTACTAGCTTGGTTAATATTCATATTAAATGATTTAGTCACATATTCTGGTACCCACTGAATGAAACCTAATTGTCCAAGAATGTAGCATAATGAGGCTATTGACAAAAACATTACACTAATGCCCCACTGCTCTTTAACATGAGGTTTTTGAGTGTTAGTATCTTTTTTATTTAGCGTTGGAAATTCACTGTACAGAGTCAATACAAAAATACCAAAGTACAGGAGACCAATGCAGGCATACACCCAGTACCATAGTATATGATAACCTAATAGTTTAGCTGCGATAATCGGGAAAATCATTGCAGACATGCTAAAGAAAGAATCAGTGAATAATAAACGCGAGCCGCGCTGGCGATCAGTATACATATGCGTGATTAGAAAGGTACCGATTGACATAGTGATGCCACTGACTATACCAAGGATAAACATACACAGAGAAAATAAGATTAGATTTTTGTTGATCGTCAGCCCCATTACTGCTAATACTAGTAATACAAAACCAAAAAGTAATTGACGTTTTAAGGGAATAATTTCCATTAGCCAGGCATTTAGAAAGATTGCGAGTAAAATACCGGTATTAAGGAAGGTAAAGGTATTGCTGATTTTAGAAAGAGGTAAATCAAAATATTCTGCAACGTTACCCATGACCATACCTGTAATAATCACTAGAGCACCTGTGAGTGCGTATGAAAGAAAGCTGATCCAAAGAAGTCGTATGCGATTGTTGTTATTCATTATATAGACCTATAATGTCTGTGAGATTCTTTTAAATGCGAGTATAAAACGGCTAATTTTTCTAAAAAACAAATTCTGCATAGGTTTTTGCAGAGAACAATCCTGTCATAAATAATTGAACATTTTATAATCTGCACGTTTTTTAAAGTTGTAGTTTGATTGTCGTATACCATTAATACAATAAAACACTATATTATAGTCATAATTATAGATTATCTATTCCAGAATGCTTTATATAAAATGCAGAGTTTATATTGTTTATACTACTGCAATTAAGCTGCTGACAACTATCAACAATGCGACGCATGTTTTACTGTCTTAATAAAAGTTTTTGTGCATGTATTCCATAATAATCTTTATTATATAGTGCGAAAAAATCAAATTTATAGTCACTTCATTGCAATGTATTAAATATTGCTGTGCGATTTTTATCGTGTTATCTTTTTTGTAGTGATGGCGTTGTTACTTATATCGTCTTTTCTGTTATTTATAAAATAGAACTGTATACATAATGTTATATGAGTAGATAACATGTGCAGCCACAAACTAATGATCCGTTTACTCACTGGTGTACCTGATTTTTACTATAAGCGCTCCATACACTGCTTGTGTAGGTGACGTTTATTATATAATAAGCTTATATAAAGGAATGGTAAAAGAAAAACGATCTAAGATGTGCTTTGTACACGCATCTTGCAAATGGTATAGTCTTTGATTTGAATACCATGAATTTTTAGCTAGTGAGATAGTAATATCCGTCATTTGTTTTCTGTTTAATTGTGTTGCTATTGTTGTAATATAAATAAAACATTTTTCTACTAAAGAATGGTAAATATTATATTGTAGTTATTTTGTTGCATTAGGAATAATATGTTGTTATATAAAAGTAGATAAAAGTAGCATATGTATTACTTTCCTTTAGTCTGTTATGCATTTTTATGGTAATTACTAGTACTGTTAAGTATCGTAATTGTTTTGTGTTGTTAGGTAAGCTACATTAATTATCAAAAAATAATTAATACTCCAGTATTAAGTGTCTAATAATTGTAGATTACTATGTGGTTATATAGTTTATATGCTTTCACTAATAATATTCAAAAAGGGTGCGATTATCATTATTTTTTAATAGATAGTTTATGTAAACAAGCATTTAGTGAGCTAATTCTTCAGTGATCATAGTAGAATACTAAATTAGCTATCTAAATGATAGCTGTAGGTTGATATCGAATGTTAACATTCTAAATATATTTAACAATATATTTACATTGCTTATATCACCAGACTCACTGTAATATCATTATTCTGTGTCTTCTAATCTCAAGCTTATTAAGGATTAAGCTGCTGCATACTTGCAGTCTTTACTACTACACTGAGACTTGTAACAGAACAATTAATTCTTAACTAACATTACACCTATAAAAGATTGCTAAAATAGCAATTTATCAGTCATATCGCTATATGACTGTAGATGAATAATCGTTGTTGCGAACAGAAACAGAAAAAACGCCAGGTTTACTCTTAATTCTAGACAATTTCAACCCAGATCAATACGCTAGTGGATCCGGCGTATTACCCGGGACACCTAAAATGCTCAAAAATTTTTTAAACTTTTACGCCAAACTGATTGTACACGTGTTTGTAATCAATTTACTTTAAATGAAGATTTATCCCTTACTGTACTAAATGTTTTAAGAGTAATGCATAGCTATTATTCATAGTATGGCTGGGTTGATTAATTATATGTTACGCACCGGATATCATGTATTATAGAGAAGCGCCTGAGCAGGCTAGACATGGCAAAAGTATTGTCTGTTCTTATAAGTTATAATAGAAGCATCAAAGAGGCAAATTAACTGGTTATCTGACCAGTTAATGAGGTTAGGAGCCAGAGTTTGCTAAAAGAACTAGCAGATTAATGTCCATGTGAAAACATTTAACGTACAAATGTCCACATCCGCTAGAGTATCAAATCTTCATTATATAGTCAAAATATATATAGTGTAACAATATACGAAAATTTCTTCGGGTAATTCTCAGACTGATCAAGCTATGACGCCAGACTTAGATAGCTTTTAAATTATGCACTCAGCGATGTTAACCTCGCCAAAACGCATTGTTTTTGTGACGATATTTAGAGGTTTTGGATAACTTTGTAGGCAGTCTGTTCTAGGTTAATTATCCGTATAATTTAGACCGTTAGTATAAAACTGCAAAGCTTAGTGGATTATAAGTGTCCTGTGATCATGCGTAGTATTAACTCATACGGTAACTACCAAATCATAAATAAATAGATTCTTTATAATCTTACAAACATCAGATATTATTGCCGATAAGCTAGTAGCACTTACGCAAAAAGATAAAGTGAGTAATCACTCTTGTATCACAAAATTATTGTAGTCTTATTAAGATTCATGAGTACAAAAAATTTAACGCCACGTCAATTAATTTGATATTATTGTTAGCCATGTTAGGGCTACGAGTATTCATTAGTCCGTTACAGTGATGCGCCTCTTAATCGCATTAACACTAGTTATTTTTCTCTTGGAGAGATGTTGGGTGATGCATATAACCATTCTGGAAAATTTATTAATTCAGGCTGAATAGTTCTGTTGACCGAGCAATATGCGATTAACACTACAGCGGTGATAAATATTACACCTAAGTTTAAAACATTCTAGTGTAATTAGAGCATATGATCTACTTGACTTCCTTCGGATTGTAAAAACTATAAACTTAGCCACCAATGGTGGTATCAGACGCTCGATGGTCTATTAAACTAAGGGTTGATTTATCAAGTGGAGTCATATAACAGTTATGTTATGTCACTATCGACCAGCCTATGTATGCCTCAGCGATATTTATTTGTGATAACTATAATCAGGTAATTGAACGTATCACTGAAAGTATAGAAGAAATACTACAAAATCTATGGAAATAATCAGGGTTTGTTTTATTCTATAGTGTAGTTAAAGCACATGGCTTATGTACTCATTGCATATGAGTGAAACATCATAACACTAAGTATAACTGTAGTGCGAACAAGCATAGCATTGCTATAATAATAAAATCAGTCGAACGAATCCAAGCTATTATAGCTCTTGCGAGTTATCCTGAATAATTTAGTATTACTTTATATGTTTTGGGTATTATCTGTATAAGTGATAGAGAGATTCTGAAGACTTTTTTACATATTAGCGGTTTCCTTGGAAAATTAATATGTTTGTATTATAAAATTAATATTTATGACCCTATCTAATGCTGCAAAATAACTGCTGTTATTTATTTTATCGTGCAGTCTACATTATACCAATGAGATTGCATAATGTTATATATCTATTTTTATCACTGATTGTAAAGTAAAAAAGAGTGATAAATGACACGGCACTAATTCATATAACATTTACATCAAGTTGTAAAACGCATTTTAGGAATAAAACTTAAAAATTTTCCTTGTGTTTACACTGGTAAATAAATGGGATTAGAAGAATGTCAGTATATCAGGTATTGTAGCATAATTTTCCTAAATGTTCACCTAAGTCTTAAGCTGGGCATAGTTACTACTAACATACTAATGTTATGCAGAATCATTGCAATTTATTAATTAAAACAATACAAATTAATTGTTATTAATATCGTATAGTTATGTAATTGTAAAAAAGTTTTTTGTTATTGTTTCAATAAGTTTAAATTTATAACGCATTAATAGTGTAGAAGACTAATAAAATACTCTGACTGAGGCGATTCCTTTTGAATTCCTAGGAAGAGGAAATGGAGAAAACACGTATTCACTAGTCACTTGATTCCTATTGAAAATGACCAATATCGCTAATCGCACCCTTCGCAAGAATGATTTGATAATGTTTTTAAAAATATAAAAAATTACGATATGCTAGTGTTGTGTAACTTTTTTAGCATTACTAAATGCCTCGTGATATGCATGAAACAGAAAGACATCGACATATTAAAAGACGCCACTACGCTGCTAATTTTCATAGAAGCACCTGCACTACTAACAGATTTGATATGATCTTTTTAAAAACATTAAAGTTTAAGCATATGTTAAATATGGTGACTACTATACTAGTAATCTGCTCTATGTCAGCAGTGAATATAGTAGGGTAATAGCATTGATATAATCTATATTCTAATAATATATTATTAGCCAGAATATACTGTACTATTAATGACTTTAAGGGATTGATAGTGATTGATAATTTGTGTAAAGCGCAACAGAGCTTCGGCAGTTATCGCCAACAAGTATCAGGTAAAAATCAAATGACTATGTGTTAGTTGCCACGCGGTGGCGGTGTATTAGATCATCAGAATAGTGTCATCGGATACATCTTGGTAAGTGCTGTCTGGTATCAGTAGCGTTCAGTTCGTATCTCGACACTATACTTAGTGTCGCTACCCCAGTAGCTAACACCTACCTAAACATGCTTTTTAGTCTGACTATATGGTAGTCCGACTGAATTGGTTAGGTGTCTTGCATGTAATTTGAGAGTACATGCTAGTGCAGAGATGGTGTACTGGACAGCTGTATTGAACTAAATGAGATAGTTAAAGAAAATTCTTTTTGTGATTATACAAGTTATTACAATGAAATTTACAACTTTTAGTGTGCACTATGACTCATTGACGCAGAGTTGCAAGGTAATGTCTTATTTACGTATACTGGTTAGCCACTAAATTAACCCGCAATTCTAATAGTAGCATTAAATGAATTGTTTCTACTAATCTTGCAGAAACGTTTCCCAGAAATTGTTGTTTTTATTTTTCCTTTACGGGGTGTTAGTATCGCGGTATCGTAGTAACTATAAACAGTATTCTGGTTATGCCAAGCGAGTGCTAATGGCATGTGGTTATTCTTTTATCAATTGACATATACTAATCTCATCATAATCTGTGATGATGTAATATCAACGCGCGTGATTGGAGTTATGTAATATGAGTATTGATAATTCGCATAAATCTACCAAAAAGATATCTTTTGGTAAAACATACATCAATGGACTATCTAGATTTTGCTTCACCAGTTGCTAAATTAGGTGCAAGATAGGGCTTGATATTTTTAACAGATGGCTTCGTGAAACTCAGAGAAAGTAGGGTATCTAATCTAGATAGATGAAAAGTACAGGTAAAAATTATAAAATCTAGGATGCGCTTAAAATTTTTTAGTGACCACAACTAATACTGTAATGTTAGGTGGATACCAGCGAACTGTAGATCACTGAAATGAGGTAACGCATGGCAATATTGAAGTGTAATGTGACTTTAGTGGAAGCTATTACCGATATCGTATATCGCGTTCGTTTAGCACCTGAAATGCCATGTTCATTTAAGGCTGGACAATATTTAATGGTGGTGATGGATCCATATGACAAGCGCCCATTTTCTTTGGCATCGACACCATCTCAACAGGAGTATATTGAGTTACATATTAGTGCATCGGAACTCAATATCTATGCTATAGCGGTGATAGAGCTTATTTTAAAATCACAGACCATTACTATTGATATGCCGTATGGTAACGCTTGGTTGCGTGAAGCAGGATGCCGTCCTCTTTTGCTCATAGCCGTAGGGACGGGTTTTTCTTACGTACGTTCAATTTTATTGGCAGCGCTAGAGAAACAGCCTGATCGCTATATCTCAATGTATTGGGGTGGAAGAGAAGTGAAGAATCTGTACGATCAAAATGAACTAGAAATGCTATCGAAAAAATACCCAAATTTACAGGTGAACTCGGTTGTTGAGCGACCAACAGATCAGTGGTATGGCCGTCGTGGTACTGTGCTGAGTGCTGTCTTACAGGATTTTTGCACGCTAGCAGAGCATGATATTTATATTGCTGGTCGTTTCGAAATGGCAAAAATCTTTCGTAAACATTTTTGTGCTGAACGTGGTGCGCAAGAGGCACATGTCTTCGGTGATGCTTTTTCATTTGTCTAATATTTACGTTAAGCCTAGGTTAGAGTAATCGCTTTTGTAATAGTAATAATACTCATTTAAACCACTTTATTTGAAAAGTTATATGTATTAACTTTTATTCGCTATCATTACTTGTCAAGATAACTGCAAAAGCATGCATAAATATTACGCTTAACGTTTAATTCATCAACGAAAGTAAAAGATTTTTTTTAAATTAGTTTCGATTAATTAACCAGTCTATTTATATGTTTTTAGACATTCAAACATTACGGGGATATACTGGTTATCATTGCGGATGCTTTTATATACAAATGTTATTTCTTGACTAAAATTCCACTCGTCAGTAGTCAAATAATGATACTAGGACTCTTAATTACAGACACTGTGATTAGAGAAAGTATAATTTCATAAAATCATAGCATTTTATAGGAGCGAGTACTTCACAGTTGCACTACTAAAACTGTGTATATTCATACATTTATATATTAGTTATTAATAGCATTAAATCATAACTCAGATGAGATAACATGCAAACAATTAGAACTCCGATGGGTATTTGTACATCTTAAATTATAATGTATATACACCATTATTAAGACTAATTAACGAATAAATATTCATTGAATCTCTTGTCTATAACATCATCGCTAATGATGACACTCTTAGGTATAAGAGCATTGTTTGTTCTTCTAGGTTAATAAGCATGACAGTGAAAAGACATGGTTAAAGTTAACAAAACTACAAAGGAGCATATTAAAGAAATTACCCTGTTCATTCATCGTATGCCTGTAACATACAAAAGAAAATCACACATAACGAGATACGTTTCGAAAAATATAGATTATAGAAAGCAAAATAATGGATAAAGACTGATGTATTAAAATTGCATGCTGCACCTAGCATGGTGCTCCTGCCGAATAAACCATTCAATTATAAAATATCGCTTATTTTACCAGAATGAAAACACGTATTTAATTAAAAATATAACAATTAAGATATTGCGTAACTTTTCTTGATTTTCTTAATATACGCACACTTACTAATGATACCAATTGGGTCTCAATGATTGTAATAAAGCGATAATTTAATTGGAATGCTTTAGTACACTGCTCCTGGGATACAGTAATAAAATGAAAGATTTAGTTTGCGACTCTCGAAAATTTTACGTTAGTTAGTAACACAGATAAGTAAAAATAATAAAAATCACTGCAAGCAAGACCAGTTTCTATCTTGATAAATATCGATAGTATCAATGATTATATACCTACTTAAATTACTTGAAACGCCAAGTGGTACCTTGCGGCCCATCTTCAAGAAGAATATTCATCTCTATTAGTTGGTCACGTGCAGCATCTGCTAAAATCCACTCTTTTGATGCTCGTGCTTTATCACGCTGTTTAATTAACGCTTCAATTTTTATTTTTTCAATACCATTAACTCGTACTTTATTTTTCAGGAACTGTTCCGGTGGTTGTTGTAACAGGCCCAAGACCTTTGCTAAGTTACGCATTACTGCCGCCATTCGGTTGGCCGCCACTTTATCTTTATGTTTAAGGCGATTGATTTCATGCGCCAGTTTAAATAATTCTGAGTAAGCCTCTGGAGTATTAAAATCATCGTCCATCGCTTCACGGAAGCGTGCTTCAAAACTACTTCCTTTAACCGGAATAGCAGAAAAATCTGTACCACGTAAAGCAGTATACAACCTTTCCAGCCCATTACGTGCCTGATTTAAGTTAGCTTCGCTATAATTTAGCTGGCTACGATAATGACTGGACATTAAAAAGTAACGGACTGTTTCAGCATCATGATTGCTTAGTATATTGCGAATAGTAAAAAAGTTATCTAGAGATTTAGATATTTTTTCTTTATTTATCATTACCATGCCAGAGTGCATCCAGTAATTAACGTAACTATTTTCATATACACAACTAGATTGAGCAATCTCATTCTCATGATGTGGGAAGATTAAATCCGAACCACCACCATGAATATCAAAGCAGCTACCTAGTGCTTTACTATTCATGGCAGAACATTCGATATGCCAACCAGGACGACCCATTCCCCAGGGTGATTTCCAACTTGGATCACCTGGTTTTGATATTTTCCACAACACAAAATCCATTGGATTATGCTTAACATTTTTAATCTTAATGCGTGCACCAGGTTGCAGTGCCTTTAACGCTTGTCTTGATAGAATACCGTATTTTGGATCGCTGCTAACAGAGAACATCACATCAGCATTGCTAGCTATATAGGCATGCTTACGATGTATTAAGCGCTTAATGATTTCAATGATTTCAGCAATATGTTGAGTAGCTCGTGGTTCTTTATCCGGGCGTTCAATTAACAAAGCATCAAAATCAACATGCATTTCCGCCAACATACGTTCGGTTAGTTGATTGTAAGTTTCAAAATTTTCTGCTGCACGTTGGATAATTTTATCATCGATATCAGTAACGTTACGGACATAATAAAGGGTATAACCTAAATAACGTAAATAACGTGCTACTACATCAAAGGCGACAAAGGTACGTGCATGACCAATATGGCATAAATCGTAAAGAGTTACTCCACACACATACATACCAACTTCTTTTAGATTAATGGATTTAAACTCTTCTTTTTTACGACTGAAGGTATTAAAAATCTTTAGCATTGAGGCATTCCATAGTCCAAATGACAATACAAAGAGCAATAAGGGTGCAATAAACTTTAGTTAGTGAATTCAACTGGTAGTCAGCTTCAGCGTAAGATAATGCACGTTTACTTACCTATCTTGTAAAATAATGAAGGTAATTATAAACAGATGTGACAATACAGATATTTTATATCCATTACCTGTCATATCGCGATTGCTAACTTAGCTTTATACATATAACTATCTAACATACTTGATGTTCATAAAAAATATTCTACAATCATGAGGATACTGATAAAACACCAATTTAGGTCAACTATAGATATTATCTACTATATAGTTCAGTGTTTAATAACTAAACGGTTCACTATAACATTTAATAGATACCATCTTAACTTAGGGGTATATACTGTAGCATCGAGGCATTAACATTAATCCTTTTAATTATACTATTTAATTGCAGGACATCTATAGTGTTTATATAGATACGGTTATTCTGCTTGTTATAATCTACATTTTTCGAAAAGCATGTCGTTATATGTGATGCTTTTTGTATGTTATACAGGCACACGATGAATGAATAGGGTAATTTCTTTAATATGCTCCTTTGTAGTTTTGTTAACTTTAACCATGTCTTTACACTGTCATGCTTATTAACCTAGAAGAATAAACAATCCTCTTATACCTAAGAGTGTCATCATTAGCGATAATGTTATAAACAAGAGATTCAATGAATATTTATTCGTTAATTAGTCTTAATAATGGTGTATATACATTATAATTTAAGATGTACAAATACCCATCGGAGTTCTAATTGTTTGCATGTTATCTCATCTGAGTTATGATTTAATGCTATTAATAACTAATATATAAATGTATGAATATAAACAGTTTTAGTAGTGCAACTGAAGTACTCGCTTCTATAAAATGAGATAGATTTTATGCAATTATACTTTTTAATCATAGTGTCTGTAATTAAGAGTCCTAGCGTTATTATTGTTTCTGCTGATGAGTAGAATTTAGATAAAAAACGAATTGGCTTGTGAACAGTCAATGATCTTTAGTGATTTTTGGTATGTTTTAACTATTAGTCTATTCCTATGTAATGCGACCAATTTGTTGGAACTAATTTTATAGCTTTTAGGGTGAGAGCTTGACTTGTATCTTTACAGGTTCTATGGTTAGGGTATGTTATTTTCAAGCTTTCTTATGCATATGTCTTAATACTATCATGGATGATACAGAGTAACACTCCAGTAATCACCTGTACTAACATCTCTGCTGTCCTTATTTAGAATGAATACTCTAATTTTGATGCCCCTATGCAAGCTTGAAGAGTATTCTGTAGGAGCATAGCAACAGTCATTGGTCCAACACCGCCTGGCACCGGTGTGATGTAAGAGGCACGTTTTCTGGCAGTGAGAAAATCTATATCACCCACTACTTTTCCATTTTCTAGACGATTTATCCCAACATCTATGACAATAGCGCCTGGTTTGATCCAGTGACCAGGAATAAAACCTGGCTTACCGACTGCTACAATTAGAAGATCAGTGCTTTTAACATGATAACATAAATTCTTGGTGAATCGATGGGTAATCGTAGTGGTACAACCGGCTAATAGTAACTCCATACTCATCGGTAGGCCAACAATGTTAGAAGCACCAACTACCAAAGCATTGAGGCCATAAGTATCAATGTTATAACGCTCGAGTAGAGTGATCACACCCTGTGAGGTACATGGCCGTAGTGTAGGTATGCGTTGACATAGACGGCCAATATTATAAGGATGAAAACCATCAATATCTTTTTTTGGATGGATGCGTTCTAATACTTTTATAGTATTAAGACTAGCGGGTAGAGGCAATTGTAATAGAATGCCATCAATTTCTAAATCAGTATTTAATTGATCAATTAATGCTAGTAGTTCAGGTTCACTAGTGGTGGCAGGTAAATTGTAGGTACGAGAAATCACGCCTGCTTCATTGCAGGCGTGATGTTTACTAGCAACGTAAATCTGTGAGGCTGGATTTTTACCAACTAGTACTACCGCCAGACCTGGAGCGCGTTTACCAGTTAACAAGCGTTTTTTGATTTGCTCAGCCACTTTATTTTTCACTTGCTGTGCAATGCTTGTGCCGTTAAGAATTGTTGCTGTCATTAGTGATAATACCCATCATTTAAGAAGTAAGAATAATGCTATTCATTTAAAAGATAAATATACTATTATTCACTAATTTTTTATTATAAATGATGTATTTTATCAATAATATAATCTGTTTTTTCTGTTATTAACTATACGCGCACTTACTTGCTATCTAAATTGCATAGTAGCGTTTATATGATAACGTACGGATGAGTTTATAAATTAGCCATCATACTGTCTATAATAATAACGCTATTAAAAGACATTGACTCAATAAATATTGATCGTATAATTTATTTAAGAGACTTAAAAATTTAGTGCGCCCTTAGCTCAGTTGGATAGAGCCACAGCCTTCTAAGCTGTAGGTCATAGGTTCAAATCCTATAGGGCGTACCATTTTAAACAGAATGGTTAAATATTGATCATGTATGATAATTTTATGATTCTAGATTCATGGTATTACATATTAAAATGTTGTTGTTTTTTGATATGTGCATAGGATATTAAAATAGAAGTCAAGATAATCACGCATGATTTTAATAGATTCTAGTTATATATTCTTTAAATAATTAAAAAATATCTTAAGCTGTATATACGTTAGATTTTTGTGAATTCTATAAATTCAGTAAGATTAACTTTAAGGTTTAATAAAACGTGTCTTTAGTGAGGCAAACATCTCAAATACTGTAGCTAAGAGTACATTCGATGTACTTTGGTAGTTAAGATCTAATGTTCCTGATTTTAGTTATATAGGTTAACTTAAAGTGTTCGTTATTATGGCCTTATAGTATTTTTAGGCAGGTATGCGCGACTACAAACCATTTCACCCCGTATATTGGAAAAGCAATTTTCAAGCGGCTATGCTTGCCGTGACCTTCTAGTTTTATGATGATACCTTCACCAAATTTAGAGTGTTTTACGCGTTGGCCGTGTTTGTAGCCGGTATAGTTATCATTTATAGATATATTGGTATGATAATGATCGATTCGATGTGACAGGTTAGTGTGCAGAGGTATTTCTTTTATGCAACTTTTTGGTAATTCCTTAATAAAGCGAGAAGGTCTGTGACAGACTTCGATACCGTAAAGATGGCGCATTTTAGTGTAAGTCAGCGTTAACTGCTGCATTGCACGTGTTATACCTACATAGGCTAGGCGACGCTCTTCCTCTAACTGGTCGCTGTTACTACATAACATTTGGTTAGGGAACATGCCTTCTTCCATACCCACGATAAATACCGACGGAAACTCTAATCCCTTAGATGAGTGTAAAGTCATTAATTTTACCGTGTCCTGATAGATGCTAGCTTGGTTATTGCTCGCTTCCAATGCTGCGTGCGATAAAAATGCTTGCATCGGCGTTAAATTGTGATTGTTATTTTGATGATTATATTGCTGCGTCGCTGTCACTAGTTCTTCTAGGTTTTCAAGATAGGCTTGGCTATTTTTATCTTTTTTTTGTTGATACATTAAAAATAATCCAGATTTGTGAATTACATGTTTAGTTTGGATATGAAGTGGCATGTTTATAATGTCAGACGTCAATGAATTTATTAATGTAATAAAGCGTTGTAGGGTAGAGATTGCACGGACATCGAGTGTTTTTTTGTGCAGAAGCTGTTGTGTTGCTTGCCACATTGTGAGCTTATTATTGCGTGCTGTTTTACGTATTATGTCAAGGGTTTGTCTGCCAATACCACGTGTTGGGATATTAATTATCCGCTCAAAAGCTGTATCGTCATTGCAATTAGATATTAAACGCAAGTAAGCCATAACATCTTTAATTTCCTGGCGCTCAAAGAATCGATGACCACCGTAAATATGGTATGACATATTAGATTGTAACAACATTTCTTCTAGCACTCTAGATTGGGTGTTATTGCGATAAAGAATTGCGCAGTCGTTTAATGTACCACCATTATCCCTCCAAATTTTGATACGGTTAACCACGAACCATGCCTCATTAAGCTCATTGTCAGCACAGTAGATTAAAATGGGCTTACCTTGGTCCCTATCTGTCCATAGATTTTTTTCTATACGTTCATCATTGTAAGCGATAAGTGTGTTAGCCGCTTTCAGGATGTTGCTGGTCGAGCGATAGTTTTGTTCTAGACGGATGGTTTTTGCACTAGGAAAGTCTTGTAGAAAACGTCGCATATTTTTAATTTGTGCGCCACGCCAGCTATAGATTGATTGGTCATCATCGCCAACGATCATTACATTGCTATTGTTATCGGCAAGTAGATGGATCCAAGCATATTGGATATTATTAATATCTTGGAACTCATCAACTAGAATATTGGTAAATCGCTTGCGATAATCATGAAGAATATGAGGTTTATTCAACCAAAGCGCGTGAGCGCGCAGCAATAATTCGGTGAAGTCAACTAGTCCTGAACGATCACAAATCTCTTGATACGCTTGATAAATACGCCGCCAAACGACGTCGATTGGGTTATTAGAACACTTAATGTGTTGCGAGCGAAAATTTTCATCTTTTATTTTATTAATGTACCATATAGCCTGCCGCGATGTTAATTGCATTTCATTAATATTCAAAAAGTTAATTATACGTTTTATTAGACGTAGTTGATCTGTGCTATCTAAAATCTGAAAATCCTTCGGTAAATTAGCTTCTATATAATGTGCACGTAGCAAGCGATGTGCTAGACCATGGAAGGTACCGATCCACATGTCACTCAGTTGATCACCGCTTAAACATTCAATACGATGACGCATTTCCTCTGAAGCTTTGTTAGTAAAAGTCACCGCCATGATTGAAGATGCTGGACAATGCTCTACGGACAATAGCCAGGCAATGCGATGTACTAGTACCCTAGTTTTTCCACTGCCTGCGCCGGCTATAACTGATAAATTACAGAGCGGTGCTGTAACAGCTTGACGTTGTTTTTCATTTAGATTGTTGAATATATTGGCAGTGTCCATAGGCGCTAATGAGTATTAGTTAAAGAAGTCTCTAAGAGATAAGTCTATATTAGAATATGTATGTGTTTATAATGAAGAATTATAGTAATGTTACTAGTGATTCTAACCGTGGAATTACAATATGCGGCAATAAGTGGGGTTGGACGGTTTGTATAAAACAACGATGATCTTCATTAATCCAGCAGGCTTGAAAACCCGAATGTAATGCACCAGCGATATCAGTATTCAGATTATCACCTACATGGAGAATTTTCCCAGCTACAACGCCAAGACGCTGACTAGCTAACTGGTACATGTCCTGATAAGGTTTAGCACGACCATCTAGACCGGCACGAAGCACGAATTGAAAGTAATCGGCTAATCCACATAAAGATATGTCGGCATTGCCATTTGTGATTGCCGCTAGTGGATAGCGTTCCCTTAGGGCTGCGAGAGTAGTATGCGTCTCCGATGGCACCTCGATTTGGCTTCTCCACAGTGCGAAATGTTGCATTGTGTGATTCGCACCTATAGTAGATGCAGTATTGCATAGACCATGCTGGCTAAGTGCCAGATGGATAGCACGCCATCTCCACCTCGTGACATCGTGATAAATCTCTGGCTCTTTTTTACGTAGTTTCCGACGTAAACGGTATAAATCTGCCACTTGGAAGTTAATTAGTCTAGGATGATATTTTTGTAAAAAAGCTACTGCTTTCTGCTCGGTTTTTCTAATGACCGGGTGATTGTCATAAAGTGTGTCATCTAAATCAAAGGTTAGAGCTGCTAGCGGGCGAAGAGAACGGTAGTAATACATCACGATTTCCTTGTTGAGTTTACGGATGGATGACATCGCATATTTTTCCGAACATTAAGAATGACATTAAGTGTAAATCTTGCTGCTAGTCAGGTTATCTGGATAAAAACATATGCTGATAATTGGTGTTGCTTAGATTTTAGTATATAAATAATTCATTAAACTCGCGGTTTTTAGATAAATATAGATATTGACGTCCTAATAAACAGGTGTGTTTATATGTTATGCCAAAATTTTAATCTTTTAGTTATGCGGAAGATGGCATCTTTCTCTATCCTGAACAGTATGTATATACTAATTTAGTATGATGATTAGGGAGGGTTTCTATCGACCCGTAAAACCTTGGGCTTATAAGTATAATACTTATCAGAGAAAACTTGATCACCGTTATACTAATATAGTAAACACTTACTTTGTAATAGTGAACAATCATTATACTATTATTCATATTATCTTTGAATGTAGAGTGATTGTGCATAATCATTGCATTATTAACATGAACATGTAGTAATCAATGTGCTTGATTAATATGAATATTTTAAAAGATACTAACATCTTTTTAGATATAAGGGTGTTTGTTAGAGGGTGTTATATAGTACAGACTAGTTAACCAACTGCTCCAGAAAACTTGTGAGACATGAAAACTTAGCACTATGCTTATGAATGATAATAGATTATCTCCACGACTGCAATATGCTATATTACCGTCTAATTTCTGCTATTTATATGTTTCGCGAGGCACATTTACCTCTTTAGGTAATACGAATGGAGAGTGGTTAGTGGCTCTAAGTTGAGTATTTCGGTGTAAATACTGAATAAAGTATTGACGGGTTGTTTCGAACTCATTGTAAGTGAGTTCATACGTTTGATTCTTTCTTTTCAAGTACTATGCATAGTATATGTGTTAATTAATCTATTATTATCTATGATGATTAATAGAAAATTGCCGATATTGATGTTAGTAAATACTAATATAGCTCATGTATTTAGATCATCAAGCATTAGCAAGATTACTGTACTTTCTTGTTGATCTTATCAGTAATAGATGCAGATACTTATATCTATCTCATAACTAAAGAAATCTTGAGCATGACTTACATGCTTAATCATTCATACTGAGCATATCACTCTTATTGGAGTCACGTATGTGAAATAAAATAGTGCGATAATGTTATAAAAATAAATAAGTCAGCTATCATAAAACCGGAATATTTAAAGTTGCGTATGCTGCACTAAAACACTGTATCATGTTCTGTAAGTCATTAATGATAATAAGACAACTTAATAAAGTTTGTAGATTTTGGTTGACAATCTTAATAGAGGTAATGACCTCTACTAAGAGTTTTTGGATGTTCTCAATACATTGGTGTTACATTACTAGAGATACATAATTGTATATCGGAGAAGGAGTACACAGTTATTTAATTTTACGTATCTTCAAAAATAAATATCTTCTTTTAGAAGAAACTACATGACAATATCATCACTCATTGCAATGTGTGATGATATTCTTCCCTGCTATATTTTTTATAACTGAATAAATCCATCATAAATATGAGTTGCTGGACCCTTCATAAACAGCGAGTTACCTGGCCCTTTCCAATGGATATGTAAACTACCACCCGGTAATTCTACACGCACTGATTCAGATAATAGTTTCTGATGAATACCAACTGCTACCGCTGCACAAGCACCGCTTCCACACGATTTTGTTTCACCGCGACCACGTTCATAGACGCGCAGCTTGATATGTTCGTGACTGACCACTTGTACGAAGCCAACGTTAGCTTTTTCAGGAAAACGTTCATGCTTTTCTAATAGGGGTCCAAGCAGTAATACTTTAGGGGTGTGTATGTCATCTACTTGCACAATACAATGTGGGTTGCCCATTGATACTACGCTACATAGTACAGCATGTTCTCTAGCACGAATGATATAAATCTTTTTGGCTTGTGTCGCACGGAATGGCACTGCCTGTGGATCAAAATTAGGTTCCCCCATATTAACAGACACTTGATCGTTGCTATTAAGGTTGAGCACCATGCATTTATTCTGGGTGCTGATTCGGATCTCACGCTTATTAGTCAACCCTTTGAGGTATACAAAACGTGCAAAACAGCGGGCGCCGTTGCCACACTGGGTCACTTCACTGCCATCCGCATTAAAGATGCGATAGTGAAAATCTACTTTAGGATCGGAAGGTGGCTCGATGACCAGTAATTGATCAAAGCCTATTCCCCGGTGCCGATCAGATAATTTACGGATTAATTGAGGTGAAAAATGGACATGTTGCGTCACAGCATCAACCAGCATAAAGTCGTTTCCAAGGCCGTGCATTTTAGAAAATTGCATCTTATAACTCCACCATCTATCATGGCATACTGCTGACATAGGTTAATAGCATCTAGGTAGATTCCAATCGTTTATTGATTGTTTTTCTTAACAATGAGTATTTTTATATTTTAAGCCCGTTAAAATAAGAGATATTTCTAGTTTGCACTAATAGGATTGTCAGCAGGAAAGTACAATGGGCCTTTCAGGCCACAACCAGAG
The DNA here is from genome assembly GCA_020541285.1 of Candidatus Gillettellia adelgis. Taxonomy (GTDB): domain Bacteria; phylum Pseudomonadota; class Gammaproteobacteria; order Enterobacterales; family Enterobacteriaceae; genus Gillettellia; species Gillettellia adelgis. The sequence goes on along the minus strand of CP047043.1, from coordinate 1,229,746 downwards.
AGATCAGCGAGTAGCACTGCTAGGAGTATATAGCGTGTTAGTGTGTGCATTGATATTAATGCCTATAGTTTATACAACTAATCTCTCTATAATCGCAGGTAAATCATAAAAATCAATAGGCATTGAGCATGAACAATCGAAAGTTTTATCATTTAGTTGACCAGTTAATACTTAATATTGAAGAGACTCTAGATAATTTCTCTGGTAATGTGGATATTGATTATGAAACTCATGGTAGTACAATGACGATAAGTGTTAAAAACGGAAGAAAAATTATCATAAACAGCCAAGAAGCACGCCATCAAATATGGTTGGCTACCAACATGAATGGTTATCACTTCAATTATTGTGAAGGTAGGTGGCTGTGTGATCGTACTGATCAGTCTTTTTATTGTGTGCTCAGTAAGGCAGTTAGTATGCAGGTCGGTAAGAGTATTACATTTTCCTGATTCTATGTGTTTATCTTTATTCCTTGCAAATACAGGAATAATCGTTGCTTTTGCTTTTTCGATAAGATTAAGGATAACTGATATGAGTTTAACTTTAATTCCAGCTGGCAGAGATTTACCGGAAGACATTTATGTTATCATTGAAATTCCAGCTCATGCTGATCCGATTAAATATGAAATCGATAAGGATACTGGCGTACTGTTTGTTGACCGTTTTATGTCTACGGCAATGTTCTATCCATGCAATTATGGTTATATAAATCAGACGCTTTCTTTAGATGGTGACCCAGTTGATGTACTTGTGCCGACGCCATATCCGTTGCAACGAGGTACAGTAATCCGTTGTCGTCCAGTTGGTTTACTGCAGATGATGGATGAAGCCGGTAAGGATGCTAAATTGATTGCTGTGCCACATAGTACGCTGACCAAGGAATACCATAATATTAAGGATGTAAGTGATTTGTCAGAACTATTGCGTGCTAAAATTGTTCATTTTTTTGAGCATTACAAGGATTTAGACACAGAAAAATGGGTCAAAGTAGAAGGTTGGGCAGACGTTACTGTAGCTAAAACTGAAATCGTTACTGCTTTTGAACGTGCTATGAAACAGTAATTTTATGCTTATTATATTGTAAGTTGTATATTCAGTTTTTCCTTATGGATTTAATGACTTACAAATCAAAATTATTAAGACTAAGAAAATCTTAAGGATGAGGTAAAGTGTTGATGCTGCGTAATTGTTGTACTGATCGTATTGTAAGCTATTTACCGACTTATCACTACTTATCTAATATTGGAAAAAATAAGTAAAGGCTCGTATGTATTGAAAATAATTGATTATTTTTTGGTACTTACTATTTTAACAATAAAATTTTATGCACTGTTAGGTAAAAGAGAGAACCTAATCTGTGGCTATTGGGGCACCTTAGATGAGTGAGTATATGATTACATAGCAGGTCTTCTTCTAGTTTTTTGTTAAAACTCTCTAATATCATGTATCATGATTCAGGTATTTTGCCTACATAAGATTTTTTATATATCAGCGTATAAGTCATTACCTATTTAGAGGTATAGGTATCCTAAAATTAGTAGCAAACTATTTTATTAGCTTATAAACTATAGAATTTATCAAGTATCTGGCAGAGAATATTGGCTAATTGTATAAACCATTTTAGCAAATTGATGGATATTAGGATAGCCACTATACCTTTCTAGATATAAATTAATAGACGAGTGATAATGTTTTGTATATAGATAAATTGTCTAGTTTGTTGCACAAATGCATTAAGTAAGTATAAGGACATTTTCAAGTAATCTATAATGTTACAAAAGATAGTTGAGAATAATTAGAAGATTTTATTTATTAAAAGTATTAAACTTCTATAATGAATGCCTATTTAATGTGACGGTATGCTAGTCAAGAAACAGCCTTAATAATAAAAATTAACATAGATTATATCTACCTAAGTGTAATAAGTATGCTGGACGTGCAGCACACTAATGAATATGATGCTCTCTAATCATGACGTCTGAAAAAGTAAAAGAGATAACTTAAAATTCAAGTGCTCAGTGCAAAGAGTGGGGCACTCATATTATCTTACTATCAATCTGAGAGTTCATTGCATGTATTAACATTCATGTTGTAGTTATGTATGTATTAAGGAAAAGATACATTCGAATGAGAAATAGAAGCGCATAATATTTAAAATGCATAGCAAGTAATCACCGAATAAATCTAATATTCGGTTATCAGTGAACTGTGAGTCAGAATGGTTATCCTAAACAAAATCGTTAAGGTCTTTTCGCAGTCATAAAGCGGTATTTTATCCTTATTAATAGTTTATTATAACAGTCATGCAGTTATTGCGATGCGCGAGTATCCTCAGATAATGTTGCGATTAAATTGTTGCTCAGAGGTGTCACTAGTAATTGATTAATTTTGTAATTAACAATATCTAATACTTCAAATTTGTAGCTGGCATATTTAATAAATTCGGTGCGTCTGGGGATCTTTCGTAGCATATACATCATGAAACCACCAATGGTTTCATAGTTTTCTGCTTGTGGAAACGCTTCGATATTTAGTACATGCATTACATCTTCAATCGGCGTACCGCCCTCAATCAACCATGAATGTTCATCGCGTGCTACAATCTGTTCTTCTTGGCCTTGCCCGATTAAATCCCCCATTAGCGTTGTCATTACATCGCTCAGTGTGATAATGCCGACAACTAACGCATATTCGTTAAGTATTACAGCAAAGTTTTCTTTGGCGGTTTTAAAACTTTCGAGCGCTTCCGACAATGTTAGAGTGTCTGGTAAAATTATTGCAGAACGTATCTGCATATCGCTGCTTAATGTTAATCGTTGATTTCTTAAGACGCAGTTTAACAGATCTTTAGACTCGACATAACCGATCACTTGATCAATATGGCCATTACATACAAGAAACTTAGAATGTGGATTAGTTGAGACCTTTTTAATAATGCTCGCTTCACTTTCATGTAAATCAAAATATACTACGCTTTCTCGTGAAGTCATAGAAGATGGCACTGTACGTGATTCTAGCTCAAAGACGTTTTCAATTAGTTCGTGTTCCTGTTTGCGCAGCACACCTGCTAATGCGCCAGCTTCGACGACTGCGCAGATATCATCGGCGGTAATATCATCTTTACGCACCATCGGTAGTTTAAATAATCGGAAGATGCAGTTAGTTATTCCGTTAAAAAACCAAACGAAGGGACTAAAAACCACAATCGATAAGCGCATTGGGTTAATAATTCGTACGGCGACAATTTCTGGTTCGATCATACCGATGCGCTTTGGGGTCAAATCTGCAAATAAAATAAATAAGCTCGTTACTAGTACAAAAGAACAGATAAAGCTAACTTGTTTTGCTAGTTCTGGTGATAGTAATCCAGAAAAAAGGCGTTCAAAGTACGGAGAAAAGCTCGCATCGCTAATAATTCCGCCAAGTATGGCTACAGAATTTAGACCAATTTGCACTACAGTAAAGAAGAGCCCTGGTGTTTCTTGTAGTTTTAGAACTCTAGTCGCATTAACATTTCCTTCATCTACCATTGATTGTAATTTAATCTTACGTGATGCCGCTAGAGATATTTCAGACAGCGAGAAAAATGCACTGACCACGATTAATAAACAGATTAACAGAATATCATTTAACATAACGTATCCATACGTGTCTACAGTATTTTCAGGAAAGACACGGGTATTTAAAAAAAATTAGTAATAACAATTAAAAATAGCAATCAGGTTGTATCTGCAGTTTACATAACATAATTGTTGCCTTATATAGTTAACGAGCAGTTAATTATTGCTAATTAGTTAATCATTCTTGTAATGACAAGCCGATTCTGATATTGTTAACGCCATAATAACTTTATTGTTTATGTAGGCAAAACCAGTACTGATTTTAAGAATGGCAATAATACGATGGTATGAACGCTATATTAGCAGTGATGCACGATTCTTGTTCTTAGTTCGAATCTCCCCGAGCAACCTTGGTTAACTACGCTTAGGTTATTCATGAATGTTATAGTAAACACTCTACAATTAGATGTTATTTTATGAAGTGTTTTTGTAGCTGTTTTTATGAATCAATTGTTTACGAATAAAAGTATAATAGCAATGGCTATACTAGTTGTTAACTTATGCTACTAAAAAGTAGCTTAAGTGATCACAATATTAACGATGATTATGTTTGTACTAAAAGCGCTATATGTGTTATCGTGCATCTTTATAGTGTTAAGCTAGTCCGTTGATTAGTACATACTTTATGAAAAGTTGCGTGACTAGGCATTAACTGACAATATAAATACAGAGAAATAAATATTATTGTTAGAAATTTTATTCGTTTGTCAACTTACAAGTATATAGCTAAAACTAGCTTTATAGGTGGTAAGTTTTTTATAACACATGAGTGTGAATAGTTGATTATTCGTATTGTCAAGCTAGATTGATCATATGCGTGAATACAGTGGAACAGTGGATCTTTATCACTAATATTATTTTTTAACTATACAAACAGTTAGATAACCGATGGATTTAGAGATGTAATCTATTCATGCGATGTCTACAGTGATTAAAGAATCTTTGATATTCAATCCATTTAAATATTTACAAGATAGATGTAACACAAACTAAACCAGAGGATTCTTGGATCCTTAGCTGTAATATAAATATTTAACTAAATAGCATTTATACTTCTAATTGCAAATGCGTTAGTTTTGTTGTTCACTCAGTCATCTATTCAAGGAATGTTGCGGGGATTCACACTTTTATTTTTACGCTTCCACTATGATATAGCATATATGTTCTTCAAAAGAACTCGATATTCGTTATTTATTTTGTTGCTTTATAATCCGTATCATCAAAAAGTTCAATTTTATGAATATAGTACATATGATAGTTTGTATTATAATGAGTATGTATCTTAATATTATAGTAATCTTTTTTGAGTGATATATTTTTCAAAAATAGATCGTGTACAGATTGCGTGTAATCATGATGCTTATAAGCACTTAAAGATTTTTTAAGACTACTTGAGGCACCAGGATATTTTATATGAAAAACAGATTGCTGCGAGAGAAGAGTAATATAGCAATATAATATGGTAAAAAAAGTAGTTTTCTGGTAATTTTTATATAAGCAAACAAGTGAATAAAACTTTATCTTACAGTAAAGTTTCTCGATGTATGGAGATAGTTAAAAGAGTCAATGTCTACATTTATTAGTTAAATTGCTATAATATAACATAAAACGTCTAGTAGTAACGTTTTTTGGAACTCTAAAACGTAGTTATTTCGTTTAGAGTCTTAAAAATTGCAAGGTGTAACTATTTGTATGATGATGATTGTGAGCTTTGCACACTTTTGGTGGAGCATTTATAATAAATTGCTTGTTTAGCTTATAGTATAACTATAAGCGCCAATTTATACATATGTATCTGTATGTGATAGCATTTCGCAGGTAAATAAATAAGTATTAAGAATTAATGCGTATAGAGATAAAAGTTGTTTCTGCTTCATGCGCGTACCAGCATGACTAGCCTCCTGTCTATTTATCTCTGCTAAAGACACGGTGTATTGACTGAACAACATTATAATAGATTGTTTTTTATTTTTAACATATGCGATAGCATATGATTTCAGTATTTTAATGCTTCGTGCAAAATTTTAGTGAAAGACTTTTCGTGTAGCGTGCCAGGTAACTGCAAATACAGGGATTGTATCAAGTATTAACAGTTGCAAAAAAATTTTTATAAGGGTTGAAATTTATTATTTATTTTTTTGGATTCAAGAGTCTTATCACGGCTATATACCTCTCACGCCAATAAAAAAGATTTTTTGTTTATTGAAGTCATAATACTAATATATCATTAATATGATGGTTGTTTAACATGTCATGTATAGCATCCTGCTATTTATAACACTTTAATGATTCGAATAATGCGCAGTACGTGCATATATTCGTAATTATTTAAAATAATTAACGTTCATTAGAGATTCTATGAATGATTATTCTATGGTTCTTGATATAGAAAGAAGATATCACTAAAATTTCTCTTGTATATAAGAATATTGTTATAGAAGAGTGTATGTACACAAAACTTTCTACTAACTCTTGAAATACAGTATTTAAGGTAACATCTCATTTTTAGTTTTATATACAAAACCATACATTAAGATACTATCGAGTATTTAGATAATAATAAATGAAAAATTAAAAGAGAGTCTTGATAGTTATATAAACATGTTACGCAGGCACAGTGCTTTCGAGTTATCTAAAGAATAGTTTTAGCAACCATATAGGATATATGCAATTTATTGATAAATACACAGTATTATAAGAGGTGATTTTAAGTATGTGTAAATAGTTATAATAAACAGTGACATCGACAGCCATGGCATAATTTACCATATGTATCTCATTTACTGCAATATCAAGATCAAAAAATAGAAAAAAGAAAAATAGCAGTGTTCTTGAATTTTTTAATAAATATTTGACGTTTTTTAAAAATCTCGTGAATAAAAGGTGTTTCATAATGTTTACTATGTCAATGACTACTCAATTAACTTATAGTTTACATACCTATTCTCTTTTATAATATATTACTTATCGGATGCTTATAACATCGTAATTATAATCGTACAACTGCTATACAGCATTAAGAAAGCACCGAGATACTAACGGTGCTTTGGGTTTTCATTGTGTAAATTAGTGCTTACTTATAATGTGGGCTTGATACGCAGTAGACTGGATTTTTGCAATCCCAGCTTCTAAAATGTTTATTAATTGACGCGCGACATCTGTAGTAAGCCAAAGTGTTCTGTCTACTTGAGCTTCTTCGAGTGCTTGATCTAGTGAAGATAAGTAATGAAGGCGTATCATCATAGCGTCGTAAACATCAATAGTACTGATCTCCCAACCAACAAGCGGATGTGTCTGAATTAATTCATCTTTTTTACCCATAAAGCTCCTTATTAAGTAGTAACTACCATGAGTAACTCACGAAGATTCATGTAGCTCGTCGTTATGAGAGCGAATATAGTATACGCGTCTGTCGGTTCTATTGGTGCGTTTAATATTGTTTTAAAAATAAAGCTAAAGTTTATAGATATAATGCCAATGAAGCAATATCCTAAGAACCATTAGCTAAGCGTAGGATTTAATATTTTCAGAGTAGTGATGGTAAGTATAGCAATCTAATAAATTGCTATAGCATAGTAGGTAGCAATTTGAAAATACAACATGATGATTAAGAATATTAAGATGGATTTACTACATACATTTTTAACTGCAGCAGTCAACTAATATGAATTCCTTTATGTAACGATTTATAAAAATAATTGAACTGATATGTTTGATATTGAACGTGTGTAATGCTAACAAAGTTGTACGTCGCTTAATTATTTGATAAGATTGCGGAGTATCACTATGCTCACTAATATATAAGTGAGCAATTATAGTATTATCGCCTGATAAATCAGGAAGTTATTTATCTAGATAGCAGAAACTTGACTAGATAAGACTTGTATAACCTACATGAAGATTTCTTAAGAGTTAAAAAGATTTAGATGTGAGCTTATTAATGTCTATATGTTAGTTTTGATAAAGCATCATCTAGTACTGAAGTATCATTAGCGAGTTATTATTAGGTTCGCTTAATAATACTATAATTGACGTGTGTAGTATAAGTATAATAGATGTGATATTTTTAGCACAGTTAAGTAGCTGATATTATCATAAGTTTCATTAGATTTTATTAAACAACATATATATAATATAGGATATTATCCTGCTGATGTCATAAAGTTTGTGATTAATATACACCCATAGAATGTGGCGTATAGTGATACGAGTGACATACTTTGTCTGATTTTCTTGATTTCGATACACCACAAGGTATATTTAACATGAAGATTGCACTAGCACTTAAAACATTGGATTCTATAATCAAATGTTTGTATCTACTAATATATCATCCTAAGAAAATCATCTATTCAGCGGTCATGAAAAGCCTGACAGTGTTTTTGTTATTTAAGATAAGATTTTATGATTCAAAGACTTTTTCTAAAACGACTAACATGCATAATGTATTCGATTCTTTATGAGAATCATATTGCTTACGGTTGTACTTCTCTAATGATAGTGTCAATATATCAGTATATTTTATTATAACCTATTTCTATTCAACATGTAAATTCTATACATAAGAGTTATTGATGTGCCGTATAAGAAAAGTTATTTTTAAATGACTCGTTTTAGTAAAAAAGCAGGGTAAAGAGAGAATGTATAGCGCAATTAGTACGCTATTAAGCGGCTACTATATTGTTTAGTTTTAATCATCTAAGTTTACTGCCTATCGTAATTATTAATTTACCGATATAGTTGCTTTAGTCAACCTTGTATTATCTGAATACATATAGAGATCGAAAAGTTAACTTATAATACATGTTAACGTTATATTATATCGATACTGTAGCGCTGATACAGACACATCGTTTTGAATAACTGGATGCAATATAAATACTATAACAAATGTGCGATAGAACTTGATTTTCTAAATAAATAGTAAAAATTGGTAAAATTTTTCTTTATTAGTCTTAGGCATACTGTTTTATATAAAACCTTTTATAACTTATAACTTAATAAATATTAATTCAAAAAGATGCATAGTAGAATGATTGATTTCAATTCTCGAATAGCAAAAGCCTACGACTCTTCTCAGAGCTAATTAAATAAGTGATGAGACTACATATTGAATTTAAAATGTAATACTTTGTAAAATGCAGAAAAACAGTCATCCTAATCGGATGATTCCGCTATCTTTTAAGAACTATAAAATAATTAACGATGACTCAAATTAGTTATAATGCTGATGCTATTGAAGTGCTCAGCGGTCTAGAACCCGTGCGCCGTCGTCCCGGTATGTATACGGATACAACGAACCCAAATAATCTTGGCCAAGAAGTGATAGATAACAGTATTGATGAAGCTTTAGCTAAATATGCTAAACGTATCGATGTGATTTTATATACTGATCAGTCGCTAGAAGTGATTGATAACGGCCGAGGTATTCCGGTAGATATTCATCTAGAAGAAGGAATACCAGCAATTGAATTAATTTTATGCCGCCTACATGCTGGCGGTAAATTTTCGAATAAAAATTACCAGTTCTCTGGTGGCTTACATGGAGTGGGAATCTCAGTAGTTAATGCTTTATCTAAGCGGGTTGAAGTGCAAGTCAAGCGTCATGGCAACATTTACGGGATTGCCTTTGAAAATGGCAATAAGGTGCAGGATTTAAAAGTGACCGGTACTTGTAGCAAACGCAATACCGGAACGAGCGTTCATTTTTGGCCTAACGAGCAGTTTTTTGATAGTCCGTATTTCTCAGTATCGAATTTAAGTCATTTGCTAAAAGCAAAAGCAGTATTGTGCGAAGGACTTGAAATTTTCTTTATTGATAAAGTGCACAGTATCGAGTATCGCTGGTATTACCGAAGTGGCTTGCTTGATTATTTGATGGAATCAATGAAAGGTTTTACGACTTTACCTGAAGTACCGTTTATTGGTAAATCTACTAGCGAAAAAGAAGCAGTTGACTGGGCAGTCCTGTGGCTGCCGGACTCCGGTGATCTACTGACTGAAAGTTATGTTAATCTCATTCCTACTATGCAGGGTGGAACGCATGTCAATGGGTTACGCCAAGGTCTATGGCATGCAATGTGTATGTTTTGCGAATCTCGTAATATCTTACCACGTAATATAAAGTTATCAGCTGAGGATGTTTGGGATCGCTGTGCTTATGTTTTATCAGTAAAATTGCAGGACCCACAGTTTGTTGGACAAACTAAAAAGCGACTAGCCTCATATAAGTGTACGGCCTTTGTTGCGAGCATAGTGAAAAACGCCTTTATCTTATGGCTTAACCAGAATGTTCATATGGCAGAAAAATTAGCTGCATTAGCAATCTGCAGCGCCCAGTGTCGTCTGCGTAAGACTAAGAAGATAGTGCGCAAAAAATCAATCAGTGGACCAGCTTTGCCAGGTAAACTAGCGGATTGTACCTCACAGGATCGCAACATAACTGAACTCTTTTTGGTGGAAGGGGACTCGGCCGGTGGATCTGCTAAACAGGCAAGAGACCGTGAATACCAAGCAATCATGCCGCTAAAAGGCAAGATCCTTAACACGTGGGAAGTGTCGGCTGATGAAGTATTAGCCTCTCGAGAAGTATATGATATTTCTGTAGCGATAGGTATTCATCCAAATAACGCAGATCTTAGCGCATTGCGCTATGGTAAAATCTGTATGTTAGCGGATGCAGATTCAGATGGTTTGCATATTGCCGCACTACTTTGTGCGTTGTTCGTGCGTCACTTTAGTGTGTTAGTAAAAGGTGGATATGTGCATGTGGCGATGCCTCCGCTATATCGTATTGATCTTGGTAAAGAGGTGTACTATGTTTTAGACGAACAAGAAAAAATACATCTATTAGAAAAACTTAAATATAAGAAAAGAAAAGTAAACGTCCAGCGGTTCAAAGGACTAGGTGAGATGAATCCAGATCAATTACGAGAAACTACACTCAATCCACATACACGCCGTTTAGTTCAATTAACAATGAATACTGGAAATTTATTGCAAACACTTGCAATAATGGATATGTTATTCGCCAAGAAGCGAACAGACGATCGCCGTCATTGGTTAAACAATAAAGGACATATAGCTGAATTTCCTACTTAAGCAATTCCGACATGTTATTGTTCTTATAGTATCTAAGCAATCAAAATGTAATGATAAAATTTATTCTCAAGGTATTATGATTGCTGGTCGAAGAAGGATAAGATTTTAGAAAAATATTTAAAAGTATTTTCTGAATAAAATCTTAACAAGAAAAAGTATAATTAATCATTAAATTTTAACTCTTAGCTTATAGTTACTACTATACTGCCTATATAGGGCGACATTTTAAAAGGTTATTATATTTAGCAAAATGACTCTAATGTTGTCCGAAGAAATTTTATCATAGTATGCTTTAAGGATATTAAAATAATGAGTGATCTAACGCATGATGATATAGAGCGTTTACCACTACACTCATTTACTGAAAATGCTTATCTACATTATTCTATGTATGTGATCATGGATCGAGCATTGCCATGTATTGGTGATGGGTTAAAACCTGTACAACGCCGTATTATTTACGCTATGTCTCAGTTAGAGCTAAATAATCGCGCTAAATTTAAAAAATCTGCCCGTACTATAGGTGATGTACTGGGTAAATACCATCCGCATGGCGACAGTTCATGCTATGAAGCTATGGTGTTAATGGCACAGCCATTTTCATATCGCTATCCACTAGTGGATGGTCAAGGAAACTGGGGAGCACCAGATGATCCTAAATCTTTTGCCGCTATGCGTTATACTGAATCTCGATTATCTAAATATGCAGATGTCCTGCTATCTGAGTTGCGTCATGGCACCGTCGACTGGATACCAAATTTTGACGGGACTCTCCAGGAACCAAAGATATTACCAGCATGTTTACCGAATATTTTGCTTAATGGCACTACTGGAATCGCTGTTGGTATGACAACTGATATCCCATCACACAACGTACATGAAATAGCCGCCGCTATAGTTGCACTAATTGATAATCCGGAATCTTCGCTTGAAGATTTGCTCGTCTTTATCCAAGGGCCAGATTTTCCTACTAAAGCTGAGATTATCTCTTTGCGTCATGAAATACATAAAATTTATCAGTATGGTCGTGGTTCAGTGCGCATGCGCGCAATTTGGAAAAAGGAAGATAATAATGTAGTGATCACTGCATTGCCATACCAGGTTTCCGGAGCAAAACTCCTGGAGCAAATGGCTAATCAGATGCGCGCCAAAAAACTGCCGATGGTCAAGGATTTTCGTGATGAATCAGATCACAAAAATTTAACACGTCTAGTTATTGTATTGCATGCAAGTTGCATGGATATAGAGCAAGTAATGAATCATTTATTTGCTATTACAGATTTAGAGCGTAGCTATCGCGTTAATATGAACATGATTGGTTTAGATAGTCGTCCAAAAGTAAAAGGGTTAGTAGAAATTTTAACTGAATGGCTTACCTACCGACGTGATACAGTGCGTCGCCGAATTAACGATCGTCTTGAGAAAGTCATACAATCTCTGCATTTGCTTGAAGGTTTATTAGTCGCTTTCTTCAAGCTTAATCAGGTAATTCATATTATCCGTATTGAGGATGAACCTACATCACTATTAATGAAGAGTTTCAGTCTATCTAAAGCTCAAACGGAAGCGATTCTAGATATGAAACTGCGACATTTAGCTAATTTAGAAGAATCTAAAATGCGCACTCAGCAGGATGCTTTAGCGAAAGAGCGAGATCAACTACAAGCACTGTTAGCCTCTAATCTCCAATTAAATGCCCTACTTAAAAAAGAGATCCAATCTGCTGCATATGCCTATGGCGACGATCGCCAATCACCTCTTTTTGAGCGAAAAGCAGCTCACGCGATGAATAAGTATGATGTTTTACCGCCTGAATCGGTGACTGTTGTGCTATCAAGGATGGGTTGGGTACGTATTATAAAAGGGCACGACATAGAATTAGGTGAGTTGCATTATAAAAGTGGTGATAGCTTTTATAGTGCAGCTCATGGTAAGAGCAATCAGTGGATAGTATTTATAGACTCTACTGGGCGTAGCTATGCGCTTGATCCAGTAACGCTACCTTGGGGGCGCGGACAATATGAACTACTTAGTAGTAAGTTGATGTTACCGCCTGGCGCTATAATCGAACAAGTTTTAATGGCGCACGATGATCAGAGAATATTAGTGTCTTCTGATGCTGGCTATGGGTTTATTTGCATTTTTAATGATTTAGTATCGCGTAATCGTGCTGGTAAAACGGTAATTACTTTACCGGACTACGCTAAGGTACTACCACCCATAAAAATCGATAGTGTGCATAATATGCTATTATCAATTACTGCAGCTGGGCGTATGTTAATGTTCCCAATTACAGATCTTCCACAAATATCAAAAGGCAAGGGTAAGAAGATTATATCTATTTCATCGGTGAAGGAGGTAACCAAAAACGATAAGGTGTTGTGGTTATTTGTTTTATCATCGCAAATGTCTATTACTTTATATAGAGGCAAACGAAAGCTAACGTTAAAACCGGAAGAACTCAAAAAATTTCGCGGTGAGCGTGGCCAAAAAGGTACACAACTTCCACGTTATTTGCAACATGTTGATTATATTAATATAAATACATTGCCACCGTTATCTATAATAGATAACACACGATAACTTAGTATGAAGGGATAATACATATTCAATAAACCACAATAGTTTAATAACTATTAAGAGTGTTATCTGAAGTGTGGTTGTATACTTTACATGCGTTTAATATTTGCTCCTAGTGCGCAAAGTTTGTCTTCAATGTGTTCATAACCACGATCAATATGATAAATACGATCAACAATAGTGGTACCATCTGCGATGCAACCTGCTACTACGAGACTAGCGGAAGCGCGTAGATCAGTTGCCATTACTTGAGCACCGCACAGGTGCTCAACACCATGGCAAATCACCGTGTTGTTTTGAATGTTTGCTTGTGCGCCCATGCGGATTAGCTCTGGTATATGCATAAAACGATTTTCGAAAATAGTTTCAGTAATTATACTAGTACCCTTAGCAACTAAGTTTAATAAACTAAACTGAGCTTGCATATCAGTCGGAAAACCAGGATAGGGCTCAGTAAATACCGTGACTGCTGTTGGGCGTTGGCCGTGCATATTCAGACTAATCCAATCCTTACCCAGATCTATGTCTGCACCCGCTTCATGTAGCTTAGATAATACGGAATGTAATGCATCTGGGCAAGTATTTCGACACAGTACTTTGCCACGAGAAACTGCAGCAGCAATCAAAAAAGTACCGGTTTCAATGCGATCAGCAAGCACGCGATATACACCACCGCCAAGGCGTTTTACGCCTTGAATAGTAATTGTACTGTTACCAGAATTGCTAATTTTTGCTCCTAACATGTTAAGGAAATTGGCGGTATCAACAATTTCTGGCTCGCGTGCAGCATTTTCAATAATAGTAGTGCCGATGGCTAGGGTTGCGGCACTCATGATGGTTACAGTTGCACCAACGCTTACCTTATTCATCACAATACGCGCTCCTCTTAAACGGCCCACCACAGAAGCTTTAACGTAACCTTCTTCTAATTTTATTGTAGCACCGAGTTGTTCTAGACCGCTAATATGTAAATCGACAGGACGTGCACCAATTGCGCAGCCGCCAGGTAGAGAAACCTGTCCTCGACCAAAACGCGCAACTAACGGTCCTAGTGACCAGATAGATGCGCGCATGGTTTTTACCAAATCATAAGATGCGCAAAACTTATTGATACCACTAGTATCAATATGTATTGAACCATTATTTTTAATTTTAGTACCTAAATGTCTTAGTAGCTTAATAGTAGTATCGATATCTTTGAGTTTTGGAATGTTATGAAGTTCCACTGGCTCTTCTGCTAGGAGGGCAGAAAACAATATGGGTAGAGCAGCGTTTTTAGCTCCAGAAATAGATACTTCACCACTTAGACGAGTTCGTCCTTGCACAAGAAATTTATCCATTTATAGTCTCTATGGTCTAACTAGATATCGATTTTTTTACAAAGGTAAAACACCTTAAAATCCGTTAAGTTTTTTGTCTTTCTGCCATTCTTTTGGGGTATATGCTTTAATTGAGACAGCATGAATGTGGTTATCTGTAATATATTCCATCAGGGGTGCATAAACTGTTTGTTGTTTTTTAACGCGACTCATAGCAGCAAACATTTCACCTACTGCAATTATTTGAAAGTGATTATTTTCACTTGTGATATGTACTTCATCAAGCGCTAATGCTTGCATAAGTATATTTCTTATATCATTATTCGTCATAGTTTTTAATTCTAAAATTATACTAAGCATACAGCAAATTAAAGGAAACGTACATTTGATTAGCGTATTCTGATACTGTCTGGAGTCTATTTTCTACTGATCTTTAGTTTGTCTGCATGCTTAAAAACTAAATTACCTGGCTATCTAAGATGGTATAAGGATTGTATGTATTCATATGTTATTTATATTTGTTTAAAACTTCTTTTAAATTTTGGTTAGTATAAATTATATTATATTATAACAGGGAAATGTGTTGTGTACCAGCATCACCAAGCATAATTGTAGTAAGATTATACAATGCCATCAGTTTTTTTAGTCGACTGCTAGTACCGGAAATTTTTAACTCAACACCTTGCTGGTATTGATATGCACGTAGATGAATTAAACATGCTAATCCGGCGGGATCCACTTCTTTTAAGTGTGTTACATTAATTTCAGTTTTATTTACTAATAATTTGTCTCTTTGCCGCCATAACGGCAAGAGTGTGTCCCTGTCTAACACGCCGCGTAGGATTAATTTTTTTGACTGCGATTCATAGATAAGTGCTGTTGACATCAATTATGTTTATCTAAAATAATTAGCTGAGCCGCAGCGGTTTGTAACTGTTTAGTTAAACCACTAACACCTTGAGTTCTTAATGTCGCAGCCCACTCGTTTTGCTTACTAGTAATCATACTCACACCTTCAGCGATCATGTCATATGCTTGCCAATAACCGGTTTTTGTATTTTTACGCCATTGAAAATCTAGACGTGCGGGTGGGCGACCGTTATTATTAATAATAATTACGCGGATTGTTACAATATTAGCATTGCCCAGGGGTCTTTCAGGAGAAATCAGATAATTTTGTCCATAGTACATTGCGATTGCTTGACCATAAGCTTTTTCTAGATAAGTTTGTAAGGCGGTGAAATACATTTCACGTTCTTCCAATGTTGTTTCTTTATAATAGCGACCTAGCACTAATGCTCCAATATATTTAACGTGAACAAACGGCATAAGCTCCTGATGTACAATAGTACTCAAATAGTTAGGGTTTTGCTGAATTTTTATTTGTTCAGTTTTAAGTCGATTAAAGGTTTTTTTGGTTGCATCTTGCATAAGATTGTATGGATTAGCTTGATCAATTGCTTTGGCTAGCGGCATAATCATTAGTAATGCTACTATTGATAAAAATTTAAACATATCAGATTCCTTATTTAAGGACTAGTTGACATAAGTGGGGGCGTTGCTGTATTAGTAGTCAAATCACTGCGCTGAGTACAACTGCTTTTATAGAGAAGTTGGCCTATCAGGTCTTCTAGAACTATGGCTGACTTAGTGTCCTGCACAGTTTCGCCGTTTTTCAGTAGGGTAGTACCTATCATAGGGTCTTCAAAACCTAAATTAAATGCTAAATACTGTTCTCCTAATAAACCAGCGGTGCGAATCGACAAAGAGCTAGTATCTGGGATTTTATTATATTTTCCCTGAATTTCTAGTGTTACTCGCGGTGTATAAGTTTTGATATCAAGCTCAATCTCGGATATGCGGCCAATGACTACTCCTCCGATTTTTACAGGCGACTGTACTTTTAGTTCACCGATATTATCAAAAGTCGCATAGATACGGTACGTTGGTTTATTACTTATCCACTTAATATTCGCTGCCTGTAAGCAGATAAAGATTGTGGAACATAGCGAAATTAACATAAATGCCCCGACCCAGATTTCACTTTTCTTTGTTTGCATTGAATCAATTCCCAAACATCAGTGCTGTCATTACAAAATCTAATCCCAATACCGCTAATGATGAATATACCACGGTGTTGGTAGTTGCCTGACTAATTCCAATAGAGGTTGGTACAGCATCATACCCATTAAAGATAGCAATCCAAGTGATGTTAATAGCAAATACTATGCTTTTAATTAGGCAGTTAAGGACATCTTTTTTCCATACCACAGTACTTTGCATGGCTGACCAAAAGAAACCACTATTAATACTTTTCCAGTCTATTCCCACAATAGCACTACCCCAAATACCCAGTGCAATAAAGATCATTGTCAATAGTGGCATACTAATTAAACCCGCCCAAAAACGCGGTGCTACGATATATCGTAAAGGATCTATGGCCATCATCTCGAGGCTAGAAATTTGTTCGGTTGCCTTCATCATTCCGATTTCTGCAGTCAGTGCTGAGCCAGCGCGTCCAGCAAACAGTAATGCGGTCACTACTGGTCCTAGCTCACGTAGTAATGATAATGCCACCATCATACCTAGACTAGCTTCAGCACTATAAGTTATCAGAACGATATAACCTTGCAGTCCTAACACCATACCGATAAATAAGCCAGAAATTATAATAATAAGCAATGATTGTGCACCGATATTGTATAGTTGCTTTAATAACAGTGGCCACTGTTTGCGCGCCTCTGGTTGAACAATAAGAGCATTAAATAACATTAGCCCAGCACGTCCAAAGCTGGCACTAATATCGGTGCCCCTTCGTCCTAATGAGACTAATACCTTTAATAACATGAATTTAGTTACTCCCTAAACCTAAAAGCTCGGATTGATAGTCTCCAGCTGGATAATGAAATGGTACCGGACCATCGGCAATCCCATCCAAGAACTGACGTACGCGTTTATCAGGATTCTGATGGAGTTGCTGTGTCGTGCCTTGAGCGATGACTCCATGATCAGCGATGATATAAGCGTAGTCGGCGATACTTAACACCTCTGGCACATCATGCGATACTATGATACAAGTAATACCTAGAATATAGTTCAGTGCGTCAATTAATTTTACCAGGACGCCCATGGTAATCGGATCTTGACCGATAAAAGGTTCATCGAACATTATTAATTGCGGATCTAGCGCAATTGCTCTTGCTAGCGCAGCACGCCGTGCCATTCCACCAGATAATTCATTAGGCATTAATGCAGCTGCACCACGTAATCCGACTGTCTCTAACTTCATTAGTACCGTACTGCGTAAAAGAGGCTCTGGTAGCTGACTATGCGCTCGTAATGGAAAGGCGACATTTTCAAAGATTGTTAAATCAGTAAATAGTGCGCTTGTTTGAAATAGCATACTCATTTTTTTTCGCGTATTATATAATTGATGGCGGGATAGTGCGGGAATGTTAACACCATCAAACCAGATTGCTCCCCGATCCGGTATCAGTTGGCCACCAATCAGGCGAAGTAGCGTAGTTTTACCAATACCTGACGGTCCCATAATTGCTGTTATTTTATGATAAGAAATCGTCAGGTTAACTTCTTTGAATATTAGTCGATCACCACGTGAGAAACTCATGTCATGGACGTCAACTAAACTCTTTATCTGGTGGTGCATATTAACGCTCCTTATAGGTGCGGAATTTTTATAAAATCTACTGTATGATGTAAAAGTAACAGACACAATATGCGTCTGCGTTGTGCTTTTAGTTTTAATAAAATCTCAATAAAGCAACCATTGGTCTGGAGTTAACTAAAACAGCGCGTGTTCTGGATTTTAGGCTGAAGTTTAAAATGAGATGCATGAATTTTTAAACGCTTACATGAGTAAGTAACGAGGGTAAGTAAACACAGCTAGATATATGCTATTTATAGTGCAATGGGTGCATTATTTGGAAGCCTATTTATGATACTATAAATTTTCTGTACATATCAGCCGGTTCAATAAATACCATCTTTCTAAATATGATAGTATGTTATATTATCGATTATAAATCTGAAAAACTTATCTCTGCATCTTCAGAGTTTATCGTAATAGGTGTACTTATTTATGCTCTTCTCGAACAGAATAATATAAATTAACCACATCCTACATATAGTCAGTAAATATTGTCAGTACTATTAAATCTAAAAGAACAATAAAATAGTTTATGGGATAAGCTTTCAGTCTATATAATAATAGAACAGTGAGATTATCGTATGAAGGCTGTCAAATAAAGAACTTAAAGAATGTTGATATCAGAGAGTTTATATGTTTGTGTGATATACTCCGGTCATATTGGAATTTGTATATTCTTGACTTCCTACTAATTACAGTCAGTAGTTAGTACAATTGACACGTATTAATGTATTGAACTCCCCGGTTTACTGATATTCCAGTAAGCATGATGTGTAAATGACTTACAGAATAATTGGTTCTTGCATTTTTACTGTTAATTTAAAGTATGTTATATAGCGCAAACCCTGTGCTTTATCCTCATCATAATTAACGCCATTCCTTTTAAGAATCAAGCTGTATGTCGTTATAATGACAGTTAAAATTTTTGATCAATAGAAAGCAAAGTTCGATCTCTTGTGTTTTAAATGATGCGATAAGCAAGCATGTAAAATCAACAACGCTATTCTTCTTATTTACTAAGAGGTGTAACTTTGGCATGATTAATTAAAATCTTTGCTTTTATATGCTTTGTATATATCAAAATATCAGTGCATATTTCAATAATAGCAAATTAAATTTTAATATACATCGTTCTGTTGACTATCTAAGTATAGTATAAACTATAGCATTTAATCATTATCTGACAATTCTCGTCTTAACTACGAAAGTGATTGTTAAGTGAATACACTAACAATCGTCTATCTATTAGATTATACTAAATATGACAAAGTAGCTATATTATAATAACTGACTTGCAATCACTGAAGTAATAACAATCGTCTCATGCATTATATTCATACAGTACGACAGCGCAATTGAAATATATGGCAGCCCATGAAATGCAGTAAAAGAATAATGGATTTAGTCTGCTCTTGATTATGTTTATATGATATAAAAACAAC
The DNA here is from genome assembly GCA_020541285.1 of Candidatus Gillettellia adelgis. GTDB lineage: Bacteria > Pseudomonadota > Gammaproteobacteria > Enterobacterales > Enterobacteriaceae > Gillettellia > Gillettellia adelgis. The sequence goes on along the minus strand of CP047043.1, from coordinate 1,210,017 downwards.
ACTGACATATAGTGAGATTTCTCTCGGGGAAAAGGTAATACGGTAAAATTCACAGAAAATATATATGCGATCAATAGATTAAGTACAGTGCATTTAAGTAGTGCAAAGTAACGTACTGAGCAATGCATTTGATATGTGCAATAGTCACGATCGTGTTACGTTTTATCGTAACTAGAACAATTTATTCGATCATGTAAGCAGTGACGATAATTCTTTATAAAGGTAATTATCCAACAAAATTAATAGTATGTTTAGTACTCAAGCATGTCGACTCAAGTGAATTAAGTGTACCTGAGCGTACGGTATTATTAGTCAGTCTTATAAAGACAATAGGGTTCATAAACAAATGCATGAGAACAAGTATTTTCACACCATAGCACATCGATGCTATATTTAATTTATGTTAAATATACATCATATTAACTATGATATAGCTAAGTCAATTAACAGATGTTGTGAATGTTATTGATATAGCATAGTGTAAAAATAAACGTAATAGTTATGCGAATATCATATATTATAACGAGTAACTTCATGACGCAGCGATTATACAGTTAAGTGATATTTCAAGTGAAATAATAGTAAAAGTAAAGCTTCTATAACGTGCTATTTATAATCTGTATAATAATACGTTCGAGAATATAATTCTGTTATATTTAAAAACTGCATATTCTACCTCCCAATTACTTCAAGTAAGGCTCATATAGAGGATTTTATGAAAAAATATTGACTGCTGCATTAAAATTTAAAAGGATGAAGATAAATTTTAATTAAAATTATATGCATAAAGCAATGATCATAATGTTTGTCAGCAGAAAATGTAAGTTTTTTAAAGGCTATTATATTTTTATTATTTAACTGACTGTAATTTTTTCTAGTCAATACATTCCACACGCAATACTTGATTATATTTCGCACTAAATTTTAGCATTCATAGTAAATAGTTACTTCTAAGAACATTTTACGGTGATAAATCGTATACTATGCGTGTTATTCAGAGTACTTTACTAAAAGTCTTTATGCTATTGTATCGTTCTGTTTCCCTTAAGAGTTTTATATTTTATTCGAAGTAATAAAGGTACAGAAAAATCATCGGGTGTTCAGGTAATTATAGTGGAGGCAATTTTAGATATTCTGCGAAAATTTTCTAACATACACTTAGAGACAATGAACGTGTTGTAACTTTTAATATTCCTGACAGTTATTGCCCGTTCCTAGAGTCAGATTAAACTTAGCTTGGCATAGTTACTTATATCTTAAAAGTAAGTACGTATTTTGCGTAGTGGCATTAAACTTGTTTGTCCATATATTAGTGATCTAGTGTGATGTTTACCACTAGAGTGAATGCGAATTTTAAATGCGCTGTGAATGGTCTAGAAGTTTTAGTGATACTCTTTGAGTATTTATATGATATGGCGACTAAATAACTCTTATATTATCTACATAATACTCTTAGATGTGCACATTTATTATAATGTGCACATCTATTATATAAAGAGAAACATGAATAAAGATCAGTAGCCGCTAAAGCGCTAGTTATGTGAAATAGTAAAGTATTTTTGGAGTGTGCGGAGAGCATTATAAATCATGCCGGGCGGGATATTACTGATTTACTTAGGGTGGTTAGTTACTATAAATAAATTATATCATAAAACACTATAGTGATATTAGACGTTTGATAAGTAAAATGTAGTGTGAAGCTAAATGAATTAAACAATGTATGCCGAATTACTCAGACGCAGCGGTCACTATTCGTGAAATATTATATATTAACAACAAGAATACCGATAAAATGATGTATAATTATACGGTGTTATACAGACTAGTATATTCCATAAACTTTAGAATTATTTTATAAAAATAAAACTTTACAATGATAAATATTATTTATTTCGTACCGCTTAGATAAGCCGCACAATCGTATGTAGCACACGATATTTATTACGTTAATTGCAACTATTATGCTATAAATCTCATAATAGTCTATATTAACTATAGAGAAACTGTAGGTGCTACAGTTTAAGTAGTCATGATAAGGAAATATGATAAAGGAAAATATAATGAAGGCTTACCCCGAATGTCTTCTATCTATCGGTAGCGAATTACACTTATACAAAGTAAATTCATAAAAATCTTTTAACTGCTTCTACTGTTTTTGAAGATAGCTGTTATTTATTTTAATGATTACCTATAGGACATAGGTATGATCAGTTATATTTAAAAAATACAGAATCGATTCTGTATATCACGGAAAGAAGTTAGGCTTTATAGCATTACTGTTACAGCTCTTGCAGCATGTGCCAAATAAAGTCATGCATTAAAGATTATCCATATCATCCGATTTTTATGGTCACAAAAATACTGGTAGTCCTTTCTGGCTTGTAACGTTCGAAGAAGGTAATTGACCTTGCTTGGGCGATCATGATTTCACTAACAATCGATCGTTAGGAAACCTTTTATATAGATTGTTTTATCATAAAAAAGATAACTGTAAATCTAGATGATCTATATATCGTACTACAGAGAATTAATTGTAGTCAAGTTAGTACTGAGCATATGTATCTTACTAATATTAAAGAAAATTCTGGCTTCATCAATGTATTGCATCAGTGGTATAGACTGCTAGCTTTACCTGCGATAAGAAGTTTTCTTTCCTAAAATAGTTGTCGTGAAAGATTGTACATACTATTAAATGTTCAGTTTTATAGTGCAGACATCTCTCATTATCCGGTGGTGAAACATAAGCATCTATTTTCAAAGGAAGAAGATGTGATGCGAGTAAGTATGGAGTGCGTGAAAGTGGTGCTTACCATTTCTTATCATGTTGGTTTGAATGTGTTGATTAATGTATCGAGTAAAAAGCCGTTGGACTTATTCGATGAATTTGTTAGTAAGCGCGAGAAATGTTTCCTCACTAGTAACATGAAGTACTATGAGGGTTTTTAATTCGATATAAAACTAAGAATAAGATTATTCACTTAAACGTGAGTGCGTTCTTGTTTGCAGTGGAAAATTATCATCCTGGTATTTTTGGAGTGTAGCATGTGCTCAATCTGGTCATCTAGATGATATCCAGAGTTATACAATCTTTCCAATGACTCTTCATAGTAATGCGGGTATTATCGGTCAGGGTGTCGTGTAAGAAACGATGAACATGTTGTATATTCACAGTTATCAGGTGGGGTAATACATTGCTATTATTGTTAGTAAGACGTTGGTTGCTCTACCTCGAATCCCACAGGTTTACATGTTACGCAGTCCGTGATACATCAAAATTACAATATATTTAACGTCGTATAAAATATACGTTAACATTTTAACCAAACAAAGTAGATAGTTTCGAAGGTGCTATAAAAATCACTAATATGTACTGTAATGTATATGATCATGGGGTCGTATAACTAAAAATGGCGCCCGAAAAATCTGCAGACTGTTACGTCATGGCTATCTTTTCACTGTGATTGGCATAAAATAACAACTAAATAGCATCGATACGCAATACTTACAAGCGTTGATGCATCATATTGGAAATATACTGAAATAATTGACATACAATCACTGGTAGAAAAAACATCTATAGCGATCATGCAGGATGGCACTAGTCAAAATTATTTGATTAAAGTGTCTGCTGAAACCCTTATCTTATATCACTGGATCTAATATAGTGATTCCAGGCGTATATCTGGCGAAGATGTAGCCGTGGTACCTGGTTGCCATCATGCGATTGTGTATAACTAGAAAATGGAATGATCTGCATGTTTTCTAAAACTCTTCACGGCAATAAAGGTAGATTTAATATTTAAAAGTCGGTACTATCCCAGAATTTGTGTGAGCATTTAAGCACGGTTATGTCATCGCTGCACTACGCAGTTTGACGATTCAGGCAGCACAGTTCGGTGATTTTTTAATGGCAAATAAGTGTTGTAGATCGATGCATTGGTTTTTCTGAATAAAATGGGAGTTCATGTGTGGCTTTACAATAACTATTGACTTACGGTGATGTAGGGGGAAAGGTTAGAGCATCCTGAAGAAGATTTAGAGTATTATTTTCAATTTTATATAAAAAGAATATGCAGATATGTATTTTATTTACTTTAGAGAAAATGTATCATACTCTATATCGAGAGACCAGGAGTGGCATTCAACGCCTGTTAGTAGCAATGTTAGTCAATTCTCTTGTACGTCGTTCATTTGTAGTGTCTTTACCACAAAGAATTAACCGACGGTGACTGGCGTGATCACTATTGGCGAAGTGGAGGATCGAGAACTAAAAGGGGTTCAATATGTAGCGCTTTGCGTTAGCAAGGTGTATCATAGCTTGTGTTAACAACATTCTTAGAATAAGTAAAAGTGTCTCGATAATTTGTATCGAGCAACTTCATCCGCTCCCATACCTAAAAAACCCATGTGCTATCGGAGAAACATGTGCATGTTTATAATGGTTGTTTAGTATTCAGAAAATCCACTAAACCAGGGGCTTAGCATTATAGTCAATGCAACGGATATGCAAGTAATGCTATTCGGAGATTCTTACGCTATAGGACGCCCTACGTTTTTCGCTCTTAAAGTTGGGCGTATGTCTTTTTGTAAACAGCAAGAGAAAATTTTTGTAAATTCAGCGATGAACGTTCATTAATGTTGATGTACTTAACAAAAATAAAGAGTAACGATAGTCAAGGATAGTAAAACGAATAGCATGGATATATTTATGCCGCTTCTCCTTAAGCAGTGATTGATATGACAGTAACCGTATAACCTCAAACTAGATGATAGTATTCAGCGTGATGACGTCTGGGTGGATGTGGATATAGAAAATAATAAGGTAGAAATAGAAGTATCATTCACTATAGCAGGCGCTCTTAACACGTTATTAGAAGAATGCCGGCGCTATTATGCCCTATAAACAGATTTTTAATCGCATGTATCAGATCTATCTCTCTGATAACTTGAAGTGCAAGAAAACTGGTCACTTAAAAACTACTTTAACACAGTATGTCACCACCAGATTAGGAATAGTCGGTCATGACACACTGAGCCTAGTGTTTTCTTGCTTGCTAAATACAATCTTGATGCCAGTATTATCAAAGATGATAGTATAGGTAGCGGTATCACTCGTGTAAACTTATCAGGTATTTTGAGATGAAGACACCAATTCATTAGCTGATTTGTAAAGGCGAATCGAAGTTAACTATGCGCAATTTCCACGGAATGTATTCCACATGACGCATCTTCTAAACGTATGGTTGAGTACTTCTTGAAAACAAAGAATAGCACTGCTATATCAACAACTTTTATATAATTCACATGTAGACGAGTATAGATCTTTGAAAAAGTACGGCGAATTTTTAAGGAGCGTCATAGTATGCGGATAGGCTTGATATTTTTATGTTAAGTAAATGGTTGTGGCAGTAACGTTATATCCAAAAATAAAAATAGATTATTCGAAGATTCGGATGTGGTTTATCAAAATATTTTGACATTAGCATTGCGATATCTACTCCGCGTGACTTAGTGCACCAGTACTAGATAATATAAACACCATAAGTATGCTCAATATAGCAAGTAAAGTCTAGGAGTGGCGCGTGTAAGGTTGCACTGGAAAATTCACTATAACACAATTAACTGGTGATAGTTTTACGATTACTAATAGCAACATTTTCCATGTATTAACGTCTGTTGATTCATTAATTTACCATACAAGTACTATTTAGGCATATGTGTCATTAAAGATCTCCTGATTATAGTCAGCAGTGAGCGCATCATCCAGCCGATGATGTACTTAGCATTATCTTATGACTATCAGTTAATTAATAAAAAAGCCCATGAGTTACTTTATAACGGTTAAAGATATTTCAAAAGATTCAGTGGTTTTACTGTTAGATATATATTATTCCTAATAAGCCCATCACGATGAATATAATAGGTGAGATTACAGTATTTGTGGAATATATACATTAGAGATACAAGTCGATCAGTGAGAGATAAAACTTCAGATATAATTGGCATAATAGCGTTCCTGTATTCTGCATTACGTTACTAATATTACGCGCTTTTTATTATTGATCTAAATGAATTTTTCCAATTCAATGGATATAATCGATGAATTTACATGAATATCAAGCAAAAAAGTTGTTTGTCAGGTACGGCTTACCGGCAAGTACTGGGTATGCTTGTACTACGCCCAGTGAAATAGAATCCGCTATATCTAAAATCGGCTGTGGTCCGTGGGTGGGTAAATGTCAGGTCCATGCTGGCGGAAGAGGTAAGGCTGGTGGTGTGAGAGTGTTATATAATAAAAAAGAGATTGATGCTTTTGTAGCAGCCTGGTTAGGACAACGCCTGGTAACCAGTCAGACTGATGCACTTGGTCAACTGGTTCATACAATTTTAATAGAAAAACGCATTGATATTGAAAAAGAATTATACTTGGGTGCCGTAGTTGATACGGGTTCTTGTCGAGTAGTGTTTATAGCTTCTACTGAAGGAGGTATAGAGATAGAAAAAATAGCCCAACATGCTCCTGAACTGATATATAAAATCACTCTTGATCCTTTAGTTGGCCCTCAGCCTTATCAAGGCCGTGAACTAGCGTTTCGATTAGGGTTACATGGGCAGCAAATCAACAAATTCGCTATGATTTTCATGGGATTGGCAAGGCTTTTTTTAGAGTGTGATCTAGCGATGGCTGAAATTAACCCACTCGTGGTTACTCAGAAGGGCGACCTTGTATGTCTAGATGGCAGACTCAGTGCTGATAGTAATGCCTTGTTCCGTCAACCCGAACTCCGTAAAATGCGTGACCTGTCTCAAGAGGATGAACGTGAGTCCCGTGCAGCACAGTGGGATTTACGTTACGTGGCGCTTGATGGTAACATTGGTTGTATGGTTAACGGCGCCGGCTTAGCAATGGGTATAATGGATATCATTGAATCATATGGCGGTAAAGTAGCTAATTTTCTAGATGTAGGCGGTAGTGCAACCAAAGAGCGTATTACGGAGGCGTTTAAAATTATCTTGTCCGACGACACTGTGAAGGTGATATTAGTATATATTTTCGGTGGTATTGTACGTTGTGATTTAGTTGCTAGCGGTATTATTAATGCGTTGTCTGTAGTAGATGTGAAAATTCCAGTAATAGTACGTTTAGATGGTAACAATGCCACGCTAGGTACTCAAAAATTAATAAAATATCGCTTACCAATTATTACTACAACTAGCCTAGATAGTGCAGTTCAACAAGTTGTGTCAGCAGCAAGAGAGAAAAACAATGTCGATTTTAATCGATAAGAATACTAAGGTAGTGTGCCAAGGCTTCACTGGAAGGCAGGGGACTTTTCATTCCAGACAAGCTATCGCTTATGGCACTAAAATCGTCGGGGGTGTGACCCCCGGAAAAGGTGGCAGTCAGCATCTTGGGTTGCCGGTGTTTAACACCTTACGTGAAGCTGTTACAGTTACTGGTGCAACCGTAACAGTACTGTACGTTCCTGCTCCGTTTTGTAAAGACGCTATTCTAGAAGCGATATATGGCGGCATAAAATTAATCATTACCGTTACTGAGGGTATTCCAGCGCTCGATATGTTAATGGTGAAAATTAAGTTAAATGAAGCTTGTGTACGTATGATTGGCCCAAATTGCCCTGGTGTGATAACCCCTGATGAATGTAAAATAGGAATTATGCCAGGTCATATCTATCGACCAGGTAAAGTAGGTATTATTTCCCGTTCCGGCACTTTAACCTATGAAGCAGTACAACAAATTACTCATTCTGGTCTAGGTCAGTCTACCTGTGTAGGTATTGGTGGTGACTCTATTCCCGGCTCTAATTTTATTGATATCTTGAAGTTATTCCAAAAAGATTTGCAGACTGATATCATTTTAATGATCGGTGAAATTGGTGGTAGTGCCGAAGAAGAGGCTGCTATCTATATCACAGAGTACATTACTAAGCCAGTGGTCGCCTATATTTCGGGTATTACAGCGCCTAAAGAAAAGCGTATGGGGCACGCTGGTGCGATTATTTTTCGTGGTAAAGGTAGTGCAGATAGCAAATTTGCTGCACTAGAATCTGCAGGGGTTACAATCGTGCGTAACCTCGCTAATATTGGCAATACTGTAAAAGCAGTGTTGCATGGTTAACCTGGTAATACAACACTGTTAATCATCCGCGATGCAGAGTTATTATTAAATAGCCTTATATTATAACGATAAATATTGAGTTTTCTGCCGGGAGGAGGGGTAGACAATATTACAACGCATTACTGATAACATTACGATCAGGAAAGATTGGTATGTAAACATTGTGTTAGATTATGCAGCTTTAAACCCTGCATAAATTCATTGCTCTCTACATTTATATAAAACGTCTATATCTCGTAATGTTAATGTAATGCTAAGTTATAGAGAATTAAAATTCTTAAAATAAGATTTTAGTTTTTATCTATACTTATTATAGTCTGTAGACCGTATACATATCGTACAGACAATTTTCTGTTTATTATTTATGAATAATATTAAGTGCCGGTATAAATCATGGCGTGTCTGTTATTCTTTTCGGATATGATTTAGTACTTAAATTATATCGTTGGATTTATGTTAAATATCTATTTATATTTCATAAATATAGTCTGGAAGCATAATAAGTATGCATAAAAGTCTGTAAAAATTTGCAAGAAGTTTGAGGCAACGATGTTATCTGTTTATTAATGATAAAACTTCGATATATAGAATGCGCTGCATACACAGGCTATGTATTTAATAAAACTTTACATAGTAAACTATGTAGTAGTGTAGCTGTTTGAATACTTTAGTAAAAGATTATCTAAATGATAAAGTTTCTATAAAATACGTCATGGTGATTCATTTATACACTAGAAGGTATTAGTTTTAATGTCATTTAGCATAGGTATACTAATAACAAATTTATGCATTAAAATTTATGTTACTACCTCTTATACTGCGGTAAGAGCACTATCTAATTTTAGAGTCACATCAATGCATAGATAGTAAATAACTATCAACTTACATATTGGTATCAGGTTGATTTATTATTAATAAAGCGATAAAGATATCGTATTAGTATCACAACTTTTGTTTTGTTTGTGTGCTTTTTTAATACATATGAATGCGTGATTTATGTCATCGTCCAGATGATGCGGAATATAATGCTATAATTTTAGTGTGATAGCACCAAGTATATCTACTGGTGTATTGATGAGTAGCAATTTTAATTGCTTTCGTTGAGCACTCATAAAACTAGCTGTTATTTATAATAAACATAAGTATTTAAGCTATGAGACAACTGTCTTTACATGCTGACTATAATCTACTCAGACGCAGTGTCATATGTATCACATGCAAAGACTATAGCTACCACAGTAGCCTAAACATGTAGACTAAAGTACTAAGAATTTCATTAAGTACTTACAAAGTATACGAAGAAAAGCGATTAGCGCTTACGTGTATTTTATAAGTTCATTAAATCACTGAGTAATTTATAGAATCAAATAGCGTCAGATACTGTAAACGTTGTTATTTTTTTTGAATAAGTTATTAAATACCTTGGTTGCATAAGTAATCAACATTGTTACCGTTAAGATCAATTACTGTATTTGGTGTTACTGCTATTATCATGAGTATAGCTAAGGAACGAACAAATTCTTGATCATGGGAAATTAAAACGATCATGCCTTCGTATATTTTAAAGTAACATTTCACGACTCAATAGACTCTATATCCAAATAAATGGTGGGGTTCATTCATAATTAAAATATTAGGTATCGCATTATTAGCTTGCGAAATATCTCTCGTCCTTTCTCACCACCAGAGAGCACTTGTATTTTTTTGATATCGTCTTGACTAAAGAGCAAGCATCTTAGAATATGTAGTACCGTCGACTCAGTATCCGCTTTCTGTTTTCAATGACTCATTTATTTAAGAACCGTTAGCGTTTTATTAAATTCGTATTTGTAATCTTATACGTAACAGTCGATATGAGCATATTCAGATCATGTAATTGTGCTGCTATCTGGAAGAATATTACCTATCAATGTTTTTAGTAAAATAGATTTACTAACATCGTTTTGAACTTAAGATCGTTACTTTTTCGCCTGCTGAAATAATTAAATTGAGTGTATTAAAGAAAAAATATTATCGATACTCTGACTGATAGTTCATGTTTCTAATGCATTACGACGTAGCGGTCTATCTTGTGAAAACGAATCAACGGGTATCGGCGACTAGAAGTTTGTATGTTTTTAGTTAGATCTTGTAGATTTTATGAGCACGTGAAGTTGCTTGTTTATATTTAGAAGCATGAGTAATAAAGTGATATACAAACGATTGTAATGTATTATTAATGTGTATTGTTTAAAGTTTTGTTAGTTATTAAGCGTTCTCGCGCTTGAGTGGCAGTTGTTGTATATTTTATCATGGTTTTATAGATATACCGGATAGCTCGCTGTAATATAAATCTGCGATACGCGTACATACCATATTATGAGATGACGATTATGCGAAAATAATAATCATGGTGCTGTTGCGCTTACTTAACATCTCTTCTAACCAGCGGATAAAATTGATTTTAGGTTATTAGCCGGCTTATCAAGTAGCAGGATGTCTGGATTAAAAATAACGCCTGTGCTAGTAATACGCACAGCTTATAGACTTGTGCAATTTCGCTTATAAAACCATAGTTTTCAACCGGAATACTTGTACCAAGTAATAATTCACTAGCATGCGTTTCAGCGGTATAACCAGTAAGCTGACTGTAGGTCACCTCGAGATTATTATAACTGTCTTTGTCATTGACGGCATGCAAGTTATAGATGCGTCACGCTCTTTTTTGACCCTTCATAACGTATGAAGTCCTATAATCACTGTATTTAAAATGCTATATTGCTCAAAATAAAACTAATTCTAATGAAGTTTTGCTATGCGTTACTTCAGATCAACAAATACATTGCCATTTTCAGAACTAAATAATCGCCAAAGATTTTCAGAAAAGTAGATTTACTGCATCCATTAGCGCCGATTAAGCCGTAACGATTACCGTTAATAAATTTGACAGTAATCTCTTTAAAGAGCATCTACCGTCAAACTGCATTTTGAGACTGTGCCTGAATATTAAAAGATTTTACCTGTTACAATAAGATATAATATATATTATATCATAATAAATATGCAGATTATATATAGTGATATTAGTTAGACGACAGATTTTATATCAGTAATTCTTTTTCGCACATTAATTAAATATCAGTATAAGATCCTAAGGATATGTTATATTGCCTTGGTCTTATAACTCATATTATTAAACTTATAATATGCGTTTATTCTGTGATATATCATCGTTTTTCAACGATTATGAATCTAATACTTATACTTGTACTGAAGCATTCTAACAGGGTGGTAATTCTATTTGATTTAATATGAATCTAATTATTATACTTATAAGTTTAATTCCGTTATATACTTATCATGACTTATTGTATTTATTGCATCGCCATAGTACCGCTATATAGCATATTTAATATATCAGATAACTTATGATTATAGGGCTTTTAAATGTCTGATTTTAAGATCTTATTTGTATCGATGAGAATGGTATAGTACATTGTCATTGTCAGTCAGGTAATCGATACAACGTATACGTTTGTTTATCAAAGAAAGTCAGGTAGATATTAATGTATAGTCAATACATAGTGGAGCTAAGAAACGAAGATTTGTTATTTATAAAAACCATAGTTTACTTTACAACTTATAATATATTAATAAATATTTAATAATCTAAATATGTCGTCGAAACAAAAAATAGTGTCTTAATGACTTCTATGCAACTATGTTGTTAGTAAAACGTAGATCATTGATTCTATTTGATTGGTTTTTTTTAAACAATATACAGCATAAAATAATGAAACTAATAATGATTATTATCACGTATAGCACATTAACATGACTTAAGAAATGCATGTTTGTTACTTTTAATTGATCCTATGGTATGAAGCCATATAGTGTATTAGAGGTTGTTAATTATTATATGATTTCTACAAACAAGCTAGATGGTTGGGATAGTACTGTAGTTCGCGTTAGCATTATCTATCTAGATAATTAGAGCATAATAATATTAGCAATGTAGATATTGTTTTCTGTAAAAGTATTATCATTAAGCTAAAAATTATAACGAGGCACGGAATGTGCTATGAGCACCGGTACCTGTATAATACAGCTATTATGATTGTGAATGGATATAATTATTTTGGTTTATTGATGTAATTTATCTTAAAAGCTAATGCACTTTGTGCGATGCATTACATACTGCTAGTATGCAATGTTGTTCTGGCGCACCATAACCACACATTAGTATAAGTATTTTAGAATAACATTAGGTGTTCTGATTTTTGCGAACTTGCACGGTATAGTCAATGCGTATTCATGGCATACTGGTAATACTATACTCCAGATTTTACGTAGGCATTACGACTTTATCAAATATTAACACGGAGGTTTTATTAAGGGTATCTTACTTTTAAGAATATAAAACAAGGAAAGGATCTATAAAATAACAATATATATCAAGGTAATGTTCGTGAGGTGTAGAGTTTGTTGTTAGTTTTTTATTAGAAAAAGTAGATGATAGTCAATCTTGAGCGAGATACTATTATTGAGATTAGCTTAGGATTTATGTGATGTAGTACTATGTAAAACTCTCACCATATGTTTCACAAAAGTCTTATTTTATGCAAATACAATCGGTAAGCATCTTCTTCCCAACAAATATTAAATCAGCTAAGTAGCTGATTACTTGGGTATAGGTAATACTGTCTATGTATTTTTTCTATATAGCAGTATACTATAACGTGCTAGTTCTTCATAGCACTTTCCTCTGAATAAGTTTAGCATTAGTTAATTCCGATGTACTTTCATTCAGCATATGTCACAGTAGGCGCTAGGTAATACCGCTTCCCCATAATTAGGATGCCTGATGAATATCATTAATACTGCAATAACTGTAATTGGTGCGGGTTCATATGGAACTGCATTAGCTATTATGCTAGCACGCAATGGCCATCTTGTTGCGCTTTGGGGACATAATCCTATGCATATTCAAGAGTTGCAGGAACATCGTTGTAATCGGAATTTTTTGCCAAATGTGCCTTTTCCTAAGTCATTATTACTTGAAGCTGATTTATCACGTGTATTAAAAATGAGCCGTGATGTACTGATAGTTGTGCCAAGTCATGTATTTGGTGATGTGCTGCGACAATTAAAACCATATTTGCGCTTAAATGCACGCATTGTTTGGGCGACTAAAGGGTTAGAAGCAAACACAGGTAGGTTATTGCAGGATGTGGCCCGTGAGGTATTAGGTAACAATATTCCATTAGCAGTGATTTCTGGACCAACGTTCGCTAAAGAGTTGGCTGCAGGGATGCCAACAGCAATTGCATTAGCGGCCACCGATATACAGTTTTCCAAAGATCTGCAAGATCTATTGCATTGTGGAAAAAGTTTTCGCGTGTATAGTAATCCTGATTTTATTGGGGTGCAGGTGGGAGGCGCAGTGAAAAATGTGATTGCCATTGGCGCAGGAATGTCTGATGGCATGGGTTTTGGCGCTAATACGCGTACCGCTTTAATTACTCGGGGTATCGCGGAAATCAGTCGCTTAGGCTCTGCTCTTGGCGCTGATTCATCAACATTCATAGGTATGGCGGGGTTAGGTGATCTCGTCTTATCTTGCACAGATAATCAATCTCGTAATCGTCGATTTGGAATTATGCTGGGTCAAGGTAAGAATGTAAAGGAAGCACAGGATACTATTGGACAGGTCGTTGAAGGTTATCTCAATACTCAAGAGGTCTTGACACTGGCAAAACGTTACGGTATTGAAATGCCGATTACTGAACAAATTTATCAGGTATTATTTCATAATAAAAATGCTTATTCAGCAGCATTAAGCTTATTAGGACGTACTAGGAAAGATGAAAGACGTAGTATATAATGCCGTAGTAACATACTACAGGTTATGCTCGCGTTGGGTTCTAATTATTGCATTGATAGATTTTATAGATGAGCAACAGAGTGTAACCTTTACAGTGAACCCATCAAAATCATATAGTGATGTGTCTGGTAGATAGTACGAAAAGAGTATTATCATTCGTTAGGGTAAACAAGATTGATTTTAAAGAGTCGAAAAGTCACAAGGCTTTACATTACCTTTAATCACAGATTATTTATCAATTTATGAGTTAGAGCATATGGTGTGTTACTATAGAAAATTAAACTTTAAAAAATTTTAGTGTTTTGCTATCAGGATTACTGAATGACGTTTAAAATTCATGCGAGAAGCGCATTATAGCTAGAAATATGATTATACTATATATAATATATAGTAAGATTTGATGCTAATATTACGTTAGGATAATCATGTGAATATTGCTGACGTTATTATTAATTTAATAATGCATTGAACATATTAGTAATCACTATTCTATCGACAAAAGCATGTAAATTATTTGAATTTATATTAGCGTGTCTATGATATAATACAAGCTAACTGAATAATTAATGATATGATCGACAATTTCTAATGTGGTACTGCAACGCTGCAAATATAGATACGCAGTAAATGAAGATATTGCAAGACTGGGCCTCCTTAATATTTAGTGCATAGTTATACCATGACATTAGATTGAATGAGATAATTCTAATAATATTTAACAGAATGAGTGTTAGCCTAATTTAGCGATGATTACTTCATTTTTTGAACAATAGAATCGGTAATAGCAACCTTCTTATACTCAGTTTTAACTATAGCATTGTATTAAATGGTGAAGCAGGTGTTTTGAAAAGAATGTTTAGTGCAATATCGTAAGGTCAGCAGCAATGTCTTCTACCAATGAATATGCCATAGATGCTATACGGTTATTGGATAATATCTCATGATCAGTAACCATGTAATACTAACAACTCAGACAATAGATTATTAAGTAATGCTCTAGTCTGACGGAGAATACAGACTAGATGCTTGATTAGGTTATCAAGACCTAACAACTATTATACAAATATCACGAGTTACTATAACGCTCTAAGTTTTCATGTTTATAGTGAAGATTTCATACTAAATAAATTAGGGTCGCTATTTTAGAAAAGTGTATTAGGATAATGAGTAGCAGTTTATAAATGACACACCTATCTTGCTTTAATAACACACAATGATGCTATCATTGCTACGTTACACCAATAGATATAATCTTCTCTTTATATTTAAAAATGCATGGTTTGTGTTACATTGCTGTGCGGAAATTTAGTATATAGTTATCAATACACTGAGCATCAGTGTGTTAGAATCGGTGATTTAGCCTATGAAATAGTGGTCTTTATTAATTATATATTTAAAAAACTATGAAAACTTTAAGGTCGATGCACCTGAAGAAATAATAATATTTTAAAAGTAATATACGATGCATAGTTAAATGGCTTCGTATACAACATTTGCTGTAATAAAATTAAATATTTCTAATGAATAAAAGCAAAACGACTGATAAAGAGTGACGATTTGCTGACCCTACAATATTCATATATTATTTTATTATGCAAAAAAATCATGATAACTTTTCTGTTGTTTCTTGTATGCTATTTTGCGAATTTTTTTAGGTTTTATTGTACGACATTCTTCATGTAGCGAACATTTATTAATAGCTTATACATTATAAGTTACAAAAAATATAGCAAGCAACTAATTATGCGTGAGCTATTTTAAACAACTCTTGCATTGAGTTATAGTTTGAACCTTCAAATTAAGCTGATTAATCCTTAACTCTCATGTTAAGAGGCGATGTATATAAAAGCTAACGTATTCATATTTTAGAATAGTATGCACTAGGTATAGTGCATCAGTGATGTATTTCTGGTGGAATAATACACTACTAAATACATTGTGTCGACAATCCTGCAGACATGGATCCATCTGGATGGAATACGAATTAAGCAGTATAGTGTTTCTGCTGACTAGCATGTACACACAATAATATTGCTAAAATACTACACACAATCATAGAAACAATCATTGGCCACACACTATGACTTGGAACTATCGCTAACACTGCACTTATAAGTGCACCAATGCTACAACGTAATGTCCCGGCTAGTGAAGAAGCAGTACCAGCGATATGCGGAAAATCATGTAGGATGATTGCCATGGAATTAGAGGTAATCATTGCGATACAACCCAAGTATACAGCTATTCCTATCACTAATGCCCAAAATCCTAAACCAACCACACTGATTGCTACCAGACATAGCGCCATAATTAATTGTATCAACAGCCCCACGTAAAACATACTGGCTACTCCTACTCGTTTTACATTATAACTATTAAGGAACGTCATGATACAAAGGAAGACAATATTGAACGCACAATAATAGCTAAAGTATTCTGGCGAAATGTGATTGAGTTCGATATAAACAAAAGGCCCGGCGCTCAGGAACGCGAACATACCAGCAAACGAGAAAGCACTGGCTAACATATAACTTGGTACAGACTTATGTTGCAATAGTTCGGTAAAGTTTCCCAGGGTGGTGTACAGCTGAAATTTTTTTCGCCGTTCTTTTGGGAGCGTTTCCTTAATAAAAAATAACACCAATAATGAGCTTATCAGTGCTGTAGTACCAATAATTATAAAAATAGCTGGCCACTTAAGCCAAAGTAGCAAGGCATTTCCGATCATCGGTGCTAACAATGGTGCGATAGTCATTACTAAAGTTATAAATGACATCTTACGCGAAAAATTGTCTTTAGTAAATATATCGCGTATTAAGGCGTTAATTACTACACTTGTAGAGGCGCCCGTTAAGCCATGCAATAAGCGTAATCCGATTAATAGATTGATGTCTTGCGCCATAGCACACAAAAAACTAGTTATCGAAAAGATTAGCGTACCCCACAGTATTACTGGCTTACGACCAATATTATCTGATAGCGGCCCATAAAATAATTGTCCACAAGCGAAACCAAGCATATAGGAACTGACCGTCATTTGCACATGGCGTAATGCAACACCAAACTGTACAGCCATCATTGGCATACTAGGCAAATACATGTCAATAGCTAGAGGCATAAGCATAGAAAGTAAGCCAAGAATTAGCATTAAACTGAAGTGAGATGTTTTATTCCCTTGCACGTTTAAAGACTCCCGAGTAAAATTAATCCTATAAGAATGCCATCATGCATGGTAATATTTCTTTCTGTGAACAAGCATGACTTGCCTGATGTTAAATATTAACTATTATATTAGTATCGATATACTAATAATATAGTTCAGTAAACACCTGCTACTTACGATAGCATACGCCTTACTACATAATAATTCCTCTTAATAATAATCTACTATATCTAAATCTAATTATTATTGATCTTTTTAACTATACTGACTACGTTCACTATTTTAGTTATAAACTAAAAGTAAAGTGCTATACAGTTTTTACTGTTATTGAGTATTTTATTTCGTTAGGCAAATATTCTATTTTTGGTGTTTTAGAAAGATAACGCAACGTAGTTAGTAGGTAATATCGTGTATCATTATAAAACTAATAATATTAATGTCTTATCGTCAATGCCATAAAACTCGTCAATGAATAATATGCTAAATAATATAGCATTATTTACTGATATAGAGCAGATATTGAAAATATCAATCCATAGCTTTGTATAATACATAACGCAGGTTATTCGAATCGGTAAGTAAATTTTGTCGAATATTATATTTTTCTCAACGCTTAATTTAAGCACTAAGTGCTTCACTATACAAGTGTTGAGGATAATTTGTGTCATTCGAGGTGTTTTTTATTTATACAAATCTTATAGGGATTTTTAAATAAAACTTTTTACTCTGATGCAATCTATGTTAACTGTCATATGTAGTAAGAGAAGAGCATACACTACTAGTATACTAATTGTAGCCACCATGTAAGGGGCATGATACAGGGAACAGAGATAGCGACAATGTGTAATATATTGGTCATAAATATTTAATAATAAGAATCAGGTGCATGTGTTCTTAGATTGTCGATAGTTTTAAGACATCGTAGAAATTTTTTCTAGGAGAACACAACTATATTTTAGTGCACATGGTATTATACGATGTATTGAGTTGTGTTTAATGTATCGCTATTATTTGTCGCTTGTATTGTCATGGTATATTAAGGTAGTGATTTTTTTTGAGTGAGTTATGTGCCCAGCGATATTCTGATCAATGTTATAATACAAACATTTTTTTAACCGATTATTTGATATATGATCTTATTTTATCATACAAAATTAAAAAATATACATTATAATGCCTATATATTAACTTCTAACACTCAGTATATTAATTTCTAACACTCAGTTCGCCACGTAAATTTTGCTGCATTTGGTGCCGCATTTGCTCTGGCGTCAGCGACTGACTTAATAAATAATAAAGTTTGGCTAAAGTAGCTTCTATTGTCATATCGAATCCGCTAATCACACCTGCATGAGCTAATGCATTTCCGGTAGCGTACGTGTTCATATTGACTGTACCAAACATACACTGTGTTAGGTTAACTATTATAATACCGCATTTAGATGCATAATGAAATTCATTAATAAGATCATCTTTTTGCGGTGCATTTCCTATACCGTAAGA
Organism: Candidatus Gillettellia adelgis; assembly: GCA_020541285.1. Taxonomy (GTDB): domain Bacteria; phylum Pseudomonadota; class Gammaproteobacteria; order Enterobacterales; family Enterobacteriaceae; genus Gillettellia; species Gillettellia adelgis. The sequence goes on along the minus strand of CP047043.1, from coordinate 1,191,348 downwards.
ACGTAAGATCAATGCTTTAACAGGTTGTAGAATAAAAGCTCGTACTATTGTGCTTGAAATGCCTGGGACAATAGTTATTATGCCAATCGGCTGCGGTGTAATAATGTGTATATTTAAATTGTCATTATAGCGTGGGGGGTTAGTGACGATGTTGTGATGCCGCACGTATATCTCGGTTTCCAGTAGTGGCGGAAAATTAGGGGACGAGAATGCATTAAAAGCATAGGCATTGGATTTAGTAGTACGATTACCACGGAATAGTTTGTTATTGAAGAACAAGCACACTTCATGTATTGGATGATTTGCCGCTAGATAGAGGGCATTAAGTATATTAATTGGACCGTCAGAGCGTAGCTCTGATAGCGGGATCTGCGCACCGGTTATAATTACCGGTTTAGTTAGGTTTTCTAGCATGAATGATAGCGCTGAAGCAGTAAAAGCCATGGTGTCAGTACCATGTAACACAACAAAGCCATCATAGTGATCATAATTTTTTTTAATGTCATAAGCAATATGTTGCCAATCGTGAGGTGTTATGTTAGACGAGTCAATTAATGGCACATATTCACGGATAGTGAAATCTGGTATTTCCGGGCGTTGAAAATCTGATATCAGTGCAAGTTGCTCTTGCAAATAGCCACTACTAGGTACATAACCATGAATAGAACGTTGCATGCCAATAGTGCCGCCAGTATAGGCAACATAAATAGATTTCTTTTTTATGGTCATAATTTTAACCGCGATCAGTGTGAGTTAGATGACAGAGGTAGTGCCTATAAATCTTTTTGATGTTTAGCAGATTATATTCGTATTTATTACTGAACTTCTCCACAGGTTAAACAGAATGCATAGCAATTCTGTGGGTCGTCAAGGATATTCAGTGATCTTATCTGTGTCTGTATGGTGAATGCCATAGATGCTAATGGATCTGGTAGTATCGAGTGAATATTGATTGGGATCATAATATGAATTAATTCGCACAAATTACTAAGCACTATATCGGTCCACGTGGAGGTATTGATACACCAATTTAGGTGCCACTGCTGTAGTTTAGCTAGTTCTGCAGCTTTCTTTACGGCGTCATCAAAGTCACCCAATTCATCAACTAACCCTTTATCCTTAGCATCGCTACCTAACCAAACGCGTCCCTGAGCAACGTCACGTACTTTTTGAGGTACCATGTTACGCGCCTTAGCTACCAGATTGATAAAATTATTGTAATCATGTTCAATAGTTAGTTGCATTCTTTGTGAGACGACTTTAGGTAGTGCTGCGGCTATTGTCACCTCAGCTAATGGTGAGGTTGCTATACCGTCAGAATGCACGCCAATACTGTCTAGTGTTCTCTCGTAAGTATTGATAACACCAAAAATGCCGATAGAGCCAGTGAGAGTGCTTGGGCTTGCGATAATATAGTCAGCTGGCGTTGATATCCAGTAGCCGCCAGAAGCTGCCATGCCACCCATTGACACTACTACTGGTTTACCGGAAGCGCGCACTTCAGCTAGTTCAGCACGAATTACTTCAGATGCACTAACGCTACCGCCTGGGCTGTTAATACGGAATATTAACGCTTTGATTTTTGGGTTTAAACGCACTTGACGTAGTTCTGCGGCGATAGTATCGCTGCCTATAGTACCAGACAGTTGATCTCCATCTATAATAGTACCATTAGCAAATACTACAGCAATTTCGCCGCCTTGATGCTCGATATGTTGTGGTTGGTAGTCATAAATGCTAATAGCGTTGAAGTTATTTGTTTGTTTATTCCACCCAAAACTTTTTATTAGTTGATGTTCAATGGTTGTGCGTGATGCCAATTCATCTACCAGATTATTATCTAATGCATAACGTGCAGTATCTCCATCTACCGCCTGAAATCTACTGAGTAGTTTATCAGATGCAGGGAATAGTTGTTGGGGAGTACGATGACAATTATCCGCTATAGTGTCTAAGTAATTTTTCCATAACCCGTTAATCCAGTGGCTATTCGCTTCACGCGCAGCTAGTGACATACTATCGCGGATCAGCGGCTCAACCGCCGATTTATAGGTTCCTACGCGAAAAATATGCGGAGTAACTTTAAATGTCTCCAGTAACGATTTATAATATAAATTTTTGCTAGAAAAACCTACTAGGTTGACTGCACCCTGTGGTGATAAGTAAATCTTATTGGCGTAACTCGCTAGGTAGTACTGTGCTTGGCTGTAATTATCGCCAATAGCTAGGATAGGTTTTCCGCTGTTTCGGAATGCACGTAGTGCTTTGCCGATATAGTGCAGTGACGGTTGGTCGGTACCAGCAAAGTTGTGTAACTGCAATACCATACCAGTAATACTTGGATCTTCTTGGGCTTGACGTATGCTATGCACCAATTTGAATAATGAATTTTCTTGTATTTGGTGTTTAGGGGCGTTCAAAAGTGCAGACCCCCATTGTCGTACTTTATTATTTATAGAGGGTTGATCAACTACGACTCCGCTTAAATCGACTAGAAGTGCGCCGAATTTTGGCGTTGTTTGGATGCTTAAGTTTTGAAAATATAGATAAATTTTTCCTCCAATCAAGATTAGTAACACCAGGAATGCATTAAGGATCACACCCCTAATAAAATGTAGAAGACGCCAAGTCACTCTAAATATGCCACTAAAATATTGCCTAAATGCGCGCATGTGTTCTCCAAAATAAGAGGTTAAAATATATTGTGTTATCCCAATGAGTCGCCGAAGAAAAATCGCTTTAATCTTTAATTGTAAACTGCGTTAGCAAGTTTATTATACGTTATCGAGTTATATTAGCGTAACTTTAAGATAAATAATCATCAGGAGCACCCTATAGATACATGATATTTTATATGTTTATGTAGTTTTAAAAATATTTAGTATCTTCGGCAATGGGCATCAAGCATAATAATGCTATTAACATAAGATTGCGTACGTTTGATTATAGCAATTTAACAGTTTCGTACTGTGTAATTATACAGGTCAATGAGTAAAGTATTGCAGTTTATTGTTATAGGCTGTTTTAAAAAGTAAAAATAGATAGCATTATAATCGATAATGTAACTTACTGATTGTTATTTATTTTATGCTTATCACGCTACAGATTGCATTAATGTTAGCTAATTTTTATTTCAAGTACTACGGATATACATAGTAGCAGTTAATGAATTTTGTTTTTTAGAGTGTAGTTTTGCTATGCTAAATAAATACTCTTTAAAGTGGTTTATAATCGATTTGTTGCGATATTACTATTCTTAATATTAAAGTATTTATGGATACAATGATAGCCATCTGATGGCGGAAGATCAGTGATTAGGTGTATAAATATCATACAATATATAAGACATTTAGTGAGTTATGACGATTTAAAATTCTGGGAATGGATACAGAAGATATCCTGAAACACTGAACATCCAGATGAATCACTTCATGATATTGCTATACTGCTTACCATCAGTAGTTATGCAACACTATAAATTATAATGCAGTGGTTTATAAAGTGCTAACATAGTATTAGCAAGCTATGTTATGGTCACAAACATTATAGTTAGCAGCGCAACATAATAATGTTTTGCTGAAGGTTGTTTGATGAGTTTTGTAAACTCTGTGACATTAAAAGCATTATTATGATACATCTTGATGATTATTTATTCATGCTGATATTTTATAAGAAAGCTTTATTTTTAATAGTATAATCTAAAGTTATTATCTGACAATTTAGGATCTACACTCCTTTATTGCAAACGTTCATAATAAACTTTTAATTAATAAAAGTGTTTTCTAGCCCCTGATCTTTTAATCTTTTATGTGATTACTTAACATTTATTTCTACAGAAATGATGGATGTATCTTAGAATATCAGAGGGCGATGGAGCCATAGTCAGTTAAAGTGTGAAAAGAAGGGTCTTTGATAAGTATGTGGTGCATAATATCGAACATGTCACTTATTAAGATATCAAGTAATATTTGATATTAAAGACAAATGTCATGAGCAAAAGTAGACGGAATATGATATAAAATCACTCACACACGATGTTGAATGCAAAAAGATTGATGCTGATAAAAGTTGCAGATGAAGCAATCTATCTAGTGTATTGTACAAATACAGCGCATTAGTGTAAGAAATGCGCGTAAAAGTTTATAAAACTGCACTAGATAATGAAGGACAACAAGCTCATTATTTCTAATGATTTGTTTGGATATAAGAAATAAGCTAAGATATAGTGAGATATCGGTTAAAAATAGCTAAAATAGAATCAACCAATAATATGTTTACCTTTTAACATTGTATTCATACTGATCTTAAAAGAGATAGTTAGCTAGTGATCTGTGCGTGTAATCTTTATTATAGTGAATGCCTAAGTATGGCAGTATGTTTTATATGCTAATGAATTCCTTTACGTATAATATGAACATCTTCTAGAAAACGCCACAAAAAAATTAATGAATCGAGCATTCGCTTGCTCTACGACTGCGCTAAGTTACAGGCTAAAGATTAGAGGATAAAATTTTTTAATTACTAATGGCCGACGTAAAAATCTCACTGAAATCAACAAAAAATATGTGTACCTACCTACATATATAATTAATATAATTAATATAATTATTTTATAAAATATTAAGTTAATAAAATAAATGTAATATCACATGGTTTTAGAACAATATAAACAGTTATTGTACTTAAAACTACAAGTCATCGTAGTGGCTATATATGTCGGTTAAGCGTTATGACTCTATTTAAAATATTAGTTTTCATTGCTTCTATCTTAGAGATTTTCTATAGATAATTGCAGGTAGATATCTTTTGTGCGTATCTTAGATAAATACAACCAAATAACATAATAGTCTTGTTTTTGTTTATTTTAATTTTATAGGCTATAACGAATATTTCTTATAATTTCTTAGTATGTTTACATAATAAACTTAATAGTTTTTGGATCTAAAACTGTTGCGAGACAGTGAGCCCATGATATTTAAAGGATGTAACCGATAACCATGACTTATCAATTTTTTCAGTAATGCATCATATGATGATATAACCTAATTAGGTTTTATTCAGAAATACTTCTAAATACTTAACTGTTTATTTAATACACAATGTATTCACGTATGTAATAATAGATTGGTAAAGTCGTATAAAGTATATTTATCATGATTAATCGTAAAATAGTTTAGGCATATTGTAAGTATTAAAAAGTTTTAGCTTGATTTTCTATAGAGATTAAAACACTTATTCTTAATTGTCTCTTAAACAATCATTTTTATTTGAACCGATAAGGTATAATAACAAACAGTTTTATAAAAATCAAGAGGTTGCATTCAACATTATTTCTCATAAAGATAACATATACATTCTGAGTCACATTAAATCTTTTCTTAAATTATCTCGGAATTTATTAAAAATGTTGTTTTAGTAGTAATAAACATATGATTTATGATCATGTAATAATTATATTTATTTAACCGCACTTCAAAGATCAATGTAACTGATCCTTATAATGCATCAATGTGTTTATCAAGTGTTGCTCTGATTAATGTACGACATATTAAATACTCTATTAACAGCTTTCTGTAGATTACACTTTATAAGTGTAAAGATCATTTGGTTTCATATAAAGCAATAGGCTATAAGTTATAGAACTATATCTTTATAATGCTCTTTACTAAAAAGCGAAAAATAATTTTTAAGAGTATTTAGGTTTTTATCAAGCATAGGTTCAGTAACTAAATAATGTTTGTAGAATGTCTTATTCCTAAAGGTAGGCAGTGCAATAAAGGTTGAATGAATAGATTATGAGAGTATGTTGTCGGCATTATTGACAGACATCTTAATATAAGTACTATGAAATTAGCGTAAAACTAGAAACTTATTACGTTTATATTTTAATGAATCTTGAGAAACCATTATCACCTTTATTTTATCTTTACTTACCATAAATAAATGCGTTACATGTTTAATAGTGATTGTTATAAGTTAGTGAGAATACTGAGATTTCTTAAAATCGGGTAGACCGATCTATAGATATATTTTTAAATTAGATCACCGTCGCTATATCATTTAGTCGCTGTAAAGAAGGAAATTTTATATTTCAATGCAAGAAGAACTAAAAGTTCTAATGTTTTGTACTTACTTAAAACATAAGATTATGCGTTTTAGTAAAGCAATACAGTTCTAGTATATAGCAGAAAAGAAAAAATTATCAACTCAGGCTATTGGTGAATGCGTTTAATGAACGGTAATGTTAGTTAAAAGCTTTTATTTTAAGTAGAGTTTCATTGACATATCGTTATTAAGATATTGTTTAATCTCAGCACTCATTCATGATACCCTGTTATTTATCATATTTTACCTAAGTAGTACGTGATATTTCACGTATTCTTCAGGCGCTTACATGATTAATCCTTATACTTGTTTTTAACTGACTACAATAGTGTGCATATCCTAAGATAAAATCTAACGTTCTCATTACAGCAATTAGTTAGTTTTTTCTGTCGAGATAATGATCATTAATTCTAATAATTTACTGTATTTTTCTTAAAGTGTGTAGGCAATGTATAAAATGTTTATAGACCCCAATGCTTGGTTAACTTTTAGTATGTTAATTATGCTTGAAATTATTTTGGGTCTTGATAATATTATTTTTCTTTCTTTGATCGTAGAGAAGCTACCGAAAACACAACAGCATAAGGCACAGCGCCTAGGTCTGACTCTTGCTATGTTAGCGCGTTTGTTGTTGCTAGGTTCGATTACTTGGGTCATTCGGCTGACACATCCGTTATTCAAGATCATGGCTCATAGCGTTTCTATTCGGGATTTAATATTACTATTTGGTGGACTTTTCTTGATCTGGAAAGTTAGCAAAGAAATCTATTATACTATAAAAAATTCACACGAAGAAAAGCATACGCAGGCGTATAGCTTTTTTGGAAGTATTATTCAAATTATATTGTTAGATGTTATTTTTAGTTTAGACTCTGTAATTACTGCAGTAGGACTCTCCGACAACGTATTGATCATGATGGCTGCAGTGATGACTGCTATTAGCATTATGATGTATGCGGCACGCGCAATTAGTGAGTTTGTTAATCGGCATAAATCGGTTAAAGTTTTGGCGCTAGCGTTTTTAATACTGGTAGGTAGTACGTTAATACTAGAAAGTCTTACAGTGCATGCACCAAAAGGTTACATGTATTTCGCTATGTTCTTTTCAATAGTGGTTGAAATTCTTAATATGGTGCGCACTAACAAAGAATAGTGCTCTTAACATGTCTCTTATTATATAAATTGTGTTAAAATAACTTTTATCGTCTCGTTTGCATGAGATACTTGATATTATTTAACGTGCAGTCGTGATTGTAGTAAATTAATTACTAAGTTAGCTCCATATATTACTGATTTTACCTTGTTCATTAAATTTAATATATGCTTAATATACTGCCGATATAGTCAAATGTCTTCAAAAATATTAGCACGCAAGATTATCGTGCTTCCTTCCTGCTGCTTCGAGTACATTGTGTATAAGTGCTAAAATTCAAACACCGTATGCTTCGTGTATAGCCTGCTGTTTAGAATAATAGCTCTATCTATGTAAATGCGCAGTTGATCGATGTAGTACTCATTTCGTTAATTTAAATTCTTTAGACTATAATGGCTTGATTAGCCAGCCATCTGCTTTGCACGGATTTCCGCTAAAGTTTTACAGTCGATACATAGATCAGCAGTAGGACGTGCTTCAAGGCGACGAATACCGATTTCTACTCTGCAGGTTTTGCAGTAGCCAAAATCTTCTTCTATTTTTTTTAGTGTTTTTTCGATTTTTTTAATTAGTGTACGTTCGCGGTCACGGTTACGCAGCGCGAGACTGAATTCTTCTTCCTGTACAGCACGATCTACTGGGTCTGGAAAATTGACTGCTGCATCTCGCATATATGACATGGTACGTTCTACTTCGTCTTTAAGCTGATTACGCCATGCTTCAAGAATACACTTGAAGTGCGATAACTGAGCGGTATTCATGTATTCTTCAGATGGTTTTGCTTGATATGGCTCTACCCCTGCAATAGCAAGAATACTCAAGGAAGAGGTTTTGCGATTTTCTGTGTCTTGCATGTTGCTTCTCCTATATTATCGTGGCTAGGTAATACCAGTATTTCTTGGTTCTTTATAGAGCTATTATCATAATGACTTAATATGTAATCCTCACTAAACTAGCGCACTTTGATGAGCTATATTGTTATTTGATATAACGCATGATGGCCAGTTTGTCTTTTGTATAGCCTATATAGGTTGTTATTAATGTTGGTTTTAATATTAAGAATCTAAATAATCATTAATTGAGCTATGATGTTATATTTTACCTGATCGTTTGAAGGTTACGTTATATGAAATATCATGGTATCTGCTAGTATTTTCAGAGGCATAAGATCTCCCTTATCATTATAGAATGTTATCACTAGCAAGTTTTTTAGACGCCCAGTTTATTAGCAGCGAGTGCATTGCTAGCACCAATCTTATTCATAATAATATTACTTAGATAAAATTTTATAAGCCTATTGAGTTAGCACTACTGACAAGTCGTTCGAATTACATGTGTTTGTATAGCAGTAAAGTCGTTATATTGGATCTGTTAGTTATGTAACTGCATCTGAATGGTTCAGAAGATTCAGAATTTTCAGGCACTTGTTAATTTTGTTGTCATATAAGTAACATGGAATCTAGCACTTACCTGGCATCGATGAGTTACTAATTTTATTGGCCACCCCACTCATGATAGAATCATGATGATTGAGTAAACATATATTATTATAATGTAGACTCAACTATGATTACTAATAGAGTTACCTCTAGTACTCTGGGCTGTTATAGGAGTGTATTAAATAAAAGATTAAGTATCTAGATTGTTAACCAGGCATCTTGTAATAGTAGTTATATCCTTAAATATTACAAGATAGCACATTGCTAAAGTCAGGCCTTACTATCTCAAATGATTAGCTATTCAAAGTGTTCAGTGAATTCGAAATTAGGAATACAGTAGTTATTTGAGCATTACGTATTCTATTACAAGATTATATATCTGTTTTTTCCAATATTATATTGGCTTGGGAACAAGTGTGACGTGTAAGGTTTAAAGAGCCATCGTAAATACTAAAAAAACATTTGCGATTAACCATTCCACAACCTTTATAATTTCTTTTAATTGTTGGTTGCTACAATATAATAAATACGTACTTTTTAGTTTTGATAAAAATCCACACTATAAATAAAAAAACAGAGGATCAATGATATAATCTCATTATCCAGAAGATTCTTAATAAATGCGAATTTTACGATATATTAATAGTTATTACATTTTGTATCAGGTTATTTTAAACGAAACAGTAACTCATTACATCAAATATACGATTATATGACACTTGTCCCATATAAACAACTTCTAATCTTAACGTATATATTCTATTAAGCAATTTTGATATTATATATTTATGTGATGTATCAACATGTCTTATAGCAGATTGTATCAAAAGGTAATAAGAATAAAATTCTTTATTGTGCATTTTGCATTGTACTAATACTCACGTTATTTTTTCTTTTAATTTTACTAAATTATAAAATCTCTGTATGCATAGTACTCATCTGGTCCTAACTTTATTGGTTAACTAATATTGCTTAATTTTTCCTAATTATTCATAGCATAGTCGTACTGATATGCTGACTCTTAAGCCTCCACTACATCAATGCGATTATTGCATTGTTTACAAATAATCATCATTATCTGTAGAATAATTTTGTATTAAACTATCTACTAAGAATAGTAGTTATGATGAAAATCTGTGTGTTTCATGCGAAAATAATCTTAATGACTGTGTACGAAAATACTGAAAGTTATTAGCAATTAATCTGACAGTACGCATTTTAAGAAAGCATATAGCGTGATCCATAATATTTGTAAGTATGAGAAATGGTTTGATCGTTATAAAATTATCTGAGAACTAAAAGGTATTAATGTCAATAACGACAGAGCAATGAGCGGTTACTCTAATATAATTCCGTTGTAATATTAAGTATAATACTCTTATTCTATAGATAGAATATAGTTCTTATTATACAGAAGACTTACTGACAACTTATTTCCTATAAATTGCATGAAAATCTATATAATAGATAGCTGCACGAAAATTAATGTTATTAGAACAACAAGCTAACAGATAATTAGTGGTATCGCTGTGTTTTGACTGTTTATAAATTTATAAAAATTATTGATCAATTTTTAGTGAGATTGACCAGAGAGATCAATCGTAATATAAGTTACCGGCAGACAATAGTAGAGTGATTCATAGATTGATCACTAACAAGCTCATATGTTAAAAGCAGAGCTAATTGCACTGTAAGCATGAGCCGAAATAATCCCTAGGGCTACTTGCATTAGTATATCACTAACGTGAACGACAAAGATTATTTATATATAGCTTATAGTATATGGGATAATACTATCGTCATTCTATGAGGGCAATCGTTATTTCCGAGAATGACAGAAAGCCTATGGAACGTACAGAAAAACACATAAAACGCACCACATCGCGTCATTCAAGAAGTTCTTACCGAGATCGTTGCAAAGACCTTGATCTTTTTAACGACAAAGTCGGTCAACCGGAAAAAGCACTTATGCCACGTCAGGTAAATGTAATGCTATCGTATAAGAAACGCGCATGGTGTAGTGTGATTCTAAAAGGGATGTTACTAATCGTCACACTACTAGTGGCATATGGTATGTATTTAGATTCCCAAATTCGCAAACGAATCGACGGCAAAGTCTGGCAGCTTCCAGCAGTAGTGTACAGTCGTATGATTAATTTAGAGCCAGGCATGCCATACAGCAAACAGGAGATGATCAAGGTACTAGAAAGTATACAGTATCGACGGGTCACTCGTATTACCCGTCCCGGAGAGTTTACTGTGCAGGCAAATAAAATTTACATATTGCGTCGCCCGTTTAATTTTCCTGACGGAAAAGAAGAGCAGATCTATGCTTGCATGAATTTTCAGAGTCACCGTTTATCGAAAATTAAAAATATGGAAAATCAGCGTAACTTTGGCTACTTCCGCCTCGATCCTCGTCTAATTACCATACTGCAATCATCAAATGGTGAGCAGCGGTTATTTATTCCACGTACCGGCTTTCCTGCTTTATTAGTTAATACACTGATTCTTACTGAAGATCGTCATTTTTATGAACATGACGGGATACGTCCTTACTCTATATGTCGTGCAGTGCTCGTGAATTTAACTGCCGGCCGTGCAGTACAGGGCGGCAGTACTTTAACACAGCAACTAGTAAAAAACCTATTTCTGACCAACGAGCGTTCACTATGGCGCAAGGTTAATGAAGCCTATATGGCATTGTTAATGGACTATCGTTATAGTAAAGATCGTATTCTTGAACTGTATTTGAATGAAGTGTACCTTGGTCAGAGTGGTAACGATCAAATTCGTGGGTTCCCACTAGCTAGCTTATATTACTTTGGTCGTCCGGTAGCTGAGCTAAATCTTGATCAGCAAGCATTGCTGGTAGGTATGGTTAAAGGTGCTTCATTTTATAATCCTTGGCGCCATCCCTCCGTGGCATTAGAGCGCCGTAATTTAGTACTTAAACTTTTGCTTAAAAAAAATATTATTTGTGTTAATCGATATAATATACTACGTCAATATCCATTAAACATACAACCAAAAGGTGGATTTATTACGCCGCAACCTGCATTTATGCAGATAGTGCGTCAGGAGTTGCAAGATAAACTAGGCAATCAAGTTAATAACTTGTCTGGCATGAAAATATTTACCACATTAGACCCAGTATCGCAAGATGCAGCGGAAAAAGCAGTGTTATTCGGTATAGCAGCTCTACGTTCTTCCTGCTACATGAAGGATTTGGAGGCGGCAATGGTTATTGTCGATCGCTTAAGTGGTGAAATTAGAGCCGTAGTAGGTGGTGCTAACCCGCAGTTTGCTGGATTTAATCGCGCGGTGCAGGCGCGGCGTCTAGTCGGTTCGTTAGCTAAACCTCCAACATATTTAGCTGCGCTATCTGAGCCGGATAAGTATCGTCTTAATACTTGGCTGATAGATGAGCCGTTGCTTTTACAGCAGTCGCATGGTGTTATTTGGCAGCCAAATAATTATGATCATAAGTTCCGGAAACAAGTGTTACTAGTTGATGCGCTAGCTGATTCATTGAACGTGCCTACGGTCAACCTTGGTTTATCTGTAGGCTTACCTCAAATTGGTGCTACCTTAAGGTTGTTAGGTGTTCCAAGCACAGGAATCAACTTAGTACCTTCAATGTTGTTAGGGGCGATAGGTTTGACACCAATGGAAGTAGCGCAGGAGTATCAGACTATTGCTGGTGGTGGCAAACGCGCGACACTATCCGCAGTGCGTTCAGTCATGACTGATGAAGGAGTGGTATTATATCATAGTTTTCCTCAAGCAGAATCTATGGTGCCAGCACAAGCAGCGTACTTAACATTATATGCGATGCAGCAAGGTGTAATCTATGGAACCTCCCGTTCTTTATCGCTGCAGTTTTCGCGCTATAATTTAGCAGCAAAGACTGGCACTACTAATGATTTGCGCGATAGTTGGTTTGTTGGTATTGATGGTAAAGAAGTTGTGATCACTTGGGTGGGGCGTGATAATAATGGCTCTACTAAATTAACAGGCGCTAATGGTGCTCTGACTTTATACCGTCGTTATCTAGAAAATCAAACGCCATTGCCATTGATACTACAACCGCCTGAGAATATTAATCCAATGATGATTGATGTGTCAGGAAACTTTATATGCGACAGTGATGGTAGTAATTTACGCACTATACCTGTTTGGATTGAAAAACCAGAGGGTTTGTGTCAGTCTAGCAAAATAACTATACAAGAGCATAATCAGAATGTTGAAAATGACCAAGAAGATAGCAGAAAGATTACTGACTGGATACAAGACATATTTGGTTCATAAATGATGCTCGATATACTGCGGTAAGGGTTTACTATATTGCTGTGTTCTATTTCTGCTTTGAAAGCTTATTCTACTAATATTTAGGAATTCTTGTGTATTCTATAAACTCTCTATAGTTTATAGGCTTTGTGCATGTAAGGCTTTATCGATGTTGATTAGCTTACCTAATTTTTCAGGTTAGGTCCGAATAAATCTATCGTTATTATTTGTAATTTTCTAGACCTCTAAAATAAGAGTATATGTCGGCCGGCACATTATGTTATACACTTGTCAGTATATCTTTTTTGACCATAATACATTGGCAATTATCAAAATTTTAGTTTCTCATTGCGCATTTACACTAACTACAATTGAGTGTCTATACTAACTGCATAAGATCATTAGTTAGTTTACTCTTAAAGTGTTTTAGTTATTGTAAGTATTTGGAAGGTTTATATTGAATGTAATATGGTTAAATATCGCTAGAATTAGCAATCTAAGCTAAAGGTGCTTATCATTATTGTTAAATAAGATTTATATGTATTGGTATAGATATAAGGGTCTTCTATATTAGACCTCACTTTTTTGCGCAACACTGAATTGGCAATCGAGAAAATTCTAGATTGTAATATGTTATTTCTTATATTTATCTTGGTGTGTTAATGCTCAAGACTATAAGTCATCGTTCTGTTGTTTGTCTCTGATTGGCGAATTAAAATTTTATTTAGATTTTTAGATATAAATTGTAACCCAAATATGCTAAGTGTTAGAACAGTTATCTTTTAGTATTGAAATGTCTTATGGTTTAACTGATTAAATAACGTATTCAGCATATAGTATTAACCGGTTTTGGCTCATCTGAAACACTAAGACAAACATTAAAAGATCTGATATAACGATACCATCGTATGTTGTGTTATAATACATTTATTAACCGGATAATATTAAACATCTTTGATGTCAAAATATAGCTTTCTGCTTAAAATTTCCGTTTCTTTTCAAGATATTATTTTCTTTATTATAACTCTCCATACAATTTGTTAAAGGCGTTATGACACGTAAAGCAATATTTTTTAGTTAAAATAACAGTGGGCATCTAGGATCTGATGGTACATAAGTAATATTTATAGACTTAGAATATTTATAAGAATAATATTGATGCAGGCTAGTTTGATTATTTCAGCTTTAAATATCTTAATAAACCACGCCCAATGAGATGATTGAGATGAATTGTACTACATGTTATATAAAATTAGTTTTTCTCTTCATCGCGATGATTATTGAAAATGAAGATCGGGTAAATATTTTACTGTATATTTTGCTTAGTCTTCAATCTAGCATAAGCGCAATTAAAATTTTTATAAACTTCTTGGTCGTTTTATAAGTTTGTTTTATGGCTTTTAAAGATAGATAAGTATATATAAAATTTTAATTAAAAGTAATATACTATGTAGTGAGTGAATTATAGTTTTATCACAAAATATATACTCATATAATGCTAGTGGCAAGTCATAATAGTTCGATAAGTATCATGACTTATCGTAGTATACGGTATTATAAGATATCAAGACTGCTGAAAATTAAGCGAGATTTTATCGCGCAGCGTATAATCAATATAGTTTTGAACTATAATATTAAATGCGCACAGAAATGTGTTTATAAATTTTACTAGCCAACCTTGACCCAGTATAGAGGTGATGCGCTCATATTGTTTTACGTGATAGAATGGTGCATTTCTTGTTATTATCTGGTTTGCACACTCTATGTTAAACAAAAGTCAAAAAAAAGTCATTGTTGGTGTTTCAGGCGGCGTCGATTCTTCCGTGGCGGCCTATTTATTGCATCAGCAAGGATACCATGTTGAAGGGTTATTCATGAAGAACTGGGAAGAAGATGATAGCGAGGAATATTGCTCAGCTGCTGCTGATTTAGCTGATGCGCAAGCAGTATGTGATAAAATAGGCATCAAGTTGCATACAGTGAACTTTACAGTGGAGTATTGGGATAACGTGTTTGAAGAGTTTCTAAAAGAATATCGCGCTTGTCGTACACCTAATCCAGACATTTTATGTAATAAAGAGATTAAATTTAAAGCTTTTCTAGAATTCGCTAAAGAAGATCTTGGAGCAGACTTTATTGCTAGTGGTCATTATGTACAGCGTCAGGATATAGATGGCAAAAGCCGACTTTTGCGTGGTATAGATAACAATAAAGACCAAAGTTATTTTCTATATACACTGAGTCATAAGCAGATATCACAAACTTTGTTCCCAGTTGGTAATTTAGAAAAAATAAAAGTACGGAGTATTGCTAAGCAGTTAATGTTAGTTACTGCTAATAAAAAAGATTCTACCGGCATTTGTTTTATCGGTGAGCGCAAGTTCCGTGATTTTTTAGGGCGTTATTTGCCTATACAGCCAGGTTTAATTATTAGCATAGATGGTCAGAGGATCGGTAAGCACCAGGGTTTGATGTATTACACCATAGGTCAACGTAAAGGGTTGGGTATCGGTGGTATAAAAAATAGCAGTAAGGAACCGTGGTATGTAGTTGAGAAAGATGTAACCAATAATATACTAGTAGCTGCACAAGGGCATGATCACCCATCTTTAATGTCTGTCGGTTTAATCGCACATCAACTGCATTGGGTGGACCGTATACCACGTAAAGAACCACTATGTTGTACAGTAAAAACTCGTTATCGCCAGAAGGATATCCCTTGTCGCATTACTTTACTTGACAATTTGCGCATCAAAGTGCGATTTGAAGAACCAATATTTGCTGTGACTCCAAGTCAGTCTGCGGTCTTCTATCAAGGAGACGTCTGTCTTGGAGGTGGCTTGATTGAACAACGTCTAGCGTAATATGTAGCTAATTTAATACAAGGTGTCTTTTACTATAAAGCTTTCAGAGTTTTTTATTTTGAATGTTTAGTTATCTGGTGAAAAAAGATATCACGGATTAGATATAAGAAGTAAAGAAGATCTACTTTTAATACTTAAACTATATTGCCTGACATATGATGTTGTAGATGTTACATTGCTTTATTACATGCAACATTTTTATGTTGTATCGGTTTACTAGCGATTCGTGCATTCCTTAATGTTATAGTATAATCCTTAATATTTTTGTCATCTTTAATTATAGCTGCAGTTAATCATTACGGATTTATCGCCATTGTTGTCATCCTTTTGATGCATATACTTTATGCCGCACATTATATATTACACATTGTGTTTAAAGGAGTTTCTGTGGCGAAGAATTATTATGATATCACATTAGCAATGGCCGGAATTAGTCAAGCGGCACGGCTAGTTCAGCAACTAGCATATCAAGGACAATGTGATTGTCCAGCTTTGCATACTTCTCTTAGAAGCTTATTATATATAAATTCTACTTCTACGTTATCAGTATTTGGTGGTGAAGTGCGTCAACTTAAAGTTGGTTTAAAAACCCTAATAAGCGTACTTAATGCTAGTCATACAACGTCGAGCGCCGAGCTAATTCGTTACACTCTAAGCTTAATGGTATTAGAGCGAAAACTGCATGCTAATAAACATGCGCTACAAATCCTTAGCGAGCGTCTCAACCAACTCGAGCGTCAACTCGTGCATTTTACGCTTGAGTCAAATACGATTATCAATGCGATTGCAGGTATGTATATCGATGTAGTGAGTCCGCTTGGACCACGTATTCAGGTTATCGGTTCTGCAGCAATTTTGCAGAATTCACAGGTGCAGGCTAAGGTGCGTGCGACGTTATTAGCAGGTATACGTGCTGCAGTGTTATGGCAACAAGTCGGCGGCAGTCGACTGCAGCTCATATTTTGCCGTCATCGTTTACGTAAGCATGCAAAAAATATCATGGCTAGTCTTAATAAATCTTAGGAATTAATGCCAATGGAATTATCTCCACTAACTGCCGTTTCACCTATTGATGGACGCTACGGTGATAAAGTAGGCGTATTTCGCGCCATTTTCAGCGAATACGGTCTACTAAAATTCCGTGTGCAGGTAGAAATACGTTGGTTGCAAGAACTGGCTGCTTGCACAGAAATAAAGGAAGTGCCTATTTTTGATGTCCATGAAAATGCTTTTCTTAATAAAATTATCGAGGAATTCAGTGAGGAAGATGCGCAACATATTAAGCTCATTGAGCACACGACTAATCACGATATAAAAGCAATCGAGTATTTTCTAAAGGAAAAGATGATCACGATCGCTACCTTACATAAAATATCTGAATTTATTCACTTTGCTTGTACTTCAGAAGACATTAACAACTTATCTTATGCACTAATGCTCAAAGCTGCACGTCAAGATGTATTAATGCCTTATTGGCGAAAAATTATTGAAAAGATAAAAACTTTATCGGTAGAATATTGTAATGCTCCTTTGTTATCTCGTACTCATGGTCAGCCGGCTTCTCCATCTACCGTCGGTAAAGAACTGGCTAATGTAGCCTACCGCATGGAACGTCAATTCCGTCAATTAGAAAAAGTAAAGATCATGGGGAAGATCAATGGCGCAGTCGGTAACTATAATGCTCATATTATCGCTTATCCAGAAGTAGATTGGCACTCCCTTAGTAAAACTTTTGTTACTTCTTTAGGGATCATTTGGAATCCATATACTACTCAGATTGAGCCACACGACTATATCGCTGAATTATTTGACTGTGTCATACGCTTTAATACTATTTTAATTGATTTTGATCGTGATATTTGGGGTTATATGGCCCTTAATCACTTTACGCAAAAAAATATTGTTGGTGAGATTGGCTCTTCTGTTATGCCGCATAAGATCAACCCTATAGACTTTGAAAACTCAGAAGGAAACCTAGGCCTAGCAAATGCAGTATTGGGTCACTTAGCTAGAAAACTTCCTGTGTCTCGGTGGCAGCGTGATCTAACGGATTCTACTGTGTTACGTAATATTGGTGTTGGTTTAGGTTATGCATTAATTGCTTATCAAGCGACAGTCAAAGGAATGAGTAAGCTCGAGGTAAATCAAACACACTTGCTAAACGAGCTTAATCATAATTGGGCAGTACTAGCTGAACCTATACAAACTATAATGCGTCGCTACGGCATAAAAAAACCGTACGAAATCATGAAAGAAATAACTTGTGGTAAGTCGGTACATGCTTCTGACATTCAGGCATTTATCGATAATTTAGCATTACCGGAAAAAGAAAAAGTGCGTCTAAAGGCGATGACACCAGCCAATTATATTGGTTATGCCGCCGCTATGGTTCTTGAGATGAATGGGATAACTAAGTAATACTTATAGTAGTTAATAGATATTCGTTACCTCCTTTAAAGTATATTCCTGTTGAAAAGTTTTCTAAATATTCTCATGAATCTATTATGTACTGTGAAATTAGATTAAAATTACTCAACTAATTCTGGATTAGTATTTCTGTTCATGGAAAAAGGTACGGTTAATATATATATGTTTTACTAATAATTTCTGAGTGTGCAAGTATTATTTTTGAATAAAAAGAAAAATGAACATATCGTACTTCAGTTTATAAAAATCGAATATACTGTTTTAAAAAAGTAGAAACCCCTCAATGTTACTGAGGGGGTTTATATTAGACCTGTGTAACGTTTTTATAGTGATCGAGAAACTAAGGATGCTATGTAATGATGTTGTTTTTGCTAAATGTATAGTATAAAAAATACTGGTTATAGCTAGTGGCATAGCTAGAATAATGAATTAGATGCTGCACGCACCAACTAGCATGTTTTATAAAAAACGAGTACGTTGTTGGTTTTTGTTCATGCTCACAGAACGATATCGATTATGCGTATATTATAAGGTCAAAATAGAGTCATAATCAGCTAATCAACTTTTACGCATGTGTTGTACATCTTTGTTATTAAGAGTCAGCATATAAATATAAAGGTATAAACAATGAACATATTAAGCGTTAACTATCTTCTTTAGTGAGATACGGTTAAACTCTATCACTAAACTGGTATAGCAGTTTTCCTAATAACCGAAGCGGTAGTCGTCAACTTTACCGATAGTAAAGTTAGATTGTGATTATCATATAAACAATGTGAGGGATAATATCTTACTAAATTTCATGCCTAATCATTCAAATGTATACATATCTTAGTAGTTTGAATTCTTATTATAATGTAGATGAGAAAATAAAGAATACTGATATGTTCTGAACATATTATCATTGTAAGTCTAATAGTTGATTATTAGATAATGAACTGAGCGTTTAGTAGAATTAACTGATGTCTCTATGCATTTTTTTATTTTAATAAGTATATGCGATGTTTCGCGAGGGCAGATGCTTTGCTAAGTGGATAGCGTTTTATTACTTGTTGAAATATAATCTTAGCTTTTTTAGGCTGTCCTCTTTCCTGCATAATGCAACCTATTTTATACATGGCATCGGGTGATTTAGATGACTTTGCGTAGTACTTGATTACTACCGAAAAATAGTAGGCTGCATTCTTTGTATTGCCTTGACTATAAAAAAGCTGACCTAACCAATAATTTGCATTAGGTTGATAAGTAGATTGTGGATATTTTTTAAGGAAGGAGTAAAACGCAGAGATTGCATGGTCAAATTGTTTTTTTTCTAGCGCTAGAGAAATAGCTGTATTATAGTCGCTATTTTCATGTACATGATTCTCTACAGTCGTAAGTGTTTTGCTATTATTGCTAGAGAAGTTAGTGGTTTTTTGCTTATCTATAGTGCTGTCAGGATGGACGTCACTTGTATTCAGATGGTTAATCTGTTGATCGATGTGTTTTTGGTGTTCAACTACTTGACTTAATTGATGTTGAGTTTCTTGAATTTGTCCGCGCAGAGTGTCAATATCGCTCTGATTTTCAGAGAGTTGTGTCTCGAGTTGATATAAGAATTGGCCCTGAGAATCACTAATTTGTTTAAGCGAGGTTATCTGTTCTTCAAGTGAATTATAACTGATATGGCTAATTGGCGCTTGGGCAGTAGCGACGCTATGGGCCGCTACACTATCAATCAGCAACAAAAGACGAAAAACATCATATCTAAAATTACTTTTCATATAATTTTCTTAGTAAATTAGAACAGCACGACGATTTTTAGAATAAGTTGCTTCGTCATGACCTAATGCGGCTGGCTTTCCTTCACCATAAGAAATGATAGAAATCTGATCAGCAGCAACACCTTTGCTTTGTAAGTACATTTTAACGGAGTTAGCACGACGTTCACCTAGAGCAATGTTATATTCTGGTGTACCACGTTCATCTGCATGTCCTTCAATAGTTACCTTATAGAATGAATGATTACGCAAGAACGTCCCATGTGCATCCAGCATTTGAGTAAACGCAGAGCTAATATCATATTTATCTAGATTAAAGTAAACAGTTTTATTCTTATGTAATGCTTCTATTTCTAAAAGTGTTTCTTCTGTAGAAGAAAAGTCATGTCTGCTATTTTCTATATCAGTGTCAGCTTTTATGTGTGTTTGATCGTCATTTTTGTATTGGTTAGAGCTACAACCTGATACACCTATAACTAGTAATGTTATAAAAAACACGTGTAGTATTTTATTTGAATGCATTTTTTGTTCCTTAGTATAGTTTTATATGTCTTAACCTATGTATCATAGGTACGGCGACCAGGAAGGGGATGTAACTTGCCCATCAATAATCGGGAGGTGCTTCTTAAAGTGTCCATCAGTTGATATCAGTTGTAATGTGGATCTCATACCGTATATAGCACTATAGATTACCATTGTATCATTTGGTGCAATACTAGGTGTTTCGTCTAGAAGAGTGTCAGTTATGATTTTCACTGATCCTGATTTTAGATCTTGTGTAGCGATATGTTGCACGCCATTCTTAGAACTTACCATAACTAAAAAATTACCATCAGCAGTAATTTTAGCATTCTGATTTTGAGAACCCTCCCATGTTAACCGCTGCGATACTCCTCCGCTAGTGCTGATCTTATAAATTTGTGGTTTGCCTCCTTGATCAGAAGTGTAAGCTAGAGTCTGTCCATCTGGGAACCAGGTGGGCTCAGTATTATTGCTTCTTTCATTGGTAATTTGTTTTATCTGACCGGAGCGAAGGTTCATCATATATAGGTTTAAGCTGCCGTTTTTAGATAGCGCAAATGCCAGATGACTTCCGTCTGGGGAAAACGCTGGTGCTCCATTGTGACGTGGGAAGGCAGCTATTTGGCGGATAGCTCCGTTAGTTAAGTTTTTTATAACTAGTGCTGAGTGCCCACGTTCAAAAGTTACAAAGGCTACCTCGTTACCATCTGGTGACCAAGCCGGTGACATTAGTAATTCAGGAGAATGGTGTACTACAAACTGGTTATAACCATCATAGTCTGCCACGCGTAATTCATAAGGAAAGGCACTTGTACTAGATTGTACTATGTAAGCGATACGGGTGTGAAATGCTCCCTTAATCCCGACTAGCTTTTTAAATATTTCATCACTAATGGTATGCGCAGAATAACGCAACCATTTTTTAGTGACTTTATATTGATTCTGTATAAGAATATTTCCTAGGGAACGCGTGGTATCTACTAGTTGATAAGAAATAAAGTACATGCTATTTGCAGCAGGCTTTACTTGGCCAACCACTATAGTATTAATCCCTAGTGCAACCCAGGCTTCTGGGGTTACTTCAGAGGCGATGGTTGGTTGCTGCGGTAAGCGTGTGATGTCAAGCGGATTGAATTTTCCACTGTTACGCAAGTCTGCAGCAATAATTTGGCTAATATTTTCTGGAAGCGTATTAGAACCAGCCCATGTAAATGGTATTACACCAATCGGATCAGTAGAATCAGTCCCTTGGGTGATTTCAATGCGAACTTCTGCGTGAAGAACAGATACCCATAGCACCAAACCTAGTGCTATGCGACAGGATTGTTTCATTTTACCTTCTTTATCTAATTAAAGTATTTTAATAAATATCATAGCATTAATAACCTAGCGATATAATCTGAATCACTCCAAAACCCCTGTTGATTGATTATGAGGTATGTCTGTATTTATTGAAGGACCACAATAAAATATAAAGACCAATCATCAATATGAAAAAAGAAAAATCTATATTTTTACTGATAGTGCAAAATATTATTTTAGATGTGACGTATAACGTAAGTTATTTAAATACATATCTAGTGCCTGCGCTGCTATTTTTTCTGGATCACCTTGCATAATAAGTACTTTTCTACGGATTACATGATTGCGTTGATACTGATTTTTTGTCAGGATATACACCTGGTATATGCTTATAGCATCGCTGTATTAATTGATCGTTATTGAGGTTTAAATCCTAATGTAAAATTTTTAAAATATTGATAAACAGTGTCGTTTGGTGGTGGTGGGATCTGTGCTAACGTAGCAGCAGAGATAGCGGTCTGACATAGCGCTGGATTACCTCTTATTTCTTGTACATTGAGCAATTTGCCATTTGATGCTAATGTGATCCGCAATTCACAGTGTTTGCTAGAAAACAGATCGGAGTTATAAAACTTGCTTTGAATTGCAAGTTGAATCTGCCGCATATAACGATTGATCTCTACATTAGTAATTGTAGAAACTTTTGTTTTATCTATCTCAACTGTTTTTTTGTTCTGTCTATGCTGGTTTACTGTTTTTGTTATATTGTTTGTATTTAGTAAGCTATTAATCAGACCATCAACTATTAAGGATGGTTGTGTGGCGTCAATCGTGGTTTGTGCTCGTAGTGCAGCATCCTTGATTTTAGCATTTTTATTTTTCTTAATATATCCTATAGCAAATGTATCAGGCTTTGCTTTAACGATGTTGGATTTTTTTTGTGTTTTATGTAGTTGTGTTTTTAGTTGTTCAGCTTGTTTCTGAAATTTTATCGGGTGTGACTGTTTAGTATACTGAGAATTATTGCTTAATTGTTTCTCACTATTAAGTTGGTCAACCGCCGGGTTAGAATCAACCATTACTATGTTAAATTCAGAACTTTTATTGTTAGTAGTGATGATATTTTTTTTAAAAGAACTAAAAATCAGTAAAATCAACATCATTAAGTGCAAAGCACTAGAAACAACAATAGCAAGCTTTAGTGTGTTATTTTTCTTGTTTTCCTGTATCAAAATCAGGTCCTAAAAAACTACTGCTATTTATCAGAGGCTTTCACAATATAGCTCCAAGAAAGCGTATTGCATAAGTTATGTTTAAATAGGCTTAGTCATGAGTCCTACGGATCGTATGCCTACTTGTTGGAGAATATTTAATGCTTTGATGATTTCACTATAAGGAACATTCTTATCCCCACCGATTAAAAAAACTGTTTGCGGGTCAGCTATCCAGCGTAACTTAGCTGCGATTGCTACTTGCTTGAGTGGAAGTAACGCCAGACGCTGATGATCTATCAGCAGTGTGTATTGATCAATACCAGAAATCTCAAGAATTACCGGAGGATTTTGAGTACCAGACACTGTTTTAATCTGGTGAGAATAAGGTAGATTGATCTCTACACTTTGCGTAATCATTGGTGTAGTCGCTATAAAAATTAGCAACAATACAAGCAGCACATCAAGAAGAGGAATAATATTGATTTCTGACTGTAGTCTACATCGATGGCGTTCAGGTATTCTGATCATAATCTCTCTATATGATTTGTTTTGGCTAAAGATGATTTGCTATGGTTAAAAAAAGCTTGACGATACAAAATAGCAGTCACTTCTTCCATAAAGTTGTTATAATTTTGTTCAAGTGTGTTAATGCGTTGATTCAGTCGATTATAAGCCATAACGGCTGGGATGGCTACAAATAGCCCGATTGCGGTTGCGATCAATGCTTCGGCAATGTTCGGTGCAATCATTTGTAATGTAGCTATCTTCACTGAACCCAGCGTGCTAAATGCATGCATTATACCCCATACAGTCCCAAATAAACCAATATAGGGACTAGTTGAGCTAACAGTGCCGAGAAACGCAATATGGTTTTCTAGCATTGCTAACTCACGGTTTATTGATATACGCATCGCTCGCGATGCTCCTTTAACTACAGATTCTGGCGAATGATTTTTAGCATGGTGCAAACGAGAGAATTCTTTAAAACCTGCATAAAAAATCTGTTCTGCACCACTTAAACTGTCGTACTGTGCCTGACTTTCCCGATATAAAGAAGAAAGCTCAATACTAGACCAGAATTTATCTTCAAAGGTCTCTGCTTCACGTGTTGCTGTGTTTAGGATGCGCGTGCGCTGAATGATAATCGCCCAAGAGACTACTGAGAAGTAGATTAAAATCAACATAATCAGCTTAACTAGTAGGCTTGCTTTTAGGAATAGATATAGAATGTTTATGTCAGGCACTGCTGAAACTCCATGACAATAACTGAAGCATGTCTCGTAACTTCGTTAGGTTTTAAGGAACTTTTATAATCAATAATTTCACTTGGCATAGAAAAATTCTATTTTAGTTGAGCGGATATTAGGTAAACATAAAAGACTCTACATAGATAATAACGTATCACTCTGTACAATACGTTGTGTATTTATACAACCTATAGAGAAATAATCCAGTGCACTGGGCTGAATGACACAAGTAATATTCTTGATTTCGTGCTTGCTATGCATAAAAGTTATGCCGACAAGGCACTTTAGTACATGCTTTTCAAGCATTAAGGTAACTAACAGAAGAGATACTATTGCCAATATTGATCTCTTTATAGTAAAAGCGATCATTATAATCATATACTCCACATAATCGTAATGTTTATCAATAAAATTCAGAGTTGTTACTATGTATAAGATAGCTTGGGTTACAAGTAAAGGAAAGTTAAATTTAAAAGCACTGAAGACTGCAATAACTTAGAATATAAAAAAACTTCAGAGACATTATATTGGATGATATGTAAAAGTAGACTAGAAATCTTAATCGCTGTATTCTTTTGTATTTTTTTAGATTATCAACTACATCTTACAATGTTTTATTTTATTTAAAGATATACTTGTATCGTATACACTAAAATAGTAGTTAGTGATATAAAGCGCGTTTTTAGAAAATTATGTAAAAGTTAAAAGCCATAATACAGATGTTATTAGATGTAGATCTAATTAACAATAAATTTCCTAAATTTCCTACAATTCCTAAAATTCTAGAACCTTAATTTTATAAGAAATTTTATAACCAACGCACGCAATTGATTGTAATTATTATTTTGCGTTCATATAGCGCTCCACTAAAATAGCATGCATCCTTGATTTACTAAAAATAGATCTTCTGGATTGCGTACAAGCTATCATGAATTCCATATGAGATTTATAGACTAACCGCGAACATTGATTATGTAATAAACGCTAAAGTAATCTCAAGAGGATTGCAGTATAGTAAAGCAGAAGCTGTTTCTTATTTTATTACCTATTATATTGATACTTTCTAGCTGTCGATTTAGGCTATAATGAAATAGATAGTGCACTAGAATTGAAGGTAGATTTTTGTAGCATCGCATATTGACAAGCTGCTTCATCAACAATAAACATCATAAATGTTATTATGACATGATTGTATATAGCCTCTTCCTGTTTTAGGTAACATGCTGATTAGCTATCCTTTGCGCTAATTCTATAATTTAGGCTACTAGATAATCGTTATATCAAACAGATATGCTACTAGCAGTGAACTGATTAAGTTATGCGTTATGTTATACGATAAAGCTATATTGCTAGGTGGTATCTTTGCTATATTGGGTTTTCTGGTTCTTTATAAACTTTTAGTGTTCAGGTTAAATCCAATATTGTCGTAGTGAGAGTTTCTTTTGGTGAGTTTACATCATGCAGATTTAGTTGACAGGTTTTTCAGATGTACAAGTGCATGAGTACGTACAGAAAAATCTAAAACTACTCATTGAGATATAAAGAAGGTAATGTCATAGATTTAAGAAGTCCATGTAATGAAGAGCCAACTGTTAGCAGATGCAGCATCTTAATGAATGCTATCTTTGTATTGATGTTTTTCATGAGTATTCGATATTTATCGATTGCCAACAGTTAGATTAGTTAGACGGCTAGTTAATGGTACACCTTAATTCGTTTTATGATATCAGTAATTAAGAAAGCGATATAGCATTATGCTAATGTCATGTTACTAATAAGGTATTGATTATTTACGTAGATTTATTATCTTGTTTTTTGCATTTCGTATTCTTTTGATTGATAACTATTACGTTTTTGTAATCTCTTCTATTTTTTCTTTACACTATCTATCTCTGTATTTTCTGCAAATTCAGTTATTCGTTGTAAGTCGACAACATTCTCATTTTTTAATGTGCGGATTAAGGTGACACCTTGGGTATTGCGACCTACTACGCTGACTTCTGATGCTCTAGTGCGGACTAATGTACCTGCATCGGTAATCATCATAATCTGGTCGCTAGTTTTCACTTGTAAGGCACCAATAACCTGACCATTACGTTCACTCACTTTGATGGAGATTACCCCTTGAGTAGCGCGTGATTTAATTGGGTATGCTGTAATTGCAGTGCGTTTTCCAAAACCATTTTTAGTTACAGTTAAGATATCTCCTGTATCACGTGGCACGATTAGTGAGATCACACTATCTCCTATGCTTAAATGAATACCACGCACACCAGTAGCAGTGCGACTCATAGAACGCACTTGTGTTTCCGGGAAACGTACCACTTTTCCACTAGCGGCAAACAACATGATTTCATTGCTGCCATCCGTGAGATCGACACCAATTAGTTCATCTCCTTTTCGGAGATTAACTGCAATAATACCAGAGCTGCGCGGACGGCTGAATTCGGTCAATGCAGTCTTTTTTACTGTGCCACTGGCCATCGCCATAAATACATAGTTTCCTTTGTTATATTCACGCACTGGTAGGATTGCGGTAATACGTTCATTAGCTTCCAACGGAACTAAGTTAATAATTGGACGACCGCGTGCACTACGGCTGGCTTCAGGCAGTTGGTATACCTTTACCCAGTAGAGATGACCAAGACTTGAGAAGCACAGCATGGTATCATGGGTATTAGCTACTAGAAGGAGATAAATAAAATCTTCACCTTTAATACGAGCAGCAGAGCGCCCTTTGCCGCCTCGACGTTGGGCTTCATAGTCAGATAACGGTTGATACTTTATATACCCCCCATGCGTCAATGTTACAATTACATTTTCTTGACTAATTAAATCTTCAATATGAATGTTTTCTGTATTACTGTGAATTTCAGTACGACGGTGATCGCTATACCGCTGTTTAAGAGTGACTAGTTCTTCACGGATCACTTCCATTAAACGATGTGGATTGTCTAGAATAAAACTTAGCTCATCAATTACATGTAGTAATTCATGATATTCATCAAGCAATTTATCATATTCTAAAGTAGTTAATTTTTGCAAACGCAGATCTAAAATCGCTTGAGCTTGTTGTTCAGTCAGATGGTATCGATCATTATGGATCGCAAACTTTCGTTTTATCCGTTCTGTTTTAGTAGTATGATTACTGATACGTGCCAGTATTTCAGATATATTATCTGAGCGCCAGGTCTGGGCGACGAGTGCCACTTTTGCTTCTACTGGCGTGGGTAATCGACGGATGAGCGCGATGATTGAATCAATATTAGCGAGTGCAATCACTAGAGCTTCTAAAATACAAATACGTTCTTGAGCTTTCCGCAGTTTAAAAGTAGTTCGGCGTGTCACTACATCACGACGATGACAAACGAATGCTAACAGTATTTCTTTTAAGTTAAGTAATTTTGGCTGTCCTTGATGTAATGCTACCATATTAATACTAAAAGTTACTTGCAATTGAGTCAACGCATATAAGTTATTGAGTACTACTGCACCAATAGCATCGCGTTTAATTTCAATCACAATACACATGCCGTCTTTGTCAGATTCATCACGCAAAGCACTGATACCTTCTAGGCGTTTTTCTTTAACCAATTCAGCGATTTTCTCAATCAGACGTGCTTTATTAACCTGATATGGAAGCTCGTGAATAATGATAGTTTCACGATTAGTGTTAGTATGCGTTTTAACTGTAGCACGCGCTCGAAGATAAATTTTACCACGTCCGGTGCGATATGATTCCTCAATACCACTGCACCCATTAATAATCGCTGCTGTCGGAAAATCAGGACCCGGAATGTGCTCCATCAAACCTTTGATAGTAATATTTTCATTATCAATATAAGCCAGGCAACCATTAATAACTTCTGATAGATTATGTGGTGCAATATTAGTGGCCATACCTACAGCAATACCTGATGCGCCATTAACTAGTAAATTAGGGATTTTTGCTGGCATAACGGTTGGGATGTGTTCAGTATCATCGTAATTAGGAGTGAAATTCACTGTTTCTTTGTCTAGATCCGCTAGTAGTTCATGAGAAATTTGAGACATGCGCACTTCGGTATAACGCATTGCTGCAGCTGAGTCGCCATCAATGGAACCAAAATTACCTTGGCCATCTATCAACATATAACGCAATGAAAATGACTGTGCCATACGTACAATCGCATCATAAACCGCAGTATCACCATGTGGATGATATTTACCAATCACATCGCCAACGACACGAGCCGATTTTTTATATGGTTTATTCCAGTCGTTACCTAGTACGCTCATGGCATATAGAATGCGGCGGTGAACTGGTTTGAGTCCATCACGTACATCTGGCAGTGCACGTCCAACAATAACGGACATCGCGTAGTCTAAATATGAGTTTTTTAGTTCGTCTTCTATATTTACTATTGTAATTGCTCTAGTAGGATTGTGCATAGAGCGGTTATCCTTTGACTAATTATTATAGTGGTTCACTAATATTGGTTATACTACCTAATTATTGTAGAAACGCTGTGCGTATTAGTTTAGCGTGAAGCTTTTCTTGTACCTGTGAAGTCTAATAGTGCTATATATTCATGATGCTTTAAGCGGTGTGAGCATTAGTGTGTCTGACCCATTGAGTTGTGGTAAAATCTTATTAGAGATTAATACATCGTATCCTTTGAGGTTGCTTGATATTTTAGAAGCATCGTCATGTACATATTTAATACATTATTGACAAATTTAGCGCGATTTTTCCTTTTTTTTAAACGTACACTATAACAAATATAATATCTTGTTAAAGCGTTAGGGTATAATCGATACGATTTTAGTATGGCTTTTATATTTCAAGAATGAGAGTTATCAGAAGGCTGCAACGTAGCAGATTTTTGACCATTGATGCGGTCAGTACGTGTTGGTAGGTAGAATAAACAAATATACTAACCACGTAAAATATCATAAGCATCATCATAGCTTATCTTTGACTCAGCTTCTATCTGCAGGATTTTACGTATAGCTTAACTGTAGTATTACTCCAGCAGTTGCCTTATTAACACATCTATCTAGTTATGTGGTTATGTCACAATATTTTCGAGTAATTCTGATTGGTATGAGAGCTTCTCTTGTCGTTATGACGCTTTATTATAAAATGCTCTACAATCCCTGCCTTACTTTTAGTGTTATAGTCAACAGTTGATCTATTAAAATGATATTATTTATTTGATCGGTTTATAGGTATGTATATCTATAAGCACTAACAAATCAACTGCATATTGCTATCCTAGATGTAAGCAATATTTCTGAACCAGACTGTCTTGACGGTTCACATATGCACCTATAGTCTAAATGGTATCGGATTGAAAAGTTTTTGTTGCCTCCGTATTTGTTTTTTTATGTGTATGTGTATTAGTATTTGTATGCTAGCGCTTACTGTATTCTGAGTACCTAGTACAAGACTACTTGACATCAAGAAAGAAAGTGGCACTAGTCGCATAAATCCGAAATACTATAGTATTGGTGACTGGTATTAAGGCGTAACATTGACTCTAGTGATATATTTAACTATCACACCCAAAAGGCCTTAATCCCTGACAACGACTAGGTAATCTGTATTGGCAAAAGTGCCATGGTGTCCTGCGAATTGTATGATTCATTTTAAAAAAGCTTTACCTGCTTTTGTAGTCTTGCATATGACTGCTTGAGGCATCACGAGTAGGTGCATCCACTCTTATCTTTGCAACGCAAGATAAAGTCTATTCATTGAGTTACTGGTATGTATGCAGCTTGTTTGGAATATAATTCCTGCGAGACAACTATTTGGTTAGTTAAGCATTAGTGTAATTATTTCGAGTTGATGCTTGATTAACTGGTAGTGATGTACTTTGACAGTTCAAAGGTATTATTCATTATGCATAACAGTTTTGTTAAGTTTTATTAAGTTGCATCAAAATACTATATCTTGCTGTGGTACCCTTAGTATATTACAGTCAAGGTTGTTGTTGTTTTTTTATGTATTAAATGCCGTAGTGTTTTATTAAAGCTACATACAGACTATAATAAAGAGAAATTATCTAACTGACCATTTATTACGATCTTTAAAGTTCTATACGAATATTATAACATAATACCCAGTGCTATTTATGTGCATGAATAATTATTCTATAACATTACTGAAGTTTTTGATTGCGATAAAAGCGACATTTATAAGTAAAAATACAACAGTAGACAACTACTGTAATAGCTATATATAATGTAAATGTAGCGTCACTATAGGTTGAATAAATATGAGTTTTCTGAATCCCCGTTTAGGAGAATTACTTAGTATCGTCCGTCCATATGCCAGTTGCGTTCTTTATATCAAGTGACTATCATAATATCACTTTAATATCATAAAGAACAGAGCATTAAAGATAAAGAACAAGTTTCTTTGCCTGGTTTTTATTTGAGTACTATATAAATTTATACGAAAAGCTATTGAGCTGTTTTTGCATTCATAAAATGTACGCAGATAGCGTTATAATAATAGATGATCAACATCATAAAGTAATGTTTAATCATATTAAAATAGCATCTTGGATACCTCATAATTTATTAATTAACTGTATTACAACCTGCTTCATTCAAAGAACATTCTCTCTTGATATATTTATGTATATTCATGCACGTTGTGGTCTGAACGATTTTGTAATGAGTGTTATTTCTCTATTTTTAAGATGCAGTTTAATTTTACGTATAGCGATCCTTTGATATGCCACAATGTCAAGCTTATAAAAGTGATGAAATTGCGTTTTCACTCTAGAATTCCATTTCTTAACAGTTAAAACATTATTCTAATACGATTCGCTTTACTTCTGTTATAAAACTCACCATGAAGGTGAGCGTATTATTAATTTTTTTTGGAACATGAATAAGTGTAATCGTTACAGTCATAACTTAGCATTTTCTAATGTAGCATCAATTATTTAGTAATGATTAGTGTAATTGTAACAAAACATTTTTGATTATTAGATTATTAATATAAGCACTTAAAATTTAAAAAAAACGTTTAATATGGTTAGTGTTTTTTTACCATAACGCTAATAGAATTACCTGTCAACCATTATAATAAAAGACCGCAAGTTATCAAACATAGCGTTATGTATGTTCTAGGTGAAAAAACCGAAGAATGCAGCAATGCATCGGTCAAGAGATTATTTAAATAGCGTTAGTACTGTGTTGCAAGCTAAATCTCAGGGTACGATGCATTAATTCCAATAATTTAAATTAGCATATAATGTTATGGATAAAGAAGTTTAGCGCAGATATCACTCGTAGTATAACAAGTGTAAGTAATAATGTACGAAATAATAACTTTTCTATTTCATTAACATCAGTATCTGTCATTTAATCTGGGAGTTAAGTATGCCTATAAGCATAAAGTTATCTAAAATTCACGCATAATATTGAGAATAAGGAAAGCGCTAAGTTTGAAGCTATAGCCGTGCACTACTTACACCTGATAGGCAACATTGCGGGTGGTGTTATTGTATCTACGGATCCACATTATTGTCCCTGAATTATATGATACAAGACACTGATGGTTTGCATTAGTAAAAAGTACGCGATTTTTTCTGCGGCGGCGGTATTTTAGTATAGCGTATGGCACGCGAAGGCGTGCCAGGTTACACGCTTAGATTTAAAATAGAGTCACTAAAACAGAACGACACATACATTACACAGTAATCGTATGTATTACTTCTTTACACAAGAAACGATAGTAAACTATACTTAAACTAATAGATAGCAGTGTAATCTGTTTATTTGCATCAAAATGCTAGAGCATTGATCTTATCTGGCATCAGTCGTTTATGCTTGCGATTGTCTGGTAAAACTGCATGGTCATATCTTCTTCTCTATAATTAATCGCAAAGCTAAATTGTTATTATTGACGGTAATATATACAGAATATATAACAAAAGTATGCCGAAAAGCATGCTGTAGTTATAAAGTTTGTCTGTGCTTCTAAACTAATGGGTTAGGTTGAGGAGTATGGGACTATGTGAAACAACATAATTGGCTTGTAATATTATTGAATCACTAATCATTAATCATTAACAGCTTATCTATAATATTAATATGTATTGTATGATTTATATGTAGTTTTTCATGTGAATTGGCTTAATTATTACCTCTTGTTTTGTTTGAATTTAGGGTACTAGAGCTTGCATGACATTTGTCTTATGTTTAATAAAAAATTCACTATCTGATTATTTCGGTGTTTAATAAAAGTGCTATCCTAATATTAATAAAATCTGTAACCTAGTTGCGGTATATGTATATAATTAAACGTCATTTTACCCTCAAGTTATTTACAATTTTGTTTACTTGCAAACACGCTGGTTTCTCACTACCTTGTTACTTCACTGATATATACCCCTATATATTGTGTTTACATGCTGAGAAAAATCAATGTACTTTTCTTAGGGGTATTATACAGACAGGTAACACATAATATGAACCAAAGTATGCTTGTCACTAAGCGCGATGGCCGTAAAGAGCGTATTAATCTCAATAAAATTCACCGAGTTATCGATTGGGCTGCCGAGGGATTAAATAATATTTCGGTTTCTCAAGTAGAGTTGCGTTCGCAGATTCAATTTTATAATGGCATTAAAACTAGTGATATTCATGAAACTATCATTAAAGCTGCTGCTGATTTAATTTTTCATGATGCGCCAGACTATCAGTATCTAGCTGCGCGTTTGGCTATTTTTCATCTTCGAAAAAAAGCTTATAGTCAATTTGAACCACCAAAGTTGCATGCTCATGTAATACGCATGGTAGGAATGGGTAAGTATGACAAGCGTCTTCTGAAATATTATAACGCTAAAGAGTTTGAACAAATGGATGAGTTTATTGATCACTGGCGTGATATGAAGTTTTCCTACGCCGCTGTCAAGCAACTTGAAGGAAAGTATCTAGTGAAGAATCGCGTTAGCGGCGAGATTTATGAAAGCGCTCAGTTTTTATATATATTGGTAGCCGCGTGCCTTTTTTCCAATTATCCGCATGAAATCCGTTTAGACTACGTCAAACGCTTCTACAATGCGATTTCAACTTTTAAGATTTCATTGCCTACACCAATCATGTCTGGTGTACGAACCCCAAGTCGCCAGTTCAGCTCATGTGTATTAATTGAGTGTGCAGATAGTTTAGATTCGATCAATGCTACCTCTAGTGCTATTGTGAAATATGTCTCTCAACGTGCTGGAATTGGTATTAATGTTGGTCGTATCCGTGCGCTAGGTAGCCAGATCCGTGGCGGCGAAGCGGTTCATACTGGCTGTATTCCTTTTTACAAGTATTTTCAGACCGCCGTCAAGTCGTGCTCGCAAGGCGGCGTACGCGGTGGGGCAGCAACTCTCTTTTACCCAATATGGCATTTAGAAGTAGAAAATCTATTGGTGCTAAAAAATAATCGTGGTGTTGAAGATAATCGAGTGCGTCATATGGACTACGGGGTACAACTAAATCGCCTTATGTACCAGCGCTTGATTAAAGGGTTAAATATTACCTTGTTTAGCCCATCGGATGTACCAGGGTTATACGAAGCGTTTTTTGCTAATCAAGATGAATTTGAACGCCTATATATCCAATATGAACAAGATAATCTTATTCGCAAAAAAAAATAAAAGCAGTGGATTTATTTTCTCTTATGATGCAAGAACGTGCCTCTACTGGTCGCATTTATATTCAAAACGTTGATCACTGCAATACTCATAGTCCATTTGATCCACGAATTGCGCCAGTGCGTCAGTCTAATCTATGTTTAGAAATTACGCTACCGACCAAGCCAGTGAATGACGTTAATGATGGTAGCGGTGAGATTGCTTTATGTACATTGTCTGCCGTTAATCTTGGAAGTATCGATAACTTGGATGATTTAGAAGAGCTGGCAACACTATCAGTACGTTCACTAGACGCCTTGTTAGATTATCAAGATTATCCTATTAAAGCTGCACAGAGGGGGGCAATGGGGCGTCGTACTCTAGGCATTGGCGTGATCAATTTCGCTTACTATTTAGCTAAGAACGGTGTGCGCTATTCCGATAAGAGTGCTAACAATTTAACGCATAAAACATTTGAAGCCATCCAGTATTTTTTGCTGAAAGCCTCTAACCGTTTAGCTCAGGAACAAGGTGTTTGTCCATGGTTCAATGAAACAACTTATGCGCAAGGTATTCTTCCAATCGATACCTACAAAAAAGATTTGGATTGTATATGTAATGAACCATTACACTATGATTGGGAAAAGTTACGTAAAGATATCCAGGAAACTGGCCTGCGTAATTCAACGCTATCAGCGCTAATGCCCTCGGAAACTTCTTCACAAATTTCTAATGCCACTAATGGAATCGAGCCACCTCGTGGCTATATCAGTATTAAAGCGTCGAAAGATGGCATTCTTCGACAGGTGGTGCCAGAGTATGAATATTTAAAAAATAACTATCAGCTACTGTGGGAAATGCCAGATAATGAGGGTTATCTTCAGCTCATTGGTTTGATGCAAAAGTTTGTCGATCAGTCAATCTCTGCTAATACTAGCTATGACCCCACCCTTTTCCCAGGTGGCAAGGTACCAATGACACAGTTACTAAAAGATTTGCTGACGGCCTATAAACTTGGTATTAAAACTTTATATTACCACAACACACGTGACGGTGTAACAGATATGCAGGAAAGTTGTGATTTTTCAAAGATTGATGATAATGCCTGCGAAAGCGGTGTTTGTAAAATCTAATACTGCAGGCCATAGCCATAAATTGCTATTTATTTTAATGTTCAATAAGTATCATTAAACTAATCACACACGGCTTGTCTAGCGAAGAAAATTTAAGCGTATATGCAATATGCGTGAACTGTGAATATTATTTTAGCTTATAATAGTAACCAAGATGACAGGTCAGTGAAGGCGTTTCAGTATTTTGTTTATCTACGTTATGATGGATGAAGGTTTATGGCTTATACAACGTTTTCTCGGAAAAAAAACAACCCATTGCTAGAGACAATGTTTTTTGGTCAATCAGTTAACATTGCTCGTTATGATCAACAAAAGCATGCGATTTTCGAAAAACTCATCGAGAAACAATTATCTTTTTTTTGGCGTCCAGAAGAGATTGATATATCTCGTGACCGTATTGATTATCAAGCGTTGCCAGCACATGAAAAGCACATTTTTATTAGCAATTTAAAATATCAAACTTTATTGGACTCCATTCAGGGGCGCAGCCCAAATATTGCGTTCTTACCTCTGATTTCTATTCCAGAATTAGAAACGTGGGTAGAAACCTGGTCGTTCTCTGAGACTATTCATTCACGCTCTTATACTCATATCATCCGTAATATTGTGAATAATCCGTCAATAGTATTTGATGATATCATCTCTAATAAAGAGATTCTTAGGCGTGCAAAAGATATTTCCAGCTACTACGATACATTGATTTCCATGACAAGCTACTATCATTTATTGGGGGTCGGAAGCCATAAAGTAAATGGCAAAAATATTACTATCAACTTACATGCCATAAAAAAACAGCTTTATCTATGTCTTATGAGTGTTAACATACTAGAGGCAGTTCGCTTCTACGTCAGTTTCGCTTGCTCGTTTGCCTTCGCGGAACGTGAACTCATGGAAGGTAACGCTAAGATAATCAAATTGATTGCTCGAGATGAAGCGCTTCATCTTACTGGTACACAGCATATGCTGAATCTGATGCGTCGCAGCGCTGATGATCCGGAAATGGAGGAAATCGCCATAGAGTGTCAGGAGCAGTGCTATGCTTTGTTTGTGCTTGCTGCAAAACAGGAAAAAGAGTGGGCAGAATACTTATTCTATGACGGATCTATGATTGGTTTAAATAAAAACATTTTGTGTCAATATGTGGATTATATCACTAATATTCGAATGCAGGCAGTTGGTCTAGAGCCACACTTTAAAATACGATCTAACCCGCTTCCATGGATGAGTACCTGGCTAGTGTCCGATAACGTACAAGTAGCACCACAAGAAACAGAAGTTAGTTCTTATCTTGTTGGTCAAATCGACGCCGCAGTGAATGCGAATGATCTGAGTGATTTTGAGTTATAAAGGACGATAATGTTTACTATAAAACTGCAAACTACTGGTCAGTATTTCACATGCCAAAACAGTGCAAGTTATCTTCTTGAAATACTAGAGCTGCACTGGATTAAGGTGGAGTACCAGTGTCGATCGGGTTACTGTGGTATTTGCAGGCTTAAGCTAGTTAAAGGAGATGTGGCCTATTATCAGTCACCTTTGGCGTTAATAAACGATGGTGAGATTTTACCTTGTTGTTGCATGTTGACAACGAATATTGAATTGGGTATCTGATGAATATAAAAACTTGTAACATACAGAGTGATATCTTGCGATTTTCAAGTGTTAGTGAGGCAATACAGTGTAAACCTTGAGTAATTATTTTAGAATTTGTTACCTGAAAGTATTTCACTCGTTGTATTATTTAAATAAAGTTTATCATTTTATATACGTATAGAGTTTATTATTTGATATGCTGTATAGTTTATGATGTATAGTTACTTTGGACTGTTCTGACTCTTCATAGTTAGACTAGATTAAATAATCTAAAAATTACCGGATAAGTGCTTAGATAAACACTAAGAATATGTAGAAATTATTATGAGTATAGCCAATTAAAGTTTATAAAATAAACACTAAAATTGTAATGTATGTAAGCCATGATCATCGATAGATAAAGTAGTTGAAAAGATTGTCTTCTTAATTTGTAAGCGCTACATACTATTAATATCATAATGTTATGAGAATTTTAGATCAGAACTTTATGTAGTTGAGCTGTATTTGTTTGTTTATGATTATAAGAATAACGTTCAAAGTGCTGCGATGAGCATGCATTATTTTATTTCGTTATATATGCAGCAGTTCTCTCAGTATATTTAATATTTAGTGTTTATGTTGGCAATGTCTGATGAGATCATAGCGTGTGTTATAATACAAACTATAATAAGCATCAAGTTTTTCGCTATTTGCCACTTTATTGATGTAAATGTTTTAAGGTTCAATAAACGTTATCTTTAACACTTAGTCTACAATCTAAAGTAGACGTACATCAATTGATATTGACTATCTCATTTTTTCTGTTATCCCTAAAATTGATAAATCGCCTTTATTAATTAAATTATATAAAGCTAAAAACTGTTTGTGTTAGATAGGATACAAATAAATCCATGACTAGCGCATTACGTGTATCAGCTAACGTCATGGAATTTATCACTTATAAATAATGTTTACATTATAACCATTATTAATTCTAGTTGCTCTCTTTAATAGTTTTAATAATCTTTAGCCAACTATGTGTGCAGCACGGTTGGCTTCCATCCAGCCATCTCCTGAGCATATCCAGTGCTAGTATTGTCACCGATGTCTGCCGAAGCTGTAAGTTATGATGCACGCCATGATAACTCAGGGTTTGGCCGATTGAACTAAATGGTGTATATAGAGCAACGCTAATCTGGTTATTGTGCATCGCACTAACTGCTAAGACCAGCGGTGCACCGGTTAGTTCCGCAAAAGAGCGGGCGCGAACTAGGATAGCGTCTAAGGTTTCAACACAATGCTCAGGTAACACCTCCCCTCCGACCAGAGGGGCACCTGCACGTTGTAGTTGTAAGTGCAGTAAGCCAGCACTAAACTGTTCACTCAGAGCCAACGTAAGTCCTTGCGTGCGTAAACGCTGAGTAAGAACGGTTGGTAATCCAGAAGTACCTTCAAAAATACAATGGTCTCCCGCTATCTTTTTTATTTGTTCCCAAGCGAGCATCATTACAGTATGAAGGTTTAATGGCCCAGTTAGTTTTAGTTCAATAATTGGGCTGCACGCACGATAACCGAGTACTACGTTTGGAGGCAATACGATGTTATTAAGCTGTGTAGCTAGATCGCTTTCAAAGGCACCAAAGGTAGTTAAACGTAAACATATTAGTGGTTTTGGTAAGGTAAAACGTTGATGCAAATGTGGCATGATTTTCTGTTTAACCATCACTTTAAATTCAGCAGGAACACCGGGAGTAAAAAACATCAGGCATTTGTTTAAATATAAGCGAAAACCACATGCGGTGCCGATGGGGTTACTCAGCATTGCAGCATTAGCTGGTATCTGCGCCTGCTTGCGATTAGAGGTAGTCATAGGTCGACCGAGTTCAGAAAAATAGGCCGACATATGCGCTAACCATGTGGCTTGTTCAACTAATTCAACGTCACAAGCATGAGCAGCAGCTGATGCGCTGAGATCATCGCTAGTTGGCCCCAAACCGCCGTTCACAATAAGTATGTTAGCAATGTGACTGCGTTCTTTTAGTGTTTCGATTAACGAAAAAAGCGAATCTCCTACTGTTTCTCGCCTACTCATTGGTAGACCTTGCTGGAATAAATAATCTCCAAGCCAAGCGGCATTAGTATCAAGAATTTGCCCATGCAAAACTTCATCACCAGTACTCAGCATTTCGACCCTTAACATAATTTTTCCTTTATTTTGTCATTCTATATATAAAAAACTGATAAATTTTTTTCGTTTATTTTTTAACGCGCCGTCATTCAGATACTCGAAAAAAATAACTTGTATCTACACTAACAATACTGCAAGATGCAGTAGAATATTTAGAAAAGTATATAGAGATTAGCATTTCATGTTTTATGATATCTAACATTAATTAAGTATACATGTGTGCTGTTTTACGGCTGTGTATGGCTGATAGCTGCAAACTAGTTTACATTATAATTAAGTGTATTATAATGGAGTATTTATCCCCTATGCGTGTCGCTGATTTTTCATTTAAACTATCTCCTTGCCTAATTGCACGTTACCCTCAGTCTAAACGTAGTAGTTGCCGTTTGTTACAGCTGGATGGATTAAGTGGAAAAATAACGCACGGTGTATTTAGCGATCTATTAGATAGACTAGAAACGGGTGATTTATTAGTGTTAAATAACACCCGGGTAATTCCAGCGCGTATTTTTGGTTATAAAAGTAGTGGTGGTAAGGTAGAAGTACTAGTGGAACGAATACTTGATAATCACCGCGTATTAGCACATGTTCGTGCTTCCAGGGCACCAAAGACGGGCGCTGAACTTCTCTTGGGTGATGATGAAAGAATTACTGCTACTATACTATCACGCAATGAAATGCTGTTTGAATTGCGTTTTAATGATATTCGTAATGTATATAGCATTCTCAATGCTATTGGTCATATACCTCTTCCGTCGTATGTTAATCGTCCAAATGAAGATAGTGACTGCGAACTTTATCAAACAGTTTACAGTGAAAAACAAGGAGCTGTTGCTGCACCAACGGCTGGACTTCACTTTGATAAACCACTGCTAGCAGCGTTATGTGAGAAAGGAATTCAGATGGCTTTCGTTACTTTACATGTTGGTGCCGGAACCTTCCAGCCGGTTCGTGTTGAGACAGTGGAGGCACATGTAATGCATGAAGAATACGTAGAAGTTCCGCAAGGTGTAGTAGATGCGGTATTAGACTGTAAGAAACGAGGCAAACGCGTAGTAGCAGTAGGCACTACTTCAGTGCGTTCATTAGAAAGTGGCGCTCAAGTTAGCCAGTCAAAGCTGATTGCACCTTTTTTTGGTTATACGCGTATCTTTATCACTCCAGGCTACCACTATAAAGTAGTAGATGTGCTAGTGACTAATTTCCATTTACCTAAATCGACGTTAATTATGTTAGTAGCAGCTTTTGCGGGCTATAAAAATACAATGAAGGCTTATCGGAAAGCAGTAATTAAGAAATACCGATTCTTTAGCTATGGCGATGCGATGTTGATTAGCTATAATCCGTGGGCAGCGCAAGAATTGGTTGATAAAGAAGAAATACCATTGCATGAAATATTCTAGTACGGCAGCGAGCCCGCTATTCTATTGGTTACTATGCTAGTACAGCAAAGTTGGTCGTAGTAAATGAGTAATGATCATGCTATTTGATGTTTATGGCAGTTATTATCATATATTTTAATATCAAGTATATGGTGTACAAATGCAATTGGGTGGCGATATATAGTTAATGTACTGGAAAATTCTCAAAAAGAGTAGAATTTTGACTCTTAGGTAGGAAAGATGTTAGGTGCTAGACTATATTTTCGAAATATTGCAAGCATAACATTTCGAAGATGGTATTGAAGATGGTATTATAGATTATAACTTTAATGTCTTGATAAAATATAGAATCTATGTTTTATTTAAATAGTATGACTTATGACTTTATTATTACATTGAAGATCTACTGTATTTACAGAGACGTTGCAAGCGATAAACAATAACTCCTTATTATTAGACTAACGTAAAAGTTGGTATCCTGGATATTCGAGAGCACTCATCCTGGTATATGCGGTTAATTTTGAATTTGAACATAGAAAATAGCCACTAAGTTTTCAAATAAGTTCATGCTGACGCCTAATACGTCTAATGTTTTTCTGTTTTTGAATGTATTGGTGTTTGTTATTAATAAAATTAAACATGAAACCACATATCTTACGATAATTTGAGTAGACTTATAATTTAGGTACCAGCATCACATAATCACCGTTATAGTGTAGATCTATCGTGCTGTTTAATTATTGTGCATGAGCTAATCCTTTTGATCTAATGTTAAATGCATGCATACATCTTATTTGTTAGTATTTTTTAACGTTATCTGGTTTAATGGGGCTATCTACATATAGTATAATAATATGAATACTTTATTTACTTTATATA
This sequence comes from Candidatus Gillettellia adelgis, assembly GCA_020541285.1. Taxonomy (GTDB): domain Bacteria; phylum Pseudomonadota; class Gammaproteobacteria; order Enterobacterales; family Enterobacteriaceae; genus Gillettellia; species Gillettellia adelgis. The sequence continues at coordinate 1,150,248 of CP047043.1, read as the reverse complement.
GCAAAGTTAGAAAACTTAATTGTCTTAATAAGTGACTTTTTAGTCTAAAAGTTCGCGTTATCCGAGAACCCCTAATAAAGTTAAATAAATTATCCAGATCTGCTTGTATGATAGTGATATTATAGTCTTGCATAAGTAGTATATGTAAAAGGCTGACTGCATCTGGAAAGCTAGATATGGAACATGTTATAGTTATTGTGCCTGATTATCTCGCTTCGCAGCACACACTTGTATTATTATGAATAATTATTATACTATGGTATAACGTTCCCATAGAGCATTCAATCTTTATGCCATTCGATATATGATGTGTTTTTTAGTTAAGTGCTTTGCGTTTGATGATTTGGGGAAAAGTTTTAAGGAACTTACCTTGACAGCGGTCAATATTTCTCTGAATATTAGCAAGAACGCTGAAATTGTCAAATGATGTTTTTATTATGAAAGTATTTTGATATAAACGCATTATTAATCAGGTGTTTCATTACCGGATATCTTTAAATATCTCATTGACATTTATATACCCGATAGTCTTACATAGTGAGCTATCTAAGAAGCGCTCATTGATTCTAAATTATTGTTTACTAGTCACCGGACCGGCTTATGGTACTCAACAAGCCAGTAGTGCATATCAGTTTGCCTTAGCAGTGTTAGAAAAGGGGCATCGACTTTCCACTGTATTTTTTTACCGAGAAGGAGCACTAAATGCTAATCAACTCATTATACCTGCGTCTGACGAGTTTGATTTAGTATGCGCATGGAAAAAATTAGCACAACATAATAATATTATGCTTAATGTTTGTGTCTCGGCAGCGTTGCGTCGCGGTGTGATAAATAAACAAACAGCACGGCAGCAGGGGTTACCGATCGATAATTTGCAGGTAGGTTTTACACTAAGTGGGTTAGGCGTATTGGCGAAGGCATTGCTTGCTTGCGATCGTACGGTACAGTTCTAAATAAACACTCGGGTCATATCTGAAGTTGTATACGTGTCAGTTTTTTTAAGCTTTTCATTTACTAAAAAGCTATTTTAGTTTATATACTGAATCATTGAGCATCAGTAACCTTATGAAAATATAAGATTTTTAATTCATTACTAGATCTATTATTTGTTTCAGTGATATTTTGATATTTTAAACATGACGAGTAAATATCTAGTGCGCTTAAAATATTTTATAAAAAGTGCAATGATGGATGCGCTCTGACTGACATCGAAAATGCTTGGTTATATCTTATAGTATAAAAGTATATATGAAACGAGTTGCTTTTGTTTTTACTCATGGGCCACATGGTAATACTGGTGGTAGAGAAGGATTGGATGCTGTACTTGCTACTTCGGCGCTCAGTGAAGATCTAGGTGTTTTTTTTATTAGCGATGGCGTATTACAATTGCTCCCAGGACAGCAGCCAGAAAAAATTTTAGCGCGTAATTACATTACCACGTTTGGTTTATTATCGATATATAATGTGAATAAATGTTACTTATGTCTAGCTTCGCTAGAGGAGCGAGGATTAAGTCAGAGAATAGCGTGGGTTTTAGATGCTATAGCGCTCAAACCAGATGAATTGCATCGAAGACTCATCAGTTATGATACAGTGATAACTTTTTAATTAGACACGTTAATGCTACATACTCTTAGCCAATCTCCCGCTCAATGTGATTTATTCGCATTAATGCGTTTTATGGTAGAAGGTGACGATTTACTCTTGCTGCAGGACGGCGTTCTGTCTGGTTTGGAAGGTAACACGTATCTGCAATTATTATTAAGTACGCGCATATCTTTGCATGCGCTACAAGATGATCTTGAGGCTAGAGGATTAGTTACCTTTTTTTCTAAAGCAATTAATGTTATTAAGTATCATGACTTTCTTACACTCACTGAAAAACACCGTAACCAAATGGCGTGGTAATCACAGTGATTTTGTATATTTCTTGACACTTCTTGAAGTCGGAAATAGAATGCTTTGTCTTTGTACTTTGTTAACAATGCAAAAAAGATTTTATATACTTAAAAATCAAGTACGAAGAAAAACCAGGAGCTTTTTTAATGGCAACAATTAATCAGCTGGTTCGTAAACCACGCTCTGTTCAGGTTTCTAAAAGCAACGTTCCAGCGTTGGAAGCTTGCCCGCAAAAACGCGGTGTATGTACCCGTGTATATACGACGACCCCAAAAAAACCAAATTCTGCACTTCGTAAAGTATGTCGTGTACGTTTGACTAACGGTTTTGAAGTGACCGCTTATATCGGTGGTGAAGGTCACAACCTTCAGGAACATTCTGTGATCTTAATTCGTGGTGGTCGGGTGAAAGATCTGCCAGGTGTACGGTATCATACGGTGCGTGGTGCACTTGACTGCTCTGGCGTAAAAGAACGCCAGCAAGCACGTTCAAAGTATGGGGTGAAGAAGCCAAAAATTTAATATTTTTCACTAAGACTAAACGCTGTGATTTTTACAAAATAAATTCGCAAAGTTTTAGAATATCTTGAGTTAATAATGGAGTATTTCCATGGCACGTCGTCGTGTAATCGGCCAGCGTAAAATTCTGCCAGATCCTAAATTTGGATCTGAGCTATTGGCTAAATTTATCAATATATTAATGGTAGATGGTAAAAAATCAATTGCTGAAATGATTGTCTACACTGCTTTAGAAACTCTCTCTCAGCGTTTTGGTAACGATCACTTGGAAACTTTTGATATCGCCCTCAATAATGTTTGTCCGATAGTAGAGGTGAAGTCGCGTCGCGTTGGCGGTTCTACTTATCAGGTTCCCATTGAAGTTCGACCTGTGCGTCGTAATGCTCTAGCAATGCGTTGGATCGTAGATGCTGCTCGTAAACGCGCTGATAAATCGATGGCGCTACGATTAGCTAATGAACTATCTGATGCAGCAGAGCATAAAGGTTTTGCTATTAAGAAGCGCGAAGACGTTCACCGAGTAGCTGAAGCAAATAAAGCGTTCGCCCATTACCGCTGGTAAATTATTATATAATGGTTATGCTAACTATAATAAGCGATTACAGTGACTATCTACTTTGGTTTACTAAATTTAAAGTCTCATGCGATAATCGAGGGATTAAATGGCCCGCATAATACCTATTGAGCGATACCGTAATATCGGTATTAGCGCTCATATTGACGCCGGTAAAACCACTACTACAGAACGAATTCTATTCTATACAGGTGTAAACCATAAGATAGGTGAAGTCCATGATGGTGCGGCTACCATGGATTGGATGGAGCAAGAACAAGAGCGGGGTATTACTATTACTTCTGCAGCTACTACAGCTTTTTGGTCTGGTATGGCTAAACAGTTTGAGCCGCATCGCATAAATATCATCGACACTCCAGGGCATGTGGACTTTACCATTGAAGTAGAGCGTTCTATGCGTATCCTTGATGGCGTAGTAATGGTCTACTGCGCTGTCGGTGGCGTGCAACCACAGTCTGAAACAGTATGGCGTCAAGCGAATAAATATAAAGTTCCACGCATTGCATTTATTAACAAAATGGATCGTATAGGTGCTAACTTTTTTAAAGTTATTGAGCAAATAAAATCTCGACTCAGAGCTCATCCAGTGCCATTACAGCTTGCTATCGGTGCAGAAGAAAAATTTACTGGTGTTATTGATCTACTTAAAATGAAAGCTATTAATTGGAGTGATGTGGATCAAGGTGTAAACTTTACATATGAAGATATTCCGGCAGATATGTACGCGCTGGCCGAAGAATGGCGTCAGAATTTGATCGAATCTGCAGCTGAAGCTTCAGAAGAACTGTTGGAAAAATACTTGGGCGGTAAAGAACTGACTGAAAAAGAAATTAAGAAAGCGTTACGTTATCGCGTTTTAAAAAATGAAATCATTTTGACGACCTGTGGATCTGCATTTAAAAATAAAGGTGTACAGGCAATGCTGGATGCAATTATTGAATACTTGCCAGCACCAACGGATGTCTCAGCTATTAACGGCATTTTAGATGACAGTAAATACACACCAGCTGTTCGTTACTCTGACGACAACGAGCCATTTTCTGCCTTAGCATTTAAAATTGCTACCGATCCATTTGTAGGTAATCTAACGTTTTTTCGTGTGTACTCTGGTATCGTTAGCTCTGGTGATACTATATTAAATTCAGTAAAAAATATTCGTGAACGTCTTGGTCGTATTGTTCAGATGCATGCTAATAAACGTGAAGAAATTAAAGAAGTACGTGCAGGTGATATTGCTGCGGCGATCGGTCTGAAAGACGTCACTACCGGTGATACACTCTGTGATCCTAACAAAGTAATCATTTTGGAACGCATGGAATTTCCTGAGCCTGTTATTTCTGTAGCAGTAGAGCCAAAAACAAAAGCTGATCAAGAAAAAATGGGTTTTGCGTTAGGTCGTTTAGCAAAAGAAGATCCATCATTTCGCGTATGGACGGATGAAGAATCTGGTCAAACTATCATCTCAGGTATGGGTGAATTGCATTTAGATATCTTGGTCGATCGTATGCGTCGTGAATTTAATGTTGAAGCGAATGTCGGTAAGCCTCAAGTAGCTTATCGTGAAACGATTCGTGAAACTATTCGAGATGTTGAAGGTAAACACGTCAAGCAGTCTGGTGGTCGTGGTCAGTATGGGCACGTTGTCATTGACATGATGCCACTAGAACCAGGCGGTTTAGGTTACCAATTTATTAACGATATTGTAGGTGGTACGATTCCTAAGGAATTTATTCCGGCCATTGATAAAGGTATACAAGAACAGATGAAGTCTGGGCCTTTAGCGGGATACCCGGTTGTTGATATTCATATCCGCCTGCATTATGGTTCTTATCACGATGTTGATTCTTCTGAATTAGCCTTTAAATTAGCTGCTTCCCTTGCGTTTAAAAAAGGATTCAAAAACGCTAATCCTGTTCTCTTGGAGCCTATAATGAAAGTAGAAATTGAAACACCTGAAGATTACATGGGGGACGTAATTGGTGACTTGAATCGCCGTCGGGGTATAATTGAAGGTATGGATGATATTACTACCGGTAAAACCATTTGCGCTCAGGTTCCGCTATCTGAAATGTTTGGCTATGCAACTGACTTGCGTTCTCAGACCCAAGGTCGTGCTTCATACTCCATGGAATTCCTACAGTATTCAGTAGCGCCGAATAATGTTGCTATAGCTGTAATTGAGGCTCGGAGCAAATAAACTTTTAAGTGTAATACATTTATCTAGTGCTCTTTTCAAGGTAAAAGAGCGTGAGAGTAAGGAATATAGGCATGTCTAAAGAAAAATTTCAACGTTCTAAACCGCATATTAACGTTGGTACTATAGGCCACGTTGATCACGGTAAAACTACTTTAACTTCTGCGATCACAACTGTTTTAGCTAAAAGCTACGGTGGTTCCGCACGCGCTTTTGATCAGATCGATAACGCGCCGGAAGAAAAAGCGCGCGGTATCACGATCAACACTTCCCACGTAGAATATGATACCTTAGTGCGGCACTATGCACACGTTGACTGTCCAGGACACGCTGATTACGTGAAAAATATGATTACTGGTGCTGCGCAAATGGATGGTGCTATACTAGTAGTTGCGGCAACTGACGGACCAATGCCTCAAACGCGTGAACACATTTTGCTAGGTCGGCAAGTTGGTGTACCTTATATCGTTGTCTTTATGAACAAGTGCGATATGGTTGATGATGACGAACTGCTAGAGTTAGTAGAAATGGAAGTTCGTGAGCTGTTATCTGCTTATGATTTCCCAGGTGATACGCTGCCAGTAGTGCGAGGTTCTGCGCTGAAAGCACTAGAAGGTGATGCGTATTGGGAATCTAAAATCCTTGAACTGGCTAATCACCTAGATTCGTATATCCCAGAGCCAGCGCGTGCTATCGATAAGCCATTTTTACTGCCGATTGAAGATGTATTCTCTATTTCTGGTCGTGGTACAGTTGTTACTGGTCGTGTGGAGCGTGGCATCATTAAAGTTGGTGAGGAAGTGGAGATTATTGGTATCAAAGAAACAGTTAAATCGACCTGTACTGGCGTTGAAATGTTTCGAAAATTACTAGACGAAGGTCGTGCAGGTGAAAATATCGGCGTTCTACTTCGTGGTATCAAGCGTGAAGATATTGAGCGCGGTCAGCTTTTAGCTAAACCAGGTTCTATGAAGCCGCATACTAAGTTTAATGCAGAAGTTTATATCCTAAGTAAAGAAGAAGGTGGTCGACATACTCCGTTCTTTAAAGGTTATCGTCCACAATTTTACTTTCGTACCACTGACGTCACTGGTACTATTGAGCTACCAGAAGGTATCGAAATGGTTATGCCAGGTGATAACGTCACTATGGTTGTGACTCTTATTCACCCGATTGCGATGGATGATGGTTTACGTTTCGCTATTCGTGAAGGTGGTCGTACTGTTGGTGCAGGTATTGTTGCGAAAGTTATTGTTTAAATGACATGTAATTTTTTCTTATTTCAAATCGAGGGTGTTTTGCTGGTTACTTATTTTACTGATACAAGTGTTCACATTTTTTCGAGGATACTCGTTTTTTTGAAGAAGCTACAATGATCAGTAATTATATACATTGGGAGTATATTTCTATAAAAAACTTGCTTACTATCTTGCTGTCCGTTTAATTTTATAAACTTACTGAATTACTTAGGTCTGATTTTAGAAAATAAATCGATTAGCGGACAGTGTAGTTATTCAAATAATACTCCTGACACACGAGTTATATGATGACAATTACGCTGCCCTTTTAATTGAAAGGGGCGCTCGTAGTGTTTTTATACTTATAAATAATTGGAGCTCTGGTCTCATGAAGAACCAAAGGATCCGTATCCGTCTAAAAGCATTTGATCATCGTCTAATCGATCAATCAACTGCGGAAATCGTCGAGACTGCTAAGCGCACAGGTGCGCAAGTTCGTGGTCCAATCCCACTACCAACGCGTAAAGAGCGCTTTACTGTTCTAATTTCCCCGCACGTTAATAAAGACGCACGCGATCAGTATGAGATTCGCACCCATAAGCGTCTTGTTGACATTGTTGAGCCAACTGAGAAAACCGTCGATGCACTGATGCGTCTTGACTTAGCTGCTGGTGTAGATGTACAGATTAGCTTAGGTTAATCAATGTCAATGAGTGATGAAAGGGTTGAAATAATGATAGGTTTAGTTGGTAAAAAAGTGGGCATGATGCGGATTTTCACTGCAGATGGTGTAGCTATCCCAGTAACCGTAATTGAAATTGAAGCAAACCGTGTAACTCAGGTTAAAGATTATAACACTGACGGCTACCGAGCCATTCAGGTGTCGACAGGCATAAAAAGAGTTAATCGTATAACAAAACCAGAAGCAGGTCATTTTGCTAAATCTGGTGTTGAAGCCGGTCGAGGTCTATGGGAATTCCGCATTGAAAAAGCGCAAGAGGTTGCCGTAGGTGACGAAATTAGTTTGACAATCTTTAATAATGTTAAAAAAGTTGATGTTACTGGTGTGTCTAAAGGTAAAGGTTTTTCCGGTACTGTAAAACGCTGGAATTTTCATACTCAAGATGCTACTCATGGTAACTCTTTGTCTCATCGCGCTCCAGGTTCTATTGGTCAGAACCAAACCCCAGGTAGGGTGTTTAAAGGGAAAAAAATGGCTGGTCACCTAGGGAACGAGCGTGTAACTGTTCAAAGTCTGGATGTAGTGCGTATTGATGTTAATCGCCATCTGCTTTTAGTTAAAGGTGCTGTACCAGGTGTTACTGGGGGTAATTTAATCGTTCAACCAGCTGTGAAAGCATAAGGAAATAGCAATGGAATTAGTATTAAAAGACTTGAAAAACACACTGACTGTTTCTGATGCTATCTTTTCTCGTGACTTCAATGCATCGCTAGTACACCAGGTTGTTGTTGCATATGCAGCAGATGCTCGTCAAGGTACTCGTGCTCAGAAGACCCGTGCTGAAGTGAGTGGCTCTGGAAAAAAGCCGTGGCGTCAAAAAGGTACTGGCCGTGCGCGTTCAGGTTCAATAAGAAGCCCGATTTGGCGTGGTGGGGGAATAACTTTTGCTGCTAAGCCACAGGACCATAGTCAAAAAGTAAACAAAAAAATGTATCGTAACGCGTTAAAAAGTATTCTGTCAGAATTGGTGCGTCAGAACCGTTTGTTGGTTGTTGAAAAATTTTTCTTAACAGCACCTAAAACTAAATGTCTGATACAAAAATTAAAAGAGATGGTGCTAGAAGACGTATTAATCATAACTCGTGAGCTAGAAAAGAATCTTTTTTTAGCTTCTCGTAACTTATATAAGGTAGATGTCCGTGCTGTAACAGGTATCGATCCAGTCAGTCTCATTGTTTTCGATAAAGTAGTTATAACAGCCGAGGCTATCAAGAAGGTTGAGGAAATGTTGGCATGATTTGTGAAGAACGTCTACTAAAAATCTTACGTGCACCACATGTCTCTGAAAAAGCATCTATGGTAATGGAAAAAACTAATACTATCGTTATGAAGGTGCTTACTGATACGACAAAATCAGAAATAAAAACCGCAATAAACAAGTTGTTTGAGGTGGAAGTTTCAAGCGTGCGTACTTTAATAGTTAAAGGGAAAATAAAACGTCATGCTCAGCGTATTGGTCGTTGTAGTGACTGGAAAAAAGCTTATATCACTTTGAAACCAGGTGAAAGCTTAGACTTTATCAGCGGCACAGAGTAAATCGGAGGCGTTAAAACAATGGCAATTATTAAATGTAAACCTACATCTCCGGGGCGTCGCCATGTTGTTAAAGTAGTTTATCCTCAGTTGCATCGAGATAAGCCTTATGCGCCTTTACTTGAGCAGCAGAGCAAAAGCGGCGGTCGTAATAATAACGGTTGTATTACTACTCGTCATATTGGTGGTGGTCATAAGCAACATTATCGTTTGGTTGATTTCCAAAGAAATAAAGACCGGATTCCTGCTGTTGTTGAACGTTTGGAATACGACCCTAATCGTTCTGCGAATATCGCGCTAGTTTTGTATAAAGATGGTGAACGTCGCTACATCTTGGCACCAAAAGGTTTGAAAGCTGGTGACCAGATTCAATCGGGCATTAACGCTGTGATTAAAGAAGGCAATGCTTTACCCATGCGCAATATTCCAGTGGGTTCTACGGTGCATAACGTAGAAATCAAACCAGGAAAAGGCGGACAGTTAGCGCGTTCTGCCGGGTCGCATATTCAGATTATTGCCCGTGATAACTCCTATGTAACTCTGCGTTTGCGTTCTGGTGAAGTACGTAAAGTTCTGGTAGATTGCCGAGCGACCTTAGGTGAAGTAGGGAATGCTGAACATATGCTACGTGTGCTAGGTAAAGCAGGAGCTTCACGTTGGCGTGGTGTACGCCCGACTGTTCGGGGTACAGCAATGAATCCAGTTGATCATCCGCACGGCGGTGGTGAAGGTCGTAATTTTGGTAAGCATCCGGTAACTCCATGGGGCGTGCAAACTAAAGGTAAAAAAACCCGTAGAAATAAGCGTACTGAGAAGTTTATTATACGTCGCCGTAGTAAAAAATAACTAGAGGAGTAGCTATGCCACGTTCTCTCAAAAAAGGGCCTTTTATAGATTTATGCTTGCTAAAAAAAGTACAGAAGGCAGTAGAAATTGGAGACAAGAAGCCGTTGCGCACTTGGTCTCGTCGTTCAACTATTTTTCCTAATATGATTGGTTTGACTATCGCTGTTCATAATGGACGTCAGCATATACCAGTGTTTGTTTCTGATGAAATGGTTGGTCATAAATTAGGTGAATTTGCGCCAACACGTACTTATCGCGGTCATACAGCTGATAAAAAAACTAAAAAATCGCTTAGGTAGGATGAAGAGATGGAAACTATCGCTAAACATCGCTATGCTCATTCTTCAGCACAGAAAGTTCGACTTGTTGCAAATCTTATTCGTAGTAAGAAAGTATCGCATGCTTTAGAAACACTGGTCTACACTAATAAAAAAGCTGCTGGTTTGGTGCAGAAGGTACTGGAGTCTGCTATTGCTAATGCAGAACATAACGACGCTGCTGATATTGATGACTTAAAAGTAAAGAGAATTTTTGTTGACGAAGGTCCACGCGTAAAGCGTATTATGCCACGTGCAAAAGGTCGTGCAGATCGCATCCTAAAGCGCACCAGTCACATTACTGTGGTTGTGTCTGATCGCTGATTGTTGGAGACTAATAATGGGTCAAAAAGTACATCCGAATGGTATTCGCCTTGGTATCATCAAGACTTGGAATTCTACTTGGTATGCAAATACAAAAGAATTCGCTGATAATCTAGACAGCGATTTTAAAGTCCGTCAGTTCCTATCTAAAGAATTAGCGAAGGCTTTTGTATCACGTATCGTAATCGAACGTCCTGCGAAGAGCATCCGTGTAACTGTTCACACGGCCCGTCCAGGCATAGTCATTGGAAAGAAAGGTGAAGATGTTGAAAAACTACGTAAGGTCGTTACAGATATCGCTGGCGTGCCAGCGCAAATTAATATTAATGAAGTGCGTAAACCAGAGCTTGATGCTAAATTAGTAGCTGATAGTATGACTGCTCAGTTAGAGCGTCGTGTTATGTTTCGTCGTACCATGAAGCGCGCTGTACAAAATGCCATGCGTTTTGGCGCTCAAGGCATTAAAGTGGAGGTGAGTGGTCGCCTTGGCGGTACTGAGATTGCACGTACCGAATGGTATCGCGAGGGTCGTGTTCCATTGCATACTTTGCGTGCAAATATTGATTTTAATAAATCTGAAGCGCATACTACGTATGGTGTAATCGGTGTTAAAGTATGGATTTTTAAGGGTGAGATTCTAGGCGGTATGGCTGCACTTGAAAAATCGGCAGCTGCTGCTAAACCTAAAAAACAGCAGCGTAAAGACCGTAAGTAAGGAGAGAATCGCCAATGTTACAACCAAAGCGTACAAAATTTCGCAAAATGCAAAAAGGTCGGAATCGTGGTCTGGCGCGTGGCACGAATGTTACCTATGGTACTTTTGGTATGAAAGCTATTGATCGTGGTTATCTGACTGCGCGGCAAATCGAGGCAGCTCGACGCGCCATGACACGTGCAATTAAACGTCAAGGAAAAATTTGGATCCGTGTATTTCCAGACAAACCGATTACTAAGAAGCCGTTAGAAGTTCGTATGGGGAAAGGTAAAGGTAATGTAGAATATTGGGTTTCTCGGGTCCAGCCTGGAAAAATCCTCTATGAAATAAACGGTGTTCCAGAAAATCTTGCGCGCCAGGTATTTAAGTTGGCAACAGCAAAATTGCCGTTTAAAACTATTTTTGTAACTAAGACGGTGATGTAATGAAAGTACAAGAGTTACGCGACAACAATGTTGAAGCATTAAATACTGAACTACTGAACTTATTGCGTGAGAAATTGAATTTACGTATTCAGATGGCAAGCGGTCAGTTAAAAAAAACTCACTTATTAAAACAAGTATGTCGTAACATTGCGCGCGTTAAAATGTTATTGCCTAAAAGTCGGGTGTGTAAATGACTAATATTATTCGTAGTCTACAAGGACATGTTATTAGTAATAAAATGGAAAAATCTATAGTTGTTGCTATTGCGCGCATAGTGAAACACCCAATCTATGGGAAGTTTATAAAACGCACAACTAAACTTCATGTGCATGATGAACAAAATGAATGTGCTGTTGGCGATTTAGTAGAAATTCGTGAATGTCGTCCAATTTCGAGAACTAAGTCTTGGATATTAGTGCGCGTTGTAAAAAAAGAGAATCTATAATGTAGAAAAGAGTATTTATAATAAAGAGTATCTATAATAGAGTGCTCACTTTCATTGAATAAATAGATTATCTACCAAATTACGTACTTTTTTACCTATGCACTAGGAGTAGTGTTACACTATTGTGTACTAAGTGTGCGTTTTAACGACCTAATATCTTTTAGGTTATGTAGATAATAGTGGTAGACGTTAGCGGAGCAGTAAAAATGATCCAAGAGCAGACTATGTTGAACATTGCTGATAACTCTGGTGCACGTTGTGTGATGTGTATCAAGGTTCTAGGTGGTTCGCACCGTCGTTATGCAGGTGTCGGCGACATTATAAAAGTTACTATTAAGGAAGCAATCCCTCGCGGTAAGGTCAAAAAAGGTGATGTCCTAAAAGCAGTAGTAGTGCGTACGAAGAAAGGTATACGTCGTCCAGACGGTTCTGTTATTCGTTTCGACGGTAATGCATGCGTTATATTAAACAATAACAGTGAGCAGCCTATTGGTACACGTATTTTTGGTCCAGTCACTCGTGAATTACGTAATGAAAAGTTTATGAAAATCATCTCTCTGGCACCAGAAGTACTCTAAGGAGTAAAGTATGGCAGCAAAGATCCGTCGTGCAGATGAAGTTATTGTAATTACTGGCAAAGAAAAAGGTAAACGTGGTAAAGTAAAACATGTTTTTTCTGTTGGAAAAATTATTATTGAGGGCATCAATCTGGTTAAGAAACATCAAAAGCCAGTTCCAGCTCTCAACAAACCAGGCGGTATTTTTGAAAAAGAATCGAAAATTGACGTGTCAAATATCGCTCTTTTTAATGCAGCTATTAACAAGGCTGATCGTGTAGGTTTTAGATTTGAAGATGGAAAAAAAGTGCGTTTCTTTAAGTCTAATAGCAAAACTATTAAGTAATTTGGAGTAATACGATGGCGAAACTGCATGATTACTATAAAGATAAAGTAGTCAAACAACTGATGTCTCAATTTGATTATAATTCTGTCATGCAAGTTCCTCGAATCGAGAAGATCACCCTAAACATGGGTGTGGGTGAAGCAATCGCTGATAAAAAACTGCTAGATAACGCAGTAGCCGATTTGACGGCAATCTCTGGTCAAAAGCCGCTCATCACTAAAGCTCGAAAATCTATTTCAGGATTTAAAATCCGGCAGGGTTATCCAATTGGTTGCAAAGTAACTCTACGTGGTGAACATATGTGGGAGTTTTTTGAGCGCCTAATTATAATTGCTGTTCCACGTATCCGTGACTTTCGTGGTCTATCTGTGAAGTCATTTGATGGTCGTGGTAACTATAGCATGGGTGTGCGTGAGCAAATTATTTTCCCAGAAATTAAGTATGATACAGTCGATCGTGTGCGTGGTTTAGATATTACCATCATTACTACTGCGATACATAATGATGAAGGCCATGCGCTGTTAGCTGCTTTTAACTTCCCGTTCCGCAAGTAAGACAGGGTTGATTTATGGCTAAGCAATCAATTAAAGCACGTGAAATTAGACGTGTAAAATTAGCTAAAAAGTTCTTTGCAAAGCGCGCTGAATTGAAAGCTATGATTTCTAATATGAACGTATCTGACGCAGATCGTTGGAATGCAGTTCTAAAATTGCAAACTCTACTACGCGATTCTAGTCCATCTCGTCAGCGTAAACGCTGCCGTCAAACTGGTCGCCCACATGGTTATGTGGGCAAATTCGGGTTGAGTCGTATCAAGTTGCGTGAAGCTGCTATGCGTGGTGAAGTGCCGGGTTTAAGAAAAGCTAGTTGGTAACTATTAAGTGAATGACGGGAGTAAAGATAGATGAGCACGCAAGATCCGATTGCAGATATGCTAACCCGTATTCGGAACGGTCAAGCCGCAAATAAAATTTCGGTTATTATGCCTTCCTCAAAGCTGAAGGTAGCGATTGCTATCGTGCTAAAGGAAACGGGTTTTATTAAAGATTTAAAAATCGAAGGTGGCACGAAGCCTGTTTTAGAGCTATTACTAAAGTATTTTCAAAAAAGCGCAGTAGTAGAAAATATTCAGCGTGTCAGTTGTCCAAGTTTACGTATCTATAAGAAAAAAGATGCATTGCCAAAAGTGATGGCTGGTTTAGGTGTTGCTATTGTATCGACTTCTCACGGAGTAATGACTGATCGTAAAGCTCGTCAAGCTGGTCTTGGTGGTGAAATTATTTGCTATGTAGCTTAATAAATCGGGAGAAAATAATGTCTCGTGTTGCAAAATTGCCCGTAGCTATTCCTGTCGGTGTTGTAGTGACACTTAACAATCAGCTTATTTCAGTGAAAGGTAAGAACGGCGAGCTAACGCGTACTATCCATAGTGCAGTTGCTGTTATACAAAAATCGAGTATGCTATATTTTTCCCCGCATGAAAGTTTTGAAAAAGCTTGGGCTCAGGCGGGCACTGCCCGTGCACTGATAAGTGCTATGGTTACTGGTGTGACTGAAGGCTTTAATAAGAGGCTTCAACTAGTAGGTGTAGGTTATCGTGCTTCTGTTAAGGACAATGTGGTGACTTTATTACTTGGTTATTCGCACCCAATTAAGTATCAGCTTCCAGCAGGCATTACTGCTGAATGCTTTAATCAAACTGAAATCTTGCTAACAGGCGCTGATAAGCAGGTTATTAGTCAGACTGCCGCAGATCTGCGTGCTTACCGTCGTCCTGACCCTTACAAAGGGAAGGGTGTTCGTTACGCCGATGAATTCGTGCGTACTAAAGAGGCTAAGAAAAAGTAAGGTAATACTATGAACAAGAAGTCTGCTCGTATGCGGCGAGCTACCCGTGTTCGCTGTAAGATTAAAGAACTTCGTGCAACGCGTTTGGTAGTGCACCGCACTCCTCGCCACATATACGCACAGGTAATTTCTTCAAATGGTTCCGAAGTTCTTGTAGCTGCTTCTACTTTAGAAAAAAAAATTACTGAGCAAGTAAAGTCTTCTGGTAACAAAGATGCAGCAGCAGTTGTAGGTACAGTTGTAGCTGAACGAGCGATAAATCAAGGGATTATGAAAGTCTCGTTTGATCGTTCTGGTTTTCAGTATCATGGTCGAGTCCAGGCGCTAGCAGATGCTGCCCGTGAAGCTGGCCTTCAGTTCTAAGTAAGAGGTTTAAGGAAGAGGTTTAAAGTGGCTTACATCGACAAACAAGCTGGTGAACTACAGGAAAAGTTGATTTCAGTAAATCGCGTTTCAAAAACTGTAAAAGGTGGTCGAATTTTCAGCTTTACTGCATTGACCGTTGTTGGTAACAATAATGGGCGTGTTGGTTTTGGGTATGGTAAAGCGCGTGAAGTTCCATCTGCAATTCAAAAAGCGATGGAAATAGCTCGTCGAAACATAATAAATGTTGCTTTAAATAAAGATACACTGCAGCATCCCGTTAAAGGCGTTCATACAGGTTCTTGTGTATTTATGAAGCCAGCTTCCGAAGGTACTGGAATTATCGCTGGTGGTGCTATGCGTGCCGTGCTCGAGGTCGTCGGAGTGCGTAATGTATTAGCTAAAACCTATGGTTCCACCAATCCAATCAACGTTGTGCGTGCAACTATTAGTGCTCTAGGAAATATGAAATCCCCGGAAATGATTGCTGCAAAGCGTGGTAAATTTGTTATAGATATTCTGGGATAATTACTATGACTCATACTATCAAAGTTACACAAATTCGTGGTGCTATTGGCCGTCTTCCAAAGCATAAAGCTACACTGCGCGGCCTTGGTTTGCGTCGTATTGGTCATACTGTAGAGCGTCAAGATACTCCCGCTTTACGTGGCATGATTAATCGTGTTTCTTATATGATTAAAATTGAGGAGTAACAGATGCATTTAAATACTCTGTCTCCGGCATCAGGTGCTAAGCATGCATCGAAGCGTATAGGTCGTGGTATTGGTTCTGGGTTAGGTAAAACCGGTGGTCGTGGTCACAAAGGCCAAAAATCTCGTTCTGGTAGTGGTGTACATCGTGGTTTTGAAGGGGGTCAGACGCCTTTATACCGTCGTTTGCCAAAATTCGGTTTTACTTCACGCAAAGCCATGATCACAGCGGAAGTACGTCTATCTGAACTGGCTATGATAAAAGATACTATAATTGATATTAATACACTAAAAATCGCCAATGTTATTGGTGTCCAGATAGAGTTTGTAAAAATTATACTATCTGGTAAAATTTCTCGTCCGGTTACCCTCCGAGGTTTGCGTGTTACTGAAGGTGCTCGTATTGCTATCAAAGCTGCTGGCGGTAAAATTGAGGAATCAGTTAACTGATGGTTAAGCAATTAGGATTAGAGTTTCAAAACGCCAAAAATGGTCTGAGTGAGTTAAAGCGAAGATGTTTTTTTGTTATTGGCGCATTGATTGTCTTCCGTGTCGGCTCTTTTATTCCAATTCCAGGCATTAATGTGACTATACTTGCTAAGTTGCTTGAGCAGCAGAGAGGTACTATTATTGAAATGTTTAACATGTTCTCTGGTGGTGCTCTTAGTCGCGCTTCTATCTTTGCATTGGGTATTATGCCGTATATTTCTGCATCAATTATTATCCAGCTATTAACAGTCGTTTATCCAACGTTAGCGGAAATTAAAAAAGAAGGAGAAGCTGGTCGTCGCAAACTTAGCCAGTATACCCGTTACGGCACATTAATATTAGCAATATTCCAATCGATCGGAATCTCTACTGGGTTACCGAATATGCCTGGTATGCAAGGTCTAGTTGTAAATTTAGGATTTGCATTTTACTTTACTGCAGTTGTGAGTCTGGTGACTGGAACAATGTTCCTAATGTGGCTTGGTGAGCAAATTACTGAGCATGGTATCGGCAATGGCATCTCGATTATTATTTTTGCGGGTATTTTAGCGGGACTGCCACCAGCAGTGGCTAATACTCTTGAGCAAGCCAGACAAGGCAATATGCATTTCTTTGTGTTGCTTTTAGTTGTAGCATTAGTTTTTGCAGTTACTCTTTTTGTTGTTTTTATGGAGCGTGGTCAACGTCATATTGTTGTGAATTATGCAAAACGACAACAAGGTCGTCGTATTTATGCTGCGCAGAGTACACACTTACCATTAAAGATAAATATGGCAGGTGTTATTCCGGCGATTTTTGCTTCCAGTATTATTTTATTCCCAGCCACTATCGTGTCTTGGTTTGGGGGTGGTACTGGTTGGAATTGGTTGACAAAAATCTCGCTGTATTTGCAGCCTGGACAACCGCTTTATGTATTGCTGTATGCAACGGCAATTATTTTTTTCTGTTTCTTCTACACAGCATTAGTTTTTAATCCGCGCGAGACAGCAGATAATTTAAAGAAGTCGGGTGCTTTTCTACCTGGTATGCGACCAGGAGAGCAAACAATGAAATATATTGATAAAGTAATGACGCGCTTAACGCTTGTGGGTGCTATATATATTACTTTTATTTGTTTAGTCCCGGAGTTTATGCGTGATGCAATGCAAGTACCATTCTATTTTGGTGGCACATCATTGCTTATTGTAGTGGTTGTAATCATGGATCTTATTACTCAAGTACAAACTCTAATGATGTCAAGTCAGTATGAGTCTACATTAAAAAAAGCAAATCTAAAAGGTTATAAAAACTAACTAAATTTGTTTAAAAGTTACGGAAAATAAAAAAATGAAAGTTCGTGCTTCCGTTAAGAGATTATGTCGTAGTTGTAAAGTTGTTAAACGTAATGGTGTGATTCGTGTGATTTGCAGAGATGAGCCAAAGCACAAGCAGCGTCAAGGCTAATTATATAATATATTTTTCTTGCAAAATCAGGTTGAGCTCGCTAGAGTGAGCGTATAATTCTTTATGTGTTGCAGCAATACTGCTTGTGCACCTTAAAATAGGTTGTTAGAGTAACGTTGCTGTATAGATAATAGGAGTGCATAGTGGCTCGTATAGCAGGAATTAATGTTCCTGATCATAAACATACCGTAATCGCATTAACGTCGATTTTCGGGATTGGAAAAACTCGTTCACAGTCTCTCTGTGCTTCCATGGATATTGCTGAAAACATTAAGATCAGCGAGTTGTCTGATGAGAAAATTGCACAACTGCGTGAAGCAGTTGTGCAATTTGCGATTGAAGGGGATTTGCGTCGCAAAGTTACCTTAAGTATTAAGCGTTTGATAGATCTCGGTACGTATCGTGGTTTGCGCCATCGTCGTGGTCTGCCAGTTCGCGGTCAACGTACTAAGACCAATGCACGGACCCGTAAAGGTCCGCGTAAACCGATTAAGAAGTAATCCGGGGTGATTGAATAATGGCAAAAGCACCTGTTCGCACATGTAAGCGTGTAAAAAAACTAGTCTCTGATGGCGTAGCGCATGTTCATGCTTCTTTTAATAACACAATAGTAACTATTACTGATCGTCAAGGTAACACGTTAAGTTGGGCAACTTCCGGTGGTTCCGGTTTCCGTGGTTCTCGTAAATCTACTCCATTTGCAGCACAAGTTGCTGCAGAACGCTGTGCTAATGCAGTCAAAGAATATGGTATTAAAAACTTAGAAGTTATGGTTAAAGGACCTGGTCCTGGTCGTGAATCTACTATTCGTGCTCTGAATGCGGCCGGTTTTCATATTACTAATATTACCGATGTAACTCCGATTCCTCATAATGGCTGTCGTCCGCCGAAGAAACGCCGCGTATAGCCACGTAGCTTTTCGGTTTGTTGGAGAAAGAAATGGCAAGATATTTGACCCCTAAGCTCAAGCTTAGTCGGCGAGAGGGTACAGATCTTTTCCTAAAGTCTGGCGTTCGAGCAATTGATTCAAAATGCAAAATTGATCGATTACCTGGTCAACACGGCGTACGTAAACCTCGTCTCTCTGACTATGGTATACAGTTACGTGAGAAGCAGAAAGTGCGTCGTATATATGGTGTTCTAGAGCGTCAATTTCGTAATTACTATAAAGAAGCAGCGCGCCTAAAAGGTAATACTGGTGCAAATTTATTACAATTATTAGAGAGTCGTCTAGATAATGTTGTGTATCGTATGGGCTTCGGCGCGACGCGTGCAGAATCTCGCCAATTAGTTAGTCATAAAGCTATCCTGGTAAACAAAAATACTGTAAATATTGCTTCTTATCAAGTATCTCCGAATGATGTGGTCAGCATCCGAGAGAAAGCTAAAAAACAATCTCGCGTTAAAGCTTCTTTAGAGTTAGCTGGGCAGCGTGAAAAACCGCCTTGGGTAGCAGTTGATGTGTTTAAAATGGAAGGTGTATTTACGCGCGTTCCAGAAAGCACTGATCTGTCTGCGGACATTAATGAACACTTAATCGTGGAGCTTTACTCTAAGTAACGCGCAAGTTTTAAAGAGAGTATACAATGCAAAGTTCTATAATAGAGTTCCTAAAACCTCGCCTTGTGAATATTGAGCAAATTAGTTCAACACATGCTAAGGTAACCTTAGAGCCTTTAGAGCGTGGCTTTGGTCATACTCTTGGTAACGCACTTCGCCGTATTCTGTTATCATCTATGCCGGGGTTTGCGGTGACTGAAGTTGCGATTGATGGTGTAGTACATGAGTATAGCACGAAAGAAGGAGTACAAGAAGATATTCTAGAAATCCTACTGAACCTCAAGGGGTTGGCGGCAAGAGTTAAAGGAAAAAATGAAGTTATCCTTATCCTGAAAAAATCCGGTATTGGTCCTGTCACTGCTTCTGATATTACTTATAATAGTGATGTTGAAATCGTTAAACCTCAACATATTATTTGCCATTTAACAGATAAAAATGCTGTGATCAGTATGCGCATTAAGATTCAGCGTGGCTGTGGTTATGTGCCTGCTTCTGCTCGCATGAATACGGAAGAAAATGAGCATCAAATCGGTCGTTTATTAGTTGATGCTTGTTTTAGCCCCGTAGAGCGTATTGCTTACAATGTTGAAGCAGCGCGGGTAGAACAGCGTACTGACTTGGATAAGTTAATTATCGAAATGGAAACAAATGGTACTATTGAACCTGAAGAGGCAATCCGTTGTGCAGCTACTATTTTAGCTGAACAGCTTGAAGCTTTTATTGATCTGCGGGATGTACATCAACCAGAAGTAAAAGAAGTGAAACCAGAATTTGATCCAATTTTGCTGCGCTCTGTTGATGACCTAGAATTAACTGTTCGTTCTGCTAACTGTCTTAAGGCGGAAGCTATTTACTACATTGGTGCTTTGGTTCAGCGTACTGAAGTTGAGTTATTAAAAACGCCTAATTTAGGTAAAAAATCTCTTACTGAGATTAAAGACGTACTCGCTGCACGAGGCTTATCTTTAGGGATGCGATTGGAAAATTGGCCACCGCCAAGCGTCGTGAACGAGTAACTAGACCATAGGTTAAGTTTTACTAAAAGGAAAGGATAAGGTAATGCGCCATCGTAAGAGTGGTCGTAAATTAAACCGCAATAGTAGCCATCGAAAGGCTATGTTCCGTAACATGGTCGCTTCTGTGATTCATTATGAAATTATCAGGACAACTTTGCCAAAAGCAAAAGAGTTGCGTCGCATTGTGGAGCGTATAATTACTCTTTCTAAGTATGATAATGTTGCTAATCGTCGTTTAGTATTTTCCCGTATTCGCAATAATAAGATTGTAGCAAAACTTTTCAATGAGCTAAGTCAGCGTTTCGAGAAACGCGCAGGAGGCTATACTCGTATTATGAAGTGTGGTTTTCGTGCAGGTGATAACGCACCGATGGCATATATCGAACTAGTTGACCGCGTTAAATCTTCAAAAGAAGTTGTAGCTACAGGATAATTTTATAAACGCATAAAAACAAGATGAGTTTTGTTTTTATGCTAAATTTTTACTGATCTTTAATCTATTTTTCCATACAACCACGATAATACAGGGCAACTTCTATCTGATCAAGTGTATACATAGTATACCACGTCAATCTATATAGTATGAATTCTCGGTTATATAAATGCGATTTAATAGTTTAGTAGTATATTAATATGGTGATTTTAGAACTTTACCTTTAATATAGCTTCAACAGCTTGTTCTTATTATGGTTTAGTATTAACAGTTCTTTAAGAATTATTCTGTTCATCTATTCTCTCATTGAATCATTCATCGCTTTGTATTGTCTTTTACATAATGATACAAGATCGAATGTTCGTATTTTCAGTCAGCATAACTTTCAGATGAACCATAGAATATTATGCTAAAAACTTGTGCGTGACGATTTGTAGTTGTGTAAAGCGTTTGCATAGTTTGCATTTAATCCGATAAAATTTATATTACTTAGCATATAGGTTGATACGTTAGCACATTTTTTTATTATTATGACTAGGTAAACTCAATAATTGTTTATTAAGATCAAAAAATATTTAATGTTAAACGTAGTGTGGTTATATAATCGTGATCTAATAAAAAAGTAGATAGAAATAGCTATGTGTGCATGGATGCTATGTATTGTTGCTTTTTGTGCTAATTGTTTTACTTATGACTAATCTTATTTCATAGATAAGTGATAAGGAATATGACATCAGTAGTGCTACTGAAGATAGTACATCAGTTTTACATGATCGTGTTGAATCAGAATCTTAGTATCTGGCTTGTAAATTTATTTACACTTTCATAATCGCCACTACAACAAAGCTTTATCGAAGTTATGTCGTCAGATATTATGTTGTAAGTGTATTAACTTTTGCAGTCATATAGTACGTTAGACATTAAAGCTATAATAGCTTTTTAGTCTTTTATTATACCCTCTATTACGTAGCATAGTATGCTATGATGTATAGAGTTAGATGAATTTTTTTAAAGCTAAATGTTAAGGTTAATAATGTATTTTGCAGTTTACACTAAACGTTTTGATCGAAAATTTTTACATATCAATATTTATCATTTGTATAGTTTTGAATAAAATTCACATGAATCTAAGGTTTGCTTAGAGTTTTAAAGGTATGTTACATAGTCCATCTATTAATTCTGAGTTTATCTATAGGGGGCGAAGGTAAAGAGTCATACCTCAGTTAGGTAGTAAACGTTTTTTATTACGTTGGTATAGTTTTCCGTAGATATTACGGTCTGCGCAATTTTATTTATCATAAATACCATAGATCAATGCATTATTCTATTAATGCTTTGACCACTATGGGAAACGCTAGAATAGTAAAAATGATGGTCATATTTTATTAAAAGGATAAGTCAATACAAACAGGATATGTTTTCTACACGTTGTATTTCTATAGCATCGGATGTAGTGTAATTATACTACAGTAACTTTTAAAGTTAACTATTGAGTTAATGTTATGATTCGCATAACAGATGTTGCACAAGAGCATTTTTCTAAATTGCTTGAAAAACAAGATAAATATACACAAATACGTGTATTTATAATGAACCCAGGTACACCAACGGCGGAATGTGGCGTCTCTTACTGTCCACTCCATACAGTAGAAGCAACAGACACGGAACTGAAGTTTGAAAAACTATCTATTTTTATTGATGAACACAGTAAACCATATTTAGAGGATTCTGAAATTGATTTCATCGCTGATCAACTAGGTTCACAGTTAACGTTAAAAGCACCACACGCCAAAATATGCAAAATAGATGACACTGCGCCGTTAATAGAACGTGTTAAATACTTACTGCAATCGCAGATTAATCCGAATTTAGCTAACCATGGCGGTCGAGTTACTTTAATGGAAATTACTAATGATAACCAAGCAATCTTAGAGTTTAGTGGTGGCTGTAACGGCTGCTCTATGATTAACATTACACTAAAGGATAAGATAGAAAAAGAACTATTACTAAATTTCCCAGAGCTGAAAAGTGTATGCGATTTGACTGAGCATCGTCGAGGCAAGCACTCTTACTACTAATGTTACTCTTCTTCAACTGATACGCTTGTTAGTAACATGCATATATAAATAGTTGTGGGACTAATGAAACCTTCAATAGTGTTCATAGCAGTATCTTCATGACTACTTATTGTAGGTAATAATTAATATACACTGTAATCAATTGTACTAGCAACAGGATCGAAGTAACTTAATACAAAAATATTGATCCAAATGGTTTTTCTGGTAACTATACTTATTCTTATAAAAGTATTAATATTTAAAGATCCTATGTTGCTGAAAATAATCAAGAATGCTGTCTCATTTTAGCCGCATCCATAATTCACTATGTTAATTAAAGCGCTAAATATGTCATCAGGGGGTAATTTATAACGTTAAAAGTTATTAATTCATCGTAGATAAGGAAATAGCACTGGAAGAATTTTGCTTAAAAGATATTGCGTTAAGAAACGCGCTCAAATAAATAGAACGCTGCTAGCGTATGAAATATTTTAGGAAAATCTTAATTGGCATATATTAACTATTATTAAGATGATTAATTAATGCGGTAGTATTAACCGTTGTATTTAGGAACAACTTAATTGTTGTACTATAATAATTTTAGGTATAGAAATTTCTTATTTCTATATAAACAACGTGTAACAGACGATAAATATTCCTAGAATTCTATAAAATGATATAAGGGCGACAAACAGTAAGTTATTCTATTATTAAAGGTTTACATGAAAAAATAGATATAAAAATATAGTAACGGGTCAATGGAAAAAATTGCATAGTGGAAATAGAGGAGAGTATTCACCATATAGAAAATTATGAATCTGTTAATTTTTTTAATATAACGTATACAATATTCTGTATATACAATGTTTTTAATAATGTCGTTAATTTATTATAATTAGAATTATATGTTCGATAAGGTAAGACGTATGTAACATTTTAATGGAACAATGTATCATTATTGCAAAACTGATATCAAATTATATTTTAGAAACAAATATAGCAATTCACTATTTACTTTTCCAAATTTATTCATGAATTGATTAGACAACGAAAAAAATAATAAATGAGCAGCAAAGAAGACATTGTTACTTGAATTTTTTGTTTTATTCCACAAGGGGTGTATCACTACTGCTACAGTATATTTTTGTTTTGGTAAAAACCTGTTGCTGAGCATGCATGATGACTTTTAACAGTAAAGAATTTAGCGTTAATTGCATTACATCTATAGTAATTATATAAAAAATTTTAATAAAGATGGTAGTAATATATAATTTTATGAAGTGTTTTTTAAATATCCGCGTTAGCTAGATCTAACATTCAACGTCAAAGGTAAGTAAAAACGGTTAATATACATCGTGTTTTAGTATATAAGATATGTAAAATATACACGAGTAATACTTACACTAGACTGAGTACTAGATTTGTCGCTGAAGTTATAGTAGTAATGCGTACGAATAGTGATTCATTAACGCTATTAACTTGCAGGATAGATACGTTATATGCGAAAAATCTTAAAATGCTCTTTTTTTAATATTGATATTAATGGTGACAATTAAGTGTTGTCTACCAACTATTAGACAGAGAAAATTAGCAATATAGTTTATTTATAAATCATACAGGTTTTATCTTTATAAAAGAATAAATACAGCGAAATCATGACGAATAAAATAAGTGATTAATATTAAAATCAAAAAAACGGATAAATGAAACACAGGATATATTACGCGAAATGAGGAAAAGCACTATAATTAACATAGTATTCTTAGTTTTTGAAAATACATTAATATGAATACCGTGTCACTTAGTTTGTAGGATACGGTTTATCAGATAGTGTACATTAGGCAGTTATGTTAGATAAAGTTAGAGTCAGCAAGGTTTTTTCGAAGAAGCGTAAAGAAACTAAGTTGTCAATAATATGAACAAGGATCGTATAAAAAATATTTTAAATAAAAAATTTAGGCGGTTCGTGTGCTATAAGATAAGTTGTTGCTAGCATAAATACAGTGATTATTATTAATTACCTTAACCAGTGTGTATTGATAACTACAAAATTCCTTTTATAAGGAAGTACAATCAATAATATAGAAGGTATATTTTAAATACTGAAATATATTTCAATACCTTGTAGTATATATACTAAGAATAAAACTATTATTTTATATCTCTATGTATTCTGCAGTGAATTCAATGTGTACTTTTAAAAAAAAGTATATCAGTGCTATCATGAAGCAAAACTTCTTATAATACGTATCTTCAATAAAGATGACGCTATCTTACGGGTGTTGATGGTGTGCAGATACATGTATTCATATTAATAGCCACGCATATTTAATAAAATATTGTTTTTCTTGACTGATGATAAGTACATTTGTACTGTGATAAAAAGTAATGCAGATGTAACAATAAGCAGATTCTAAACCGTTAAGGATAAGTAGTCGCGACAGCAATATACAGGGCTACATAAATATTCTTTTTTATTATGCACGTTTTAGGATATACGCGATTATAAATAATAAAATAGACCAATTTCATTATCTTCAATTCGTTAATTAATTTAAATTTTTCTATAAAACTCAAATAATTTATTTCAAAATCAATAGCAACTATGGAACGGAGATGTAATTTAGCTGGTCTTCAGAGGCTTATTCTTTATAGTTTTATATATTATCAAACGCATCATACATGGATATAAATAGTTCTCTTATGTACATTTATAAGAGTAAATACTCCTCATTTCATAATTTATTCCACTGGAAATTTTATATAACCAATTTTATTAAGATCGTTGATTACCGCGATATTAAGTGAATCGATAAAAAGAATATTGTATATTAGATGTGTTTTTAAAGAACAATACACATGTTTATTTTTTGAGATACTAAATGCTAGATAGGTTCTCCCTCTCAGGAGGGAGAGATTAATTTTAAAATAGATGAACCCAGGTGATACAAGGACCACCACCTAGCGCGGTGTCTACTGCTGGCTAGTGTTATTGATAAAATCAATAGCCGCTTGCACAGTAGTAATCTTTTCAGCTTCTTCATCTGGAATTTCAGTATTAAATTCTTCTTCCAATGCCATTACCAACTCGACGGTGTCAAGAGAATCAGCGCCTAGATCTTCAACGAAAGAAACGTTATTTAATACTTCCTCTTGTTTAACACCTAACTGTTCAACAATGATCTTCTTAACGCGTTCCTCGATAGTGCTCATGTTCTTACATTTCCTGTCAAAACTCGCTTTCGCGATGGTTTTTGTAGTGTATAAAATGTTGAGAAATATGCAACTTAATCTCGGCTGATTAACCTACGATTTATATTATTTTCGATTTTACCTTAGATAATGTAAATATTTTATATTTTTATATCATGTACATACCACCATTTACATGTAGTGTTTCACCAGTAATATAACTGGCCTCATCAGAGGCAAAGAATAGAACAGCGCTAGCAATTTCTTGTGCGTGACCTAATCGATTAGCTGGAATGGATGATAAAATGCTAGCTCGTTGATCGCATGTCAACGCTCGTGTTATGTCGGTTTCAATAAAGCCAGGTGCTATAACATTAACGGTGATACCACGTGATGCAACTTCGCGAGCCAAAGATTTACTAAAACCAATTAAACCCGCTTTTGCTGCCGAATAATTTGTCTGTCCTGCATTTCCCATACTACCAACAACAGAACCTATACTGATAATACGGCCAAACCGTTTTTTTATCATATCGCGTATTACTAATTTTGATAGACGGAATATTGCAGTTAGATTTGTATGTAAAATTTCCTGCCAAGCATCATCTTTCATGCGTATTAATAAATTATCACGTGTAATACCTGCATTATTTACTAAAATATCTATTTCACCAAATTCAGAATTAATCGCGTTTACAACACTGTCGATAGATTGTGTGTTAACCACATTTAAGATGAATCCTTTTCCGTGCCCCCCTTTAAGAGAATCATTAATGATCTGAGTACCGCTTTTGCTAGTTGCAGTACCAATTATTTTTGCATTATATGCTAAAAATGCTTCTATGATAGCTCGACCAATACCACGGCTTGCACCAGTGACTAAAACAACTTTACCGTCAAAATTCATTATATGCCTCTTTTATTGTTTAAGCGCTACTAAAAGACTAGCAGGATCATTTACAGATATTGCTGTTAGAATTTTAATAATATGCTTAGTCAAGCCGCTTAAAACTTTGCCCGGACCGATTTCTAGCAATAACGTAACTCCTTGTGATGCAATAAATTCAATGCTTTCACTCCAGCGAACTGGACTATAAAGTTGACGTACTAGAGCATTGCGGATCGCATCGGGACTATTCTCAATGCGTACATCAACATTATTTACAACCGGTACTTGTGGACTGTTAAAAGAAACTTCATGTAGCGCATCTGCCATCTTATTAGCCACTGGTATCATGAGAGAACAGTGTGACGGTACGCTGACTGACAGTGGTACCGCACGTTTTGCGCCCGCCGTCTTACAAATGGCAACTGCACGCTCAACTGCTGCTGTGTGTCCAGCGATAACTAACTGAACTGGAGAGTTAAAATTAACCGGGGAAACTATTTGTCCTTGAGCTGCCATTTTGCACGCTTGAATGATTTTTGCAGCGCATAGTCCTATAATAGCATAGGCACTACCAGTACCTACTGGTACTGCTTCTTGCATCAATTTTCCACGTAGCCCTACTAAATAGATTGCTGCGTTAAAGTCTAGGACACCAGCGCACACTAGTGCTGAGTATTCACCTAGACTGTGGCCAGCCATTAAAAGTGGGGCTTTACCGCCCTCATCTTGCCAGATTCGGAAGATTGCTACTGAGGCAGATAATAATGCTGGTTGTGTATGCCAGGTTTGATTGAGTTTTTCAATTGGGCCTTGTTGCACTAAGCGCCATAAGTCATATCTGAGAATGGCCGAAGCTTCACTAAAGATTGTTTTAACAATCGGAAATCGTATCGCTAACTCTGATAACATGCCAAGGCTCTGTGAGCCTTGGCCCGGAAAAACAAAAGCACACTGTGTCATTTTATTTTTTTCCTATAAAATTAGAACTTAATCAATGCCGATCCCCAAGTAAAACCGCCACCAAAGGCTTCCAACAGCACTAATTGACCACGTTGAATACGTCCATCGCGCACTGCTTCATCTAATGCTACGGGCACGGAGGCGGCACTGGTATTACCATGACGCTCAAGCGTCACGATTACTTTATCCATGGTCATACCTAGTTTTTTTGCTGTAGCACTGATAATGCGTAGGTTGGCTTGATGTGGTACCAGCCAATCCAGTGAACTGCGTTCTAGATTATTAGTTTGTAGGGTTTCATCGACGATATTAACAAGTTCAGTCACTGCAATCTTGAATACTTCATTACCTACCATAGTAATATAGGCTGGTTTTTTTTTATCCTGACGATCCTTAAAAGGCAAAGTCAATAGACTACTATAATTGCCATCCGCATGAAGATGGGTTGACATTATCCCTATTGTTTTAGAGGTGCCAAGTACTACTGCACCTGCACCATCACCGAATAGAATAAGGGTACCCCGATCTTTAGGGTTTAGTGTTTGTGATAAAATATCTACACCAATTACTAACGCATACTTGACCGCGCCATTTTTTATGTACTGATCGGCTACACTAAGTGCGTAGGTAAAGCCAGCGCAGGCTGCTGCTAAATCAAATGCAGCACATGCTTTAATGCCTAGAAGTTGTTGTATTAGACAAGCAGTACTAGGAAACGCATGGGTTGACGTGGTAGTTGCTACTACGATTAGCCCAATATCTGTTTTTGCTATATCAGTCATTTCTAAAGCTTTTTCGGCTGCTTGACAACCCATTGTCACTACGGTTTCATGAGCAGTAGCAATCCGGCGTTCACGAATACCGGTTCGTGTAACAATCCAGTCGTCAGAGGTATTTACCATTTTTTCTAGATCAGCATTCGTACGCACGTTTACGGGTAAATAACTCCCCGTACCAAGAATCTTTGTATACATGTACAATCAGTCACTCTTAAGTAATGTAGCTTGAAGGCGGACAGTAAGATTATCAGTAACTTTCTGTTGTATAACCTGTTCATTTACAATTATAAATATGTGCAAGTTTGCATCGTGGTGTTTAATTACCGTGTTGTCTAATTTTAATAGATATACGCTATTATTTGGCAGAAATGCAGATGATTAAATTAATTTACCACCTGCGTCTAAAATCAAGGGTTTCGTATTTTAATTATTAGACTTATGTGTCTTATCTGTAGATGATGTAGTAGTGATAAGTATACTCTGAGTATACCTACTGTGGTTTTAGGGTGAAATTACTTAGAACGTGCACATTAGTGTATTAGTAAGTACATTCTTGCATACTGTAAGTTTCCTATATTTTATTTTTTTGTTCACTGTAATCACTGACTAGCATATGATTTTTAAGATCTGCTATTTATTATTTTTCTATAACATGAATACTTTAGATGTACGATGAATTCACTTAAGAATACGAGGCTCGATAGTTTTATTATTATTTCTTTTACTGGATATTCAGTGGTGTCTTTAATACTTTTAGTATCATTGATTATAGATTATATTGTTAAATTTATAGGTAATAGTATAGATTTAGTCTAGTCTGCTGGTTTTTATTATTAATATTTAATTAGGTGATATAAGATAAAAGCATTCTAATGGCTTCTTGTGTCGTTACTATGACTTGTTTTAGTATTGTAGTGTTAGATATGATATGAGCTAAAAACCTAATAGTGTAGTATTATTTTGCAGCTAGTTAATTGTTGCATTCATATTGTACAGTTAACGTCTAACAGTTTGATTGATCACTTTGTTTACTCTATTAATACTATGGCATTGTCTGTACTCACGTTGTTTTATTAGTCCTTATGAATCTACTATATTATAATATCATGTGATGCATTGTACTTAGCCGAAATCTTTTATAAAGATTAGATATTACGCGCAATTAGCAACTACGCGTGTATGACGTATAGTTTTTTATAAAAACCAGTTTTTCACGGTCTTTTTCAATACAAGAAAGATACGACACTGAATAATAGTAAGATAATCGATATATTCAAAGCGCATATTTGCAATGCAACAGACGCTATCACACAAGGATTAAAATTTTTTCCTATGATCTTATGCTGTAATTAAATATCAGTGGTATTTCTACATAGCTTTATTGATAACTTTTCGGCCACAATAGAAGCCGTCTGCAGTAAGGTGATGGCGACGATGCGTTTCACCAGAAGTTGAGTCAATAGATAATGTGGTAGTAGTTAGTGCATCAAATGAACGACGCATACCACGTTTAGAGCGAGTTGGTTTATTTTGTTGTACGGCCATAGACCTTATTCCTTAATTACTGACGGTTAATACTTCTAATATAGAAAATAGATTTTTTTTTGATATTAAAGGAAGATGACTGATCATACAATCTGTATTGTATACTTTTCAATCTTTTGATACATATAGCGGTATGATAATCAATAATACACTCTAACACTTTCTCAATATTAATCTTTATACTAAGCGTAAATTAGATATACAGTAATATACTGAGGTGTAAAGAAGCCCCTGTAGCCTAAGGGTTTCTTAAAGGCATACGCTATATTAATCGTTACGGGTAGTATACACGTGTATGGGGTAATAGATATTAACATTATAGCGAAGTAGGTTAAAAAACTTAAAATGTCACCGTTTGATGTCCGTTATTGCAAGTGTTGATACTTAAAGTCTACTTCACGTAGACTTCGCCCTAGCGGCTGAACTATCTAACTAATTAAAATACCAATAATATGCAATAGTCTTCCGCATGTATGCTGATAATGGTTGAAGATGCTTGAATTTTATCAGGACTAGTGATCTTAAACTAGTGGGGTAATGCACTGCGGAGAACAGTTAAAAACTGAGTCTCTCTGCTATATCTATATAGGTAGAATAGCATTAAATCGTATAGATAATATTCTATTACTTCTAATGCTGAGCATACAGAATGATAGTTCATGTTCTGCGTCTTCATGCAGCTCTTGTATTGTAATATATAAAAAAGATTACAATTGCAATTAGCCTAAACCTACATTTAGAGAGTTAGATAGTCGTCAAATTGTAGCTTAGATGGCAGTTTAACCCTTATTGCGGAATACAACGAAGTATTTGGCGCGTGGCGCAAGGGGTTATTATAGCTGCAATTTCGATATATTAGTAGTGACTGATTTGAATGGATGATAAATATTAACTTAAAATTTAGTGTGTTTCGACCATGCTGATGTTTTCGTCAAGCTAGTTGGCATGAGAGTTGATATAAGCGATATATTTTTTAAATATCGAGGTTTGAAGCTTGTAGGGCGTTTTTTTCAATAAAGGCCCGACGTGGTTCTACTGCGTCCCCCATTAGAGTAGTAAACAGTTGATCTGCAGCGATAGCATCTTGGATGGTCACACGAAGCATGTGACGGCTTTTTGGGTTCATAGTTGTTTCCCATAGCTGTTCTGGATTCATTTCGCCTAATCCTTTATAACGCTGTATTGATAAACCACGACGTGATTCTTTTACTAACCATTCTAATGCTTGCTTAAAGCTACTTATTGGTTGACTACGTTCGCCTCGTTTGATAAACGCATCTTTTGCAAGTAAACCACGCAGTTTTTCACCTAATTGACATATGGTTTTATATTCGCTACCGCATATGAAATAAAAATTTAGTATATAATTGATATCGACGCCATAGGAATATATCTGTAGAGACGGCTCAAATACCTGGTGCTCAGGGTTCTCAAGGATCGTGAAACTGCAGTTTTTTCTATATTTCTCTGTGTTGTTTAGCAACTGCACTAATGATCTAGTCCATTCATTTACTTTGTTTTTATTGCTCAAATCACCTGCATGCAGAGTGGGTTGATAGATGAGTTGATTAAGTAGTTCAGGTGGATAACGGTGCTTCATGCAGCGAATAAGCTTTTGTGTATTGTAGTACTCCATAACAAGTATCTTGAATTGTGTGTTATGTAAAGGCTGGGGAGTAGCATTGATATATAGCGACGCGCCATCTATTGCGATAGAAGTCAGATACTGATCCATCGCTTCATCATCTTTAATGTACTGCTCTTGTTTTCCTTTTTTTACCTTGTATAGAGGTGGTTGAGCAATAAATACGTAGCCACGCTCAATAGTCTCAGGCATTTGACGATAAAAAAATGTTAGTAGTAAAGTACGAATATGTAAACCATCAACATCAGCGTCAGTCATAATGATAATATTGTAATAACGCAGCTTGTCTAAGTTGTATTCGTCACGACCAATCCCGCAACCCAAGGCGGTAATAAGTGTTGCGATTTCTTGTGAAGACAATATCTTATCAAAACGTGCTTTCTCAACGTTAAGGATTTTACCCTTAAGTGGTAGGATCGCTTGGTTTTTGCGGTTTCTTCCTTGCTTAGCTGAACCACCTGCAGAATCTCCTTCTACTAAGTATAATTCGGATAATGCTGGATTGCGTTCCTGGCAGTCAGATAATTTACCGGGGAGTCCTGCTAGATCTAATGCACTTTTTCTTCGGGTGATTTCACGTGCTTTGCGTGCTGCTTCACGCGCACGTGCGGCATCAATAATTTTTCCAACTATAATTTTTGCATCAGCGGGGTTTTCTAATAGATAATCTACTAGTTTTTCATTCATTAATATTTCGACTGCTGTTTTCACTTCGGAAGAAACAAGTTTTTCCTTAGTCTGAGAAGAAAATTTAGGGTCTGGTACTTTCACTGATACTATAGCAACCAGCCCTTCTCGTGCATCATCGCCAGTAGCGCTGATTTTTGTCTTTTTGCTATATCCCTCTTTTTCCATATAACTATTTAGTGTACGCGTAATAGCGGTACGGAAGCCGACTAAATGAGTGCCCCCATTACTTTGTGGAATGTTGTTAGTAAAGCAATAAATATTTTCTTGAAAGCTATTATTCCATTGTAACGCTATTTCTACGCCAATATTATCTTTTACGGTAGAAAAATAAAATACATTTGAATGAATAGGGTTTTTATTTTTGCTGAGGTACTTAACAAAAGCTTTAATACCGCCTTTATAGTGGAAGTGATCTTCGCGATCAGTGCATTTATCTTGTAAATAGATAGATACACCAGAGTTTAGAAAAGAAAGCTCGCGTAGACGTCTTGCTAGAATATCATATTCAAATTTAGTCGTGTTAGTGAATGTTTGATAACTTGGCCAAAAACGTATCATAGTGCCGGTTGTATCAGTTTTATCCACCACTGTTAGCGGTGCTATCGGTTTACCATGACTGTAAGTTTGCTGATGTACTTTACCTTCTCGGCAGATTAGTAGTTCTAGTTTTTCGGATAAAGCATTAACCACTGAGATGCCTACGCCGTGCAAACCGCCAGATACCTTATAGGCGTTATCATCAAATTTTCCTCCGGCATGTAACATAGTCATAATAACTTCAGTAGCAGAAACTTTTTCCTCTTGGTGTAAGCCTGTTGGAATGCCACGTCCATTATCCTGCACTGAAACGGAATTATCCATATGTATGACTATTCGAATATCACTACAGTAACCCGCAAGTGCTTCGTCGATGGCGTTATCTACAACCTCGAATACCATGTGGTGTAGACCCGTGCCATCATCGGTATTACCAATATACATTCCTGGTCGCTTTCGCACTGCATCTAACCCTTTTAATACTTTAATATTTGAGGAGTCATAAGAATTAGACATTAATGTTTCTCACTTATTTTTTTAGTGTTATGGTTGAGCTGCTGTTTTAGCTTGTGCTATGTAAAATATATTGTTCTTTTACAAGTTAAATCAGTAACTTATTGAGCGTATATGATTCCAGAAAATTTAGATATATCTGCCTTTTAAGTAATTGGACAACCATAGAAACATCACTCATATCTTTAGTGTAAATGTATACGTATCGAGCCGATATAAGTAATACCACCACATTTACTAGGTTAGGAATTTTCCGTGTACTAAAAGCAAGATGCATATTAATAATGTTAATTAATTATATAATCATAAAGTGTTTAATGACGTGATAGCATCGTGAATATAGCAGACTTTTATATATTCTTGATAGAGTATATACTCTTCATACTTTAAATTATATAGGTGTTAGTTGTTTTTTATGCCCGAGGTATTTTATTGGCAGAAAATTTTAAGAATATGCTGTATTGAAGCGTTTTGAAAATTGAATCATTTAGGTTATATACTTAATTATTTTGAGTATAAAGAAGCGTATGATGATTTGGTAAGTTTTGATCTTTCTGGTAGACAGAAGATATAAAATTGCATTGTAAAGTGTTTTAGTACAACGAATATATTAAAATATGCGATGATTTCTAATCATTAAGTAGTATGTTGATTATTGTTGAAAACACTACGTAGCAGTCGTCGTAGCATGTTTAGTACACACGAGGACTATAAACGTATCTCATTAAGCTAGCTATGAAAAGTTTTAGTGTTGATTATAGACGCATCGGCATAATAATGTAAGTCGTTGTTTGGTTGCTACTATCTACAATTTGTACGCTCGATGCTGAATGAGTGATTAGCAGATGCACATTTTTGCATTTAAGAACACTCAAAACATCTAGTACATA
Organism: Candidatus Gillettellia adelgis; assembly: GCA_020541285.1. Taxonomy (GTDB): domain Bacteria; phylum Pseudomonadota; class Gammaproteobacteria; order Enterobacterales; family Enterobacteriaceae; genus Gillettellia; species Gillettellia adelgis. Next base: position 1,116,016 of record CP047043.1, on the reverse strand, counting down.
GTTAACATTCAATCCAATTTCTATTTCGCTGCCGTTATATTTGGCATCTAGAATCTCTTCTGCTTCTTCTTTTTCAGCATTATTAGCGGTGATCTTTAGTTGATTATAACTGACGTATAACCTGACACCACGACATTTTTCGTTCGACAAGATAGCGACACGGGAAAACGCTTTTTTTAGTAGATCGCGACTAGTTTCTAATATGTCATAAGAACTTGTTGGTAATACGCGACGATAATCTGGAAAATGGCCATCAAGCAACTTACAAGTAAAAATCACTTCTCCTATGTGGGCACGAATGTTATTGGTGCCAATCTGTAATTTTAACTGAGCATCACTATTATCGAGTAAGCGCATTAGCTCCACGACTCCTTTGCGCGGTATGATTACAGGATACGATGGAAGCTGTTGACCTATTGGCAATGAGCATACTGCTAAACGATGACCATCCGTCGCAATAGCACGTAGTTCTTTGTCTATATTTTCAAACAGCATTCCGTTTAAATAATAACGTACGTCTTGATGGGCCATGGAAAATTGGGTGGCTTCGATTAATCGCTTTAGCGTTATTTGTGGAAGAGTGAATTCTATCTGGCTGATCCAATCTTCCACGTTCGGAAAATCTGCTACTGGTAGTATAGATAGTGCGAAACGACTGCGGCCAGAAGATAGTAATATGTTTGTATTTTTCAGGGTGACGATGATTTCTGCTGTTTCTGGAAGACTACGGCAAATATCAAAGAATTTACGTGCGGGTATAGTCGTAGAACCAACTTCATAAACATGCAATAAGGCTACTCGTACCATTATCTCTATTTCTAGATTAGAGCCAATTAGCACTAAGTAGCTTTTTGTAATCCGCAACAATAGGTTACCTAGAATTGGTAAACTTGGACGGCTACTTAATAGGTTGTTAACCTGTTGAAGAGGTTTTAGTAACTGCTCGCGTTTAACTATAAATTTCATGATGTTAAAAGGATAATGTTCTAATTAAATTCGAAAAATCTTCTTTGATGTTATGACTTTCTTCACGTAATTTCTTGATCTTTCGGCAAGCGTGTAATACCGTAGTATGATCGCGACCACCAAAAGCATCACCAATTTCTGGTAGGCTATGGTGCGTGAGTTCTTTTGCTAACGTCATTGCCATTTGACGCGGACGGGCGACTGAACGCGAACGTCTTTTAGACAGCAAATCCGATGTTTTTATCTTATAATATTCCGCTACTGTCTTCTGGATATTATAGATAGTAACGAGTTTTTCTTGTAATGCCAACAAATCGCGTAATGCTTCACGCGCGAGTTCAATAGTAATAGCACGACCAGTGAAATTGGCGTTAGCAATTACACGATTTAATGCACCTTCTAGTTCGCGTACGTTAGAGCATAGGTGCTTGGCAATAAAAAACGCAACTTCACTTGAAAGATGAATATGGTTTTCGTCGGCTTTTCTTAGGAGGATTGCTACACGTGTTTCTAACTCCGGTGGTTCGATAGCTACTGTGAGGCCCCAGCCAAATCGAGATTTTAGTCGATCCTCTACGCCGTGAATCTCTTTAGGATAGCGATCTGAAGTTAATATGATCTGCTGATTGCCTTCTAATAAAGCATTAAAAGTATGAAATAACTCTTCTTGCGAGCGCTCCTTGTTTGCAAAGAACTGAATATCATCAATTAATAATGCGTCAACTGAGCGATAATACCCCTTAAATTCTTCAATAGCGTTATTCTTCAAAGCTTTCACCATTTCTTGTACAAATCGCTCAGAGTGCATATAAACTATTTTAGCATTGATCTTCCATGTAATAATACTATTACCGACTGCGTGCAACAAGTGGGTTTTACCCAATCCTGTACCACCATAAAGGAATAATGGGTTATAGGCACTATCAGGGTGTTTGGCTACTTGTCGTGCTGCTGCGCGTGCTAATTGGTTGGATTTACCTTCAACAAAGTTATCAAAGGTGTGTCTTGAGTTAACGTTAGATCGATAAGTAAGTTTAAGCGTTGTGGTTGTCTTATCCCCGTGTAAACACACTGGCGTGGAATGTGATACTGCCGTTCTTAGCGTACTGAGAGTTACGGTTTGATCAAGAGTTTTACTACCTACTTCAAAATGTAATAAAGGTGTAATTGTACCACAGAAATCATATAACAGATTATTGATATTTTTTAAGTATTTATCTCGTACCGAATTCAGCACAAAACGATTAGGCGCATACAGCACCAGGGTGTTGTCACTCAGTTGCGCTTGTAATGGGCGTATCCACATATTAAATTCTGTGGTAGGTAAGTCATCTTGCAAGCGGGCAAGACATTTTTGCCAAAGCGAAAGTGACACGGCGGACTCCACTCGAACAAGATCAATGATAAGAATCAGGATATTGCTTTGTTTATAACTTGTATTTTGATCCATGCCGGCATCGGTGTTTTACTGGTGTAAACAGAAACCATTTTCAGAGATTTATTTCTGTAATCTCTCTTTTTAAGGGGTTGTGAATACAGTGTTTGATAATAACGTCATGTGCGTTAGAGATCCTTGTCTTCCTGTATAGATTAAGTTTATTTATCTATCAGTTTTTATGAACAGACTTTCTTTATAGCTGAACTCACTAATTAGGAGTAGAGATGTACGTAATGAGAGACATTTAATGATGATCAGCTGATTGCTCATAAATAAATCTATAAATATAGTATTGGGTCTCTTAGGTTTCCTTGCGCTTTTATTTCGAATCAGTATAATCTTCAATCCTATATATGACACTTATTTTTCATGATTGATAGTATGTCATCAGAGAAATAACATACTATATCTACAATAATGCGAGTTATAAAAAAAAACTCTGAACATCTACACGATACAGTAGTTAGTAATTAGGTCAATGAGGATAATGTACGGAACTAAAACTTCAGTATGATAAGTATAAAAGTACTCTAAGGTCTAAAACTAGAACTTGTTTTTTAGATAGATAGCTTAATTGGCTAGCATAATACAAGTTGACTCAGAGCGGTGTAATTACTATAATAACGCTTGTGTATAATTAAGCGTGATAGGTCAGTGACTTTATGTAAAATAATTAGAATTGTTCGACTGATTTATCCAGTTTTTTATTTTAAGTTTAGGTAAACATCGCCATGAAACGTACTTTTCAGCCGTCCGTACTAAAACGTAATCGTCGCCACGGTTTTCGAGCTCGTATGGCTAATAAAAATGGTCGTCAAATTTTAGCGCGCCGCCGTACAAAAGGCCGCACGCGCCTAACTGTTTCTCAGTAAATACAGCGAATATATTGAGTGGAAAAATTTAACTTTCCTAGGACGTTACGTTTATTAACTCCTGTGCATTTTACTACAGTCTTTCAGCAGCCAGTACGGGTCGGCATGTTGCAGATTACTATTCTTAGCCGTTTAAATCAGTTAGGATATCCCCGTATTGGTATGGTAATTGCCAAGAAAAATGTCAAGCACGCAAATCAGAGAAACCGGATTAAGCGCTTAATCCGGGAGAGTTTTCGTCAAAGTCAGCACAAATTGTCACCGATAGATTTTATTGTAGTGGCAAAAAAGGGGATAGCAGATTTGAATAATAACGCATTGACGACAATGTTAGAAAAATTATGGCATTAATACAATTGCTTAGTTTGCGGATTTTCATGAGCTTAGTGTACACATACCAGTGTTGTATAAGCCCTTTGATTAGACCTAGTTGTCGTTTTCAGCCGACATGTTCTAATTATGTAATGAAAGCATTAAGCCGTTTTGGTTTAATAAAAGGTAGTTGGTTGATCTTGCAACGCTTATTAAAGTGTCATCCTTTACATCCCGGTGGCAATGATCCAGTGCCACCAAAAATTGACGATAACAGAGAATATTAACGATGGATTTGCAACGCAATCTTCTTTTTATCGCTCTGCTTTTTGTGTCTTTTATGATTTGGCAGGCATGGCAGGCAGATCACGTATCGCAGCCGACTATTCAGGTTACGCCACAGAGTGCTAATATAACTACTAAAAGTGTAGCCAATCAATCTGTACTGACTGGCAATCAAGATAAATTAATAACTGTTAATACTGATGTGCTATCGTTAACTATCAACACCCGTGGTGGTGATATCGAGCAGGCTAAACTATTGATGTATCCAAAAACTTTGGGTACATCGTTGCCGTTTCAACTCTTAGAGACTACCCCATTGTTTATTTATCAGGCGCAAAGCGGACTGACTGGAAACAATGGGCCAGATAACCCAGAAAATAGTGCGCGTCCTCTATTTACGGTAGACAAAGATAGCTATGCTCTATCAGACGGCCAGAACGAATTACGTGTTCCTCTACGTTTTATTAGTAAAGATGGCACGATTTATAATAAGACTTTTATACTTCAGCGCAATCAGTATGCAGTCAGCGTAGATTATCATATTGATAATAAAAGTACCATGCCGCTAGAGCTCACTTTATTTGGGCAACTCAAGCAAACTATTCAGCTATCTAACCATGGTAATCTTGTTAATAATAACTTTGCTCTGCACACTTTCCGCGGTGCGGCATATTCTTCTAGCGACAATAAATATCAGAAATATGCGTTTGATACAGATGAGCAGTTAAGTATTACTACAAAAGGTGGTTGGGTTGCGATGTTGCAGCAGTACTTTTCTACTGCATGGGTTCCAAATACACAAGGGAGTAACACTTTTTATACTGCTAATTTAGATGATAATTTCTTTATTATTGGATTTAAAGCAGCACCAGTAGTAGTTCAGCCTGGGACACAAGAACACCTAAATGCAACTCTTTGGATTGGTCCAGCACTACAGGATAAGATGGCTCAGGTAGCAGAAAATCTTGACTTAACTGTGGACTATGGTTGGCTGTGGTTTATTTCTCAGCCATTATTCAAGCTCTTACGGTTTATTTACGATTTTATCGGAAATTGGGGTTTGTCTATTATTATGATTACTTTTATCGTACGTGGCATTATGTACCCACTGACAAAAGCACAATATATCGCAATGGCAAAAATGCGTATACTACAGCCAAGGATACAGGCAATGCGTGAGCGTATCGGCGATGATAAGCAGCGCATGAGCCAGGAAATGATGGCAATGTATAAATCAGAGAAAGTTAACCCCTTGGGTGGATGTTTACCATTGATTGTGCAGATGCCAATTTTCTTAGCCTTGTATTATATGCTAATGAGCTCTGTGGAGCTACGTCATGCGCCATTCGCCTTCTGGATTCATGATTTGTCATCCCAAGATCCATACTATATTCTACCCATTTTAATGGGCGTGACGATGTTTGTTATTCATAAGGTGTCACCAAATACAGCAACCGATGCGAATCAGCAGAAAATTATGAATTTTATGCCAATAATTTTTACTGTGTTTTTTTTATGGTTTCCATCCGGTTTAGTACTGTACTATATAGTCAGTAATCTTGTAACTATTATTCAGCAGCAGTTTATCTATCGCAGCCTAGAAAGATATGGGCTACATAGCTGTAATAAGAAAAACTCAACATAATACATAAATACAGCAATCTGCAATTTTAAAGAGTTTGCAGATATAGTTATTAGATTAAGTTTTCCATCATATGCAGCGTTTAATCTGCGCCTTATTTGACCATATTCAAGCTTAAAGAAAGGGGTTTACTTACATGTTAACGATACAGCATGTTTCAATTAAGTTGTAGTCACTAAAAGAGTGAAAATTCTGAAGCTAAAAAGATCAGAGGTATATGAGCACAACTGATACCATTGTAGCACAAGCTACGCCGCCGGGACGTGGAGGCATTGGCATTTTACGTATTTCTGGAAGCAAAGTTGTAGAAGTCGCCTTAGCTTTGCTTGGTAAGCTACCAAAACCACGCTATGCCGATTATTTATCATTTTACGATGATATTGGGGTCACTCTGGATAAAGGCATCGCATTATTTTTTCCAGCACCTCATTCATTTACTGGTGAAGACGTTCTAGAGTTACAGGGTCACGGTGGTCCGGTAGTATTAGATTTACTATTAAAACGCGTGCTAACCGTTTCGGACGTGCGTATCGCAAGGCCTGGCGAGTTCTCTGAGCGTGCATTCATTAATAATAAACTAAATTTGATCCAAGCAGAAGCTATTTCCGACTTGATTGACGCTAGCTCTGAAGAGGCGGCACGGTTAGCAATATACTCATTAAGTGGGGCATTTTCTGACCGAATTTACCAACTTTTATCGGTACTGACGCAACTAAGAATTTATGTAGAATCAGCGATCGATTTTTCAGGCGAGGAAATTAATTTTTTGTCAACTGGCAACATAGAAACACACTTAAATATTGCAATCGCGGAGTTAGATAACGTGCATCGTCAAGCACGTCAAGGTAGTTTATTGCGCGAAGGGATGAAAGTAGTGATTGCCGGAAAGCCAAACGTAGGAAAATCTAGTTTGCTTAATGCATTATCTGGGCGTGAATCAGCAATTGTTACCGATATCGCCGGTACTACCCGTGATGTGCTGCGTGAATATATCTATATTGATAATATCCCTTTACATATTATTGATACAGCCGGTCTGCGAGAAACTAGCAATGAAGTTGAACGCATCGGTATTAAGCATGCTTGGAGAGAAATAAAACAAGCCGATAGAGTACTGTTTATAGTAGATGGAACGACTACGGTGGCGAGTGAGCCAATAGATATCTGGCCGGAGTTTATAGCGCGTTTGCCAAAAAGCTTACCAATTACTATAGTGCGTAATAAAAGTGATATTACTCATGAAAAATTAGGCATAAAAGAAGTGAATGGTCAAGTGTTGATTTGTCTTTCAGCGCACACTGGTGCTGGTATTGACATATTATGTGATCATCTAAAACAAAGCATGGGATTTGCAAAAAATATAGAAGGCTGTTTTTTAGCACGCCGTCGTCACTTGCAAGCGTTAAAAAAAACAGCACAGCATCTAGAGCAAGGAAAAGCACACTTAACAAGTGCTTATGCATGTGACATGCTAGCTGAAGAATTGCGGTTAGCACAGCAGGCATTAAGTGAAATTACAGGTGAATTTTCGTCAGATGATTTATTAGGACGTATTTTTTCTAGTTTTTGTATTGGTAAATAAACGTTTATTCCAGTAGGCGCATGCTATATCATATCTCCAGAGAACTTAGGAGATACATTAAATTGTATAATTGTATATAAGTAGTGTGATACTCGTCAGTATTTATGATTTTTGATGTTCTACAAGTAAACTGTATCGTATTACTATGATAGTAAAGCGTAGCTCTAGGTAAACTGAAGACTGTAACTTTTTTTATCACAGAGTTTGCGATAGTAAGGTAATATGATCGAAACACTATATTCTTAGGTACTGAGGTTGTAAACGCTTGCTGGATTACTTAGTCTCCGTGACTTTTTTATACATTTCTATGTAAAAAGATAAACAACTATTTGAATAATCGCCAGTTATCATGCGAAATAAAGATGCCGTGCGTCATTTAAGTGCAGTGTACATGAAAGATTCCCGATCAAACTCATTATTATCTGTCAGCTACATAGAATATCCTTGAGTGATTGAATGTGTGACGGGCTATGTGCTGTAGTGTGCGAGTTACAATGTAATAGCTGAAATGCAACGTTTCAGGTATAAAACGTCTTATGTGATTGCTAAATATGCAAGAACATAAAAGATGAATTCTTGCAAGCCTACTATAACTAAACAAGCCAGAAATAACATGCTTATCTTATTTATTAACAGTATTTTATTCGACATAGAGAGCTAATTTAGTAGATTACTACATGCTAGCTTAAATATAGAGGTAAAAACTAACTGCAGTCGTATCCGCCTGAATAGTATGGCCATGCTATGCTTTAACGACATAGCGAGTATGCATCCGTATATTTGATAAGCAAAACAGTGAAATATCTTTCATGCTTATCGAAAGAAGGGAAAATAATTAGATTATGCACATAGTCCGTATAATCCTAGGTGGAAAAAGTTGTTACTTTATAAAAACATAATGTCCTAGATAAAAAGTAATTATAAATTGAATGTATGCTCTGATTGCCTACAGTGTATATCGGAGTCTGAAAGAAAAGCTATAAAAATAATAAATGCAAAGAAAGTGTCGCTTTTATATCAAAGATATTTCAGCAGACAACAGATTATGTTTTTCACTTTATTAACACTTGATAGAAAACGATTTCGTAGGAACAATGATAACTGGTAAATATTAAAAGATGTCACTTGTAATAAGACAAATATATACCCGAAAAATTTTAAGTAGCATAGAGAAGGGGAGATAAACTAAGTTTTAAACCGCCACTACATACGTGGATATATCTTGAGCTTTTCAGTGCTTATTAATTTAATATGTTGTATTTATTAAATATCTGCTGAATATGATAAAGGATAGGAAATGTTATTACCTGTAATTATGGCAGGCGGTACCGGTAGTCGTTTATGGCCAATGTCTCGTGAATTATATCCAAAGCAATTTTTACGTTTGCGCAGTTTTCATTCAATGTTGCAAGAAACGTTAAATCGACTTGATGGCGTAGAGATTAGTGAACCTGTTATAATTTGTAACCAAAACCATCGTTTTATAGTAGCTGAACAGTTGCGTCAAATTGGAATGTTATCACATAATATTATTTTAGAACCATTAGGACGCAATACTGCACCAGCGATAGCATTAGCAGCCTTAAATGCACTTGCACAAGGGAAAGATCCTATTATGTTAGTTTTAGCGGCAGATCATATCATCAAGAACATTGGGGCGTTTCGATCCGCTATTAAGACAGCACATCCTTTTTCTGCGGAGAAAAGTTTAGTAACATTTGGCATAGTACCTACTAAGCCGGAAACAGGATATGGTTATATCCAACGGGGTGAATACTCGGCGAATGCAGAAATCACGGTCTCTTGTGTAAAACGTTTTGTTGAAAAACCCGATCTTGCTACAGCTAAAAATTATGTGGATTCTGGAGAATATTTTTGGAACAGTGGTATGTTTATGTTTCGATCTAAACGTTATTTAGAAGAACTAAAAAAGTTTCGCCCAGATATTTTTTTTGCTTGCCAGAGTGCTCTCAACAATACCACATGTGATGAGAATTTCATTAATGTTAATCAAGATGCTTTTGCACGCTGTCCTGATGCGTCCATTGATTATGCAGTTATGGAACATACTCAGGATGCTGTTATGATATCACTAGATGCTGGATGGAGTGATGTTGGATCATGGTCTGCTTTATGGGAGGTGAGCCCAAAGGATACGGCGGGGAACGCATTAACTGGTGATACTTTCCTCTATAATGTGCATGACTGCTATATCAATACTGATAAGACGTTAGTTGCTGCTATTGGCGTGGATAATTTAGTGATTGTTAATACTAGAGATGCTCTGTTGGTAGTTAATAAATCTAAAGTGCAGGATGTTAAAGAAATAGTTAAGCATCTAAAACAAGAAAATCGCAGTGAATACAAAAGACATCGTGATGTTTACCAGATGTGGGGGGTGTATAAACTTTTAATTTCTGAAAAACGATTTTATGTGAACTGTATTGTTGTAAATCCGGGTAAAGCGTTGTCTTTGCAAATACAGTATCATCGTATTAAACATTGGGTAGTTCTTGCAGGTACAGCTGCAGTGACATCTGGAGATAGAAAATTTCTGTTAACTAAAAATCAGTCGGTATTGGTCCCTATTGGTGTTATTCACTGTCTAGAGAATCCGGGTAATGTTCCATTAGAAGTGATCGAAGTACAAATGCACTCTTATAGAGAACATGATGAAATTTTTGTATGAAAGAATATTCTAGTCGTTATGAAAGATTGAGGTTTTAATGAATACCTTAACCTGTTTTAAAGCATATGATATTCGTGGCCAACTTGATACAGAGCTTAACGAAGAGATTGCTTATCGTATTGGCCGTGCTTATGGGCACTATTTAAAGCCGCTACGAATGATTATTGGTGGAGATGCGCGTCTAAGCAGCGAAACTCTTAAATTAGCGCTAGCGAATGGACTACAAGATGCAGGTGTTAGCGTATATGATATCGGAATGAGCGGAACAGAAGAAGTGTATTTTTCTACTTTTCATTTTTCTATGGATGGTGGTATAGAAGTAACCGCAAGTCATAACCCAATAAATTATAATGGTATGAAACTTCTACGAGCTTATGCACAGCCAATAAATGATGATACCGGTTTATTAGTAATTAAACGGTTGGTACAAGACAATGACTTTCCTTCAGTTTCAGCAAAAAGACGTGGTAGTTATCAGAAGATAACTATCTTGAATGAGTATGTTAATCATCTGTTGAGTTATATCAATCGAACAACTTTAAAGCCCATGAAGTTGGTGATAAATTCTGGCAACGGTGCAGCAGGTCATGTTATTGATGCGATTGAACGCTGTTTTAAGCGTGATAACATCCCTATTTCTTTTGTAAAAATAAATCATCAGCCGGATGGAAATTTTCCAAACGGTATTCTTAACCCATTGTTGCCTGAATGTCGTAAAGATACCGCTAAAGCTGTATTAGCGCATCAGGCTGATATGGGTATTGCTTTTGATGGTGATTTTGATCGTTGTTTCCTATTTGATGAGCAAGGAAACTTTATTGAAAGTTATTATATTATTGGGTTATTAGCAGAGAATTTCTTGCAGATTTATCCAGCCTCTAAGATTATCCACGATCCTCGTTTGATTTGGAATACAATCGAGATTGTCCGCCAAGCTGGTGGCATTCCAGTTATGTCTAAAACCGGTCATGCATTTATTAAAGAACGGATGCGTAAAGAAGATGCTATCTATGGTGGAGAAATGAGTGGGCATCATTATTTTCGTGATTTTTCCTATTGTGACAGTGGCATGATTCCATGGTTATTGGTGGCAGAATTATTATCGACCAAAAGGAAGACGTTAAGCAAATTAGTGCACGAACGTATTCAAACATATCCAGTGTCTGGTGAAATTAACCGTCCACTAACTAATGCTGCGCAAAAAATACAAAATATTAAACACATATACGGGCATCATGCTTTATTAATTGATATGACTGATGGTATTAGCATGGAATTTAAAGACTGGCGGTTTAATCTTAGAGTATCAAATACTGAGCCAGTAGTACGTTTAAATGTAGAGTCAAAGGGAAATATTAATTTAATGCATGAAAAAACGCTAGAAGTATTGGAGCGCCTTAGCGGAGAATAACAATGAAAGCGTTATTACTAACTATATATCGTTATCGAGGTTTGATTCTTGGTAGTATAAAAAGAGAATTTCAACTTCGTTATAACATGAGTATGTTAGGTGCGACATGGCTGATTTTACATCCATTATCAATGATTCTTATCTATACGCTTCTTTTTTCGCGAGTTATGAAAACGCGTCTTCCTGGAACTAGTGGTACATATTCTTACAGTATTTATCTTTGTGTAGGAATAATGACGTGGGGTTTGTTTTCTGAAATTCTTACCCGTAGTCAAAATATTTTTATTGAATGTGCAAGTTTATTAAAGAAGTTAAATTTTCCTCACATATGTTTAACAGTAATTATCACTCTATCTGCAATAATAAATTTTACTATTATATTTGTTCTTTTTCTTATTTTTTTAATTATTACTGGAAATTTTCACTTTATTTCTATTATTAGAATGATTCCGTTATTAATTATTGAAGTAATGTTTGCGTTAGGATTAGGTATGGTCTTAGGGATTATGAATATTTTTTTCCGGGATGTTGGGCAATTTGTTACTGTGTTGTTACAATTTTGGTTTTGGTTTACTCCTATTATTTACGTATTAAGCACATTACCTGAGTTGGCGCAGACTATATTAAAATATAATCCGATGACTGTGTTGATTAATAACTATCAACGTATTTTTATTTATCAACAGCCTATCGAGTGGGGTTGTCTTTTTCCTGTAATAGTTGTAGCGATTGTATTATGTATTTTAGCTATAGATCTTTTTAGAAAGTATGCAGATGACATGGTAGATGAATTATAATGGGAACCATTGATGTTAATAGTGTGAGTAAGGCTTACAAGAAGTATGCATCACGATTTGGTCGTTTAATCGAGTGGCTTGCACCGTACAAAGTTATTAAACATACAAAAGTATGGGTGTTAGAGAATATAAAGCTTAATATTCAATCGGGTGAAGCCGTGGGTATTATTGGTATAAATGGCTCTGGAAAAAGCACATTACTAAAATTAATTATAGGTACCATTCAACCGACAACAGGTACAATACGAATAAATGGAAAAGTTGCAGCATTACTTGAACTAGGAATGGGGTTTCACCCTGACTTTACAGGTAGACAAAATGTATATATGGCTGGACAACTGTTGGGGCTTAATAATAACGACATAAATAAACTCATGCCAGAAATTGAAGCATTTTCAGAAATTGGAGAATACATAGAACAACCAATTAGGGTTTATTCAAGTGGTATGCAGATGAGGTTGGCGTTTAGTATTGCTACAGCTATTAGACCTGATATTCTAATTATAGATGAAGCATTATCTGTTGGTGATGCTTATTTTCAACATAAAAGTTTTGAACGTATTCGCAGATTTCGACATGACGGTACAACGTTGCTTATTGTCTCTCATGATAAAATGGCGATACAATCTATTTGTGACAGAGCAATATTACTGAATAATGGAAAGATTGAGAAAGAAGGAGAGCCGGAATCGATAATGGATTATTATAATGCCATACTTTCAGAGAAAGCCGACACAGGATGGAAAGTTAAGCAAACGTATACTAAATCAGGGAGAATACAGACAATTTCTGGTTCTGGCGAAGCAAGAATCTTGGCTGCTTCTTTATATTCCCATAATAATAAGCTGATTGAAACGGTGGGTGTTGGTGATCGTGTAACTTTAAAAATACTTGTAAAAATTGAAAAGAATATTCCTGATCTTATTCTTGGATATATGATTAAAGATCGTATTGGTCAACCTGTTTTTGGAACTAATACTTTTCATATTAAAAAAGCGCTACATACACTTCACGCGGGAAAAGAAATTGCATTCAATTTTATATTTAATATGAATTTAGGTGAAGGTAATTACTCGGTTGCAGTGGCGCTTCACGATTGTGATACCCACATGAATAAAAATTATGAATGGCGAGATTTAGCATTAGTATTTAATGTAATTAATATTAAGAAATATGCATTTGTAGGTACAGCATGGTTACCAACAGAGGTGGAAATTAATGAAAGATAGTTTTTATAGTTCTTTTGAAAATAAACATCGAGGTAGCCGTGAATTAGTAAAAGAAAGATTGCATGCTTATATGCCATTTATTGGTCCATTAAAAACCATTCATCCTGGTCAGACGATTCTTGATTTAGGATGTGGGCGTGGCGAGTGGTTAGAGATGATGCAAGCACTCGGGTTTAATAGTAAAGGGGTGGATCTTGACGAAGGGATGCTTTCATATTGCCATGATCTTGGATTAAATGTTGAAAAAAGTGATGTTATTTCTTTTTTAGAAAGCATGCATGATAAATCCGTAGTGATAGTTTCATCATTTCATTTAGTTGAGCATCTTGGATTTGATAATGTTAAAAGATTAGTTGAAGAGTCTTTTAGGATACTGAAGCAAGGGGGATTATTAATTATGGAGACACCTAATCCTGAAAATATTATAGTATCAACTAATAATTTTTATATTGATCCAACACATATATCGCCTATTCCAAGTGCATTATTGAGTTTTCTCGTTGAGTATAAAGGTTTTAAACGTCATAAAATATTATATCTTCAGGAAAACACAAACCTTAGTTCTAAGGAAGATATTCAGATTATTGATGTACTTGGCGGTGTTAGTCCTGATTACAGTGTTATTGCTCAAAAACAAGGAGAACTAGCCACATTAAATATGCTAGATACAGCTTTTTCTGTGAATTATGGTGTGGGACTGAAAGAGTTATCAACTAAATATCATCTAAAAATTAATCAGTTGTTAACAGTTAGAGATGAGAAAATAGCTAATTTAGATAATTCTATTGAGAGATTAAATCTTATGGTTCACAAAGAAAATGCTGAGTTGAAGGCGAACTTATCTGATGTGTATGCCAGTACATCATGGAGGATAACTGCAGCGCTCCGTGCTATTTCTAGATGGACACAATTATGTGTTAAGTTAATAAAAACCAATGATATTACCAGTTATCCATTAAGATTCAAAATTTACCTTGTTAAGGTATTTTGTGTTTTTATTAGACAATGTATTAAGAGTTTAAATAGAAAAGAAAAGTTAAAGCAATTAATATTAAAATTCATAAAAAAAATAGGATGTTATCACTATATCAATAAAGCATTAGATATATTAAATAGACCGTTAGTTACAGATAATTTAAAGAAAAAAAAATAAGCGCTGCATCTCAATTATCACCAAAAGCATATGCTATTTATAAAGTTTTAAAAAAAAATCATATGAAAGCATGAGGAAGCGTTAATGCGCATAGTTATTGACATGCAAGGATTACAAGCAATAAATGCTAAGAGAGGTATCGGACAGTATACGTATTATTTAGTGAGGAATCTTCTTGAAGTAAACAAAGATCATGAAGTATTTTTACTTTTAAATAGTATGCTCTCTAAAAAAATTAACTATATTTATAGTGAATTTAGTGCTTTTTTACCTAAAAAAAACATTGTTATCTGGAGCGGTACGGGCTCTGTTAGTGCTATAAATAAGAATAATAATATACGGAGAGAAATAAATGAAAAAATTAGAGAAGCCTGTATTAACAAAATATCTCCTGATATATTGCTCATTACTTCATTATTTGAGGGGTTACTTGATGATGCTGTAACTAGCGTTAGATGTATTAATAGTAAAATCCCAACAGCCATTATTCTTTATGATCTTATTCCATTAATATACAAAGAAATATATTTAAAAAATTGCGTTATTAAGCGTTGGTATTTAGAAAAAATAAATCATTTACGTCGTGCAAACTTGTTATTATCAATCTCTAATTCTTCAGGTTATGAAGCTGAAAAATATTTAGGATTTAATAAAAGTAATGTTATTAATATCTCAGCTGATTGTTCTCAGAGATTTAAAAAAATTCAACTCTCTGAAAATGAGCGTTTAATTATCTCTAAACGGTATAGCTTAAATACTTCATTTATTTTATATACTGGTGGAATAGATCATAGAAAAAATATAGCGGGTTTATTAAAAGCTTTTTCTTTATTACCTGAAAGCTTAAGAAAAAAACACCAATTGGTTATTGTATGCTGCATGGAGAATAGAGATCGCTATCGATTAAATCAATTATGTAGAGAATATAAGCTAGATAAGACAGATGTGATCTTTACTGGTTACATTGCTAAATCTGAGTTAATTGTATTATACAATATTTGTATGTTTTTTATTTTTCCTTCATGGCATGAAGGTTTTGGTTTGCCGATATTAGAGGCTATGCGTTGTGGAAAGGCGGTGATTGGTGGAAACTTGTCTAGCATTCCTGAAGTTATTGCTAACAAAGAAGCATTGTTTGATCCTTATAATAGCCAGAGCATTGCAGATAAAATAGAAAAAATTTTAACGGATAATGATTTTAAAGTTTCGCTAGAGAAACACTGTGCATTACAAGCACAGGCTTTTTCTTGGGCTTTTTCAGCTAAAAATACATGGAAAGCTTTAGAAAAGCTCCATGAGAACAATTTAAATTGTCGGCGATCATTAACACCTTTAATAGTTAATAGACGGCGTTTAGCTTTTATATCACCATTACCACCTGCTAAGACTGGTGTGGCTAGTTATAGTATAGAGTTACTCGCAGAATTAAGTAGACATTATATTATTGATGTCATTATAGAAAAAAACAAAAAAATCACAGATCTTGATATTATTGCTAGTTGTAATATAAGAGATATGCAGTTTTTCGAAAAGCATTCCGAAAGATATGAACGTGTTTTATATCATTTTGGTAATTCTATATTTCATGGGTATATGTTTAAATTATTACATGATTACCCCGGTGTTGTTGTGTTACATGATTTTTTTATCTCAGGTGTCATATTACATATCGACCTTGTAAGTGCGGAGTTACCTGGAATGTTGACGCAAGAATTACATAAATCAGAGGGCTGGCCCGCTGTATTAATGAGGTATAGTGCTAAGGATATCAATGATGTTATATACAAATACCCTTGTAATATTTCAGTCTTGCAAAACTCTTTAGGTGTAATTGCTCACTCTGATTTTTCAAGAAAACTTGCATCGTTACTATATGGATATATCAATCCCTTTGATTGGGCGATCATCCCACTTTTACGCACTCCTGTTTATAATGTGTCTCGACTTCATGCAAGACAAAAACTTAGAATTAATGAAAAAAGATTTGTTGTTTGTAGTTTTGGTTTTTTGGGACCAACAAAGTTGAATCATAAATTACTTTCAGCTTGGTTACATTCTTCATTATCTGTAAATAAAGAGTGTTTGCTGATCTTTGTTGGGGAAAATGATCAAGGATCATATGGTATGAATTTACTAGAATCCATTAAAAAAAGTAATAGAGGTAAAAGAATCACGATAACTGGTTGGGTAAGTCTTACAGACTATAAAACATGGTTGTCTGCTGCTGATATTGCTGTACAACTTAGGGGTTTTTCAAGAGGTGAAACATCAGGAGCGGTACTAGATTGCATGAACTATGGTATAGCGACAATAGTGAATGCGAATGGATCTTTTGCTGATTTAGACGATGGCAGTGTCGTGAAGTTATCCGACGAATTTTTGGAGACTGATCTTATCGATGCTTTAATGTTGCTGTATAAAGATATTGATTATAGAGAAAAATTAAAAGCTACTGCAGTAGCTAATATTAGAATATTACATCAACCTAGAACTTGTGCAGAACAATACAAAATGGCTATTGAGCGTTTCTATGAACACTCTGATTGCAGCGAAAAAAAACTGATTAACGATATTTTTAGTGATATTCATCATGATATATCAGGTGAATATTTCAATTTAGCTACTGCTATTGCTAATAACTATGAACCAGAACCACGTAGAAAACAAATATTAATTGACATATCTGAATTTGTGCAAAGGAACGCAAAAAGCGGTATTCAGCGTGTAGTCAGTGCGATTCTGAAGCAATTATTACACAGTGCACCTTGCGGATGGATTGTTGAAGCAGTATATTCAAAAGAATCTTCTAGAACATATAGTTATGCGCGAAATTTTACATGCCAGTTTCTTAATATCCCTTCGAATTGGACGCAGGATAGTCCAATAGAAATGTGGCAAGGCGATGTTTTCTTAGGGTTAGATTGGCAGCCAAGTATTATTTTGTCGAATCAAAAGTTTTTTTGTGAAATGTACCAGCGTGGTATTAAAGTATATTTTATTGTATATGATTTATTACCGATATTATCATCGGAAAATTTTTTCCCCGGTGCAAAAGATACTTATGAAAAGTGGTTAAGTTTTATAACTCAATTTGATGGAGCGATATGTATTTCTCAAACTGTTGCTAATGAATTAACGCATTGGATTAGATATCACTACCCACAAAGAAGTGGTTCATTTGATATCCAGCGGTTTAATTTAGGTGCAGACTTTATGGATTCAACACCATCAAATAGTGATTCTGTATATTCTCTGAATATACAGGGAAAAATATCAGAACGTAAAATGTTTGTGATAGTCAGTACAATTGAACCCCGAAAACAACACGCTCAGGTTTTAGACGCATTTGAACTACTATGGGAAAATGGTGAAGATGTGAATCTTGTTATTGTTGGAAAACAAGGGTGGATGGTTGAAAAATTTATTAAACGACTTTATAATCATAAAGAATTGAATTCTCGACTTTTTTGGCTATCTACCGTAAGTGATGTATACCTTGAGCAAATTTATAGTACTGCAGAGTGTTTAATAGCAGCTAGTATTGGAGAAGGTTTTGGTCTGTCTTTAGTCGAAGCAGCAAAATATAATTTACCTATAATTGTACGTGACATTCCGGTGTTTAGAGAAATTGCTGGTAAACATGCATTTTATTTTAATGGTATTACAGGAGTTGATCTTGCTAATGCTATAAAGAAATGGCTAGTATTAAGGAGTCAATCTGCAGTGCCTGATATAACTGGTATAAAATGGTCGACTTGGGAAGAAAGCGCAAAACAATTGATTAGTACTTTGTTCAAAAATAAATAACTTGTGTATATGCTCTCAAGTTTGTGCATTGCAGTTGCAGTGGTATTTATTGCTCTATTTTATTTTCTTGTTGATTAAAGTATAATAACATATATATTGAATATCATTTACGATAGAATAAAGTTCTAGTATAAGTGAACAGGAAAACAATGTTCTCATTTTTTATGATGCCTAATTCAGTGTAATTAATATATATGTTAGTGCAGTACTAAATATATTACAATACAAACATTTTATATGATTAAGTAAGTTAAATTGACGATCAGGAAAAATGGAGAGGAACAAAGGTTTTGCATATTAAAAGTTGTGATAAAAAGAATATGCTAGTATTCAGCTGCTTCTGACGAATTCAGAAAACTAAAATTTTAACTTAATTGCTGAGAGGATTAGATCTTAATCAGAATTTTATATTAGTATATCCGAAGTTTTTACATTATAGCAGGTTAACCCTTAATTAGAACGTTTAATAACTTTTAATGATTTATTCGCAATATAATGCGCAGAATAGATTAGAGATCTAATAAATAGTTTTTCATCAGCTATACAAGACATCATAAAGTGGTTAATAAGGCAATATATGAACCAATGCATTACTCAGCATAACTCGGCAGCTAGATTAGTAATAATAGCAGTTATAAATAATTATTAAGTATGCATAACATATATAACAAAAAGATATTTATGGTAGTTTATAAAATAGGAAATAGGTTAGAAATAATAAATGTAGTTTGCGTATTAATAGTAGTTGTCTGAGATGGAAATCATATAAATATATCATGCATATTTAACAGATAAATATTTGACAACCCATAAGAATAGTTGTGTTTGCATTAAAGATAAATATACCGAGCGTAAAATATAGCTAATATTGTAAGTAAATGATCGTGCATGTTAATAGGAATAGATAGTTTATATGTCTTTTTTAACCAGGCAACTTAGTTAATAAAGCAGAGAGTATATTTAATCTTTAAGTAGGGGTAATATCATCGTATAGAATGTAATTGAAACGAGATGATTATAATGTATAATTAACTTTAATTATTATCTTATCTGCAATTAAAACTTGTATATAATAAAATACACGAAAATTATGAGTAAGATATTGAGATGTACTTGTTACTTTCTTTGTTAAATATTATATAATATGTCAGTGGTTTTATGATATGTCATGAGATGTCATATAAAAACTGTTGCGAAAGATTGCAAGACTTTTAAAGTAGTTAACACTACATCTTTAAAGACAGTATATATATTATACATATTTAAAAATATAATAATGTAAAGAGAAGATCTAACAATCTTTTTTTGCAGGCCTATGCAGATATTGACTGTATATTACATTATTTTGAGTATAGACTATTTAATTTTAATGGATAATCTAATGCCTCAAAGAATAGCTGTAATTACTGGTGTTACAGGACAAGACGGTGCTTATCTTGCGGAACTTTTATTAAAAAAGGGTTATGTAGTCTATGGAACTTACCGTCGCACTAGTTCTATTAATTTTTGGCGCATTGAAGAATTAGGTATTGCTAAATGCCTAGACTTTCATGTAGTTAAGTACGATTTAACTGATCTTTCTTCTAGCATTCGTTTATTACAGACAACAAAAGCCAATGAAGTGTATAATTTAGCGGCACAGACAGATGTTGGTGTTTCGTTTGAACAACCAATTACTACAGCTAAAATTACAGCTATTGGTCCAGTAAATTTATTAGAAGCGATCCGCATCGTAAATCCACAGATACGTTTTTATCAAGCATCCACTTCTGAAATGTTTGGTGTAGTGCAATCGATACCGCAAAAAGAAGACACGCCATTTTATCCACGCAGCCCATATGGTATTGCAAAGTTATACGCCCATTGGATGACGATTAATTACCGTGAAAGTTATGGGATTTTCGCTGCTAGTGGGATTCTTTTTAATCATGAATCCCCTTTGCGTGGCCGAGAATTTGTAACTCGTAAAATCACGGATGCTGTAGCTAAAATTAAATTAGGTAAATTAGCAGTACTAGAATTAGGTAATTTAGACGCACAGCGGGATTGGGGTTTTGCTAAAGAATATGTAGAGGGTATGTGGTGTATGTTACAGGCACCACAGCCAGATACTTTTGTATTAGCCACTAATCGCACTGTTAGTGTACGTGATTTTGTGCTGATGGCTTTTAAGGTTGTGGGCATGACTTTGCGTTTTCAGGGAAAAAAAGAGAAAGAAATAGGGATTGATATAGCGACAGGTAAAACACGGGTGTGCGTTCACACGAAGTTTTATCGTCCAGCAGAAGTTGAGCTGTTAAAAGGAAGTCCTGAGCGTGCTAAAAAAATTTTAAATTGGGAACCAAAAACTAATCTTGAGCAATTGTGTCAGATGATGGTTGAGCGAGATATTTATCGTAATCAACATGGGTGTTCATTTTAATTGTTTGTGCTGAAAGCGTATATAGCTTACTAACAGCAATAGTCTTATAAATAACTATATAGTAGCGGAGTTATATGCTATGGAAGACCGTATTTTTAGAATTGCCGCAGTTATACTAACAGATGTTTTATAAACGTTTTATAAACGTTTATAATGTGCGTAACTTAAAACTACCATGTAAGATTAGTTGTCCACTTGATATCGTATGGATTATGAGTCATACTAATTCATACAAGATATAGTGTCCTGGTGGTAATTAGTAGCGATTTACGCTGGTAGATTTATTAAATAATTATGCAATTAGTAACCTCACTATAGAATATATTGTAAAGCTTTACTTTAATAAACAGATAATATTTTGATAAACTTTGCTATGGTACTGCATGGGTTAGGTGGATGATTTGCTGCTTATAAGGTTTTTAAAAAAATTTACAGAGAGTTTAGTAAGGATTCAATTAGAGAGTACTAGTTTTTCGTGATTTCAGGGATGTTATGTTTTAAGTAACGCTTATGCGATAACATAGTTAAATTGTGTGCTATCATCGTCGCATAAAATGTTATATTTAAAAAAAGAGTGTAGCTAATGTTGAAAAGCGAAGATGAAAGTAATATTTGGGAGTGACTCAATTAAATTTCCTTTAACTGGGCTTGGACGGTATTCTTTAGAGTTAGCAAGCTGTCTAAAAGAAAGGGAAGAAATATCTGAGCTTTTTTTTCTGCATGGGCATCATTTAATTCGACAAATCCCTATGGTTAGGGAAAAAATCTCTGTAGTTCAAAGTTTGCGTTATCTAGCACAAAAAAGTTATTTTTTTTC
The DNA here is from genome assembly GCA_020541285.1 of Candidatus Gillettellia adelgis. GTDB lineage: Bacteria > Pseudomonadota > Gammaproteobacteria > Enterobacterales > Enterobacteriaceae > Gillettellia > Gillettellia adelgis. The sequence continues at coordinate 1,094,594 of CP047043.1, read as the reverse complement.
TGCATTCTACCGATTAATTGTACCTCGGTTAAAAACATATATACTTAAACAACATCCAGAGGCTATATATCACAGTCCAAATTTTTATTTACCGCCTAATGTTGATCGCTGTCTAGCGACTTTTCATGATCTTTCAGTGTTTACTTGGCCACAGTGCCATCGACCAGAGCGTGTGTATTTTATGCAGAAGGAGCTGTGTTTAACCATAAAGCGTGCTGCTATTCTTATAGCAGATTCTGATTTTGCTCGTTTGGAATTAGCTGAATATTTTAATTTACCTTTAAGTAAGGTATATGTCGCCAAACTAGCTAGTAGCGGTATTTTTTATCCACGTGCCACTGAAGACCTTAGTCGTTTTTTATCTCTATTGGGCTTACAGGTTAATCAGTATTGTTTGTTTGTCGGCTCTATAGAACCGAGAAAGAATATTGAGACATTACTAAATGCTTACGAGCGTTTACCTATGGCACTACGTATGTCTGTGCCTTTAGTGATTAGTGGGTGTGCAGGTTGGAGCAGCGCAGCATTACATCAACGCTTTGAACATCTTAAAAATTCCGGCTGGTTCTATTATTTGGGTTACGTGAAATGCGCAGTGTTGCCGTATTTATTTGCCGGTGCCCGAAGTTTCCTATTTCCATCGCTATATGAAGGATTTGGATTACCTATACTAGAGGCAATGGCATCTGGTGTACCAGTGGTTTGTTCGGATAGTGGATCTTTACCTGAAGTAGCCGGTAGTTGTGCATTAATGTGTTCCGCAAAAGATGTTGATACACTCACAGTACTGATTAAAAGAAGCATTGAAGATAATACATGGCGTAAGCGAGCTAAAATTAATGGGTTAAACCGAGCGAAACAGTTTTCTTGGAAACGTTGTGCGCAAGAAACCCTACTTGCTTACCAACAGGTCTGACATTGTATGTTGAAAGTGCTACATTTTTATAAAACTTATTACCCAGATTCATTTGGCGGTGTAGAACAAGTTATTTTTCAATTAAGTGAAGCAGGTGTGCACCATCAGATACAATCGACAATATTGTCACTGAGCGCTCGTGGTGATATCGACAACCAAAAAGTTGGTCAGCATATAGCTTACTATGCTTACCAAGATTTTGAGATAGCATCTACTCCATTTTCTATAAGCGCAATAAGTAAATTTAAAAAACTAGCCGCTGAGGCAAATATTATTCACTACCATTTTCCTTACCCATTTATGGATTTGTTGCATTTTACTAGTGGGATAAAAAAGCCAACAATAGTGAGTTATCACTCAGATATTATTAAACAAAAAATAGCATTGAGATTCTACTCGCCTTTGATGGATAAATTTCTGAATTCTGTCGATTATATCGTTGCTGCCTCTTATAATTATGTGAAAACGAGCCTGGTACTGCAAAAGTATTTATCTAAGGTAAAAGTTATTCCTTATGGATTAGATAAAAAAACTTATCCTGTTTCCAATGAAATGCACTTAGAGTATTGGCGTCGACGATTTTCAGGGCGTTTTTTTTTGTTTGTTGGTACGTTGCGTTATTATAAAGGTATGCATATTTTGCTGAAATCCATGCAGAATACTAGCTTTTCGTTAGTTATTATCGGTTCGGGTGCCACTGAAACTCATCTTAAAAAACAGGCTAAAGACCTAGGGTTAAAAAATATCTATTTTTTAGGAATGTTACCCGATAAACATAAAGCCGCGTTATTTCAATTATGTTATAGCGTTATATTTCCTTCTCATCTTCGTTCTGAAGCCTTTGGTATAACCTTGCTCGAAGGCGCTATGTATGGTAAATCACTAATCTCAACTGAGCTTGGTACAGGAACAACATATATCAATATTAATCAGGAAACTGGCCTTGTTGTACCACCTTCCAATCCGCAAGCCTTACGTGCTGCGATGGGTATATTATGGCGCAATCCCCAGAAAACTCAGCGCTATGGCGAAAATGCTGCAAAACGTTTTCAGGCTTTGTTTACCTCTGAGCGTATGGCAGCAAGCTATATCAAGTTATACCATCAAATGCTTAATAAGTGAGCATGCAATAAGCAAACTATTTTAAGATTTACATAGCGATACATATGATTAATCATACTAATTATTACCGCATTTATCATCCTTAGACAACATAATAGTTGTATTGAAGCTTTTTGGCCGTGTATTAGTGAGTCAGATACTCAAAAAAAGGAGTTTTACATGTCTACACAACAAATTGGTGTTGTCGGTATGGCCGTAATGGGGCGTAATTTAGCACTAAATATTGAAAGTCGTGGTTATACTGTCTCAATTTTTAATCGTTCAAGCGACAAGACAGATATATTTATTTCTGGGAATTCCGATAAACATCTAGTTCCATGCTATAGCGTTAAAGATTTTGTTGAATCACTCGAAAAACCCCGTCGTATTTTCTTGATGGTTAAGGCGGGTAAAGCTACGGACAACACTATTGCATCTCTGACACAGTACTTAGATAACGGTGATATCTTGATCGATGGTGGTAATGCTTACTATAAAGATACGATTAGACGAAACCGAGAACTATCTATGCAAGGTTTTAATTTTATCGGTACTGGCATTTCTGGGGGGGAAGAAGGCGCATTAAAAGGCTCGTCTATCATGCCTGGTGGTCAAAAAAAAGCTTATGAGTTAGTAGCACCAATTCTAGAAAAAATCGCTGCAGTAGCAGAAGGTGAATCTTGTGTGACTTATATCGGTACTGATGGTGCTGGCCACTATCTAAAAATGGTGCATAATGGTATCGAATATGGTGACATGCAGTTGATCGCAGAAGCTTACGCTATATTAAAGCAGGCATTAACTCTTAGTAATCAACAGTTGTCTGAGACTTTTTCTGAATGGAATCAAGGTGAATTAAATAGTTATCTAATTCATATTACCCAAGACATTTTCACTAAGAAAGATGGAGATGGGCACGATCTGATAGATGTTGTTCTGGATAAAGCAGGCCATAAGGGTACTGGTAAATGGACAAGTCAAAGTGCTCTCGATTTAGGTGAACCATTGTCACTCATCACTGAATCTGTGATCGCGCGTTATTTATCTTCAATGAAGGACCAGCGTATTGCTGCCGCTAAAGTGCTTACCGGCCCAAGAGTGACACCATTTGTTGGTAATAAATCTGAATTTATAGAAAAAGTGCGTCGTGCGCTATATTTAGGAAAAATTATTTCTTATGCGCAAGGATTTTCTCAGTTGAGGGCTGCTTCTAAGAAGCATAACTGGGATCTTCAGTATGGCAAGATTGTTAAAATCTTTCGCGCCGGTTGCATTATTCGGGCCCAATTCTTGCAAAATATTATCGATGCTTACGCTGCTAATAGCGATATCTCAAATCTGCTGTTAGCTCCTTACTTTAAGGAGATTGCTGATAAATACCAACAGGCACTACGTGATGTAGTGTGTTATGCTATCAAGAACGGCATCCCTGTTCATGCTTTTTCTGCAGCGATCGCTTATTATGATAGCTATCGTTCAGTATTGCTGCCTGCTAACTTAATTCAGGCACAGCGTGATTATTTTGGTGCGCATACTTACCAGCGCATTGATCAAGTAGGTGTGTTTCATACTAAATGGAATAAATAATCTCATCTATTACATGATAAAAGCCTCTGAGGTTAAACTTAGTTGCTTTATCACTTGTATTTCTGCTGTTTTACAAATTTTTAGCACTATATTCTAAGGCGATTACAGACCACCATAAATGGTTTGATAGAGCATTGACATTAAGATTAAAAGAAAAAATTTTATAGCAGGAAAAGTAAAATACATTGATGTATCTAAAATAATGTTTAATATATACTGGGTGTCGTTTAAGTTCTTGTTTTCATCCAGGTATGGCGTAATTTAACAGTGCGGTTAAAAACCATATGTTTGTTTGAAGAGAAATGACTGTCAGCGCAGAAATAGCCTTCACGTTCAAACTGATAAGCTTTTTCTGGTGGTGCAATTTTTAAACTGGGCTCAACAAAACCTTGCTTAATCACCAGAGATTCTGGATTAATTGTGGCGAGAAAATCTACAGCAGATGCTGGATTTGACACGTTAAATAAGTGATCATATAATCGAATCTCAGCTAATAATGCATGAGCTACAGAAACCCAGTGAATGACACCTTTTATTTTGCGGCCATCCTCTGGATCCTTATTCAGTGTCTTAGTATCATAGCTACAAATGATAGCTACTATTTCGCCTTTTTTATTCTTTTTAACTCTCTCAGCCTTAATGACATAGGCGTTTCGTAGTCGGACTTCTTTTCCTAACACTAGACGTTTATACTGTTTATTAGCTACTTCGCGGAAATCAGCGCGATCGATATAAATCTCTCTGCTAAACGGTACTTTACGACTGCCCATTTCAGGTTTGTTTGGATGGTTAGGCATAATAAGTACCTCTTCTTGCGTACTCATGTTTTCTATGATCACTTTTACTGGTTCTAGTACCGCCATGGCACGCGGTGCGTTTTCATTCAGATCGTTACGAATACAGGATTCCAGTGCCATAAATCCAATGTTATTGTCTTGTTTAGTCACGCCAATACGTTGGCAAAATTCTCGAATGGCGACAGCAGTATAGCCTCTTCTACGTAAACCAGATAGGGTTGGCATGCGTGGGTCATCCCAACCTTCAACGCGCTTCTCCATCACCAGTTGGTTGAGTTTTCTCTTTGACAGAATGGTATACTCAAGATTGAGACGTGAGAATTCGTATTGATGTGGGTGGACATGGATTGTAATATGATTTAGTACCCAGTCATAGAGACGGCGATTATCCTTGAACTCCAAAGTACATAAGGAATGCGTGATCCCTTCTAGTGCATCGGAAATGCAGTGAGTAAAATCATACATCGGATAAATGCACCACTTATTGTTAGTTTTGTGGTGTTTAGCAAACTTAATGCGGTACAGTATGGGATCGCGCATAATAATAGATGATGAGGTCATATCAATCTTAGCGCGTAGACAGGCAGCTCCTTCGACGTACATACCATCACGCATTTTCTCGAACAACATCAGATTCTCTTGCACGCTACGGTCACGATATGGACTATTTTTACCTGGTGCAGTCAGGCTACCACGGTATTCACGAATCTTCTCCGGTGATAACTCATCAACATATGCTAGGCCTTTCGTAATGAGTTCAACCGCATAGTGATACAGTGGATAAAAGTAATCTGAGGAATAACGGACATCGCCACTCCATCGAAATCCTAACCATTCTACGTCATATTTGATTGACTCTACAAACGCGATATCTTCTTTTTCAGGATTAGTATCATCGAAGCGCAAGTTACACTGGCCCTGATAATCTTGTGCAATGCCAAAGTTCAGACAAATAGCTTTAGCGTGACCAATATGCAGATAGCCATTCGGCTCTGGTGGAAAGCGAGTACGTACTAACACATATTTACCTGTCTCTAGATCTTTATCTATGATCTGGCGGATAAAGTTAGTTGATCTGATTTTAGCCGTTTTCATTTTATTATTTCTCTATGTAGAGTACCATACAAGTTTCTTACGTCTTAATAAGCCAGACTTAAAACAACTGTGTTTTTTAGAAAATATAGTCTATTTTTTTGATTATACCACTTTACATACCACAAAGAATCTGTAGAAATTAATTATTACTAGTTACACTATCTGACTGTTGATAGAGCAATATGTGATATTAAACGTGGGTTATATATAGAGGACTTTCCAGATGGTAATATAGTACTCCATGATATACCGAATGGTGGAAGAGTCTTTGTTTAGGTACAGTACTAATAAATTTTGTCATGACTTGTGGGATTTAGGCTACTGAATAAGCCAGCTATCAAGTTGTTATATCGTAAGTATTTTATTAACTCATATGGTGGTTGAGTAACTATATTATATATTTATTAATATTTCGATTAATATGCTATAGTGTTTTATAGTTTTATTGCTCATTGTCGTGACATATGATTCTGATAGATTGTTTCAAGGGTTTTAATCATATAAGCTGTTTATAGTGCTATCTTATTTAGTGGAATTGCATATTGATCTAATAACTACGTTAAAGCAGAATAAATCCAGAATTATTATCTGGTAATTCAAAAATGTATTCGTTAAGAATTCAGTTATTCCATTCCATAAGACTTACTTGCAGTAAGTACTGTAAATTAATAGTTAAAACTTTTGACTTGCAGCACGCTGATTGTTCTTATGCGTACACGTTTGCACTAGTATTTAGCAATTAGTAATGATTGCTCGAAGGTGATTTTTGCTAAAATTACGACTCATCTTTGACTCCATAATATAGATGGCAAAAATGCAGTATTGTTAATTTCACTAAAAGTACTGTTAATGTTTTATATAATTTATAATGAAAATGTGTTAAACATCGCGCGTAGCATGTAACGTATTAACTTCACTATAAGAGCAATCGTGACTACCACAATAGACCTAAAAAGTTGTCACGGTGATACAATTAAGTATTTTGCTTTAAGTTTATTATCTAAATTAATTACTTAATGAAAAAGAGATTAAACAAAAGAGTGTCTATTTAAAATTTTTGCTTTCTGTTGTAGAATAAAGAAAGATATTATATCATCTTGGATTTTATCTCTTCAGAAATTCATAAAAAATTTAGCAGACCTTTCTTTTACAGTTCGAGATAAAAGTGTGTCACTTACTTTCTAATCACTAGAACTCTAGTATTTATAGTGTGAACTATTGCTTATCAGTGTCATAGTCTTCGAAGATTAGTGATATTGCTTCGAATGTGAATTGAAAATCAGTGTTTATTAGTAAAATCACCTTTTAGCATATGCGTATAGATAACATCCTAATATAGATTACCGGTTTGAGTGTATTTTGATAATAAAACTGCATTAGATGTCTTTCGGATTGTCTGTTTTAAATGTCAGTATATTATTTAAGTGCTTTTGATCGTTTAATATAAAAAAGTTTAATAAAGGTGAAAAAGTTCGGTAAGCATATTAGATGTTAAGGTTCCGTAAGTTAATATAATAATTTATATCATTCTTGATGCTTATAAGATATAGCGTTATTAACACTCCTAGATGGAATATTAAATTTATTTCAAAAGACTTACAGTATTGGTGTTATAAAGATCAACAAAGATATGAGTATGCGCTCTGTCTTTGTGCTCTACTGTTTTACCTCTCTCATCCATATTAAAATAATCTATCAGTATACATGAGAACTCATTCCTTATACAAGGAAAGGATAAGATATGTTTATTAGTTTAATTGCTGCCGTGGCAGAAAAACACGTTATTGGCATGGAAAACACAATACCATGGTATTTATCAACGGATTTAGCATGGTTTAAATATCACACATTAAATAAGCCAGTCATTATGGGACGAAAAACCTTTGAATCTATTGGATACCCGTTACCTATGCGGCATAATATTGTATTAAGTAGTTGTTTAGATAATTACTCTAAAGTAACTTGGGTGCGTTCGCTAGATGATGCATTAACTGCTGCTGCAAACGTGGAAGAAGTTATAATAATAGGCGGCGGGAATGTTTACAGACAGTTCTTAATGCACGCTCAGCGCATGTACCTAACGCATGTTAATGCTAAAGTTAGTGGCGATACTTATTTTCCCAGTTACAAATTTGATGAATGGAAAATTTTATTTAGTAAACCTTACCATGCAGATAAAGTAAATACTCATAGTTTTTATTTTGAAATTTTAGAACGCCGTTCATAATTAATAGTAACTTAATCTTTATAATGAGTTGCGAGATATAAGTATTTATCGTAGCTATGAGTTTTATGCTGTTAAATTTTTTGATTTATCTAACATTGAGCGATGTGTCAGCTAGTTAATTACGTTATATTACAGTAGTATAATAGTCTCTTAGGAAATAGCGAAAAACAGTATTTTGTATTTTATGACTGAAGAACATAGTGTACGACAATTATACAAACAAATAACTCTATAGAGAAATCTTTTGTATGCGTTGCGGTTAGGGGTTATTTCTTGATTCATTTATCTTATGTAAGCATTATTCTTAATCTATATTATTTACTTATAGTGTATAAAACGATTATTGACTATATAGATTATTGATATTGTTTGTGTGCATAAACTAGAAATTCCGGTACTGTATTATACTCCATTACGTTTTATTAGTAGAACAGAAATTAGATATTAAACGTATCAGATTAGCTCTTCATATAAGCTATAAGATAGGACAGATACATGCTATGATTACTATAATAGCCCTATAAACTACAGAAAATAGTTTATGTAGAGCCTTTGGCTGTTTAGAATGTGGCTTATCACGTATGATGAACATACTCAGAATTCTTAATGATTATTTATGCATTTCAGTTATTATAAGCGCTGCACACTTAAACTGACTACGATAACATATGTGTATCAGAATTAACTTTAGCGGATTTTATATTTTAGAGACATTTTTCCTATGAAGAAGTTGTCTAAAAAAATAATTTTGCCGCGTTCACTAGGCTGTACTCTGTGATATTAAAATAATACTCTATTGAGTTAATTTCAAAATTAGGTGCTACATATGATATGTAGCACCTAATGCTATCTCATCAATAAATTGATCGCTAGATAAATACTTTAAGAGTGCACATAGCAATACAAACAACAGCCTTAATTAACGCATAATAAATGTTATTTATACTGAGAAAATTATACTTGATTTATAATATAGTGTTATAAAAATACCAGAAGTAAGTCTGCATACTGATCTTCAGGCTATGATTTTTAGAGAAGTTGAATATTTGGCATGAAATCATTGTAGTGTACTTGCAGGTTATTGGTACCTTGTAATAGTAAAATATCGCTATAACAAGAGGGAAGTTGTCTGTTTCTCTTTCATTATAGTCGATGTCGTAGAGAATATCTAGCGCTATATATTATCTTTTTAATGTGTTGCCATTGATGACAGAGTACACTATAAATCTTTGGTGCCTATTGAAGATGTTAACAGCGTGATAGCATAGCGAGCTCTATCTTTTAGAGATATTACCGCCAATTTATCTTTAATATTCAATAAAGATATACCTTTTGTGGCTTAACACTCATCCTAAACCATAATACTATAGTGGTTTTAGCGAATGTCACTATGACATTATGATAGCGATACGTACAAGAAAAGCGATGTGGTATATAAAGAGTGTTTATAAGTGAAATCATAAATTATCAGCCACGTTAATTTTTTATTTCATCAGGTAGTTGTTCTACTTATCATTTAATTAGTATCTACTTAACACACTTGCTGGATCAATGCAGCTAGCACGTTTAGCTGGATACCAACTTGCTAGTAAACTCAGGATAAGTGTTATCACTATTACAATTACTAAATCTAGCCTATGCAGCTCAGAAGGTAGAAAGTCGATAAAGTATACTTTTCCTGATAAATATGCATGGCCTGTCAATTTTTTAACACTATTCATAATAGTTGTCAGTTGCAGAGAACAAACTACCCCTACTACCATTCCACTAAAGCTGCCAATTAATCCAGTCAGTAGGCCGTACCAAATGAAGATAGCACGAATAAAGCTATTTTTAGCGCCGAGAGTACGCAGTATTGCGATATCACCGATTTTATCTTTTACTGCCATCATCAATGTAGCAATGATGTTAAAACAAGCCATGCTGATTATTAGTATCATCGCTAAATACATAATAGTTCGAATCATCTGAATATCATTGTATATATAACCATATGTACGGATCCAACTTTTAATATAGACGTAAGTATTAGTCACCTTAGCCGCATCATACACTAGCTTATTTGCGTTAAATACTTGATTTACTTTAATGGCGATGCCAGTAATACTATTACCCATATTTAGATATTGTTGCGCATCGCTCAGTGGAACTAACCCTAGGTTGTGATCTAATTGCCCACTAAGCTGTAAAATTCCTATGACATGCAATCGGATACGTTGGGGTTGTAATAGCCTAAGTCTAGGATCACTGTTTGGGATTATCATTGTGATATAAGAATCACCGTTAACAGCTAGAGCATCTGCCACCCCTTTACCAAGGATAATTTGCCGCTCGCCAGATTTAAAATGACTCCAAGCATCATTTTGTACAAATTGTGGTAATATGCTAATTTGGTTTTCCTGCTGTGGATCAATGCCTTTTACCTGCACTGCGTGTAAGTGTACGCTATTTTCGAGTAGGCTAGTAAACTGGATATAAGGTGCAGCAGCTAGAATGCCAGGTACTTTATTAATCCGTTGCAATATAGATCGCCAATTTTGAAATGGTTGATGTACTACCTCGATTTCACCATGTGGAACTACTGATAAAATGCGATGTTTAAATTCACGTTGGAAACCGTTCATCGTACTCAGGCTAATGATAACTATTGCTACTCCCAGAGTAACACTAAGAGTGGAAGTAGCAGACATTAGTGATAGTATGCCACCACGTTTTTGGCCACGGCTAAACCGTAGAGCTGTTAAAAAAGACAGTAGTGTACACACCATTATTTCGTACTCGGTAAATCACAGGGGGATTTGAAGATGGCCATCAACCATTTCCAGCGTACGACCAAGACGATTGGCCAATCGTACATCATGGGTGACAATTAAAAATGCTGTGCTCTGGCGTACGTTAAGCTCATACAATAAATTCAGGATACTATCTGAGGTATGTTGATCCAGATTGCCAGTCGGTTCATCCGCTAATACTAGTGCTGGATTATTGATTAATGCTCGGGCAATCGCTACACGCTGTCGTTCTCCACCTGAGAGCTCAGAAGGACGGTATTTACTGCGTTTTTCCAGTCTAACCGCTGCTAACATTTCTATTGTCTTTTTTTTAGCTAATGCTGAATGGGCGCCACTGATTAGTAATGGCATAGCTACGTTCTCCAGTGCAGTAAAATCCGGCAGTAGATGATGAAACTGGTAGATAAATCCGATCTGACGGTTTCGTAGATCTGATTTGGCTTTTGGCGACATGTTGTGCAGAGATAAGCCTTTGAAAATTACCTCTCCAGAGCTTGGAGAATCTAAACCACCTAGCAGATGTAATAAGGTACTTTTTCCAGAACCTGAACTACCGACGATCGCTGTCATTTCGCTAGACTGCATACTAAAGGTAATATTAGATAGTACCTCAGAATACACATCGCCTACCTGGTAGCGCTTGCATAGATTATTACACTGCAGTAATCTGTCATTACTCATAACATAAAACTTCGGCAGGTCGTGACGAAGTAGCACGCCATGAAGGGTAAAGTGTAGCGATAAAAGATACTGTCATTGCTACCGCAGCAATAATTATTGCTTGTAGCGGATTAATTAGGACTGGTAAAGTATGTCCATTGATAAATTTAGTAAGTACTGGCATTAGATTGTTCAGGTGTTTTGCTGATAATATACCTAATAACGCACCAATCAGTGATCCTATAATTCCAGCACTGGTACCCTGTATTACAAATATTGCCATGATCTGATATCGTGCTAGACCTACAGTTTGCAAGATTGCAATCTCGCTCTCCTTTTCCATTATTAGTAACGCTAGAAAAGTAACAATATTAGATATAGCAATCGTCACGAGCAAACTCAGAAGTAGTGTCATTATGTTTTTTTCCATTTGTACTGCTTGGAATAGGTCACTTTTTCTTTCACGCCAATCCCTCCATTCTGTGCCTTTGGGTATCTTTTGATGGCTAACGGTATTCACCATTATCGGGTGTTTTAGGAATAAACGCCAACCTGTGATATTACCGATGGTATAGCGCATGAGGCGCGACGCATCCTCTTGGTTGAGTAAACACTGATAGCTGTCTACCTCGCTATTGGCATGAAAAGTGCCGATAAGGGTAAATAATCGTTGGCTAGGAATACGACCCATGGGTGTGAGTTGGTAGGTGCTGGGTACTAGCAATCGTAGTGAGTCACCAGGCTTGACATTAAGCTGATTGGCTAATTGCTCACCGACAATAATATTATAGTGGTTTGGCTGTAGTTGTTGTTGGATGTCACCAAGATAAGGGGTTAAAGGATCAGTTTCGTTTTGGTTAATACCAAGCATTACGCCAAGCGCTATGCCTTGTGCGCTTTGCAGCACCACGTTAGCTGTTGTTAAGGGTGAAACGCGGTAGACACCTTGTAGATTTTTAATAGCTGAAGCAGGTAGCATCGTAGGATTGATCGATCCCTTTTTGCTGGTAATTAATGCTTGCGGCATAAGGCCAAGAACATTTTTTTCTAGATCTTTATCAAAGCCATTTATTACCGATAGTACCAGAATTAATGCCATTACTCCTAACATAACTCCCATAGTAGATGACCAGAAAACAAACCGTCCGAATCGGTTTGAGGTACGTCCACATATATAGCGCAAGCTAATGAACAACGCGACAGGTCGATACATGACAGTTTTTATATTGCCATAGTTATAATTAAAGTAATATGATTGTTTATTATAATAACTTATTTCTATTAAGTGAATACTTAAGAGAGGAGTTTTATTTAGTTGGTAGTTTTATCCAAAAAAAATCATCATTAATTAATATAACATTAGGTTAAAAATTAGTTTTATAATTTTAATGCTGTTAGTTAATTAACTGCTAAGTTACTATAACTACAAATAAGGCGCTTTATTAAATAATTACTACTAAGCGCAGTCTATCACGATAATTAAAGATACTTGAATGAGCATTGTTAATACCAAAAACCTTTTCTTATCTCCGCGTTATTCTTTGCCTAAACGCGCAGGTGATCTGCGCCGTTTAGGTCAGTTATTTGGTTCAGCCTGCGCTATAGAATGTGCCGAGATTATCGAACGTTATAATGGACCGGTGATGTTAATCACCTCAGACACGCAGTGTGCTTTGCGGCTGAATCATGAAATCCAGCCACTTACTAAGCAGAAAGTAATTAGATTATCTGATTGGGAAAACTTACCCTATGAGAATCTCTCTCCACATCAAGCAACCATTTCTTCCCGCCTATCGATCCTGTATGATTTACCTACCATGACGCGCGGAGTGATAATTCTCTCAGTTAATACTCTGATGCAAAGAGTTTGTCCTAGCGCCTTTCTCCATAGTTGCTCATTAGTAATAAGTAAAGGTCAGTATTGGTCATGTGATAAACTGCGCCGTCAATTAGAACAAGTTGGTTATCGCTACGTTGAGCAAGTGATGACACATGGCGAATTCAGTATCCGGCGCTCACTGTTTGATCTTTACCCTATGGGTAGTGATGGAGCGTACCGTATTAATTTTTGTGGAAAAAAAATTAGTAGTGTACGTACCTTTGACATTGATAGTCAATGCACAATAAGCGATGCTGACGCCATTAATTTACTGCCAGCTCATGAATTTCCAACTGAAAAAAATGCTATCAAGTTGTTTCGCAGTCAGTGGCGTGAGCGATTTGACGTACTTCATCATCCTGAGCATGTTTACCAGCAGGTCAGCAGATCTATATGGCCTGCGGGTATCGAATATTGGCAACCTTTATTCTTTAGTCAGTCATTGCCGTCATTATTCAGTTATTTACCACTTAATACTTTAATTATTAACATCGGAGATCTTGAAAGTGCCGCTACCTGTTTTTGGCAGGTTATAAGCCAGCGTTATGAAAAACATTGCATTGATCCAATGCGTCCGCCGTTATCTCCAGATACTTTATGGTTAAGTGTTGATACGTTGTTAGGTGAACTAACAGCTTGGCCACGTATAACATTGGAGATTGAGACTCTACCTGCTGCAATGAATAATATGAATCTAGGCTATTACGCTTTGCCTAATTTAGCGGTGCAATCTCATAATCCGCTGTCGTTAAAGAGTTTGCAGCGCTTTATTATAGATTTTGATGGTAGTGTCATTTTTTTGGTCAAAAGCGAAGCCCGGCGTCAGATGCTACAGGATGTACTTGGTCGCATTAAGCTCAGCACGTTATTGATTCAATATCTCGATCAGGCACAATCAACAGGTTATTATATAATAATCTGCGCTTGTGAGCATGGTTTCCTAGATAGCAACCGCAATCGGGCGTTGATTTCTGAAAGTGATCTCTTAGGTAAGCACGTCAATTGCTACCAGAAAGACAACCGCTGTATTATTAACATCGATACACTAATTCGCAATCTAACGGAATTGCATCCTGGACAGCCTGTAGTGCATCTGCAGCACGGTATTGGTCGTTATCTTGGTTTAACTACTTTAATGATTAGGGATATTCAGACAGAATATCTGATTTTATCTTATATGGATGAAGATAAACTATATGTACCAATTTCTTCGTTGCATTTAATCAGTCGTTATTCTGGAGGTTCCGACGACACTGCCCCTCTCCATAAGTTAGGTGGAGATAGTTGGGAAAGAATCAAACAAAAGACTGTTGAACAGGTACGTGATATAGCTGCTGAATTGTTAGATATTTATACTCAACGTACTACGAAGACTGGTTTTGCTTTTAAACATAATCATGAGAAGTATCAACTTTTCTGTCGAAGCTTTCCATTCGATCTTACGCCTGATCAAGAAGCAGCGATCAACGCCATGCTAAGTGACATGTGTCAACCTTTAGCTATGGATCGTCTGGTATGTGGAGATGTTGGTTTTGGTAAAACTGAAGTAGCGATGCGTGCTGCTTTTCTGGCGGTAGACAATGGTAAACAGGTAGCGATGTTAGTGCCTACAACTCTGCTAGCAAAACAGCACTTCGACAACTTCCGTGATCGCTTTTCTGCTTGGCCTATCCGCATTGAAATGATATCACGTTTTCTTAATGCTAAAGAACAAACTCAGGTATTAGATGCCACAGATTCTGGTAACGTAGATATCCTTATTGGAACGCACAAACTGTTACAGGCTGATGTGAGATGGAAAGACTTAGGATTGCTGATTGTTGATGAGGAACATCGTTTTGGTGTACACCACAAGGAGAAAATCAAAGCGATGCGCTCCAATATAGATATTTTAACACTAACTGCTACTCCTATTCCACGCACATTAAATATGGCGACGATCGGCATACGCGATCTATCTATTATCGCTACTCCTCCAGCACGTCGTTTAGCAGTAAAAACTTTCATACGTGAGTATGATAGTCTCGTGGTACGCGAAGCAATCTTGCGTGAGGTGCTGCGTGGCGGTCAAGTTTATTATTTATATAATGATGTAGAGAATATTGAGCAGACCGCTAAAAATCTGGCAGATTTAGTGCCAGAAGCACATATTACTGTTGGCCACGGACAAATGCGTGAACGTGATTTAGAGTGTGTGATGAACGATTTTCAGCGTCAACGTTTCAATGTTCTGGTTTGTACCACTATTATCGAGACTGGCATTGATATTTCCAGTGTAAATACTATTATTATTGAGCGTGCTGACCGCTTTGGTCTAGCACAGTTGCATCAGTTACGTGGACGTGTTGGACGTTCACACCATCAGGCCTACGCTTATTTTTTAACATCGCATCCGCAGACAATAAGTGCAAACGCGAAAAGTAGATTAACAGCTATTACTTCGATGGAGGATCTTGGTGCTGGCTTCGCACTGGCTACTCACGATTTAGAAATTCGTGGTGCCGGAGAGTTGTTAGGAGAAGATCAGAGTGGTCAAATATCTACTACTGGTTTTTCTGTATATATGGAGTTACTGGAAAACGCAGTAGATGCATTAAAAAATGGTCGTGAACCGTCTTTAACAGATCTGGTGAACAAGCAAGTAGAGATAGAGTTGCGTATGCCCACTTTATTGCCGAATGACTTCGTTCCAGATGTCAATACGCGGTTATTGTTTTATAAACGCATTGCTAGTGCTAAAAACAATGATGATTTAAGAGAATTAAAAATGGAACTGATTGACCGCTTTGGTGTATTACCGGAACCAGCAAAAAACCTTTTCAGAAATGCATTCCTACGCCAGTACGCGCAAATGTTAGGGATTAAACGCATTGAAAGTAATGAAAGAAGTGGATTTATTGAATTTGGCGATCAAAATCATATCGATCCAAGCTATTTAATTAGCTTACTAAAAAGTAATCCACAAGTATATCGACTAGACGGTCCCAATAAATTAAAGTTTGTGTTCGATGTAAGCGATCGCAAAAGGCGACTAGAGTTTATTGAAGATCTGTTAAGTGCGTGTGTAGCTCACAAATTAGTACTACCGGCTTAGACTTTTATCTAGTGGATAGGTATTATTTATCGATCACCATAAGTGTACTATACGTTGTTTCTGACAGGATAGATTAATCAAAAAGTGAAAATCATGAATTTTACCGTAATGATTATTTGTTAAGATAATATCTACTGATTAACGATCTTTGTTATATCAAACGTTTCAGAAAGAGAGTAATATAGTAATATATGTTTTAAACTTTTTTAAATAGGATTTCTGTTAGATAGAAGACTGTATTTTATCACTGCGCTTTATAAAATTCAAAATTTGATATTTAGCAAAACTTCGAGTGCACAAGTAAAACTGATGCATATACAATTGAAAAATATAATCTGTATACCTGATTAATTTTAATATGTATTGTATCTATATATTGTCGAGATTTACAGTCATTTGTCACATAAAATCAATAATATCTTCTGGACGTTAAAGGCTGGTGCAATATGTCTATGTGATATGTATTCATTAGATTAGATTCAATAACTTTAAACTATGGGTTTGGTAAAATTTAGGTGATTAAATGCAGCGTAAATCTGAGAGATTTTCTATAAAATAAGACAATCGCTAATGTCACTAAAAAAATGATATACGAACCCGAAAAAAGTTCTCTGGTGATTATGGGGATATTTGTGAGATTATAAGAGGTATGCTGATGAGTCATAGCTTTATTCAGACAAAAGGTGAAAATTTATTCTAGCAATACATTAGACATCTGAAAGTAGATATAGTGCTTAGTCAGATTAAACAGTGCTTTAAGTGTAGATAATTTTATAGAATCTTTAAAAGGTTATATTAATTAAATCACACTAAGAGCAGTTATTACCAAACCTCTGCTGATTTAAGCGTAATATAACAGAAATAAATTAATAAAATAAGTTATTACGGTGCCGATAAGTGGTGCAAAATACAGATGCGGTTAAATCCGCAGACTTGACCTTAACTGACACTATATCAAAGAATTCTATTCTAGCAGATGAATAATCCTTATATATTTCCTGCTAGTTATATGTTCTGAATTGTCATCTTGAATCTCTTGAATATAAAATATAATGACTAGGGTAGGCTTGAAGGGTAAACTATCTGTTTAGTAGAGTAATAATTTATAGCATTGTAGATAAATTAAAACAGATTATGCATTGGTTGATTAGCACTTAGTATTACGCAACAATTTACCCTTTGTTTTTACCTAGTAAATCGAGGTTTAATGGAACCTTATTTAGAACATTTAATTACGCAGTCATTAGTTGTCACTCTTACGGTTATTGTTTTAATTAACTTTCTAGAATCGCTTGCACTAGTTGGTTTGTTATTACCTGGGACACTAATGATGACCAGTATCGGCGTACTAATTGGTGGTGGGAAAATAGATTTTTATTACGCGTGGGCAGCTAGTATAGTAGGTTGTCTACTAGGGGATTGGATTTCTTACTGTATTGGTCGACTTTGTAAGGATTCTCTTTATCGTTGGTCTTTCCTAAAAAAACATCAAGTAGTTCTTGATAGAACTGAAAAAGCACTTTATCAGCATAGTATTGCTACCATCCTGATTAGTCGTTTTATTGGCCCTATGCGTCCGTTAGTGCCGATAGTAGCTGGTATGCTTAATCTTCCCTCACATAAATTTGCTTTACCGAATAGCATTGGCTGTATCACTTGGCCGCCAATTTATTTCTTTCCGGGCATTTTAGCTGGTGTAGCGATTGATATTCCTGATAACGACAATAGCGGGTTATTTAATTGGTTATTATTAATATTTTTTTTACTAATCTGGATGTCAGTCTGGCTAACCTGGCGTAAGTGGCGAAAAGATAAATTTTATATTGATAGTTTAAGTGAGTGGTTGCCGCCAGAGCGGCTGCGCATGCTCTGTGTATTGAGTTGGTTAGCAGTACTAATTGTTGGCTACTTCATGAGTCAACAAAAACAGATATTGATTTACCGACACCTGCTATGGCAGGTTTTGTTTGGTTGAGGTTCTACACAGCAGTATAGTCCTTTAGATTATTGAAGAGGGATAGTAGATTGACTTCAACTATTGCATATATGGAATTCCATTTATTATATTGAAGTGTTATTTATAACATTTAATGCGAAGGCCGCTGGTATTTTATCACCTCACACTGTTTCTGTTAAACCGTCATAATCAATCTAACTAGCTATTCGTAATAGTGTGCGTAGCGCAATACGCCAAGCATCTTTTAGATTTTACAAAATTATTAGTAATGTTAACTTGTGATTTTTACATGGTGGTTGTAGAAACTGAAGTATTTTATATCGTAGTTCTGGATGAAGACTTGAAAAAGGTTCATCGAATAGTAAGATTTAGCGTTGTTTATTAAACGAAGTATAGGACAATGCGCTTTCGTTGTCCACCAGATAATTAGCAGAATAACTGTAGAAGCGGTTCTTTGTATTACCTTACAAGTGATGCGTATTAGGTTATTCAGTTGCTCTATAAGTTAGTTGAAGTCCTGGGTGCAGACCACGTCCAGTAATTTTTTCTCTACCTTCAGGTGAGTGAAGCGATTTTTTCTTGAAATACTATTAGACTAGGCGTTGAGCAGATGGCGTAGCGACATGATCGATATCGTTAAATATCAATGTATAATGAGTATTAGACAAAAATCTATCGATTAAATTGAGTAAAGTGCTTTTTACGCTATACTTGGTCTTAATTTTTCAATGCATTCGCTGGGTTGGACACATAAACTCAAGTATCGTGGTAGGTATTCATAGTGATCGTTTAACTTTGAAGTATTAGGATATATTTCATCTCTTAAAATATAATTAAGTTAGCTGTCTTTATGCTGTAATTTTCTGTGCATTTGGACTATTATTAGCAGTGTTTAAATCTATTAAAATTATATCATCATTTCCGATATAGGTAAATTTTCATTTATACGGTAATATATGCGCGCTGTATTTTAGTTAGCACTTTTTATACCTTGTAATCTATTAAGTATGGCTCTTTGGTCATTGTTTAATCAGAGTAAACATTAATAGGTAAAGCATAATCGTAGACGTAACGCAGCTATTGTGCTATCATGACTTCGGTAGGAACCCAGCTGTTCGTAAAGAACAGGTAAGGTAAAACATAGACGTTGCTAATAAAACGACTATACCATAATTGCCGATTGATAATACGCCACCAAAGGTTATTGTTTTTTAGAGGCTGGAGTAGCGCTGTTAGTACAATGAGTTACAGTCGTTGCCAGTTTTTTACTATTAATCATAATGACAGCATGCCATGCTATAGAGTTCAACTCTAGAGATTGCATATCGAATGTTCTAGAACTCTTAGTGTGTAAGGTAACGTCATAAGAGTCTTACTAAAATCACTAGTGTATAAGGTGATCGTGGTGCTTACGAGTATCACTACAAAGTAAGAAAAAACCTTTAGATAGTCAAAGTCTAGGTATTACGAGGATAATGATTTCGTCTAGTTACAGTGTGTAAATGAAACCTAGTGGTTATCGTAGTTTTTGTTCAAGGTTACTCCGTAGCATCATTATAGTAAATACTATATATAATAACTTTGTACTAAGTGAGATGTATGTAGAAGTTTACGACGCCTGCTATAACTATGACAGGCGCAGACTATTATTTGTATTGTTTAATTCATACCGTTGATTATATTTCCGTTAATAGTAGACTGAGGAAACTAGAAAATAGCGAAGCTTAACAAGCTATAATTAATGCAGAACCAAAAATTATCTGATAGATTACGCCCAATATGTATGGGTATTACCGTCTAGCATGCATGATGCTGTAGCTAATTAAGTAACATCAACTTGAGGCTACAGTCTTATTAGATCAGCGCTAACATCGCTATACGGCTAAGATTATCTGCGTAATGTAATACTTGTTAGATCGCAATCGCCAAAGTAGCAGCCTAAGGCCCGTTACCTAGTGTTATCAAAGTAACAAAAGTTTATGAAGCACAGCATTAAGATAAGTTTAATGATCATTAGAACGTAGTTGTATAGTATTAGCCATGCAACGATTAGCCACGATTGCCAGCCATGCATATCGAGTGGAGCTGCTATTTTGTACAATTAGAGAATACTACTCCCCAACGTTTATAAAAGCAATCGACTGGCTACTAGCAGTGTACAGAATAGATTTGATGGTAAATACCATACAAACTGTGTAGTAAAAATTATAGTCAATCCTTATCCAACTAAATAATATAGTTAGCCAGTCCGCACCGACCATAGAAGGTGATGGGTGTAAAGATCTTTACTAGAACCAGTGATAGTAATGTGATAGCAATCACTCTAACCGCGACTGTCTAGCAAAATTAGTCACAGTATAACGTGTATGCTAAAAAAATCGCAGATAGAATTGAAAATAGTGCTGAGAGTAGCGTTTTCTAGGAGTTAGAATATATCATGTGCGATAGGCAGGTGTACCCTATAAGCATGAAGTATAGCTCTAGTTTTTTCAGATATATGTCAACATGAAGATTCGCTCTCTATCATAGCGATAGTTATGATTAAATATAAAGTTAATCACTCCAACCATAATGAAGAAACGGTGAGCGACTGACGGTAGTTTACGACATCAAAAGTTAATTGATTCGAAATTTATCCATTGCGTCTTTGTGGCACTGACAGTCTTTTTTCGAAGAATAATCATATCTTTAAAACTGATTGTTAGTAAAGTCCTAATTATTGGGTGTATTTAGTGGCCGAGTGGAATATTACTCTGTAATGCTGGTTAAGCATAAACTATATAAAACGATTCACTAGTGCTATTTGTTTACTGACTGTGAATATTCTGGCTATTTTGATATGAAGATTATGACTCTCTGTGATAGGGAGGATGCGTAATTATCTTTTTGATAAGCGAACAGATTGAAAGATAGTGTAACTTAGCACTTATTAGTGTTTTTAAGATTTTTGATGCTTTTTTAGATTAGCTATGTTATCAACAAAAGAAAATCGCTATAGTCGTAAGGTATACAGCTTGTATTTTTAGCAGCTTGGTGTAGTTAGTTTTTTAAATCTCCATATCACTCGGGGAAAAACTAGTGTTCTGTGTAGTTTGCAGGAAGTTTTTATTTAGGCAAACACTACCGCGGTATTCTTGTTGTTCCTTCCATATGACAACGATGTAATAACCATACGCCATATGCTAGTATAAAGCATTGCAATTCGCGGTTACAGCTAGACTTAAGGGGTTATTTTACTATTAAACCAGGACTCCAGTCTGTAGATAAAATATCATAGGTATAAAATGTTGATATCCGTATATCATGCGCTGATATAGCGGATAAAATAAGCAAGCAGAATCGGTATTGATTACATTGCACTGCTAAAAAATATATATATAGAGGGGAGAGTCGCTATAAGATCATCAGGCTAGTCGATAGGTTTAAATCCTTTTGCTACTATTGATGGGGTTCGGTGTGATTAGTATTCTTTTAATAAGACAAAGCTGATGTCTTGTTTTATCTCTTGAACGTGTACCCTTTAACAGTGAAGCAGTGCAAAAGGAAAGACATTAAAAATTAATTCTATTGTAATTGTAGTTGTAGTCACATCACTATATCACAAAAATTTATTGAGCACGGATCGCAGTATTGCTTGTGTTAACCTATATGGTAAATATTAAGGATAAAATCGATTAATCCCGTTAGCTCATGAGTGTACGCTGTCGGGATGTGCAAAACAGTTAATTTGTATGGTCTTCCAGTATACAAATATAAACGTTCTTAATTTAAAGAGACGTGATATAACAGACTTACTCTCTTAGTTCTGTCGAGATATTTGACTATATCTTGAGGTATTTAGTGTACTAGCGATAGTAGCGTTCATGAATTATCTGATAAGTAATATTCTATTAATAGTACGCACTATTATTTAGTTAATGGATGACAAGATACCCCAATTCTGATACGATTTCCTGTGTTATTGTACCGAAATTATTACAGTTAAAACAAACTGTCATATACTGTATAAATATATTCACAAGAATAATTGATGCGCATGACGGATATTCTTTACTATCGTAACAGCTAATTAACACTAGTGAATCCTATTTAAATACTGTTTATTTGACAACAGAAGTCATGGCGAATATATGGTTTAATACGTATGTGGACAAACTTAGATAATAATGCATAAATTGCACATAAGAGGCCACTTGAACTTAAAATAATGATTTATACATAGTATACTCTAAAATAACAAGATTGTTTTTTGTTACAGATAGAAAATTCATCCAATAACATAGTAGCTTATACTCTTTTTGTGTTGTATGTAATCACTCTGAAAAATTAATCAAAAAACCACATAATAGTGATGAGTATCAAGCTATACTATTTGCGTGACTATAGGTTTATTCTTACTTAAAAAGAAAAATATGGAAGATATAAAATCATCATGAGAGAAATGTATATCTGTTTTAAAATTATTTAATAAACATTACAATGTTTATTGTTTATGAAACATTCTTAACTTGCACTAAAAGATATCATATATCGTTTATGATGACATTAGTAAATTTAAAATTACTATAAGTTAATTGGGTATATAAGATTTTCAGTATTAAAATCTACTTGAAATATAGTAAAAGATTAATCGATCACTCAATTAAGAATTTAATTGATAAGATTATTTATGTTTTTTCTAAATCATACAACACTGGTGATAAAGGTACAATTTCTGCAAGAATTTTTTCTGCTGGAATTATTAAGTATAAGTAATTGAAGTATAGCAGTGTTACTCGTCCACGTAACATGACCAAGTGATGTTCTTTTAATATTACATTAGCAGTACGGATTAAGTCAGTATCAGTATAGCTATTGACGATACTAGACAAGGTTTTTCGATCCAGGTCAAATATCTATATCTAACATTTTAAATGAACCGAACGAGATACATACGGCGATGTTATAAGTGGTGTCCAACTATGTTAGTTAGTATCTGAACTTTGCGTAACCTTAGCGCGGTTTATAACACTAGCTTCTGTCGCACCGCATGGCTTATCCAATAAGTTTTCATCTCCTTTATATTACGTCATATTTAAAGTAACTGAATTCCGTACATTGCACCGCTAGCACCAGAAATAGTAATGATTAGTTGTTGCATACAGTAGATTTTGCCTGAACAGTATAAGTACAGCCAGATTTGATTGAGATGATGAGAGGTAAGTGCATGATATGATACGAATATGCCACATAGCACAATGCTGTGTAACATCAGATTCTTTAGACTGTATTCTGTATTTTAAAAGTTTCTATGGTGCTTTGTGTATATCACGCTTCATTATAATTATACAATGATGCGAAATACTCTAAATATTACAATAATTTATTAGATTAGTGATCTTAATGTTATATCTGCATGAACTTTTTTTAATTACGTCATTTGCTGCTACAGTGAGTTGCAACATCTTCGATATAATTTTCTTGTAGATTAAATGATCTAGGTATAATATGAGTTGCGCTGTTAGGTTTATAACACGGTCTCGCTAATTTATTAAAAGTTAACGTTCTATTGTTCTGTTAAAAATCCTAAGAGTGCTATAGTTATATATCCATAATATAATACAGTAAAGAAACCTTTATAGATAAATACTTATAACACTTCTTTTGATAAGCATCTCATTGCTAAGATTAAACAGAATGAGTAGACCGGATGATTATATTAAAAAGTATTTGAATAACTTATGCTTTATGTGCCGCAATTATTACAGAATGTTTGTCGGTCTACTTTTGTTTTATAGACACCTATACTTATATTTGTGTTTACGATACTAAAAATTACAGTAAGATGCTAATAGAAAATATATGGGTGAAGCATTAATTTACATAATACTTTTGTTTTGTCGAGATATGAGCCTTAAAAATAAAATGTATTAATCTTTTGGGGAATGTGTATTAGTTAACGATTGAGATAAGACGAGAGCGTAAGTATACTTAACGAAAACTTTCATAAAGGGAAAAATTTTTAATCTTTTAGAACTAATACAGGCGTACGACGCTTAAATATTCATGGTTATCTGCAATGCTTTGAAAGTTATCGTATAGTTTGCGTTTGCTAGTATGGTTAAATATATCAGGTTATTTACGCATCATTTTGCTATCACCTTAAAATAATCTAAGGGTCCATTTATATGAAGTATAGTTATGCTTCTATAATTTAGTTGATTGAGTTATATAACTGGTACTAATCAGTAAAAATGAATATTTTATTTTTTCTTTATATTTATATGTGTAATTTTTTAACGAATAAGTATTATTTTTGCATTATCTTATAGTTAATTGATAAGTGGTGTAACCATATAGGTATGCATTATATTAAGTGCAATGTTGTGAGTGCTGGCGTTGCGCTAGGATTTTTTAACTAGAGCTCATGGCATTTGATAGATATAATCTAGCGTATCAATCTAGCGACGATATTGTCATGCGTTCTTGAAATGAGTATTAAAATCTTTTTGCATACTATGTTTCTCTAGGCGGCTATCAGCCGGTAGATAAATTGCATAGTAAGTGGAGAGTGTTGGAGATATTTAAATAACCACTTGATAATATATTTAAATTGCGGAGTAAGTGGAGAGTGTTGGAGATATTTAAATAACCACTTGATAATATATTTAAATTGCGGAATAAGTTGCGAGTGTTGCCAGTCTGCGCTTTGCGATAAACTAGTAAAAGTATCTAAAAAATATAAGATCGCTGTAACGATCAGCCCGCCGCGCGCAACGCCAAAACAGATACCAAATACCCGATTTATACTTAATAAACCCGTTTTTTTTATTAGAATACTTATCATATAGTTGCAGATAGCGCCAACGATTAGTATCGTAATAAACAAAATAACGATTGCGATGCTTTTCCTTATAAGTATATCTTTAAAACATGTTAAGTACAGAGCAAGGTTAGAGTAAAAATGACTAGAAACAAAAATAGCACAACCCCATGTTAATAGTGATAATGCTTCTCCTGCAAGTCCGCGCACTAGGCTTACTAGCATCGAAAAACCAATAAGTGATATAATGAGATAATCAATCCATATCATGAACTATTCCAATAATTAATCTGTTTATAAAATCTTGCAGGAGCCGATTTTCAACTCACTATGCCGTATCAGGTTCTTGAGATACATTCAAAGGTTTAAACTATAAATTTATCAATGAGATTTAATGTTTAGCTTGTTCTAATAGAAACGCAAGAATTTGCATCAGGATATTATCCTGACATATTTTACATGTAGATAGCAACAAGAACATATTTTAGCGATATTTTAAGAGAACAATAATGACTATATTCCTTTAATTACTATATGACTTTTAGTGCACTACGCTAACTTATGTTTTATAACAAACCTAGTAGAGATCACAAAAATTCACATAATCATATTTGATAGTTTTAAACTTTTTAAATTCTTACCGGACAATGAACTATTAAATCTTTTACGCTGTGATATTTTTTGATTGTGATGATTGAGTCGATTGATTTTTCATATTAAGCCATTTCTTGAGAAATATAGAATAGTACTACGTTAAACAACTGGTATGAAATGGGGAGAAGGACGCTAGGTAGTGTAATGTTACTATAAAGTGTGATAAGGAGAGCTAAGATTTCAAGAGCTTTTAGCAAGATAAATGGTGTAGTACGTGCTTATAAAAATTACGCCTATAAATAATCGTATACGGTGCGCGCGGATTTTAGATAGTACTAAATTTTGGATTAACGTACGCTATATAATTTTATTTTTCTATTCCCGTCGCTAATAGCATGCATCGCTAATAAAGAAGACTACAGTTGGCTTTTTTTAAAATCGGGTCCTATATAATAAAGAGAAGTGAAGTTCCTTTGAAGCGGTGTGGATGGCATGCTAAAAGCACGATAGCTAAAAAACGGAGTGAAGCTAAAATTTATCTACCTCAGCAGTATTTATCAGTACATCGCGTGTGACATATAGGCTTTTCCAATTAGAGCTTGTTCTATCGCTGAATTATCCCTATAGGCAGGTTTGTGTTTTAGTATGAGATTAGACGTTAAAGTTGGCCTCGTATAAGATGTGCTCGCCTAGGATATATCTTCCTTTACCGATGATAATGTGTCGTTGCTTGTTATGGAGTAAGTTACTAGTTTATTAGTTCTTTTTTTTTGATGTAAACATTTTTTGTTGCCGTAAGTAGCATAGTATTTGCTATGAGAATGCTCGGTTTTTGCACCGATGGAATGGTTGTAAATGTGTATTAGTGAGGTGTATTTGTGTTTTCTAATAGTTCTGGTAAGAGATTAGTTCCTAATGTGCACTACATCAAACTGCTGATTAGTCGGTTCTGCAATCTATTGTACACTTATCTTCTCGCCTTCTCGTTTAATGCTATCATTACTTGTCCTACAGTATGGAAGGATCCAAAGACGATTATAATATCTTGTTTATTGGCATCTCGCATCGCTTTTCTCCACGCAGTTTTAATATCGGTAAACTGATGCGCTGCTATTAAATGTTGTGCTAAAACTTCTGCGTGAGCACCTCGGGTGTTATTAATAGATGCACAGTACCAGACATTGACTTGTGTACGAAGGCATTCGAGAGTGCCTGCGATGTCTTTATCTAATAACATCGCGACTACAGCATATACTTTTCCGCCGTTGCGTGGCAGCGTCGCTAGACGATTTGCCAAATAAGTAGCGGCATGTGGGTTATGGGCTACATCAAATATCAGCCTTGGTTCACGGCAGATGAGCTGAAAGCGGCCAGGTAGCATAGTATTACGTAACCCGATATGAATTGCTGGATAGTTTATTTTTAAAGGAGAGTAATTCAGTGCTGCTAATGCGGTAGCAGCGTTAACTAGCGGCACATTCGGTATTGGTAAGTCAGTTAACAATGTTTTATGCGTTTTCCACTGCCATCGCTCACCTTGTTTACTGTAACTCCAGGTGTGTCCGTTGCGATAAAGTAATGCCCCTAGTGTTGTTGCCGTTTGTTGAATACTCGCTGGTACATCTAACTCTCCCACTATGGCTGGTTTTCTGTAACGAAAAATACCAGCTTTTTCATTTCCGATGCTTTCGCGGTCCTTACCCAAGCAATCAGTGTGGTCCAATGCAATGTTAGTGATCACTGCTACATTTGGCTCGACGATATTTGTGGCGTCTAATCGTCCACCTAAACCGACTTCTAAAATTACCACATCTAATTGTGCTTGCTTAAAAAGATATAATGCAGATAGAGTGCTAAACTCAAAATAAGTCAACGAGGTTTTTCCTCGGCTTTTCTCAATTGCAGAGAAAGAGCGGATGAATTGCATTTTGCTTAATGGTATTCCTTGGATACGCACACGCTCAGTATAACACACTAGATGCGGTGAACTATAAACACCAACACGTAGACCAGCGGCTAACAGTATGGCTTCTAGAGTGCAACAGGTAGTGCCTTTTCCATTAGTACCAGCAATAGTAAAGACTATTGCTGCAGGCATGAGTACTTCAAGATTTTCTGCAACGTGTGCAACACGTTGCAGGCCGAGTTCAATTGTCTGTTTGTCAAGATTTTCTAAATAGTACAGCCACTCGTTTAGTTGTGATGCAGTATGAGCAAGTCGTAGATTTTGCATGAGTTTTTCACCTAGACATCGTTCATAGATTAATTATGTCTTGTATGCTCTGAGCTTCCGGTATTGTGCTGATTTTTTCGTGTTATAATTGGCGTTGTTTTATTAAAGTATGGCTGCGGTTGATGTGTTAGATTAGCAAGGATGCTAGCTAAGGTTTTACGTATTTTTTTACGACATACAATCATATCAATCGCACCTTTGTCAATGAGGAACTCGCTACGCTGAAAACCAGGTGGTAATTTTTCTCGTACGGTTTGTTCGATAACGCGTGGTCCGGCAAAACCTATTAATGCTTTTGGTTCAGCGATATTGATATCACCTAACATAGCTAGACTAGCGGACACTCCACCCATGGTGGGATTAGTGAGTACAGAGATGTAAGGCAGACCACAGTCTTGTATTTTAGCTAGCGCAGCGCTGGTTTTTGCCATTTGCATCAGTGATATTAGCGCTTCTTGCATACGTGCACCACCGCTCGCAGAAAAGCAAACTAACGGGCTATGGTCTTTAAGTGCTTCCTTTGCTGCACGTACAAATCGTGCTCCAACCACGGACGACATAGAGCCACCTATAAAAGCAAATTCAAAAGCGGCAGCTACGATTGGCATGCCGTATAATTGACCCTTCATTACCACCAATGCGTCTTTCTCATTCGTTGCTTTTTGTGCAGCGATTAAGCGTTCTTTATACTTTTTTGAATCTTTAAACCTTAGAATGTCGTTCGGCTCTAGTTCGCTCCCCAATTCTACTTCACTACCTTTATCTAGTAGGCTGTGCAAGCGTATACGGGCTGTTATACGCATGTGATAATCGCACTTAGGGCATACTTGAAGATTGCGTTCAAGTTCGTCGCGATAGAGAACTTGATTACAGTTATCGCATTTAGTCCAGACGCCCTCAGGAATATTCGCCTTACGGTTTTGTGTAATGTCATTCTTATTAAGAATGCGCTCAATCCAGCTCATTGATAACCTTTCTATTAAAATCTAGCCAACACTACCGTGCTATTCAAACTACCTCAAAAAGCTTTGGGAAGTTCGAAATAAGGTCATAACGACGTTTATTAAAACCTGCGAGATTAATTATACAGGAAAAACTAAAAAACCGAAAGATTAAACAAGAGTTTTATTTTTAATGTTTCACTATTAAAATATGATAATATACGGCAGAGTTATCTTAATGATTATCTTTATTATTAAAGATATTACATTTTCTATGATTCTTTTACCAAGCTTATAACATAACTAATATAAACCAATACTAACACGTAAAGTAGTATATTAATTATAATATACACGTATATTCATTCAGATATTTAATTTTATATATTCTATCACATGACAGAATAAGTGTTGCTGATCGCCAAGAAACAGGTAACACGTTAGTATTTTCATTACAGACGCCGAGACAGGAAAAATGCAATAGTATAAAATTTATTCTCTCGGTTTTCAGGGATTGTTACTGCTACATAATTGTAGATAGTTTTCTGTTATAAAATTTCAAGCTATCAATATAGCGGTAAGAACCAAAAGAGTAGCTATTTGTGCTTTAAAAGATTGGAGATCGTACAGTCATCTGATCGTAGTGTAGATTGCAAAAACTTATTAGGTATTTATCGGATATTTAATACTAGCTATATGAACTATTATTCACATGATGATTTAATAATAGGTATTTGCTATACCATTTCAGGTATAGCAAACTAGCTAAATTGGAAGAGTTTTACCTAAAACCGCTTTTTGGGTGTTATTGAAATATAGCAAGAAAGAACATAGATGTTCCTTGAATGCTGAAGAAACAAAAACAGATATGACGTATAATAAATTATCTTGTACATAAAGAATTTTTGTGGAATGAAAATACAAGACTACTAGATTCTATCTAGAAAATCTAAGATAGTAGGAAATAGTATGAGTTACATGTGTAAAAAAAATTATGAGTGTTCTAAACTTGATAGATATCGCCAGCACGGTAATTTCTGCATATGATGTGCCTGAGATTACATGTGTTACTTATTATCTCAAGAGATTTTATTTAATAATCCAGACAAAGTATATAATACAGAATAGAGTAGATTGTCACCGTCAAATACTGGTAAAACTTGCAAGATAGTAATAAGTGCGGGGATTTAATAATCTGTTTTCTACAGGCAAATTTTAAGTTGATAAATGTTATAGAAAGCTACAAATTAGAAAAAACCACCATTCCTGCATTTTCATTATGCTCCTAATAGCAGGTAATAACTTGTTTCTTATAAAACTATGTCACTAGGAGTGAAAGTACGACTATTTCATAGAATGAGCGATGCTGGCTAGATTATTAAGAAAATTATTGCAAGTTAATATAATATAAACTTAGTAATATTCATAAGTACTTTTGCTAAAATCAGATATTTTTTAGCTGACCAACAAAGGATTCATAAGGTTAAAACACCGGTTTTTAACGATCTATTAAAAATAAAGGCCCAACTGGTGGCTTTGGGAGAGCAAAATGCGTAGGATAATCGACTTCAACCAAATACAAGCCTTCAGCTCGTGCTGTGGGTGCGGCCATGTTACGATTTCTTAACTTTAGTAATTCGGCCAGCCAAATCTTCGTCCGTTTACCACAGCCAATCTCCATTAGACTACCAACAATATTGCGTACCATATGATGCAAAAAGTAGCTTTGATATCTACCACGAGATATTCACCTTGACGTGTAACCTTAATATGCTGGATATTACGCCATGGTGTATATGATTGGCATTGTGCAGAACGAAAAGAGGTAAAGTCGTTCTCACCCAGTAACACCTGTGCTGCGAGGTGCATCCGAGCAGCATCTAACGGATAGCAAAAATGGGTGACGCCTTTTTGTAATAAGGCTGGACGATTGTGATTATTGTATATAATGTAGCGATAGCGGCGTGCAGTAGCGCTAAAACGGGCATGAAAATCATTAGTGACAGCGCTTACCCAACGCACAGAAATACTCGGTAATAAATGGGTGTTTACTCCCATAGTCCACGCAGTATCTTTGCGATATACGCTGGTTTCAAAGTGTACTACTTGACCAGTAGCATGTACTCCGGCGTCAGTACGTCCAGCACATACTACTTTGATCGGTGCATCGGCTATCTTACTTAATGCTTTCTCTAAGTAGTGCTGTACAGTAGCTACTTTTTTCTGCTGCTGCCAGCCACAATACAGGCTGCCATCATATTCGATACCTAATGCAATCTTTTGTGTTGGTGGACTGTAGATAGCAATCTTAGACATGAATATATTTGCTCCTATATTAGGTATTCTGCAACTGTTACTGTAATACAGTGCTTTATTAAAATATGCATCGTTTGTCATGGACCAGAATTTTAGTAGTCTTTGAATGCCATAGTTAATATAAGGCGAACCATACTTAAAATTTTACTTGATGTCTGTTTTACATAACACTAATTGCCCTGTCTGCGTTCAGTTGAATAACTTCAACTTTTTCTAGGTCACTGCATATTTCTCCTTCGGCAATTAAGTAGCAGAATATCAAATGTGACCATCAGAGTAGTGGTCATATAAGAATAATCACTGTATACAAGTTACTAGGAACAGTGATTTTGTATCTAGAAAAACTTATTAATTTTAATTAACAAAGCATTGTAGGCATGTGATGCTGTTTTATGATGAGGACACAGGAATGAGTTTTATATTTATAATCAGATTATACACTTACTTCGGCAAAAAATTACGAAGTAAGTGTATATTCTAACTTGCTAATCACTTGCTGTTATTTGTGATGCGGTAAATTTGATATGTATGTCCTAGTCTGTAGACAGGTAAACATTATTTATTCAGTTACCGGTATCATCTTCAATGAAAATTAACCCATTGTACTATCGGCACTAATTATAATATTATAGCTATGATCATACGACATCCTTACTAGAGAATAGCATTGATCCATAAAAGTAATGGTTCTTGTAACAATGCAAAAAAAACACTTAACGTACTATAGCAACAGTGTTAAGCGTTATAACACTTTAACATTGCAGTAGAAGATATGCTTTTCAGTATTGTATGTAAATAGATAAGCAACGTGGTTACGAATGGATAATGTTGTCTGACAATTCTTAATCATCTTCGTTTATCCATTATCGCTCTATGATTGCTATAAAATTAGTCATGCAGATGTAGTGTAAGCTTGATATTTGAAGGATAGGATATCGTGGTAGGGCTTAGTTAGTCAAAACAATAGTATGTAACATTATTAATTTATTATTTTTTAATAGTTTAAATCTCACGCAGAATACTTTTATTTATTTAAAATTATATGAGCAGTTCTTAAAAAGAACACTAGATATATCCTATTATAGTGCTAAGTATATGTGAATATTTTACAATGTATCTACAGTACATTGAAACCGAGTGCAATCAGTAACTCTATACTGGTGCTATCGTTACATTGAATGTACAAAGAAGACCACTCACGACGCTCTTGATGGTATTTTCGTAAACGATCAAACTCACCTGTTATTCCAGCAAAGGTACGTAACATTGAGTTATCATGACGTACATCATATACTAAGTGAATTAATTCTTTTAATTTACTTTCATTCAATTCACTACGTAGTTGAATAAAATTAAGTTTTGCTTTTGGTAGAAGTGAGGTGAGTGTAACTTGTTGTGGGCGTCCTAAATAGCGGCTATAAGCCTCAAATATTTGAGTAGTACCACGTGCCTTGCCTTCTAAAGTATGGCCAGCGATATGCGCAGTTCCGATGTCTACATGTTCCAGTAACGGAAGAGAAAGATTAGGTTCTGATTCCCAGACATCTAGTATGATGCGTAGTTGTTTACCTTTTTCGAGGGCTTGTAATAGCGCCGCATTGTCAACAACCGCTCCACGGCAAGTATTAATTAAAATACGATTGTCTGGTATTGCCGCTATAAGATCGGCATTAATCAGATGCCATGAAGCATACGGGCCTGATTGGTTCAATGGTGTATGGAGGGTTAGTACATCAGCTTCTGTCACTAGTTTTTCCAGAGGAAAAAATTCTCCTATATCACCACGCGCAGCGCGGGGTGGGTCACATAGTAGTGTATTGACACCTAGTGCTTTTAATCGAGCATGTAAACACGCACCAATATTACCTACTCCAACAATACCGATAGTTTTATCACGTAGCTGAAAACCGTCACGTTCACCAAGAACGAATAAAGCGGAAAGTACGTATTCAACTACCGCGATAGCATTACAGCCTGGTGCAGAAGAAAAACCAATGCCTTTTTGCTGTAGCCAAGATTGATCAATATGATCAGTTCCAGCTGTAGCGGTACCAACAAAATCAATACAGCTATTAGCTAGAACTTCTGAATTTACCTGAGTCACTGAACGCACCATCAGTGCTGCGGCATCTATTAGCGCATTTTTCGAGATTGCTCGACCGCGAACCGCCTGCACGTCACCTAGACGACCGAATAATTTT
This sequence comes from Candidatus Gillettellia adelgis, assembly GCA_020541285.1. Classification (GTDB taxonomy): domain Bacteria; phylum Pseudomonadota; class Gammaproteobacteria; order Enterobacterales; family Enterobacteriaceae; genus Gillettellia; species Gillettellia adelgis. The sequence goes on along the minus strand of CP047043.1, from coordinate 1,061,402 downwards.
TCCGCATAAGGCATATTTTCATCAAATAGAATTTTCACTATGTTCTCCGATAGTTTAGTGTCACTTATCTGTGAAATTGTGTACGATTGTTTTTTAGTGTGTGAAAATTATTATATAGGATTAACTAATACCCAAAGCTTTTACAAACTCTTAAAAGTGATGTCACCACATCAGGATAAAAGCAAAATCTTTACTATCCTTTTGATTTACATATATTTCAATAGAGTACTTATTAATTGCAATACGATTCTTTGAGATACAGCCTGTAATTCAAATGTCAGATTATAGACAAAGCCGTGCGATAAAGTTGTTTCGTATATCTCGTAATGTATGCTGTGTAAAAACGTACACTTGCAACACGTTTAAAATATTTTCAACGAATACTATTTCTTTTCTTAGTATTCTTGACTATTAGTAAATCATTATATCCGATTCACCTGACATTGTATCCTGTACTACCTAAAGTACGCATTCAGCTTGCGTTATTATATGTCAACTCAGCTTTGATTATATATTGCAAAAGAAATATAATATTTTTCATATAATACTGTTATTACGGCAAGGTACTCATTATCTACAACCTTCTTGTTCATCACTAATTCTCTAAGTTTTTCGGTGTTTTATAATGATAACTAGCCTCGCAATATATAAAGTATGTTTTGTTTTATTCGGTAAATATCCTTAGATGTGATAAAAGGGACAATATTTCATATTTTAGCTTATCCTATATAAGTACCACTGTTTTAGCTGCATTATTCAAACGTAACATATTTATGCTATTTTAATAGATATATAAACTCCTTTTGTTTGTTTTTTTAGGATTTTAGAGCAGGTATCTAAAAATCAGGAATATAGTAGGTTTTTTATACTTTGCGTGCATACCATAGCTTAGCCAACAGTTTTATTGTCTTAGCTTCATTTTTAGATATGTATGTTTCTTAGGAGTGCTTATTGCATTAGTTACCACATGTATAACAGCAATCTAATAGTTTCCTATAAATAAGGTTATCAGAATGTATTTATTTAGTCTTACGAAAATAATATAGCAGATATTGCGGAATGTATTCATTATCTGCAAGATAATCTGTTTGGTTAATAGAAAATTTACGCATAAACAATTAATGAGCTCCGCAGTATATATTACGCTTAGATCACTAATTAAATCGCCTATTTTGACCTGTATTCCCTATTTTCAGTCTTAACTAATATGCTAAGACAAGGAATATCTCGTACAAGAGAAGAGGAAAAATAACTCTGAAGTATAATATTTCTAAGTCAATATGAAACTTTATACAATCGTATTTTTTCTTATTGCGTTACTGATTATGGAACAGTATATATTCTGTCATCTATTTTCTGGAAATTGTAATACTCATGCTTATCAGGTAAGATAGTCTTATGAAACATTCATTATCTTTAATGAGTCACATTACATTTTTATGGAAAAACATACATAAAAGATTCACATGCTGTTGATTTAATAAACGTTTCAGAAACTAGCAATATTTATTGAATAATTATATAATGAAATCAGAATGTACTTCGAATCTCGCGTTTATTATTAATGTTTTATATAATCATCAAGTTATTGCTTATCCTACCGAAGCTGTTTTTGGCTTAGGATGTGACCCAGATAGCAGTCAAGCAGTTAATAGGTTATTGCAATTAAAACAGCGATCATGGAAGAAGGGACTAATCCTTATTGCCTCTGACTATCAGCAGTTAATCCGGTATGTTGATGACAGCGTCTTAAGTAAGCAGCAACGTGACATAATCTTAAAAAGCTGGCCTAATCCTGTAACTTGGGTAATTCCTGCTCGCCCTGAAACTCCGCGTTTTCTAACGGGGCTCTTTAATTCACTAGCGGTACGTGTCAGCGCCCATTTGCCGATACAGAACTTGTGTCGTCAGTATGGAAAACCGTTGGTATCAACGAGTGCTAATTTTAGCCAGCGAGAACCATGTCGTAATTTAGATGAGGTAAAACAGCAATTTGGAGCTACATTTCCGGTTTTATGTGGTAGTGTTGGTTCTTGCTTGCACCCCTCAGAAATCAGAGATGCTTTAAGTGGAAAACAGCTCCGACAGAGTTAGAAAAGGTAATGTGCATGGATAAATTTGCAGTATTTGGTAATCCTATTAGCCACAGTAAATCACCATTGATTCATGCGTTATTTGCTACGCAAACCGGGATTGATCATTCTTACGGTACTGTATTGGCTTCTTTAGAAAACTTTGAATCCAGTTTAAACGCTTTTATTAGTGCTGGTGGTCAAGGGGCGAACATCACTGCACCTTTTAAAGAGCGTGCTTTTAAAATAGCGTCTGAGTGTAGTGTACGCGCTTCCTTGTCTGGGGCTGTAAATACGCTTAAAGTATTACCATCAGGTGGTTTGTTAGGAGATAATACTGATGGTATCGGCCTATTAACCGACCTGAAATATCAAAAATTAATCTGGCCGCAAGATCATATTTTGCTAGTAGGAGCCGGTGGTGCAGCGCGCGGTGCAATCTTAGAGCTTTTGTCTTTTGGATGCACAATAACAGTTACCAATCGAACTTTTAAGCGGGCACAGGAATTAGTTCGAGCGTTTCAACACCTTGGTACGATTTTAGCGCAACCCATTAATCAACTTAATAAGCAGCGACAGTTTGATTTAATAGTAAATGCTACGACCTCTGGTATCAACGGTGAAATACCTATTTTACCAGATGGCGTCCTAAATTGTTATACCCGCTGTTATGACATTTGCTATCAGAAAAGGGGAAGAACGCCATTTCTTCTTTTTGCGCAGCAACAGGGGGTCAGGAATTACGCTGATGGTTTAGGAATGCTGGTAGGTCAGGCGGCTCATGCATTTTTTCTCTGGCATGGTATTATGCCTAAGGTTAAACCGGTATTGCATTGGTTGCGCAGTCAGATGGCACAATAATGTAGATGAGATCTGTTGAAAAGCATAAAGAATAAGGTGGTCATACTCTTTTCCCGTATTTTCCTTCAGGAAATGCTTATAGCTTTTTTGTATCTATATGAAGTACTTTAAACTGTTTGATCTACCGATCATCTTATGTTATGCAATCTAAGTGCAGACATCATTACCGCATTTCTTAAACCATCCAGAGCGTTATCATAGTGCAAGGTATTTCTACTCGTGCTCGTGTCAACTAGTCTACCAGTTAAAAGACGTATAAGCTTTTCAACATTCCAAGATAATCTTGGCATTCATGTGCTTTAAGATAAATACAGTTCCCGTACGAGGTTGAGTGTATCTTATATAATTATCTAAAAATTTAGATGATTGAGCAGGTTAATATTTTTATTATTTTTTATCATTTTCAATATACTATGACACTAGTCATATAGTGGCGACTAGTGTGTTTGTTAGTGATTTGCTAATAAACTATGGTAACTCCATAAAGTGTATAACGATAGCTGAGGTTCTTTCAGTATAAGAATGACGTTTACTTTTTAGCCATGTCTTTTTAGAATAATTACATGACGTTAGTTAGATTTAGTGTCTCAACTTAGAGGTTCCGTAGTGTGAGTGATTGGGATAAATATTATAAATCTAATATCATAAATAATCTGGTATTGCGCATTTAGTTTTTCAACGGTCAACAACGATTTAGTAAACCTACACTATCAATATAGTAGTTTGATGAGCATTGTATGCTCTGCTATCAAGGTGTGTATGTAGTTTGGATGATTATCGATGAAATTTACGTAGAAATTTATGGCAGTATTTACGACGCCTTGCCTGCCATGTTAAATGAATGTGACTTATTATAAATTAATCCTAACTTATTGTGCGTTATAGTTTTTTATCTATTAAATAAGATTAATATTAATTAAAATAAACGTAGTTAACTTGCTATTCTATTCAATAGAAAAGAATGTTAAAATTATATCTTGTCTAATTTCTTTTAGAGCGTAGAAGTCAAACAAGAGATTGAGTGCTGCTCAAAGCATACTATATATTTTACGGAGCTACATTAGAGATAAAAGTAGTAGTTGCAACTATTCTATCTATCTATCATTTTAATTTATATACGATATGGTCTGTCAGCAAAATTTAATTGCGTTTTAGATTTTTGTCATAGCTAATTCATTTATATATAGTTAGTATATTAAATCCAATCAAATTCAGACATGTAGCTTTTTAGTGCTAATGGCTACTTCTCTGTTCATACCGCAGGCTATCAACGGTGAAAAAGGTGTGTTAGCTTGACATATATTGCTAAAAGTCTATAGCACGCACACAGTGTTCAATTTTACTACTTGAAGAGTGAGTAAGAATCGCATCAGAGTGGTGTATGCCATATGCGCGGATATGGTTGATGGTCCTGATTGATATCGACTACTAGTGCTATGTTTAGATTCAGTGATAGCCATGCTTTATCGTATTCCTCTTACATCATTGTTTGTGCATTCTCTAACTCATATTACAATAGCAGTATGGTATTCTTTCGCATATCATGTTGCATCATATACTATGATCCTTGCGTATAGAAGTAGTAAAACATTGTTGCGATATAACGATTGACTAGTAGTGTTTCAACTGAGATTCAAGCGCTTGGCTGCTGGATTTTTATATTTGCATTATTGTCATTACTTTATCGATATCAATATCATTGTCTATATAAATATAGTCAATGTGAATTTTAGCAGTGATCACTGGAACAGTTGATTCTTTGTGTAGCAGTAGATAAAAGGGAATACTACTTAGTGGGATTAGTGTATCAGTATAGCGATTTAAGCGTAGGAGTGTTATTACTAACGTGCGATCTGGGTTGGCAATTTTTTTTGGTACTACTATTAGTAGGCTATATTGCCTGCATGCTTTTTAGATTACGCGTATTATTATCTAATTAGTGTAGTAAATCTTGGTTACTATAAAGCATGAGTGATTTTCGGTTGTTAGACATTGATTAGCAATATCAAGAGTAATGTTTAGTCGTTCCGCATATATTGTAGTAATAATACCGAATGGTACACGATCGTATTCTAGTGTTTAGCCTACTCACTAGTAAGGTGCTATGCAGTAATGTATCAATAGGATCTCTTAGATGATACACATGTCGCATGTCGTTAAAACTTACAGTAAGTTGTTTCGGCGTTAAAAGAAGGCGCAAAGAAGTCAATCAAAAAAACGCTGAGTCCATACCTGTATAACATACTTGCGTAATATCTTTTATTAGTATCTAAATTATTTTACTTCTAATTTCTAGAATTTTATTATTACGCATAGTACTTGGTTTTTGATTATACTTGGTCATGCCAGATCCCTCGAAGCTTATTTTGGCGTGTTTCCCTGTCTTCTACAGAATAATCACGACTTAACGTAATCGTATATCATCGTGATGTATGTTTACTCAGCTTCTTTTGTTACTAAATATCTAAGTGATCTTGTGTACTGTGTCTAGCATTATACGCATCGCGTTGCTGGTATAGCAACTGATGCTATGTTCCATATTACATTTATCACAGTGCGTATACAGATACCTTACTATATAAAAAGTCACACGCACTGTATTCCGTAGATGCTTTAGTGTCTGTGAACTGCTGTGTGTTATTTTTCCTACAATCGTTCTACATATTGATAGTAATTTCACCGTCTAATAGTACGAAAGATCTAGAGATTTTGGTATTCTAATGGTGTTCGCATGCATGCAATGAGTTCCTACCGGCTTTCCTGTAATAACATCTTCTACTACTGTAGATTTATCACTAGTAGCAATCACTATATTTATTGGCATGGCACACTATATCAATTGCCTGTAATTTAGCACCCCATCTTTCTAGTACTTCATCCAAAACACTCTGTCTATCCATCAAATACAATGTATCAGCGATGTGTCATACTTCGCGGATCATTTTATCTTATAGGGTATGCACGGATTTATAATACATAATTTTTACTGATCGGTAAGTATCAAAACCTTATTTGCCTAGGAAAATAACTGTCAACGCCGATTGGTTGTTTAGTCGCCTAGTGTAATCTTGGCGATAAAAACTGTGTTGTTTCATGGATAACTGGTACGATACGATATTCCAGTGATCTCATCATGGTGCTGTGTGCAACCGAGGAAGCGTTCATGGCTCTTTTAAATCAATATGAATAAACAATATCATATTGAATATGAATATCATAAAGAGCAAACAATTGTTTCTAAATCGGATTAATCTACTTTACTCCATTACCGTCATTAACTATTTAATAGTGATGGTGTTAGAGGTGTTATGGGTAACACATGTGCTGACGCTCAGCACTAATCATATCGGAGGTGATAATCACTCTATGTGATAACCTGTTATATGCCGTTATGCGTACTTGAGCAATAGCTCAATCATGTGAATTCAATTGAGATATAGCAATTCGCTAGTTAGCACACTAATTCTTAATTTTACAACCAATATCAATGATTATTTATAGTATCTCTATCGCATGATCATCAAGAAGATGCAAGGAATATTATAAAAGCAATATTATAATAAAAAATTACGTCATGCGCAATAGGAATCACGCGAAATTAGCAAAATTTAAAAGCTAAATGGTGAGTTTAGAGTAGTTATATTACAAAATTTACGTATATCATCTCTCTACGCTTATCGCAGTAATTAACGAATGTGGGCATAGAGAGATTAAATTCAAGGGTGAGTGCTCGCTGCAGTACAAGTATTGTTAAATACGCTGAATAATCAACTTCTCTCTTCGGTAAGAAGACTGTTAAAACTAAAAATATGACAGCATAAGCGCGTCAAGATTATCCGCGGTAACGTGCTATCTAAAATAGGTGTTTAGCAAAAACTTTTTATTATAAAATAATTAATAATATTTAATGATATTAAAAATATACCTTACAATCAAAATACTCCTTAAAACGCATGAATGCAACTGTGTTACTTCTTAAAAGGATAGGAAGTCATGTAAACAGCGAATGTAGTAATGTTTATCGCTTATCTTAACCACAATAAACATCTGTGTCACCTGCAATTTTTTTATTAAAGTTGAATTTTATCACTATAATACCCATCATTTCTGTGCGGCATAAGCCGTCTAACTGACAGGTGAGATTGGGCGTATGGAATGGATCGCAGATCCAACAATTTGGATCGGCTTAACCACTTTAGTGGTGTTGGAAATCGTCCTGGGTATCGATAACCTTGTCTTTATTACTATTCTTTCAGAAAAACTACCTAAACAAAAAAGGGATAAAGCTAGATTTATTGGCATGCTCATAGCACTGCTAATGCGGTTAATGCTATTAACCTCTATTTCCTGGCTAGCTACACTAACTCAGCCGTTTTTCGTGATTTCTAGACATTGTTTTAGTGGTCGTGATATCATCATGCTTATTGGTGGGTTGTTTTTGTTGTTTAAAGCTACTATGGAGTTAAACGAACGACTGGAAGGTCAGGATGAAGAGCAATCAAGGTCACGAAAAGGCGCTCGTTTTTGGGCAGTAGTGGCACAAATCGTTGTATTAGATGCTGTGTTCTCGCTAGATTCTGTGATTACTGCCGTTGGTATGGCAGATCATCTAGCAGTTATGATGCTTGCTGTTTGTATTGCTGTTAGCCTCATGTTGTTAGCCAGCAAACTATTAACTCGCATTATTAATGCTCACCCAACTATCGTTATTTTATGTTTAAGTTTTCTTTTAATGATTGGTTTTAGCCTAGTTGCTGAAGGTTTTGGTTATTTTATTCCAAAAGGCTATTTATATGCAGCAATTAGTTTCTCGGTAATTATTGAAGCATTAAATCGATTAGCGCAATTTAATCGTCGCCGATTTTTATGTAAAGTACGTTCCTTACGTGAACGTACTGCAGAAGCGGTACTGTATATGTTGAGCGGCAAGCATGAAGGAACAGAAATTGATAGCCACTGCGCTAACTTACTGGCTGATAGCGCAAGTGGTGAAGTTTTTAATCAGCAAGAACGTCATATGATCGAGCGCGTAATGGGAATGGCTCAACGTACGGTTAGCAGTATCATGACTTCCCGCCATGACGTGGAATATCTCGAATTAAATGCTCCACCAGAAAAATTAACTCAATTATTAGAGAGAAATTTACATACACGTATTGTGGTAGTCGAAAATAGTATGAATGATGAACCTTTGGGTGTGATCTATGCTATTGACTTACTAAAACAACAGTTAGCTCAGCTACCGCTAGCATTGCATAGCCTAGTGCGCCAACCGATGATTTTCCCCGAACAACTTACATTACTGAGTGCGTTAGAGCAGTTTCGTCGAGCGAAAACGCACTTTGCTTTTATAGTAGATGAGTTTGGTTCTATTGAAGGCATAGTGACTTTAACGGATGTTATGGAAACTATTGCTGGTAACTTACCAGAAGACGGTGAGAGCATAGATGCACGGCATGACATTAAGAAAAATGAAGATGGCAGTTGGACTGCTAATGGCTATATGCCACTTGAGGATCTAGTACTGTATTTACCATTATTATTGGACGATAAACGTGAATATCATACATTAGCAGGTCTACTGATGGAACATAGTCAACGTATTCCACAAAAAGGCGAGCAACTATGCATTGGAGATTATTTATTCGAACTGTTAGAAGTTAATAGTCATCGTATCTTAAAGGTAAAAATTACCTGTCTTTCATCGCGAGAACTTAATGATAAAGTATAAAAAACGGTGTTAACCTTGCTATTATGAGGATGTACTTAATTTATAGTCAATTACAGTGTGTCTTATAATTTTAGTTTTTGCTATGCTGATAGTTGTTTATGTTTAATGTAAAAATCTGCATATGTTATTAGTTTTGTTATTTATGGTGTTGTGCAATATTAATTAAGGTGTAGTTAATAATTAACCTCGAACTATGAAGCTATACAACTTCAAAGCATAGGTGATTTTTTTATTTTTTAAAAAAACTCGTTATTGTTTATCCAATGGTTAGCCGTGCATATATTAAAAAATTATATCGTACTATTATTTTTTTTATTTATAGTATCCATGTATCTATGTCATTTAGCTTCAACAGCAAAGCCTCGACATTTATCTTTTTGCGTTTTTAATGTTGCTTTCTTGAAGGGTAACTGTCGGTGTTAAGTGTTTGGTGGCCATATAATACGAATAAACATTGTGTCTTTGTGCACGCTTGATTCTGTATACTGTTATTTGTTAGATGCGTGATTATACGTTTAAACTGTACAATTTCTCTATTTTGTATGATCAATGAATCACTGTCTTTAATATAAAGATGCATTAATAGAGTGGTTTAAGATGTGCATTGTTAATGCTTTATATGCTATATTTTAGTGATGACTTGTAGAATATTAAACGTTGTTACACCACATGCTAGTCTAACTTGTTGCAATTTAGATTGATAGTAATTGTCATTTATTGCGAGATATATTTAAAAAACTAGTAAAGAAAACATCTTACGGATGATAGATCTAAAAATTTTATACAGTCTAAGTAGACTGTCTTATGATTAACTTTGATAGTTAGCAAGGTGACGTATGTGCTGTGATATACCCATTCATCAACTCGTAAAATATGCTTGTATTAAAAGTGCATAGCATAGTGAAATCCTAGTTTAGTTATTAATGTGACTAGCGATAACTGGTGTAAAAGTTTGTTGATAGTTTAGCGGCGTTTATATGCTATGTTCAATAGAACAGTGTATCTAGATATAGGTTAGTTGAAGATCATAGTATCAGGAAGGTTCGCATTACCTGAATAAGTTGCGGCTACATCTGTGATATACTAATTGTTATTTGTGCTAATGTTCACTTAACTATATGTAGTATATAATCATATTAGTCAATATGCCTCTCATATATAACTTTTATCTTAATATGGCTATGCAAGATATTTTCGTGCTAATTTATAATGAAATTAAATGAATTTCTTATAGATCTGATCAGATGATATTGTCAATCGATATTAACTATTATTGTAACAATCAGATCCTGTCTACTGCAAGTTTCCTGGTTATAATTTAACTTATACATTTATCTCTAGTTATTATTTTAGATCAAGGTTCATGCCTCTAATTTTAATTATTAATAAGCTAGTAAATGTGCACTCTATTTATAACTCTAAGTTCATTTATATATTATATCTATAATATATTCGTCTATCTAATGATAGAGTTGATGAATATAAATGGCACCTCAGTTAAAGTGCATTCTTTTTTCTGCCGGTTTCGGTTAACAATAGTATAGTGTGATACTTATCGTTTGATAAAAACAGCAAGATAAGACAGGTAATAATTTAATGTACAGATGAATGTTATGAGTGTGCACTACCTACATTTTAGTGTGTTCTGCTTGGTAAAGTGATGTAGCTGGTAGAATGTTGAATTAAGGAAATATAATCATGAAGATTACCGAAGAATATGAACTGATAGAATCTTATTCTCATTTTAACTATATAAACAAGAACACCAGATGCATTAAGAGTGTTAAGTTAGACATTTCTATAATTAATGCAACCAGCATAATCATTAATCTTTCTAGAAATGCTGTATAATTACACGTCTCTAGTCTTTGTCAATGCGACTAGCTAACGCGCCTTTTTGGTCGTAGTATTTAGCATCCTGGCGATGGTTATAAGGACGTGTAGCTAACCCAGATAATGTTTCAAAACTCAGTGCGCCGATTAACATTCCAGGACGTAATGCTAGCGGTAACTTACCTGAATTATAGCATTCTAGCACAATGTATCCGTGCCAACCAGGATCAATGCGATGAGCTGTAACATGCACCATTAATCCCAGTCGAGCCAGAGAAGATCGGCCATCCAACCAGCCGATTAGATTGTTTGGTAGAGTCACAATTTCAGAGGTGACTGCTAATACTAGTTCCCCAGGGTGCAAAAAGAAAGCTTCTCCTTCGGGTAAAATAATTTCATCGCTCATTACACGAGCAATCGCATCACTAACTTGATTCCTTGGGCCACTAAGGTCTATAAAACCGGTAGTATGCTTCAGGAAGACACGAAACTGATTACCTAAGCAGATATCAACTGTAGCTCCGTTGATACGCTGAATCGATGGGCGCGGTGATATTACTAATTTTCCGCTATCTAGCCAAGCTTCTATGTGATGATCGCATAATCTCATTTTTTCTCCATTATAGCGCATAGATAGTTAGAAGTGTGATACTATGCACGAACGATTGGTGTTAAAGTGAATAGTGACTTATCGGTAGAGTCAGAAAGATTGAGGGCTAATCGTTACGCTGAATTATTCAAGGAATTGACTAATTTTAGCTTTTAGAATATCAATTGCTACACGATTCTTTCCACCTCGAGGCACAATAATATCAGCATATTGTTTTGAAGGTTCAATAAACTGTAAAAACATTGGACGAACAGTTTTTTGATACTGTACTATTACCGAATCCATTAAACGACTACGTTCGTTTACATCGCGTTTCATACGGCGTATAAGACAAATATCTAATGGAGTATCAACAAAGATTGAAAAGCTCATTTCCTGGCGTAACCGAATGTCCGTAAGCAATAATATCCCTTCCAGAATAATGACCTTTTTAGGTTCTAGGTGTGCAGTCTCTCTTCTACGCGTATGCTTAACGTAACTGTATAATGGCCGTTCTATTGCTTTACCTGATTTTAACATTTGTAAATGCTGTAGCAGTAGGTTATGGTCCATGGCATTGGGATGGTCATAGTTAGTATTGATGCGCTCTTTCATGGTTAAATGCGTTTGATCTTTATAATAACTATCTTCAGGGATCACACCGATATGTTGATCACCGACTTGTTCGCTAAGCTCACGATACAATGTACTAGCAATAAGACTTTTTCCGGAGGCAGATGCACCAGCTATACCAATAATAACGCACTGATATGGCTCTTTAATCATAAAATTAACAACCTGCTTTGCTAGTGTAAAGAGAGATTCAGGTATCCTAATTATTATAGGAAGTGAATAAATTATGTTATTTTATAAAAATGAGCAGTGTAACTGCGAAGAGCATGGTTTTCATGGTATTACCTTACCTTTCCAATAGAGCAGCGCGGCTACATCTCCGGCAATCTGGCGATATAACATAGTAAATCGGCTGTTTGGGCGACTAACTACCGTTGGTGCACCGCGGTCTAAATCTTCACGTAGTGACAGATGCAACGGTATCTTCCCTAGCAGACAGATACGATATTTTTTTGCAAGCTTCTCTCCTCCTCTATCACCAAAAATTGATTCATGATAGCCACAGTGACTACAAATATACATACTCATATTTTCTATAACACCTAATATAGGCACCCCTATTCTCTCAAACATTGTGATACTTTTACTAACATCGATAAGAGCAATATCCTGTGGTGTAGTTACCATTATTACGCAGGTCACAGGAATAGCTTTAGACAACGTTAATTGAATATCACCAGTACCCGGTGGCATATCTAGCACTAGATAATCTAAATCTAGCCACAAGGTATTTTGCAATAACTGTATGAGCGCTTTGCTAGCCATTGGGCCACGCCATACTATAGCACGATCGTTGTTAGCTAAATAGCCAATAGAGTGAGTTAATAAGTCATGCACTTTGATGGGTATCATATATTGCCCGTCTAGCGACGTTATGTGTTCACGTGTAGTGCCTAACATAGTAGGGATAGATGGTCCATAAATATCAGCGTCTAGTAGACCGACGTTAGCACCTTCGGCAACTAATGCTAATGCTAAGTTAACAGCAATGCTAGATTTTCCCACGCCACCTTTTCCAGAACTGACGGCAATAATATTTCGTACACCTTTAATGCTAGGCAGACCATTGGCGCTCTTAAGTGTAGCGATATTATGCTTAAGTTGCCAATTGATGGAGGTAGCTCTAGTTACACATCGTAATTCGTGGCTTACGCAGCGTTTTAGTGACTCAAAACCGCTGAGCCAGGCAAATGGTAGAATTAATTCAATATGCAGAACATCGTCTAGTAATGCGCATTTATGAATAGGTTTTAATACGGTTAAATCTGTTTTTAATGTTGGGTGTTTAAAAGTAGTTAATATACTTGTTAGTAAAGCGCGTAGAGATTTTGAATCGTGTTGTTCAGGTATTTTGGGCTGCATTCGCATTCCTTTAAGTTAAATAAGCTATTGATAGAAAAGCATATAAGAACTACCACGCTCTAGTACTTAACGACGTTGCCATAGTGCGAGTTGTATAGATAGATGGTAGCGCGTCTTACTTCTAGCACTAATTGGGATATCGTATTATAGATTTTGTGTTTTTGCCTCGCTGCTACCAAGTTATTTATGGTATGATTTTAAGATACCACTCTAGCTACAGAGAATGTAATCAGTTACTATAAAAGTTCTTTTATGCGAAAAAAGTTAATAATTATTATGATTCAAGTCGAAAAAAAATTATTAGTGACATGTGCGCTTCCTTATGCAAATGGTCCCATTCATCTTGGCCATATGCTCGAACATGTTCAGGCGGATGTTTGGGTACGTTATCAACGTATGTGTGGTCATACAGTTTATTTTATTTGTGCAGATGATGCACACGGTACGCCAATAATGCTAAGAGCACAGCAGTTAAAAGTTCAACCAGAGGCAATGATTGCAAAAATGAATCAAGAACATCAACGGGATTTTGTTGATTTTAATATTAGTTATGATAATTACCATTCAACACATAGTGATGAAAACCGTGAGTTATTAAACCTTATTTATATTCGTTTGAAGGAAAATGGATTCATTAAAAAGCGTAACATCTCTCAATTGTATGATTTAGAAAAAGGAATGTTCTTACCCGATCGTTTTGTAAAAGGTAACTGCCCAAGATGCAAAACAGCGGATCAATATGGAGATAACTGCGAAGCATGTGGTGCAACATATAGTCCGATTGAATTAATTTCGCCAAAATCTATAATCTCCGGTACTATGCCTGTCATACGTAATTCTGAGCATTTCTTCTTTGAATTAACGGAGTTTAGTGCAATGCTACAAGCATGGACCCGTTCTGGAGCACTGCAAGAACAAGTAGCGAATAAAATGCAGGAGTGGTTTATATCTGGTCTACAGACATGGAACATCTCCCGAGATACACCTTACTTTGGTTTTGAAATACCAGATGCACCAGGTAAATATTTTTACGTTTGGGTGGATGCGCCTATTGGTTATATGGGATCTTTTAGAAATTTGTGTAACAAATGCAGTAATATCGATTTTGATGAGTTTTGGCGTAAAGATACTCATACTGAATTATATCATTTTATAGGAAAAGATATTATCTATTTTCATGGTTTATTTTGGCCAGCAATCTTAGAAGGCAGTCACTTTCGTAAGCCAACTAACCTTTTTGTGCATGGCTACGTGACAGTGCACGGTACTAAAATGTCTAAATCACGAGGCACTTTCATTAAGGCTAGAACTTATCTGAAGTATTTAGATTCTGATTGTCTACGTTATTATTACGCAGCTAAGTCATCTTCAGGCATTGATGATATCGATTTAAATTTAAGAGATTTTGTACAGCGTGTAAACACCGATATCGTTAATAAGGTTGTTAACTTAGCTTCCCGTAGTAGTAGATTTATCAGCACCCGTTTTTCTGGTCAACTAGCTAATGCACTAGCTGATCCGTCGCTTTATTGCAAGTTTGTTAATGCGGCAAACCGTATTGGTAATGCCTACGCTAATCGAGAATTTAATCATGCAATTCGTGAAATCATGGCGCTGGCTAATCTAGCTAATCGCTATATAGACACACAAGCACCCTGGGTAGTGGCAAAGGAAGAAAGCCGTGGTGCCGAGTTACAATTGATTTGTACTATGGGTATCAATTTGTTCCGTGTATTAATGACTTATCTAAAACCAGTGCTACCAATGTTAGCTGCGCGTAGCGAGGTGTTTCTTAATACTGAGCTACAATGGAATACTTTGCAACAGCCGTTATTGCGACATCAAATCAAAGTGTTTAATAGATTATTCAATCGCATTAATCATGATCAAGTAAGCAATATGGTGGCTGCCTCCAAAGCAGATACGATCGTTGATTAACTGATAGGTAGATACTTCATAAGTTGGGTGTACTCTACAGGAATCTGCGATTACGCTTGATAACATCGTTAAAGTTGATATATAAATTATATTGATTAGTACACACAATTAATTGCTGTTTTAGAAACTCTTAGCTCTCTCAAGAGAGTTATATTGAAAATAATACTAGATTATTCTTGAGTATTTATGTTGCTGATCTAATTTTGTAAAATATAGGTGATATAGTGGTTAACTCATTATTAAAAAATACGATGATGTCTCTCTTATTATACGAAATAGGTAGGTTACTGTTTTGAGGATAATTTGCTAGTTACAACTAGATGGTGGTGCGCACTTGGTATGTCGATCAAAAATCTTCGTTATTGTCTTCTAAAATGGATAATAGCATTCTGTTTTTTCTGAAAAGTTGTTTTTGATCGTGCGTGTTATGTGGTCTGTAATTGCTGATTGCTCTAGTAATTACAGAGTAAGCATACATCATATAAGTTTTAAAAACATCTACAAGCTAAATGAAATACAAGTTTCTCAGATGAAATACACATAAATTTTGGTTATTTCTGTGATTCATTAGCATGCATGTTGTTCTTCGATTTTTTATAAGTTAGCATAAAGTCTATACGTCTATTTTAGTTAGACTAAAAATTTATTGCCGCAGAAGTGATATGTTTCCTATATAAATATTGTTTTTAAAGCGCAATAGTGACAATCGTATTGTTTTATCTTTGTTTTAAATGCTATTAAATACAGATTTTATTGTAAGGAGGGGATAGTAGATAGGAATAATACATGTTGTATTGTTCATTTTGTATTGCTATTTTATAGCATATAAAAATATACATAGATTATCTGTGTGATAAGATGCACAATTTAATTGCGATAAAATAGAAGTTGTTTCTTGTGTAGATCAACAGATTCATGCATAAGAATAACTGTTTATTTCCCGTTTTCTTTTGAATTTTCATAAACTTCTATGTACCTTAGTTTTAAGTTCGTCATTATATATACAATAGATAGAAAACGCAGTAGATAGAAGGAGCAGTGTTCTTTAATTTTCAAACTATTTATTCGGATATATAGTCAGACTTAGAAGCATGCAAATAGATATCTTACGATTCATTAATCCGCTGTATTATCTTGTTTATTTGAAATAAACTATTTATTGAATAACATGATTAGCTTTGTCCTTTATGCTACGTCCAGTCGCTACCAGAGTCCTTAGTGGAGGGTGGAGGGTAGTAGTTTTCTAGTATGTAGTAGCTCGCTGATATACAGATATATCAAAGTATCATGAAGGTGACAAGCTTAAACAATTAGGCTTGATTTTAGTGATTTTAAGCTATAAGTATAGCTTATATAATGACGTGTTTATTCATAAGAACATCTTTAATACAGAGGGATCTGTTCTAGTATTAAGCAAAAATTTAGTTCTTATGATAATGAAATAGGGCTCTTCCATAGAAAGTCTATGTAATATTATTATAGATAATTTATTAATTATAAGTGTAATAGTTAATGTAGAAGCATTTTTAGTATATAGTTGCACAATAATCATCATCAGGATACTATTACCGTGATAACATTAAAGAACAAACTTTTAATAATATAGCATAACCTATTAAGTATTGACCTCGTTATCTCCAAATTATATTAAATACGGAAGGAGACAGGCTATCAAAAAGAGTCGGTTTAATTGTAATGGTGCATTAAAATTGTTTTACAGATTCTAACTTTTTATATTAAAAAATAATGGTATCATTCAGTTACACTACTGAGTGCGGTTTGAACCACAGGATTTCATCATTAGTAAAGACCATATTAAATAGTTATTGCACCGTTTTAATTTTAGTAGATTCTCTTACTTTGTAGCGTTACTGACGTATACATGAGTATGTTAGGTTGATTGGGTTGTTGTATGACCAAAAGATATTGCTGTGCTATACAAGTCATGTAGCTAAAATTCTACAGTACTAGTTACAATAGCATGTTATACATTTAGTTTTAGCACTGTAGTACTTATGATTGAGCAACAAATAGAAACCTAAGGAAATACCTGATGTATTTGTTAATAGATTGTAGTAAGTTGTGTACACTTAGTTAACTTTATACTATGTCGCGGAATATGCGATGTTTATCTAGTTACTATGTGTATTGTTTTAATGTTTCTTTTACTCTTTTAGTTGTGGAATCAAAGCATTTCGCAATCCATCGCCTAAAAGATGAAACGCCATGACGCTAAAACATATCGCCAAGATTGGAAAAATTGCGACATGAGGTGCAATGATCATATCAGCCTTTGCTTCATTCAGCATGGCTCCCCATTCTGGGGTTGGCGGTTGCGCACCAAGACCAAGAAAAGAAAGGCTGGCCGCTGTAATAATCGAAGTACCAATACGCAGGGTACAATACACTATTATAGAAGGGAGAATTCCTGGTAAAATATGCCATAAAATGATAGTCCAGTTTGAAGCACCAATGCTGCGTGCTGACTCGATATAAGTTAAGCGTTTTAGTAGCAACGTATTTCCTCGTACTAATCTAGCGAAAGCTGGAATACTAAAAACCGTTACTGCGATAGCTAAATTTGCTATACCGTTGCCCATAATCGCTACTATACTAAGTGCTAGTAGGATACCAGGAAAAGCAAATAGTACATCGCATATACGCATAGTAAGACGGTCCCATACGTTTTCATAGTAGCCAGCTAGTAGCCCGAGCAAGGTTCCTATCATCCCACCAACTAACACTGATAATACACCTACTGCCAACGAGATACGCGATCCCATCAAGAGGCGACTGAAAATATCTCTTCCCAAAGAATCTAAACCCATCCAGTGCATTAATGAAGGACCGTCGTTTATCTTATCATAATCAACATAGTTTTCTGCATCAAAGGGTTCAATATATGGTGCTAATAGCGAAGCAAGCATGAGCAGCAGCAGCACGAGACCAGAAATTATCGCTATATTTTGCTGCCTAAAACGTCGGAAAAACTCATGCCAGGGTGTACGCACTAAATGGAACTCAAGGATTGGTTTTTTCTTCACTAGGGTGCTGTATCTCCAATATTTAATCATGCCTTTCCTCGTTGGTAGCGTATTGTTGGGTTAACGGCTGCGTATAGGATATCTGCTAGTAGATTGATTAAAATAAACTCTAATGAAAATAATAACACTTCAGCTTGAATTACCGGGTAATCACGCATTTCTACTGAATCGACTAATAATCGTCCGAGCCCTGGCCAATTGAATACCTTCTCTACTACGATTGAACCGCCGAGTAAAAATCCAAATTGCAGACCTATCATGGTTACTAATGGGATCATTGCATTACGTAGCGCGTGTTTTATCACTACTAAGATTTCTGGCACACCCTTAGCACGTGCGGTGCGTATATAGTTATCCTGTAATACTTCCACCAATGAAGTGCGAGTAAAGCGTGCAATTATTGCTGCTACTGCAGCTCCCAATGTAATAGAGGGTAAGATGTAGTGACGCCAACTGTCAGCACCAATTGTCGGTAACCATCCGAAATTGACTGAAAAAATTTGCATTAATAACATACCAAGCGCAAACGGTGGGAACGAAAGACCTAATACTGCTAAGATCATGCCGAGGTAGTCTGGCCAGCGATTACGCCATATTGCTGATATTATACCAACTGCAAGACCAAAGATTACTGCCCATAGCATACTGGTGATTGTTAACCAAAAGGTTGACATAAAACGCGATGCGATTTCTTCGCATACTGGGCGTTTTGATGCTATTGAAATACCGAAATTTCCTCGCAGCACGTTAATGAAAAAATGAACAAACTGTTGAAGTAACGACTTATCAAGGCCTAAATCTTGACGAACTAATTGCACTACTTCTTGATCAGCCTCTGCCCCCGCTACGAGTCTAGCTGGATCACCTGGCATTGTGTGCACAAATAAAAATACTAATACTGCTACTATCAGCAGTGTGGGGATTAAACCCAACAATCGTTTTAGAAAATAATTCAGCATCTCAGTTAATTCCAGTTATTTCTAATATTCTAATAAGTAAAAGAAGAAGGACAGTATTTTACTGGAGATTAGCATTATCAAAGTTAAATGAGACATCAGGCATGACGTAGAAACCGCTTAGTTGTTTATTATAGGCCGAGAGTAAGCGTTCAGTTGTTAGAAAGATCCATGGTGCGTCGGCCCAAATACGATTTTGTGCATCCTGATAAAGTTTTTGTTTCTCAGTGTGATTAGTCGTGGTTAATGCAGCACTTAAATCATCATCTACGTGTGTGTTCTTATAAAACGCAGTGTTAAACTGTTTAGGAGGCGCTGCTTGACTTAAAAATAGTGGCGATAGGGCCCAATCTGCCTCGCCAGTCGATGCAGACCAGCCAGTATAGAGCATACGCACTTCAGTATCTTGTACTCCAATACTTTCTACTTTGGCTGCACGTTGTCCGGCGTCCATAGCGGTTATCATGACCTTTACTCCTACCTGCGCCAGTTGATTCTGAACATACTGTAATACTTTTTGCGCGGTACTATGGTTATGAGACGACCATAAGATGGAAGTAAAACCGTTTGGGTAGCCCGCTTCTTTAAGTAACTGACGTGCCTTAGAAGGATTATATGGCCATGGTTGATAGCGAGTAGTAAATTCGATCATCGATGGAACTGGCCCTTCCGCCGGCACTGCATAGCCAGAAAATGCTACTTTAATTAGCATTTCTTTATTAATGGCATAATTTAGTGCCTGTCGTACCTTTAAATTATCAAATGGTTTTTGAGTAACATTTAAACTAATATAACGCTGTTGAATGGATGGCTCTACTGCTACATTTAGCTTTGAGTTTTCTGAAAGCATCTTAGCTTGCTCATATGGTACGGGGAAGATAAAGGTAGCTTCACCGGTCTGTAACATTGCTGCACGGCTGTTATTATCAACTACTGGTCGCCAAGTGATACTATCGAGTTTTGGTAATCCAAACTTCCAGTAGTTATTGAATTTTTTCACTTTAACGAATTCAGTTTGATTCCAGGTGACAAACTGATAGGGTCCAGTACCGACCGGGTGAAACCCGATATGTTTTCCATAATATGCGAGTGCTTTTGGAGAAATGATGGCAGCCGCTGGGTGCGCAAGATTATTGATGAATGCTGAAAAGGGTTGTTTTAACATAATTTTAACTTTATTGTCATTTATTACCTCTGTTTTGTCGATCATTTTAAATAGGTGATAGCGTTTTAGGTGGTTAGTTGGTTGGCTAGCACGATCAAGGTTGATTTTCACTGCTTGAGCATTGAAATAGAGTGCCGTCATGAAATTTAATACCTTGATGTAAATTAATAATATAGGTAAGACCATCTTTACTGATTGTATAGCTATTCGCGAGTACGTTCACTCGCTTCATATGTTTGTTAAAACCAAATAATCCCTGATAAAATGACTTAGAAACCGCTTGAGATAGAGTATCATTGGCATCATAAGGATCAAGTGTAGTAAAATTTGAAGCCACAGCGATGACTATATCCTTTGACGCCAAAGCCGGACTAGTTCCTGCTAGCAGAAGGGACGCTACTAGTACATTACAGTTAATTATGCGCTTCATCTTGCTGCTCTCTATAAATATTTTAGAAGATATTAGAAATCGGATGACGCGCAACAAAATGCCCAGGATCAATCTCTACGAGCGGCGCAGTAATAGGTTCATCGCCCAACGCACGAATTGAGCTAGGCATGTCATTTACCCATAGCCGCTGATATTGGTAAGTGTGATTAGGATCCGCAATTAGCACTGCTGCCATCAGTTGTCGAGTGTAAGCATGTTGTGGGTGGTTGAATACAGCTTGCCGTGGGCCAATTTCTACGATCTGCCCCATATACATCACTGCTACGCGATGGCTAATGCGTTCTATCACTGCTATATCATGAGAAATAAATAAGAAGGCAATACCAAGCTCGCGTTGTAAATCAAATAATAGATTAATAATTTGCGCTTGGATAGATACATCAAGCGCTGACACTGCTTCATCAGCGACAAGCAATTTTGGGTTTAATGCGATGGCACGTGCAATACAAATTCGTTGACGTTGGCCACCAGAGAATTCATGAGGATAGCGTAGCGCATGCTCTGGTAACAACCCAACACGCTCAAGCAGAGTGGCTACTCGTCGTCGTGCTTCTTTTGTAGTCATGATATGATGTACTAGGAGTGGCTCCATGATAGAGAAACCGACTGTTAGTCGTGGATCAAGTGCAGCATAAGGATCCTGAAAGATAATCTGGATGTCTTGACGCAGTCGCTGCAATGCTACACCATGCAATCGATTAATCTGGCAGCCATTAAAAGTAATTGTTCCATGCTGACTATCTACGAGCTTTAGAAGTGCTCGACCGGCAGTAGATTTTCCGCAGCCCGATTCGCCTACAAGCCCCAGTGTTTCACCGGGATAAATATCAAAACTTATATTTTCTACAGCATGTACTCGATGAGTGATACGATTCAGGATGCCGCTGCGCAGATTGAAACGCGTGATTAAATGTTTTACTTGTATGATGGGTGGGGAGTCAGTTAACACGGTATCTTGTGGTATACTTTTTTCATTTTTATTTGCTATAGGGAATTTAACTGGAAAGCGTGTATCTGCCATTGCTCCTAGCTTTGGTACTGCCATTAGTAATGCTTGAGTGTAAGAATGTTGTGGTGCAGAAAACAATTGATGTACGGTGTTTTGTTCTACTTGCTCACCGTGATACATTACCAGTACTCGATCTGAGATTCTTGCTACCACCCCCATATCATGGCTAATAAAGATTACTGCCATCTGCATTTCTTGTTGCAACATCTGTATTAATTGCAAAATTTGCGCTTGAATCGTGACATCTAGTGCAGTGGTAGGTTCATCAGCAATTAGGAGTGATGGCTTGCAGGCAAGCGCTATAGCGATCATTACTCTCTGACGCATGCCGCCAGACAATTGATACGGGTAACGTCTAAGCATGGCTGGAGCCTCTGGGATACACACTAGATCTAGCATGCGTAGCGCTTCTATCTGAGCGCTACGATTATCTATGCGTTGATGTAACTGTAATGATTCAGTAATTTGCACCCCTATAGGAAATACTGGGTTAAGTGAAGTCATTGGTTCCTGAAAGACCATCGCAATATCTGCCCCACGTACTTTTTGTAATGTGTTTTGAGGCATATGTATTAAATCAACTACTTCACCGTTACGGCGACGAAACGCTGATATGCCGCTAATGATATGACCACCATCATGCTCAACTAATCGCATGAGTGCCAACGAGGTGACTGATTTACCAGAACCCGATTCACCTACAATCGCTAGCGTTTCGCCACGATTGACCTCAAAACATAAATTACGTACGGCCTGAACAGTGTTATCTTTCTGATAAAAGTTGACACTTAAGTTGCGTACCGTCAATACGCGTTGTGGTGGCAATTGCAACCGAGCGTTCACTGTAGGTTTTTGTGTACCTGTATTACCATGTATGGTAAGCACTGGTTTACTCATGAATCGGATATCCTATCTTATAATAGCAAAGAACTGTTATCACTTACTTTGCGGTTATGTACTCATCATAATACTAATCGATATTTATTATACTCGAGGTTATATATGTGTTAACCTACTTTTAATACAGAACATTGCTGTTATTTATATTTTTTAATTGACCATCTTTCTGGTTTCTGTGAGTTTAAAGTGTGATGGTATATACCTGTAATTACCAGAGATACAAGATTTTATAAATATGCTTGATTTACAGTTATAAAGATAAAGTTTGATTACAAAACAAGTATTGCAAAACTTGTAAGTATATAAGTGTTTATAGCAAAAATCATGCTTAACTTAGGCAGTTAGTTTAAAGATGCAATTACAATTGTTCATAGCTATGTCCATAATTCTATTTAAAGGGCTATGTGAGAACAAAATGATGACATCAGAAAATATTTGCAATCTTACTTGTCACAACAAATGAATATTAGAATTAAATTAATTGACTAGTATTTACTAAAAATTGAAACGAATGCTTTAAGGTTTAGCTTTAGGTACTCAATCTAAGTTAAGAAAGACTCACTCATATGCGGTTGGTGCCGAAGGCCGGACTTGAACCGGCATGTATTGCTACGGTTGATTTTGAATCAACTGCGTCTGCCTATTTCGCCACTTCGGCAGTAAAGCACTATGTATGAGATATAGGTGTATTATACCTCTCTATAATCTAGATGCAATACTTATCCATGTGCAATGAGTAGATTGTTAAAAAAAACTCCGGTAATAGTTACATTGGCACCTTGTACTAACTAATATCGCCGTAATATAGTACTTACTAATACTACCATAACATGGTTGTTATAAGGCGGTTTGAAGGGTTGCCTGATATATTACTGCGTCTGATAATCGATATGTTTTACACTCAAGATGCTATATACAACTTTAGTGTAAGGTGTACGACTTTTTGTATAAAATTATAATATCAATCTATTGTATTTTATTGCATCTATTTTTAGACGTAGATAGTGCATATGATTTTCATGTATTTTGTATGCGTGACAGTTATTATTTATTATTTAAATCACAATGAGTTGTAAGAATATATACTTGCAGGGATAAGTGTTCAGCTTCGATTGTGAAGAATTATATTTATGATCAGTTAATAGCATTATTATTCGATGTATGCATACCCAGAATTATTAAAGATATTTAATTTTAAGCTATGTATATTGTAATTATATACATTGAATGTACGAATTTTTAGTTAGTATAGGGTGTGAGTTATGTATACTATAATATAGGGAACAATCTAATCATGTAAAACCATTCCTGTAACTTTTAGGTCTGGCACGTGAGCTGAATAGCTGAACCTCATTATGTTTATGTTATGTCGTGTTGTATCAATATAATACAGTATGCTATTAGCAAGGGTAGAGTATGTTTAAAATATAAAGTGTCTATAGCTATTTTATATATAAACATCTCACAAAGCTTTTAGGGTTCTTTAGAAGACGTGCCACTATCCATTACATAATTTATGATTCAACACTGTGTCAATGACACCATCCGCAATAGTATCTATCGTACTGCATATGACGTGGTTAGCTGTACCACCATCGCTCTAATTGTAGAAGCTTCCTGGTATATCTCGTAAATACTGCATAAAAGTTAAATAGATTTTAATAGCTTATAACAACTAAAATAATAGACTAGACAAACTGAGGCAGATTGTTTTTAATGAAGTGAAGCCACTGCAGAACAACTGATATAATCAGATGTTTTTTGGACAAGACAGGGAAAGAAAATCGAAAACGGTTTCACCTGTCTAAATATCATCAATTATACTAAACTTAAGCGATATAGCTTACTCGGTAATCCGAAAGATACGGTTTTTGAATAGTGAAGTATTATTTTTATTATAATAAGGAAACTAATCTGACTCATATAAAATATATATACTCTATAATATAGAGATACTTCGATATCTTTATGTAAAGTTAAGAAAATCCTATGTGATAATGATCGCTAAAAATATAGAAGATCCTTTTGCTTGATTGTCTTGAAAGGTATTACGGTAAAGTATGGTATTTTACTACAATATATATCGACATTTTGTAGAGATTATGTGGAAATACAAAAACCACCTCTATAATCTTAACCGTGCACTTTAAAATTAATTAATATGATAAAATAACTTAACGGTAACTACTAAGATGGAATAATCGTATTCCCCTTGGATCTGCAACTAGACGTTCTATTACCCGTTAAAGTAAAATAATTATAAACCAAGTATTGCGAAGTTATATATGATGCAGCTTTTCCTCAGTAACTTAAATATATACCTGTTAATATACTCGTCTAAAATTATATAAACTTTAGCCTTAAATCCAGCTTCAACTTAGTGAGCTCGTTGTTAGAACTAGTTCATGGTTAAGTATTGCACAATTGTTAGTTTTTTCGTTAAGCATACTCAGTCACTATAGTTTATTATTTATACGTTATCGTCAGTGTAACTTAACGCATTAATACTGTTTATACGCTGTTATGCTATACGAATTTTGAGTATTACGCATTGTATTGGCTTTTAGTCCTAAAAGTATGCTTCACGTGTCGTTTTCTTGAATGATCGTACGTTATTGTAAGCCCATTATCATAAATAAATGTATCTCCTATAAATAGTGCTACATTATAACTGTTAACATATTCTAAAAAATTTATAATTTTGTAAGTGTAAAAATTACTTTAGTAACTTGAGTCTATTTTAGATGTTAAGCGATAAATAAGATTATAAAGTATTAAATAATTTTAGTTTAACAGCGCAAATGTTTTTAATTAAAGTATATTAATAAAATTTAAAATCAACACTATAAAATATCGGCGCGCCATATAAATATATAGTTAAATAGTCATAATAGATATTTTATATTACTTAAGTAGAGTAAGAGGATCATTTGAGTGACAAAGAAAGCAAACTTTTTAAGTTTTATAGCTGATTCTATTTAATGGCATTAAATAGAATAGAAACTTAAGAAAATGGTAGGTAGCTCTAATATATAGAGTAGTTTACATAGCAATTCTGTAACCGTTACTTGAAAGACTAACTTAAAAAATTAGAGTTATAATGACGGATTGACTCTCCCCGGACTATAGGCATAGTCATATACAATCTGTTATTTTTTTTGATATCTTGATTTAATTTAATTGATCTAGATATACGTCCACCCCATAGCTTTTTAGTATGATGTTCCCATATGTCTTGGATTAGCGTCGATTAACTTGGCGACTTTTTCGGCTTCTATGTTTAATTGTAATACTTGATAAGCATCTTTCATGAATGGCAGTGCATCATAGGTTGCCTTAGTATCTTGGTACTTACATAACATATCTTCAGCACGATGAATAACTGCAATGTAAGCGCCGCGTTTCATATAGTATTTTAGTACTGACAGTTCGTATTGAGCTAAACGTCCTTTTAGATAAACTAAACGTTTATGAGCGTCCGCGACGTACTGGCTATTAGGAAAACGCCAAATAAATTGGTGGAAGTCATGAAATGCAGCACGCGCGTTCTGCGGATCGCGATCTGAACAATCAATTCTGAGGAAACTTTGTAATGTACTATCATTCAGTGCCATATCAGTTAAGCCGTGCATGTACATAACATAATCGATATTCGGATGTGTTGGATGCACACGCAATAAGCGATCAATAGATGCTTGAGTTGAAATAAAGTTGCTGGATTTATAGTACGAATAGATTAGATCTAGCTGAATCTGTTGGGAATATGGCCCGAAAGGATAGCGTTTATTTAACGTTTCTAGTTGTGCAATAGCTTCCTTGAAGTTACCGTCCTGCATGTTTTTTTGGGCCAGAGCATAATGTTCTGTCAGTGGTTTATTGGACGTTATGTATTGATGAGTGGAACAACCTGATAGCAATAAACTAAATATAACTATTACTATCAGATATTTCATATTCTGCATGGCGTTTTATTATCCTCAGAGTGTATTATGAGACTATCCGGTAAGTTGTTTAAAAAAACTAAGTATAACTGTCATACTCACTATTGCATATGCGCTCTTTGTTTTGGTTCATCCTAATCACTCGTAGCCTGACTTTTCTTAGGAACTGCGGAGTTTACATTATTTTACAGTGCGAATATTTTATGTCATACAAGACATGTATGTTATATTCAATTATATAGTTGTAAAACCCAACGTTAAGTCAGATACCGCATATGGTGCCACTAGTAACTATCACTGCAAGGGTCGCCGAATCTCAAGTTAAACAACGCTTAGATCAAGCGATGGTTAAATTATTCCCTGATTATTCACGTTCTCGCATCAAAGCGTGGATTTTAAAGAATCAAGTACAGGTTAATGGTAAAACGGTAAATAAGCCAAAAGAAAAAGTGCTGGGTGGAGAGTTAGTTTCTATTTCTAAAAGTTTAGAAGTAGCTGCTTGTTGGGAACCACAGAAGATTGTCTTAGATATTATTTATAAGGATAGAGATATTCTGGTAATCAATAAGCCACGTAATTTGGTTGTACATCCTGGAACTGGTAATCCAGGCGGTACTATGCTGAATGCATTATTACATTATTATCCGGAAAGCATTACTGTACCTCGCGCAGGTATCGTGCATCGCTTAGATAAAGATACTACTGGTTTAATGATAGTAGCGAGAACTATATCAGCACAAGCTCGATTGCTAGAAGCTCTAAAGACTCGAAAGATCACACGAGAATACGAAGCTATCGTGATAGGTGCGATGACTACTGGTGGTACGGTGGATAAACCTATTTCGCGTCATATCACTAAACGCACACATATGGCAGTGAATGCTGCAGGTAAATCAGCAGTGACGCATTATCAAGTGATAGAAAAATTTCACACTCATACTCACCTCCGTTTGCGTTTAGAAACTGGTCGTACTCACCAGATTCGCGTACATATGTCACATATCCACCATCCTCTGGTGGGTGATAAGGTATACGGCGGGCGCCTACGATTACCGAAAGGTACGCCACCAGCCTTGATAAATATGCTGCGCAGCTTCGATCGCCAGGCGTTGCATGCCACTATGTTACGCATGCATTACTCGATTTTTGGAAGCCAAATGGAGTGGTATGCACCTTTGCCACAAGATATGATCGATTTGATAACTGCGTTACAGGCTGAACAGCGAAAAATTTAAAACACAAAATTATACAGTAGCGTTAGTGATGTTCGTTTTATTTATTACTAAGAAAAAATACATTTATATCAGTATATTTGACAAAATATCGCAATCACACTGCTCTACACTCTAGTTATTAGAGTCGAAATGTTGTTGTTTTATGATATTGATGAACAAGACAATGGCATGCTTCTTTATACAGAAGACAGCATTCTAACTATCTTATTTTTAAATGCTTTAAAAAGCTGATTATGCTATAATTGCAGTTATTCTATAAGTTTAAAAAACTACACATTAGATATGATTACTAAAACTTCGCACCCCTTTCACTAAGCTGTCGAATATTAACACATCAGTGAGTTTTTACATAACACTTTATTCAACCCTACAGTTAGCATTCTGATAATTATATTACTTCGATAGAATACATAAACTTATTAGCTATTTAATAATAAATTTTACTAGCTACGCAAGCAATAACTAAGTGAATCAATAAATAACAGCATACTTCCGTATTATTTCGGCATAATTTAGTGACTATATTACAGTAGTTTCGGCTACAAAGAGCTGTTTGGTATATTATTAGATGTAATAAGGTAGCATAGTAAATCTTTATAAAAGCTTATGAAAATTAGAATAAGATACCAACGATCAGTATATAGCTACGTTGATTAATTTTGCTCATCTAACACAGGAAACACAATCTAGCATATATCCTAATATCTACTGGAATAAAATTATGTCTTTAGCAATCAGTATTAATTATGCTTCTATAAAGGTTACAAGTATAATAAAATTCCACTATATATTGAGTCAGGTAATTCGTGAATATGATTGATTTAATGGTAAATTATGGGTTTTATTGTTGTTCAGAACATTTACTGAGTAACTCAGTAAGCTATGTATTATTTTTGATGGAACGGTTATTACCATTGAAAGTGAGTGATACCTATATAACAGAGACGAATGTTGACCATCAATATCGATCGCTATAATCCATATTCATACCTGATATAAAGATGTAAAACACTAAGCAATCCATAGATAGCACACAAATGTTCTTTGATTTACTAAAAGATGTAACATTCAGACAACATACTGTGTTTACTGCAGTATTCTACTTGGATTTAGCAAAAATATTATCGTATATGATTCGCGAAAACTTTAAGCGTTAAGGTATACAGATTGCAATGAATCAATATGTAATTCAGCTTATCTCATAATCAATTGAGGATATTGAGATCAGACGGCCACATGTAACTGTAATTTGCATTAATTTGATGAATTTTGTCGAATATGTCAGTCTAATTAGATGAGA
Organism: Candidatus Gillettellia adelgis; assembly: GCA_020541285.1. Lineage (GTDB taxonomy): Bacteria > Pseudomonadota > Gammaproteobacteria > Enterobacterales > Enterobacteriaceae > Gillettellia > Gillettellia adelgis. The sequence continues at coordinate 1,032,382 of CP047043.1, read as the reverse complement.
AATATGTTGTTTTTGAGTCTGTTATAACGGTACTAGCCTAGATTCGCTTGTTGTGATCTTTATTTATGGTGACGTTATCAGTAAGCGTATATTTAATAATAAAATTCCTAACTGATATGAATCGTAACTTCTAGGTGACTTTTGTTACATTAAGATTGTTCAGCAATAATCCTGACATAGGATATGCGAGCAACTGTTGTGGTTTTTAGAGAGAAAAGCGACCTTATCGCTAAGATTACTTTGATTGGTTAATTGTAGTGGTTAGTTGTATTCATAGATATAAGATATTGTAATGGAGATTCGTAATCTTATTGAGCACATGAATAACAATAAGCCGTTCTCTATATATTAGCTATGTAAGTCTTTTGCAGTGTGAGTAGCAAAAGCTGCTGATAGCACTGGTTACTATGAGTGTAACTAAATAAATTATATGTATTCATATAATAAAACTAGATATATTGTACATTTTATGAGACTAATTTAACTCATTAAATGCAAAAAATTTAGTACTACATAGTATAATACTAAAAATTTTAGGTCGAAATATATTAATTATATTTTGCGTTTGAGATTCTATGGTAATAGAGTACTATGCTAGTAAGGCATTGACTGAAGCAGCTGTCGAGAGTCTTCATTCTGAGCAGATAGATAAGGTTCATTAATATTTTAGGTTTATATTAGTAAAGTGACCAACTATATGAGAAAATTTTATGTACATGCAATGTGCATTATAACGCATATAATTTTGAAGATGTAGATTGTTATTTTAAATGAAAAATTAGTAGTAGCTATCACTCTAACTTAGAGGTCTTAAGAATCTGATTGCTTTAATAAATAACACTGTAACTCGCATATCACAGATACTTAGTCATTATCGTTTGGGGTTTGACAACTAGTTTAAGGTGTTATATTTAATAACTATCCTACTTCATTGGATAGGTGAAGTTGTACTTCGAGTATTGTCTTAATCTGGTATTAACGTAGAGTATACATTCACGAAAATTAAAAGTATTGTCTCGCTTACTAAAATATAAGGTAAGGGTGGCAAGGTTCAACTATTTAAAAAACTTTCTATGTGTTTTGAAAATTATGAAATCAGTTAATATGAAAGCAAGGATCCAAAAAATTTTATTTTTTTTGAGTGTTGATTCTTAAAATATTTAAAGATCATAGCACTTTAATTCAGCAATTAACATTGCTGGCGCAATAGCGAATAAAACTTGAAAAGCTCTGTAGAAGATTCGAGGCAATGATAAAACGAAAATTGATATAATAAATATCATTGAAGGTATTAAATAATACTATTGATATGATCCAACGTGCCGCGCCAAGTAAATTTAATCAATGAGTTAGTTATGACGAAGAAAGTTATCGCACTATTTATGTATTAAGCATCGTGCAAAATAAACAGATTTACTTAGTGAATTTCGAGTAGGTAAATCGTTATCATTGCAGACTTCGTACAATGTACTAAAAAGAAAAACGTTTCTAAAAGACTACAGTATAAACGTACGTTGTCTTTAGATTATATAGATACACCCTGAATTACTAGCGCTAAGTGTTCCAGAGAGGTTGAAAGGCGTCTAACGGAGTCTTAAAGACTATCACTAAAGAAAGAAAGCTTTTTATTGATGAATTATACATTATTTGTTAGTTTATGGAGAATGAATGGTGCTTATAAATGTTGGGGTATGATAAAGCCGGCATTAGCACAAGGGGGAAGACTGCACTGTATTAGTGTGACTATCCCGAATGAGTCTTGTCAATATATTTCGAAAGATTGACAGTTCTTGCGCGTCGATTTCAAAAAAAACCTTATGTTCCAGTACTGTCTATAGATGATCACGTGACTATTATGCATGTTTGAAAGAACGAAATGAGTTGTATCATCATGTTTAAAAGTATTACCCAGAGATTGTTATAGCAGCCCAAATGCCTTGCTGTTATAAAAGTAGTCGTTTATTTCTGAATAAAACTATTTGATTTCATCGATGAAGGAGTAGCTAGCATCCGTATGTCAATGAATGCTAAGCCGGAGTTACGCAATCACGTAGAACACCGCATTACGCAACAAAAACTAGAAAAGCAAGCATATTGCATGAAGAATCTGAAGACACTTGTAAGAAATACATAAAGATGTTCTAGTCGTGAATTAAAGAAAATACGAGTATTCTTCATAGAATAGGGTTACAAGCTGAAAAGATTTATTCTACGATATGTAGAATATCAAAGCTAAGCTATAGTAGGATAGTCTATTTTAGAGACAGTATGTTGTATTAATGACTCAGAATAAATGTCTGATATGCATATAGTTAAATTCCTGGTCTGTAGAAAATAGTTATTATGTCGTAAATTGAAAGTAATAATATAAAGTTACTGCATAATCGTGTGACCGATATACAAATCGGTGAAGTGCTAGCGTGTATTACAGGTATGCTTGTGGTTAGAATATTAGAATTAAAACGTTATAAATTGCTATACTGACAAGCATAAACTTCATGCAAGAGTAATCAGTCATAACGCAGTGGTACAACATAGCCGTTACTAATGCGATTCGTCTTAGTTGTTCCGGATATTCTCAGATTAATCGTTAAATTTATTGTTTTTTGTTCGTCGGTCCGACTAAAATAGGTAAAAACACTTTGCAAAACACTGTTTATTTCTTTTTGATCTCGCCACAGTAATATCGTGAATTTTTGCGTCTGCGTTCCTGGATAATCACTTAGTATCTCTTCGGTTAGGTGTATCTCCGGGGTTATCTTAATAATGATGAGAGTGGTTACCTAATGAAGCAGTATGCTGAAGATCTTATGTGTTAGTTCTGTTAGATAAATCAGAAAAACATATTGAGATATATGCAACATGTTATGCAGTTATTTGGTGATAATCGTTTGATTAATAGTCAGGGTCGCACGATTGATTCTCGAAATACTGTGGTAATTATGATTTTTAATCATAACTCCCAGCTAATAATTAAAGAATTTTCTAAAATATATCATGAATAGATCAAAAAATCTACCACAGACATAGTCGTCGTGTCTCACCATTGTCTTTAAGTATGCATAATTAGATAGATTATATAATAGTGTTTATCTACTTATCCAAAGTATTTTTCTAAAATCTTTAAAATTGCTACGGTGCGGTAGCGCGTTTTTATAAGCACTTAGAAGAATGTGGTTATATAATTACTATTACTAATGCAGCCTTGATATTTTGAGCTAACATAAACCATAAGTTTATGTGGAGAGTGAGTTTATTGAAACATTCGATTCAACAAAAAATTGAAAACCTCTTCTGTCATAAGAAATACTTTTTTTGCATGTTCCTTAAATCATTAGAGTGTTACAAGATAGGGAGGAAATAAATTGCTGGGATTATACAGTGAAGTCACTGAAAGATATGTGAAGAAGAAGAATGTTCTTGCTGTTTGCGATTTATACTAAATGCTCCATTATGTCAATGAACACTTACGCACATGTAGTTAAAATCACTCGCACTAAGAAAACTAAAATATAAAATGCCTAAAAGACCAGCAATGTATCCAAACATTTTAATAGCAACCCTTGCATAGTAATTAACTAAAACCTAAAATAAATTGTTGTGTTGGTTCAGCGTCTTTTAAATTGCACAGTAAAAGGTAATAATCTTCTGCACTAAACGTATTGATCATCTATTCAATTTGCTAGCTGGGATACGCAATATTCTATCCGACTATTACACTACCCTTGAAAGTTTGAGATGATTTATTCACTGACAGTGAGGTAGGTTTGGTCCAAAAAGATATATCATGCTGTTTAGGAGCGTAACACATAGTTTGAACTATAGATATAAGCATTAAGTCTATATTGCATGTTACAGCAAATGGAATGTGTATTGGCTGTTAACATGTATTTATAGTTATTGATTAGTAAAAGAGGTCTTAAATTTTGTTGTTGCCTGCTTCTCTAATCTTAAGATTCCTTGGGTGTAGGAGTTATCTTCTACGCCGATAATTATACGAAGAACTTCATACGTTCTTATAAAAGTTTAGAAATGCTCTGTAAATGAAAATATTATAATCCGCCATGTTAGAAATGCTCTAGTGTTACGAAAGCGCTTCGATATAACGGATATTTAACGTTTAACGTACAAATATTTCATAAATACTGACAAAGTACGGTTAATCTAAATGTATTACTACAGAAGATGCTGTTTTGCATTGATACTGGTACTCTTACATTTTTATTTAATAAGAATTAAAGATTTCTTTTCTATAAAAGCAAGAATTTAGATTAGATCTATATACTTTAGTTTGTTAATAGCGATTTGAAATAAAAGAAGATTATAAATAATAAAACTAGTCCATTTTCTAGAAAAGTTTATTGGCTCATCGTTATGGTCTGAACTGCCATTGGGAGAGTGCTTCCGGGGAGCGCTTGAATATCAGTTACGACTATGGTGGTCAAAGTTATTTGGTTTTCATTTATTGAAGCTCAGTGACTTACGTGCCAGTGTGTCGGCCGATCAATGTACCATCTTACATCAGGTAAATGTATGGTTAACAGGGAATACACTGTAAGTTATTGCGGAAAGTTTCCTGTTTCCATTTTTACAAAATCATTAGATACGTCCTTACTAGCTCGCATGCTCTGCTATGTTAATGATGCTTATCGTTTACTATGTGAGGTTGATCGAGTTTTAATTGATAATAGTTGGTTAGTAATTAGAGACTTTAAGCCACCTAGTTTATGAGGATTAAGTAAGTTTTTTCCTGTTGGTGCGATCGACAGCTTTATGTTAGCTGAATGTTTAGTCAGATGCATATGCTAGATTGGTTGAGTTTATTGAATTACGAGATATTATATCAAGTGCGATGTCATGTATTACCATGGCAGAAATAGAGGTGGAAGGTTTTTATGTACTCATATACCAGTTTTAGGAGATTAATAGTATTTTGGCATGGAAACGTACATTACCGTTGCTACTCACACCGATGAAAGCAGGGCTAACAAAGTTGTTTTCAGACGTGATGCAAAGGCGATCAAGAGTTATCGTACACACTATCTTAAACATCCGGATTATAGCCGTTATCCTTCTGAGTTGGATGGCTAGCCGCATCACGTGCTAGAACATCACAGCGTTCGTTTTCTATATGACCAACGTGACCTTTCACCCATTTCCATGTTATGTGGTGGCGATGTATGACTAAGTCTAAGTGCTTCCATAGGTCAATATTCTTAACGGGTTGTTTATTAGCGGTTTTCCATCCGCGTTTTTTCCAATTAAAAACCCATTGAGTTATTCCTTGGTGTACGTACTGGCTATCGGTCTTAAGGATTATGTTACAAGGTGGAATTAACGCTTCTAGCGCTACAATCGTCGCCATCAACTCCATACGGTTATTAGTGGTTAAGTGATAACCCATACTAAAGAGCTTTTCAACCTGTTTGTAACGGATTATTATACCATAACCTCCTGGTCCTGGGTTGCCAAGACAGGAGCCATCGGTAAAAATTTCTACTTTTTTAAGCATTGCAGCAGACTCTTCCGATTAGTTATTAAAGGATACGTCTGACATAAATGAGCGCCGTGAGCACTAAAATATGATTTTAACTAACACAAAACAGATTATTCTTGATACAGAAACGACGGGCATTAATAAATTTGGATTGCACTATGAAGGTCATCGTATCATTGAAATTGGTGCGGTGGAAGTAATCAATCGTCATTTAACAGGCCGACATTACCATGTCTATATTAAGTCGGATCAGTTGGTGGATCCAGAAGCTTATAGTATACATGGTATAAGCGATGAGTTTTTAGCTGATAAGCCAACTTTTGATAAGATCGCCGATGAATTTCTTGATTTTATATATGGTAGCGAGTTAGTCATCCATAATGCAGCGTTTGATATTGGTTTTATAGATCATGAATTTCGATTACTTCAAAAAGGTATTCCGAAGACTGAGACCTTTTGTACTATTACTGATAGCTTGATTATAGCTCGCCGTTTGTTTCCTGGCAAGCGTAATAATCTTGATGCCCTATGCAATCGCTATGCGATAGACAATAGTAAGCGCACCTTACATGGTGCTTTATTGGATGCTCAAATCTTAGCAGAAGTATACCTGGAAATGACCGGTGGTCAGACGTCTATGGTATTTCATCCAGAAAACGAGATTCAGCACATTGATTCCACCAAAAATATTCAACGTATTGTTCGATTAGCATTGAACATGAAAGTAGTGTACGCTAATGATGAAGAGTTAGTAGCTCATGAAGCATGTTTGGATCTTGTGTCCAAAAAAAGTGGTGGTTGCTTATGGCGCGACTACTCATATAGAGCAACATGATGCTCGTCTAGTATTTGTACAAAATTATAACAGTCTATATACTCAGGAAAGACGTTGACAACATTACACGTTAACTGTAATGTATATTCTGTTTTACAGTGCGAGGAAACAACGTGGAACGGTAGTTCAGTCGGTTAGAATACCTGCCTGTCACGCAGGGGGTCGCGGGTTCGAGTCCCGTCCGTTCCGCCACCATTTATTTACTCTAGCTAATTTATTTACTTTAAGTAATAAAACCACACCGTAAAATATAGTTTTTATACATATGTCCTTCCGGACATAGCGAAATTTAACTATAAAATCAGCCGTAGTGTAAGCGTTAGTATTTAACAAATCAACTCAAGGCCATGTGGTTGTGTATAACGCCTCAGATTATAAAATCTGTTATTTGTAAAACGATAATGTACACACGTATCATACCGCATACAATAGAATACTACTGTATAGCACCACTAATAAACTCAATGATATTAAAGAGCAGTTAAATTAACGCTCTCCTTCTTTATAAAGTTCATCTGAATTCGAGAGAAAGATACGAAGAGTAAAAACTAAAAAAATAAGATTTTACTGTTATTTATTTTTAATACAGATATCTTAATAAGAATGTACTACTTTTATTAGGTATATAACTGAGATTTAATAAAAACTGTTAATTAAGTTAATAAGTATACTTGTATGTTTCAGTAATATATCTTGAGGTTCACTAGTAAATTTATACGTAAAATCATACAATCTGTTATGAAGTGTCTTATGAAGACGTGGGGAAAAGAATATCGCTCTGTGTTTATAGATCGACTACATCTTGTTGGGTAATTAGGGCTGTGCCATGTCATTATTGAGTCATATGTAGAGCGATATAATATAAGACTGATTATTTATTTAACTACTGAATAATTATTCAACTAGTTAATAAAGGATGATAAATAAGATAATTAATAGGCCTTATTTGATATAGAAGTAAACTTCTATAACATTCCTATTAAACAATCAGCTTGTTGTTGTTGAGGTACAGTTAATATATATACGTACAGTTCTAACATACCTAAATTGACTTATTACATCCACATTTCATGTCTAAACATAGACAGTAGTTTTTATTTTTTTGTTCTCTTCTATAAGAAGAAGACTTGATTCTTAAAAGCTTATTGCTACGAGATGATCAACTATATCTTTAAATATTTTAATTACATAAACTAAATCAAGTGATGTTTCTGACAAGTAATATTGTAGAAGTGTTGTCAGCATAGATCTCAGTGAGTGACCTGAGTTTTTAGGAAAACTACAATATATATCACTGACAGTATAACAAAGCATGCATGACTGTGTAGACATTTGTGTAGCGAAAATTTTTTTCGATTTATTTATTTTTTTAACGTCAGAAAACTAGCGACCATGATAAAACCTGGGGCAGGTAAATAATAAACAAAATATAATAAATATCCATGTCGTCTTTGTTGTTTTTTTGGTAGCATCACCACTTGCGTTTCAACAGCATATACACACTAATCATCAGGAATATTGTATTCGGTAGTAGTGCAGCTACTACCGGAGGTATTTTGTATACGATGCTAAGTTGACCGATAATTTGATTCAATGCATAGAATAAGAAACCAGAACTAATACCAGTTATTACACGAATACCCATTGGCACACTACGTAATGGGCCAAAAATGAACGATAGTGCCATAAGCATCATTACTGCTACAGAAAGCGGTGAAAAAACTTTGTTCCATAGATTTAATTGGTAGCGATTGGATTCCTGTCCGCTTTGTTTTAAATATTTTACATAATTGACTAGCCCCTTAATAGAAAACGAAGTAGGATCCATTCCTACCATACTTAGTTTTTCTGGAGTTAAATTAGTTTGCCATTGATCGGTTAGCATTTGCGTGCCGGTTACTTGTTTCTCTTGAGTCAGATCGGAGGTATTTACCTTTGATAGCCTCCACGCACTGTCTTCAAAGCTGGCAGTAGCAGCGTAGCGTATTTTTTTTAGCTTGTGTTGGTTATTAAAGTGGTAGATGTTTATGCCAGAAATTTTTTTTTCGCCAGTAATGTGTTCAATATAGATAAAATCGTCACCATCTTTCGCCCATACGCCGTTCTGGGTGGCAAGAAGAGAAGCTCCATATATTTGTTGCGTGCGAAAGTTATGTGCCATTTTGTCGCTTTTTGGGGACACCCATTCGCCGATTGCCATAGTCAGTAACACTAACGGGATAGCAGTTTTCATGACGGATCTAGCGATCTGCATGCGAGTTAATCCAGCAGCTTGCATTACTACTAGCTCATTACGCATAGCTAACTGACCCAATCCGAGAAGTGCACCTAGAAGCGCTGCCATGGGAAAGAAAATCTCGATGTCTTTTGGCACGCTAAGTAGAGTAAATATTCCTGCGCTTACTGCTGTATAGTTGCCTTGCTCGATTCTTCGGAGTTGGTCAACAAATTTAATAATACTCGATAGTGCTGTTAATACAAACAATGTACACATAATAGTGTTAAAAATTGTTTTACCAATATAGCGATCTAGTACCCCAAACATCCGGTTTTCCCTCGTAGGTGTGCACGTAGCTTTCGTATGGGGAGAGTATCCCATAGATTTAATACCAGAGCGATAGCAAGGTAGACGGCATTTACTCCCCACAACCATATAATCGGATCTAGCTTACCTTTTCCAGCATTAGAACGGAGTGCAGTTTGTAATAGAAAAAAAATTAAATATAGTAGAATAGCTGGAGAGGTGCTGAGTATGCGGCTCTGTCGTGGATTGACTACACTAAGCGGGACTACTAACAGCGCCATGATCACTACAGAGGCTACTAGTGTCAGACGCCAGTGAAATTCAGCACGTGTATTCGGATTATTCGATTTCCAAAGATTTTTCATTGACATCTGTTCAGCCTGAGTATTATCCATAGCTACTGTCCGATACCCAAGTATTGCCCTGTAATCATTAAAATCAGTAATCTGAAAATCGCGCAGCAGTGCACTTCCCTCAAAGTAGGTACCTTGATCCAGCATGATTACTTGTGAACCGTCCCGTTGTGAATTAATCGTCCCGTGTTCGGCTACTACCACCGAAACGCGTTGGGTGCCATTTGGTCGTAGTTGTGCTAAGAAGATGTTTGTTAAGACGTTGCCTTGCACATCAGAGACAAATAAAACTGTATTACCATCTTGCGAATGTTTGAATTGTCCTTCTGCTAATCCAGCAATGCTTGGATTAGCTCTTGCTTCATTCATTACTACGTCTTGGTAGTTGCAGACTGCGGGACTAGCAAAGCATACGTTAATCGCCGCTACTACAGACGTGATTATTGACAATATCATCGCGGTAATCACTAGAATATGTGTGCCTAGTCCGCAAGCGTGCATAACGGTAATTTCGCTGTCGGTATGCAGACGCCCAAATGTCATCAATAGTGCAAGAAATAAGCTTAAAGGAAGAATGAGCTGCACCATTTTCGGTCCAGCTAATAACAGTAGAGAAAGCACTAAGTTTACTGGAACTTCACCATCTACTGCATCACCTAATACCCTCACTAAATTTTGACAAAAGAAAATGAATAGCAGGATAAATAAAATAGCAACTTGGCTTTTAAGCGTTTCCTTCACTAAATATTTGATGATAATCACGCTTATTACGCCTGTAAAAACTCATTTTTTTGCATAAAATTGATAGAGTTACTGTTAAATGGTATTTTTTATAGAAATATTAATGTTAAAAGATAAACATAGCATTATAACATAAAGTGTTTGATGTGCGTAAACAGTTACTTAATAGTAATAGTTTTTAAAAAGAGCAGTTTAAAGAATTAAGTTATATGAAGAAATTGAATTTTCTCATCTAAGAGATGAGTTATTTATTTAAAATATTTATAGATATTTTAATAATCGTGATATTTACTGCTATTATTAAATTTGAAGTGATCTAAGTAGTTTGTAATCAATAATAAAACTTGTATAAGAAACACTTTAAATATTGATTCATTTGCTACGATCAATGGCATTATTAGATTGATACGCTAAAATGCTATGTCAACTATTTAACTGATTCAACTAAAAACTAAGAGTATTCAAAGTGACTTATGCATCACTTCGATAATTTTATCTATGTATAGTGTATATCTAGGTTAGCCTAGATCTTGAACGGGTAGATCACATGATGAGTGATAGCAAGCAGTACTCTCTATATGAAAATGTATACAACTGGCGCAGTAAAGAGTATGCTAGACTTGTAATTTGCGTAGCTGTTCATTAAAACTACTTAATTATGTTACGTGTAGTATAAGGTATACTACGTTATATCTTAATCAGCATTCAGTAATAATGTTGAACTAACGCAATGTTAACTTAGTTAGTATACCTATGTTTACTTAACTAAATTAGTATGTATACAGTATATTATACGTTCCGGAACTTTAAGAGACCCGCTAATATTAAGCATGATATGGAGCACGCAAAATCCTTATGACCCATAAAACATTCTCTAGTATTATATAATTATAATTACTCTACATAAAACCAAAACTAATACAACAAGTTTTAGATATAACGCCAATTGAGGTTTTGCGAACTTTTAGAAAATATCATAAGTTCCAGTAAGAGTATTGGTGTATTGCTAAAAGAGCAACAGCTATAATGTTTTATATAATAAAATGATATGCACTAAATTTCACATAGTAAACGCATTAGCTATATTTTCATTCTTTATTGGTGATAAGAGAAAGTTACAGGGTATGGTTTTATTACTGAGGTTAAATCTATAGCGCTAAGAAAGCGTCATTCCAGGTGGTGTCTCACTGATGTTGTCTCTACTCGATATCTCCTTAGATTTTTAATGGTTGTAAAATATATTGAATAATTGAAGATAAAAAAAGCACATGATGATTATGTTTCTTATGTTTTTACTGAGATGCTTTACTGTATCCTGCAGTATTTTAATTATATATTACAAATTATTATAAATAATTTGACGTTTTATCAAAATTACCTGTTTAGACGTTAATATAGTGAAAATAATTACAGGGAGTAAGTAGAACGTAATCTTGTGTACTAAAGATCTGAAAAATAGGAGAGCGTATAATTAAAGGTTCCGTGACTGCATTCTGGTAAGTACAACTGTAAAAAAGGTGGTTTAACTTATTGGTTTCGTAATTTTCTGTGCATGAAATGTTTAATATAACGTCAGGGTTATGACCGTATGCTGCAATGATATCTAGTAGTTATCTCATGTAATATAAACCATAGCTTATTAACTATTTGGTAAATAAGCTATTAATCACTACGTAGGGCTACTATTGATCTGTTTAATAAAAGCTAGAGTATCCAAGATGCTGCTCTAAGTATGATAAAAGATTTTATCGTAAAGATTTTCACTGCAGAAATATCTATCGTATTAGATGAATATAACTAGGAAGCATGATAAAAATTTATAAAAAATTATAAATATTAAAAATCAAAGGGTCAGTGATAATGGGTCTATTCCTTTATTCGTGAAGTGTACTTGTGATAATATTAGAGTGAATGTTAGAACAATTGTATGCTCGTTTGAGCAAGCGTATATACTAGGATTAGCAGTAAATGTGTTTGCTATGAATATTATCGGTATATTATACTCAAGTAATATATTCAATAGATTGATTGATGATTTAATACGTTGAATATAAGAAGTATCATTTTTTCAAAGGAAATATGAATTAAGATAATTATACAGATAACTACTATATTTAATCAGGAAAACTATCACTCTAAAGAACGACAATACTTAGAAATCGCTATGAATGAACAGGCGACTCGCGCGATTTATCCTAGCTAAAATTTTTCTAAAATATATCCAATCTTCTACGGTATATTCTAAGATTCAATAAAATTATCATGTAGAATGCATAATATTTTTTAATCTTATAAAGAGATGATTTTTAATCAAATTAGATAAAATCGATTATTATGGATTAATATAAGCAATTAATATCAATATAGGAAAAGATTTACAAAGTACGTTGTTATAGGTATAGTTTTGTCTTTTTTTTTAGATTTAGGAGAATACATGGAGTTTAGTATAAAAAGTGGTAGTTTCGAGAAACAGAGTAGTGCCTGTATTATAGTCGGTCTCTTTGAATTCAACCACTTATCCTTTAGTGCAGAAAAATTCAATAAAATTAGTGATGGTTATATCAGTGCATTATTACAACGTGGTGAATTAGTAGGCAAAGTCGGACAGATGTTATTACTACATCATGTGCCTAATGTTCTGTCTGAACGTATCCTTCTGATTGGCTGCGGAAAAGAACAAGAACTAGATGAATATCAGTATAAAAAAGTAATAAAAAATGCTATTATTGCTCTTAATAACACCAGCTCAATAGAAGCAATCTGCTGTTTGACTGAGTTACATGTAAAAAATCGTAATACCTATTGGAATGTGCGCCAAGCTATAGAAATTGTGCAAGAAACGCTCTACACTTTTAATCAGTTCAAGAGTAATCAGGTAGAACTACATCGTCCATTACGCGAGATCGTCTTCACTGTATCAACCTATAAAGAGCTTATTAGTGCCGAACGCGCTATGCAGCATGGTTTAGCGGTAGCATCAGGTATTAAGGTAGCTAAAGATCTCAGTAATATGCCACCAAATATTTGCAATTCTAGTTACTTAGCATCACAGGCGCATCAACTAGCAGACGCTTTTAGCACCCATATTGTTGCTTACATTGTTGATGAGAAAAAAATGCAAGAACTGGGAATGAACGCTTATCTAGCAGTAGGTTCAGGTTCTCAGAATGAATCCTTAATGTCAGTTATAGAGTATAAAGGACATCCTATGCCTAATGCCAAACCAATAGTATTAGTGGGGAAAGGATTGACGTTTGATTCTGGGGGGCTTTCCATTAAACCTGCCGATGGTATGGGTGACATGAAATATGATATGTGTGGCGCCGCCGCTGTATATGGAGTCATGCGTGTTGCTGCCGAATTAAGCTTACCGCTAAATGTGATTGGCGTGCTGTCGGGCTGTGAAAACATGCCAGGTGCTCGTGCTTTTCGTCCAGGCGACATACTTACTACTATGTCTGGCCAGACTGTAGAAGTACTGAATACTGATGCCGAAGGTCGTCTGGTACTGTGTGATACTCTTACCTATGTTGAGCGCTTTGATCCTGAGTTAGTCATTGATATCGCTACTCTGACCGGCGCATGTGTTATCGCATTAGGTGATCAGATTACCGGTCTAATGTCCAGGAATAATTCACTTGCAAACGAGTTGCTCACCGCCGCTAATCAGGCGGGTGATCGTGCTTGGCGTTTGCCGATGTTTAATAATTACTATGAGCAACTAGACTCTCATTATGCCGACATGATAAATGTCGGTGGTCGGCCTGGCGGGGCTATTACAGCAGCTTGTTTTTTATCGCACTTTACTCGTAAGTATATTTGGGCGCATCTTGATATCGCTGGTACAGCTTGGCGTTCAAAAAAGGTGACAGGCGTTCAGGCTACTGGACGTCCAGTAGCCTTATTATCTCAATTCTTATTACATAGAGCAAGATTAGATATTAATGATTAAAAGATTCTAAAAATTATTTCTGCGTATATTTATCTTTCTTATTTTTTAGCGAAAATTTAATATCTATTCGGCATAGGTTTGAACATAGTTAAAGTGTAAAAATGTTAATAAAATGATGTATGCGTTAGGACTCGATGATTACAGTATTAGAATGTTATGTGAGCTTACATTGCTTGCACTGATGATTTATTAATTCTAAGTGCTGATGCTAGTCGATGTATGAGGTAAGCAACATAAGCTTCTGTGCATATAGTATATAGAATAACGGATTCTACCACTACGCCTAACTAAGGGTACAATTAACTTGTTGTACCCTGTTTTTATTATGCATAATGAGTAAGATTATGAAAACTGTGACATTTTATTTACTTAAACATAATAAATCGGAAGGAGTGCTAAGTGCTCATGAGGTGTTGGTATGTGCTCTTTCTATCGAATGTTGGCGTTCTGGAAAAAGCTTGCTTATTGCCTGTGAAAATCAAGAACAGGCTCGGCGCTTAGACGAAGCGCTATGGCAGTATGAGCCACCTGCGTTTGTACCGCATAATTTAGTTGGTGAAGGTCCAAACTTAGGCGCACCAGTAGAGCTATGCTGGCCAGGTAAGCACGGTAATACTGCGCGCGATTTGTTAATCTCTTTACAACGACAGTGTACAGATTTTGTTTCTGCGTTTCATCAAGTAATAGACTTTGTGCCGCATGAGGCTACACTAAAACAGTTGGCGCGAGACCGTTATAAAGTTTATCGCAGAATTGGTTTTCATTTGGCTACAGCGATGCCACCAACTCAATTAATAGTAAAATAAAATGAAAAATAAACATAGTCAGTTAGATAGTGCGTATGACCCACAAAAGCTAGAGCAGCAGCTATACGATCATTGGGAAAATCAGGGCTATTTTAGGCCGCATAATGATACCAGTCAAGAATATTTCTGTATTATGATCCCGCCGCCAAACGTAACTGGTAGCTTGCATATGGGTCATGCGTTCCAGCAGACAATCATGGATACTCTGGTGCGTTATCATCGTATGCAAGGTAAAAACACCCTTTGGCAAACCGGAACAGATCATGCGGGTATTTCTACGCAGATGGTGGTAGAGAGAAAAATCGCTCTTGAAGAAGGAAAAACTCGCTATGACTATGGCCGCGATGCTTTCGTCAACAAAGTCTGGCAGTGGAAGACTAAATTTAGTAACATTATTACTTATCAGATGCGTCGTTTAGGTAATTCTGTAGATTGGGGACGAGAACGCTTTACCATGGATGATGGTTTTTCTAATGCGGTACGCGAAATATTTGTTCGTTTATATCAAGAGAATTTAATCTACCGAGGAAAACGTTTAGTAAATTGGGATCCAAAACTATGTAGCGCCATTTCTGATTTGGAAGTAGAGAATCGCGTTTCCAAAGAAGCTATGTGGTATCTTCGTTACCCATTAGCTAACGCTACTAAAACTGCCGATAATAAAGATTATTTGGTAGTGGCTACGACCCGCCCGGAAACCGTCTTAGGTGATACTGGTGTAGCTGTTAACCCACAGGATCCTCGCTATAAAGATTTGATAGGACAAGAAGTTATTTTGCCTATAGTTAGCCGTCGCATTCGTATTGTGGGTGACAAGCACGCTGATATGAAGAAAGGCACTGGTTGTGTGAAAATCACACCAGCCCATGATTTTAACGACTATGAGGTCGGTCAACGTCATGGGTTGCCAATGATTAATATTTTAGCTTTTGATGGTACGATTCGTAAGAGAGCAGAAGTATTTAATACCTTAGGTAAGATTTGTACTGATTACAGTAACGAGATCCCTGACGAATATCAGGGTATGCAGCGATTGGAGGCGCGTAAAGCAGTAATAGCAGCTTTTACCCAAGCAGGCTTATTAGATAAGAGAAAAGTACAAGATTTAATCTTGCCTTATGGTGATCGCAGCGGTGCGTTGATTGAGCCCATGCTCACTGATCAATGGTATGTGCGTATTGCACCATTAGCAAAAGTGGCAATAGAAGCGGTGGAAAAAGGCGACATTCAGTTTGTGCCAAAAAAATATAAAAACATGTACTTTGGTTGGATGCGTGATGTTAAAGATTGGTGTGTATCACGTCAGCTATGGTGGGGCCATCGCATCCCAGCGTGGTATGAGACGAACGGTAAAGTCTATGTAGGTCGAACCGAAGAAGAAGTAAGACGTGAGCACAATCTATCTTCTGATCTAATATTGACTCAAGACCAAGATGTACTAGATACCTGGTTCTCTGCCGGCTTGTGGACATTTTCAAGTTTAGGATGGCCAGAACAGACAAATTCATTAAAAACCTTTCACCCAGCTAGCGTGATCATCAGTGGTTTTGATATTATCTTTTTCTGGATTGCACGCATGATTATGTTGACTATGCATTTTATTAAAGATGAAAATGGTAAACCTCAGGTTCCATTTAATACTATTTATATAACTGGATTAATGCGTGACGATGAAGGTCAGAAGATGTCTAAATCTAAAGGCAATGTAATTGATCCGTTAGATATGGTGGATGGTGTTTCACTAAACGAGCTTCTAGTGAAACGTACTAAAAATATCATTCAGCCTCAATTAGTGGAAAAGATTCGAAAGCGTACTGCGCAACAATTCCCGAATGGTATTAAGTCATACGGCACTGATGCTCTTCGTTTCACTTTGGCTGCCTTAGCTTCGACTGGTCGTGATATTAATTGGGACATGAAGCGTTTAGAAGGCTATCGTAATTTTTGCAATAAGCTATGGAACGCCGCGCGTTTTGTGCTAATTAATACTGAAAAATATGACTGTGGTTTTAATGGTGGTGAACAAGTGCTGTCTTTGGGAGATCGATGGATACTAGCTGAATTTAATTGTACGGTAAAGCGTTATCGCAAAGCGCTGGATACTTATCGTATTGACCTTGCAGCTAATATTTTATACGAGTTTACTTGGAACCAGTTCTGTGATTGGTACATTGAACTAACTAAACTGGTTATGAATAATGGTAATGCAGCTGGACAGCGAGGGGCTCGCCATACAATGGTGAGTGTGCTGGAGGCACTACTACGTCTGGCTCATCCGATGATTCCGTTTATTACAGAGACTCTTTGGCAACGGGTAAAACTATTAACTAGTACTCATGTAATGACTAATCGAAACGAAAGCATCATGCTACAACCATTCCCAATGTATAGTACAACATTAGATAATATACAAGCAATGAGTGATGTAGAATGGATTAAAAAGATCACTATTATAGTACGTAATATCCGTGCTGACATACAGATTTCGTCAAATAAGCCACTATCTGTATTGCTACGAAATGTCAATGTCGAGACCCAGCGCCGTATCCAGGAAAACTATGGTCTTATTGTATGTTTAGCGCATCTAGAATCTATCTCGGTAATATCAGATGATAAAAAAACCCCGCCTGCCATCACTAAGTTTATAGAGGGTGTGGAGCTACTGATTCCTATGACTGGACTGATCAAAAAAGAAGTTGAGCTCGCGCGTTTATCCAGAGAGATAAATAAGTTAGATGTAGCTATTACTTTAATAACAAAAAATTTAGCAAACATAAACTTCGTTATGCGTGCACCTGATGTCGTGGTTGCTAAAGAGCGCGATCGTTTGGCTTCTTACAAAGAAGATAAGATAAAGTTGCAAGCACAACAGGTAAATATTAACAAATTATAATTAAGTTTTTAGTATAATGCAACTTATTATATTATATGTTGCATATATATTGATGGTCTTCGCTAAACCCTAGGTACCTGTTGGTATTACCTCGATCGACGCTCTTTTCATACATCTTTAATGAGGATGAGTTTTAAGCTAAAACTAGCGAATTTTTAAAAGTGTTAGCGTTAGTTCGTTTGATTCATTATTTTCTTATTGTGTATCTTGGTGTGATAGGTATAACTATTGGATTTAGTTTAAACGAAACTGTCGACAGTTTTCTGATCCTTATACTAATAGATATTATGAATATTAATTATTCCGTAAGTATCGTAGGTCAATACTTCATCAAATGAACGAGTTATGATGGCTTAATTAACTCGCACAGTACCACTGCTGATACTTTTTGTACTATTGCACTTACACTAGTGCTCTGGCTATCATATGATTAGTAAGATACTTTAATGGATTGAGATCGTGTTCATATTATATAATAGAGATTTTTATTTTTAGTAATTACTTGGTCACCCCAATTGGCTGGACGTATCTAACAGTACCGTTGATTTATTAGCGATAAAACAGTTTTTGTTAAAAGTAATATGAAATGCGCATTTCTTATTCGGCAGTGAGAGCATGCAATAGTGATCAGTGGATACACTGTGAGTACTGTAGTTTGGTGCAAGGCAGTATCTGGTTATTGTAACCGTTGTTTCTATATTTCAAAGGCAGCGCTTGACTAATAATTTTTTTTAAATAGTGTATCTTTATACCTTATCATGAAGTGAACCTTGAGTCTTTTCAACGTATTCTTTTAAAAACATCCTTAGCATCTAATATAGGCACAGCGTTTAGCTGATTTATGGATTCTCTTCGTATGCTAGGAGTGAACAATCTGATAATGTAATGACATTTTGTAGATTATGAAGTCTCATAGAGTGTTGTACTATTATATGTCTGTTATCAGTCAACATTATAGACAAAGAAAATGATTATTAATGAGACATAAGTTCTTCGTTGCAATATATATCTGTGAATATAGAGTAGGGGTCTAGATGCACGTTATTTATTAGATGTCTCTAGAAAGACATAACATATGATAGCATGATTTAGTGAATCTATTTTGGAATATATATGACTTTAATTTAGTGCTGCATAGATTCATGTCTATGTGTTAAATTCGTCAGGAACATGAAAAGACTTACGGTATATGCCGTCTAAATTATCTAATGAGATACAATACGTCTGTTCTATGGAACTACTTGTATTATCTTGAAATCAAGGGTAAACATTAAAATGTTAATACTGTGAGTAGACTGAGATGATTTAGTTACGCGGAAATCTATGTTTTATAACTAGCTTTATGGCATTAATAAATTCACTAAAAATTAATCAGTGTACTTGATATTTAAGTTCGGTGTGATCATAATTTCCTGTGTTATCCATGAAAAGTGTTGTCTTTGATCAAAAGTTGGCGTGGTAGTTTATCATGAGTTTATTGGGCAAGTGACTTAAAGTGTCTCATATAAAGTAATCGATTTCAGAAAAGAGATAGCACGGTCATTTAGGTAGGCAATAGTATTTATTTATAGTTATGCAGTTTTATTTTTTTAAGGAATGAGTCGGATATGATGGGATCGCATTAGAAAACTATAAATACTACTATAGTGTCTAAATATGATCATCGTTGTCAAGAATATCGTGTACTTATGCTGGGTAGGTGGTAGTGAAAGATGAGAGATTTCCATCTAAGCAACGCATTGCTATTTAATAATTATATTTATTATTAGTAGGGGCGAGAGCGGCATCATCTTCGCTTGAGTATAATGTAGCAACAGTGCGTTATATGTAGTATATGGCGGTAGGTGAGGGTAATAATAAACACCGTCATAGGTTGTATAGTTTAAATATATTGGTTATTTTATGCGCTATCTTTGTTCTTATTTTTTAATGTCGGGAATATTATATAATGCATTGCGCTTCTAATTATACTAGATAGGTGTGATATATTTAGGTGCTACATGTCTGGAAACAAAACTAATCATAGGTTGAGATTGTATAAAGCACCTCGTAACTACCAGACATCATGAGTTAGTTTCGATTGAATAAAAGTATTATCAAGGTAGCGTTAACTATAATATCAGAAGAGAAAACCTTAGTGATATGGAAGTATTCACGATAGTACTCTGTGATTTATTGAATATTATGTTATAGATAATCCCACTCGCATATTAATAAAACATACTAAAGTACAAAACTAATACACACAATATGATTATTGTGATTAGCGACACGGTCATTTTAGTATACAATTCATAGAATGAAACTAATCAAGATTTAATATTACTTGGTTTTTCAGTGATCAGGTTATTTAAAATAGCAGATATTGAAACTGATATGAGTTAGAAAATCGTGTTACTAGCAACAAAATACATCTTATGATATAAGGATTACGGTTGAATTGTTGATACTATTTTATAAAATATCCTTATATAAACAAGTTACTGAGCGCGCACTCGTTTTTGATCTTTGATTATTTTATAATGCGCTTATTAAATATAATTTATAAGTTAATAGAATTATAAAAGGTTACTATGCGAGAATTTTTATGTTTGGTAATAGTTTTGAGAAGATCAGAGGAATAAATGCTAAAATAACAGTACGTTTTTAAGATATGTCGTCAGGTACAAGATTACATGACTAAGAATAATTTATGGGCTGATTGCCTCATCCCACTATTAACAATTGAGCATGCAGAAAGGAAACGCACGCTAAATAGCATTATTTTCATAAAGATTATTGTTATAGATAGGAACGTCCGAATCAGAATCCTCATGAGAATAACTACGATAGCAACTAAAAGTATTAAGTTATAACTAAATCGCACGGTCAGAATCATCTTTAATGCAATGAATCAAAAGAGTGGAAGAGGTATAGCATACATAATATGTTCACGATGGTTGACTAAGTAATAAGGATCAGTTAGCAACTCTTATGTAATGCACTGTAAAATTTATAAAGAGAGTGCGTAGGTGTAATACACCAATCCGGAAAGGTTTTGCACTAGTTAAGTTTATTAGAAGTGAATGTCGGCCGCTAAAGCAACAAGCACATCACTTATTTCCCGTATAATATGTTAGAACCCTATCGATTAGTATACACAATTAGCTAACTAATCATTACTTTTAATAGCTTGTTTCCGACACATCGCCATATTGAAGAGATAACAATCCATGAAGAAATTGCTTGCTTGGATTTTTCATATTGACTATTTATGCATCATTTAGTGAACAACCAATTAATGTACGTACCGGAGAATATTATTCTAGCTCTTTATAAACATATTATTCTAGTTCTTTATAAGGAAGTAAATAATATGCATAGTGCCAAAGTAGTCGCACCATCACTATTGATTATCTGCGACTTGTCGTATCAGATAAATAGGCCCGTAAAAAATTGAGTGAATTGGTAGAATTCCATTAAAGACTGGTATGTTTAGTATACTGTAACTTATAGGTAGACCGTAACATAACGTATCACTATCAGTATGTAGTTATTCAGTGGGTTCGTGCGCACAGCAAGTTAATCGCAGTGTTATTAAAGCACTCTACTAGAGGAATATTTAGTTATTATAAAATAATAATCTAATAACACAATGTTTTGTGCGAAGTTTTTAAGTTATCTAGAGCGATTTTTAGCTAGTATGTAGTCTGATGCTTTTGAGATACTTAGCTCTGAATATGTGCAACAATTAATTTCATATCATCACTATATGAGCTGATGAGTTAATCTATCTAGACGTCAATGGTATTATTATGCTAAACTGAGAGGTGATTTATAGCCGTGCATTAACCATTAAAAAGATATAATATCTTAACGTCTGCTTGTCTCCACGTTTCTCTTCGTAAGATAGTATCAGGCATCTAAGAATTTTAGATTTCCGGTACTTGGCTTGCTTACTAACACACTATCTTAACTGAACCAACATGTTTGAGATAGATGGGATACTGTGTAACATAGGTGAAGTTGACACTGGTATTCTGGAGTATTTCAGTAGAGTGTGTGTTAATAAAATGTTGCGTATATAGGGCGTTCGTCCGATTATGCTATTGGAGGTGGGATGGGATAAACGTAACAATTTATTACAGTGATAATAATTAGGTATGTAGTCTGAGTATTCAATTAGAAAAAACATCAAGTACACTGGTATATTAAAAGTATACACTTAGTTAAAGTGTCGCGCTGCATTGAGAGCTTTAAGTTACTGTGTGTAATTTTAATCAATATTTAGTATCTATAAGTTTTCATAAATTACACGTAGCGATTTTTTGCTAAACTATAGTAAATCTTGCCAGAAAAGCGCTTTATTTTGCCATAATTTATTTTATTAAACAAATTCATAGTGATTTTAAGCGATTTTTCTGAAACTCTCTGAAGTGTTTTTATTCGTTCACAATGTAACTTATAAGGAGGTAAATAATAACACTAAATATTTATTACTATTACTGAATTTTGTAATGTTATTTTCATAATGATAATCTCCTCAATCTAGCATGAGATCCGCCTTTTATATCATCGTGATCACATTGCATAATGGCGATGAAAGTATATTTATACTATATTGTTAAATTATATAGTCGGCGATCATGCTAGTTATATTGCAGATAATGTACAATGCTATTATTTTATGTCGAGATTAGTATTGTTAGTTTTATTGTATGATTTTCTTTTTTAGTCAGTGTTGAATTATTTACCTATATGATTCCTAATACCGCATTAACCCACTAATGTATGGGTGTGTTTATTTTTCGGATGTTTATGTTAGTCTGTTATAGATTATTGCGAGTCCGTATTGTATTTCGATACGAAATGTATGCAGTATAAATCTAGTGTGTGATTAAAAACTTTTTAGTGTAATGATTTAGTGATATTCGCTGTAGTCTTATAGTATTTATATTTTTTAAAATAGTTTGTATAGTTATCGTTTTAGAGAATTTATATGTTTTACTATCCTTAGATAGCTGGTAAAGCGCATATCTGGTTATAGGTGTCTAATTTTATTACAGAATCGATAGCACAAAAAATACATAGCGTCTTTATTTTAAAATAGCTTCACTTACATGATTACGTATTAGACTTGCTTATTAACAATCCAGTATCTTTAAATAAGTAGAGCGGTAATTAATGATTATAATAGTGTGATTTATGCGATAACAACATAAACGTCTTGTGAGTATGTCTAATAAGAAAAATCAGAGTTTCTGTGTTATCATTACACCTGATTATTCGATATGTGTTGTTCAGTAATATATCAGTTATGGTAGTGATTGCGTAATGGTAGAGATAATTGGGTCTAAAATACTTAGCTTCAGAGGGGTAATTATTTATAATTAAAAAATAAGGATATAGAATAAATTCATTAATGTATTCTTATATTCGTATAAATTAATTATTTATTAACAATTAAGGTATTACATAATTGCATGTTGTGTATTCTTAGGCAGCATGACACTGATTATAACAACGTAAGGGTAGTATGAATACTAATGATTTATTTTATGTAGAAAATTTAACTAATCTCTAAATCAATTGGTTGACCACTTAACGATGTCTAAGTGCTAGTTATTAGCGTTGTATGATAAAATATGAGCTGCTGCGTTTCTTATTTCGATGGCATAGATATCATTTTTTATTATTTTACGTCGATAGGCAGGGTATCTTATAGTCTAATACTGATGCAATGTTATCTAGTATCGTTTGTGTTTGTAGGTCACATTCTATATTTGCTGTATTGCCTAAACGTTTTTAACTTAGTGGCATACGTTTTAACGTTTTAGGAATTCAGTGTATAGAGAATTGATTCTGAATTATTTTGCCAATAGTTAAACTGATGTTATGAATGCTAATAAACCACCTTGTATACAAGGTATATTTCATTAGCGCTAAATTGGCATATGTAGCTAGATTTTAGTTATTCTCTGATACTAAAAAACTTTATGAATTCTATTGTAATGATAATATAGACGGAGACTTAATGTCCATTAATGACATCATTAAATCTGACTACATACTCGATGTTGGTTCTGTCACCTCAGATTAATTTTTTAAATTAGTCATATGGAGCGTTTTCAATCAAATTGAAACGAATGCGAATGTTTTTCATAGTGATGACCGTGAGATAACAACTGTTATATGCAACAAAGGGTCTATGTCTAGACGAGAAGTAGTGCAGAGAGGCCATCTCTATTACATGGTTTTTAAGTGAAATTTCATGAATAGCGACTAAGGATATAATGCCTTGTACAATACTGGTAAAATATATGTCTCTTTATTTGAGGATATATTATAGATTTAGCTGAGTTCATAAGTAACATTATACAGTATTAATCTGAGGATATAGGAACATCATAGACTTACTTTATAAGCCAGCACTAGTATTTCAACTACATTGATTAATAATACTCGACGTATATCTATCATATTATACATTTCATATATATTGGCTCACCAGATTGTTAACTTTCTTAAATTACTGAAATTCATAATTTTATGCCTGAAGTTTAGACTACAGGAGGCTGCATTCGAATTTTTTTATAATTAGTTTTAACGGATGTTTTATTTTCTTATTGTCTGCTGCTAATTTATAGTGCGACGAATATATATCGCTATTATATTCTTTATTGGTGTGATGAAATGAACGTTATATAAAATTAGTGCAACTGTTATACAAATAGTCAGCTGGAGTAGCTAGCATTACATGAACACTGTGTTTGATAGTAAAAAGAAAAAAGAGAGGAACCTTTTAAAAACACTAGCTGCAGTCAGTGCTATGACAATGGTTTCACGTTGTTTAGGTTTTACACGTGATGCTATGGTAGCTTGTTTTTTTGGTGCTGACATAGCAACAGATGCCTTTTTTGTGGCATTCAAAATTCCAAATTTACTAAGGCGTATTTTTGCTGAAGGAGCCTTTTCCCAAGCGTTTATCCCGATTTTATCTGAGTATCACAGTCAAAAAAATGCACAGGCTACGCGCACTTTCATTGCTTATGTATCCGGTTTGTTAACGCTCACATTGACGATAATAATAGTATTAGGCATGCTATCTGCTCCTTGGGTAATTTATATCACTGCGCCAGGTTTTATTGATACACCAAATAAACTGGAGTTAACTTCAGGACTGTTATTTATCACATTTCCATATATTTTGTTAATTTCGCTCGCTTCATTAGTTGGGGCAATTCTTAACACTTGGAATTGTTTTTTAATTCCAGCTGTCGCACCAACGTTTCTTAATATTAGTATGATTGGGTTTATGTTATTCGCAACATCTTACTTCCATCCATCGATACTAGTGCTAGCCTGGGCGGTAATAGTAGGTGGGGTATTACAACTGAGTTATCAGTTGCCGTATCTGTACAAAGTGGACATGCTAGTACTACCTCGCCTCACATTAAGAGACACCGAAGTATGGCGGGTAGTATGTCAGATGGGTCCTGCTATTCTCGGGGTGTCGGTGACGCAGATCTCCTTAGTGATTAACACAATGTTTTCTTCGTTTTTAGCATCTGGGTCGGTCTCTTGGATGTATTATGCTGACCGTGTAATGGAGTTTCCTGCTGGCGTATTAGGTGTAGCGTTAGGGACTGTTCTTTTACCATCGCTAGCAAAAAGTTTTTCTACTGGTAATCAAGACGAATATTCACGTCTAATAGACTGGGGACTACGTCTGTGCTTCTTATTTGCACTACCAAGCACTATCGCGTTAGGTCTTATTTCTACACCGCTGACTATTTCGCTATTTCAGTATGGGAAATTCAGTGCTTTTGATGGGAAGATGACACAGCATGCATTAGTGGCTTACTCAGTGGGATTGATGGGATTAATTTTGGTAAAAGTGTTAGCGCCAGGATTTTATTCGAGGCAGGATATTAAAACACCAGTAAAAATTGCCGGCATTACACTATTATTAACTCAGGTGATGAACTTAATATTTATTGGTCCACTTAAACATGCCGGATTGGCGTTATCTATAGGTTTATCAGCATATTTAAATGCTGCACTGTTGTATTGGCAATTGCGTAAGAAAAAGATTTTTCAGCCGCAACCCGGTTGGATACGTTTTCTTAGTAAACTAGGAATTGCTGTTCTAGTAATGTCGGTGGTACTAGTGGGTTTAATGTCGCTCATGCCGTTTTGGGATAAAGGTACTATGCTGGCACGTTTGGTGCGCTTAGCTGTAGTAGTAGTAGTGGGGGCAGTAACTTATTTTTTAGTATTAGCAGGATTAGGGTTTCGTGCATCTGATTTTGCCCGTCGAGATGTTTCAACAGTATTTCAGCATAAGAGGCTTTAGTTATCTTTATCTTACAACCCTGCCAAGTTGAGTGTAAGTGTAAGCACCTTTGAGAAGACTAAAATATAAAGATGATGCTTAGGTAAGCGGTTGTATAGTATAGGTTAATTAGGTAAGGCTGCTTAACATTTCTTGATATTATAACTATCTTGTATAGTTATCTCTCTTATTTTATACTATTTATTTGATAGGTAAAATTGATTATAGATGATTATTGTATATCTCTCTGTCTTCTAGGACAGTAAAACACTATTTTACACTACAGTATTACTGATGCATTTTATTTTCTGCAATATTATTGACTATGTTTAGTAGACAACTCTAAGTAATATGTTGCAGTATTCTAAGGTTTTAGATATACAAGGATGCTGAGTCATTTCTGTGCAGATTAGTAATGCCTGTATGCTTATATTGAGATAGGTATATATGTATTATGTTTGTGGGAAGGTGCTTATTTTTTCGGTTCATAGAATGCATATAGACTGTAGTAATTAATGATATTGAACTTATTTAAAGAAGTAGTTGGAGGATCGAGATGGTTTGACTGTTCGCGTCTTCTTCAAGACATGCATCTTATGCTTCTTAATTCTTGTATGGCTATAGTTTATACCGGTATTTTAACCAGCTAATCAATAATAATATAGAATATATATAATTTTTGCTACCAAAGAATAAATCAGCGACGCTGATTAAAATACAAGGCATCTGTAATATATAGATATGATTATGAATAATACGTGATAGTATTTTCTAAAATTTGCATTTTTTTGAAAAATATAAAATACTTATTTTTAAAGCGATTGTAAAGCCGTGACAATAATAATAAGTATTCATATTTTAGTGTAATATTTAAATTCTATATAATAACAACTTACTTTATTTAAAAGTGATAAAATTGTTTATATCATTCCATAAGTTACCTCTAGTTATAATAGAAAGCGATAGTATTCACAGCACAGTAATATGTTTGTTAAATATGATGTTGGTATATGTATACGTATAGTGTAGTGATGTAGTGTACATAAATACGACGACCGTTTGTTTCTAACAACCGAATGTTAAATAAGCATCTAAATATATATCTGTTTATCTCCTGATCAGATAGACAATTTTCATAAAAATTAGTTAATTATCTTTTAGGCTTTTATTGTAATTTTTAATTTTCAAGAATGTTAATTATACTTACATTGCATATTTACAGGTTATATCCAACGTTTTAGTTAAAATATTTTGTTTCAGCCATTTACTTATTAATTAACAACACTGCGAAGACCTCATTATTTATTAATAAGCTGCATAGTAGTTTTTTATGGTTAATATGAGATTATCTGTTAGATAACCAAAGAGCATGCATATTGTACTCTGTTTAAATGGCTATAATTATCTATATATTGCTATAAGTTTTCTCATGTAGATAGGTGTCATTATGGCGCCTGAGTAAACGTTGTATATACTTAAAAATCGGTAATAATCATATTGATCGTCTAGATGTAGCAATCAGAACATAGCTGTTATATGATTATATATTCTCTTATTGTGATATCCGTGATAACGGAGTGTAAGTTCCACCTTGTTCCAAATAGTGCATGTAATTGTGACGGATACACTGGGTGTACTAATAAAACACACATTTAATTATTAGGGTATATATTAGTGCTTATAGAAGCATTGCTAAAGGCTTCTCAATGAGCGAGAAGTGACAGAAATCTTTTAACGCACCTAAAGAAGGTTCGCGTCGTGAAATTAAATGTACAAGTGATATTAGTTGTATTAAAGTTAAAAGTCATATATCTAACTTAGATGATTGTATTATATATTACAATCAAAAAAGTTCAATACGCATGTGTTGTACGTATTGATTGGATTAATAAAGATAAAATTTTAGAGACTTACAATGCATACAGAGATGGTGTAGCTGTTTTTGCACCTTGTAATTATACAAGAATAGAAGTTTACATTAGTAAACTCTAACATTACTATCAAAAAGTCGTCACTGTAAAAAGACATAGTGTATAGGAGGGTGGTTAAGATTCGAGTGACTCGATTGATCTTTATGTAATAAGCGACATTATAATTATTTGAGAGATTACTCCATAGTAGTTGGGTGGAGCGCGATATGAAGGCAACTACCTATCTAAAAAAAGCTAGTTGTGTTACAACCCGCTCGATTTGGTAAATATGCGCTATTGCATTATATATGCAATCGTACGCCAGCGTGTTAGATTTTTTGTGTTATTAAGTGTGTCACCAAAGGGAAACTAGTGGTATCCGCTGCAATACAAAGCAGAAGATTGATCATATAAAGTAAGTAACGTTATTTTATCTGACTACACTAGATATTCATATGCGTTGATTTGTAATTATTTTACCAGTCTGCTAGAGCTAATATATTGTGTATTTATTATACAACAGTGCCTGTTTGTACTGCGGTTAGGTATTGATAGCTATGCTGAGTTTGAAGCGCTGGTGTTTCCTGTCAGGTAAGAGAGCAGCAGTATGATATAAAGATATTTTTATTTCGTTTCTGCGCGTTTAGATGTGATAACAATAACGTATTTTTTGAGAGTCCTGATAAGGTTGATGTAATTTATTGGAGTATTAAACTTCTGCACCTATAAATAGGTATGCACTTAATATCCGTGGTTCCGTGTTTTAATATTACATGTGTTCCATGATTATTGTATTTGCTGTGAGCCGTCCTAAGATTGAAAGTTTCTTGCGGTGCTTCCTATAGTAGGATTAACTATCTAGTGAGTCAGGTATCGGTGAGTAGTAATGTACAGCGATTACCGCGCTAAATTCATCGACTAATCTCATAAGTAGATACAGTGGATATTATCAAGCAGTATCAAGCATAATGCACAGAAAATTTCACGCGTCTTACTCAGAATTTTAGTAGCAATAGGGTGAGGTTTAGTTTGTCCTAAGTTGATGCTTAATAGATTTGATGAGTAGTATTTAATTTGTATGCTTAGTATACTATAAACAGTAAAAAATATTTATGGAGTAAAGAATAAATTTTAAACTAATATAAATGTCACTTGTATTAAGATATAGACAAAATTAAATAATGAATCTGCAAGTCGTCAATTAGATCAACGGATTATGTAATAGTTAAAGTATTCGGTTGTGTATTGTAGAGTACACCTATGATGAATAGAAAGAACATAATAAGCACAATATTAATTTCTGCTTTAATACTTAAAATAGCAGTACTAGTCTTTTATTAATACTGTATGCGTAAAGGGAAAAATAAAAGCATAATACTTGTGAACTGACCATTATGCGTAATATAAGAAATGTTATTACTAATAGTATAAAAAATTATTAGAGCTGTTACGTACTCTATTGAAGAGTCGTTATAAAATTATACCAAAGTATTAATAATGCTCTAAAATAAAAAACAAAATCCTAACAAGGTAATTGTGACTTTAATATTAGTCTTGCTTAATGCTTTAAATCCTTCTTGATGCATCAAGGTATAATATAGCACCTTATGTAATTGGAAACGCCGATTTAAATGTTCATTGCGGTAGTGATCGTCAAAGACATATTTGCTTTAATCCATCAGATCTGAAGCATCCTGTATAATACAGTCTACACAATCCTTGGTGGCAACCAGTACTGGTGTTACCAGTAATACATAGAGATTTTTCTATGATACTCCATATTTATGGATTATAATTAATGGTTAGTGGCGAGAGTACTAACTAATAGAATAATGCATTAAAAGTTATAAGGTGTTATCTGGTAAACAGAAGCATAACGGAAAATGATTAAATATTTTTAATCTGCTAGACTGTCAGTTAGTGATATATACTTCAAGAAAGTCTAGTATAATAGAGTTATCGATGCATACTTAATAAGTATTTAGCACCGTCAAGTGGTAGTGCTACGCTATTTCTTGTATTAGTTAGTGCAAAACCATATTCATTCCGCTAAACGAAAAGCGCATGATCACTGTAATCTAAACGATCAGCTCTTTGCAATCAGATTTTAGGATTTTGACGTAGCAGCTATATAGCTTCACAATACTTACATCACTTGAAAATCTCGATAGGTGTTATACAAGTCATTAATAATATACACAGTGCAGCGATACAGTCACTTCTGCGATCATATTAAATAAAGTATTTTTTTAAGATCTAAAGATTATATTGATGCGAACAATATATTATTAGTAATTTAATATGGTAGAATTAGCTATATTAGTTATTATATGAGGGGGTATGATTGCTAAATTAGCAAAGTGTTACATATCTCTACAATATCGGATAATTAATTTATGGCATATACTAAAAATATTTAGTATACAGTAGAATTGTTATTAAAGGATTAAGAAGATCACTTTGATACACTCTGCTTGATCCGTAGGTTAATTGAGCATATCAAAATAAATAGTTAGCCAAGAATAGATAACAAGTGCTTTCGCACTGCACTGATCTCGTAAGTGCCATTTATTTTAGTGTATTTTATGTTATTTTTTTTTGCTTCTTTACGGTAGTAAGCAAGTAGTGGTTTAGTTATATGATGATATTCTTCCAGACGTTTATATAATATTTCTTCTTGATCATCACGGCGTATTGATAATTGTTCACCTGTTATATCATCTTTACCTGGTACTTTTGGTGGATTAAACCTGATATGATATATACGCCCCGACGATACATGTATGCGTCGTCCAATAATGCGATCAATAATTAAGTTGTCTGGCACATTAAATTCTAATACATAGTCCATTTTAATACCAGCTTCTTTTAGCGCATCCGCCTGTAGTACAGTGCGCGGAAAACCGTCAAGAAGGAATCCATTATAGCAATCTATTTGATTAATGCGTTCTTTTACTATAGAAATTACTAATTCATCAGTTACTAATTTTCCGGTATCCATCATTTTTTTTATTTTTCGACCTAAATAACTACCCGTCTTGACGGCGGCACGCAATATATCTCCAGTAGAGATGTATGCAATATTGTATTTATCTATGATAAACTGGGCCTGAGTACCTTTACCAGATCCCGGAGCGCCTAGCAGAATGATATGCATTGCGTAAATTCCTCCATTAATTTTTCTATTTTAATGCAATATATTTTGTCTGCATATGTTATTCTCTATGCGTAATGAGCATACCATTTTAGGTTTTAACGACTGAAAGTAATGAGTGATATTTACGGTATTGTATTAATGTTTTTATTTTATATCGTAAAAGGAATAATAATTCTGTGAGTATGTTCTAGTGCATTAAAGCCATAGTTTATTTAATCCTTTTCTGTTTGTTGCTTGCCAAAGTTTTTCTGTTTAGAGTTAGATTCTGTCTATCGAGAGTTATTATACAATAAAAGATTTATAACCATAACCTGTTATACTAATCCTGAACAATGATTACTTACCCTTTTAATAAAAAATGCATTATTTATTAAATAATTGATACCTAATAATAATAAAAATTAATCCTATTGCATAATGAAGTGTCTCAAAAGCAATAATTACTATATTGGATATACTACTGTACTGTAGTAGTATAGTGGGAGTCGCTGTTGGGGTAATATGGCTACTGCTCTTTACTATACAGTTTTCCCGACAGAAATCTAGGTGTATATCCTATGTTTCTTTTTTAAATAAAATGTTTGATGAACACGTAAGTTTTTGATTTTGAGTTTTTGTTTTAGTAATTCGTTAGCTATTGTGTACATAAAATTATATTAACCTATGGTATTTATGCGTATATCAGGTGGTTTAGTTAAAAAATTTTTATCTGTTTATACCTAAGCAGTATAGAAAATATTTCACTATGCATTTAATACTTCCATGAGATTCTATGTAACTAATAGAAGATTAACTCTTGACTAGATACACACTGTCATATCTAATACATTTAGATTACTAGTATTATGTGCCTTCTTACGCGCTAGCTTTCTGTTGTTAATAGTATATTACTAATATAGTATGTTGCATGGGATTTTCATATAGATAAAAGTTTACTGAACATATTAGAGTCTAGCCTTTAAAAGCTAAAATAATAAACTTATTTGATTATGTTATTCTTTTAATTGTAACATTTATGATGGAGAGGGGTATCTTTGTACTACCTTTTGCGATTGGTTTATCGAAGGTGAGTGGTTGAACATAGATTTAAGAATCAAAGAGCATACTGCTTCAGTTATTATAAGCATGTCATCTTTTACATCAAATACTAAGTAGTTAGTGGATTACTTCTTTTCCGAACTTCTTATTTTGCTCGCCAGGATTTCGCCTGGTTTAGGTGCTTCATTTATCCAGGCGGTAAGTAGGCGATAGGATACAGCGAGCACTGTCGGCCCAATAAAAAGTCCGATTAAACCGAAGGCTAATAAGCCACCGATCACCCCTAATAGAATGAGTAATGTGGGTAAATCAGCGCCCATACGGATCAGTATGGGTCGCAGGATATTATCTAGAGTAATAACTACACAGCTCCATATTATAAGAACTGTAGCCCAAGTGGTATCATTACTCCAATATAGCCAGATGATAGCTGGCGTCAAGACTAACAACGGCCCTATCTGCGCTACGCAAAAAATAAAAATCAGCACCGTCAGCCAGGCTGCACCGGGAATACCGCTCAGTGCTAAACCCATACCACCTAAGACTGCTTGCACCAATGCTGTCACCACTATACCTAGAGCCACCGCACGAATTGCTTGCCCACCTATTAATATCGCTGTATTTCCTCGTTCCGCGCTTAAACGTACCGCAAAATTCTGTATGCCCTTTGCCACTTTTTCACCACACGAATAAAATATCATACTAAATAATAGCATGAGTGTGCAATGTAGAAGCAATCGGCCTAGATGTGCTGCCTGAGTGACAAACCAGGTTGCAGTTTGTCCTAAATATGGCTCTGCTTTTTCTAGCAGAACTGCACCACCAGCATTAACTAAGGCATGATAATTGTGGTAGATTTTATCACCAATCATTGGTAGCGATTGTAACCAGGAAAGGTCAGGAACATGTAGTTTTCTATGTGTGTTAGCCCAAGAAATAACAGGGCCGCAATTATTAATCAGACTATTAATTATCAAACAAATTGGCATAATAAATAGTAAAATTAATAATATCATCATTATTATTACTGTTAATGAACGTCGATCCCACAGTAGATTCTGTAATTTAATAAATAATGGCCAGGTTGCGATTACTACCATTGCTGCCCAAGCTAAACTGAGAATAAACGGTTGGATAATCCAACAACTAGCAATAATCATGATGGCGATAAAAAGTACATTAAAAATAACCTGTAGTACATCATAGCGTTCTTGTAACTGTGTCATCAATAGGGCTCTTTTAGTCCGTGAATTTAGCGTACTATGCCATTATGATCTAATTTTATATCATGTGCGAGATTTGGTAGTCTTATTAAGATATCCAATGTGTGGCGGTAATATTTACGCTATATATCAAATGTCTTTACTCCGCGCATTAATTAGAACGAGCGTCTAGATCTTAATTAACTTTATCTATAAATTGGTGTATGGTATAGTATTCGCACTATTTAAATAGGTTTCTGATTGCTGTATTGGGTTATTGTTATAATTCTATAAGTTATTAGATAATATGCATATATTAAGATAAGTTGAGTGCAGCACCTTAACTTAAGTGACTCTTTTAATATGTTACGGTTGCAATAAACAGGGTGAGTTAGTATTAGCGAATTATTGCATACACTACATTAAAAAAGATTTATGTATTATAAATATAAACTTTATAGTGTTATACAGTTGTTGACATGATTTTTATGTGAAAAGCATTGTCTAAATTAATATCTCTCGATTATATTAGTACCTTATCTAAAGTATCTGCCCAATAAATTACATCTAATATGATGTAAGTTCAGGCAGAACTGGAGCTTTTATGTCATTTAAAACTCTTGGCTTAAGTGATGCAATTCTGCGCGCTATTAAAGAACACGGCTATCATAATCCTACGCCAATTCAGCGTCAGGCTATTCCTATCGTGCTGGAAGGGCGCGATTTAATGGCTAGCGCTCAGACTGGTACTGGTAAAACCGCCAGTTTTACTTTGCCATTTTTGCAGTTACTCAGTCAACACGCGCAAGCAATTAGGAGTAGTCGCCCAGTTCGTACACTAATCTTGACACCTACTCGTGAGTTAGCCGCCCAGATTGGTGAAAACGTTGACGCCTATAGTAAGTATCTATACTTGCGTTCATTAGTTGTCTTTGGTGGCGTCAGTACTAAGCCACAAATATTGAAGCTACATAGTGGTGTTGATATTCTAGTGGCAACCCCAGGCCGCTTGCTAGATTTGGAGAATCAGTGTGCTGTTGATTTATCAAAAGTTGAAATTTTTATATTAGATGAAGCGGATCGTATGCTAGATATGGGTTTTATTCATGATATCCGGCGTATATTATCTAAATTACCAATAAAGCGTCAAAATTTATTGTTCTCAGCTACCTTTTCTGATG
Source organism: Candidatus Gillettellia adelgis (assembly GCA_020541285.1). GTDB lineage: Bacteria > Pseudomonadota > Gammaproteobacteria > Enterobacterales > Enterobacteriaceae > Gillettellia > Gillettellia adelgis. The sequence goes on along the minus strand of CP047043.1, from coordinate 997,979 downwards.
ACATGCAGGTGTTAGCTAATAAACTGTTACGAAATCCAGTTGTGATTAAAGTAGCGCCTTGTAAGACGGTTTCTGCACAGATCGAACAAATCGTGTATTTCGTCGATAAACAGCGGAAACGAGAGCTATTATCGCAGATAATTAATTCAGGTCAATGGAAACAGGTGTTAGTCTTTAACCGCACTAAACACAGTGCTAATAATTTAGCAGAACACCTGAATAAACATAGCATTACTGCTACCGCAATCCACGGTAATAAAAGACAGAATGCGCGTATACGTGCACTAACTGATTTTAAGGAGGGAAGAATTCGGGTACTAGTAGCTACAGATATTGCGGCTCGTGGTCTAGATATTAATCAGCTTTCACATGTAGTGAACTATGAATTGCCTTCGGTGCCAGAAGACTATGTACATCGTATTGGCCGTACCGGTCGTGCTAAAAATACCGGTAAAGCGATTTCACTCGTGTGCATTGATGAATATAAAATGTTGCGTGATATTGAATATTTGTTACAACGTAAGATTCCGTATATGGCTTTACCAGGATACGAACCAAACCTAACTGTTAAGGCGGATTTGATCATGAATGGTAAAAAAAAACGCACGGCTAGATACATCACTGATCATCACAGACAGAATGAAAATCGCGGCAGTATAAACAGCTGTCTCGATAAGGGAACTCATTGCAGCCCTAGTATATCGTCGCGTTCTTTATATGGACGTCAGTCAATGACACATAAATGATTGTTCCATTCACTTTACTTGCAATGTATGACAACGTAGAGTACGAAAGATGTACTGTTTGCACCTTCTTTAGGTGTAAGACGATAGCTTGAAGTATTGTAAGTGTATATTTATAATTATTGTAGATTTTTGATCCATATGAGACGCCTAATATATTAATGTCGCACGATCAGAAAATCAACGAAGCTATCGGCAAAACTAGCATAGTTTTTCTGCAATATACCGTAACATAAGCACATATCACCACAAAAACGGCTTTTCTGATAGTTATCTGGTCTAGACCGCTCACTTGATTGATAAGGAGGTTGATTTATGAGATTTCTATGTACTAAAATCTTAGCGACCACATAAATCATAAAGATAACACTTGAATAAAGACGATAATAGCTATCGCAGCATAGTATACACTACAAGTATCAAGTGAGTTTGTGAGTAGTAGTTTTTGTTTTAGATATGATTTTATGAATAAATCATAGGATTTAGTGAAAGCAATATTCTACCATATAGTATAAAACTACCAGATATCATAAACATATTGTGCAGACCTCTAAAACTATAAAAGTGTTTTTTAGATAACTAACCTATCCACTCATTAATGGCGTATGTCCTATACAGGATAAAGTAGGTGTATTTATAATATATTATCGGAAGCCTAACTAATAGAAATTAGTAGTAATAGTCATATCTTTCTTAATATTATAATCATGTAAAATCTAGATACTCTAGTGTGTACGGTAATTAGTAAATACAAAAAATATCATAGAAAATCCCGCCATTTTGTTGAAAATTAAAAATAATTTCTCGAATAATACATGCGATATACCTATATATTATCTTAAAAAATAAATTTATATGCCGTTCTTTGTATATTGTGATTGCTTAGGCGTACAATCTGCTGAGAATTAATGAACATCATCTTTGCATTCAACTGACTAACTAAGGAAAGTGACATTTAAGTTAGTCGCCACTTAATCTATCGTTTTATAGCTATCGTTCTATAATTTAAAGTGTTATTGACATCACAGTCTTATCGAATTGCTCTGTAACAGAGTTATAGAGAAACGTCTTCTTGTGCTGCTTGTCAATTGTATCAGTATTAGCATGAAGCTTAAATTTACTGAGAGCTAATATTAATCAACTTATACATTTTAGGCGTAATAGTTTAACGTCATCAGATAAACTGAATATTGATTTGTCTCAGTATTATTAACATTATTATTCAAGATCTAATGTTAATTTTATAACTTCGAATTGATCAATAAAAGATTAAGGACCCCGGGGTATTGGTTATTCCATATCTTTCTTCATTAGTTACTAACTAATACTCTATGATCTATAAATTTTTATGATTTTTTTTGGACAAGTAAATACTTATAATGCCTGATAGGCATTAATTACAATGGGGTGTAATATTTTGTATTGAGGTCTCTCACTGGTATTTCTAAAATTTTTAACAGAGCGCGTTGCATTACGTGTACAGTATTCACGCAATCAGACTATTGATGTTATTTAGAATAACTAATATTATAAAATAATGATCTGACATCATTCTACGATTTAGAATCGTGCTTTGAGTTGCTCGACTACTATAAAGTATTTCGTGGATCTAATATTAAATAGATAATATCTATTATAATGTATTATGATGGCATCTTTAGAGCTACAGATACTCTCTTTGTAGGGAATCGTCGAAAGTTAGTCACTGTTTTCTAAATCCATGTGCGATAAAGATTTACAGGCAGTCATGGATAATTAATGAATGATTTATTGTTTCATCGACTATCTCATGCATATTATCTTGTTTAAGGATATGTTTAGTCATTTCAAGTATCAATATTAATAGTAATACATTGCTGCTTCACGTATCTGCAACCGTTATTTTTAAATAATAAACTATAGTAACTGATAAATACATTAGTTTGGATCTTGTGTGCATAATATCGAAGTTGCATAGTAGATCGCGCCTCATAAATAAAAGATAGTAATCCTTAGATAATTGCATTAGGTAGTAACAGTAATGACTGTAAGTAAAACATTTTTTAATTTAATCGTCTAAGTTTTAGTATGTTATTAGAGTGTTTGTGCGCTAACAGCGCTAATAAGCATCTAAATTTGATGTTGTATCGTTATTAGATCATTAAATCGATTCTGAAGTAATTAGAAGGCAGTCTATAAACGCTAATTGTAGTAGTTCACTTTGAGACGATAAGTGTATAACGATTGCATAGTCAATTTTAAAAGACCAGACTCCTATTTGTCGTTATAGTCTAGATACTATATATAATTAATATGTCACGAGATAATTTTGTAATTTTATGAATACCTTACATCGTTGGTGTAATAGACCTTATATGCACAAAATATTGAATCGCTTTTATGTTGTTTTACCAGTATTGCAATGAAAAAATGCACACGGCAGATTAGTTAATCATCGGTATATCAATACCGTAATTTCACGAGATCATTAGTGATATATATCATATTATAACGTATCCTCGATAATTACAATAAGTCGTTTGCTTTGCTAATAGTGATTTCAGACTTGCTTTTATTGTTGTGTGTGAGTGGCTATCAGCAGCACTGGAAGCATTATCACTGCGGTTAGCTGCGAAGACGCTAAGAACTCCATGCTAATATAATGATAATCTAGATAGTTGTACTACCATACGAATAGTGTTAATTATAGTTCATGTTATAGTGTTACTAATCCATAAACTTTAACCGCGTGTATTATTAGAAAAATAATGATAATTTAATCATTTTTGACTTTACACGGCTGTAGCGAAGGTCTTGGTGTTATGTAGTTTTAAATCAATGTAATATATAATTTACACGCACGGAAACAGGATAAAGATTTTAACGCTATATAAAAACTTAATCTTTTATTTTGTGGCTACGTGTTAGATCGTGTTGGACTATTTCTAATAAAATGTATGTTATATATCGTAGTTCGTAAATACTCACTGTTTCAGTGTGTGTTACCTTATCTTTAGCTAGTATGATATATTAAGGATTATTATAGACGACTAGATCACTAAAATTATATTAGTGACACAAAGTTTTCCAGATATTAGTATTGATCATAACGCTTAATTAGCCAGTATAATATACCGATATACATCGCTTGTAGTAGTTGAGTTAGTAATATGACTATTAATAAAAACAACGTTAATTATCATATAGTTCATTATCGTGAGGCAAGAAAAATCGTAACATATCGAGTTAATTAAAGGGATCATAGGAAATAAAACAAATGTACTAGTATATATACAGAATGCTACATATGTAAAAAGTTACAGCTTTTACGTGGTAGTGTGTGATGCTGCTTATATTGACTATACTGGTCTTGAGGTAATACAGTATGTTAATAGTGAGTACAGACGACTGAAGTCTTACGTATGTCGCTTAGTATTAGGAAGAGGTTAGTGGGAAATAGCGCTCCAACAGTAATGTAGAGAATTCAGCTTCAGTAATATAATAAAAGATTATAGACAGGTTATAGTATTATAAGATTGTTGGTTAACAAAAGTTATTAATTATAAATCATTACACTAATAATATTTTTGTTTTACTGCAACTAAAGCCACGATGCGCTAGTGTGTAATGCATTGCGTTAACTGTATTAAAAAAATTATTTTAATCCTAAAAAGAGGCTTTCTAGATTTAACATGGAAGCGATTATGTCGTTTAACATTTTAGCACAGCGGTTCTCTTGATAGGAACGCTGATATTCTTTGAATGATAATAGTGGTTTAGTTGATAGCGTTACTACTAGTAAGCGATGCAAACGATAAATAACACATACTTAGATGCATACTAGTTTTTTATAAAACAAACATCAACTGATTCTAATCAAACCAACATTAACTCTAAAAAGAATGACAACCATTATATATGACACGAAATCATTCACTTTAAAATGAATAATATCAGCAATAATCTTGCTGAACTCCACTGAACTAGTAGAGTTCAGGTTATTTACTATACCATTAGACAGGAGGCATTCTGTATAATAACTAGTGCTTTATCTATTGATCAACCAAGATAATGACAACTCTTTTTAGCGAAAGTACTAAGATTATCAAAATTCGCACCTATATTACGTATATGACGGATATATAGATTAGTCAAATTAAATATAATTAGATTTATTTTATTCACTATACTACAGTATTCACTGATGCTTCTGGTACAACGAGTACGTTAAGATATTTTTTGAGCATGAAAGAAGCCGCATGTATTTCATTAAACAGTGAAATCACATTTATTATGTATGTAATACTTAGCTTAATTCTTATAGTTATTATTATACAATGATATATTTGGTAATCTTAGTTAGACTGAAAGGACTAGAGGTTGTAGTATCAATATTATTGATATTGTTAATATTCATGCTGAAAAGAGTGAGATAGTTAAAAATAATTACTGTATTGACACCGCTAATGTTTGTATTTATTAGTAAATTTGCGATTGGTAACTTATTGATAGATCAGCGCATCGCCTGTCTCTTATCGTAGTAGATGTATGAACTATCGCCACCCAAATAATGCATGATTATGTGTGCTGTTTTCTGCATCAGTTTTAGTGTTTTGTAGTTTTAAGTTGCACAGACGTAACATATGCGTGTGTGCTAAGTGATGCACATTATAATTATGTTATCGCGTATATAGCAAAGCATTCTAGAATAGATAAGATACCCTTAATATATTTCGGGAAATGTACCGATAAATACAGTAATATTTTCTCCGTTCGCTAAGAAGTAACTGTACAGGTTGTAGATGTACTATATAATTATGCTATATTATATACAAGATGACAATAGAAAAATAAAATTTTGCATATTTAACTTAAAGTAAAATAACTTACTTGGTAATATTGACAGTCTGCGCCATCTTTGATGGATCAAATAGCAATCATAAAGAACGAGGAATAAATTGAATATTTTCTATATATTAATAGATATTATTATAATGTTTATAACTTGATTTAGAATCTGATAAATAAGCTATAGAAAATAAGGAATAAGGGTATAATAAATTATAAACCTAGCGTTTATAAAGGTATTTTACTGAGACATACACCACGGTTGATGTAGCATTAACTAAGCGTTAATAAAAAATTATCGGATAGTATTCATAGTACCTTAAAATATTTAGACAGATAATTATCTGTTAATAATCTATGAAGAGCTAATGTGTTATAATTATTTGTGAGTTTCAGTAAAATTAATGTCGCTAATCAGACAATACTTTAGACTTTTACGTTAACTTAACAGATCGTGTCAAGGGATCGTTATGCAAAAAATAGCTAATTTATTGTGTTACTTGAATTTTTATACAAGGTTACAATGCCAAGTGTATCGTTGATATGTAAGAAATCTTTTCAATAAGGTGACCAAGAGATCACCGTTTAATTTAAAGGTATTCTTATCTGAAAGGCATGCGCTGATTTTTTTGTAACAAATATTTTAAATGACTAGATAAAATTTTTTATAATACTCCATAAAGTTCAAACGCTATAGTAATAGCTATAGTTATTTTCACGCTCATATTATATGAGTATTATGTAATCTAAGTCACAGAAGTGACAAAAGAGGAATTAAAGCTAATCTCATCTAGAGACAAATTAAAACTTGGGATAAATATTGTCATAAAATATCTGATCTCCGGGCTTTGATTGTGCTGTAAGATCTTTTCTAAGCGTTCCTTGGCTAGTGCGAATTCAGTATTACCGGCAGCAAGTTCTTCCAAGCACTTCAAATAAGCACAAAGTGCATCGGCCTGTTTTACTATTTTTTTTTCATCTTTATTATAGTAATGCTCATCAAGAATAGAGCGGAAATCATAGCGCAGCTCTAGTGGGAGCATGGCTAGTAACTTCTGTTGAGCGATTTTTTCGATTCTTTTATACTCGTGAGCGATTTGCGAATTATAATATTTAATAGGTGTCGGCATATCGCCAGTCATCACTTCACTAACATCATGATACATCGCTAATAATGCTATACGATCACTGTTTAGATTGCCATTAAATTTTTGGTTCTTAATTATTGCTAGTGCATTAGCAACAAAAGCCACCTGTAAACTATGTTCGGAAACGTTTTCGATGCGTACGTTGCGCATTAGCGACCAGCGATTAATTAATTTTAATCGGGATAAGTGGGCAAAAAAATGACTCTGATTCATAATACTCTCTCTACAGTAGAAAACAGAAATGTATTATTGTGAGGAGTCAATTGAGGTTATGCAAATAACTTTTATGTTGTGAGTAAGCGATAGATTGATATTTTATATCTCTTGTAATTTTGTAAATAATAGAGGGATTCACTAATGTGATCATCTTTCCTGATGATCAATCGTATTAAGGTTCTAATTTATTTAGCATGAAGTCTACGTAATACTAGTAGAGACTAAGTAATTTGTATCAACGTATAATTTTGAAAATTATAATCACTGTCTTAGGTAAAACACTCATAGTTTATCGTAAGTACATATTGTGATCTATATATTGGTGAAGATATGCTGGTCAGGCTTTGACTGCAGTAGTCACTGAATACCCATTAGGTTTTATGTTATATGATAACCTCATCACTTTCCCTTGTATTCTTGTCTATTGAGGAGCATTGTATTTGATATTTTTAGTGACATACCGCCCCTTATAATTCTTAATTATCTAGAGTGTTTTTATAGTAACTACTAAATGCAGCATAATGAATATTATCAAATTTCACTAGTCGTTGATAAATAGATTTATGACTATTGCTAGATAAACTGAGTTTTCATTTATCAAGTTATAAAAACAATATTGGTACGCCCCAACCTATTTTATTGATAGCTGTTTATTCACTGACGCTTAAAAAATTTAAATTTTATGTTTCTTTACCTGCGCATCGGCAATGGCTAAATAGCACTGAAAAGTGTGCTTTGTGTTTTTATGCGCTATTCGACTAAGTAATAATTTATCTTGATTCTGTCGTCTATATTATGATAGAAGAATGTTTCGAACATACGTGAGACTATTGCGAATGTTTCAGGTTTTTCGCCATTCTAAGTACATTCTGCTTTCAGAATATTAATCTTATTGAAGATAAATGCCTTTAGTTGTATGCTATTTTGATACAAATTAATACTTCGCCATCGTAATGCAAATTAGACATCACGCTATGATTACGTTAGGATCGCAACAGTATACATGAGCGTAATATCAAGAGCGTAGTTGTTCGTTTGAGGATTTTTTTACGTTTATAAAACGTAACATTCGTCATGCATAATCCTAAATGTAATGCATTAAGAGGTGGTATATGCATCTTGCTTGATATATATTTTTAAGTCGCAGGTAATTTGTCTAAAAATCCTAATGGCCAAAATCTAACTGTCACAGTATATATGATGGCGTGAATATCGTAATGTTATTTGAGCATCTACGAAATAAATTTAGGTTTAAGTACCGCGCCAAATGTTGTAAGTATTAACCACTGATACTTGTCGTACTACAAATTTTAGGAAGTTGGTTAGCTGGCGTACGTTGTCATGATCTAAAATAAATAACTCTTTTACTGATTAACAGAATGCACTTTACATAATAGTTAAACTAATTTAAGAATCTTAATTCTTTATTGGCTAAAATGATTAAGAAAAACTAATAAAAATAATTTCAGTACGATAAAAGTTGTTATACGATGAGTTTTATGTGATATGCATTGTATTGAGAGGCGTGAATATTCAACATTCTAAGAATTATCGCTGTAACGCGCTAAATACGAGTGAGCGCTTATACATTATAAGCATGGATAAATTATATATTTACGTATTTGTGATAATATGCTCATTGCTCCCTGAATCTGTTGCTAGTTATATGTTATGAACGATGATTCTATGAATGTTGAAATATTGTTAAGTATAGGTTCTCGAAAAGTAGAAAACAATGTTTATTTTACTTTTGATAGTTTTTAAGACATATCTTAAGTTGCCAACAACTATTTCTAGTACATTTATTTATAATAATAGAAAAATTCGAAGATGACCTGGATAGTTAATTAAATAAACTACTTTATGAGAATAGTACTATGCAGTAGTAATTCAAGTGCTATTTTGGCAAAAATAGCTATTAAAACGCTTAGTGTCAATCCGTAGACAATAGTGTACATGTGTGACTCTGTGACTTTATATACGATGTCAGGAATCTCGTTGAGTAGCTTTTAGGTGCGGAGGCATTTCATATAGCTGGCCATCAGGCTAAATAACTTGACTAATTCTGTAGTGGTCACTTAAGGCAGTTGGTATAGTATGTTGCATAGGTTCGTTAGCGCACAAGTAGATCGGGGTTGATTTTTTCGCTAATAATGCACTTTACTTTTTAGAGCTACTCAGCAACATTCAACCTTAATGAAAACTTATTAGAGGATAAGCTCTTAATAACCCATCAAAAGTAATAATTGAGGAATAAATGTTAATACAGAAATTTAAATAATGCTCAGGCTCATCATGCAGATAATGTACCGCCTTATTACTGGATAGCGGCAGCGCTGTAGTCTACAGTGGATTATCAAGTTTTGGTAACAGCAATTATAAGTACTAATTGTAACGTCTGACTAGATTGTATTATCAATTCGGATATACCTATTTTAATATAGAACTTCCAATATTTATGTCGTGCATATTACGTGCGTTGTAGTACTGTATGATTATCTGATGTATTAACGAGTCCTTTAGGCTCACTATAATTTTACGCACTAGGTGGTTTGTAATATATCAATGCAGATCATATAAAAGCATCATAGCTAAATGGAATAAGGTTACCAATGTGTAGTTTTAAGATGTTATCGCCTTTTCTTCAAGATCTTTAGTTGCCCTAAGCACTGATCGAGAATGTTATCAAAGGCATGATCTAGTGTTTTAGATTCTTAATACACAACATAGATTGAAGCTATACTAACTAGCTTAGAACAGTGTTACTGTAAAATACGTTCATCATCGTAATATATGCTTAGAAAGGGTACGTTTTAAGAGATGTGTCTAGTGTAATATACTAAATTTTAGTATTTAAAGATGTTAAATGTCTTGCATAACTTTTATGGAAAAGCAAAAACAATTCGTTGTATGCTAATATTCCATAATATTAGAGGGATAATAATACCATAGTAGCTCGTAGATAATAGTAGTATCGTCGATCATGCTTCCATCGTACTGCTAGCGTGCTGTTTGACCCTGTGCTGCTTAAAAACTTCTAACACAGTATTATATCGCACAGTTGCTGTATAAGTAGTTTTGTTAGGTTATATTATGCATTATGCATTAACATTATACTTCTAATAGTATTTTATCTAGTAGCATAGAGGTTACTTTGCGTTGTACTACTTTATTAGTAGAAGAGTGTGCGAGAATATTCAATGTTATTTGCGTGATTGGTAAGTGTAGTAAGGCTTACATTATTTTAAGTTACTTATTGACGAATGAATAAGTTTATAATCAAATAAATAACAGCCCAGTGATTACTTATTAAGTTAGAATTGATGTTACCTGCTAACCTTATTTAGCTGTATAACTATGCGTTAATATTTAAAGATATATACGGTGTGAAGGATATATGCGGTTTGAGTGTATTGATTATCTTTGCTGTTGTATTTTAAGTGAGCCGTTGATACCGAAAATTCTTGAATTATCGTCCTTGTATTAGTCAGATGATCAATTAACAACCGGCTGAACCTCAAATTATAGAATGATATGAACGCTTTTCTAATACTAGTAGAGCACTGTCAGCATTCTGGGTGTCCTGCTAGTAGAGTGTATTGCATAAGATAGCTAGAATGTGGTTCATAAAATTGCTAATATTTCTAGCAATCGCTACTTCTCATGAATATTAATAGTTTTTACGATAATTTAATCGGTGATGATGATATCAAGCATCAATTCTTAAAAGTTATTAAACAATTCCGAATATTAAGAGTACTTCTAATTTTCTAGAGGTTGGTTTAAACTTTTAAATGCTTATTCTATATTTTTTATCCCATGTATAATGTAAGAATTCATAGTATGTTGTATAACATTATTGATACTGCGTGAGATTATAGTGTGTATTAAGTTATTGATAATAGAAATAAATATTTGTACTTTTTGAACGAGCATGGTATTATTTAAGGATTTTTTTAGGGTTTCTTAATACTCAAACACATGAGTAAGTAGCGTGATTATAAAATTGTCTAGATCAAATATATTTGATTGCAGGTTATTTGGTAACTGCAAGTTATTATTAACTTTACGAGATCGTTTTTATTGAGTTATTTGATATGTATCAGAAGTAGTGGTATATTCTGCGGAAATATCTAAATACAGCACAGTAAAGTGTAACACTTCTATTTTATTATTTTACGCGGTCTTTTATTGGAGTTATATTTAGGTTGCAGATAGATAAAGGTCACATTTATTTTGACGACTATTACTTAATTTTTATGAGTGCCAAATATAAAACATCCATAGCGATCAGAGAACATAAAGCTAAATATTTTAACATGAACCCTTGTCTGTACTATCAGTACAACTGGGTATATAAGGTTATTATGCTGTCTCTTTACTGCATTGCAGTGCATATATTTTGCCGTTATTGATTAAGTGTATATAATGGCAAAAACCGCAACTGATATCTGTATTTTTTATATGTTATTCATGAGAATAAAGATAGTTAATTTACTAGCAATACTAATGAAGTGAATAGTGCTATAGTACTATTTATCTAGTGTTGATTAAGTTCTTTACCGAATCTTAAAAAATTTAGTATATACTAAAAAACTTCGAGTTATCTATGTATTTTCTTATGAAATTATCATAGTTGCTTTGCAGAATAAACGCCTGGCAGACTAAGAGTCTGCATTTCTGCTTGTTGAGTGTGTATTCTAAAAAATCATTCTTCAAATGGATATCGACTTTCCTGATCTGTGCATGTTTATATGTCTATCATTTGAATATATATGTGTAAAAAAATCACAGATCATTTAAAATTCTAAAAAATCAATTGCCTTGCCTTGCAAGTTAATTGATTTTTTCTTAAAAGTAAGTTAAATTTTAACTACTAGATGCAATAGCAAAAAATCAATGCTACTTTCATGAGTGAGTATAAAACATGTTAACAGCTACTGAAGTTATTGACTATCGCTGGGCATTTGCCACATTTCTTATTGCAGCTATTGGGCTTTGTAGTTTAATGTTGCTTGGTGCGTTCTTTGCAGGTGGGAGGGCTCGAGCTCGTGCTAAACATACCCCTTTTGAATCTGGAATTAACTCACTGGGTACGGCTCGTATTCGTTTATCCGCAAAATTTTACTTAGTTGCTATGTTTTTTGTAATTTTTGATGTTGAAGCCTTATACTTGTACGCCTGGTCGATTTCTATTCGGGAAAATGGTTGGTCAGGCTTGATTGAAGCGATTATTTTTATTGTTGTGCTCTTGACAAGTTTAGTTTATCTGGTGCGTATTGGTGCATTAGACTGGGCGCCGTCAGTACGTTCTAAGCAACAAAGTCATTAGGTATAATCATACACAATGATTCGTAGTATCATCTTTGTGATTACAAACAAGGTGTTCAAATGCACTATACGCTCACTCGAATAGATTCAAATAATAAACATGATTCTTACCCTTCAAAAAAACAGGAGAGTATTTCGGATCCATTAGAGCAACAAGTTCACCATACGGTTTATATGGGTAAACTTGAACAAACTTTACATGAAATGGTTAATTGGGGCCGTAAAAACTCTATTTGGCCGTATAATTTTGGCCTCTCGTGCTGTTACGTGGAGATGGTGACGTCGTTTACTGCCGTGCATGATGTCGCACGTTTCGGCGCAGAAGTCTTGCGTGCCTCGCCACGTCAGGCGGACTTGATGGTAATAGCTGGTACTTGTTTTATAAAAATGGCTCCAATTATTCAACGTCTATACGAGCAAATGTTAGAACCTAAGTGGGTGATTTCTATGGGTGCTTGTGCTAACTCTGGGGGCATGTATGACATCTATTCTGTGGTTCAAGGTGTGGATAAGTTCTTGCCAGTCAACGTGTATGTCCCCGGTTGTCCACCCCGCCCAGAAGCCTACATACAGGCGCTTATGTTACTGCAAGAATCTATTGGCAAAGAACGTCGCCCTTTGTCATGGGCAGTCGGTGATCAGGGCGTTTATTGCGCAAAAATCCAGTCTGAAAAAGAACGTAAACGTGGCGAACGTATTGCAATCACCCACCTTCGTACACCTGACGAGATTTAAGTCGATTATTTGACGTGCATCTACATGTGCGCTGTTTGATAATATAAACAGTAAAACAAGCATCAAAATTATGCTGGAGTGTGGTAAAATAAATTATGACAACTCTGAGAATGCACGACGCGTTATCGCCTTTTGAAAATCACGATCACCTCGATGACTCTGTGATCGGAGAACTAAAAAACCATTTCTTGCAGCAAGATTTCATTATTCAGTCGACTCGCACCGGAATGCCCGTTGTATGGATTAAAGTTGAACAGTTATTGCATGTTATAACATTTCTAAGCAAGCAACCAAAGCCTTACGTTATGCTGTTTGATTTGCATGGTGTTGATGAGCGCTTGCGTGCTCATCGTTCAGATCTACCCGCCGCCGATTTTTCTGTTTTCTATCACCTTATTTCTATTGAACGTAACTGTGATATTATGCTGAAGGTTGCACTATTTGAAAAATATCTATACGTTCCTACAGCGACTACAGTATTTCCTAATGCTAATTGGTATGAACGAGAAACCTGGGAAATGTTTGGTATTGTTTTTGATGGCCATCCTCACTTGTCTCACCTGATAATGCCGCATACCTGGGAAGGTCACCCACTACGTAAAGATTACCCAGCACGCGCTACGGAATTCGACCCTTTTGTGTTGACAAGACAAAAGGAAGATCTAGAAATGGAAGCGCTAACCTTTAAACCAGAAGATTGGGGTATGAAACGTGGAACTAAGAATGAAGATTTCATGTTCCTTAATCTTGGTCCTAATCATCCTTCATCGCATGGGGCATTCCGTATTATTTTACAGTTAGATGGTGAAGAGATTATCGACTGCGTGCCTGATATCGGCTATCACCACCGCAGTGCTGAGAAAATGGGTGAGCGTCAGTCTTGGCACAGCTACATTCCATACACTGATCGTATCGAGTACCTCGGTGGTTGCGTGAATGAAATGCCTTACGTACTCTCAGTTGAGAAGTTGGCTGGCATTAAAGTACCTGCGCGCGTCGATACTATCCGTCTTATGTTGTCAGAACTATTTCGTATTAATAGTCATCTATTGTACATTAGCACTTTTATTCAGGATGTTGGCGCTATGACTCCGGTATTTTTGGCTTTTACGGATCGTCAAAAAGTTTACAATTTGATAGAAGCTATCACTGGTTTTCGTATGCATCCGGCGTGGTTCCGTATCGGTGGTGTTGCTCATGATCTGCCTCGTGGCTGGGATTGTCTACTGCGCGAGTTTCTTTCATGGATGCCAAAACGTTTGGATTTCTATGTCAAGACAGCACTGAAAAACAGCATTTTAAAAGGCCGTTCCGTAGGCGTTGCATCTTATAACGCCAAAGAAGCACTGGCCTGGGGTGTGACTGGCGCTGGCCTACGTGCTACCGGCATTGCGTTCGATGTGCGAAAATGGCGTCCATATTCCGGTTATGAAAATTTTGATTTTGAAGTTCCGGTTGGTGATGGTGAAAGCGATTGCTACACACGAGTAATGTTGAAGGTAGAGGAATTGCGTCAGAGTTTACGCATCCTTAAACAATGTTTAAATAATATGCCAGACGGCCCATTTAAAGCTGATCACCCGTTAACTACACCTCCACCAAAAGAGCGTACGTTGCAGCATATTGAAACGCTTATTACTCATTTTTTGCAAGTATCTTGGGGTCCGGTAATACCGGCCAATGAATCATTTCAGATGATTGAAGCTACCAAAGGTATCAACAGTTATTACTTAATTAGTGACGGGAGCACTATGAGTTACCGTACTCGCGTTCGTACGCCAAGTTTTGCACACTTACAGCAAATACCATCGGTAATCCGTGGAAGTTTAATCTCCGATCTTATCGTTTATCTGGGTAGTATCGATTTTGTTATGTCAGATGTGGATCGCTAACTATGCATGTTAAAAAAAATAGTCATGTACTTAAAAATCCGCTTGAGTGTGTTGATGCAATTAACACACGGGGGTCTAATATTTTTCAATTAAGTCAAAAAGAACGTGATGCAATTGAGCATGAAAAACTTCATTACGAAGACCCGCGTGCTGTATCTATCGAAGCTCTGAAAATTGTACAGAAGCAACATGGTTGGGTTCCGGACGGTGCAATTTCTGTTATTGCGGATATATTAGGTATTTCGGCTAGTGATGTAGAAGGTGTAGCTACGTTCTATAGTCAGATTTTTCGTCAACCTGTAGGACGTTATGTGATTCGATATTGTGATAGCGTTGTTTGTTATATTACTGGTTATCAGGATATTCAAACAGCTCTTGAAAAAACGTTAAACATCAAGCCAGGTCAAACTACTTTGGATTATCGCTTTACTCTGCTACCAACTTGTTGTATAGGTAACTGTGATAAAGCGCCGACTATAATGATTAATGAGGATACATATAGTCAACTAAAACCTGAAGGTATTAAGATGCTACTAGAGCGGTATCAATGATTAAAAATATTCTGCGCACTCCTGAAACACATCCACTAACTTGGCGGCTACGTGACGATAAACAGCCATTGTGGTTAAATGAATATTGTAAAAAAAACGGCTATACTGGTGCAAAGAAAGCTCTTAAAGAGCTGCAGCCTAACGAAATTGTTAACTTAGTAAAAACGGCTGGATTAAAAGGTCGTGGTGGCGCTGGTTTCTCGACTGGTGTAAAATGGAGTTTGATGCCACAAGATTCCTCCATTCATATCCGTTACCTGTTATGTAATGCCGATGAAATGGAACCTGGTACTTATAAAGATCGTTTACTCATGGAGCAGTTACCACATCTGCTTGTAGAAGGTATGGTAATCTCTGCTTTTGCGCTTAAAGTTTGTCGTGGTTATATCTTTTTGCGTAGCGAGTATATTGAAGCAATGATTCATTTACGGCGCGCTATTAAAGAAGCTACGGAAGCTGGTTACTTAGGTAAAAATATTTTAGGTACCTGTTTCAATTTTGACTTAATAATTCACACTGGTGCTGGTCGTTATATCTGTGGTGAAGAAACTGCGTTGATCAATTCACTAGAAGGTCGTCGTGCTAATCCACGTTCTAAACCTCCATTTCCAGCGTTTTCTGGTGCGTGGGGTAAACCAACTTGTGTTAATAACGTAGAAACATTATGTAATATACCAGCAATCTTGGCAAATGGCGTAAAATGGTATCTCAATATCTCCAGTAGTGAAGATAAAGGAACAAAGCTGATGGGTTTTTCTGGCCGAGTAAAAAATCCGGGTGTTTGGGAATTACCATTTGGTACTACAGCACGTGAGATCTTTGAAGACTATGCTGGTGGCATGTGTGAGGGTTTACATTTAAAAGCTTGGCAACCAGGTGGTGCAAGTACTGATTTTTTAACGGCTGATCACCTGGATCTTCCGATGGAGTATGCTGCGCTCGGTAAAGCTGGTAGCCGTCTTGGTACTGCGTTAGCGTTAGCGGTAGATAACACGATCAGCATGGTGTCTCTAGTGCGAAATCTGGAAGAATTTTTTGCTCGTGAGTCTTGTGGCTGGTGTACGCCATGCCGTGACGGTTTACCGTGGAGCGTGAAAATTTTGCTCGCATTAGAAAAAGGAAAAGGGCAGCCGGGCGATATTGAAACTCTCGAGCAGCTATGTAGTTTGTTAGGCCCAGGAAAAACTTTTTGCGCGCATGCACCAGGTGCAGTAGAACCATTGCAAAGTGCGATTAAATATTTTCGTGCAGAATTTGAGGCAGGCATTACCTCTCAGCACTTTGATAGTTGCATCGCAATTAATGGTATTCAGCCAAACAATCTGTTAACACAGCGTTGGTAATGTTAGGCACAACAGGATATTTAATGGGATATTTAATATAGCGGTTATACGTAATCACCTAAGTATATAATCGGCATTAGTGCACTTAGATTGTACTTATAATAACATTGTTTAGAAGCAACCTATAGTTTGCAATCTTTTTAATTTCAGATAAGTTCATTTTTTAATGTTTTTAAAAGTTATAGTAGCAAAAACATTATTTCTATAAGAATTTTCTTAAATATCAGTGATAAACGGGAATTTCTTATGTTTTTTTGAAAAAACTATCAATGATGTACTCGCGTTTGACATCAATCGTAGCAACAATGTCTATTGCAAGACCGCACAAACTATAGTCATCATTTTTGTATGTTATGTGCTGATTATTAATGATATATTTATTAATATGCTTTTGATGCAGGACAGACATAGCTTATTAGTATTTAAGTAGTCCTGAGAGATAGGTGCAAGTTACAATATAGCCTGGAAGGTTGAGCATAAAACAGATGGCGATGTTTAAGTACGATGAAGGTGTTTTCTGTAGGATTATTGAAGTTAAGCATACCTGTTTGAATGTTAATACTTAAGACAACGTGACTTCAATTACATAAGTGATTACTTTTGTAGCTTTTGGTGCCAGATAATAAGTAGCGATATCTTTATAAATTTAATTTTATCAATGAAAGGGATTGCTATTTGAGCATTTACTAATGCAATGTACTACATTATTCATTTTAATAGTTGATAATTAGTGATAGCTACTAATTACATCTAAAGTATTCAAGGATTTTAATAATCGGTATACGCGATATATCATTGATAGTGATGTGGTGGTACCATTGGCAAGATTATATCCTTAAGAAGATGACTTACTGTATTAGTAAATTTTAATAACGCGATTCATCATCCTAATTTAGGATGCACAGTAAAGATAAGTATCGTTAACCAGCTGACTCTGAGTATCGCTTTAATGCATCATATAATTAGGAGTACTAATATTATTTGTTTAATAACAAAAATAAAGTGTTTTTGATGCATACCAGTTTTGAGGCGAGTTAAATTATATACGCAATAATAATAGCCTGCATGTTAATGCGTAGAGAATAATAAAATCATTTTAAGGCGAACAAGCGGCCACTGAGAGGCATATTCAGGGTTTAATCAACCGAACGATGTGTATCAACGCAGTCCGACAATACAGTAGAAACGTAAAGGATGAAAATTATTGCAGTCTCACTGGAAGTACGCTAACTATGGTTATGATTCATATAGACAACAAAAAATATGACGTCAAGAGTTCGCACAACTTATTGCAGGCCTGTCTTTCTCTAGGTTTTGACATTCCTTATTTTTGTTGGCATCCGGCGCTAGGTAGTATCGGTGCTTGCCGACAATGTATGGTAAAACAATATCAAAACCCGGAAGATACGCGCGGTCGTTTGGTAGTCTCTTGTATGACAAAAATATCTGATGGCATTTTTATCTCCATCAATGATAAAGAAGCAAAGCAGTTTCGTAAAAACGTAATTGAGTGGTTAATGACTGCCCACCCACATGACTGTCCAGTTTGTGAAGAGGGTGGTAATTGTCACTTGCAAGATATGACAGTAATGACTGGCCATAGATTCCGTAGATACCGGTTTACTAAACGCACCCATAATAACCAAGAACTAGGACCATTTATTTCACATGAAATGAATCGCTGTATTTCCTGCTATCGTTGTCTTCGTTACTATAAAGATTATGCGGATGGTACTGATTTCGGTGTATATGGTATGCATGATAACCTTTACTTTGGTCGTGTTGAAAGTGGATGTTTAGAAAGCGAGTTCTCTGGCAACCTAGTAGAAATCTGCCCGACTGGTGTCTTTACAGATAAAACTCAGTCTGAACGCTATAATCGAAAATGGGATATGCAATTTTCTCCAAGTATTTGCCAGCAGTGTAGTATTGGTTGTAACACTAGTCCAGGCGAGCGCTATGGTGAAATACGTCGCATAGAAAACCGATATAACAGTAGTATAAATTACTATTTCCTCTGTGACCGTGGCCGTTTCGGTTATGGCTATGTAAATCGACAGGATCGCCCGCGTCAGCCACAGCAGTTGCGTAGTAACGGTTGGACTAATGTAAATATTGAGCAGGCGATAAAAGGTGCCGTAGAGTGCCTACAGAAGGCAAAAAAAATTATAGGTATAGGATCGCCTCGCGCTAGTATAGAAAGTAATTTTGCACTACGTGAACTTGTTGGAGCTAAACACTACTATACTGGAATTTCTCAGGCAGAACAGTCTCGCTTAGCGCTAATATTAAAGATACTAAAAAATAGCGGTATTTATACTCCAGCATTACATGAAATTGAAGAGTATGACGCAGTATTAATACTAGGTGAAGATATCACACAAAGCGGGGCACGTATGGCGCTATCGGTGCGTCAGGCTGTTAAAGGAAAAGCACGCGCTATGGCTGCTACGCATCGTGTTGCTGACTGGCAGATCTTGGCAGTACAGAACATTGGCCAGCTCGCAAAATATCCGCTATTTATCACAAATGTTGATCACACTCGTTTAGACGACATTGCATCTTGGAAGTACTGTGCACCAGTAGACGAGCAAGCACGCCTTGGTTTTGCGATTGCACATGCGCTAGATAAGGTATCACCAGCAGTGCACGATCTATCTGACGATTTATACAAGAAGG
The DNA here is from genome assembly GCA_020541285.1 of Candidatus Gillettellia adelgis. Classification (GTDB taxonomy): domain Bacteria; phylum Pseudomonadota; class Gammaproteobacteria; order Enterobacterales; family Enterobacteriaceae; genus Gillettellia; species Gillettellia adelgis. The sequence goes on along the minus strand of CP047043.1, from coordinate 978,514 downwards.
TTGATATTATTGTACAGGCGTTAACTGATGCACGTAAACCATTGATCATAACTGGTAGCAATGCCGGCAGCGAAGCTATTATTAAAGCAGCAGCAAATATCGCTAAGGCATTAAAAGGTCATCATAAAAACGTTGGAATAACTTTTTTAGCGAGTACCGCAAACAGTATGGGTCTAGCGATGATGGGTGGCGGTTCACTCGATCAGGCTTTGGAGCAGGTGAGTAGCGGTGACGCTGATACTGTGATCGTCTTGGAGAACGATCTTTATCGTCATGCTCCCGCGGTACTAGTAGATGCTGCACTTGAAAAAGTGCAAAATTTAATCGTCATTGATCACCAGCGCACAGCTATCATGGATAAAGCCCACCTGATCCTATCAGCTGCAAGTTTTGCAGAAAGCGACGGTACCTTAGTCAATTACGAAGGTCGTGCACAGCGCTTTTTTAAAGTATACGATCCTTCTTACTACGATGACATTCAAAAGAAGGACAAGCGTACCCTAATTCTAGAAAGCTGGCGTTGGATTCATGCTTTGGATATCACCTATGCTCGTCGTGCCATAGTCTGGTCGCATCTCGATGATGTGATTGCCGCCTGTGCTAATTCTGTGCCCTCGTTACGAGGTATTACGCATGCTGCACCAGATGCAAGCTTTCGTGTTTGTGGGCAGAAATTAGCACGTTCTCCACATCGATTTAGTGGTCGTACCGCTATTCGCGCACACATTAGTGTGCATGAACCGCGTCAGCCGCAAGATAAAGATACTATGTTTGCTTTTTCGATGGAAGGTAGCAGCAGTGCGTGGGCTGATCATCAACATATTCCGTTCGCTTGGTCTCCAGGTTGGAATTCGCCTCAAGCTTGGAACAAGTTTCAGGTTGAGGTAGGTGGAAGACTGCGTTATGGCGATCCTGGCATACGCTTGATTGAGGCAGGAGACAGTAGCTTGGAGTATTTTACCCACGTGCCCGACCCTTTTAATGCACGCAACGGTTGGTATGTCGCACCTTACTACCATCTTTTTGGTAGCGATGAGTTGTCGCAACGTTCCAGTGTAATACAACAGCGTATGCCAGATGCTTACGTTATGATGAACCCTGCGGATGCTTTACAGCTTGGTATTAATTCTAGTGGTATACTGGAGTTTAGTTGCATGGGGAATTGGTTACGTTTGCCGGTATGTTTAAGTTCAGATTTATCTCAGGGTCAGATTGGTTTACCGCTTGGATTTCCGGGGATTTCACCGATTTTTGTAGGTGAAAAAGCTGAAAATTTACGAGGAGTAATATGATGAGTGGGTTTACTGCTGAGATAAATGCTATTCTAAAGTCGGTAGTGATCTTATTGACGGTGATTGCTAGTGCTATATTAATGAGTTTTTGCGAACGTCGTTTACTTGGTTTGTTTCAAAATCGTTACGGACCAAATCGAGTCGGTTGGAATGGTTCATTGCAACTAGTCGCTGATATGATTAAAATCTTCTTCAAGGAAGATTGGGTGCCAAGATTTACTGACCAGGTGATCTTTACTTTAGCACCGATGATCGCTTTTATTTCCCTGTTATTAGTGTTTGCTATTATTCCGGTTAGCCCTACTTGGGTAGTTTCTGATTGTAACATTGGTGTTTTATTCTTCTTGATGATGGCAGGTGTAACGGTCTACGCTGTTTTACTTGCTGGGTGGTCAAGCAATAATAAGTACGCGCTGTTAGGAGCCATGCGTGCCTCAGTGCAAACTCTGAGTTATGAAGTCTTTATTGGCTTATCGCTGATGGGTGTGGTGGCACAAACAGGATCATTCAATATGCGGGCTATTATTGAATCACAGGCGCATCTCTGGAACATTATCCCGCAATTTTTTGGTTTTATAACTTTTGCAATTGCCGGTGTAGCAGTATGTCACCGTCACCCCTTTGATCAACCAGAAGCTGAACAGGAACTGGCTGCCGGTTACCATATTGAATATTCTGGTATGAAATTCGGTTTATTTTTTGTGGGTGAATACATTGGTATCATAACTGTATCTGCCTTAATTGTAACGTTGTTTTTCGGTGGTTGGATGGGCGCATTTCTACCACCTTTGGTGTGGTTTTTAGTAAAAACAGTTAGTTTTATGATTATATTTATTCTAATCCGTGCTGCATTACCACGTCCGCGTTATGATCAAGTAATGTCTTTTGGGTGGAAGGTGTGTCTACCTCTAACACTGATGAATCTACTGACTACAGCTTCAATAATTTTGTACACTGGTAAATAATGAGCAAATAAATCATGACGTTAAAAGAGTTGATCGTTGGTTTTGGTACTCAGTTGCGTAGTATTTGGATGATTGGATTACAAATCTTCTCTAAGAGAGAAACCCAACTTTATCCAGACGAAGCAGTGTATTTACCGCCACGTTATCGTGGTCGCATAGTGTTGACGCGGGATCCAGATGGCAAAGAACGTTGTGTCGCTTGTAATCTGTGCGCTGTAGCTTGCCCAGTTAGTTGTATTTCATTACAAAAAACAGAACAACCAGATGGTCGCTGGTATCCGGAATTTTTCCGGATTAATTTTTCGCGCTGTATTTTTTGTGGTCTATGTGAAGAAGCTTGCCCAACGACTGCCATCCAATTAACGCCGGATTTTGAGATGGGTGAGTTTAATCGTCAGGATTTAGTATATGAAAAAGAAGATTTATTAATATCAGGACCAGGTAAATATCCGGAATATAATTTTTATCGGATGACTGGGATAGTGATTGACGGTAAAAACAAGGGTGATGCTATCAACGAAGTTAAACCAATTGATGTTAAAACTCTATTACCATAGGGAAAAAATGCATGGAAATTATATTTTATGTGGCAGGCTTAGTGGCAGTCTTCACAACACTGCGTGTTATCACGCATACTAATCCTATGCATGCACTGCTGTATCTAATTGCGATGGTATTAGCGATTTCAGCAGTATTTTTCTCCCTTGGCGCTTATTTTATAGCTGGACTGCAGGTTATCATTTACATGGGTGCAATTATAGTATTATTCGTATTCGTAGTAATGATGTTAAATCTCGAAGACGTAAGGCAACAAGAACGTAGTTGGACGAAAATGAAGGTTTGGATAGGTCCCAGTCTAATATCCTCAGCATTACTGGTAGTACTGATTATCGCTGTACAGAGTCTATCAAATCAGGGTATTAGTAGCGAGATAGTGGATACTAAAAATGTGGGGATGTATCTATTCGGGCCTTATCTTTTAGCAGTTGAACTAGCTTCCATGCTGCTTTTGTCAGGGCTTGTTGTTGCTTTTCACGTTGGTCATGAGAAAAAATATAGTGAAGTTATAAGCAATGTATCAACAAGTCGCCAAAAGATCACAAGACACTCGGAGAAGAAAGCATGATCCCTTTTCAACATGGCCTCATTCTGTCGATAATCTTGTTTATACTCGGGTTTACGGGGGTGCTTGTTCGTCGTAATCTGCTATTCATATTAATTAGTCTGGAGATCATGATCAACTCTACGGCGTTAGCATTTATCATCGCGGGAAGCCACTGGGGTCAGACAGACGGACAAGTCATGTATATTTTAGTGATTAGCTTAGCAGCATCGGAAGCTAGCGTTGGTTTAGCCTTTTTACTACAACTCTATCGCCGCCGTCATACTCTAGATGTTGACAAGCTTAGTGAGATGTGCGGATGAATGTATTATATTTAACTATTTTTCTTCCATTTTTAAGCTTTTTGTTATTAGCTTTCTCTCAGGGTCGCTGGTCTGAGAATATGACGGCAACCGTCGGCGTAGGCTCTATTGGTTTAGCTGGATTAGTTAATCTTTATATCGTGATAGATTTTTATTCTCCGACAACGAACAGCGCATTGTTATTCCAGCAAAATCTGTGGCATTGGATTGTTGTCGATGATTTTAAGATCGGTATCACGCTTCTGTTGGATAGATTATCGCTCACCATGTTATCAGTGATTATTGGTGTGGGTTTTTTGATTCATATTTTTTCCGCCTGGTATATGCGAGGCAAAGAGGGTTATTCACGTTTTTTTGCTTATACTAACCTATTTATTGCTAGCATGGTACTATTAGTACTATCAGATAATTTGCTAGTGATGTATGTAGGTTGGGAGGGTGTAGGTTTATGTAGTTATTTATTGATTGGCTTTTATTATAAAAACCCGAGCAATGGCGCAGCAGCAATGAAAGCCTTTATCATAACCCGTATTGGTGATGTATTTTTAACATTTGCATTGTTTATTCTTTATAACAAATTAGGTACATTGAATGTTTTTGAATTAATTAGATTGGCTACGAAAAATTTAGCAGTGAATGATACTACGACCACTTTAGTAACCTTGGCGTTACTTGGTGGTGCAATTGGTAAGTCAGCGCAGTTACCATTTCAAACTTGGCTAGCCGATGCTATGGCGGGGCCCACTCCAGTTTCCGCGCTAATTCACGCAGCTACAATGGTAACTGCTGGTGTCTATTTAATTGCACGTATGAATTTTCTATTTTTAATGGCACCTGCGGTATTGTATCTAGTTGCCATTATTGGTGCATCAACGTTGTTATTAGCTAGTTTTGCTGCATTAGTTCAGACAGATATTAAACGTGTGCTTGCGTACTCCACTATGAGCCAGATTGGTTATATGTTTTTAGCGTTAGGGGTACAAGCATGGGATGCTGCAATCTTTCATATGATGACTCATGCATTCTTTAAGGCATTACTATTTCTATCAGCTGGTTCAATAATTCAGTCTTGTCACCATCAGCAGAATATTTTAAAGATGGGAGGACTGTGCAAGAGAACTCCATTGGTTTATGTATGTTTTTTGGTAGGTGGTGCAGCCTTGTCGGCACTACCGTTTATAACTGCTGGTTTTTTTAGTAAAGAAAAGATCTTAGCGGGCGCTATGGCTAATGGTCATTTTTACCTCATGGTTATTGGTTTAGTTGGAGCATTCATAACGTCGTTATATACTTTTCGAATGATTTTTATCGTATTTCATGGTGAAGAGAAGATTATACCTCATACAAATTATAGTGTTACTCACCATCTACCTCTGCTGGTTTTATTAGTACTATCTACATTTATTGGTGCGCTATATACTCCATTCTTTCAAGGCGTTCTTCCAGAGACTGCTCAGTTAGCGTATAGCAATATGCTTTATCTAACAAGTATTTCCGGCATTGTGGTCATACTTGGTATCCTTTTGGCAGCCGCGCTATGGCTAGGCAAACGCAAGTTTATTACTAAGATCACCAATAACACATTGGGGCGTTTTTTCTTACATTGTTGGTTTCATGCTGGGGGCTTTGACTGGTTGTATAGCCACGTCTTTGTTAATCCGTACTTAGGCATAGCGAAGTTATTAAAACATGATCCGATAAACTTGCTGATAAATTTTTTTGTTGTATTCCTTCGTTGGGGAAACGTCAGACTAACAATAAGCGAAAACGGCCAGGTTCGTTGGTATATTGCTTCTATGGGGATGGGTGCAGTGATTGTATTGATGATATTAATTTTGATGTAATTATTTAATTAAAACAGACATATTGATACTAAGTGTCCGTTTAGCTCTATGTATAAAATAAAATTATTTGTATAGGAAAACTAAACGCCATGCTATTACTTTGGTTAATCCTTATCCCCTTTATAGGTGGTCTGTTATGTTGGCAGCTAGAATGCTGTAGCGCTACGGTACCACGTTGGATTGCATTAAGCACAACAGCGCTGACGTTAGCGATTTCTATAAAATTATGGTTACAAGGAGGTTACGGATTAAGCATACCACCAGGAATTTTACAATGGCAAACTGAATATTTAGTGACTTGGATCCCGCGTTTTGGTATCTCTATCCATCTAGCATTAGATGGTCTATCACTCTTAATGGTCGTATTAACAAACCTTTTTGGTTTTCTAGCGATTCTTTGCTCATGGTGTGAAATTCAGAAATATCAGGGATTTTTCCACTTTAACTTGTTATGGATATTGGGTAGTGTAATTGGTGTTTTGATAGCTATCGACTTGTTCTTGTTCTTTTTCTTTTGGGAAATGATGTTGGTGCCAATGTATTTCTTGATTGTTTTATGGGGGCATAAAGCATCGGATAGAATGACTCGTATTACCGTTGCCACTAAGTTTTTTATTTACACTCAGGCTAGTGGGCTTTTGATGCTGCTTGCTATTCTTGGTTTGGTATTTATGCACTACTATACTACTAATGTATGGACTTTCGATTACGAAAAACTATTGCATACCTCAATGCCAAATAACATGCAGTATTTATTAATGCTAGGTTTTTTTGTTGCCTTTGCAGTGAAAATGCCTATAGTACCGTTTCACGGCTGGTTGCCAGATGCACATAGTCAGGCGCCGACTGCAGGTTCTGTTGATTTGACGGGGATTGTATTAAAGACCTCAGCTTATGGTTTATTGCGTTTTAGCTTACCGTTGTTCCCAGAGGCTTCTCGTGCATTTACACCGATCGCTATGTGGTTAGGAGTATTGAGCATTTTCTATGGCGCTTGGATGGCATTTTCTCAGACTGATATGAAGCGTCTGATTGCTTATACCTCAGTTTCGCATATGGGATTCTTGCTAATTGCTATTTATAGTGGTAGTCAAGTGGCTTATCAGGGTGTAATGATTCAAATCATAGCGCATAGTATTTCTGCGGCCGGAATGTTTATTATCTGTGGTCAACTATATGAACGTTTGTACACTCGCGACATGCGCAAGATGGGGGGCTTATGGGGGCGTATTAAATATATGCCTGCGCTATCGTTATTTTTAGCAACAGCGATGCTAGGAATGCCTGGTACTGGTAATTTTGTTGGTGAGTTTATGATTCTTTGTGGAAGCTTTCAGTTAGCACCAATAATAATTGTAATATCGACGTTTGGTTTAGTATTTGCCTCGATTTACTCGTTAAGTATGATGCAGCGTATCTACTATGGTACACCAAAATCCGATCAACTATTGCCTAGTATGACTGTACGAGAATTATGCATCATTTTATTATTAGTAGCGTTACTGGTTCTATTGGGTACATACCCACAGCCTATCTTCAGTACTTCTTCGGCTGCTATGAACAACATACAACATTTATTTTGCTCACCTACTACAAGTAATCTTATAAGGTCGTGATTGCCATGACAATTACTCCTCAACAATTAATCGCGCTATTACCGATTTTAATTATCGGACTAACAATTTTAGTGATAATGCTAATTATCGCATGGCGCCGCGATCATTGCATTACTGTTGTTCTCGCAATGTTTGGGCTTACTCTAGCATTACTCTCGTTATATTTTGTTGCTCAAGCTGGCCCCATGGATGTAACTGTGTTGTTACGAATTGATTATTATTCAATGTTCTATAGTGGGCTGGTGATGTTAGCTAGTCTGGCAACTTGTGCCTTTGCCTATTCATGGCTCATTGGTTATCCAGGAAATTGTGAGGAGTTTTATCTTCTGGTTTTAATTGCCACTATAGGAGGCATGGTGCTTACGAGCGCCACTCATCTAACGTCACTGTTTCTTGGTATTGAGTTGCTCTCGTTGCCGGTATTTGGTTTAGTAGGATATTCCTACCGACAGCATCTTCCTTTAGAAGCTGCTATAAAATATATGATTTTATCCACTACTGTATCATTATTTCTGCTATTTGGTGTGGCGCTATTATATGCTGCATCTGGCGATTTATCTCTAGCTGGTCTAGGAAAAAGTTGGCAAGAAAATTTGATGAATAAGCCAATTCTCCAAGCTGGTTTAGGCATGATAATTGTTGCTCTAGGTTTTAAATTATCGTTAGTGCCTTTTCAGTTGTGGACGCCTGACGTTTATCAGGGCGCACCTGCACCAGTCTCAGCCCCATTACTCTCACCATCCCTCCCTAATCATAAAACTCTGACTTCCATCTAAAAAACCAAAAATCTTTCACTATCACCACCATCCCATCACCTACATTCACACCTAAACTCTCAACCATAACACACCAAGATAGTAACAAACACATTTCCATATACACCCCACACAACCCCCTAAACAATGTAAAACCTCTAATTCCCCTAAATTCAAACACAAACATAAAATCAATCCCCCATCCCACTACACCACACATAACTCACCCAGATTTTACACATACCATTAACAAATAATATACTAACTTTTTCCAACTTCTCATATCTATAAACCACACACTACCACCACATCTAATTAATCATCAACACATCAAACCAAACTCCCCCCTTAAACAACATCCACCCCCCCCTCTAACACAACTACACATCCATATCATCTTCATACCTATCTCATTACACCCTAAACCCAATTAAATCAATTTACACTAATCAAATACAGTCAATTTTCTACTACCTACAAACATTAATTGACCACTATAATCTACTATTAATATACCACCTCAATACAACATTCAAACCTATACCCTTAAATCAACAACCACCAATACTCCTATTCCAAACCCACCGTCCCATCCCCCTCCCTTTACAATCACTCATTTTTTCCAGAATACTAAACTCCCCCCAAATCATTAAAACTTCCACTCCACTCACCCACCAAAAAAATCATAATTAACCCCCCCCCCCTTCACCTAAGAACATCCAATACCAGCCCCCCTAACCAAACCCAATAATCAAACCCACAACACAAAAACAACATACACAATACATTATTATATACCCTATTATAACAAAACAAGTAATCCATATAATTCCATTCCAAAAAACTTACCAATACCCTAAAGTTCCTAAATTTGCAAAGTAAGTAGGTTATATTACAATAACCTATTGTTTTATTATTTTTAATTAGTGCTGCGTATCGGACTGTACCGATCATTACTTTGTCAGATCATTTTGTACATTACGTAACAAGATCATGTGTCAAATAGTATGTTTTTAGTTGTTTTACACTACTCCATTACAGGGTCACCCTCAAAACTCTAAGGTCGATTAAACTTTTTATAGTTTGTTTCTTTTTTAAATTCCGAGACTTTCTAGCTCATCCATGTTTATAATTTCCTAAGTTCAATGCTAAGAGTATTGTTTCTGAAATAACTGGAATATTTGTAATTTACGTAAATCTTCAGCATGAGTTTGGGTGATAGTGCGATACTGCTGCTAATACTAATGTTTCACGAACTACTTTATTTTAGAGTGTGCGACGTTTTTATTTAGCATCGTAGCTTATTGATTGTGCAACCAATGCTATTTGTAGTGATTAACGCGATACATATTAAAAATATTTAACACCATTATACTGCTAATATAAAATTTTAAGCACCTTAACTACTGTAGCCTGTTAAGTTAGATAAACGTTAAAAGCACAGTTGCTTTTAGGATTGTATCCTATATTGTAAAACGCTGTATACTTTATTAACTGTAAGATTTGTGAGAGATACTCGCTAGTGGTCTCACCCAGAATTTTTATAGTTATTATTGTATTAAAGTATAAAGGATATATTTCTGGTGATTGAAAAGTGTTATTTATGGCATGTAGAAAGAATCTTATATCCTAAAAGAAACTTTTAAAAAATAATTAAAAGTATTATAAAAACGGTGATGTATGTATCAAAGTGCTTTTATCAAAGCAAATAGCGGTTGTTTGTTTTTTTACTTCCTTGATTTCTACGAGAGTATATTATTAAATAATAAATAGGCTGTAGAAAGGTAAGTAACGCTTTATTACATTTATCACGATTTTTTAGTCTTGCTCTAGTTCTATACATTAATTACCTTATTTATTTGAAATCAAGGTATACCTTTAGTTTGTTGAGCGAGTTATTGTTTGTTGATATTATAGAAGTCATTCTTATGAGTAAGTGTATTATTTTGGACGAATCACTGTCTTACGTATATTATTAGGGCTCAGTGAAACTATAGTATATAAATAAACATAATGGTTTAATAATTTTCTATCTTGTTTTCTTTAGCAGAAGTAAACAACTATTTTGTTAGATTTACTCTATATTTTAAATACATATTTTAATAAGAAATATTTAATCATCACTCTTTCTGCTTCTAGCTTTAAATTGATGACCTATTTATTGTATTTGCATATTGTATATGCTACATAAATTAGTTATCCTCAGTCAATATTATTGAGATATAGCCATTGCGTTATATTTAGTATAACCGCATAAGAGATACCTGTACTATACGTTTAGTTTTCTCTGCTCTTTACGTTGTTTGATCTGCAGCTGAATATTTTCAGTGTTTATAAGTATACTGAGACACGCATCTCTGCAAAAATACAGAGAATACACACTATATCTTACTTTTATCGATTAAAGTTAGTAGAATATCTGGGTTATAATAACGTGCTTTCTTAATGCGGTATCTGTCACTATAGAAGTTGCATGCCATGTGCTCTATAGAAGTGTGTTAAAAAATCTAGTTGTAGTATAGAGTGGATGTATAAAAATACAGTATTCTGAATGACTGCACATACAGTGATAACATATTACTTTTGTTATCCTGATTTTCGAACAGCTATATGTTTGTAATAATTACTAAGCGCATCACGTAATCATTTTTATTAGTAATAGCATTCTATATTAGTTGAAGTATATTCAGTATTATATAATGATCAGAGCATTATAAGATTATATTCAGGTCTAACTTAATCAAAAGTAGACAGGATAAGGTCTGTTTACTGGCTTGATGAAAGTCCTAAAATTTCGTCAAGGCAAAAAATTACTGATAATCAACCTCTTCATAAAAGAGGGTGATTACAGCCTAATCTTTAATGTTATTCACGATTGTCGTGAGCTTGACGTAATAATGTGCGACTCTCCATTAAGAAACGCTTGGCGTGACAGCCGAACCATTGCGCTACTATTTGGAAGCTATTTATAAATGCTTGTTTATCATTATTTTCTAGTAACTTTATCGCCTCACCGAAACGTTGGTAATAACGTTTAATTAGTGCGATATTTTCTTCCGTAGACATGATGATATCGGCGTAGAGTTGTGGGTCTTGTGCAAATAGCCGGCCAATAATTGCTAGTTCTAGGTGATAAATTGGTGAAGATAAGGCTAATAGGTCTTCCAACTGAACATTTTCTTCCTTCAAATGCAGTCCATAAACAAAAGTGGTAAAATGGCGTAATGCTTGGATAAATGCCATATTCTGATCATGCTCGGGTGCACTAATACAATGTAAGCGTACGCCCCATACTCGTAATTGTTCTAAAAACCACTGATAAGCTTCCGGTTGGCGTCCATCGCAATAGATTACTACCTGCTTAGCTACACTACAAACATCAGGACCGAACATAGGATGTAACCCAAGTACTGGGCCAGTATGCACTGCTAACATTGCGTTTAAAGGTCGAGTTTTTACTGATGTTAGATCTAGCAGAATACAATCGTCTGGTAGTGAAGGTAGTTTGGTAATTACCTGCTCGGTGATATGAATGGGTACACTAATAATTACCATCCCAGCATGCATTAGTAATTGCTTTGCTTGTGGCCAGTCTTTCTTATCGAATGTCCTGACTTGGTACCCAGATAATGTCAGAAGGCGCCTAAAAATTCCTCCCATCTGACCATTTCCGCCGATAATAACGATCAGGCGAAGTTTAGGATTCAAAGTTTTAAAACCTTTATCATTTTCACTGACGTAAGACTCACGCATAATCCGGCGTAATATATCTTCAATTAGATCTGGTGGCACACCAAGGTTTTCTGCTTCTTTGCGTCGTGAGGCTAGCATTGCTACTTCACGTTCAGGGATATAAATTGGTAGCCCGTATCGGTTTTTTACTCCACCTACTTCTTCTATTAGAAGCAGGCGTTTGGCTAATAACTCTAATAGCGTTTTATCTACTATATCAATTTGATCGCGTAACATAGTTAGTTCAGTTATCATGATTCTCTATTCTCCTACGCGGGTTGCTAGCGTAACACCGAGTTCCTTGTGTATATAGCGCAGCAAGATCTCCGTGCTCTCCCAGTTAATACAGGCGTCAGTCACGGAAATTCCATAACGCATATTCATACGCAGTTGTTCGGGTGACTGGTTACCTTCGTGTAGGTGACTTTCTAACATAATTCCAGTAATGGAGCGATTACCAGATTTAATCTGTTCTACGACTGACTTGGCAACTGTTAGTTGACGACGATAATTTTTATTTGAATTTCCATGGCTACAATCTATCATTAAAGATGGATGGTGTCCTGCATCACGTATCTGTTTTTCACAGGCAGCAACGTCTTCTGCACTATAGTTTGGAGTCTTACCTCCACGCAAAATTACATGAGTATTTGGGTTACCTTTAGTTTGCAGAAGACACACTTTCCCGGCTTGATTAATGCCGACAAAACAGTGTGGCATGGCGGCAGCATGCATAGCATTTATAGCAGCTCCTAGGCTACCATCAGTACTATTTTTAAAACCGACTGGCATGGATAGACCTGAAGCCATTTCACGGTGCGTTTGTGATTCTGTGGTACGTGCCCCAATCGCTGACCAACTGAACAAGTCTCGTAAGTATTGCGAGCTATTTGGATCTAATGCTTCAGTAGCTAAAGGCAATCCCATTTTTACTAAATCTAATAGCAGTCGCCGTGCTATATGTAAACCAGCCTCGATATCAAATGAACTATCCATATATGGATCGTTAATCAAACCTTTCCACCCAACAGTGGTTCTAGGTTTTTCAAAATATACGCGCATAACGATAAATAGTTGATCTTTTAATTCATCTGAGAGGTTTTTCAAATAATGAGCATAATCTATGGCTACATCTGGGTCGTGGATAGAGCAAGGGCCGCATACTACTAAAAGACGATGATCACGTTTTTGCAAAATATCACTAATCGTGTTGCGAGTATGAGAGATTTTCTTTTCATGATCAATACTGAGTGGGAATTTTTGTTTTAGTTTTTCCGGTGTAATTAAAGCTTGTTCTATATTAGCATGTACATTACTAATTGCGTCTTTTTGCATTATTTTATACCTGTTTTTTCTATTTAGCATCAAAATGGAATCTGAACATCCCTTAGTATCTTAGCTTATCATGATGTGTAAAAGTTTGAACCTAAAAGATATAAATAAAAAGATCACTAATATACTTTGGGAAAAGATAAGATATAAAAGTAGTAAATATATAAAAATAATTAATGTTAATAGTGCTTTTATGTATAAATATAAATACTTAAAGTGTAAGGATTCCTGTATGTAAAAGGTTATAAAAAATAATTTACATAGTACTTTTATAAAAGTAATTTCAGTATGTCGTCCAAGCATGATAATGCTTAGTATTTTATATCTATCATGTAATAAGTTTTGCAAAGATAATAATAGAGCGATAAATTTAGCTTGGAATAAATTTGAATAGCACTCGCGTTATGCTATGAACTGCATCTAAGGAATAAGGTGATTGATTTTAAAAATTAATTAGTACTAAGGTAAATAGAATGCATAAGAAAGTTTACGCATATATATCGGAAATATATGAGGTATAGTGAATAGATTATTAATTTTTGCTATTTTCAAGGTTTTACGGAGTTTACAGCTTTCGTTTAGGTAATAGCTCTGTGTGTGTTAAAGTGCTTTTGTTAATGCACGGAAGACTACTTATTAAACAGCGTGAGTCATGATATCTAATTTTTAGTTTTCACAGGCGCTAAAAGTATGAAATTATATTCTCTTTTATTGCAGCTTACCCAGGATAGAGAACAATAAATCGTGTGGTTCCTGGAAAGTAGAATGATCTTATATAGTTATTTAAGAGGGACTTCTTATTATAGCTTAATGATCTGTGTGAGCAGAATACGTAGTTTATATTGCACATTATGCAGAGATGCAGACCAGAACACCTTATAGATATCTCTGAAAGTAAGGAAATTGTAGTCTTGTATCTGCTTGCAGTGAATGTAGTATATAAAATGACTGCATTAAAAGACAATGATTAAATATGCTCGTATCAGTTAGCTAAACTTAGTTTTCTATTTTTATAGTGTAACTTTTCTCTAAACTGTAAGCACAGAGTATTGTAAGCAATTTAGATATAAATGCTTTTTATAGGCTCAAAAGTACGATTCTATCATCTGTCGCTCCTTACTATTTTAACTAGCGTACCTACCATTATTATTGATATATATTATGTTTATTATAGATGCCCCTCTCTTTAGTAATACAGTATGTTCAGGTAACATCTGGACTAGTTATAATTTATAGTTTGACTACTCATAAAATTCGAGGTTACTAAAAACACCAGTATAACCTGGTGCAGTGACAATATAATTTATGTGCTATGGAGTAATAGCAATGATCTTCTGACATACGCGTGTCTAAAATATATTAAGCAGGTCATATTATCATTATAATTTACATAACTCCAAATACTTCATTGACAAAAATAGTTGGCTAGATGATTATTTTAATAATGTTAATTAGCGCGAGATATTCATGAGTAGTGATAATCATCAAATTTAGGAGACCAGTAAATATTGCTAAGTAGTATTTAATCTAAGAGTTCGCCATGATGAGCATCATGGCGGTAGATTTTAAATAAAGCACTAGCTTATAAAGAATAATATTTCTTATGTTAACTAACAGATAACACCAGAATTGCTCAGATTATTGTGTGTTGATAAGTAAAGTTATCATGTTGAATACGGAAATGTTGATGAATGTAACTATTAACAATCAATGTCTAGCTTTATGATTTATACACTATAAAATTATAAACAAAACTATCAGGATCAACTGCTAAGAGCGTTGCTACTGCACTGTTAGTAACACTCTGATTCATAGAGTATAATCTTTGCTAACTATGGGCTTATATTATGGTATAAAAGACTTTATTTGGTCAAGGATGTATACCGACATATAGCGCTTGTTATGTAGATTTATGAGAAATAAACGTTTTACTAAAAAGGAAAATAACAATAGTTATTAGCTTTTTATTTAGTACAATTTGAATGTTAGTTAAGACGTTCTTTAATACGAGCTGCTTTTCCAGTGCGGTTCCTTAGGTAATACAGTTTACTTTTACGCACAGCACCACGACGTTTGATGTGAATACTATTAATTATGGATGAGTGAGTCTGAAATACTCGTTCAACACCTTCGTTGTTAGAAATTTTACGAACAGTGAATGAAGAATTGAGACCTCGGCTACGAATAGCGATCACCACGCCTTCGAATGCCTGAAGACGTTTTTTATTACCTTCAACCACCCATACTTTTACCTCTACAGAATCACCTGCACGAAACTTGGGTACATCTCGCTTAATTTGTTCTTTTTCAAGTTGTTGTATAATATTATGCATAATATATATTCTACCTTAGATAAACTGATTTATCTGGCTCATTTAATATGAGACTTTATCATATTCCTTTTGTTTAGCCTTATGTTCTTGTTGGAATTCAGTCAACAATGCTGCTTGTTTGTCAGTTAGAGAGAGACTTGCTAAGAGCTCAGGTCTTCTTAGCCAGGTACGACCTAGCGACTGCTTCAATCGCCAACAACGTATATTAGCATGATTGCCTGATAATAAAACTGGCGGAACTTCTATTCCCGCTAACACCTTTGGACGGGTATAGTGGGGGTGATCTAATAATCCATGAGCAAAGGAATCTTCTTCGACTGAATTCTTGTGTTTTAATACACCGGGTATAAAACGGGCTACTGCATCAATCAAGATCATTGCTGGTAGTTCTCCACCACTAAGCACGTAATCGCCTATTGACCATTCTTGGTCAATTTCTGTTTGAATCAAGCGCTCATCTATTCCTTCGTAACGACCGCAGACTAAAATTATACGTTTATTATTTATTAGTTCGTACACGCCGGTTTGATCTAATTTTCTCCCCTGAGGTGATAGATAAATTACCTTTACGCTATCCCCTGCCACTGATTTAGCTGCATTGATAGCTGTTCGTAAAGGTTGGGTCATCATTAGCATCCCGGGGCCACCACCGTAGGGACGACCGTCTACAGTACGATGTCGATCATAGGTAAAATGACGTGGATTCCAATACTGTATACTTAGTAAGCCATTTTTTACTGCCCGACCAGTTATCCCGTAATCAGTGATTGCGTGAAATATTTCAGGAAATAGACTTATAATACCAATAAACATAAGTCCATCCTATATTATTATCCTGCTAATTTTAATTGCATGATTAAAAATCAAAAGCTAGGGTTCCAATCTACTTCAATAATTCGAGCGCTGAGATCAATGTTTTTAATAACTTGTCCGAAAAGAAATGGTACTAATCGTTTTTTTATGTCAAAAGTATCTTTTTGGTCGGCTGTAACGACCATTACATCATTAGAGCCAGTTTCAATCATGTGAGTAACTTTGCCTAGTACATAGCCAGTAATAATGATTACTTGGCAGTTAATTATATCTTTCCAATAATAATCGTTCCCTTTTAGCAAGGGAAGTTGCTCATCATTTATAATGATTGCAGAATGAGTTAAAATAAACGCTGCATCCCGATGATTAATGTAGTTAAATTTAACAATCAAGCCATGCTTATGGCGTTTCCAGTCTTTAATTTCTACGCACTGCCATTGATCTGCTTGATGAAGAAGCCAAGGTTGATAGTCAAAAATGCTTTCAGGATTTTCGGTATATGAAAAGACTCTAAGCCAACCATGGATACCGTAAGTAGATCCAATTTTACCTAGTAACAGTGGTGTTGTAGGCGGTATTGGCTTATTTATTGTTCTTATGACGATCATTGTAATAAACTAAATTGATTTTTTAGCGTGTTTAATAAGTGCTTGAACGCGATCTGAGACTTTTGCACCGAGGCTTATCCAATGTTCGATGCGATCTAAACCTATGCATAGGATTTTAGCTTGACCAGCTGCTATTGGATTAAAAAAGCCTACGCGCTCAATGAAACGACCGTCACGCGCATTTTTGCTATCGGTGACGACTACTTGATAAAATGGACGTTTTTTTGCGCCGCCACGTGCCAAACGAATTATTACCATAATAGCCTCTATAGTTAATAAAAGTAAATCCTCATTAAGATATGAGATGCGTTATAATATAAAAATCCAGAAATTTTATTTATTTTGTTTAAAAGTGATTTAGTTTAAATAACGTATTCTGCAATTTTAGCGGAATAAAATGTTATTCCCTTTTAATACTAATTATTAATGTTGCTTTTCTTGTTTTTGATCACCAGCTTCCTTAGAGCACTAAGAGAAAACTAGTATTAAGACCACTTATATGCTGCGTATTATCTTAGGCAAAATGCCTTTTTTGATTTTCATCATGCGTTGCATAGTATTAAACTGTTTTAGCATACGATTGACATCTTGTATTTGCATACCAGAACCTCTTGCGATACGACGTTTCCGAGAACCTTTGATGATTTCTGGTTTAGCGCGTTCTGTTAGTGTCATAGAATTAATAATTGCTTCCATATGTACTAAAACTGTATCGTTTATCTGAGACCCTATGTTATCAGGTAGATGAGTGGTGTGTGGAAGTTTGCTAAGTATACTAGTTATACCACCGATTTTTCTCATTTGCTTCAATTGATGTAGGAAGTCAGTAAAATCGAAACTAACACCTTTTTTGAGTTTACTTGCTAATTGTGTTGCTCGTTTACAGTCAACTTTATTTTCAATTTCTTCAATGAGTGATAGAACATCACCCATACCTAGAATGCGCGTCGCTATACGTTCTGGATAAAATGGCTCCAAGGCATCGCTGTGTTCTCCTACACCAAGAAATTTAATTGATTTTCCAGTGATATGACGAATAGAAAGCGCTGCACCGCCGCGTGCATCACTATCAACTTTAGTTAGTATTATTCCGGTCAGAGGTAGCGCTTCATTAAAGGCTTTTGCAGTATTTGCGGCATCTTGACCAGTCATAGCGTCAACTACAAATAGAGTTTCTATCGGATTAATTGCAGTGTGTACATGTTTAATTTCTTTCATCATCATTGCGTCAATATGCAAACGACCCGCTGTATCAATAATAAGCACGTCGTAAAACTTTAATTTAGCTTGTTGTTGCGCGTAGTGGACAATATCCAGTGGCTTTTCTTGAAGCTTTGAGGGAAAAAAATCTATACCAATGTCTGCCGCAAGTATTTCTAGTTGCCTGATTGCAGCGGGGCGATAAACATCTATGGAGACAACTAGAACTTTCTTTTTGTGTTTTTCTTTTAAAAATTTACCCAGTTTAGCTACACTAGTGGTTTTACCTGCTCCTTGGAGACCTGCTATTAACACTACTGCTGGTGGTTGCGTCGATAAATTTAACCGAGTATTTATTTCTCCCATCGCAGAAATCAGCTCGCTTTTAACGATCTTAATAAACTCCTGGCTAGGTGTGAGGTGTTTTTTGAATGTATGACCAATTGCACGTTCTTTCACGCAGGTAATAAAGTTACGCACCACTGACAAAGCGACATCTGCTTCTAGAAGTGCTAGGCGCACTTCACGTAGAGTATCTTTCATATTCTCTTCGGTTAGTCGCCCACGGCCATTGATGTGATGTAGTATTCGCGATAATTGGTTGGTTAAATTTTCAAACATAATCGTATACCAAAATGTCATTACAGTTCGTATTAGCGGGTAAGAGGTACATTACTTATAGAATATAGAATAAAGTTCAAAGAAGCTATGCATTTACGTCAGAGATAAATGAAATGCGATATATACAATATTATAGCAGTAATGCCAGCATGCAAGCTACAGTAAAATTAAATACTATAGCGTTTTCTATTATGACCGACCTTCAAGCGTGTACTAAGTCACTATAAGGTATGATAACGAGATAAGTATATCTTATACTCGTATGGCTCTCAATAGTGACAGCATGACTCCCCACATTATGCTAGTATAGCAGTATATTTTAACGCCAGAGTAGGTAAAATAATATGTAGCACATATCAGCTTAATTATCCGCTAAATGATCACCGTGATTTTATTTCGTGATGCCATTTTATTTGCGCACTGTTAATTATATGGTTGGTGTATATTGTTTTGCAAAGCTTTTCTATGAACTATAAGAGCATAATTACTGTTTTGTTTATTTCAGTTTGATGTGTGTTTCTTCTGCTGGTAATTGTGATTTGAGTTAATTTTAGATGAGTAGGTTATATGGATATAATATATCTATGACGATCGTCCGTTCTATATTTTCATGTTATAAATTTAAAAGATATAGAAATGAAGCGATATATTTTAGACAATCGATTTGAATCATAAGAGAACTACAGATTATCTCTTAGAGATATCGTGAATTCAGCCTCTTACCACTCACTTAGTTAACAAGTGGATACATAATAAAATAAGGCATATACAATTGAATAGCCTTTGGATATAGAAGTAAAATCTTGTGAGTTATGGCTAATAAAATTAACTTAATTGTTTGAGTGATAAATGTAAATCACTTGTTGTTTTCACTATAATCAGGAATAATTAGATGCAACTAAAATGAGCAGCATTCTATAAACTGTTTATAACTCTAGATTTTTAACAGATAAACACGGTTGTTAGTAGATTTTATAAATTAATAGTATACCATTAATTTTTATACATATTGATAGATATCAAATATGTCCCCGACTGGAATCGAACCAGTAATTAGCCCTTAGGAGGGGCTTGTTATATCCATTTTTAACTACGAGGACAATGGTACATGGTCGTCTAAAATAATTTGAATTATAGACAAAATAGTATTCAAACATCTCTAAAATACACGCTATTTATCGATTCAATAAAATCGAGCACACTAATACACACGTATTGTATCATGTTTGTGACGTCATATATTATTTTTATGTATGCTCATTAGGATGATTTTTGATTTTTTATTGAGTGTTTAGTGTTGTTTGTTTATATTTGTTTTTTGCTTGATTGTTGTATTATATGTCTTAAGAAAAATGTTTTGATAGTGTGGATAATATATATCCCTAATTATCGTGATCTTTGTGTTAATGATAGTGATAGATTGTTAGTAATCTACATAGCAAACATTATAGTTGAGCATTAAGCATCGCAGACAGTAATGACTTAAATGCGTTGCTCTCCTAATTAAACGAAACTTCTTCTAATTATAAGTAATACGTCGACTTATTTGTGCCTCATTACCGTAAAATTCCGGTAGTCTATTAATTTTTGGATTCATTTATTTTTTCGAATTATATAAGTAGCTCATAGATTTCTACAAAGTATTAACCGAGTGGTCAATACTTTCTGCTGTACTATAACATCAGAGAGTTTGAGAGTATTATATTGCATACATGACTTAATGGTTTTAGTAGGCAGTATACTAGATACGATCTGCATTATTAAGAGGCTGATTATATTGTAAACATTGCGTTTGTAAACATCACATCATCTAGTGATATCTGACCGGTGAACGCAAGAGCTAATCTAGCACCGATTTATCTATATATTATCGATATCGCTGTATTCAATCTAAGCTAGTAATGTAGCTGCGAACGGATAGTCTACACCAAGCTTTGCATATCTTGATTTCTGACATATTGATACATATTTAAGTCAGCATGCTGTATGTAGTGATTGTTAAATCCGTGATGTTTAAAATTGGTAAGGCAACGATATATGAGAATCTCATGCAATGAATAGCGATAGACTTAATATTTTTAAAGCTATCAGAAACGTCAATGAATATATACGCTGTCGTGAAACGTGTAACATACTATACTAAGTATTTATTGTATGACTCTAGCACTGATAGCAATAGTGTAAGAAGGTGAATAAAAAATCCATATAACGCTACTATCACGTAGCGTGCTTTTCGTTGGTTACTACTGATAAACATGTCATGATTTTTATATCAAAAGCATAATGTATATTTTTAGAATTATATTCTCGATGTAAAGACGTTACATCTGATTATTATAGTTATATTATTATAGTTATAAATTTAATATTTATGATTCAATAATACACGTGTTTATTTTTTGTTATATTAGGAAAGTTACTCATCTAGAAACTAGTAGCTGTGTAGCTAACATATATAGTCTGCATTGTTTGCTTAGGGGAATCACAACTTTCATTAACAGCCAGTATTGTGTTTTGCATGTAGGATTATTGATGATATTTACAATATCAAGTGAATTATAAAATATTTCAATTGAGTTGGATACTTTTACTGCAATAGTTAGCGAAATTTGCTACTATAGCAGCTTAGATGTGTTAAAATACTTATACTAAAAAACTATCGTAAATGATGATTGAGATGCTTTAGTTTCGAGATTAAGTGAACACTCTTATAATACTCAGCTAATGTATAGGGAGCTTTTGATGCTACTGTACTAGAATATCTTAAAATAATTATATTTTGCTCCTTACAACTATTTTGAGTTTTATCTGATAAATAATCGTTAACTTGAATACTGTTCTCTGTCTAACATCATTATTAGACTAGTCTTTAGAGATTAGTATTTAATATCCTGTGCAATATGCACAGTAACCGATATGAACGAATATCCACCTAGCTTTCTATTTATTGATTAGATCAATAATATATAAATAGTGTGTTTTATTGTACTGAAAATTATTACGATATCTGCTAGCATTACTAATAATGCAGTTCTCTAAACGAAAAGGCGCTGACATGAAATGCTCATAGTTAGGTAGTTTTTATATTCTCATTCATTAAGGTGAACTGCAATCAGTAACTTTGTGTATAATTACTGCTCTGTCTACTAAAATAGACAGTTAGCATGCGGGTGATTCGTATAAATCAGGAAGTCCTAGTAACTTGGTGGTGTACTGTCGGTCATATGGATGTATTGCATGAGTGTGGTGTTTGTTCATTAAAACTATATTATTGATTTAGTCATCGCAAGATCAACTAATATAATTGTGCGGAATTTTGTGAGGGTTCTCTCTAGTTGTTGTAGAAGTGATCTAAATCTTGCGGTCTAGAGTTTTTATACTACAAATATTGTATTCACATTAGTATTTTTATTAGGATACATCTGTCATAAAAACCCATGAACTTATTTTCGGCATTATCGAAATTCTTATGTGTCCCCATTGGCATCATAACTGATGAATTAAGTGATAAATAAATCCTCTGATATGTCGTACAAATGACTTATGACTTAACATTTGCGAGAATGATTAACACGAGAGCACATGTATAAGTATAATAAGTAGGCATCGTATGATACTTTTTATGCTAGCATATTGCTTTTTTACTGCAGCTACTTTTGATAATAAGATAACTAATTGTGTTGCGTTATAACCACCAGTAGCTTTTGTTATACATAGTAATCTACTGACAAGATTGTAGTTTTAGTGCTCAAGGAGGCTTATTACCGTATGTAATAATCACTATTAATAAAAATGTTAGCTATAAAATACGCCTGTCTTAATATCAAACGACGCTATGCCTGCACTTATTCAAGTAACATATGTCTTAGTTGTTTTATCGTTTCCTTGGTACATTTACTAGTATATATTGTTAGAAAGATGTTTACTACATCTCTTAGATTTAGCTTTCAACCTCGTACAACTGATATCGCAAGTGGTTTCGATCCACTGATCGTTCAATTAATATAGTATGTGACTTTAATAGCATACCAAATAAACTGTCACAGCTTATCAGCGGATATTTATTATGAAGTATATTGTTTTATGTTGAGTCTATTTCATCTAAATAGCTCTGAATAGTATTAGCATTCGGATTTTTTTCTGGTTTTAGTGAACCGCCATTCGCGATAAAATTATGACGCTGGAAGTAGGTTTTATATGCCATCATGTAGGGGTCAGAAGAGTTGCGTAATAGATTATCAGAATCTAACCACTGAGCACGCGTTTCAATGCCTTCCATTATCCATTTTCCTGCCGACATCCAGAAGGTTAAGTAGCTGAGCATTGGGTAGAGTGTATCTACCCAGTTACCCCCATCTTCACGAAAAGTAAAACCCCCGTATCCTGGTAGCATTATATATGGACCGTAGCTAATTTTATAATATCCTAAGGTACTACCGAAACGACTTGATTCTTCGCGTATCAGCATCGGGTTAGTCATTCCAGCAACATCAATCAACCCTCCTATACCCCACAAGGAATTTAAAAAAAAGCGATTAAAATGGATACATCCACGGTACAAGTTACCCCTTAAGAACGCATTAACCATACTGGTTGGTTCCTCCAAGTTAGATATAAAGTTACTTAATCCATTGCGTGCTGGCATCGGCACATAGTCTCGCCAAGCTACCGCTACTGGGCGTAATACATAAACGTCTAAAAAGTTATAGTTAAATTCAAACATCATTCGATTAAACGCTTCTAAAGGATCTGCTTGCTCTTGTAATGCATGACATGATGTGTCGGCGCAACCCATCAATAATATCACTGTGAAAATCAGCCCACTTAGGCGCAAATTCATATTTTCTCCATAAAAACGTTCGGGTTATAGGGTGTTACTGATTCATTGAATGTGAATCTTTGTATTATAGATCACACTCTATGCAGATGCGTTAACTTTAAAAGCAACATTGAGTGAATATTGAGCGTAACCATTTCTAATCTATCCTGTGCTTGTGTGTAATGTTTTTTAAAATTTTAGATTTTCGGGATTTTATACTTCTAATATTAAAATTTACAAAAAAATAACAATAGAATGAAAAAAATTAGTTGGACACTGCTATAAACAGTGGGTTGTGCTAGTTGATATAAAATAAGCTGAACGGATAATGTGCATCAGCTTCACTGACTCCGCTATAGTAACTGATTATAAATGAGCGAGAAAATTTGACATGTATTGTGCTAGGAACACGACAGATATATATCTAGATCTAATATGTATTAGACGTTAGTATTATTTTGCTTTTTAGTATATATGTGGACACATCTAAATTAGATTGATTGTAGAAACATTGCTTACGTTCTAAAATGATTTTGTTAGGTTTATCTGGTAGGAGTTGTAAATTTCTCTAATTATATAACAGTCATAGACAGTATTATTTTAGCATTTATAGCTAAGTATTATAATTTTTATGTGAGTTTGTAAATGCCGGGGGTCGGTCTGTCTGTAGATATTATGCAGCGCATTAAAATCACTTGAGGTTAGCTGAAAATACTAAGAATTTTATACAATTATCGCGTAACTTAAAGTATATAATTAATCAAATTACAACGAATATTAAGAGCACTAATCGGTGCTGATTTCACAGATTAAATGCCGTATGTAATCATCTGTAATGGGCCAGTAGTATTAAATTAAAGACAACAGATAAACATAATACATCACGTCAGAAAGTTATATAAAATTATTAGAACTTAAAAGCATGAAAGGTTGAATGCTCAAAAAATTAAAGAACTTATTATATAGATTAGGTATCGTAATTAATATTAATTAACCTTATTATTTATTAGATAATAAAAAATTTTACAGAACATGAAGACATCTATGTAGGGTATATATGTTCGTGAAGCTGCAATATCAAGCTGGCCAATTAGATTTGCATTAACTTTATCTCAACCGCTTTAGTACTACAGTACCTACCAAGTGAAAATTCTTGTTTTGTTAGTTTATCTTTCATGAGTTAAATGTAGATGATATTAGGATGCATTTCAGATTGCATTAGGGTATTGGATAGAATGTAATACGCAGTATTATCAATGTGCTAACATTGTATTGACAGTACAGAGGATTTTTCGCGCACTCAACACGCGCGAATGATGTTTTTTAGCAAGTTAAAGTGTCAATACACTAATCCACATCGGTTTTTTTCCTACTGGATAACGCGCTAATGTACTTAGTGTTCCATTACTTTGATTAATCTTATATATTGTGATATAGTCAGTCTTCTGGCCGGAAGAAATCAAAAAGTGCCCACTATGGTCGATGTTAAAACCACGCGGCTGCTCTTCAGTTGCATGATAGCCCACTACTGATAACCTGCTTCCACTATCAGAAATTTTAAAGATCGTTAAGATGCTAGCAGTGCGCTCGCTGGTGTATAGGAATCGGCCATTTGGCATGATATGGATATCTGATGCCCACCTTGTATTCGTGAATCCTTCAGGCATGATATCTAGTGTTTGAATTAAGCAGAGTTTTCCTTGATTGTTTGAGAGCATGAATACATCTACCGTACCGTCTAATTCGTTCACACAGTAAGCATAGTGACCAGTGGGATAGAAGGCCATGTGTCGTGGACCAGAACCAGAGGCAGTGCTTATAAATTGCAATGTATGTGGTGTTAAGTAGCCGTCTAAACTAAGGTTGAACAAACGAATGCAGTCTTCCTTTAAGCAAGGCACTAGCAGGAGTTGATTGGTCAGATCAACATTCACAGAATGCGGTGTCATAAGACTGGTGATCTTTTGGATAGGTTTTGTCACTAGACCATCATATCTAATTTTATTTACACTAATGCAGTGATCACTGTAAGACGCAGAAAATAGATAGCGTCCTAGTAAATCCGTGGAGATATAACTTGGACTACCTGTTAGCGGCGCGATACTAGCTTGGTATAGGGTGCCATCTCCGCGGATGCGATAGTTAATAATATTACATACAGGACGTACACCAACATATAGATATCTTTTATTCGGGCTAATACTCATTGGTTGTACTTGTCCTGGAACATTAATGGTTTGCAGTAGTACTAGCACACCAGTATCATGAAGTTTCCAGACGTGGATTTGTTGGCTGTCTGGGCTGGCAACATAAACAATTTGCTGCATTTATTCTCCTGGTCAATATAGAAGATGAACGATTTTCAGTGTATCAGCTTATTGTAATTAAGAGTCTATTCAATAGATATATGTAGTTATAGATCGTTTAGATACGGCATCGTGTAAAATAAAGCATAGCAATTACACGAGGATTGTTGCACGTGGATTAACTTTTAAAATAAATACAATAATTTATGCTCGTAATTCTCTAATTTTACTGAAATGAATCATGTCACTAATATAGTATATGCTGCTGCTTTAAATTGTTATATTCTTTTTAATAGTTATTAAATATAACTTAAATAGCAGTCGCTATGATAATGAAAAACTGTGTTTTGTTCGCTATATTTAAAGTAATGTGTTTACTTTTTTATATATTCAAGATAACTAGGCAAAGCGCAGCCGTATTTCTTGTTTGGCGTTTTCTGTTATATTGATATAGCTTTTTGTTATAATACAAATGATTTTATGATGACAATCTAGGTGTCATGTCATATTATTTATTACCTAGGTCTAGGCAATAGGAATGTAGCAGTTTATATTATTATTGAATAATAAAATTATAAAGGAATTAAGTGATGTATATAACTCGTCTAGTTCTTGTGCGTCATGGTGAAAGCCATTGGAATAAGGAAAATCGCTTTACTGGTTGGAATGACATTGATTTGTCTGATCGGGGTCGAAATGAAGCTAAAGTATCAGGTATGCTCTTAAAAAAAGAAAGGTTTTTTTTTAACTTTGCTTATACTTCGGTACTTAAACGTGCAATCCACACTTTATGGTATATTCTCGACGAACTAGATCAAGCATGGTTGCCTATTGAAAAATCCTGGAAGCTAAACGAGCGTCACTATGGTGCTTTGCAAGGTCTGAATAAGACGGAAATAGCTAAGAAATATGGCGATGCTCAAGTTAAGCAATGGCGTCGTAGTTTTTCTGAAATCCCTCCGACTTTAACTAAAGCTGATAAGCGCTACCCAGGTCATGACTTACGATACAGTGCGCTTACTGAGCAAGAGCTGCCACTCACAGAAAGCTTATCATTAACTATGAATCGTGTTATCCCTTATTGGAAAGAAAAGATTTTGCCGCGTATTAAGAGCGGTGAACGCATTATTATAGTAGCTCACGGAAATTCTTTGCGTGCATTAGTAAAATACTTAGACAACTTGAACGAGGATAAAATCCTTGAACTAAATATCCCCACCGGCATACCACTCGTATATGAATTTGATGAAAACTTTAAACCAATCCAGCATTATTATTTAGAGAATATAAATGAAATTACTGTTTGATAGGTATCTACAACCAACCTGAATGAGATAAAATAATGTTGTCTATAGTATATAGAACCCTATAAGATAGTTTTTGCTTGATTTAGTAATATATTACGAAAGAGACGGTACATTTTAAAAAAATTTTGGCTCAGTAAAGTAGTCGTTGAGACTCATATTTATGTATGACCCGATGAAATTCATCTATCAGGAATGGGATAGGTTTCTAGGGAAATATAAAGATGAAGATATATGTGGTATATTATCTAGTTGACTAATGCTATGATAGAGAGAATATGCATTAATAAGAATTGCATAGATTTTATGTAATTGAGTCAGTTGTTTTGATTATGATACATAATGATACTTTACTATATATTATTTTAATGTTAGCGAACAACAGTAATAATTATATCATTGATATGTAGCGCATTGATAATACACCACTTGATGTCAGTGCTTCTGATATCTGCTTTGAAAATTTTCAACAGGTGTCTAATTATATACGAGATTGTTTTTCATATCAGATAAGTATGATAATAAATAAGAGGTTTTGTATTCTGGACTTCCTGTGGTATTTTAGTCTGCAATGAATGAGTGTCCATTATGTTATTGTGCTGTATTTATACAGTACAGATACAAGATATGGATTTTGATAAAGTTATTGGACTATTAAAATATTATATAATATTAAATATTATATAATACGTAGAATGATGCAGCAGATGTACTATTAGTTTCTCACTCACTTAATGATGAATTGTTTTGGCAAAGACTACGCAGTTAGACAATTAGTAAGTGGTGTGTTTCTGCAATGTGTAGATAAAATGATACTCAGTGTCTGATTGTTGGATTGTAAGTATTTTGTATTAAGGCATTTTATGTACTCGTATGTAATCTGAGTCTATTAAAGTCATAGCGTTAAACAAGTATAGTACGTTTTATGTGTAGACTCTTAGAAAACTCTATTTATATTTGATCACATGCGCGCTTATAGTTGCACTTTTAGACAAGGAAGTTTGAATATTTCCGTTGCCTTGTCAGGCTATTTATTATATTATGCCGCATAGATGCATACATAGTACGTTGAAAGCTATTCAATAATTGCGAGTATAGAAAAGTAATACAATAAACTGTTTTAATTTTTTAAATTACTACTACTAAATTAGTGGGTGACTTTTGTGTGATTAAATTATTGTTTTCTGTTTATACTATGACATTAATAGTCATTATATTGTTTAATTTTAACAAAGTACATGCCCTTAACATCTTTAGGACTAATACTGAAGTAAGACTTGGTCTAGATTTTATAGAGACGTTTCATTAAAACAAGGGCGACTAATAGAGAATGTTAGCAGCGTATACTGAAGACTGCTCTGTGTATAGTATTTATTTGACGTTTGAATATCTTGTACTATTTAAGGGTCGTTGAGTTTTATTGTTTCAAGAGGATGGCTTACAATACTATATAAATATTAGCTATACTATCATATAGTATAGTAGTAACTTGGTTACTGACCTGAAATAGTTTCTGGGTTTTTAAAGTCTTATAATAGACTCCAATAAATAAATTATCCATTACTGAATTTACATTAGAAGTATCTAGATTAGCGTTCCGTGAACTATCTTTTTATAAAGAGATGGCGGAATGTATGATAATTAGCTTAAGGCTAATTCTTTTGCACAAGAACATTGTGTTCTTTAACGGCATAGAAGTATAGCGGTTTAGCATTAATTTTTAAAGTAGTATATAACAAAAGCCCGTATATTAATAATACGGGCTTTTATCGCTTACGTTAATTATATCGCAATAACATTTATTGCTGATGGGCCTTTTTGTCCATCTTGGATTTCAAATTCTACGCTTTGACCTTCAGCTAGAGTTTTAAAACCATTTCCTTGAATTGCAGAGAAATGAACAAAAACATCTTTGCTACCATCTGATGGAGTGATAAAACCAAAACCTTTAGATTCGTTGAACCACTTAACTTGACCTTTAATCTTTGCCATCTTGGATATTCCTTTGGATTGTTTAAAGCGCCGGTAGGCGTTACATAGACAAAACTAGAGTCGTTACTGCTTGAGGCACTAAGATAAGGATCGGCAGAAGAAGTGGTAGTCAACGCTAACGTCTTTACTCATAACTTCTTTACTGAAAATGCCATACATATACAGAACTACACCTCGTTTTACTCATAATGGTTATTACATATTCTGCGTGCGATGGCAAGCCATTTTTAATTACCGATCGACATATTGCAAATATTTAAACGTTTAATAATAGCACATGATTTAATAAGATTAAAGATCTTAAAGATTAGGTTATTGCTGTTTTTTATTATTATCACTTAATAAGTGCAAATTTTGAATATTACGACTGTTATATTGATCATCGTATAGTGGCACCAAGATGGTAGCAGGGCGATCAGTTATTTTGCGAGCGATTTAAATAGTACTTCCGATAAGTTAAAACTAAATCTTAAAGATAAACTACGTTGGTTTATAGTAGTGTATATGAATAAGTAGTGAGGATGAACGGAAAGCTGGAGTATGTAGCGTATATTATGAGAAATATATACTTCGCTGAAAGAAAATGTAAGTAGCATTTTATTGGAAATATTCCTATTTTAAGTTTTGTTACGACTTTTATAAATAAATTATTTATTTTAAATTTTAACTTTAAATAGCCAGATTCACAGTCAATTACCTGGCTTTTTATTATAAAAGAGGGTTTAATCTGCAAGCATGAGTCTATAGCTTATCTCTGTGGATGAAAACCCTGCACACTTTGATCGCATGAAGTATGGCGTATAGTTTTTATTAATTTTGAAACAACCGCACTTGGAATAATACAGGAATAAATATCATGCATTTGCAGTGCAGGATAAAAATCCTAAAAAATAATAGGCCCTTACTATTAAATGCATTCAAAGCTTTTAGTATCTGACAAAATTAACATATAATCCTTAATGATACTATGGTGTTAGGTTTTTGATGTTTATCGTTAGATACCGCTAACAATATTTGGCAGAATTATTTGCTGAATTCTAAGCGATATCGCAAGAACGGATAAAAATCTTTAGGAATATCATAAACGATTTAGTAGTCATTAGACGTAGTATGTTTATCGCAATGTATATGGTTAAGTGAATCTATGTGATGAGTTAATCGGCGATCAGATTCATACTAGTAAAGCGTTCGATAGTTCTAGATATTAGAGTGTTAAACGCTTTCTTTTATCATTGAGATACAAAAAGAAATAAAATACGTATTATTGTTACGTAATTCATAATTTTAAACGGTACTTGATGTAAATGATGTATAACATGTGATGATTTAATGTAAGTTTAAAGAACCAGGGGTTATAAAACTCTCTGTACAATATACTGTTATTCTAGGTACTATCGTTATCTACTAACTTCGAGTGAATAGCAAGAGACACATAATGCACCTAGATTTTAGTGGTTTTATTAGCGCACTGTATAATACAGTAGGTAAATGTCTCTCAGATAATAATATTAATTCATCTAATCAGTATGTAATATACCTAAGTGCTTGTTGAGCGTAAGCATAGAGATTTACTAGATTGTTGTCTTTCTATAACTTGAGACGTAACGAGCATATAACGAGCATATTTAGAGGAAACGGTTAAAAAGATACATTACATGTCGTCTAATAATGTTTTTAAGTGTTATATAATTAATAAGCACGGAGTCTGATAATCCCAACTACTCTGATGAGTGGTGTTATCAGACAAAACCAATTTAGTTATTAGTTGACTACAATTTGATAGCCAAAAAAAATCACTGGTTCAACTGTTACGTGGCTATTTCGGTTTCTTATTCTTCTAAGTTGAGCACCAAAGATTTATACGCTGTTTGCTGGCTTTATTGTGGTATTTAAACCAGCGAAAGATATCTAGTTATAGTGACGTTAGCAATATATTTAGAGAGTTATATGTATTTTCATTGTCATGTCATCTGGTTATTGTAGAGAAATAAGTGATATAGCGTTGATTAAAATCGCTTTCTTTGAATAACTTCACTTATTAACCAAGGTTTTCCTGGTGAATGCTAATCTAGAGACATGCACTTTTATATTATAGACTGAATGGTAAAACTGTAGTGGTTATCATTGTAACAAGAGTTTTTTTTTCATAGATGCATCGGTATCCTCAATAATGGTTTTGTTAAGTCTAATACTCTTAGGCGTAAGAGTGACATCAATAACTGGTTCCATATCGGCTGCTAATGGTAGCACGTTATCTGTTGTAATCTGATCTACATTGATTTGACTATTATCTTCGGTTATTTGTTCGGACTTCGTAGGGGAAGTGTTCGTTGAAACTTCGTTTAACAGTGCTTCTTGAGACGTTACACCACTCACTAATGACGTAGGAGATTGCAGTAAGTAACGTTCATTACGATAACGCCTCCGATTTTGCCCACTAACACGTAAGTGGCGTGGTGAGCGTCGTGAACGACGTGGTATTCTATATGTATTATTTTTACTGTTATTGGCCTCTGCATTATTTTGTTCTTTAGAAGCTAGAGGTATGAGTAATAATTGGTTCTTCTCGTCTGAACTCATCTGTGCAGTTTTTTGATTATTAATAATCAATTTTTTTAGTACTGTTTGTTCTTCCTCTGCGTCATTTAATTTTTTTTCATAGGATAGTTGTCGGAATTTCTGATTTAGATGACGATACTGGCAGTGCTGTATGTTTTTCCACGGATATGTATCCGTTGTTTTAGTGTGGTCAAAAGAAACATTTTCCCTGTCTTTTATTGCATTGCGGGAATACTGATATTCTATGCGTTGTGCACGCAGTTCTTGTGATGGAACACAAGAAGGGGTATCAGAAATATTATAATGCGTAGGTTCTTCGACCACTGGTATATTTTTCGACTGATTACGGCGATCATAAGGAGATTTGTAATCTTTTGGTGTATCACAGTTGTCAAGGGAATTTTTTTGATCGCAAGTCCGACTCCAGTTGTACTGTGGATTAAGATTATTATGGTTACTGTTTTCCCGTGAAACTTCAGTCAGTTGATCTGTAATCATCGCAGGTTTTTCTTTAATGGTAAGAAACGCTTTTAAATTATTAATGAAGACACTTAATAGGCTAGGCTTAGCGATAGAGATAGTGTCTAAAGATTTGGTAATCAGAGGTTCTTCGATAGGCGCAGCGGTATTGTCAGGAGGCAATGTTAAGGTAGCTAAATGTGCCTGTTCTGGTTGTTTGCATTCTGTTGATGTATCTTCTATCGACTGTATTATGTTTTCTTCATATAATTTGGGTAGTAAGTAGCTCAGGGTAGCTGGTGCTTCACCTTTTCGGACGCGTAATATTGAGTAATTTGGTGTTTGCATTTGATCATGTGGCACAATAATCGCTTTTACACCGGCTTGACATTTTTCAATCGCACTGATTGTATCGCGTTTTTCGTTTAATAAATAAGAAGCAACTTGTACAGGTACAATGGCGTGTACTTCTTTGGTATTTTCCTTTAGTGCTGCTTCTTCAATTAATCGTAAGATAGACAGTGCTAGAGATTCGTTATCACGAATGGTGCCAGTACCGTTACAGCGAGGACAAACGTGATGAGTAGACTCACCCAAAGACGGACTAAGACGTTGACGCGACATCTCAAGCAATCCAAAACGGGAAATTCGACTAATTTGAATGCGCGCACGATCTTGACACACGGCATCGCGTAGGCGGTTTTCAACATCACGCTGATGGCGAATCGGTGTCATATCAATAAAAGTCAATAACAATCAATCCACTAAGGTCGCGTAGTCGTAACTGACGTGCAATTTCATCTGCTGCTTCCACATTAGTATTAAATGCGGTTTCCTCGAGGTCTCCCCCACGGGTGGCACGCGCAGAATTAATATCGATAGCAGTTAGCGCTTCAGTACTGTCAATAACGATCGAACCACCAGAAGGTAAACGTACTTTGCGTTGAAAGGCTGACTCAATTTGTGATTCGATCTGGTAGTGACTGAAAAGAGGAATTTCACCGTTATATAATTTTATTTTGCTTATAAAATCCGAGCGACCTAGTGATATAATGTGTTCTTTAGCTAGATTAAGAATTTTAGGATTATCTATTAAGATTTCTCCGATATCTTGGCGAAGGTAATCGCGGAATGCGCGTACAATCACGTTTTGTTCTTGATGAATTAAGAATGGTGCAGCACGGCTTGCAGCGGCTTTCTTGATGCTTTCCCAGTGTTTCAAGCGAAAAGAGAGATCCCATTGTAGCGTATTAATAGATTTACCAGCACCGGCAGTTCGAACGATTAAACTCATGCCATCTGGTAGTTGCAAAGAGGACAAAACCTCTTTTAGTTCAGTTCGGTCGTTACCTTCAATACGACGAGAAATACCACCGGCCAGTGGGTTATTCGGCATTAAAACTAGATAACTACCTGCGAGGCTGACAAAAGTAGTTAAAGCAGCACCTTTTTTACCGCGCTCTTCTTTATCTACCTGCACAATCACTTCTTGGCCTTCATGCAATGCATTTTTAATATTCAGGCGATCATGGGGAGCATAGTTATTAGAAAAATATTCTTGAGCAACTTCCTTTAGTGCAAGAAAACCATGCCTTTCGGCACCATAATCTACAAACGCTGCTTCAAGACTTGGTTCAAGACGGGTGATTTTCCCTTTGTAAATGTTCGCTTTTTTTTGTGCATAACCATGGCTTTCAATATCTAAATTGTACAGGCGTTGTCCATCTACAAGAGCAACACGCAATTCTTCTTTTTGAGTTGCGTTAATTAACATTCTTTTCATCTTAACTTACTCATTATTTTTATATTAGCGATAAAGCTTCGGTAAAATTATCATATAGCAATATTAAATCGAGGCTTCCAAGTTTTTATAAAGTCGTTAACATCACGATTATAGTTATATAAGGATAAATTATTTTTGGTAAATCCATGTTACTTTGTGAAGGCGGTACTTGTACTGAAAGAAAGCGCTTCTGTTTTCCGTTAAAACGACTCAGTATATGTGCTATCTAAGTTACGATCACAGCTTGATAATTATATGATTATGCATTATGTCTTATGCTGTTTCTGTATTTTTCGCAATCAGAAAATTTATAATTTTATCCTCTTATATAATTAGGAGCAGTGCAGAAATACGCTAAAGTATCCTACTGCTGATGCTAGTATAGCAAAGTGACTGTCTAATAGTGAGGGTAAAATTATAGGTGTTTCGATCGGTATACTTTACTCCTTGTGCTAGTATAAAGTTTCATTTGTTTTATCAAATACAGTTCAGCATAGAAAAATATAGCGCTATTATCTTACTTTATTTAGAATGCCTTATCATCAAGGCTAAAATCTGGTAGTACAAATCATGATAATTTCTAATGATGCAGCCGGTCAGAGGGTTGATAATTTTTTATTTACTCACCTAAAGGGTGTGCCGAAAAGCATGATTTATCGCATGGTGCGAACAGGTAAAATACGCATAAATAAAAAGCGCATTAAGACAAATTTTAGGGTATCTGCGGGCGATCTAGTGTGGGTGCCGTTTGTTCGATTAGCTGAGCGAAAAGTAATAACGGCATCCGCAAAACTAGATATAGTAGTGTTGCTAGGCAATGCCATCGTGTACGAAGACGAGCACCTGTTAATCCTTAATAAACCATCTGGCATAGCAGTGCATGGTGGTAGTGGTCTGAGTTTTGGTGTTATTGAAGCGCTCCGTGCGCTACGGCCGGCAGCTCATTTTTTAGAACTCGTTCATCGTTTAGATCGTAATACTTCTGGTGTACTATTAATCGCCAAAAAACGCACAGCACTCAGGTGTCTGCATGAGCAACTCCGGATGCATACAATACAAAAAGACTATCTAGCCTTGGTCCGCGGTCAATGGCCGTCCCATTGCAGAAGTATAACAGCACCATTGCTAAAACAAACTCAAAGGAGTCATGAGCGTATCGTGCAGGTTAGCAATACAGGTAAATCTGCAGAAACTCATTTTACAGTAAAAGCGTGTTATAAGGTTGCTACGTTAGTTAAAGCCCGTCCGATCACTGGACGTACTCATCAAATTCGCGTGCATGCGTTACATGCTGGACATCCAATTGCTTTTGATGATCGCTATGGTGATTACGCGTTTAATCAGCAACTTCTTAGTACCGGGCTTACGCGTCTTTTTTTGCATGCGGCATCACTGCGCTTTAAGCATCCAGCTACTTCCGAAATAATGTCTGTAGAGGCGCCAATGGATGCCTCGCTATGTCATTGCTTACAGGTTTTATATTAAATAAAATCTTATAGACTTCATTTTTGTCTATTCTGTCGTGATTGTTCTATTCTAATAAATTTATTAGTGTACAGCGAAATTGAATGCGCGCATTCTCGATACTACGGATGTGCTGATGGCTTTTATCAATTATGTCTGCTTAATGTGTATTAATGATCAGATAGTTCAAAGAAATATTAATCAGAATGTTAGTGTTCCTGTTACGAGCCTGAACACCAGTGTTTGGTAGTTTTATTATCTCTTAGTTTGCTATGTATAGCCTGTTATATGCGCAAACGTAAAGGAATGGTAGTTTTAAAAGCATTTTTTTGTTTTAGTGATATAAACGCGAAAGGTATTTTAGTATAACGTTTAGTAATCATAGCATGAGTTTTGAGTCTATCCCGTGCTGTTATGTGTCATATACCTGATATAAGCTGTTATGTGTCATATACCTGATATAATAGGGAATACGATGCTTTTACTGTCGACGATTTTAATATATTGCTCATTACATCTTAGGGTGCTCAATTATATTAGTAAATTCATAGATGAATCTATTTGTCAGGTTATTAAAAATAATGATTTACTGTAGAAGCTTCGGTGTTTGGGTATTCTTATATACTTTATATTAATGATTGTATCGGCTATTAACATTGATACCAGCGAATCAATTGAGTAAGGTACAAGAAATCTACACAAATCCCTGATAACCACTTCTTAACTAGAATTCATATCATGTGAAAGGCGTCTGTTTTATGCTGTAGCAGTATTAAAATACATGATTGATTATTCAGGAGTGATAGTATGCTTTCAGTTAGTAACATGCGTAATATTATCTACTAAACAAATCATTGAAACGTCTAAAAACGTCTCCATAGGTGCTCAAGTGTTTATAAAACGCACAAGGAGCAAAAATCACACTCCTTCTTTACATATACACAGGTCTATGACGTATATATTAATTTTTATATCTACATAAACAATAAAGATCCTTCTATTCACCTCTGTGAATAAGTAATAGAAGATATCTATATATCCTACATTTTGATATACTGTTCACTGTCGTAAGTGAACTATTTACAAGGTATAAGAGCTATTGGCGTCTTTTAGTACTTTACGGGCATCATATTAAACTAAATATTTAATTTTTTGCTTAACGCGTTCAGATCAATTCTGTTTTCGGTGAGGATGATATTTCAATTAAAATATCATCATATACATGTTATGCATGCTGCTTTACTATATTAACTTGAGTTTTACAAGGCGTCAGAGGCTAACTGATCTGCTTTAATTGGTGGGATGAATATTAACATATTAATAATCAGCTGACCATGGGATCATGTGTTGATCAAGATTCCTTAACGGATGACGAATATCCATTAGAATTCTCAGCAATTTTAAGTATTTTGCATTGATAGATGTTGATTGTAGCATATTTTCTGTATCCTCTGTATTTTGTTAATAGTATACTCAAGCCATAAACTGGGAGATCTACTAAGTGGTGACTCTTTTCGACTTCAAAGGTGTTAATTAATTAGGTGTACCGTGTAGTGTTACTGATATGGGTTAAGATTTTTGTTAGTCAAAGTATTTGACGTCTTTGATTTATTAGTATTAGAGCAGGCAGACAACGCTATTTTAATGTCTTCATTATCCAGTATGTACTGCATATTTGGTACACTAGTGACGAAGTGATCAGATGCTAGTGATAATGCTTTCTTGGTCACAGTTTGCCTTTACCAGCATACTAATTGGTTGGTGGTAATACTGTTATGCATTATAATATAATGTGTTACTAGTTGAGAATAACATATTATCAGGGTGTGACGGCGGTATATATAAAAGAAATACTTCTGAATCAGTCATACATAAGGCATAAAAGAACACGTTACTTCACTGGAAGTTTTTTTGATCTGCGATTTTGTAGATTTTATAAATATAACGTATTCATTCTGTTTATCTGGGAGTTGATGTTATACATCAATAATTGGATTATCTCTTCCTGCTTACAACAATACTAAGAAACTAAAAATCATATAAGAAAAATTATGTAGAATTTGATTAGGAACTTATGAAAAATATTAAAATATATGCCTACGACATCGTCTTTTTGTACCTAAATAGTAACTAAAAACAATAGATCACAGATTTAAAAGATTTTTGAATTAGTAGTAAAGAATTTAGTCATGATGGGATGAGAAGTTACATCCCACGCTAAATTATAGCTTTAACTCAAGACTTATAAGCATGTTGCTTATATTTTACACGAGTAAAGCTAAATAAATAATATCTCGCTATATTACCTGACATAGCAGTGAGAGTGAGTGATTGAACTGGGGGAGTTAGGATTACGTTGAGAAGATTCTAGATTCGAGTGACTTACTAATTGCCCGTTATTCTATTTAATTGTTTATAGAGATAGATAGTATGATTTTAAGTGCTTTACCCTGCACTGCGCTTATGAGTATGTTAATGGTATTCTACCTACTTTGATATAACAAAAGGACAATTGATTTTTCCGAGATAAAACTTTGCTAACTTATTGTTGCACTTATATTATCTTTAGGCTCTTACAGTATTCCGATACTAGCTTTTTTTTAGACGTTGATACGATATTCTACGTTTGGCATTATATGATAAAAATATAGCTGGGTAGTATTTTAATAAAGGTGACTTCCTGAGTTTCTATAGAATATAGAATGCGTCTTTCATACCACATGCTTTGGATATCAAAAGTATTTATAGAGTTAATAACGAGTATAGTAAGGTTGATATTATTTAGTTAAGTCGATGGACATGGAAGTCTAGTCAGGACTTGTATAAATATCAGTAAGGTTATGGTGTTGAGCTTTCTATATTTATATAACTATACATTAATGATTGAAAAGGTTAAAAATATTTATGTATAAATTGCCTTTGAGTTTGTGATATAACATACGACTAAGAGAATATATGTCTTAAATGTTAACTAGATGAAAATCTATGACTTCTCTTAATACTATGGTGTGGTGTACTACAAAAACACTAACATCGCTTTAATAGTTAGTTTGATTTTTTAGGTTTTTCACTTGCAAATATGGCATTATATGCCTAGTCTCCAATGTGTTCGACGAACATACTATTGATACTTGATGCGGCGATAAATGTTTAAAATTTACTATAATAATACAAGTGGAATAAAACTCTAGGTTTATCGACCTACAAATGTTATTGAAAGAATTTTGACATAAAAAATAAAGTCGCATTTTAACGATTTGGTTTTCTTTTTAGGCTTAATCTACTGATTAAAATTCTTTATTTAATCTATTTTCAAGATCTATGAGAAGTATTCGTGATGTTTGTTGTCTCTTGAGATAAAAGTTTATTTTTAGTGATTAATAATTGCACACTGAGTCTTTATGGTAAAATATACTTTTAAAGTATAATGTTAGTCGATAACTAATTTGGTAACTTTGAATTTAAATATATTAGGGTTTTGTTGTTTCGTTAAAGTGTCTATTAGAATTTAAAGTGAGTATAAAACACGAATCAATTGGCTTATTTGTTATTTTAGTACAAAGTTAAAGATAAGATTAAGCTATAATACTTCTTTATTAAATAGATTACAATCCTGACTTCATAAAACGTAGAATAAGTTATGCTTAATTATGATATTCGTAGAAAGCTGTTATAATGCAACAGGTTACTTTTTTAGGTATGATTATTTTTCCTGATAAATTGCATTGTGCGGTTTAGTAATTTTTTTGACTTATTAAATCTTTTTATCTTATTATTGCTTATTCTATGACGTTTAAGTAATGCTTTATATAGAAGTCCCATTTCTTCTTTACAAGTGATACTACAGCAGCCGTCAA
Source organism: Candidatus Gillettellia adelgis (assembly GCA_020541285.1). GTDB lineage: Bacteria > Pseudomonadota > Gammaproteobacteria > Enterobacterales > Enterobacteriaceae > Gillettellia > Gillettellia adelgis. The sequence goes on along the minus strand of CP047043.1, from coordinate 939,435 downwards.
ATTTAGCGGCGCAATTCGGACATTGAATAAATAATAAATGACATATTTTATTTTTACAGTTTACATGAGTATCGCATAGTGTATCACACTGATGACAATAAGCGACCACATCACTTGTAATTCTTTCGCCCATTCTTTGATCAAATACAAAATTTTTCCCAATAAACCTCAATGGCAATCCCATCTCTTTTGCCTGCCGAACATATGCAATAATTCCGCCTTCTATGTGATAGACATTTTCAAATCCATGATGGCGCATATAGGCACTCGCTTTTTCACAGCGAATTCCGCCAGTACAATACATGACAATGCTCTTATGTTTGCTATTTTGTAGCATCTCTACTGCTAGCGGCAATTGTTCCCGAAAGGTATCTGAAGGAATATTGATGGCATTTTCAAAGTAACCTATTTCATATTCATAGTGATTGCGCATATCAACAAAAAGTGTATTAGGATCATCAATCATTTTATTAACGCGATCTGCTTGTAAATACTCACCGATGTTTTTTAAGTCAAAATTCTCATCATTAATTCCGTCAGCCACAATACGCTCACGCACCTTCAATCGTAACACCCAAAAAGATTTTCCATTATCTTCTAGCGCGATATTTAATCGCACCTTATTTAAGGCCGGATGTAACGTAAAGAGCATTTTTTTGAAAATAAGAAAATTATTTTTTGGTATACTAATTTGTGCATTAATGCCTTCTTTTGCTACATAAATACGCCCAAATACTTTTAGTTTGTTAAGTTTGATATAGAGATTATCGCGAAATGCTCTAGGATTGTCGATAACAAAGTATGTATAAAACGAGACTGTGGCGCGCGGATCTGTTTCGTTTAGTACACGTTTCTTTAATTCCTCGTTAGAAATTCGGTTATATAATACCGGCATGATATCTTCTCCTATCTTGCAGCGGTTACTGATTTATTATGTGATATAGCTGTATTAAAATATTACGCTGTATCACATTAACGTACCTATCGCTATATAATATCACAGTTACCAAAAATCAAATATATCATCTGCTTTTATGGAATTGCTAGTCTCATTTTTTAATGTTTAGCTTTGTTTTATCGATGAAGTCGTATGACGCTATATATCCGTATTTACTGAAGATGCGTAAGTTTTGTAAAACATCTTTATTGTATAATAATGCAAGTAAAATTTTTACTACATGGGAGATAGTATTTTCATGCATTTATCGTAGATGTGTTGATGAAAGATCATGTGATTCTATACATGTTATGTTACTAGCTTCTAAGGTGGCATTGCAGATAAGAGTATTTAGGTGTTTTATCTTTTATAAAGGCACTATGCATACGAATATCAGTGCGCATCGTAATAATACGAAGTTTTAGTTAAAAATTGAGTTCTAATAGTCAGGCTAAAACTAGCATTAATGGCAGAACTCCCGAATTATCTAAAAGGATAAACTTTTTTTGGACGCTGTAGACTAGCATTGCACTGCTTGAGAAACGCTAAAGATCTTTTTGTACAGTTGTGTTAATTATGACTACATACGCATATTGTTATGGTTAAAGCTATAGAAAAGCTAATTTATCGTAGCGGTGCACACTTAGAAATATCACAGCTCTGTGTGTAAGCCCCAGCAATGTAATAGGCGTTTTAAAGTGAGGAGATTTGCGGATTAACTAATAATATACATCTAAAAAAGGAACTATTAATATTTAATTTTGCATTAGATCCTAGCAAGGAATCCCTAGTACATTAGAAGCTAATAGTAGTTTGTTTCGCCTTGCATGATCAACGGGCTGCACTTGAATCATAGCATCAGAAGAGCCATAGTAAGGCTTGATACATGAAATAGCGAGATATCACCTATTTTGTTGCAATACAGGAAATTCGCTAGATAACGTAGCAGGCCTGTGTTACTCTGGATAAATTAAATAGTCCGTGCCTAGAGCGACTACAACTTAGTTGATAGTAATTACAGAAGCTTCTCTATGGTTGAAAGCAAAGTTTAATGAATAGGTTGCATTAAGTAATAGAGATTAAAGTAAAATTTACTAGTTGAGTCTCTCTAGAAGGTATTGTCGGCGAAATAATAGGATTTGTGCTTTGGTACATTATCGGTATTACAAATTAAATGATCCTCTAGCATTAATCATAGCTGCCAGATCTTGAAAAATGCCACTGAAAATTAACATAAGTATAATTATATTTATAAGTAGTAAGCTTATTTTCATCTTTTATGAAAGTTTGTTGTTTTAATATAAAGCGATAAAATAAAAAACTTAATTAATTTTAATATAACTTGGAGTAAATATGTCCTCTCATGAAGAGCTTGCTAATGCTATTCGTATACTTAGTATAGATGCTATACAAAAAGCAAACTCCGGTCATCCAGGTGCACCTATGGGAATGGCAGACATCGCTACAGTGTTGTGGCGTAACTACCTAAACCATAACCCAACCAACCCGCATTGGTCTGATCGAGATCGGTTTGTATTGTCTAATGGCCATAGTTCCATGTTGATTTATAGTCTGCTACACCTAACGGGCTATGACTTACCGATAAGCGAGCTGAAACACTTTCGTCAACTTTATTCTAAAACGCCAGGCCACCCGGAATACGGTTATACCCCTGGTGTCGAAACCACTACTGGACCACTTGGGCAGGGCATTGCTAATGCTGTTGGCTATGCTATCGCCGAGCGTACATTAGGTGCACAATTTAATCGTCCGGGGCATGAGATTATTAATCATCGTACGTATGTTTTTATGGGTGACGGCTGTATGATGGAAGGTATTTCGCATGAAGCATGCTCGCTGGCCGGTACTATGAAACTTGGTAAACTAACTGGCTTTTATGATGATAATGGAATCTCTATTGACGGCCATGTCAATGGTTGGTTTACTGACAATACTGCTGACCGCTTTGAGGCTTATGGTTGGCATGTAGTACGTAACATCGATGGCCATAATCCAATAGCTATCACATCGGCTATTGAAGAAGCGCATTATTTTACCGATAAACCATCGCTACTGATATGTAAGACGATCATAGGTTTTGGTTCACCGAAAAAAGCCGGTACTCATGGCGTACATGGTGCTGCATTAGGTGCTGCGGAAGTTGCAGCGACTCGCAAACAACTTGATTGGAAAGGTGCTCCTTTTGAAATTCCGAAAAATATTTATGCTCAATGGGATGCAAAAGAAGCCGGCCAAACTAAAGAAACTTTCTGGAATAGCCAATTTGCTGCTTATACTCAAGCCTTCCCTGAGTTGGCTGTTGAATTTAATCGACGTATGAATAGTAAACTACCGGATGACTGGTCTACCGAAGCAAAGATATTTATCGAAAAATTACAAGCTAACCCGGCTGACATTTCTAGTCGACAGGCATCACAGAACGCATTAGAAACCTACGGACAACTTCTGCCAGAACTTCTCGGTGGTTCCGCCGATTTGGCACCTAGCAACTTAACGATGTGGTCTGGTTCGGAGTCGCTCAATATTAATCTAGCAGGAAATTATATTCATTATGGTGTAAGAGAGTTTGGCATGACGGCTATTACTAATGGGATAGCATTGCATGGTGGTTTCCTGCCATACTCGGCAACTTTCCTAATATTCATGGAATATGCGCGTAATGCGGTGCGTATGGCAGCGTTAATGAAAGTGCGTAATCTATTTATTTACACGCACGACTCTATTGGTTTAGGGGAAGATGGCCCAACTCATCAGCCAATAGAGCAATTAGCTAGCCTGCGCATGACCCCAAATATGAGTACATGGCGTCCGTGTGATCAAGTAGAAGCTGCAATTGCTTGGCAGTGCGGCATTGAGCGTCACGATGGGCCGACTACGTTGGTGTTTTCTCGCCAGAATTTGGTGCAGCAGCCTCGTACTGTAAATCAGTTAGCTAATGTATACCGTGGTGGTTACATACTAAAAGACTGTATTGGTACGCCAGATGTTATTTTTATTGCTACGGGCTCGGAAGTGGGCATTACAGTAGAAGCTGCAGATAAACTAACAATGACGGCGGGGTATAAGGTACGAGTAGTCTCAATGCCTTCAACCGACGTGTTTGATAAACAAAACACTGTATACCGTACATCGGTATTACCAGCATCAACTAAGCTACGAGTAGCTGTAGAAGCAGGTATCTCAGATTATTGGTATAAATATGTAGGGCTAAATGGTGCCATTGTTGGTATGACTACTTTTGGTGAGTCAGCATCAGCGGAACAGTTATTTAAAAAGTTCGGTTTCACTGTAGAGAATATAGTAACCAAGACATTGGCATTATTAAATGCAGCGGATGACATGATTGATAAAGGTTGAAATGTACAATAACAGCAAGGTAGTTATGCATTCTCAAATTCTAACGCTTTCTATATCAAGAAATTTGTTTTATTCGCATAACTAATCTGTCTATAGCTTTAATCAAATACTTATATAGTATATAAGGGAGATCCTTCCATCAGGTTATTTATTAGCGATTTTATACACGCAGTGCTTCAAGTTTTACGTGCCTCGCCTATGCTGCGCGTACCATAGGTTATTCATGTTGTAATTATTGTACTTTAATGGGAATCAGTTTATATTTTATAATATATAGTCTGCTCTGCGCAGCATTTAAGCAGAGCTGTTTTGTTTAAAAGTTCATTGATGTTTAATTCAAATTTTAGTCAGTGTTCTATTTAATAGCAGTGCTAGGTAGTGAGATTTTGACAATATCACAAAATAAAACAGCTATTATTTTTTTGAAAATATTATAAGAACTGCATATTAGTTGTATTTTTGTTAGATATTAATCTGCTTAGTATGCGATATACATTCTAATATTTTAATATTAAAGAATCAGTCAGTTAGTTAGGACTTGCAATATCAAAGTAAGCATTGTAGTAATTTCTGATTTTTTGTGAAAATTGTCAGTAATAGTAGTCTTGACTCAGTGTCTTTTAGGTTGCCCGTAGATACATTTTATGATATTAATTTTATTAACTTAAAGACGTGGTAGTAGGAATGCTGGGTTTTTTGAATATTTTATTAGATAATTTACTATACCGTAAAAGATTTTTTAGTATACATACTTAGACACATGCATTACAGAAAAGTAATAATACGGAAGATTATTATGAGCACGCACAAGGAAATCATTGATGTAAATAAAAATTATAGTACAAGAGACGTGCACAAGATGATGTATATAAACTACTTAGTATGCATTGAATTAGACTGATATCTGCATGTTTATATTGCTATCGTTGATAGCATTATATATCGTTGGTTAAAGTGTATATTTTGATATCATACATAGAGTTTGTCACTTAAGATAACAATATAAGATAAAGAACAGCTATTTCGTTAGTATTGGCTAGTACGTTACCTCATATAGTGTTATAGAGCGTTAATAAAATAGAGGTTGTCTTATGCCTATAATCAAGATGTTTGATCTAAATTTGTCAGGTAAACGTGTGTTGATTCGTTCTGATTTGAACGTACCTGTGAAAAATGGGAAAGTCACTTCTGATGTACGTATTCGAGCCTCCTTGCCAACTATTGAAGCTGCGCTAAAAAAAGGCGCTCGTGTAATGGTAACTTCTCACTTTGGGCGTCCTACTGAAGGCGAATACCACGAAGATTTTTCGTTGCTACCAGTAGTTCTACAATTACAAAAAAAACTAAAGTCTCGAGTGCGTTTAGTAAAGAACTATCTGGATGGTGTGGATATTAATGAAGGTGAATTAGTGGTATTAGAAAATGTCCGCTTTAATATAGGTGAGCAAGAAGATGACGAAATTTTATCAAAGAAATATGCATCACTTTGTGACGTATATGTGATGGATGCTTTTGGAACTGCACATCGCACACACGCGTCTACTTATGGAATTAGCAAGTTTGCTCCAGTAGCCTGTGCTGGTTTATTATTATTCGCCGAGCTAGAAGCACTAAGTAAAGCGTTAAGTAATCCGGCGCGTCCAATGATCGCTATCGTTGGGGGCTCTAAAATTTCTACAAAACTAACGGCGTTACATGCACTGTCTAAGATTGCCGATCAATTAATTGTCGGTGGTGGAATCGCTAACACATTTGTGGCTGCACAAGGTAACTATGTGGGCCAGTCGTTATATGAACCCAATCTCATTGATCATGCACGAAGCCTGTTAAACACCTGTGACATTCCGCTACCAATTGATATACGTGTAGCGACTGAGTTTTCTGAAACTGCGACAGCCACTCAAAAGAAAGTTAATGAGATAAAAGAGAATGAGTGCATTCTAGATATCGGTGATGTCTCTGCAAAAAAACTAGCTATTATCCTGCAGAACGCTAAAACTATTTTATGGAATGGTCCGATGGGTGTATTTGAATTCGCTAATTTTCGTCATGGCACTGAAATTGTCGCCCGTGCAATTGCTAATAGTAAGGCTTTTTCTATTGCCGGCGGCGGTGATACGTTAGCAGCAATCGATTTGTTCGGTATCGCTGAAAAAATTTCTTATATTTCTACCGGCGGTGGTGCGTTTATTGAATTTGTAAAAGGAACAACACTACCAGCAGTTGCAATACTAGAAGAACGTGCTAAGCAGTAGCTTCAAATGCAGGATGTAAAACCGCTCAGTCATGTTATAATACACAACAATGATATTGCGGAATAAAAATTAATTTACTGTTATTTTATTTCTATAATAGATAAAATAAGGCAAAATTGCATGTCAAAAATTTTTGATTTTGTAAAACCAGGCGTGATTACCGATGATGACGTTCAGAAAGTATTTAAAATAGCTAAAGAAAACCACTTTGCACTGCCAGCTGTGAATTGCATTGGTACTGATTCTATTAATGCAGTATTAGAAACGGCAGCAAAAGTGCGTGCTCCAGTGATTGTGCAATTTTCTAACGGTGGTGCCGCCTTTATTGCTGGAAAAGGTTTAAAGACGAATACCCCGCAGGGTGCGGCAATCCTAGGGGCAATTTCTGGAGCGCATCATGTTCATCAGATAGCTAAATATTACAACATACCAGTTATGCTACATACTGATCATTGCACCAAACCACTATTGCCATGGTTAGATGGTCTTATAGAGGCTGGCGAGAAACACTTTATGATGACCGGTAATCCATTGTTTTCTTCACATATGATAGATTTATCTGAAGAATCTCTAGAAGAAAATATCGCAATTTGTAGCGAGTATTTAACTCGCATGACAAAAATTGGCATGACATTAGAAATAGAATTAGGGTGTACTGGCGGTGAAGAAGATGGCGTAGACAATAGCCATATGGATGTCTCTTCGTTATATACGAAACCGTCAGATGTAGCTTATGCTTACGAAAAATTACACGTGATTAGCCCACATTTTACCATAGCCGCTTCGTTTGGTAATGTGCACGGTGTTTATAAACCAGGTAATATAAAATTAACTCCAACTATTCTGCGTGATTCTCAGGATTATGTATCGAAAAAATATCATTTACCGCACAATAGTTTAAACTTTGTATTCCATGGTGGCTCGGGTTCTAGCGACGCAGAGATCAAAGCATCTATAAGATATGGTGTAATTAAGATGAATATTGACACTGATACTCAATGGGCATCTTGGGAGGGCATCTTACAATATTACAAAGTTCATGAAAATTATTTGCAAAGTCAACTAGGTAACTTGCAAGATGCTAATCAGCCGAATAAAAAATATTATGATCCACGAGTATGGTTACGTGCAGCACAGACTAGCATGATAACTCGTTTAGAGCGGGCGTTTAATGATCTAAATACAGTAGATGTTCTATAAAGTCAGTGAGTTTCATAGGCAATATTCTATAAGGCGTGTTGTTTTATGATATGTGCTTTTGTGAAAGATAGTGTTTTGGATTGTATTTTAATAAATACTTCATAAAACTTGAAAATCTCATATTAACTATGGTTAGATGTACAATAGTTTATGAGTAATAAACGTGAAAATCTGATATGAGCGTAGTGTTGTTGATTCGCAATGGTATTCATAATCCTTCTCGTATAAGTAGAATAGATATTCTAACTAGCTTTTTTTTGACATAGTAGTGTTAAAAGATATTGTCATCAATGTTTCTCTTTACTAATTTTCTAGGGTTATTATGACAGTAGTGCTTGATATTAATAATAAGTCATGTAGTCTTGTTGTCTAACGACCCAAGAGGGTTTTAGATAACATTTCTAGTTCAGTCGATACTTTTATAGATTATTAACATGGTGCTGTTCACCTACCTATTCGTTAAGTAATAGTTATAACTTTTTGGGTATTACGTATGCTCTAAACTGAGAAAACTAATAACGTCATAGAATCCTAGTGTAATAATCGTAAGTAATCCTAGTTAAATAAAGTACTTATAGCATTTTGTTATAACGATGCTTTTCAAAATTTGAAGACCTGACAAATGTAGTTGTTATCCTAAGAATAATTTTATTATCTCATATTGCATTATATCATAATGTTACAATGTTTTCCGATGTTCTTCATGAGTTTTAGAGGTTTTTAGGCGCTGCAAGAATAAAACTAAAAGATCATTCGGCATATCTTAATTATATAAAATCTTGTATCACATCTCTTGATTTTAGAGGAGTGAGATGTCGCGTAGCCTACTAGTTTTTGGTTTTACACGCAACCGGTACTGCTGTGCAATAAACTCAGTACTTATTAATTCAGCGTGAACAATGTTGCCGTATTAGACTGGATTGATTGGTGCAACTTTTATTAATAGCTGAAAAGTTTTTAGTTTTGTGTATTTTCCTGCATTTATATTTGTGAATTAGCATACAATAACTAGATACTTGTATCTTGATTGTTCGTTAATTAGTTAACAGTTGACTTGTTTTAGCTCCAGATATCATTAGGATCGAAGAAGTGTCTTGTTATTGATACTACTGATATTGTTTCATGTTCTTTTTCAACAGCGTGCGTTAAAGAATATGTAAAAATTGAAATTATTAGTTTTGGAAAATACGTTTAGCGGTAGCGTCTTAGATAAAATGTTGGTATAGTAATATAGTTGTTATCGCAATGAAGTACATGGGCTGTTAAAAATAGTTGCGTCAATCTAATATTAAGTATTCTTTTACCGTTTTTATAATTATACTCTTTATGTTAAATTTTTATATCTTTTTTTATAATTGCGCATATGATCTCAAGGGTAAATAGTACATCTTATAATTTTTTTCCATCTTTCAAAATGGAGATTTATATTTGCATATCAATCGCTATATAGATACGCAATATAGATTGCACATCTTCTGTATAAAAGTCCTTCTGGCAGCGAACTAAATAGAATTATTCATCCGTAATACAGTCACATATATTGCACATATTAGTTATTTATATTTTATGTATATATACGTTTATCGTCTGGTGTTTAAGAATTACCAATAATTATTACATAATAACTCCTAATGAAGTGCTGATAGTCTATTTCGGAAAAAGTACTGAGTGGCTTATTAGAACGGTGTAGTGTAGCGAAGTAGTGTTTGCCTGTTGTGTTTTATAGCTTTTACCAGATGCAATATACATTGCAAAAGAAGACCGTAAAATTTAACATCTATTCTTATCTATAAGTATTTTCGAGTTTTAGGTAGTTAAAGCGCGTTTTATCAAGGATAAATATATATTTTGCATAGCCGAATTAGTTACTTGAACCATAATAAATAGATTATACCTTGTGATAAAAGTAATTATATATGGATTATAGTGCTAGCTGTGCTAGCTATAATGTTGAAGTTTATCACGTTCATCATATTCAGATGCATAACGTGCTGATCATGTTTCGTTAGAACTTTTTCCGGTAGATAATCAGCTGTATCCAAAATTTTCTTAGTATTGAGTAGGACAATAAGACATCAGATAGAGTGATTATCTTTTGTGGTCTGTTGTATTTTATGAGTTTCAAAGGAAATTCTTTATAATTATGTACTGTATGATATGATATGCGCAATAATCTTTATATTTGATGCGGTTGTATAGAAGCCAGTAAGTAATACCTTTACTGTTAAATAGAATAATCATGCTCATTTAACAGCTGAATAATAAGTTGGGTAGTTATCAGGATTAACCTTTTAAATGACTCATAAGCTATATTTGCAGGATATGAATATATCTGTGTAGGTTTTAATGTATAGACTTAGTATTTTTGTAATTCAGGAACTGACTAATACTTTGATATGATAGTTATTTTAGGGTAATCGTATCGTTCTATATGATTAGAAATTTTTATTTTAGCACTTATGATAAAGGATTTAATCATTATTAGTTGATTAATGTGATTGTTAACTTGTATAGTTATATAACTGTAGATATCACGTTAAAATAATCCTCTTTAGTAATTGCGGTATGTTATAATGGATGTCATTATTAACTGCTAACTATATTACAGCAGACTCAGTCTTCGATTTTTAAAAATATTCTAGAAGTATTAGATTCACGCCGTTTAGGCATATTGTTATAGATAGATGGCATATAATACATGCACGATAATCGCACTTCCAATAACTTCTACTAACTGTAAATATTGTCTTGGATTTTTGTTTTGTGGGAATGCACATCCCTTAATAGTGGTGAGTAATGGGTGCTGTAAATGAGTAGAAGTATTCTGCAATGTTGGAGCATAACAACCTTCTTGTATCCTGCTGGCCTTTAAGTGTAAATTAATACCCATTTCATTTGATCCAATAGCCGTTGGTTCCTGTTTTTGAAGAAGCTAGCTACAATAAGGTATAGCAAAACTGTCTAATAGTTGGTTGGTCAATTCATTCATCTAAAGTAGTTGTTATACTAACGAGCAGATTAGGCTATTTTAATAGATCGGCTTAAATGTGTAATATTTTAATGATACCTATGTTCAATATAATTACATTGCTCTTTCTAATTAGACATATTGTAATTTAAGGGGTTAGATGCGTTTCTTATAATGCAGAGGTGAGATTAATCGATCACTTAGTATCTTCTAATCATCATGTTACTTTTTTTACTAAAATATTAAGTATGTATCAGGTTTTTTTAAATAAAAATACAGTAGCGTTTTACTGTCGGGTGTCAGGTAAATATTATTATGATGACGAATCAATTAATGTAAGTTTAGTAATTTTTTAACTAGCGATAGAGACAGCGTGTCGCAGGTTATGTAAAGTATTAGTATTCTGCAATCCTATGCCAGGTGACATATTCATTATCTTCTAAAAATTACAACTCACGCTATATGTTCGGGTATATCTAAAAAATTTTGTCGTTACAGATTAAATGTTTTACAGACTATTAAGCTTATCTAGTATGCCTCGCTGTAATAAACAGCCATAACAGCATGGGGAGTGGTAGATAGTGCATATTTTATTATAACTCATTGTTCGTGTAACAGTACACATTATCCTCTTGGTTTCTCTCGTTACAGTGATTTTAAAATTAAAGAAGTTCAAGTGTTAGAGCGCTATGGATATACATTTAATGTACTAAACGTGGGACAAGGAATCAGCTAGTGACTACAAAAGAAAAACAGTTTTCTGATTTTTTCTATGGTACATGTGAACTAATTGCTAAGTTAGGGCAATGTCTGGATTAAATATTTAGTGCAGATATAGTATTCCGAAAACATTTCATATTCTGTTTGGTCATCCATAAGCTAATATACTGGAAGATTATATCGATAGCAATGATTAATCATGAGGCTTGCTACTTTATGTTATTCGAAATGACAATGAAAGTACTACAAAGTAGGATCTATGCTGTAGTTACCAAACAAACCTACTACATAGAGCCTATCAATGCTTTATTTTTTCATAAAATAGTAAACATGTATGTTGCTTATCAGAGTCTTTGCCAGATAAGCATCTAATGTATTAAATAATAAAAGTTTTCTAGAAAGATAGTAATTTACGAACCTGAAATACTTTAAATGAGCGTCAATAAATAGTGCTTCTAATACTGCTTTTGTAAAACGTGCATAGTATATTACTAATAGTAATCTATCTCTATGTTTTTTTAAAATGTTTTTCTGACTATTATCTTAATTGTAACTTTGTTAGCTTGTATGTTGTTATATGCTGACACTATAATGCGTATTAGTGCATTCAGGTGAGGTTACTAAGCAAGGAGTGTATAGTTAATATATAAAAACGTAACTAATACTTTGCATAAAGTGCTTAGGACATCAAACTGCTTTGCAGTTAGCATGGGATCCTAGTAAAGTGCGCTTGTACAGATTAGTGGTTTACAAGAGAAAAAGTTTAGTGTTATCGTAAGATAATCTCTTGTACTTATCTTGTGGCAGATATCGTAATGTTACTGCGCGACATTTAATACAGTGGTATAATTTTTAGCTTATAACTGAGAGGATGCAAGATTTTAGTAGATCAATTACCTTCATATTTATATTTTAATTCGATATTTGGTCAGTATTAGTCTTTAATTCTTTTATTAGCTTATACGTTTATTTAAGGCTTATCTTAACATCGTGGTTAAGAGTGTAAATAACTATAATGAGTTTATTCAAACAATATTACTCTTGGTATTCTAGGTAACTCGAATACCTTATATTAAATGACAGATTCAATATCTGGATAATAAATGCACTAATATTATTAGTGGTAGCTACTGTGAGATATGCATGCAAAATTTAGAATAATAATGCAATTCAGCATTACACTCAATGTGGTCTATAGTAAAACGCTGCATTGGTAAGAGGATCAAAGATCTGTGTCTTTGAAGTGCAATATTTTATGTTAGAGCACTGTATTTATGGTTATCATTTTGCGTATAATTTATTTAGGGATATAAATCAGCCTAGAGATTTTTCTTTTTTTTGCAAGTCCAAAGTTTTTCCTTGGAGATGAATGCTGATATAAGCACAGTGCAAAATATGAGCTATTTTTCATAAGTATAATATTGTGCAAGAATCCGTATAATTAATTATTTTAAGCATAACTTTAGTATTAAAAAATTGACTTTATAAATACTTCTCTTCTCGAAACCTTTGATAAACCATAGCTCATATTTATTGATGTCCTTTTATGTTTAATTGTGTCTGTTTTTTATTTTTTTATTAATCTGAGCTACGTACTTATATGATTTTAGATATTAAAACTGTTGTATTTGATATTTGAGGACGCACTGAGACCGCGTCCTTGCTGTGTAAATAATTTTAAACTGATTAATTATGCCGTTTCTGTTATTTTTTAATTTTTAGTATAGCGTTTATATAAGGTCAGTAAATATTCTTTTACTGAAGAATCTTCACTTGCCTACAAAACACTAGTTTCGCTCTAACATTTATCCTACTATTTAGCAGGTTGTATAAAGTAACGACGGTCTTCCCATCGTAGCATGGTGAGTGCTCCTCCCCAGCAACAGCCAGTATCAAGCCCAATAACATTTTTCGGAGTACCTTGCCCATTGAGAGACGCCCAATGACCAAAGATAAGGGTATATCTAGAATCCACTAAGCGTGGTAGTGAAAACCAGGGCTGTAATGGTGCGGGTGCAGTGCCAGGAGCATCTTTATAAATCATATCAAGCTGGCCATTTGGAGCGCAGTAACGCATGCGTGTCAATGCATTAATACTAAAATGAAGACGTGCGAATCCATTTAATTCTGGCGTCCAATGATTTGACTTATCACTATATATATCTTTCAGAAACAACAGCTTATTATCACTACATAAGCATGACTCTATCTCATGTGAACATATTTTTGCATCTTGAATTTTCCATTGTGGTGGAATACCCGCATGTGTCATTATTATTTTTAGTTCATCATCCACTTGTAGCATAGGTTGGCAACGTAACCAGTTAATTAATTCATCAATATCTGGTGCTTCTAATAGAACACTCATACGGTCTTTATGTGTAATACGCCGAACACCAACGTATATTGCTAATAGATGTAAATCATGATTACCCAGAACAAGGCGAACCGCTGGCCCCAGCGAACGAACAAAGCGTAACACCTCTAGAGAATTAGGTCCGCGAGCTACCAAATCACCAGTCAGCCATAATTGGTCGCATTTTGCATTGAAGGAAACTTGTGCTAAGAGCGCCTGTAGTTCATTAAAACAGCCATGGACATCACCAATAAGATAGGTAGACATACTTAATGGACCAGTGATGGGATAGATAAACGGAATACAGGAATATCACAACGGAAAGACTGACCTTGCTGGTCAATCATGTCGTAATGCCCTTCCATAGTAGCTAGCGGTGTTTCGAGAATAGCTGCACTGGTGTATTGGAATTCGACACGGGGTGGAATTAGGGGCATTTTACCAACAACACCAATGCCTTTTACTTCAGTCTTATGGTTGTTGCCATTAGTGATTAACCAATGACGACCAAGTAGCTGTACGTTAAAATTTCCTAAATTTTGGATAGTGATAGTATAGGCGAAAACATAACGTTCTTCTTCAGGTATAGATTGTGATTCCATATAAATACTATGAACTTGTATATGGATATAAGGCGAATAAATCATGACAATAACTCCTTATTGTTATATAATTGGCTTATTTATAAGCCAATTAACCAACTGACAGTACTGTACGACAGAAAGATTCTCTGCTCGTAGGGAGATATCTAAGCCCAGTGCTATTAACTGTGTTGGTGTGAACAAATTATTCAGGCTGTTACGGATGGTTTTTCTGCGTTGATTGAATGCTTGAGTGGTAATTCGGCGTAGCATACATACATCGTCGACTGGGTTAGGTATGACACTATGTGGAATTAAACGCACTACAACAGAATCAACTTTCGGTTCTGGGGTAAATGATGTTGGTGGAACTTCTAGTACCGGAATAATCTTGCAGTAATACTGCGCCATTATGCTTAAACGTCCATAGGTCTTACTATTTGGATGAGCTATTAGACGGTTCACCACCTCTTTCTGTAACATAAAGTGCATATCATGAATTACTTGAGTATATCTGAAAAGGTGAAATATTAGCGGCGTCGCAATATTATATGGTAAATTTCCAAACACTCGGAGCGGTTTTCCTGCTTTTTTAGCGATTTCAAAGAAATTTACCATCATGACGTCTTTGTGGTAAATCGTTAACTTATCTTTTAATAGCGAATGATTTGTTAGCCGCGCTACTAAATCGCGATCTAACTCAATGACTATCAGGTGATCTATGTGTGACCCGATTGGATTGGTTAATGCGCCTAGGCCCGGGCCAATTTCAACAATAGCTTCCTTTGGTTGAGGGCGAATGGCAGCAACAATGCTGTCAATAATCAGCTGATTAGTTAAAAAGTGTTGTCCGAAACGTTTGCGGGCACAGTGCCCTTGATGCACTCTATTATTCATTATGTTTACTTATTATTTTATGCAAGTTGCAAAGCTTTTTTTTTAAATTATTAGTATGAGTAGTAGCACTGTCAATTAGTTCTAGAGCAGTGCTGTCATCTACAAGAGTACGAACAAAAGGCAAATTCAGAGTAATATTTACTATATGAGTAACGTTATAATATTTTATATTGGTAAAGCTTGATCATGATATATTGTGCGTACTACATCAAGTGTTTTTTAAATACTTAGGTTGAAATAAAGTATGCGTTAGTAGCGGATTATTTAGGTGAACGCCGTTACTACGTAAAGGTTCACATACTAGAAGTATGCTATCGATTTTTCTCGTTCCATATAACCGTTTTCTTTTAGTTTGTAGTAGAGTCCATAGACGTAAATCCGTGGTAAAGGGATTGAATTTAGTTGTTAGATTCTTATCGAGAATACGGATAACGTCGCATAGGCTTTGCTGCGCGACGGCATCTGGCAACTGCTAGCAGAGACGCATAATAGTAATAACTGGCGCTACCTGCAGTTTCTTAGTAACTAGTATTATTACTACCCATTGCAGCCACTTAAAATGAGTAAATAATTTTAGCACGATCAATAAATAGTATACTTAGTGTTATGAGTGGCGTTGTTATTCACTGGACTGGTAATTAATGCTACAGATGCGCTAATGAAACAGCCATTACAGACGCCTTATAGTGTTTTCATACTGTTCTGTTCAGTGTTGTTGCTGTAGCGTAACTGGGTATATAGTAACTACTGGTAGTATGGTAAGTATGCTGCACATATTGTGGCTGAGTTAATTATTTTGGTAGATACTCACGTAGTTTTAGTAGCAGGTTTAATGGGTCCGTACGTTCAAGTAATAATATTGATTTTACGCATACTACGAATTCAATAAACCAATTCTTTTGTGCTAGCACTGTTATTAATCTGACGCTATCCCAGCAGGTTCGCTCGGAGTTATTGTGCGATGCGTATATTGTTAAGTATGAGCGTCAAGGATTTTCACATAGGCTTGAGCACGTAGTTCTTGCATCCAAGCGTTGGATTCCTCAATAAACTTACGGTTGAATAATATGCGATAAGCATGATTTTTTTGCGCGGCATCAGTTGTGTTAATTTGACGTTTATCGAGCAATTGGATGAGGTGCCAACCAAAAGCAGAGTGTAATGGTGCACTAATTTCACCTTTCTTTAGCTTTAATAGCGCGCTGCGGAATGCTGGATCATAGAGATCTGGAGACACCCAGCCAAGATCGCCTCCTTGTAATGCAGAACTTGGATCTTGAGAGATTTTTATTGCTTCATTATAAAATTTCGCATGATTGCTTTTAATTTTTTTAGCTATTTTTGTTAACTTTGTGCGAGCTTGCTCATCGCTCATAATTACTGAGGGTTTTAGTAGGATATGGCGAGCATGTACTTCAGTGATGGAGGTTGATGGACTGGCACTACGGGTATCATTGACTTTTAAAATGTAAAAGCCAACGTTAGAGAGAAAGGGGCCAATAATAACCCCTTTCTTGGTATGCACCAAATGTTCAACAAACAGGGTCGATAGCTCTTGAAGTTTAATCCAGCCTATATGTTTTTTTTTATAAGTTGAGAATGCATAGGGTAGGAGATCGCTAGCTTGCTAAAATTAGCACCATGATATAATTTACTCATAAGTTTTCCAGCGAGCGCCTCTGCAGTATTTACTTGCTGCTGCGATGGATTTTTCGGCAAAGCAAGTAAAATATAGCTAAGATTCACTTCGGTATTATTACCGTATTGAGTACGTAGTTGTTTGACTAGCACATCTACCTCTTTTGGTAGAATCGTTACGCGATGGCGTACTGCATTGTGACGGACTTCGAAGATCAGCATCTCTTGACGGATCTGAGAGCGATAGGTATTATATGACATTTTCGCATAAGATAAATGATTTTGCAATTGATTAAGGTTTATCTTATTTTGCATGGCGATATTAGTAATGGCCTGATCGAGATCTGCATTGGATACGGTAATGCCTGTTTTTTTAGCTATTTGTAGCTGAAGATTATTTATGATCAGACGATCAATAATCTGTCGATATAACACATGATTTGTCGGCAGTGACTGACCATCTTGCTGTGCATTGAATGTTACCCATTGTAATAAGCGGTTGATTTCGCTCTCGAGTATGATGTTATCATTTACAATAACAGCAATTTTATCTAGTTCTTTAGGTGCTGCAAATGTAACATGAACGTACACTATCAATAATAGAATCAGCGTTTTCCAATTTTTCATGCATTCCCTAGTATCCAATCTATCAAAGTGGGTGAATTTCTTATGTCAATATGTACACGAATATCAGAATACATTTTGATATGGCAGTATACTGGAACGTAGAATGTCTATAGAATTAAGGTTTTTTTCGTGACGTAGACCTCGAATCTCGATATTACAAGAGATCTTATTATCATAAAGACTCATATTATGGTTTGTATCCCAGTCAGTTATTTTGCGTTCATAACCTAAGGTGATACCCCAGCAACAGGTGTTATATTGTATTCCTAGCAATTGATTCACAGATTGCTGGGCGTGAATATTGTAGTAATAGGCACCTACTATTGCCCAGCGATCAGTAATGGGCCAGCATCCTGTGATGCCCACTTGAGAAATACCATGTTGGTAAATAACATTATCGATTTTTAGTGCCTCTTGAATATATCCTGGCATTACGTAACGATAATTCAGTTGTGCTAGGGGATCGGAATCATGACTGTATCTTAGCGTTGCGTTACCCAATGCGATGCTATTTAAATGGCTATTATATTGTAAGCTCCCGCGCAGATTCCAATGATTATTTATTTTCCAATAGGTATCACTTACCCATTCTAAATTTCCGTGATGATTGTTATTATCACGAATCCTTTTCTCTTGTGTGCCTACATGACTAAAGTAGTAGATTTGCCCCACAGAAGCGATAAAATATTCTCCTAGCGCATTGTCATAAATGCGTGTGGTTAAACCGCTGGACATGCGATTCTGTGATAAAATTCGGTCTAAGCCGCTGTAAGCTCGTTCGCGAAAAAAACTGGAGTAATCAGTGTGTAGTAATGTAGTATCATAAGTATATATATTATTTTCATTATGATATGGTCTATAAATGTATTGCGCGTATGGTTCCAAAGTCTGAGTAGACCCTTTTACGTAGATTAGCGAACGTTCGAATATTAGATTTCCGTCAATTTTAAACTGCGGTAACACACGTTTGACAGAGTGCTCAAGATAAGGTGTTACAGGTTTGTAATGATGAGTGCCGTTGCAGTTGGTATAACGGAGAATAAAACTATCAGGAATTTTTTGCCGGTAATAAGATGCTAATAGCTTGATCTCGGTATTTATATTAGCCCAACCATTAGTGAACGGTAGATTCAATGTGGGTTCTAGATGCCAACGTGTAGCATTTGGGCCGAATGAATTGATGCTAGTAAATTTTGCTATCTGACTGTATAAATGAAAGTCTACTGGACCGAGGTTTTTTTTTGTAGTAGTTCAAATCTACTTGTGGCCATACTTTATAGTTAGGGTAGGTAGTCTTGTTAAAGAGCTGAAACTGTTTAAAACTTACAGTAGTGTTATAAGTTTCGTTAGAATAACCAAAGCTAAACTTTTGAGTAGCGTAGCCATTAGTGGTAGCACCGTATTTTGAATCTAAATCCGTAAAATATTTTATATCGCTAACCTTGGTAAAATCGCTATTAAAATGCCATACCCGATCCATAAGTCCACTATGGTACCAATGGAACAACCAACGGGTGCTATTTCCAGTGTTATTTTTTTTATACTCTTGATCATTTGCTAACCAATCTAGAGTAATTAATCCAAATCCAGGTCGTACTAGATAACGGAATTCATTTTGCCATTGTAAACCGCGTTTTGATATATAGTGTGGAGTCAGTATGGTATCATAATTAGGTGCGATATTCCAGTAATACGGCAATATGAACTCAACACCATTATTATTATCATATTTAGTGTTCAGGAATAGGAATCCAGAAAGACGTTTATCTCCAGTTGGAAATTGCAGGTAGGGACTATAAAGAGTAGGCCAGCCCTTAACATAAAAGCGGGCATTCCACACTTTGATTACTTGCTCTATACGGTCATATATTACTTTAGAACCGACTATGTTCCAACTATTATCCTTAGGTAAACAAAAAGTAAAAGTACCATTTTCTAAAAAAGTATAGCGATTAGCTTCGCGCATCTTTATCTTTTTAGCTACACCGCGACCTTGACGGTTCACCATTTGATAATTACTATCATAGATGTTGATATCTTGAGTGTTCAGGTTTGACCAAGCTTTAGGGCCTGTTAATATAATTTGAGGGTCGCTATAACGCACATCTCCGTGGGCGATGATAGTACGAATTTCATCTGTATGTCTTGACTTCTGAAGCGTATTTAACTCTATCTGATGAGCAGTAAGGGTGGCATTGCCTTGTACAACGCTGACGTTACCAGTAAAGATCACTCTATGTGGATAGTCAGCAGACGATTTATCTGCACTGATACTAATTGGAAAGTTATTAGGTCTGTCACTAATCAGAGGCTTGTTATAACTAGGAATGCCAAACATGCACTGTTTAGACAGATTAGCATGCGCAAACTGACTATAAAATGTCGTATACAACATTACTACTACCAGTAATAAGAAACTTTTTTTCATACGCAATTTAGTATTTCATGATCAAAACAGTATAGCCAGAAAACGGCTAAAGAGTATATTATTCGTTTGTATAGGACTAGAGTCGAATTTTGTTTTTTGTTTTTTATAGGTCTTAAGATAAAATGATAGATATCATAATCTAAATATTTAAAAAAATCACTAATCTATAGATTAGCATAGCAAGAATTATACAGATTTAGTAGAACAATTGAGGAGTATATGCAGTATTGGGGGAAACTGCTGGGGGTCATCGCTGCCGTTTGTCTTGGTGCGGGATTTTTGGGTTTAGTGTTTGGGCTTATCGTTGGCCATATTATCGATACTACGTATAGTCATCAGCATAATCGGGGTTTTTTTAGTGATCAGAAAACGCGGCAAATGCTTTTTTTTCTCACCACTTTTCAGGTGATGGGGCATTTGACAAAATCCAAAGGGCGTGTTACTGAAGCGGACATTCAGATCGCTAATTTGTTTATGGAACGTTTGCAGCTATATGGCGATATGCGCAGCGCTGCTCAGAAGGCGTTTCGTGAAGGTAAAAATAGCCGGTTTCCATTGAGGAGGACGCTACAACAATTCCGTAGCATTTGTTTTGGTCGTTTTGATCTGATTCGAGTATTTCTGGAAATTCAGTTTCAAGCCGCATTTGCCGACGGATCTCTACACCCTAATGAGAGGAAAATACTTCATGTTATTGCGGAAGAACTAGGAATTTCTCGCGCACAATTTAATCAGATCCTTAGCATGATACAAAGCGGACGTCAGTTTGGTAGTCAGAGCGCTACTTCCCAGCAGACCAAAAACCAGCCAACATTAGAGGATGCATATAAAGTACTTGGTGTAAATAGTCATGATAATGCTGTTGTTATTAAGCGCGCTTATCGTAAATTAATGAGTGAAAATCATCCAGATAAGTTAGTAGCAAAAGGTCTTCCGCTACAAATGATGGAAATAGCCAAGCAAAAAGCACAGGAGATTCAGGCAGCATATGATTTAATTAAGCATGAGACACGTTTTAAATAATCGGACAAATGCTGCATAAATAAGCTATCGTTATTAAAATCAATAGTCTATTTAGTATACAATATGTGATTGCTTAACAAGACAGATAAGTGAGAAAAATTGTGTCTATACATAGTTGTAGACTAGAGACTCGCATTTGTAGTCTAAAGTTTTATAAATTATTTTGAATGCCAGGTTTTATATCATTTAGTATATTTATTATAGCGGGAAAATTGATAGGTGATTAGCATTAGATTATACCATACTTACGCATGAACACTGCGGGACAATACCAAACATCTAGATTCTTAAAGACATATCTGTACTTATTATAAATATTTATGTTATTAAAAACTGATTTACTGAGTATGGGAGTCTATACCCATAAGGGAAGAAGGGATAGTTTAAGAGACGTTATCTCAAATACTGAATAGGAAGATAAGGTAATAAATTATTTTTTTAGTTTCTTGAAGTTAATAATACATAATATTAGGCTCTTTTCTATTGGAGATCGTTCTAATATTAATAAATCTTTGGATTATTCAATAATAGTAAGTTTTTAAATTATATAAGGAACTAAGGGTAATATATATTATTAAACTTATGCAGTGCCTTCGGGTTCATTTCTTAATAGTTTTCTGAATTATTATAATTTTAGTATATAAGTATTAACATTTGATATATCTCTCTAGTTGTAATGAGCCACTTTAACTAAATTATTAGTAGATAATAAACTAACTAGTGTGTTATATAAGAGAAAAACATTCATAGAAGTTTATAAAACTATATAAGACGTCATGAATAATGCGGTTATCCTATTTATAACAGTGTTTACCTAACGTAAAGAATTTAGTTAAAATATAGCTTTATCTAAAATAGAGGAAGTTATAGACAAAAAAATAAGTAGCGGCTATCTCTACTGTAAATATAATTAGTATATTGTATCTAAAAAATACAGTGAACAAATAATCTGTATTTATAAGATGTGAAATAAAAATATTGTTTGTTAATAGCTTAATTAAAGATGCTTATTAGATCATAAAAGTATATATTCTCTGTGACACAAGGTTATTATCGTTTAGGACGAATAATAAATTAAGTAATAGTACTAAATATTAAGATGTATAACCCCGCTCTTATCATTTAAATTTTATGCAATAGAAGTTGTAGATATGATACATAAAAAGGTATACAGTAATAGATACTAGTTTTTACAGAGACAGTACCGCAAACTAATTTACATTAGCTCATGTAACTCAAATAATTTACAGATAATTATCGTGTAAGATGAATGATTGTTTAGTAGCTAAACATGAATAATTGAATTAATCGGATATAAGGATGACATCTGTCCCCAATAAATCAGTATTCTTATCAGAATATTATTTCTTTAGAAATAAAGATCTTTATGTAATTCTAAAAGATTTTTTTGCGCTTTTAATGTTGTTTATCTTTTCAGACTCTCATGTAATGGTCGTTCGCATACCTTTATAAAAATTTATTAACTCAATTAATTTGTAAAACATAACACCTAACGCTAATTAAGCTATACAAGTGACGTTGAATAACGCTGTTCAAATGTTAGAGCATAGCGCTCAAGTAAACGCATTAATAGTGTTAGAAAACCATTAATGCATAGATAAATTATTCCTGCTATAACAAATATTCTCAGATCGTAGGTAATTCCATACAGTAATTGGCTATGGCCCATTATTTCCATTAGCGTAATAGTGTAAGTGAGTGAAGTGCTTTTAAATATTAACACAACTTCATTGCAATAGGATGATAGTGCACGCTTAAATGCGAACGGTAGTAAAATATATAGCGTTTGTTGACGCGACATCCCTAATGCCTGGCAGGATTGCCACTGATTTAGAGGGATCGTCCGCACTGTGCCGTAGAATAGTTGAGTGGTATAAGCTGCGCTGTTTAATGTTAGTGCAATAGCCGCGCATAGCCATGGCTGCGATAGTAGTCCCCATAGCCATGAATACTCTCGAATCACTGGAAACTGACCTGGGCCGTAATAGATTAAAAAGATTTGCAGCAACAATGGTGTGCCAGTAAATAGCATAATGTAGGCTTTGATAAGTAGCGTCAGGCATGGTGTTTTTAAGGTCAGAATTATCGTTAGTAGTAATGATAAGATGAAAGCTATCAATAGTGTGGTAAGGGTTAACGTCAAACTATTATTCAGACCTTTGATAATTGCTAAAAAATATTCAAACATCAGTTGACCTTCCGCTCAAAGTTTGTAGCGCGTCGCTCAATGTATTTCATAATATGCTGGCTAAGCAGCGTGACTGACAGGTAGATAATGGCCGCAATCATATACCAGGTAAAAGGCTGCTGAGTACGGATTGCTATATTTTTAGTTTGTGACATTAAATCGTTCAGGCTGATCAAGGAAACTAACGAGGTATCTTTCAATAAGACTAGCCATTGGTTGCTAAGGCTGGGTAGTGCGTAACGCCACATTTGTGGCATAATTAAGCGAAAGAAGATTGTTGTCTTGCTCATACCCAATGTTTGACCAGATTCCCATTGACCTCTTGGTACTGCTTTGAATGCACCACGTAGTGTTTGCGATGCATGAGCAGAATAAATCAAAGCTAAGGCGCACACACCGCATAGGAATAGACTGATTGCGAGGTTGTGCATTTTGAAGTGAACTGCTAGTTGGCACATTCCTAAATTCAGAATAAAACCATTAGATAGTAATAATGTTAATTGTAACAAACTAACATACATAAATAGCACTACTAGGATTTCTGGCAAACTTCGCACCAGGATTACCAAAATCGTGCTCAACCAACTGACTATTTTCCATCGCGATGATTCTAAAATAGCAAATAGTATCGCTAGAATAAGGCCAAAAGTTAAAGCGAATACGGCAAGACCCATAGTCATGATCGTAGAATTTACTAAGGATAAGATATTATACATAATCGTAGATTATTATTTGAACCATTTTTTATACAGAATTTTATAAGTACCATCTTGTTGTATTTCATCTAAAGCGTTATTAAACTTGTATTGCAACGTGCTATTTTTTTTATTTACTGCAATACCCAATCCAGCGCTAAAATAATCCTTATCGGTAACTTTATTACCTATAGCTGCTAACTCAGAGTGCTTTTGCAGCCATGTTTTTACGACCTCTGTGTCACCGAATACTGCATCTAAACGGCCGTTTTTCAGATCTAGAATAGCGTTTTGATAACTATTATAAGGAGTGACAGTGATGTCTGGATATTTGTCAGTTAAATATTTCTGATGAGTAGAGCCATTTTGCACGCCGATTTTATTTCCTGGTAGAGTTGCTTTCTCAGCTATACGATTTTTCAAAGTGATAAATAGTGCTGAGTTTTTATAGTATGGTTTTGTAAAAAGCACTTGTTTTTCACGTTCTGGTGTAATATCTATACACGCTATTACTGCGTCGGATTGCTTAAATTTAAGACTTAAAATTAAGCTATCAAAAGCTTGATTAGCAAAGACGCAATCGGTTTGCATCTTTTTACAAACGGCGTTAGCTACATCAATATCAAAACCCTGGATCTGATTATGTGTATCAATAAACTCAAAGGGAGGATAAGAAGCTTCGGTTGTGAAGAAGAGCGTTGTAACCGCAAGTGCAGAATCTGTAACTCCTGCTAGAATGGCGGCAATTAAGTATTTTTTCATCGAAAATACTCCAAATACAGAATATCGAGTTATTAATGTGATAAATAATTTGTAAATTCTATTGTCTTGGGTTTTGTAAAGTATCTGGTATTGCCTTGTTCGATCAAGCGACCATTTTCCATATATACTACATGACTGGCAGTTTTACGTGCCAATTCTACCTCATGAGTAACGATCACTTGAGTGATACCAGTATCAGCTAGTTCTTGGATAATGCTAACGATTTGGGCAGTAGTTTCTGGATCTAGAGCTGCAGTGGGTTCATCAAATAGTAGCACTCGTGGTTCCATGATTAATGCTCTAGCGATTGCTACGCGTTGTTGTTGACCACTAGACAAATGCAGCGGAAATCGATCAGCGCAATTTATTAGATGCAGACGATCTAATAATTTATTAGCGCGTTGTATTGCTTGATCTTTCGGTAATTTTAATACCCGACAGGGCGCCTCTATCAAATTATGCATAACAGTAAGATGAGGCCATAGGTTATACTGTTGAAATACCATTCCGACGTTTTTGCGGAGCTGACGGATCGATTTTTCACTTGGTATTTGCATAAAGTTAAATTGATTATCAGCAATCCTCAAGCAACCTGATCGAGGAATGTCGAGTAGATTTAATACCCGTAATAATGAAGTTTTCCCAGCACCGCTAGGACCAAGTAGCACTAAGGTGCTACCTGATGAACAATTTAGCGTAATATCAAATAACACCTGATGAGCGCCATAATAACAGTTAATAGCGTTCAGTTGAATGTTCATATATAAGAATCACAGATGAAGTTAATATTAAATCATAACTGCTAAGGAATATTTATGCAATATTTATGCGTGAAATTTATAACGTGGTGGTTAAATATAAGTTTATTATAAGTTATAAGGTATATGAATGAAATGGACAGAAAGCATACAGATTGTGCTTTAAGTCATAAACTTTCAAATTTACTCAAAATGTGATTATTATTAACTTATGATATGCTATTAACATGAGGTGTAGTTTGTATATTGGAGAAAAACTAATGGTTTTAGTATATAACACAAGCTAATGCTAGCAGTTATGTTGCTGGTATTTAAATGATGAAATTATTTACTATTTAGTTAGTGCTTTTACAAATTATTCATTTAGCATATTGTTAGTAGTTAGTGTGGAGCTGTTGACGCTCATTGTAGTATATATGATCGATGTATGATCTTGTAAGGTTTATATTTGTAATAAATTTATATAAATCCTTAGAGTAACTAAACTACATCTCTACGATCTAGATCGTAGTGTTTCTGTAGGGTTATTTCAATGAATGTACGATGAATCTTTTTCTGTTTTTAATCTCTTATTGCTCATGCTATAAATGTATATGTATTAAATGTTAGTTAAAAAGATAAAGTAAGGAACATGAGCATTATAATCTTTAATACATTTTTAAAACATGCATTTATGTCGTGAGGTATTTTAGTAAATAATTTAGGTTTATAAGAAGGTAAAACGGAGCAGCTACTTAAAGATATAAGTATCAGTCAGAATATAATTAGGATGAGCTCGTAAAACTAAGATACGTAAAACTTTAAGTATAACGGGAATATCTGTATGTTCATGATGAACACTTATTAATTCTTAATAAGTGTTCAAATTAAGTAATGGTTTATGTTAAATGGGTAGTTTGTATTATTAATAATATACTGCAGCTTTAGTGACACGAGCGTTCCGAGCTTTTTTGTTAAACGTATACGTTATTTAATACAATCAGAGTGTATTTGATAGGTGTAGTAATTTCAATAGCTAGCGTGGTGCTATATATCTTGAAACTAACATAGTATAGCACAACGCACATTGTATTCTGAATTTATCGACTACTAAAAATTTTAAGTAATTGTAGTGTCAATGACGCAGTTATTTTTTATATTTTTTCGATCTTCAGAGATCTTTATTTCCTTAATAGCTCTAAAGTCAAACTATTTATAAGTTAACAAGAACTTAGTAGTTTCATTCTTATTTGTTAAGATACAGTGTGTTTACTCATCAGTGGATCACTGAAATTTGATGTTCTTAGATTGATCTGACCGTTTATAAGTGTGATTCATTGATAGAATATTCTAATGATTTTAATAAAATAAGTAGTCAGCGCTTAACTTACTAAATTATCTATAAGAACTTAACGCAAAGTTTATATCTTAACTGAAGTAAGTCGTTGCAAGTTAGTCTCATACTCCTTTTCCCATGTGTAGGGAAAAGGAGTATTGCTTACGATATAGCAGAGATCATTAGGATATTTTAAGGAAAATAGATTATTCAGCTTTCATCCATTAGCATTTAGTTGTTTTATACTCATTTAGGCACTTGGTAAACGATTTATTATCCAAAAATATAGCAAAATAAGTAATGTTGTTCAAAGAACAATAATAAAAGATAAATTAGTACTCTTTTAGATCAACATGCGATATAATAAAATGATTAGTATCAATGATATAATTATTATATAGAATAACATTTATATTAATAAATCGTTCACCCAAATGTTAGACGGCGTGTGCCGTGATGCTTGATTATATTGCATTGTGTCAGCATAATGCAGTAGTGTTAGATAACAATAAGATATTTTAAAGTATTTGTGTATTAAGGAAATTCGTTAGATTTTTCGCTACATTGATGTTTATGAATAAGAGAAATGAAACTAGCTTATTGTATGAGGGGTTTTATAGATCCTTAAAATCATTGTTAATTTGTTGTAGTATATGAGCTAGATTGCTGTTTCGTGCAATATAAACACGGAATATTATAGATCTCTGGTAGATAGGGCTTAACGGTATCGTGCTGAATCCTTGCGAAGGCTGTTTAACATAGTTGTCTGACGTGCTGGCGCAGCCAGTTGAAATTCACCCCACCACTCAGTCAAGTGCAACATTTCTTGATTACCCTCTACTTCAGCTCGTAGTACTAAAAAATCATAGGCAGCGCGAAATTTTGGATGTTCCATTAGTTTATGTGCCCGTCGCCCTTGGCGACGGGTGAGGCGTAATTGTAATTGCCAAATCTCGCGCATTAATGTAGTAATGCGTTTTGGAATGGCTAGTGAGCGACACTGTTCGTCTAATACGTTATTTATAGCTAGCGCAAAAGCGTCATAATATCCTAGGTGGTTAATTTTTGATAATTTATTTGTATGCTCTAGCAGCGGATGCCATAGCATAGCAGCGAATAAAAATGCTGAATTAACGCGCATGCCATTTTGAAAAAGGTGATCGATATTCTTGAGTGCTTGTACTAGAGTACGTTCCATTAATGTGGAGTAATTGGGTATAAAATAGCGTGAAATGAGAGGAAATAACGGTTTGAATAGTTGATATTTACATAATTTTAAATAAGTTAGATGGCCATAGCCAGCTAGCAGTAATTTGAGGGACTCTTCAAACAAGCGTGCAGGTGGAATGTCGTGTAGTAGTGAGGCTAGACAAGGGATAGGTCGGGCAGTCGTATCGCTAATAGTCATGCCTAGCTTAGCAGAAAAGCGTATTGCTCGGAGCATGCGGACTGGATCTTCACGATATCGGGTTTCTGGATCACCGATTAGACGTATCACGCCTTGTTGTAAATCGCGCAAACCATCAACATAATCACGCAACTTTAAATCCCTAACCCCATAGTACAGGCTGTTGATAGTAAAATCACGGCGTTGAGCGTCTTCTTCAATTGAGCCAAAGATGTTGTCGCGTAGAAGTATTCCATTTTGGGTTTTTTTTGAAGCATTTTGGTTAGAATCCGCGAGCTTCTCATGGTGTCCACGGAAGGTGGCTACCTCAATAATTTCCTGACTGAACATTACGTGTGCTAGACGGAAACGGCGACCAACGAGGCGGCAGTTTCGAAAGAGCTTTCTTACTTGCTCTGGCGTAGCGTTAGTAGTAATGTCGAAATCTTTTGGTTTTTTTCCTAATAAAAGGTCACGCACACTACCACCAACTAGATAGGATTCATAACCAGATTTATTTAAACGGTATAGTACTTTGAGCGCGTTCTCACTGATATCTTTACGCGAGATTGTATGTTGTCCTGGTAAGATAGTAGTCATAAAGCCAGGTCCTTGCGCAGCGGGAAACTGCAAATTTTACGTGCCGCAAAATGGTACACTGGAGATGTTCCTTTGTCATAATTAGCGGAGGTTGTAGAAGTTTACTGCATATTTTAACACTCTATTTTATTCTCAGAAGACTCGTTTTGGATTTTTTCCTAACGTCGTTATATCGTGCATGAGTATCTTACCGTCAAATGAGCTATTTTAATAAAATAGTACACCTCATTAGTAATGCGTAAAGATAGCACTGTAATAAAATGACACCTAATTATCGCTTGCTGTATCTCTCATGAGCATGCTGATGTGTTGTAACTAAAACAACAACGTTCGAGGAAGAACATATTATTACTTTCAGTGTGTGATCGATTAGTTTTAATAGTAAGGAACGAATCAAATCTTGTGAGTATCTCGGTAACAGTTAGCGAGAAATTTCAAGAGAGACAACTAGCATGACTCAGAGATCGTAAATAGATAACACATCTGCATAATTCTTTTATAATTATTTAATGTGATTAACATTTAACACTAGCGCTTGATAAAGGCTATAGGGTATTAGAGAACTATAACTAATTTTTGAGTTAAATATGAAACTACCGTTTTAATAAATCGATTTTATACGTAATTATGTGGCTCATAAATAGGTATTAATCCTTATTATTTTATAGTAAATATATATACAATTTTAGCAGTCAATTATCCTTGCTTCATGAGATCATGCTGCGTTGTTGTACACTGTGTGTTGTTATTTATTACAAATATATAAATCAAAGAGAATTGATATCAATTATATAGCTATACCTTGTGGTTATTCTCAATCTGCTAGTAGTTAGCTAAATTCGCTACCTTTCTATAAAATATTTATGAAATATTTTTTGGTTTGCGTTCAGTTTTGATTGTATTCATTCGGTATTCTAGCACTACACCATACTATGGTATGGTCGTTATATTGATACGTTTTTATAAAAGCGACGATAATCTGTTATTAAAATCTATTTAATCTACAAGCTTTTAAAGAATCGTATTATTAATCTATTGTTCAGTAATTACCTGGTTGATTTAGATTCTATGCTGTATAAAAATATTAAACAGAATATTACCATTCAAATGGTAAAATGTTTTTTATAGTTATTATAAAGCATTACATTAGCAGGTTGTTTCTGTGAAATTCTAAGTCATCTAGAGTATTGTCACAGTATAGACTACGTCAAGTAAGCTAGAAAAAGCTTTTTGGGAAGGTCGAGAATATTGTTACGTTATGTTTATCATAATTTGCGTGGAATATATATTGGTTATCTTACTTGTTGCTGTAACTAACTAGTGTAAGTGCTATGGATTATGCACTATATTTATCATATGAGTTATGAATTTGATTGATCTAATGTAGTCTATAGTTATATGTAAACGTTACTTTAGTTAATTACTAACTTAGTTATCAATTATTAGTATTCCCGAACCTTTTAGTATCATTAGTGCATATTTGTATTACTAAGCATTTTAAATCTGTTCATACGCTTACTCCATTTAATAACTAAAAATCTGCATTAACTATCGAGTACAAGGTAGAGGTTATACTTCTTTGATCAATAGATAGTGAGATATGATGAGTATTTTATATACAACTAATCGTTAGCTATTCAGGGCTATGACTTTAATCAAATTATTTAAGTCATTTGCCTAAAGCAGTGTCTCATATATTAATATATCGGTAAATATCCGAACATTTAGATAGTGCCTCAAGCTCTGAACTGCAACAGTTATTATATTGTATATAGACTATAAACTTTCACTTCTTAGCAAATAATCTTTCATAATATCACTAGGCTATGATGGGTAATGAATGCTCAGATATCTACTATGTCGTGCTGTATATAATGTAGTGTCTACGTCTACTACTATGATTATAGTGATAGTGCTTCTGGTATCATAAATACAGAAAATACAGCAAGATATAATGAGTCTATAGGAGTTTACAACACACTATCATAAAAACACTACAATAACAAATGCATTGTGTTTTTTGATAATATGTACCTTTGATACACAGTATCCATTATTGTATCATTGTTTATAAGGAATAACTTGCGTATAAAAGACTCAGAATAGTCGTACTTCTAGAGCATTGTGAAGAGAATGAAACTTGAAGGATATGTTCTACCATTTTTTGTGAATACAAGATATGCATAAATCATAAGAGCGTTTTCTCATTTAATGAGGAGTCATGTATTTGACTATGCAGTAAGATTTGCATGATCTCTGATATAGCAGGTGACTTATTATATAAAATTGGTAAAAGATAAAGTGATATTAAGCACTGCTCAAATTCAGCATCTGAGCCCTCTCTAAATTACTCTAATTTAGAGTTAATATAAAAGATATATCGGTAATGCAGAAGCAGGAGAGAAAAGTGTTTATCTTTTCTAAAAAGTATTGTTTAAATAAAATATTATTTACTTGAAATCTAACATACACTCAAAAAAGCAAACCACTGAATAAAATCAAGAATAATTCTTAGCTCCTTCAAACTTAAACTTTTAGTTAATTAAATATAAATCATTGCTCTATCCCAGCACTTAGAATACCACGAGTCATATAATGCACTAAGGAAAAGTATTCGATCTGATGTAGTGCTATCAGAAAATAAGGTGCATGGTTTTTATATGGACGTTACATCGCATGTAGTAGCTATTTCTGCAGTAATAGCGAGTTCATTCATGATAACTGCAAGAAAAAATACAACATATAGTATAGTGATACTAATATATATTGTGTTTTTAATCCTAGGCTATTTAGTGGGTTCATTATAAGCATATCGACGATAGATAGTGATGTTATATTGATTAATATCAGGTTTCAGTATCAATATCATTCATAGAATACACTCATCATAAAATACTACAGCATATAACTGCCAGAAGAAGATTATGGATAATTTTGTTAATATTGTTCATTATACATCTGATAAATTCATGATCATTTTATATAAACGACTTATTAAAATCAAACTATGTCGTGGTAGTTTCTGGTGCTGCTTTTTAATTATTACTAGCTGTTACTGTATTGTACAATGTGTATTGTTTTCTGAAATCTTCTGAATAAATATATGAATTCTATAAGTATTATATAAAATCATTATTCCTCGATACTCTTAATAAAATTAATAATATCAAGGGTATATATTGTCTAGTCGGGTGTGTTATATTAAAGTGGTTTTAACTGACATACAGTTGACCAGTTAAGTAAGAATTCTATTTAACGATATGCGATATTTCTGAGTGTTCTTCTTAAAACTTCAATCACACTGATTATTTGTTGTGTTTGCACCGCATGATTTAGCATATATCACTATAACAATTACCAATGCTTACTTTTTATAATGATATACAGAGGTTGTTTATAAATCATGAAGTGTTCTTAACAATTACAAATATATAATTATTATGTTTAACTAATTTCACTTAAAGTAAAACAGATGTTAGTTTTTGCTCAGTGCACTTATTTACTAAGGAAAATGTTTAATAATAAGTAATGTGTTAACAACAAGGTCGTTTTATCTAACGTCAACGATATTAATATCAGTTTTCGTTACGGAGCCCTTCAATGCCATTTGCTCATCACTTCAAACATCACTGTTATGGTTTAATTTTTTTATGTGACATCAGTTGTTGCTGATGTTCTTCGCTAGTAATATGAATTTCTGCAAGAACGGTACTTATATCGGCACAGCTAGCTTTCCTAATGAACTGTCCGCTTAGTACGCTATCTGTAGTGAGCATGCCTGATTGATATAATTCCCAGATTTCCTGCGCATATGTGCTGCTATGAAGTTCCGGTGCGTATTGGCTATAATATCGTGATATATTGTGGATATCGCGCTCAAACATACTTTGAGCGTAGCGATTAGTAGTTGCATTAACCACTTGTGGTAGATCAATAATTACTGGCCCATTATTATCCATTAGTATATTGAACTCGGATAAATCACCATGAACCAATCCGATACATAGCATCCGTACTGCATAGTTTATCATCAGTTGATGATCAGCCCGCGCTTGCTTTGCCGTCAACGTAACATCACTCAGTCGTGGTGCTGCATGTCCTGCTTCATCAGTAATCATCTCCATCACCAACACATCATTCATATAGATAACTGGTTGTGGCACGCGGACTCCAGCTTGGGCTAGTAGGTATAGTGCTTCCATTTCAGTCTTTTGCCAGGTATTTTCTTTCTGTGCACGGCCAAATTTAGAGCCTTTTTTTATGGCGCGTGCACTACGACTATTTCTAACTTTACGGCCTTCCTGATAGCGTATAGCTTGTTTAAAATTGCGTTTTTCTGCCTCTTTATATATTTTAGCACAACGTATTTCTTTATTACAGCGCACGATAAATACATCTGCTTCTTTACCACTTTTTAAACGGCGTATGACCTCGTCAATTAACCCGTCATCTACTAATGGCTGGAGTCTATTTGGAATTTTCATGCAGCCTGACACCTTATTTAGGCGTTAATATAAAGGGTTTATATAATTTAATTAAGTGACATTGTATCAGTACAGTTATTAGCTGTATGTAAACTAGCTTATTTTCGTTTCAATGTTTTACCTAAATAAGTAATAAGTAATAAATACTTCGTAGAAGTAAATGACAGTTGTTAGAGTAATATACATGCTATTTAAATGGATGCTAAACAGATTTATCATTTTATACCATCTTCTAGAAAACTTTAGTATAACTGGTATACAGAAAGGTGAGATAAGAATAGCACCCTAATGTTTAACAATCAGTTTTATGTGTCACTACAGAACACATAAGACACAAAGAAGCTGAGTGGTTCTTAGGTTTTTAAAAATTCAGGCAACCTTATTGTAGATGATTAATTTAGATATTGTCCACAACGCAAGGCTTGAATACGTTGGTCTAATGGTGGGTGTGACATAAGTAGTGCGCTAAATGACTTAGATTTACCGTGGATGCAGAACGCCATCAAACTATCTGCTTCTTGTGGTTCATGGCTAGCTTTTAAACATTGTAATGCAGCAATCATCTTGTCGCGACCCACGAGTTTTGCAGAACCCGCATCAGCATAGAACTCACGGCGACGCGAGAACCACATAGTAATCATGCTAGCTAAAATACCAAATATCAGCTCTAGTGCCATTGACAAAATAAAATAAATTAATGGATTGCCGTTATTATCTTCTTCGCTATCACGTTGGTTCAGGAAGCCAGCAGTTACTTGAGCGATCAAACGTGATAGAAAGATAACAAAGGTGTTAACAATGCCTTGAATTAGCGTCATAGTTACCATATCGCCGCTAGCGATATGGCTAATTTCATGCGCGATAACCGCTTCTGCTTCGTCACGACTCATGTTTTTTAGCAAGCTAGTACTCACAGCAACGAGTGAGGAATTACGCCGCATACCAGTAGCGAATGCGTTAATGTCGGGTGCGTCATAGATCGCAATTTGTGGTATGGAGATACCTACTTTATTTGACTGACGACGCACTATTTCTAGTAGCCATTTTTCTGTTTCGTTACGAGAATATTTAATCACTTCTCCACCAACGGCACGCAGTGCCATCCATTTGGACATAAGCAGCGAAATAAAAGCACCACCAAAACCAAAGAGGGCGGCCATAATCATCAAACCTTGCCTACTACTAGATTGGATTCCTGTTAAACTCAGAACTAGTCCAAATACTAACATAACTGCCAGGTTTGTAAGCAAGAATAAAGCTATACGCATCATAAAATATTTCCTCATAAATGTTAAAATACTATTGACGCTACTCCGCTAAAGCTAGATGCGGGTATCGATCATAATTTCAAGTATTATATGTTATTAATCTGCTGAGCTATGCTAGAGCTATACGTCAAGGTGCATGCGTTCACTCTTTTTGCCTTATTTATTTTCTGGAATTCATTGACAGAGTCAATCACTATCATTTTAAGTTATAAGTTGCAGCGCCCTATACTAACTATTTTAATAAGTTTTTAATGCATTTATCACCCTGTGTTTGCTGTTTTGACAGTTTACATTATTTAGGGTGTACCCCGCGCTTATCGTGTAACACATATTATATGCTTCATGAGCATCTATATGCATTATGCATCATGTTAGTTTTAAATATAAGTAATTTTTGCAACATCGTATTTTTTTAAAATTTTTCCTTAGAGTGCATAAAATTTGCGCAAAGATTTAAATACTTGATAAAGGTAACTGAGGAAAGAACACTGTACAGATAGCTGTCTGTGTAATAAAGGTTAGTAAGCAGTTTTACTGGTTATATTAATACTACACAGACAGGTGATAATAAATTTAGCAGTCTTAATTGGTAGTGACTAGTCTTAAGTCAGCTAATTTTAAAGATATACTAAAATGTAATCTGCTGTAGATGATTTTATATAGAACTAGATCATATGGTCGATATTCTGCGTAGATTGTTGAGTTGCTGTAGTACTTTATGAGTCGGTAAAATAATGATAACGGCGTATCACGCGATATATATCGTTGTTATTACTATTTTATGCTTCACTAGATTGCATAAATAACGTTTTTATGTACAAGTTGGTAATATAGTATATCTTGCATAATACATAAAATTCCGGAAGTTTAAAAGTATTTACCTGGTAAGTGTTATTATTTTAGCTCACATATTATACTATTTTCTTAGTATAGTTAACTCTTTAATCCTTTTGTCTTATTAGCATTGGTTATTGTGAGGAGTTATACGAGTATTAACTACATTAATATCAGCATGTTCATATGCTGCGACTTTATAGTGTCAAGCATCTGCATCACTGAATTTTTTAACGTTAGTAAGTCGGATGTGATATAGAATGTGATGCATGCGTTATCATCATCACTAAAAGATTAATAATTGTGATTTTACAGTTTATTTGACATTTTTTATGATTAAGCTTTTATATTACAGATAAATATTGCAGTAGATAACATTCTAGGTGCTCTTTAATATGAGTGTAATCTGTTTGTCATGCAAGTAATGTTTCCTTGGTGCAAGTTAATTACTTTAAATATACTTTTATCTTAATATCTTGCATCGACGTCAATTGTGCTCTTTTCCATGATTATCGTTTTTCTTATCACTATTAGTTCATGTAGTACGATAAAATTTATTAAGTGATAGCTATTTATTTGCAATATTTTATCTATCTCTGATCAGAGATAGATTATTTGGTTATTTAAGGGTTTGAGATTAGATTAGAAGAGGCTCAGAATAGGTAATGAACTTATGCATTAATTAGAGATATGTGTGTATTTGTTGCTAACTGAAAATATTTATTTATTATTTTATTGTATTTTCTGAATTATAAGCGCAGAACATTTCATTAGTATGTTTTAGATTTTTCAAGTGATTTGTGCAACTAGTTTAGGATTAATATATCGAGTATTACTCGATGCTCTTGCAAGTAATCTAATTAACCTAGAGTTGCAACTATAATGTATTTTAAAGTCAAAGCAATACCGATATTACGTGATCAGGTGTATTGTTTTCCCTAGTAATCAAACATATAAGTATAACTTTACAACAGTGTTTTCTGGATAGATTGCACATAGTGGAAATATTTACTTTAATTGTTTTAGTATTGTACATCTTTTTATAGGTTTACTATTTTATGTTTACAGCAAGTATTAAGTGACAGCTTTAGCGTTACATTTTGAGGTAATTTAATACCTATCTTTGATGGTCTTGATTAAAATTACACAATGATAATAAAGCAAAAATAAAAAAATGAATGTATCACGAACCACTATGGTTCGTTGCTTCATACGGTTGCAGTTTTTAGTAATACAGGTCTTAATGATATTTCTCCACAATTATCTTGACTCGTTATGATGTACCGTTATTCTTAACCTTATAATATTTGAAGGCTTTCATGGCTTGTTTGTGCAGTAGTACTGCTCACATTAGGCGCTTAACTTTAGGTGTTTTTACCTGATAGTTTATATCTATCGTACTTAAAATCGACTATGTGTTAGTTGTTTTTAAGGTATTTTAGTTATGGATCTACATAAGTAGTTGTTAAGGATTTATATCTTTGTTTTATAACACTCAGTCTAGTAGATTATTGTCATGCTATGTACGTTATCATCTGAGTAATATGTTACGCTGTTTTCTTGTAACTTATATTATAGAAAATATAGATACGCAATAGAAAAAACTTGACTATTCATTGATATTCGAAGCAATTAAACGATTGCTTGATGAGGATTATATTAGTTAAGGAGCATTTAAAGATATCAACGCGAATCGTTTAATTATTAGCTTATGAATAAAGTGTTTTATCTTAAATAACAAAGAAAAAACACCAGGCGGTGTATTATAAGTGCCCTAAAATAAATAACGCATAAATCTATAAAATCTACTTCAATAATAGCTTCGGCTAAGATATATCTCTTAAAAAGATGGTTACGCTATTTATGTCTGTTTTAATTAATATTTTTGATAGTGAATAGACTAAGAATAATTCCTGTTCTTACTATGCCGGATGTTACTGTGTATTATGATATTGATAATTAATGGTATTACCAAGATGCATATCTTGTATGCTGACTATGTCATTTAACATAATATTGCAAAAAATATAAAGTGTCAATGAGACTCTCTTTTGTACTAGAGGGATGATTTTGACTATAATTTATATGGCGGATTAATATAAATTATTGATCAGTTCACTAGATAATAAACGTTCTAGAACGTGTTAGTCATTTGTTTCTAATGCAGCAGTGTAAAGTTGAGAAAATAATTTTTGTAATCCCTAGTTATTGCTTTGCTCGTAGTGACAGGGATTGATAGATCTATGTGTGGTAGTGTTATTAAGATAATCATAGATAAGTGAGAGGTTAATCTATAAGTGGTATTTAAGTTATTTTTTGTTAGGATGATACACTAAGAGAGGAAGATTGTATTAGATTTAGCACTAACTTTAATAAAGTTTAGATATTTTATGGTGTTGATAACACACTATTAGTGTCATATCGCACGGCACGCAGAAAGGTTCTTATACAATTAGTACTAGCGTCAGTTACTATGATATTAGCGCATAACATATAACCTTAGTCGATGAGATGACGTGTGAGATATCAGTTGGATATAACGATATCAGGGTTGTGGAGATGGGATAGTAGTACTAATACACTACTAGTACTGTGTTAACTCAGCATCATTTAAGATTTTCTATATTATTTTTATAAGACAAGTGGACGTTATTGATATTATAATTTAAACTTAAATTAAGTAAATTTAGTAGGTTCATGAAGAACTAAATAAAGTGGAAAATAAGTTTTCTATTAAATTTAGAGAGATAACAAAGCAAGTAAGTATTCAGTGTATTCTTACATGGTAAACGTTATTAAACAT
Organism: Candidatus Gillettellia adelgis; assembly: GCA_020541285.1. Taxonomy (GTDB): domain Bacteria; phylum Pseudomonadota; class Gammaproteobacteria; order Enterobacterales; family Enterobacteriaceae; genus Gillettellia; species Gillettellia adelgis. The sequence continues at coordinate 901,312 of CP047043.1, read as the reverse complement.
AAAAATATCTTGTTGAAGAGTTAACTATGAAAAGCGCTACAGCCTATCTATAGACCTATAATTTTCCTACATTCACGCGTGTAATGTGTCGTGTAATACAAATAATTAGCAACCACTGCCGGTTTATGAAGTGCTGTTTAATTGATAGATGAATATTAATTATTCAGGATTAGCATATACAGGCAATATAATAGAAAGATTATCTCTTTAATTGTATTAATATGCAGTGTGACTAAGAGGAAGTGCATGAGTATCGTAAGCACCTCCAAGGTTTAAAGGGTAGTACATAGTCTGATGGGTAAAGATTGAGTTGACAAGACAGGTCAAGAGAGATAATGTTTCGGTATTTTATAAGTGAAATTTATGCATAAATATGTTGGTTTTGCTGTTGCTTGTGCCAAAAGAATACGATGTTAATATTATTATAGGAAGGGCAGTATTCTATTGATGCTGCCCTTTGTGACTCATATGCTAATCAGCGGCTTCGGAAGACAATGCGGCCTTTGCTCAAGTCATATGGGGTGAGCTCTACAGTAACTTTATCGCCGGTTAGAATACGAATATAATTTTTTCGCATTTTACCGGATATGTGCGCAGTTACGACATACCCGTTTTCTAATTCAACGCGGAACATAGTGTTTGGTAGTGTATCAAGAACGGTGCCTTGCATTTCAATATTGTCTTCTTTAACCATTCAATCTCCTAGATATCACATTCTTAATATGTAGTTGGCAAAATCATGTTGCAACATTAAGTTATATAACGTAGTATAAATAAATCTTACACTTTTTCTAAAATAAACTTATTTAACCGAGGTGCAGCTTACTATAGGACTAATGTAGTCTGGTTAGCAACTCTTGCTAACAGTTTTATTTTGAACTGCGCTTAGCTGTTATAAATTTTCTGCTGCAATAATTTATTTTTCGCTATCTGAACTAGTGTGAGAGTTAGGAAAATGAAAGTCAATGAATTCTCTGCAATAAATCGAAAATACTAAGATAAAATTATTGAGTATCTGCAGATACTGTAATAATATCGCGAAAGATTAGTGTGTTCTATAAAAGTTATTCTTTTATGTACTGCGTACATCGATTGATTAGTTAACCTTATTTCAGGTTGTTATGAATAAGTATAGTTTAGAAGATATTATTTAGATATGTATACAACATATTTAGATGCTACATTATAGATTAATTGGAAGTTGTGTTAATATCTATCCGGTATGATTGTTGTGCATGATGATTGTCTAATCGTTATGCATGTTATCTTGTAAGATATGCTGCGATAATATAGTGTATAAGAAGCAGTATATTCTTCTGTTTGCAAACTTTTCGCGTATTTAGTAACTAGTTTTAGTATATTGATTATGATAAACCAGAATTCTAGATATTCTCGGCGGTAATAACTGATATGATTAGGTATTCTATTTGCCTTGTCTGTCATAGGATACGCATTCTTAATGCTGATATCATATTAAATGCTTCATGGCCAAGCTGGTTATGTATTTATGACTCCCTATATTTTTTTGAAGGATAATGAATTACATCGTTAATCAATTCCATTGTTATAATACTGTGATAGCTAGTTAAACTGCTATATAGACTGTGTGTTATATTATTCAGTACTCACTGATCTTTTGGTACGTAAAGGTTTCATGAAAGCAAAGAGAGCGTTTAACAATACAACTAGAATGGTCTTCTCAAAAACTAGACAAAATTTTTCCATTTACACTGTCATTATCTGAGCGGTAAAGCATCGCCTGTCTATCTAAATACAGTCGGTAGATTGAATAATCTCTTTGATAGTCTTTCATAGATATATGTGCGGTATTTACATTAGGAATTTTGTTTGTATAGTACCAACGGTATGTTAGAGTTAATAGTGTCGTCTACTATCAAGAGTTTTATTGTTGATTGAATTTGCTCGATAATCTTGTAACTTATTCGTTACTGAGTCAGTGAGGTGTATTACAGGTACGTGTTTTTATAAAGGTGAGTTTTTAGTTAGTATAGATGATAAAATCATGGGTTGTTGTTTTCTTGAAGACTTGTATTATTGTGTGGTGTTAAACAACTAGTTTACTTTTTATGAATAGTTTGATGAACGTTAAATAAAAATGTTAACACATAGAATACGTGGTTGATATTTGACTTAGATTCATTGATTTTTAGGGTTTGTCGATAATTTTCTGTTGAGATAGAAGAGTTATTTATTAATTACGTTTTCCAGTCTTCAGTTTTAATTGATAATTATAGATGAATTATATTATTTTGCTAGTGTGTTAACAACGTCTGATCGCTTTCATTAGGATATGCAATGTTTTTAGTAAAAATAATTTTTTAGATTTTACAAGATTATGCACAAATGCAATCTAATATTATTAAAACAACTATATGCTTCATTTACTCTATGGGTGCCATTTAAGCATCATTGTTCTTTTAATATATTTCAGCGTTTAAATTCTTCACAAGAACTATCTAACAGTATACTGAGAGGTATTACTTGCACTAAATACTTGCGTATTTAGAGGAGGACAATATTATTAATACAAGAGTGGGAACATATTAAAAAATTAATCTACTTATTAAATTATTCTTTAATTTAAGTAGTTTGTTAGAACCGTCTGATTGTTATGACGCATATGTCCTAGGACTAGTAGGAACAGTGTTGTAACAAAGAAATATTTATATTCAATATTGATTTTGCGTAGTGAGTAGCGCGGTAGAGACGGGTAAATATTCTATTCCATAAGCTAATACCTCTATTCTGGGTAACAATGACTTATATGTAATGATAGATATTTAGTGTTCTGCGTATGTAACTATGTAGGTATAGTTATATTGTATTTTTTTCAAAATTTGTAGCACAGGGATTATTACAGTGATATTTAATTAACATTAAGTATCACATCGGTCATCAAGCATTGCGTCTATAGAACATAATAGGATTACAATTAACTTACAGTTATCACATTCCAGCGGCAACTTTATTGGGCAGTAAATATGTATCAGGTGTGATGAGTCGTGACTTTGTATTCTACTATGCAATTTAGCTGGTCTTGTGTTAGAAATTAAATAGTAACCAGTGATATGATTGGTAATTTTATTAAATTAGCACCATCCTGAAGATTCAAGGATTGCTCTACTAGTTTTAAGGAAAAGTCCTTTTATTTCTGATGAGTCTGTCAAATATTTTAGCGTACTGTTTAGTTAGTCTGTATATTATTGACGATAAGTACTATATAGATATATAAAAACAGACCTGAGTATTTCATTTTTGAGGCAAGATTGTTGATAAGTACAGTTATTATCAGGTATGCAATTGTACATCTAAATTTATAGGATATTAATCTGGTTTTTTAGTGCGATATTAGGTGTTGATCAATCAGCTGATCAAGCACTGTTTATTATGTCATTCGGTATTTGTAGCCGATTTTTATAATTATTAGCTGTATACTTTTGGGGGTCAGCGCACAGCATCAGCTATATACTGTTTATTAAAGGTAATGTTGTCTATCGCATTAAAATAGCAAGGAACACTGTTGACATAGATTTATTATTTGACTATGTACAGCTGTATATTAAGGTAAATTACTAGACATGAATGTTATACAGAATAGTTTTATATAGCACTATTGTGTATTGGTTTTGATTGTATTGATTAAAATTTATAAACATCTCTAATATTAATATATTAATAAGTATTAATTGTACAGCGGCTCATTATATAAAAGCAAGTTATTATTATATGAGGCTTAAAATAACTGAATCGTTTTTTTGAAAGGATGTGATCAATGATGCAGGTGATATTTACTGAATATGTAATCACCTAACGTAACTATTAGTTTAATAAACATTGTAACCACATCGTACACTTATAATAAATTGACAAATGACACTGTTATAGGTAATATATAGTGCAATTCAGAGTGTATTCAGTCTAATTAGGGAAAATATTAAGTTCCTTGTAGCTCAGGTATTTATTGCGTGCTAACAGAGTGTAGTAATAAAATGCTCAAGGTAGTTATTGCGTTTAATAATAAAGATATTGAGTAGTCTAATAATATCTTACTTACAGTAAGATATGTATATTAATTATCAATTTGAAAATAATGCAGTGGTCTTTTGTTGTGGTTGCTATAGAGATTTTGGGTATTCTCTATTTTTTTTAAAAAATATGACAGATAGCTGTAATACAATGCTGTAGTAATTAGCATATTAGTGATGTTAGCCTACTATTTAGGCAAGCTGTATTTAGTGTTTTATAGCAATCTTAAGTATCTTTTTAAAAGATCTTACTTATGACTTTATGGCATTAATTCTAGAAATATTCTATATAAATCAACTGTCCTGTGCATCACAGATGTTTCGCTATAATCCAGTATTTTTGGAGGAATAGCTGATTTATTTAAAATGATTGATCAGTTTTTCGGGTTTTTGATAAAAGGTTAACTATGAGTTCAAGGTGCTCAAATACGATAATTAATATACGACGATTAATATTGGATAAAATTGTATAACAAGGATGATCTTATTTATCAAGATTGCATAGATTCTTGAGAATCTATGCATATATTTGAAATTCTTTTACGGTTATATCGATAGTTTTGCACATACTCATTCTCAATAGTAGAATATTAAACAGCATACTTTATAATGTATTTATGGGTGATACTATTTTCTGTGAAAACCTGGTGCTTCTTCATTGACTTTACAAGCATGGATTGTGGATCCAGCGAGCATGATGTGCTTTCAGTTTAATGTATTATATTAATGGTTGTATAGTGGAGTAATAGTTTGCGACTGTTACTCTTAACAGAGAGATTAATTGTGTAATCTTTTTCTAAGTTTATCTATTATACCAAGCAAGAAATAGCCTATGTACGAAGTAGTGTAATTATCAGAGCATGATTTTAATTGCAAATAAGTAAGACAGTTAATTAGATATTCATCAAGCAACAATATATTGATAAGTTTATCACACGATAACATTATTTCCCTGCTACTTATAATAGATTATGAGATGACTCATGACTTGTTACTCGACTTAGCAGAACGACTAGTAAAAGCTTTTAAAATCTCGACTCAACTATAATAAGGCATCGGTAGTGCTTTTAGGTTAGCATGACTGAAGTTTAGGTGTATTGAATGAGCAGTATATAGTTGCGTATCTTACGGCTACTATTGCGTATCTGATTTAAATGATGAAAGCGGTTTTGTAAAAACCAGATAACTCAGTGGTATTAGGATTAGATAAGGTTTAATGAGACTGACTATTTTAAAGGCTATGTTCGAATCGTTATTAGTTTCGTAGTTAATACGTAAAATGGGTTGAATGACTTTTGTGAAGACCTTTACGGTTAACTCGATTCATTAGCTCGTCTTGCAGGGTGATTATTTAAGTTGGTTGTGATTGGAACCTCAGTGCAGTCACCATAATTACAATCCAGTAATACTACCTATATATATGACGTTAATCTAGCACTATAAAGCATAGTGATTAGCTAATGTTATACTACTTATTCAATAGTATAAGAAAGCTAAAAGAACACCTAAGTGGCAGATAGACACACTTCTTTGAGTAACATGATTTCTATTTATTAAGGGGTATTATATTGGCTACGAGTATCTGTTTTTGTAAATTATCCGCTTTATCTAAACTCTACTCAATTTACTAGTATTACATATACACTCTGATGGCATGACGATTGGTTACAGTTATTGCTTGAAGTTAACGAGATGCACTATTATTATCTGTAAGGTTGTGCAGTTCGCATCAATAGTATTGATGTAACACTTTGTTATCATAATAAAGTTTTAATCGTGCATATAAACTTCCTTGTAGCTACAGCTAGTTATAACGCTATTGCATAGCATGATCAGATCATCGTCTACTGTTCCTTTGGATTAGATTCATCAGAACAATGTCAGGACAATGTCATAACAGTGTTATGCAACATTCATATAACTAGATTTAGTCTACTGTCTAAACATGCATTAACAAACATTAAAGCAGGATGAGTAAGCATTGATTACTTTTAAAGCACCTGATATGAGGTGTGTTACTCTGGCGGGTTTTTGAAGGTAATGTATTCAATATTGTGCGTATTATCTAGAATAAGTATTAAGACGTTGATTAAAGAACCAGATATTCCTCTGGTTCTGCAGCACTTGAAATACGTATTTGTAAGCCAGTGTCCATGTTATTATGATTAGATGACATCTTAAAACATACGTACCGTATATTAATCTATGCTTACTTTACGTGCATTAAGTGAAAAGTTTATGGCTTTTATAACTGCTAGAATGTAGTAAAACTTTAAAGCTCTTTTATTTAAGAGAGTTTGCATCTTATTATTGTACTAAGAGTTATGCGATTTTATCATCTGTCATATAGGTAAATATCGAATATGTCTTTATACACTTTATGCGCTTTTAAAGTGATGCCAAAGATATATAGTGAGTTTACAATTTTTATATATGATCGCTTGCTAGTCGATCGCATGCTCTGATAAATGTCACTATGTAGTTGCTTTTCAGAAAATTGCTAATTGCTGATTAGCATAGATTGTATTTATATGTTACTGCAGCATAATATGGTTGCATTTTAGGCTGCATTAAAACACTGCAAAGTCAGTTATATGTGTTGTAAAATGTCCAATAGAATAAAGTTATCAAGCTTACTGTTTTTAAATTTTTTAGTTTTTTTAAGTATATAATCTTGCTAAGATTTTAATTTTATTGATATTTTTTTTGAAAAATTGTCGTTGAAACTTATCTTGACATCCCAAGATATCTACAATTTACTATCCTGAAGATAGTGTGCGTATTCCGTAGATTTATTGCGAGCATTTCAGTGCTGAGTATGTGATATAAAAGAGGAGTAGGTAATAAAAGACGCTTGTAAAAACGGGTTATCAATAGAGTAGAATGGTACACCATAAAGTACGTAAAATTTTCTTTCTCCTGCATAATATGAATTAGTCGATTGGTAATATGTATATCTTTTAATTCGTACTTGTACTGTGCGTAAATCTGGTAACTAGTATGGTGTAGATAGTTAAAATACTCCGAAATACTCAGATACATCTATACATAATATATACTAAGCATTAGTTGTTTGTAATATAGTGCTATTGGTTATACGTAAACTAGTATTGTGTACTGTATGTTCTATAATAAGAATATTATGAAATAAAGTAAATATAGTCAGATATTTACCTACTTGAATCATTAGGATTTATCAACTTTACAAGACGTAAAGGTTGTTTTTACGTAACTAATTAAAGCTTAAGCTGCAACGATAGCATATAACGGACAACTTATATATCGTGGAAAGTTATTTATTTATTTTTTAATGAATATGCCTGACATTAATTAGGCTTTATGACCATAAGAAATTGGTTGGCTTTTGTTTTAGGGATACAAATAAGTTTTGTATGACTATGCTATAAAAGTTTTCATGATTCTTAATATCTGCAGAATTTTCTTGTGTTTTAAAGTGCTGTTCTCGTAACATACTTGTTATTTCTAGCACGCTGATAGGTAAAATATTAAAAGTTTTTTAGTAGATTAATTGTACATTAATTATCAGTATAGGGCGTTGATTCGTCTTCGCATAATAACTGCATCTTTCCATGATCATACCAGGTGCATTCGTTGCATAAGTAATTACTGATGTTTGATTTATTATAGTAATGTTTATCATAAGGCCCATATTTCTTGATATTACACTGGTATCGCGCAGATGTTTAAGTAACTAACAGCAGCATTTTGTTATATGTGTTGATGTTGAACTGCTTAGGTAAGATATTCAAGATATGTCATGTCACTCTGTAAAATAAATATTGCATATATAGATTATATACTTTAATCGATCTAGAAAATTTCATAAAATAATAATAGTCAGTAATATTATCGCAATAGTGTTTATTGATCTTATCTCTTTTAAAGAGCTAGCTGTTATTATATTATCAGTATAAAAATCACTAGGATAATTTCTGTGTATATTCAGAAAAAATTTAGTGTGTTAGCAGTATTAGTTAAGCGGTCATTGTTTACGGAGTTTTGTTGTTTTAAAATTTTTCTCATTCGCTAGATGTTAGGTATCTAGCAGATTATTAGAGGTTTGCGCGCATTTACATAGTGCATTTGTCAATGCGCGAGGAATTTTTTGTAATATTCGATTTGTAATATTGTTCTTGCAATAAGCTCCAATAGATTTCTAGTGCCTGCAGCGATAAGAATAAACAGTCTTATAGTACTCATATGACTAACAGAGATGCTTTTACAAGCATGGAATTATATATTTTATGGAGTCTTAGTCTCTCTTAGAATGATTTGTAAAGAGATGTGTAATTGTTAGAAGTAATATAGTAAGGGTTCGGTGAAGGGTTATTTATGAAAATAATTCTCTGATATCAGGCCTTTAATATAGTTTACTGACGCTAGATACTATAGAGTAGTGCGTTATCTGCACAACACACTGATTTTTATAAGAAAATATACATTTATTGAATCATATCAATTTTCTAATATTTAGCTATTGTATCAAAGTGATCTATTAAACCCAAGAATCAAAACTCTTAAAAGAATAATTTTATTTATCCTGAGTAACACTAATATACCTATGTTTTTCTTATAATTTATCTATATTTAAGAAATATCTGTGCTATGTGACATCTATTAGCTGTTTTGCATATAAAAAAAGAAAGAGCCACTTCATCAAAGTGGTCGTTGAAAGGATCTTGAAATAGATAAAATATCCTTTTCTAAATTAAACAGGACAAATGTGTTGGTATTAACTGGTATCTTATTGATTGTTGTTCACTGATGTATGCTATGCAATCGTTGAAAAGAGTTAGGTTTAATGGATAATTATTTTATAATCAATAACAGTACCAAGACAGATAATGTATTTAATATTACACTAGATTAAAAGCAGCAAGCATATTAACTATCTTTTATCTTCTTATAAAAAACATTCATAATAGATCAGTATTTCTGGATAATAGGAGAAAAAAGAATCTACCTAACAATTGTATTTCTTTTTCTTATGTGCGGTGATAAGAAAATCTCATTACGGTAGTAATCTGCTAATTCTATTGATCAAACAATAACTGTTTAGATGATATGCAACAGTATATCGTTCTACACACAGTTCTTGTAAAAACTTCTTTCATTATATGAATATCATTAATTTAAACGAATTATTATTCCTGCTGCATCCAGTTGTATATTTATTAATGCTAATATTGTTTAGAGCATGCATTCAATGTATACTTGTTTGTTCCCAACGCGCACTTTAAGAGTCAAAGAGTATACTGCGATATGATAAGAATCAATATAGTGATTTAATTAAACTACTTATTATAGGTTAGAAGAAGCCTCGACTACGCTAGGAGGTATTTTAGTTTTAATAGGAGAAAATTCAGATGTAATATATTATATAGTAGCACTCCTAAAGTTTACGCGATTTGATGTATATCAAGCAAAACCGCTTCATTAAATAATTTTACATCACATATGCAGTATATGTGATACTCACTCAGTCCAATAATAGTTAGACTGAGTGAGGTAGTAACTATATTGACACTTAAAACCGATTACTAGATTTAATCTAAATATATACTGATTTTAGTTTTAAAATTGCTTAAAATAGTTTTGTATGCCATCATATAGTATTAAAAATAATTAGAAAAATTGCTATGAATAAATTATAAAATTTACCTTGTCGCAATTAAAAACTATATAGTATACTAATAAATAGCTCATTTGTTCTTGCTAACTAACTCTAGGAAATGATTAGATCCTCAATGAATACTAATCTAGCTGTATTTTACACTATCACTATAAATATATTTTATATTATAACTAATATAAAGTAATTCATCAGAATTCACAAATTTTAAGTACGACTCTCATTATCAAAAATATTTTATTTGCTTATTATGCATGTCATTTTAACTTCCTGCAAAATCATATGTATTTAACCGGTTAAGTATAGGAATATTCTAGTAATCCTGTTACTCTAGAGTGATAGGATTTTATCCTTCGTATATTACTTTGCGCAAAATGTTTTAGAATAATATAGGTAAATATAGTCATAAGCGCAAGGAATATTCAGTGGCGCAACGATAAGAGTCGATTGTAACAGAAAAATAAATTGTTTGCTATACGACATTCAGTTGTTGTACTAAAAAATTGCAAGGTTAAACAGTATGCATAGTTAACCCTGTTAAATTTTCTTGATGCTTTTTTACTTAAATCAAATACCTTTAAATAAAATGTACTTTTTAAAGTATATATCCCGAGCGCCGTATTTAGCAATTTTTTTTTGGAAAGAGCGTGGATATTAAATAGATTGCATAGATAAATTACTAATAGAGCATTGTTATTAGTGGTTATACTTTGTTAGGCTATAAAATTTATTAGACGATAATATTAATTATAACATATTTGAGCTGTTAGCTAAGCATGCTTAACATTAAAGAAGTCAAGGATGTTATTGATGATAAACAGTCGTCTTGGGTAGTTTTATTAGAGCGACGATAGGATTTATTATTATAAGTATGTTAAAAGATTACGAACACATCACAGTACTATTAGATGAGGCGGTTAACGGTCTTAATATTCATAGTAACGGTATATATATTGACGGTACTTTTGGGTATGGTGGTCATTCTCGTAAAATTCTCTCACTACTAGGGAGGCATGGCCGTTTACTCGCAATTGATCGTGATCCGCAGGCGATTATATCGGCGCGATCCATTAATGATTCGCGCTTTACTATCATCAAAGGCCCATTTTCTGCTTTGTCGGAGTATGTGCGAGAGCGTAAACTTATAAGAAAAATCGATGGTATTCTTTTTGATTTTGGTATTTCTTCTCAGCAATTGAATGATGCAAAACGCGGTTTTTCTTTTATGCGTGATGGGCCGCTAGATATGCGTATGGACCCAAATACTAAGACATCTGCCGCTCAATGGTTGATGAAAGCAACAGCTCAAGATATTGCTTGGGTGTTAAAAAACTTTGGTGAAGAGCGCTTTGCTAAGGCGATCGCGCGCGCCATTGTAAAAAGAAATCGTATAACGCCAATTACTCATACTAAGCAATTAGCTGACCTCATTGCTCATACTACCCCCAATTACGAGAAACATAAACATCAGGCAACGCGTAGCTTCCAAGCGATTCGCATCTATATCAACAATGAACTAGAGGAAATTGAACAAGCACTTAATAGTGCACTAGAAGTATTAACCCCTGAGGGTCGTTTGTCGATTATTAGCTTTCATTCGCTAGAAGACCGTATTGTGAAACGTTTTATACGTTATTATAGCTGTGGTGCACAAGTACCAGCAGGTATACCGTTAACTGAAAAACAATTGCAAAAAATGGGGGGGGTTTTGTTAAACAGTCTGGGTAAAATAATGCCTTCAGCTACTGAAGTGGCAAGGAATCCACGCGCGAGAAGCGCGGTATTGCGTATTGCACAGAGGGTGCTTTCATGATTAGCAACCAACGTCATGGCTTGGTAGGAGCCATCATCAGTGACTTACTGCGTAACGATAAAGTTCCACTAATATTATTGGTTGCTGTGCTGGTTTCTGCTGTTTTTGTAGTAACTACGGTGCATTATACTCGCTTGCTAACCGCTGAGCGAGAACAGTTAATTCTAGAGCAGGCCACGCTAGATATTGAATGGCGTAACTTAATTTTAGAAGAGAATTCTCTCGGCGATTTAAGACGAATTTAATTTATTGTCACTAAGAAATTTATATGTAATATATTGATCTATTAACAGAAAATATTTTGTTGCACAATAATATATTCACTTAAATACCGGAATAGCAGAGAAGGAAATAGATGAAAACTACACGCGCCGGTAAATTAAAACATCAAGAATATCACATCAGCTGCGTGAATTGGCGTTTTGTGTTGTTATATAGCTGTATTTTATTAGCGATGCTCGGATTAATGCTGCGCATGGCTTATTTGCAAATCATCAATCCAGATCGTTTAGTCAAAGCAAGTAATCTACGTTCGTTGCGCGTGCAAGTATTACCTAGCGCAAGAGGTTTCATTAGCGATCGCGTTGGTCGTCCATTAGCAGTAAGTGTACCAGTTAACGCCATTTGGGCAGATCCACAAGCATTATATGTACATGGTTTTATTCGTTTAGATAGTCGCTGGCAGGCTCTGTCTAATGCACTGAATATACCGCTCGATAAACTTTTAAAACGTATTAATCTACACCCCAAAGGACGTTTTGTCTATTTGGCACGCCAGGTTAATCTGAATATTGGTAATTATATTCATAAACTGCAGCTACCAGGTATTTACATTAGCCAGGAATCGCGGCGTTACTATCCAGCTGGTCAGGTGATCTCTCATGTTATTGGTGTGACTAATATTGACGGCCAAGGTATCGAGGGTATTGAAAAGAGTTTTGACCAGTGGTTAACCGGGCAACCGGGTAAAAGAATTGTGCGAAAAGATCGTGATGGCCGAGTGATTGAAGATGTATCTTCAATAGATAGCCAGGAGGCGCATAACCTTATGTTAAGCATCGATAAGCGATTACAAGAATTTGTATATCGTCAACTAAATGATGCCGTAATCTTTAATAAAGCGAAATCTGGTACTGCAGTGCTAATTGATATAAACACCGGAGAAGTACTAGCGATGGCGAATAGCCCATCTTACAATCCAAATAATAAGAGTGATATGCCGCAAAACACTATGCGTAACTATGCTATTGCTGATGTATTCGAGCCTGGTTCTACCGTCAAGCCAATGGTACTGATGACTGCTTTGCAACACGGTATAGTGAAAGAAAATAGCTTATTAAATACAACGCCTTACTATATTCAAGGTTATAGCATTAAAGACGTAGTACGTTCTACGGAACTTTCGGTAGCTGAAATATTAAAGAGGTCAAGCAACGTTGGTGTCTCTAGGCTGGCATTAGCAATGCCGTCCTCAGCATTAGTAGAGACTTATTCCCGATTTGGGCTAGGAAAATCTACCAATTTAGGATTATCGGGAGAAAGTAGCGGTATATTCCCAACAAAACAACGGTGGTCTGATATAGAGAGAGCGACCTTCTCTTTTGGCTATGGATTGATGGTAACACCTTTACAGTTAGCACGCGTTTATGCAACGATCGGCGGTTTAGGTATGTATCGTCCATTATCAATTATTAAGGTTAATCGCCCAGTTATTGGTGAACGTGTCTTTCCTGAATCCTTAGTCCGTACCGTCATTCATATGATGGAAAGTGTGGCACTGCCTGGTGGTAGTGGGGAAAGAGCCGCTATTAAGGGATATCGTATTGCTATTAAAACCGGCACTGCAAAAAAAGTTGGTCAAGATGGTAAATACATTAGCCGCTATATCGCCTATACCGCTGGTATAGCTCCAGCCAGTCATCCGCGTTTTGCCTTAGTTGTGGTTATTAATGACCCGCAGGGTGGTAAGTATTATGGAGGAGTAATTTCTGCACCGGTATTTGGTACTATTATGGGCGGTGTATTGCGTACTATGAATATTCAGCCAGATGCATTACCCAGTAACTATAAAAATAAATTTGTTATAAATGAAACAGAAGGTATAGGTGGAAAATCGTAATTTTCGCGATTTACTCGCCCCGTGGGTACCAATGACACCTATATGCGAGCTACAGGGAATCACTTTAGATAGTCGTGTTGCAACGATTGGAGACTTATTCATCGCTGTTGTTGGCCATCATGTAGATGGACGCCGCTATATTTTACAGGCTATTAGCCAAGGTGTCACTGCAGTGATTGCAGAGGCTGATGGCCAAGCCAAAAACGCTGATATTGTTCACATTCACGGCGTTCCGATTATTTATTTAAGTCAATTAAATCAACGTCTTTCCGCCTTGGCTGGTCGTTTTTACCAGCATCCTGCTGAGCGTCTATGTTTAGTGGGTGTCACTGGCACTAACGGAAAAACTACGATTACACAATTATTAGCTCAATGGAGCCAACTTCTCGGCGAAACTAGTGCGGTTATGGGTACTATGGGTGATGGTTTACTAAACGATTTGTGTGCAGTGGAGAATACGACGGGCTCAGCAGTGAGGCTCCAATGTAAATTAAATAATCTTGCTGAACAAGGGGCAACCTTTGTTGCTATGGAGGTTTCTTCACACGGTTTAGTACAACACCGAGTTTCGGCACTGCCGTTTTCCGCTGCGGTCTTTACTAACTTAAGCCGCGATCATCTGGATTATCACGGCGACATGATTAATTACGAATTGGCTAAATGGGCATTGTTTTCTGAGCATAATGTAGGTCAGATGATTATTAATGCTGATGACCACATCGGCTATGATTGGTTATGTAAATTACCGGATGCAGTCGCCGTGACTATGCGAGATGACTTACTACTAAGTCATCATAGTCAATGGTTAAAAACCACTGCAATTAGCTATTATAAGAATAGTACTACCCTTTCCTTCAGATCTACGTGGGGTAACGGAGAGATTACAACTCATCTAAAAGGAGCTTTTAATCTCAATAATGTGTTGTTAGCGTTAGCAACGCTTTTGGCACTAGGCTATCCGTTAAACGAGTTAGTAAATACTTCTAGTTACTTGAAACCAGTATGCGGAAGGATGGAAGTATTTCATGTATCAGGAAAAACAATGGTAATTGTAGATTATGCTCATACGCCCGATGCGATACAAAAAGCGCTAGAAGCAAGTAGATTATACTGTCAAGGACGTTTATGGTGTGTTTTTGGTTGCGGTGGTGATCGTGATAAAGAAAAAAGGCCATTAATGGGTAGTATCGTAGAGAAGTTCGCCGATAGAATTGTGATTACTGATGACAATCCACGTACTGAAGAATCAAAAGTAATTATTAACGAGATACTTACTGGATTTCTGGATACTCAGCATGTTCTAATTATCCCTAATCGTACTAAAGCAGTGAGTCATGCTATTATACAAGCAAACGAAAAAGATATCGTCTTGATAGCAGGTAAAGGCCACGAAAATTATCAAGTGGTAGGTAACCGCATTTTTAACTACTCTGACCGTGTTACCGTTGCTCGATTATTGGGGATAATATTATGATTCCTGTCTCCCTCCGAGAACTAGCTAATATATTAAGTGCTGAGTTAATTGGTGTTAATCAATACATCAGTGAGGTAACAACAGATACACGTAAGGTATCTGCCGATTGCTTATTTGTTGCGTTACAAGGTAAGCGTTTTGATGCGCATAATTTTGCTTGTGCCTCACGTGCAAGTGCGCTTCTCGTGAGTCAGCGTTTAGCGCTGGATGTACCGCAGTTAATTGTGCCAGATACACAATTGGCATTAGGTAAACTTGCTGCTTGGGTTCGTCAGCAGGTACCGGCACGTATCGTAGCACTAACTGGTTCTTCTGGAAAGACATCAGTAAAAGAAATGACTGCTATGATTCTCAGTAAGTGCGGTAAAGTGCTTTATACCACAGGTAACCTTAACAATGAAATTGGTGTGCCATTGACGTTGTTGCGGCTTCAACCACAACATGAGTTTGCGGTGATTGAACTGGGCGCTAATCATATTGGCGAAATTGCTTATACCAGCAAATTAACATGTCCTCAGGCTGCTCTCATCAACAACTTAGCAGCCGCCCATCTAGAAGGTTTTGGTTCATTATCAGGGGTTGCAAAAGCAAAAGGTGAAATTTTTATGAGTCTTCCAGCTGATGGAATAGCAATCATTAACGCTGAAAATAACGATTTATCTCATTGGAAAAATGCGCTGCACGGAAAAACTGTATGGCGCTTCTCTGAGAAAGCTACAGGAGGGGTAGAGTTTTTTGCTAGCGAGGTGCAGAGTCATAGTAATAGTGTGCAATTACAGTTACATAGCCCATTTGGGTGCGCGAAGATTACGTTGCCTGTGCCAGGTCGTCATAATGTAGCTAATGCTTTAGCAGCAGCAGCTCTGGCAATGTCTGTGGGTGCTTCACTACAGTCGGTATGTCAGGGGTTGCAACAGTTACAGGCATTACCGGGGCGTATATTCCCGATTGTTTTGGCAAAGAATAAGCTTCTTTTGGATGATAGTTACAACGCTAATGTTGGGTCAATGACTACTGCTATACAAGTTTTAGCAGAGATGCCAGGTTATCGTGTAATGGTAGTAGGTGATATGGCTGAGTTAGGCGTAGAGGCAAAAAAATACCATCGTAAAGTTGGTGAAGTTGCTCGTCTAGCTGGTATCGACAAAGTAATCAGTATTGGTGTTTTAAGTCAAGTGTTAAGTGTGGCGTCGAACAACGGTGAACATTATAAAGATAAAGAAGGCGTAATTGCGCGAGTGAAAGAATTACTGTCTCTACATAATCTGATTACTATATTAATAAAAGGTTCACGTAGTGCCGCAATGAATCAGATAGTCTGTGCATTACAGGAAAATACACTATGCTAGTTTGCCTAAGTGAGTATTTAGTTAAATATTATTCAGCCCTAAACGTCTTTTCCTACCTAACGTTTAGGGCTATTGTGAGCTTATTGACTGCGTTGTTCCTTTCTCTATGGATGGGGCCTATTATAATTCGTTACCTTGAGGAAATATCCTGTAGCCAGGTAGTACGCAAGGATGGCCCGGTATCGCATTTTAGCAAGTGCGATACCCCAACTATGGGTGGTCTTATCATTCTAAGTTCCATTATTATTTCGGTATTAATGTGGGCTCACCCATCTAATCCGTATATATGGTTTGTGCTTTTAGTGCTTGTGAGTTATGGCCTTGTTGGCTTTATTGATGATTATCGCAAGGTAGTACGTAAAGACGTTAAAGGATTAGTTGCTTTTTGGAAGTACTTATGGCAGTCAATAATAGCACTGATCGTCGCTTTCACAATGTATACTATAGGTAACGGTACAGTAGCTACTGCACTAGTAGTGCCGTTCTTTAAAGACATTATACCACAGCTCGGTCTGTTATATATATTGCTAGCTTATGTTGTAATCGTGGGAACGAGTAACGCAGTCAACTTAACGGATGGGCTTGATGGGTTAGCGATTATGCCCGTAGTATTTTTATCCGCTGCATTTGCATTGATAGCCTGGGCAACAAGTAATATGCACTTTGCTAACTATTTACATATTCCGTATTTGCGTTACGCAGGTGAATTAGTAATTGTCTGTACTGCGATTGTTGGTGCTGGTCTTGGCTTCCTATGGTTTAATACTTATCCTGCACAAGTGTTTATGGGTGATATTGGCTCGTTAGCATTAGGTGGGGCATTAGGCACTACCGCAGTGTTGTTGCGTCAGGAGTTTTTATTATTAATTATGGGTGGTGTATTTGTCTTTGAGACGCTCTCGGTTATTTTACAAGTAGGATCGTATAAGTTGCGTAGACAACGTGTTTTCCGCATGGCACCGATTCATCATCACTATGAATTAAAAGGTTTGCCAGAACCGCGAATAATTGTACGTTTTTGGATTATTTCTCTGATTCTGGTGTTGATCGGTCTGGCGACGTTAAAGGTACGGTAATCATGCGGGATTATCAGGGTAAAAAGATTATTATTATTGGGTTAGGGATCACAGGACTAGCCTGTATTGATTTCTTTATGGCGCATGGAATTGTGCCATCTGTTATGGATACACGGATTGCACCACCCGGGCTAGAGAATTTACCAAGAAGCTTAAAACGCCACTTAGGTAGTTTGCACCAGGACTGGCTATTGTCAGCTGATTTAATTGTTATTAGCCCAGGTATAGCACTTTCGAGTCCAGAATTACGTACCGCTGCGAAAGCCGGAGTGGAAATCGTCGGAGATATTGAGCTATTCTGTCACGAAGCGCAAGCACCTATCGTGGCGATTACTGGTTCAAATGGTAAAAGCACTGTCACTGCCTTAGTGGGTGAGATGGCAAAATCCGCTGGCTTAGTAGTAGGTATAGGTGGTAATATTGGTCTACCAGCCTTGCACTTACTAAAGCAGCAGTACAAACTGTATATACTGGAGCTATCAAGCTTTCAGCTTGAAACAATTTATAGCTTACGTGCAGCGTCAGCAACTATTTTAAACCTCTCTGAAGATCACATTATACGCTACCCACGTGGTTTTCAGCAATATCGTTTAGCTAAATTGCGTATTTACAAAAACGCGTCTATTTGTGTAGTAAATACCGACGATCCTTTGACTTTACCAATAGATGGTACTAACGCACGATGCGTTAGCTTTGGTGCATACCAAGGCGACTATCACTTAATCTTCCAACAGGGTGAAACCTACTTGTGTGTATATGGCGAGATAGTTCTGCACACCCGCGAGATGAAGCTGACTGGTCGTCATAACTATATTAACGCCTTGGCAGCACTCGCTCTAGCTGATTCTATTAATATTCCACGTGCTTTTAGCTTAAAAACACTAACCACGTTTACTTGCTTACCACACCGATTTCAGTTGGTATATGAATTTAATGGCGTACGCTGGATTAATGATTCTAAATCCACAAATGTTGGTAGCACAAAAGCAGCACTCAGTAATCTAAAAATAAAAGGTATATTGCATCTTCTGCTTGGCGGTGATGGTAAATCTGCAGATTTTTCTCCATTGCTGCCCTATGTGCAGGGAGATAATATACGTTTGTACTGTTTTGGTCGCGATGGTGCACAATTGGTGAAATTGCGGCCATCAGTCGCTACTTTAACTGAAACTTTAGAACAGGCAATGCGTATTATCGCTTGTCAGGTACAGCCTGATGATGTGGTGTTATTATCTCCGGCTTGCGCGAGTCTTGATCAGTTCCATAATTTTGAAATGCGTGGTGATAGCTTTTCTCGCTTAGCTCAAGAGCTAAGCGAATGAATCGGCGCTCACTTAGCTTCTCTCTGAGAAAAGTAAGAAAAAGCTGGGTAACTGTATTACCTGGCGATTCTGCCGCGATTATGTATGATCGCACGTTACTTTGGTTAACATTTGGTTTAGCGATTATCGGCTTCGTGATGGTAACATCCGCTTCTATACCCATTGGTCAGCGCTTGGCAGATGATCCTTTTCTTTTTGCTAAGCGCGACGCGCTTTATCTTGTTTTAGCTTTTAGTTTATCCATGATCACCTTACGTATACCGATGGATATTTGGCAGCGTTACAGTGGTATAATGTTGTTAATATCAATAGTAATGCTACTAATTGTTTTAGTAGTTGGAAACTCGGTAAATGGAGCATTACGCTGGATTGCGCTAGGTCCATTACACGTTCAGCCCTCTGAATTATCCAAACTGTCACTGTTGTGCTATTTAGCTAGCTATTTAGTCCGTAAGGTTGAAGAAGTACGTAACAATTTTTGGGGATTTTGTAAGCCGATGAGTGTAATGGTAGTGTTAGCGGTGTTGTTGCTGGCACAGCCAGATTTTGGAGATGTAGTAATACTTTTTGTTATTACTATGGCTACACTGTTCTTAGCAGGAGCGAAAATATGGCAGTTTATAACGATTATTGGCTCTGGCATATTCACTGTAGTTTTACTGATTATTTCCGTACCTTACCGTATGCGCCGCATGACATCATTTTGGAATCCTTGGTCTGATCAGTTTGGTAGCGGTTATCAGCTTACTCAATCGTTAATGGCTTTTGGGCGCGGTGAGTTATGGGGGCAAGGGTTGGGAAACTCAGTACAGAAGTTAGAGTATTTGCCAGAGGCGCATACTGATTTTATCTTCTCGATTTTAGGTGAAGAACTAGGTTATATTGGTGTATGTTGCAGTTTACTAATGGTTTTTTTAGTGGCTTTTCGCGCGATGTTAATTGGTCGTCGAGCATTGACAAGCGATCAACAGTTTTCCGGATTTTTAGCCTGCTCTATTGGCGTGTGGTTTAGCTTGCAAGCACTGGTTAACGTTGGTGCGGCGGCTGGTTTATTACCGACTAAGGGTTTAACATTACCATTGATTAGTTATGGTGGTTCGAGTCTAATCGTTATGTCGACAGCAATTGTATTATTATTACGTATTGATCATGAAACACGGCTGGCTACAGTTCAAGCTTTTCTTAAGAGGTCACAATGAGTAGGAGACCTAAACGCTTAATAGTGATAGCAGGCGGTACCGGTGGGCATGTGTTTCCGGGGCTGGAGATTGCACATTACTTGATTTCACGTGGATGGCAGGTACGTTGGCTTGGAACAGCAGATCGAATTGAAGCAGATTTAGTACCGAAGAACGGCATTAAAATTGATTTTATTCGTGTTGATAGTCTTCGTGGAAAAGGAGTAAGATCTCAAGTAATTGCATTGTTACGTATCTGGCAGGCGGTTTGGCAATCGATACTCATCATGCGTCGCTTTCAGCCAGATGTAGCACTTGGAATGGGGGGGTATGTTGCAGGGCCTGGTAGTTTATCTGCGTGGTTTTGCGGTATTCCAGTGTTATTACATGAGCAGAACGGTATTGCCGGTCTGACAAATCGTTGGCTAATGCATATTGCTAAAATAGTTCTACAGGCTTTCCCGGGTGCATTTGTAAATGCTACAGTAGTAGGCAATCCATTACGCAAGGATATACTAACTCTTCCGACGCCCGTTAAACGTCTACGCGGTCGCGTCGGTCTTATCCGAGTATTAGTAACTGGTGGAAGTCAGGGAGCGCAAGTGCTTAATCAGATTGTTCCTAAAATTGCTGCACGCTTAAGCGATAAAATAACGCTTTGGCATCAGGTAGGAAAAGGAGCTATGGATAAGGTTCTTTGTGATTATGAGGGGCTACAGCAGACACAATATATAGTAACCGAATTTATTGACGACATGTCTGCGGCTTATTCTTGGGCTGACGTAGTAATATGTCGTGCCGGTGGACTCACTGTAAGTGAAGTTGCTGCCGTAGGTTTACCAGCGATTTTTGTGCCGTTTCCGCACAAAGACCGTCAGCAGTACTTGAACGCTAGACCACTGGAAGAAGCGGGTGCTGCCAAGATTCTTGAACAACCGCAGTTCAATGCTGACACAGTATGCAATTTATTAACGACTTGGAATCGCCCTATGTTATTAGCAATGGCCGAAAAAGCACGTACAGTAGCTATTCTTGATTCTACTGAGCGTATAGCAAAAGAATTAATACGCTTAGCTCAATAACTATTAGGGGTGTGTAGCATATTAATTTACATTATAAAGACCGCAATACTTGATAAGTCCTGTTTGGATGATAAAAGGTGATGAATATACAGCAATTAGCAAAATTACGCACTATAGTACCTGAGATGCGGCGAATAAGACACATCCATTTTATTGGAATTGGTGGAGCTGGTATGGGAGGTATTGCCGAAGTGTTAGTTCACGAAGGTTATAAAATCAGTGGTTCTGACTTGATAGCGAATTCGGTAACCTATCATTTAAGCATACTCGGTGCAACAATTTATTTTAATCACCGTAAGGAAAATATCTTAAATGCGAGTGTAGTGGTAGTATCTAGTGCTATCTCTGACAATAATCCGGAGATCGTGGCCGCCCGCGCAGCACATATCCCAGTGATCCGCCGCGCTGAGATGCTGGCTGAATTAATGCGGTTTCGTTATGGTATTGCTATTGCTGGTACGCACGGCAAGACAACCACAACGGCAATGATATCAAGTATTTATGCCGAAGCTGGTTTGGACCCGACATTTATTAATGGTGGTTTACTAAAGGCGGCAGGAACCCATGCGCATTTAGGTTCTAGTCGTTATCTAATTGCAGAAGCAGATGAAAGTGATGCATCTTTCTTATATTTGCAGCCGATCGTAGCCATTATCACTAATATTGAACCTGAACATATGGAGACTTATCAAGGTAATTTTGAAAACTTGAAACAGACTTTTATTAGTTTTTTGCATAATCTGCCGTTTTACGGCCTTGCAGTGCTGTGTATTGATGATCCCGTTATACAGGAGTTATTACCGTGTGTAGAGCGCCACATCACTACTTATGGTTTTAGTGAGCATGCTGACGTTCTTATCGAAAAATATCACCAGCTAGGGGAAAAAGGGTACTTCACTTTAAGAAGACAGGGTAATCCAATAATAAATGTAACCTTAAATGCACCGGGTCGTCATAATGCGCTCAATGCAGCAGCAGCAGTGGCAGTGGCGACTGAAGAAGGAATTTGCGATAAAGATATCGTACATGCGTTAACATGTTTTCAGGGTACGGATCGCCGCTTTGAGTTCCTTGGTGAATTCTCTTTAGCTTCAGTGAATGGGAAAATAGGTAGTACAATATTAGTAGATGATTATGGACATCATCCTACTGAAGTGGATGCCACATTGAAAGCAGTACGCAGTGGTTGGGCAAATAAGCGCTTAGTAATGATCTTTCAGCCTCATCGTTATACACGCACTCGTGATTTATATGATGATTTTGCTAATGTATTATCGCAGGTAGATGTGTTATTAATGCTTGAGGTATACGGTGCGGGTGAAACACCGATTCCCGGTGCAGATAGTCGCGCATTATGTCGTACCATTCGAAGACGAAGCAAGCTGGATCCAATTTTAGTGTCTAATGTTAATAACGTACCAGAAATCTTAGCGCAACTTTTACAGGCTGATGATTTGGTGCTAGTACAAGGTGCTGGTAACATAGGTAAAATCGCTCGAAAATTAGCTGATTTTCAGCTCAAACCGCAGAAAAAAGCGGAGGAGTACTGTGTTTGATAAAGTTGCTGTTTTACTGGGAGGCACTTTCTCTGAGCGTGCAATATCATTGCAATCTGGTGCTGCTGTATTAGCAGCTTTGCGCGAAGTTAAGATTAACGCTTATGGCATAGATCCGCGAGACTTCCCTGTTACACAACTAAAAAACCAGGGATTTAATAAAGTATTTATTGCGCTACACGGTCGTGGTGGTGAAGATGGTACCGTACAAGGGTTACTAGAGTGTCTTGAATTACCTTATACCGGTAGCGGTGTGATGGCATCAGCGCTGAGTATAGATAAATGGCGTAGTAAAATGTTATGGCAGTCTATGAATCTTCCGGTAGCATCTTATATAGTTCTGAATCGTCAGCAGTATTTTAACGAAAAAAACGTAGCACTACTGAATCGGATAACTTTACTTGGTCTACCTGTAATTGTCAAACCCAGTCGTGAAGGTTCTAGTATCGGTATAAGTAAAGTGAGTGAGCATAGTGCACTTGAGACAGCATTAAGCAATGCTTTTCGCTATGATGACGCAGTATTGGTAGAAAGATGGCTGAGTGGTCCAGAATATACTGTGGCAATCTTAGGTGATCAAGCACTACCGTCGATCCGCATTCAGCCCCCAGGTATCGCTTATGATTATCAGGCTAAATATATCTCAGATAATACTCTGTATTTTTGCCCCAGTGGTTTGAGCAAAGAACAGGAAATTGAGATAGCGAAAATAGCGTTGTCTGCCTACCATGGACTAGGCTGCCGTGGCTGGGGTCGCGTAGACTTAATGCAGGATAATGATGGTTGCTTCTATGTGCTTGAGATAAATACCTCTCCTGGTATGACGAAAAATAGTCTAATGCCGATAGCAGCACGTCAGTCTGGATTAACCTTTTCGCAACTGGTAATAAAAATTTTATCATTAGCGGAATGATATGTTTTAAGTTGCTATGCATATACAATATGACTACATGAGTAATAACTTACAACGCAGCGATAGACATTAATTAATCAGAACACCCTATAACTTACAAGGCACTAATGAAATGTATAAAGTCGCTAATTATTTGTCATTGTATCGATTGATAGTGACGAACAGTGTAATAATACTACTAATAATGCAATTTAGCAAGTAATCTTGGTATGAAACATATCAGTGATATTTTTAATACTAAATTTCAATGTCGTTCAGAAGAAGAACGTACAATTATTTTAGATTCAGTATAACTGCGTACGTAAACAATAACCACACACAGAAATTTATCAGGTGCTTAGCACCTGCCAGGTAGTCTAATGGCATGAGCTGTTCGAGATAAATACTTATAGCACATTGTTCATTGTACGCATAGAATAGAAACGGGTGCTATAGATATAGCTATGACGCTGTGGCTAAAAGGAGTAAAAAGGAAAGCTGAGAAGATTCTTATAGCATGACAACCATCATTAACAGATAATGAATATATAATAAATATACTAACTATACGCGTTCATTATTCCTAATGCCTAGAGGTTGGCTTGTAGAGGATAACAACTAATTTGCATGAGAAAACAGCTAATTATATAGGTCTTACATAGTGATTCATCAACTTTTCTGCGCTGGTAGCAGCAAGATATAGACGGAAAGCAAGTGATTTAGCTATTTGAATTGTGCGATGCATGCAGCATCCGGTAAGTTAGATTCTGCTACTTATGACAACCAGGCAGCATTTGATACTAAACCAATAGTAATAAGCGATAGGATCAAATAAAGGTATAGGCATAGGGAAAAAAATGATCAAATTTAGGGACAGAAAACTGGTAGTTGGACTAGAAATCGGTACTTCAAAAGTCTGTGCACTAGTGGGAGAAGTTCTGTCTGATGATAGTATAGTTAATATTATTGGAGTAGGAGATTGTCCATCACGTGGTATGGATAAGGGCGGTGTAAACGACCTAGAGTTAGTAGTAAAGTGTGTACATCGTGCGATTGATCAGGCTGAAATGATGGCGGATTGCCATATTTCTTCAGTTTATCTTGCATTGTCAGGACAACATATTCGTTGCCAAAACGAAATAGGAATGGTGCCTGTATCAGAGGAAGAAGTGACCCAAGAAGACGTGGAAATTGTAGTACATACTGCTAAATCGGTACGTATTTGTGATGAACACCGAATCCTACATGTCATTCCTCAGGAATACGCTATCGACTATCAGGAGGGTATTAAAAACCCCGTTGGGCTGTCTGGTTTACGCATGCAGGCTAAGGTGCATTTAATCACATGCCATAATGATATGGCAAAAAATATTATTAAAGCTACAGAACGTTGTGGTTTAAAAGTTGACCAACTTATTTTTTCTGGTTTAGCTGCGAGCTATGCAGTGCTCACTGAAGATGAGCGTGAATTGGGTGTTTGTGTTGTGGATATTGGTGGTGGCACTATGGATATAACTATTTATACTGATGGTGCACTACGTGATACCACAGTAATCCCTTATGCTGGCAAGGTGGTTACAAGTGATATTGCCTATGCTCTTGGTACACCTCCTCTAGATGCAGAGATGCTTAAAATTAAGCATGGCTGTGCGTTGGAATCGATGGTCAAAAAGGATGAGAATGTAGTTGTGCCTAGTGTTGGAGGGCGTCCTGCACGTAATGTGCAAAAACAGACACTAGCGGGAGTCATTGAGCCAAGATATACTGAATTATTAACTCTTGTGAACGACAGAATTTTACAATTGCAAGAACAACTGCGTCAGCAGGGAGTGAAATATCATCTAGCAGCAGGAGTTGTATTAACAGGAGGTGCAGCTCAAATTGATGGTTTATCAACTTGCGCGCAACAGGTCTTTCATACCCAAGTACGCATTGCGCAACCTTTGAATATCACAGGTCTAACGGATTATACAGAGAAGCCTTATTACTCTACGGTGATAGGTCTGCTGCACTATGGAAAAGAATGTTACTTACACAATAAGACAGAAATAGAAAAACATACCGCAGTTAGCAATTGGTTGAAACGTATTCATAGCTGGCTACGAAAGGAATTTTAATGTTTTCTAAAAAGAATTATTGTAGGTCATCTTTATATAATCTGAACAAGATAGATAAGAAAGGAAGAAAACTATGTTTGAACCAATAGAATTAACCAATGACGCAGTCATTAAAGTTATTGGTGTTGGCGGTGGTGGTGGAAATGCCGTTGAACATATGGTGCGTGAGCACATTGAAGGCGTTGAATTCTTTGTCGTTAATACAGATGCTCAAGCACTTCGTAAAACAGTGGTTGGTCATACCATTCAGATTGGTAGTACTGTTACCAAAGGTTTAGGGGCAGGTGCAAATCCAGAAGTAGGTCGCAATGCAGCAGAAGAGGATCGTGAAGCTTTACGTAGTGCACTAGATGGTGCAGATATGATATTCATTGCATCCGGAATGGGAGGCGGTACCGGAACTGGCGCAGCGCCAGTAGTAGCTGAAGTCGCTAAAGATTTAGGTATTTTAACTGTCGCTGTGGTGACTAAGCCATTTAATTTTGAAGGTAAGAAGCGTCTTGCATTTTCTGAACAGGGCATTGCTACATTATCCAAGCATGTAGACTCCCTGATTACGATCCCGAACGATAAGTTACTAAAAGTTTTGGGTCGTGGTATTTCTCTATTAGATGCGTTTAGTGCAGCCAACGACGTGTTAAAAGGTGCAGTTCAGGGAATTGCTGAACTTATTACTCGCCCAGGTTTAATGAACGTTGATTTTGCTGATGTGCGCACTGTGATGTCTGAAATGGGTTATGCGATGATGGGCTCTGGTATTGCGTGTGGTGAAGATCGTGCTGAAGAAGCATCAGAATTAGCAATCTCTAGTCCACTTTTAGAAGATATTGATTTATCTGGTGCTCGCGGTGTGTTAGTTAATATTACGGCGGGTTTCGATCTGCGTTTGGATGAGTTTGAAACGGTGGGTAATAGTATTCGCGCCTTTGCTTCTGATAACGCCACTGTAGTGATTGGTACTGCACTTGACCCAGAGATGAACGATGAATTGCGTGTTACCGTAGTAGCGACGGGTATCGGTATGGAGCAGCGTCCTGAAATTACCTTAGTGACTAATAAACAAGTGAATCAGCCTGTGTTTGATTATCGTTATCAACAACATGGTATTTTACCATTGTCGCAGGAAGTAAAAACAGGTAGGGTAATTAATAATCAATCTATGCAGTCGAATAAAGAAGCAGACTACCTTGATATTCCTGCGTTTCTGCGTAAACAGGCTGATTAAATGTTTTAAGAATATAATGTCTCTGCGTTTTGTGCTATACTAGCTATGCTAGCTGCAGTACATATTTAGTCGGTAGGATAGATGATATTGCGAGATAAAATAATGATCAAACAAAGGACATTAAAACGTATTGTCCAAGTGACAGGCGTCGGTTTGCACGCTGGAAAAAGAGTCACTTTAACAATGCGTCCCGCACCAGCGAATACTGGTGTCATTTATCGTCGCATCGACCTGAATCCACCGGTTGTTTTTTTAGCTAACGCAAAATCTGTACGTGATACTATGCTCTGTACTTGCTTAATGAATGAGCAAGAAGTACGTGTCTCTACTATTGAACACTTGCATGCTGCATTGGCTGGATTGGGTATTGATAATATTATTATTGATGTTGATGCCCCTGAAATACCAATTATGGATGGTAGTGCTAGTCCGTTTGTATTTTTGTTGTTAGATGCTGGTATTAAAGAGTTAAATTTTTCAAAGAAATTCCTACGTCTAAAAGATAGTGTTCGTGTTGAAGAAGATGATAAATGGGCTGAGCTATCTCCCTATAACGGATTTCTTTTAGATTTTACGATTGATTTTAACCACCCAGCTATTAATCCTAGCACACAACGTTATCGTCTTGATTTTTCTACTGATTCGTTTGTTCGTCAAATCAGTCGCGCGCGTACTTTTTGTTTTATGCGTGATATTGAATGTCTGCAGTCGCGTGGTTTGGCTTTAGGTGGTAGCTTTGAATGTGCCATTGTACTAGATGATTATTGTGTGTTGAATGAAGGCGGCCTGCGTTTTGAAGATGAATTTGTACGTCATAAAATACTAGATGCTATTGGTGATTTATTTATATGTGGCCACAATATTATCGGTGCATTCACCGCGTATAAGTCAGGTCATGCGCTGAATAATAAGCTATTGCAGACTGTGTTAGCTAGGAAGGCAGTGTGGGACTACATTATAGTGCAGAATGAAGTAGACATACCCTTAGCATTTAAGGCATCCTCTACTGCGTTAGCGTAAATATCTGTATCTTCAACAGAGATGAAATGTGAAAAACAATTGGAGAGGTACTGTACGTTAGTCTATAAAATGCATATTTATCATAGCTAATTGTTTCAGTAAAAGCGAACTTCTATGTTGCTAAGCATTTATCATAGTGTGATAAATTAGTATTTACCGCGGTTAATACTATTAGTCTTTTTAATATTTTCTTAGATTCTCTGGGCTGCTGAGCGCTAATTCGCTCAGTTCCATAGTATTTTTATGATTTAGACGAGGAAGTAGTGCAGACGGTGTTGCATTTTTGCTTTGATTATTACCCGCTTGTATTAAACCTGGATAAATTTTGATATCGATCGACGATAATGACGGTAGAATTTTTTCTTTTAGTGTAGAAAGTAATATAGATTGTTCATAGCGTAATCTCATCATCCAACTAGCATTTGCTACTTCTAATATTAAAACACCTTGTCGAACGTTCCTAACGCGGCACCAAGGATGTAATTGAGCAGGTAAAAAGTGTTGTACTGCTCGGTTAAGTTTTAGTAGCGCGAGTGCACGTTTCTTAATGTTATATAATATGACTTGGTCTGTTATAAGATGGTTGTCGCATAGTGTCTCTAATAATTTTGGATAGCTATGACGCATAATGGCTCCGTTTAGAGTATAAGCTTACGATAAGCTTTATGAATCTTTTATGATAACATAGGTTGAGATTATTTTCACACCCTCTCCTATCAGGAGAAGGTGCAGTTGCCGTGATTAGTAATTAATCAAGTAACCCACTTCATTCTACCGCTTATAGTAGCAGTATAAAACTAGTGATCTAAGTGCAAGTATTATATTCATAATAACCTCTTAAAGGTCATCCCATAAGAAAAAATTACTGTTAAATTTAAGTTTGTAGAAAAACAAGGTTTCCACGATCAATATTTTATTTATACCACATTTACCATAGTGCTAAACGTTAATTCTTTGGTCATCAGTCGCTGCGTGACTAGTTTTTCCTAAAAGAGTAAGTCAAGCTTATTCAACGAACGTTGCATTTTTAAAGAGTTTGAAATTACAATCATAAAGAAGTAAATCTAATATTAAATATAGAGCATAGATCTTAACACGGTGATTGCTATCTTCATTTCAGGTTAATTTGACAGTATTTTGGTGATCAACGTATTTAGAGTGTGATACTGTGCTTTTTTTAGAGTAGATTTAGTATTTATTGCGGTGTCACAGTGGTTATTGATCATATCACTAACTAGATAAATAAGTTAAAGAATACATGGTGTTATTTAAGTCACTCGAATAAAAATAATTTAACATCATAAGTGCTTTTGTATGCGTTATAAGTATTATCTCTAATCTAATGCCATAGCAGCAGAGTCAAAATAAATCATTGATATCTTTACTAGGTAATTCAAAAACAACAAATGTTAGTACCAAGTATTAGTTTACAAATCTAAAGAGCGAATAATATATATTAACATCCTTAATATTATTAATAGCTAGTTTAGAGGTATACAATTCACTAATCTAGTCTGAGAATATTATTCGTACTTAAGTAAGTAGATATACGCTAGACTTTCATGGTATTGTTTTGGCTGCATTACTCGTTAATTAGTAAAGTAATCAGGTCTCCCTTGAACGGCTTGATCATCACTATACTAGGGTGTAGATGCTTCACAAGCTATCTTTATTATAAAACTTTATCGCTCTCAAAGAATCAGTTTTTTTAATAAAAAATATATAGTGTTGTAGTAATTATTGTGTAACTAAGGTATGAGCAAATAAGATTGCTACTTAGATAAGTAGACAATAAAGTTGATGTAGGCTAATGCAAATAGCATCAGTGTGAATAAATCAACACTACTAGATAATAGTGGCATTATACTTAAAATTATTGGGAATAATAATTTTTTATAAGTAACTTTATGTCATGCGTATGAGACTTACATTCATTACCGAGTAAGAATAGCACGAAAGTGCCGTTATCTCTGATACCATTATTAAAAGAGAACGTAATGGTAAAGGGTATTCTTTAATTTCTTAGTACTGCAAACTATAAAATCGTTTTTTAGGTTTTTGCTTATCTGATACTACATTAAATGAGTATAATAGAAGTAAGTATTTTAAGAATAGCATAATAAATATTTCAGATAACAACTTTGCAAGATCACCTGGGTATCGGATGGTGCATAACATTATTAGTTATCTGACGGATGATGTTTTTATTAACCATGTAAATTATTATGGGTAAGTTAATAAATAACAAGAGTGAATATTTTATATCTTGCGATAGGCATGACTACATGGTCACACAAAATAGTGGTAGCTTATAGAAAACCATCTAGTCTATCTTATTTAAATATAGCAAAAGCATAATATATGTCTATAGCAGCCTATATGACACTATAATAGGCGAGTGTGCTAAGAAATTTTTTATTTATTGAAGTTGTTATTTAAAACTAAGAAAGAATTAATATATGATGGGACATATGTCCATAACAGTATAGACACTACAAGTCGAGGCAGTTGTGTTTATCCAAGTATTATAATTCACTAAAATATAAACAATATAGATAAAGCGATGCTCTGTGAGCACGATAATCTTAATAGTAAGAACACTGGCCATTTTATCACAATTATAAAAATTTAGCCGATAATCGATAGGGTGCATACACTCCCTAATAACATAAGATATTACCAGTAGCACTGGTGTAAGGCGAACGGTGGTAGTAATAAATGCTAAGCTTGAGAGTTTAACGCAAGAGACAACATCTAAAGCTGATGAAAAATCTGTAGACAGTCATATGTAATACGGTAAGCAACTTCTGTTGTGGTGTACTAAAAGGTATTGCGATAGACAGTACATGGTTGTTGTATAAGTTTTCTTCAGACTGATGCAATTACTTGCAGCATTAATGATCAGCGCTAGATACTAATAGAATGTATGCGAAAATTCATCGCATACATAACATTATTAAACACATGGGTATAAAATGTTTAATACTGTGAGCGTATCAGAGTAGCTGTTCTGCTAAGCATTAGATAAAAGAAAGAAAATTATATTCTCAATTGCGAAAGTAGCAAGAATATAAAAGATAGGATCTATTCTAATAGAATATATTAATAAGTGACTAGAATAAGAGACACTCATTCATGCACAGACAATTTAAGGTATGACACTATACAGTAGGCTACCTATAGCCCGTATAAGTCTAATATAAAACAACCTATGGTCTTGCATGGGCGGTTAGGTATTTATGCTGGCGTAATTCTCGAAGATTACTTTTACTTGTACAGCGCAAATACCTCACATAGTAAATAAACAGTTAATTTAGGTGATTATGATAGAGATATAATAATTATGTTATTAAAGTTATTTAAAAAAATTTTTAGTAGTCGTAACGGCTATAAAGTGCACCGCATGCTAAAAGTAGTGGAGCAGATTAATGATATGGAATCGGACATAGAAAAACTGTCTAATAATGAACTGCAATCTAAAACTAATGCATTCCGCGCACGATTGAAAAAAGGCGAAATATTAGAAAATTTAATTCCAGAAGCGTTTTCTGTAGTGCGCGAAGCAAGTAAACGTATATTTTGTATGCGTCACTTCGATGTACAACTATTGGGTGGCATAGTACTTAACGATCACTGTATTGCTGAAATGCGTACTGGTGAAGGTAAAACCCTTACTGCTACACTTCCTGCCTATTTGAATGCTTTAACTGGTCACGGTGTTCATGTGGTGACTGTTAACGATTATTTAGCGAAACGTGACGCTGAAAAAAATAGACCATTATTTGAATTTCTTGGCTTAAGTATTGGTATTAATTTACCTGGCATGTCAATATCAGATAAACGTAAAGTTTATGCGGCAGATATTACCTACGGTACTAATAACGAATATGCCTTTGATTATTTACGTGATAATATGGCATTTAGCCGTGCGGAACGAGTTCAACGCATATTACATTATGCATTGGTAGATGAAGTCGATTCAATCTTGATTGACGAAGCACGCACCCCTCTTATTATTTCTGGGCCAGCTGAAGATAGCTCTGAAATGTATATAAAAGTTAACAAACTCATACCTAAATTAATTTGTCAGGAAAGAGAGGACTCTGATTCTTTTCAGGGCGAAGGTCATTTTTCAGTAGATGAAAAAGCACGTCAGGTATACCTAACTGAACGTGGATTAATTTTAATTGAAGAAATGCTACTAGCGGCTAATGTTATAGAAACAGGTGAATCACTGTACTCCTCGACTAACATTATTCTGATGCACCATGTTACTGCGGCGTTACGTGCACATATGTTGTTTAACCGTGATGTTGATTATATTGTTAAAAATGGGGAAGTCATTATTGTTGATGAACATACTGGACGCACCATGCATGGTCGTCGTTGGTCAGATGGTTTACACCAGGCGGTAGAAGCTAAAGAAGGTGTCGCAATAAAGAATGAAAACCAGACATTAGCCGCAATCACTTTTCAAAACTATTTCCGCCTGTACAAGAAATTAGCAGGTATGACTGGTACTGCTAATACAGAATCTTTTGAATTTAGCTCTACTTATAACCTAGAGACTATAGTAGTGCCAACGAACCGTCCCATGATCCGAAAAGATATGCCAGATTTGATTTACTTAACTGAAAGAGAAAAAATTAGTGCAATTATTCATGATATTCGCAAGCGTATTGTTAATGGCCAGCCAGTGCTTTTGGGAACTATCTCAATTGAGAAATCCGAGTTATTCTCTCGCGAACTAACTAAAGCAGGAATTGTTCATAAAGTATTAAACGCCAAGTTCCATGATATGGAAGCAGATATTATAGCGCAGGCTGGCCAAAGAGGGGCAGTGACAATCGCGACGAATATGGCAGGTCGCGGTACTGATATTGTATTAGGTGGTAATTGGCAGGCTGAGGTTGCTAAGTTGGAAAAACCAACTACAGAACAAATAAATCTTATAAAAGATGCCTGGAAAGTACGTCATAATGAAGTGCTGACAGCGGGTGGCCTGCATATTATTGGTACCGAGCGTCATGAATCACGACGTATTGATAACCAGTTGCGTGGTCGTTCTGGTCGTCAAGGTGACGCGGGTTCATCTCGTTTTTATCTATCCATGGAAGATACCTTAATGCGCATCTTTGCATCAGAGCGTGTGTCTAGTATGATGCGAAAATTAGGCATGAAAGAGGGCGAAGCGATCGAACACCCATGGGTAACACAAGCCATTGCTAAAGCCCAAGGAAAAGTAGAAAGCCGAAATTTTGATATCCGAAAGCAATTACTAGAATATGACGATGTCGCTAATGATCAGCGATGTGCCATCTACAGCCAGCGCAATGAACTATTAAGTGTACCAGATATTCGTGAAACTATTCTCAGTATTCATGAAGATGTGTTTTCAGGCGTTATTGATGACTATATTATGCCGAAATCTCTGGAAGAAGAATGGGATATTCAGGGGTTAAAGGAACATCTAAAAAATGATTTTGATCTAGAGGTTCCAATAGTTGTATGGCTTAACAAAGAGCCTCAGTTGTGCGCAGAAACCTTGCGTGAGCGTATCTTAGATAATGTTAAGGAACAATATGTACGTAAGGAAGATGTGGTTGATACAGAGATAATGAGGTGCTTTGAAAAGGACGTAATGCTAAAAACGTTAGATTCTCTATGGAAAGAACACTTAGCAGCGATGGATTATTTACGTCAGGGCATCCACCTGCGTGGTTACGCACAGAAAGATCCTAAACAAGAGTATAAGCGGGAATCATTCAAGATGTTTGCGATTATGCTAGAGTCTTTGAAATATGAAGTGATCAGCATTCTTAGTAAAATGCAAATAAAAGTGCCGACAGAAGTATCAATGCTTAAACAACAATGTCAGGGAAAAATTAGATATTTAACACAACAGAAAGGGCTCGGATTGTATGGAAAGGAAACGTCGGTGACGAATGTTGCTAATGCAGCGATAATCAGTGACCGTAAAGTCGGTCGTAATGATCCTTGTCCGTGTAACTCTGGTAAAAAATTTAAACAATGCCATGGTTCTTTGCATTAATAACTTGCTTTCTAAGTTACTAGAGTAACTATCTAAGTAAAAGACATTGTTTTACTTGAAATATCTATTTGTTCAATGTACTGCAAGTTAAAAGAATAAAAAATCAATATCTTAACAGTACACTGAAACCTAAATAAGTTAAGGTAACAATAAAGTATATATAATATAAAGTATATCTATAATGAATACTGCATAAAAAGTCATTTAATAAGTAACACATCAATTATTGCATGTGCATGCGAAATAGTTAAAACGATAGTTGATTAGCTAAATACTTATACGAAGCATTTGAGCCCATAAATATTAACTATTCAGTTATTAAATTAAGTAAGTAGCTTTCATGTCGAGAAAGGACGGATAAACAGGTAACATCGTAGAAATTATAATGAATTTCTAAATAGATTAGAACAGGGTTACAACAGAAGCAATAAATTTTGCAAAGGGAAGTGCAATACTAAACAGTGAGTGTTTTCTTAATATTAGAACTATATTTTGTTTTTATAATAAATAAATATAAGGTAAAATACCAAATAATATCATTATTATAAGATTCACTACGCATGGAAGTGGCTAGCTAATTGCGTTATCAGGTAAATCCTTTAAGATATTAAATATACCAGTCAGGTAAGGCTTGAATAAAAGAGTAAAGCATTAAAATAACTTTTATTATATATCATACAACTCGTAATAACCTCATATCGACAGATTAATTCTACGTATTGGTTGGCCTAGCTAGGCAACCAAATCGTTGATAGCTATCTGTATATCAGGAAATGCACTCCAATTCAAATAAAGAGATATTTAACTGGTAAAATCTAGGATTTTTTTATTCTTCAAAATTTAATAACACACTAGATTAGAGCTACTATAACAATCTTAGATATATATAACTCGATATGTATTAGATTTACGTAATAATGGTGTTCGATTTTTCGAAATTTTCAGATAAATTCCTTCAAATTTACTTGACTGCATGTCAAGTAGAAAAGATTTCGAGAGCAATGTTGGCTGTTGAAACATCTTAATGTGAATTTTTATAAAGGTTATTTTAGTTTATTGCAGGAGATTCACTCAATCTAATGTTCTGTATTATCTATAATGTATTATGTATCTTATGTAATACCTTGAAGTTACATTGAACAATACTGTGTCAAAAAGCGTATGACATTTCCAATGGGATGTACTTGATAAAATCAAGTTATACTTATGGTTCAGTTTTATGTGTAAT
The DNA here is from genome assembly GCA_020541285.1 of Candidatus Gillettellia adelgis. Classification (GTDB taxonomy): domain Bacteria; phylum Pseudomonadota; class Gammaproteobacteria; order Enterobacterales; family Enterobacteriaceae; genus Gillettellia; species Gillettellia adelgis. The sequence goes on along the minus strand of CP047043.1, from coordinate 866,110 downwards.
TTTAACAAATTTTATTAGTGTTATATTTTGTTGTTGGAAGGCAGAGGATAAGGTATAGTATGTATGTTATTGCTTAATTTTACTAGTTCTACTTATTGATGCTCGATCGCATAAGAGATTATATACGCTTTACATCGTTAAGTAAATATCATAAAGCATGATGAATAAGCACTGTATGATTGAGAATACAACGACTATCAATCGCTTAATAAACTTCAGCTATGTGTATATTACTTAGATTTAGCGCGTCTTTATTTTCAAAAAACACTCTCTCTAATCTTTACCGTCTGCTTTTTAGTAAGTATTGCGTCATAGTATACCGGTTGTACTGCTACATTACATAAAACTAATACCATTTCATCAGTACTATCTATATGTTTGTCTTATTGAGTGTTTTCTATGTTTCTATAGATATTTTATATTTGCGTGTTGTAGCGATATGCGATATCAGATTTTTTTGGATATAATGGAAGCTTTTATGCTGCAGTTATTAAGTTTCACCTAAAATAATAAAGCGTTATAATCATACTTAATAAATTTACTTAAAAATGATCTGCATGGTTAAAACTTTTTAGATAACTATTTAACTCTAAGTACTGTAGCAAGTTCATATAGTTATTAGAACCTATATTTTAGACTCACCTTTATGAGCTAGTAAGTAACTGATACTCTGTTTTATAGAAACCTCAGATAACTACAGACCCTAAGTTATTCATCAGATTTCCTTACCCTTCCGACGTAAGCAATATAACTGTTATATCATTGTATATGCTCCTATTATAACATCTTAGACATAAGAGTTGTCATGCTCTGTATTTTATTGACGATTTTAGTTAATAGAATTGTAATTGCAATGAGGCTTTTTGATAAAAAAGCCATTTTAATGAGTACAAGCATCTAAAAGTTTTAGCGAAGCATAAAATCTTCACTGAGATCTGCCAGTTTAAATGTGTAATTAGATATCTATAGCAACGAGAGTAACGCCAGAGATATTGTTTGCTCGTGTACATGCGTGTGTTATACGAAATATTATGAGCGGCATCTGTCACGTGGTATATTCCACTCATCTGAACATACCGTGGTAACTTGTAAGCATTAATTTGATTTCGGTAAACTTTTATAATATTTAGAATAATATGGGTTTACGTGTAATATGTGTTAAATGCACAGGATTTATAATAGTGTATAAATAAAAATGCTATACATTCAATGGTCTGTGTGCTTGGTATTTAGATGTTTTATATCAGACAAGGATGTATGTATAACAGTTATAAGTGCAGCAGTTTCTTTTTTTAATTAGTATATGTATCAATTTTAATCTCAGCAAGAAATTTTTAATCGATCTCCTACCTCCACTTAACTGGCATACATTACGCAAGTTGTTTTGGTGATTCATAGTACTGTAATAGTATGTATGGCGAATTAATAGTTCTTTGTTTAGTTTGACGTCAGCATAGATAGCTCGCGAACACTAGGATAATAGAGTCATAGAGATTAGGTTAATAGTTTTAGTTGCCTGTTTTATAACATTGCATAGGGGAGGGTATCTGTTAGAAAAATTATTTAGTATTTTAAGCGTGATGTGCTTTTCCTTGTTTTAGATTAGTTTCTTGGGGAAACTCGGTCAGCTTATAACCATTATTTAATATATAATTTAGTAGATTAGATAGAGGTTAATAGAATTATTGTGCTTGAAGAAGTGGTGCAGCATTTGGCGGTTTTCCGCGTACTTTTAAGCTAAGAATGCAAGTGATTTGGTCAGGATTTGATCACGTTTGTGTTAGAAGGGTGACTCTACTATCTGACTACTAGTTTGTGATTGTGATAACGCGACATATCTTAAGAATTTGCGAGTTTCCATAGAGGAACGGTCAAAATCATATATACTGCGCGTGAACAATCAATTAGTATAGCCCAAAAGAGTAATTCGATGATATGGTTTGTGAAGGTGAAAACGTATATTTTCTGAGTATAGACGAGAATTTACACTCCCAATACATTTAACTATATTACTAGTATGTTTTATTTAGATTCGTCGGGTTTTTCATCCAATATTATGCCCGGATTTATGTTGTAGTGCTAATTTTTTGTATTTTTTTATAAGCCAGTATGCAGAAACTTTCACTGTAGCCATATGATTCATCTTTTCAGTCTGAATTTACACCTTAATCAGTATACGATAAAGGTCGATCAGTCATGTATGGCAGTAACTATTGGTATTAGAATGGAGAGATAGCTTTAAAAGCGCATAGGCTATCGTTTTTTATAAGTCATGAACTTACCTGAGCACGTTGTAGTAGATATCTATCTTTTAGAGTCACTCGAAACTTATAGATATCTATAATTGAATGTAAACATTGTTTTTAAGATGTATGAAGGTAGATGGAATCTAGATATTTTCATCTGATAATATAACAAAATATCTACTTTAGTTAATTGTTCTTTAACATCGGGATGTTTAGCGTCTTTTTATGATGACTTTTGCGGGTTTTGCTATCTTTTAAATTATGAGATCGCGATTAACACAGATTGCTGGAAGACTTAAAGCCTACTAGCTTGGTTTGTAAATAGTGAATACTGAATTGACGCGCCAACGGACTGTAGATCTATAACGTTTGGCGTGCAACGTATCTGTTTTCAGATTGAAATAATCTAAGAGTACATGTCTTATACATACGTTTAGACTAGCTTAACTAGTAAAACACGTATATCCTCAATAATCGCTATGCTCATCTTGAAGAAGTTTTTAACTTGCGCTTCTTTCTTATCTTGAAATGTTAGCGCTTCAAGCTTTATAACGTTTTCAACAATCTCGGTAACATTATGAAAAGAGCTATTTCATCTCTTAATATTACGGTAGGGTATCTGCGAAAATATCAGGTGGTAAAGCAGTCATTGGTGTTTCATGGTCAAGACAAATTTTGGTAGAACCTAAGAACTATCGTAACTAGGTGAGCCTGATAGTCTCACTACACTGAGACGTGTTGGCTGTGAATAAACATCGCGCGCAACGAGTAGGCCTGTTTAAGAAGTCTTATCTCCGCTTTAGGTAGATAAAGTTGAATAAGCAGTTATAGATTCAGTAGCCGATACCAGAAACATGATTAGTGTAATTAACAATGATCTTTAGATATTATGTTAATCGTTTTGATTCTCAATAATTACCTGTTCTTTTTGTTCTTGACGTGCATATAAATCTAGAATTTGGGTAGTAATTAAACCTTTTTCAATCTCACGTAGTGCAATAACGGTATACTTATCATTTTCGTTGGGAACTAATGTATTTTTTCCACCTGTTTGAATTTGACGTGCCCGACGAGCAGCAACTAATACTAGGTCAAAACGATTACCAATTTTTTCGACTGCTTCTTGAACAGTGACACGTGCCATATTTTACTCCATAGGTAATAAATATAGGAAATATAATACTAAAACTATTTTTAGTCTAGTAGTAGTTTACTAATTAACGTATCATTCCATAATAATTGATGATTTAAACGCAGGCGTTCGGCGTGAATAATAGTTTTTAAATCAGATAATGCTGTATCAAAATTATCGTTCAAAATTAAATAATCATACTCTGTGTAATGTATCAGTTCAGATAAAGATTGATTCATGCGTCCGGCGATTACCTCTTCGGTATCTTGCTTACGACCGCGAAGGCGGCAACTTAATTCTTCTCTCGAAGGTGGTAGTATAAAGATACTACGGGCCTGTGGCATATTACTTCGGATTTTTTTCGCACCCTGCCAGTCAATATCTAGGAATACATCTACACCAGTTGATAACATTTGTGTAATGATAGCACGAGAAGTACCATAATAGTTCCCAAATACTTTAGCATGCTCAAGAAATGCATCTTGTATAATCATTTGATGGAATTCGTCGTGTGAGACGAAAAAATAATGCTCGCCATGATTCTCACCTGGACGACTAGTTCGCGTGGTATATGAGATAGAAACTTTCATAGAATACAGAGGGTTTGTTTTTAACAAAGCCTGAATTAGACTTGATTTACCTGTTCCACTAGGTGCGGAAATAATATAAAGAGTACCTTGAGCCATGATGAGGTTCGTCGAGAATGATTAGTATGCCAATATAAAACGAATATGTCTTTTTTGTAGTATACATCATTAATGTATCGGATGTGGTTTTAGTGCGAATATTATTCGTGTCTCGATAACACGACGTATCAATAGAATAGATCTGCGTGCTGCATGAGCAAGCCCCTATGGTTTGCTGCTAAATATTATTTTGTGTATTGCCATACAGGATGAATGATTTCAATACGAGTTATTAAAAATCAATAGACACAGGAAGTGAGTTTATCAGATTAGTTGTTTTTTTAGCGTGAGACAAGAGAATTCCTACATTATATACAGTTAGATTAATATATATGTCGAGGACATATAAGATCTAAATTAATAGCGTCTAATCTCGAGAACAGTCGAAGCAAGTCCGTATATCATCAGCATTGCCAACTATATATTAAACATTTTACCATACAGATAGTGAGGATGTATTCAAGGAATTTGATGTAGTTTAAAAAGTAAATATCTGAGTAACTATTAGGTAGAGAGACATATGGTGCTTTAGTTCGTTTGTCGACAATGATGGTGATTATATCAAGCATGTTTTTAGCTGAATTAACTAGCATGTTACTACTGACATTTATGGTAAAAAAACTGCATGGTATAATATACTCAGAAATATTAGGGATGCTGGGATAGCAGCATCCACGTATAACAGTTAATAAGATAAGCTAAAACATAACACTATGTAAAGATTGACTAATAAATAAATTTTCCGTTGAGTTTTAGGGTTTTCAATTGTTGTCTATTTTTTAATTTTCTAGAGGGATGTAAAAATCAAGTATTTTGCATCGTTACATTGAGCGATTATATTGCTATATTTAATGTCTATGTCTAAAAGACTGTAGATATATCGTATAATGCTATTGTCTAATTTAGTATTAATGAGCTACTGTTATTAGCATTATCTAGTTTAATTACATTATATATATGATATATAATCAGTTTTGTTAAGTTATTTTAACTGTCTTTTTATTTTTTGTGTTTCTTCGTTGTTATATATTATAATATAACATTATAGTTTATTGACTCCCTCCTTAGCGACTTTATCTATTTGAGTGGAACGTTTTTTATTATGTTTATAATGACAGTAACCGTAATCTTATAGGCGTCATTAGATAGTGTTATTATATAAGCGATTAACATTAATAAAAGAATTTGATTTATTCTACATACTCGAATGATCAGGTAAAATCAATAAAACAGAGCTACGTAAACTGATTAATTTATAATCAGTTTTGGTGCAACGTTAAAACAATGATCGTTTATATGCAAGAAAGATCAGCGAGTTGATTTTTAATTTTGTAAATATATGATTGTCATAGTTATCATGCTCAGTATCAAAGTTATTTAACTACTTACTCACAGCTTAAGTAGGTATGTCGGTGATACTGTGCGTTGCAGATGTATTAGTTTTGTCTTACTACAATTGGAATAGTGAGTATTCCTTTGGGTCTACTTAGCTTTATCTAATGCATCTGCAGACAGCATCACACATAATCAAAGATCACAAGACATTATATAGAATGTCTTCAGGATTCTTCAGAATTGACTTCAGGTTGACTATAGTACTGGTAAGGAAAAATGTCGTTTCCCGTTGTTTTAAATTAATAAAATATACATTGATTTTCGTATCAAATGACCATACGTCCTAGACGACAGTGTAATTGATTTATTAGTTTTACAGTAGCCCGTGATTACTGATAAATATATTTACGTGCTTCAAATAACTATTTAAACTTAGTGGTTAGCCTAATCTAATATTTATAGGTGGTTTACTACTGTATTTGTTAATGCATACCTATAAATTGTTGGATACAATAGTTTATATGAATAAGGTAGGATTTTAAGGAATATTTATCGTTATTTTTGATATTAAGGTTACTAAGTAATTTTAGTGATCTATATATAAAAAATTCAATACTCCATTTTATCGTTATGCTATACATTTAATATTTGTCTGAAGAATTATTATTAATCGCATTACCAGACTTATTAGTCTATATACTATATATATTGTTTAAATACTCCCTGAATCTACGCTTAAATTGCAATAATTTTGCAAATATCGTGTTTATTATCATTTATATTGCTGCAGGCAGTATGCCGATAACTAGATAGAGAAAAAAGTAAAAAAACACAGGTGATAACCAGTGAACCAGTCTGAGTGCATAAGTAAGCAACACGCAAACCATGCAAACAAAATAAAAGATTAGATCTGATAGAATTGCATTCTACTTTTATACAGTGACATAAGATTTTAGTATAGCTGCTTTACTGAAATCTTTACGGAAAAGTGCCGTTCTGCTTATCTCACGCCAGTACTAAACTTATTTACTCTTACATACAACCTTAAAGTTTTTTAAATATCTTTTAATTCTTAATATCCTAAAGCAATTAAAAAACATCTATACAAAAATACTGGTACATTCTATACGATCATCGCATAATAACAAATGCACTACCACTAGGTAACTATCGTAATGGCAATTAGATAGATTTATTCTTTAGGAATACACCAAGAGATTTTGTATAATAAAAGATTATTGGTGCCGTATCAAACGTATCTGGATAAAATAATTATTTATATCAATGTATTGCAATGACTTTTCCGTAAGTAATTCAGTGAAGAGAGCAATATCAGTGAATAGATAAAATACATATGTAAAGGTTTAAAATTATTATTATATCCAATGCAATACATTAAGTTAGGTAAAATTTAAATATCTTTCTAGGTAATTATAAATATAACTCTTGGTTCATTGGTTTTAAACCAAGAAAATCTATGTTTACTATATTATATAAAAGGTATAGAAATACGTATAATCATTTAATTCACGCACTTTGTAAGAAGAAGCACATATTAAGATTTTTTAGTATATACTTCGATTAAAGGTATAAATATGGATAATATAAATAAACCAAGTTTTCAAACAGTCTTAGAATTTGTACGTCTGTTTCGACGAAAAAATAAATTGCAACGCGAAATTATTGATAACGAAAAGAAGGTACGTGATAATCAAAAGCGTGTACTGTTACTTAAAAATCTGAGTGAATATATTAAGTCTGGCATGAATATAAATGTTAACGACATTCAGGCTATTATCGCTAATATGCGTGGTGACTATGAAGAACGCATTGATGATTATATCATAAAAAATGCTGATTTATCAAAAGAGCGTCGCGAATTGTCTAGAAAACTAAAAACGATGGGCGAAGCAGAGTAATATGTACTGTTAGGTTAAATTACATTCTTGATTGACTTACACTTGTTTTTATGAGGATAAGTTGCACACCTAGGTAAGAAAAGGAAAAGATCACACTTTTATCACAGGAATTGCGATAAACATTACATAACTTAACAACAGGTATCGTATTACTTTCTAAAAAAGATGCAAATGGTTAACATAATTACTTAGGTTGTGCGTCCTTTGTAAGTTTTTTAAAGATTAGTATATCATTGCGCACAAACATACTAGATACTGATTATAAAAAATAAAAATTCTATCATTCATTCTATCATGATAGAATCATAAAATGTATAAACTATTTTATAAAGCATTTCTTGCGAATTTACTAAGCAGTCAAAGTTGTTTTATAAATAGTGAAATATCTAATATTTTTAAGATACAATAATGTATTAGAATCGTTGTTCTAAAGAATCAGAGATAGTTACCATCTGAATAAATAAGGTAACAAAATAGAGATTCATGGTATTAAACAACACCTCTAAATTTAGACGCTAGAAATAACTTAATTTTAATGTTTATTAAATATTCATCTGATATAAGAACACAGTTAATATATAACAGAATTTCTTTATGGAAAGATCTAAGATTCTTAAATAAAGCGTTTAGTTGTACGTGCATAAATGCTATAGATCTATTGAACTTCCATGATACAGTCATCCTATGCATCTAGAATATATATGCGATGAACAGTAAACTATCACCCATCTTTATTGCAATCTTCAAGAGTTCATTCATATTGCGATTTAGCTAACTTTTTGAAGTAAAAAACGCATGCAATTTTACCATAGGTACTATTGTTTATAGTTTTATATAATCTCTCTATCTAGTTATTATCTTAGCGGTTACCTAGTGGTAGTGCATTTATTATTATGCGATGATCGTATAGAATGTACCAGTATTTTTGTATAGATGTTTTTTAATTGCTTTAGGATATTAAGAATTAAAAGATATTTAAAAAACTTTAAGGTTGTATGTAAGAGTAAATAAGTTTAGTACTGGCGTGAGATAAGCAGAACGGCACTTTTCCGTAAAGATTTCAGTAAAGCAGCTATACTAAAATCTTATGTCACTGTATAAAAGTAGAATGCAATTCTATCAGATCTAATCTTTTATTTTGTTTGCATGGTTTGCGTGTTGCTTACTTATGCACTCAGACTGGTTCACTGGTTATCACCTGTGTTTTTTTACTTTTTTCTCTATCTAGTTATCGGCATACTGCCTGCAGCAATATAAATGATAATAAATACGATATTTGCAAAATTATTGCAATTTAAGCGTAGATTCAGGGAGTATTTAAACAATATATATAGTATATAGACTAATAAGTCTGGTAATGCTATTAATAATAATTCTTCAGACAAATATTAAATGTATAGCATAACGATAAAATGGAGTATTGAATTTTTTATATATAGATCATTAAAATCGCTGGATCACTTTAATGTCATAGTATGATAGGTATTTTTTTAGAATTGTCTCTGCTGATTTATGCATATAAGATTAATGATAGATTAATTTTGCCGTGTCAAATTTTGCAATAATAGTGAACACTTTAATTGGTAGGGTAGCCATCAAAATCTTTAAAAGAAGTATGCTGTTTCGACTGCAAAGGTTAGTTTTAGTGTGTCATTACACCTGTTATAAACCGCGGCTTTATATACAACATTCAGTATAACAAATACTAATACGTAGTATTATTTGTATATATTGTATCTACAGAATGATCTGATTCAGATTCATCGATCTATATTCGCGCTATTCAGCATTCGCGCTATTCAGCGCTAAGCAGATATCAGAGAGTGAGAAAGCTTGATGTTTATTCTGTTTTTCTGCTTAGTTGTCTAAATAGACATATAACTGACGTATTACATATTAAAAATATTGCTGTAGTAGATTTTACTAAACGGGTATCAGTGAACGTTTATTACATACAATATACTGATAAATAATCATAGCATCGATATGTAGTTGGTTTTTAATGCTTTTATAAGTTAAAAGAGGTTTTAGCCTGTACGCTATGGCATACACAAAGTCCATTAAGAAGATGTAGTTGCTTTTAGAGTTTAAAGTAAGATAATCACAAAATTAATTGACTTGTTATTTAGTAGAGCTTTAAAAAAATTATCAGTAGTATTGTGTAAAATTTACCTAGCAAAATAAATAGGTTTATAGTGCTTAATACCCTGTTTGCGATACTTTACGACTTTCTGGCTTGTTAACGTTCATATACGTTAAGACTTGTTCTTGGAAGTTATATTTGGTGAGTCACGCACGAGTCTGGTATCTTAGAGTGATATTGCAACGCTAATGTATCAGAAAATCACTTAGTAATATTCAATTATCTAACTAACAAACTATCTACTAAATGATAGTTATCACATAGATATTTACTAACAATAAATTATTCATGATAAAGGATAGTATTATAAATAAACAAAAACGATAAAAATAAAGTGCTAAATGCGTTTTATTTTTTAATGTTCTAAATTATACACAATGAATTATAAGTAATAGATTTATTCTAACATAAGTTATTGATACTGCATTGCTTTTCTTACTTGAGTTGCTTAATTAGTAATTATATTAGGAACATTGCAGGTTATCTATAATGTAAGATTTTTAGTGAATGTACTATTTATTGATGTTCCCGACTCATTGCCTACCTGAGTGCTGTATTTCTGCAAATTTTACTATATTCTTTAGCATATAACAATTTAAATTAAGTTTATATAATGGTTGTTATTAATTGACAATAACATGTCAAGAAAAGGACTAGACTATTTCCTATACATTTTAAAAAAGTTAATCGCGATTTTTTCGTTTTTATGTGTATCTTTTAATGGCTTTATAATTACTTTTATACTTGCACTATAAGAGAAAAGATATTAAAAAAATACTTATGATTATTTTCTACTGCATATGAGTGAGCATGAAATAATCTTTGCATCAAAGAAGATAGATGGTTTTTCTTTATTAGATTAACATTCCGTGTTCGTATCAATACACATATTTTACTGTTACATATGTAATCATTAAAGGTTATTTTTCTTATTGTGAGGTTTATCCTTATCTTACTGATTATATATACGCTGATGGTTCGTCCTTATTTTAAACTTTTTATGTCTATAGCCTAGCATTTTGCTATATGCGGTTTTTTATTTTAAATATTATATTAAGAAAGCTAATGAATAGCATTGGCCGGTGATTTTTATCTCCTTTTATATAGATTTATATAAAGATTTTATGCTATTTTGGTATGTTTTAGTATACCAAAAGTTTTAATAATTAAAATTATTTAATCTCTATTGTCTAGAGAGAGCTGTTATTCTGCAGGTGTCCGATAATATCTTGAGCTCGAGTAGTCTAATAAAGAACGCATAGTTAAAGTTATTAAATGGAATATTAGTTTTTGTGAATTAAAAAATAGCTTTTATATGATTGCATCTCCTTGATTATAGAACGCTATAATGCAGTTGCTTTCACTTTTCTTAATACCTCACGTCAAATATAGTTTTGTAGTTATAAATAAGAAATTTTATAATAATACAGTTTATTTAATTATATAAGTTTCTAAGGATATCAGGTCAGCATAACATTCAATTTAGATAGTTAATTTAGAGTACTTTTATAATTTATGACTAGGCGCTGCGGTGCTAGAAGACCATTGTGTGCAACTACACCTATCCCAATAAAGTTGCGTTCTTTACCTTCCGTAATTCGTACTATACCAGGAGTTGGCATAGTAATAACCTGCACTATTCGGCCTTGTTTAATGTTGCTAGCTACGCTAGATGATAAATTTATTTCTGGGTAGTGATTAACTACACTATCTATCGGTATGAGCAATGGATCAATTAATTTATTTAGCGCAATCGTTTGGGCCTGTGCTTGTTCCAATAAAGCTTGTAGGTGTTGCAGCGTTACCATACGTTCAGTTGGATAAGGTGTTACGTGCAGGCGACGCAGGTAACTTACATGTGCACCACAGCCTAGTAGCTCTCCAAGATCATCAATGATCGTACGAATATAGGTACCTTTTGAGCAATAAATTTCTAACTCTAGTGTATCTTGTTCCCAATGAATAATCTGTAATTGATAAACGGTAATATGACGCGATTTACGTGGCACATTGATCCCTTTTCGAGCATATTCATAGAGTTTTTTTCCTTGATACTTGAGTGCTGAGTACATTGATGGTATTTGCTGAAGGTTGCCACGGAATTTATTTAGTGCTGCATTTAGTTGCGTTGAGGTGAAGTGTACTGGACGGTGTTTCACTACTTGACCAGTCGCATCAGAAGTATCGGTACGTTGACCTAGTTTAGCAATTACTCTATAGAGTTTATTGGAATTCAGTAAAAAACGTGAGAACTTCGTTGCTTCTCCGAAACAGATCGGAAGCATTCCAGTTGCTAGAGGATCAAGAGTGCCAGTATGACCCGCATGATTGGCATTATATAGCTGTTTTACTTTCTGTAAAGCACTGTTCGATGACAATCCTTCTGGTTTATCTAATAATAGTATACCGTGAATATCACGACCATAGCGACGAGGGCGACTCATGAGTTTTTCTTAGTATCGCTCATTAATACGCAATAGGGTTCTACATCATGGTTTATAGCATTATCTATAAGTTTGGAGATTCGTATACCTTCTACAAGTGAGTTGTCATAGGCGAAAGTTAGCTCTGGTATTATGCGCAAACGCATAGTTTTGCTTAGGATGGCACGAATATAGCTGGAAGCGTCCTGCAATATTTTAAGGCTATTGTTGATCAGATCTAGATCATGCTGTTCAGCTAATAAGTTTAAAAAGGTAATATAAATTTTAGCGTAGGTTAGGTCACGGGAAATTTTTATCCTAGATACCGTAGCAATGCTAATACGAGGATCGTTGATTTCATATTGTAAAATCATTGCAATTTTTTTTTGCATTTCTTTTTCAACGCGTTGACTGCGGCGGTTAAACTCTTTTGTCATTTAAAATTCTTAAGTTAAATTGGGGCGCAAAGATTTTTTTATTAATAGATAGTATCTAAACTACTTTAACTCATTTTTGTCGATATTCTTTGCTAACCCCAGTTGGTTTAACGGTTTATATTTTATAGCTCTAATGCATTACCTGCTTGCGATTATTTAAGTTCTGTTGCGTAATCAGAAACATACAGTTATTAAGTCAAGGTACGTTGAATTTCAATCATTTCAAATACTTCAATTGTATCACCAACACATATATCATTATAATTCTTCATGCTAATACCACATTCTATGCTATTACGTACTTCACTAACGTCATCCTTAAATCGACGTAGGGATTCTATTTTACCTTCATAGATAACTATCTGATTACGCAAAATACGAATAGGATTATGACGCTTAATTATTCCGTCAGCAACTATGCAACCGGCGATAGCACCAAATTTAGGTGATATAAAAACGTTGCGTACTACAGCCGATCCAGTAATCTGTTGTTTATACTCAGGTGCCAGCATGCCGCTCATTGCTTTTTTTACTTCATCAATTAAGGTATAGATTACTGAATAATAGTGTAAACTAAGGCCTTCTTCTTCAATGATGCGTCGAGAAGAGGCGTCAGCACGAACGTTAAAGCCTACCATAATAGCATTGCAGGAAGCTGCCAGCATAGCATCAGTCTCAGTGATGCTCCCTACACCGGAGCCTATAATATTTACCTTTACTTCATTGGTAGACAGCTTAAGTAACGCGTTTATGATGGCTTCACAAGTACCTTGTACATCAGATTTTAACACAATATTCAGTTCAGATTGTTCTCCTCTATTCATACTAGAGAATAGATTTTCTAATTTAGATTGTTGTTGACGCGCAAGTTTAACTTCGCGGAACTGTCCTTGACGATATAACGCCACTTCACGTGCTTTTTTCTCATCACGTACGACATTAGCTGCATCACCCGCTAATGGAATCCCAGATAAACCAAGGATTTCTACTGGTATAGATGGGCCAGCAGACATCACATCATGGCCTCGCTCATTGCGCATCGCACGTACTCGGCCGTATTCAAAACCACACAGTACAATGTCACCCTTATTTAGTGTGCCTTCCTGAATTAGGATAGTTGCCACAGGGCCACGGCCTTTGTCTAGGAAAGATTCGATCACCACACCGCTGGCCATTCCATTGCGAACAGCTTTTAGCTCGAGGAGTTCAGCCTGTAATAGGATTGCATGCAGTAATGCGTTAATACCGATACCAGATTTTGCAGAAACATGGACAATTTGTACTTCACCTCCCCACTCTTCTGGCATTACGCCGTGCTGGGATAGTTCTTTTTTGACGCGTTCTGCATCGGCTGCTGGTTTATCTATTTTATTTACTGCAATTACTAAGGGTACCTTTGCCGCTTTCGCGTGCTGAATAGCTTCGATCGTTTGTGGCATTACAGCATCATCAGCAGCAACCACGAGTACTACAATATCAGTTACTTGTGTACCACGAGCTCGCATAGAAGTAAAGGCTGCATGGCCTGGAGTATCAAGGAAAGTAATCATGCCATGATTCGTTTCCACGTGGTAAGCACCGATGTGTTGGGTAATACCGCCAACTTCACTCGCTGCTACTCTAGTAGAGCGAATGTAGTCTAATACTGAAGTTTTACCATGATCAACATGACCCATGATAGTCACTACTGGTGCACGTGATTCCGCTAAATCACCGGTATCACGATCACTCATCAACGCCTCTTCTAACTCATTTGCACGACGTAGGATGACTTTATGGCCCATTTCTTCAGCTACCAATTGTGCGGTATCTTGATCGATAATCTGATTGATAGTGGTTATTGTACCCAATTGCATCATAATTTTTATAACTTGAGAGCTTTTCACTGCCATTTTATTAGCTAATTCAGCCACGGTAATAGTATTGCTAATAATGACGTCACGATTAATTACTTGAGCTGGTTTATTGAAAGATTGTTGCAAACTACTCGGTTTTTTCTTGCTTTTTCCGCTACGCATTACAGCACGGGCTTCTTCACGATCTGCTTTAGATTCAAACAGCTTATTACCTTTCTTTTTTTTAGTTATTTTACTACTGCGATTGCGGTTGCGTCGATCGCTTTCAACTTTAGCATCGTTTTCATCTTCAGCTGCTCTGGCATGCTGAGACGTGGTTATATGGTAATCTGCTTTTTCAACTACAGCACTAGCTGCTTCAGCTTCAGCCCATTTCTCACGGTTTTCTTCAGCCATACGGCGTGCTTCTTCTGCTACGCGCTTGGCTTCTTCTTTAACCTTTCTTAGTACTTCTTCTTCCGATTTACGTTTAAGTGCAGCTGTTTCAGTTGCCCAACGAGATTTTTCTGCTTGAGATGTCTTAATGATTACGCGAGCATACTGATTAGTCGCTATCTCTGTACGTGCTACAATATCCTTGGTATTTTTTGTAGTCTCATATGGAACTTTCTCTTCAGCCACATGTTCTGTTGCAGCATGATGCTGTTGCGTTTCCGTGACTACCGTTTGAGTTTCTTGTGTACTGCGATTAATATAGGTGCGTTTTTTTCTCACTTCAAGTTGTATAAATTTACTTTTTCCGCCAGTGCTGGGAACATTTAAGGTGCTGCGTATTTTGCGTTGCAACGTGAGTTTGCTTAATGTACTACCGTGTTTATGGTTTAAGTACGTTAGCAAAGTTTCTTTTTCTTGTTGAGTTACAGAATCTGACATAGACTTATGGATCCCTGCATTAGCAAACTGCTGTACTAGGCGATCAACTGAAGTCTGAATTTCTTCTGCCAGCGATGTTACGGTTACATCTATTGTCATGCTTTTCCTTCCTGCTACAGTTTATTATGGATTGTCGCCAAACCAACAGATATTACGTGCAGCCATGATCAATTCACCGGCTTTCTGATCGCTAAGTTCTTTGATATTAGCCAGGTCATCGATGCCTTGTTCAGCAAGCTCTTCCAGTGTACCAATTCCATACTCGGCAAGCCTTAAAGCTATACTACGTTGGAGACCTGGCAGGTTAAGTAAGTCTGCAGAAGGCTTCTGACTGCCTAGACTTTCTTCTTCAGCCAGGGCTAAAGTAGTCAAGACAGCTTTAGCACGCTCGCGTAATGCTTTAACTGTCGTTGTATCTAGATTGTTAATTTCCAATAGCTCTTTAATGGGTACATAGGCTATTTCTTCTAGGCTTGACAAACCTGCTTGAACTAAAACGGTAGCATAATGCTCATCGATATCAAGATGCTTAGTAAACATATCAATAGCAGCATTTTCTTCGGCCTGGTGCTTGGCTTGTAAAGCATCGGTGGTCATTATATTGAGTTCCCAACGGTCATCATTGCAATGTTGTTTTAATAACTGAGAAGCCAAACGTACATTTTGGCCATTACGGCCGATTGCTTGTGCTAAGTTACTAGGTTCAACGGCAATATCCATGGTGAAATTATTTTCATCTACTACAATTGAGGTAACGTCTGCCGGAGCCATGGCGTTGATAACAAATTGTGCGGGATTATCATCCCATAAGATAATATCAATACGTTCGCCACTGAGCTCGTTTGAAACGGCCTGCACGCGTGCACCACGCATACCCACGCAGGCGCCGACTGGGTCAATACGCTTATCATTAGTTTTTACTGCGATTTTTGCACGAGAACTAGGATCCCTAGCTGCTGCTTTAATCTCAATCACTTCTTCGCCAATTTCTGGTACTTCAATACGGAATAACTCTTTCAACATTTCTGGACTAGATCGACTAACGAATAATTGAGCGCCGCGGGATTCTGGACGGACGATATATAATACACCCCGGATTCGATCACCAGGTCGGAAGTTTTCGCGCAGCAACATGTCTTCACGGCTAATGACTGCTTCAGCGTTACTACCTAGATCAAGTGAAATGCTATCACGATTTACTTTTTTCACTACGCCGGTTACTATTTCACCTTCGTGTTTACGAAACGCCTCTACTATCATTGCACGCTCAGCTTCGCGCACTTTTTGAACAATAACTTGTTTAGCGATTTGAGTGGTAATACGGTCAAAAGTGACGGATTCGATCTGATCTTCTATATACTCGCCCAACTCAGTGCCAGGTTCTTCGTATTGTGCTGCCTCTAGTGTAATTTCACGTGTAGGTTGCATTACGTCATCAACGATAACCCAACGACGAAAAGTATTAAAATCGCCGGTTTTTCGATTAATGTTAACAAAGACGTCTATTTCTTGCGTATATTTTTTTTTGGTAGCAGTAGCTAAAGCGATTTCTAACGCTTCGAAAATCTTCTCACGTGGAAGAGATTTTTCATTAGACACCGCTTCAACAACAGCTAGGATCTCTTTATTCATACTTAATCGCCTTATTAAAACGTTAATAGTGGGGTATCAGGTTTGTTTTTTTGGATATTTCTTAGTGCACATATGTCATCTGTTCTATACACAGTAATTGTGATTATTATTCCTCAACAAACTTGATAATACCTTGCTACCTTGAGCGATTCTATACCGCTACACGAAAAGCTTGGCTGATTTTTCACCAAGAAACATGTGTAGTTTTTTTGATAAACGCTGAGCCACTAAGACCAGAGGAGAGTCTTTCCAAGTTGTAAGCTACTTTGATTAATTCTGCAACATCTAATATAATTTTGATTTTGTAGTTAATATCAATATGACGATCACATTAATGACACGTTTGCTATAAATATAGATACAGTGCGCAGATTGGTTCGCATAAATATTCCATTCCTGAAAACTTAACTCTTCTGATAGTATCCATAGCGTTTTACTCAACTGATAAATTAGTACAGATTAACTGCGATTTTAAGACATGCATAAAATTTATAACTTAGTGAGGCTATTGTAAAATAATATAAAGCCTCAAAAATCGAGGCTTTATATAGCTAGATCTTATTTTTGTGCAGCGATTTCAGCGTAATTTAAAATTAATGTGTTTTTAAAAAAGTATTGCGAGAATATCGCATATTATTTTTTGTAGTCTATTTGTATATACATACCTATAAAACAGGTGTTTATGAGAAGTCAGATTTAAACTGACGACTCCTGGATTATGAATGTTACCACCTAAAATCCGCTGTATCCCACGTCTACAATCGTACAGAATATAAAATAAAAATTAAAAAATTGCAAGTTCTCTCTTAGAGTTGGTACCGAGGATGGGACTTGAACCCATAAGCCTATTACGGCACTACCACCTCAAGGTAGCGTGTCTACCAATTTCACCACCTCGGTATTATTTGACTACCAACTATCGTTGCGTTTTTAGATATAATTATTATTTAAAGCTTTTCTTCTTACTGCGGAATACCCTTGTTTGGAGGAACGGATAGCGCTGATGGTATGGTGGCGCTCTCAGACTGTCTTGGGTGACTCAAATGATCCCATTCACTGTTTTTTTGATTTTGATGACTACTACGGTTGCTTAAAATCAAGCTAATTATAAAAAATAACATCGCTAACACCGTAGTTATGCGAGTAATACCGTTACCATAACCATTCGAACCAAGGAATATATTAGAGGCACTTGCGCCAAAAGAGGCGTTAGTATCAGCGCCCTTACCTTGCTGTAAAGTAATTAAGGTCACTAGCCCGATTGATATCAATAAAAAGATTATTAAAAGAACTTCGTACATAGTTGTATCCATGTCTTTGCAACTTTTTATACTATATTTATTTTAAAACTTCCTAAAAACATTAATAGATATTTTTACACACTGCTTAATTGAACAAATATAAATACTAACTAAATCCCTTTAATCACGCAAGAGTCATTTACTAGCATTAATACGTTTATAGAAAAATAATAATTAGTGATCCTGAGCATCAGCCGCTTTTACTGCGTCAGCAATACGCTGTGCTAATGCGGTTACTTGCTGTGCATTTTCACCTTCTACCATGACGCGGACCACTGTTTCTGTTCCTGATCTTCTTAATAATACACGCCCTCGATCGGCTAACTCAGTCTTAACTTGTTGAGTTATTTTACGCACTTTAGTAGACTCTAAAGGATTGTTGTTTTCCGAAAGATGCACATTAATTAAAACTTGCGGCAACAGCTGTATACCTCTATAAAGATCACATAAACTCATATGATTACTAACCATTGCACTTAAAACTTGCAACCCAGCTATGATACCATCACCGGTAGTTGTTTTTTCTAGCAAGATTACATGCCCGGAATTTTCTGCACCAATTCGCCAGTCTAGTTCTTGTAATTTTTCTAAAACGTATCGATCACCTACTTTTGCCCGTGCAAATGGGATCCCAAATTTCTTAAGGGCTAATTCTAATCCCATATTGCTCATCAGTGTACCGACAGCACCACCATGTAACTGGCTTTGACGTCGTTCTTCGCAAACAATAATATATAGGATCTGATCGCCGTCAACCTTATTTCCCAAATGATCCACCATGATCACGCGGTCACCATCACCGTCAAACGCTAATCCAACATGCGCATTCTCCTTTAGAACCCAACGCTGTAATTGGCGGATGTTAGTTGCACCACAATTTTTATTAATATTCATGCCATCCGGTGTTATGCCTATAGCAATCACTGTGGCACCTAGTTCACGAAATACATTTGGTGCAATGTGGTAGGTAGCGCCATTGGCGCAATCGATCACAATTTTCAACCCTTGCAGATTTAGTTTGCTAGGAAAAGTACCTTTACAGAATTCGATATAACGGCCAGCGGCGTCTATCATGCGACTAGCTTTGCCTAACTTAGAAGATTCCATGCAAGTTAATGGTTGGTCGATTTCAGCTTCAATTGCATCTTCAACGTAATCTGGCAATTTTTCTCCATTAATTGAGAAAAACTTAATGCCGTTGTCATAAAATGGGTTATGTGAAGCAGAAATTACAATACCGGCTTCTGCTCGAAAGGTGCGCGTTAAGTAAGCTACTGCGGGCGTCGGCATTGGACCGGTGAAGGAAGTAGACAGTCCTGCAGCCGCTAATCCAGCTTCTAGTGCAGACTCTAACATATAACCGGAAATTCGAGTATCTTTTCCCATAATGATTTTTCGAGAGCCGTGTCTGGATAGTACTTTTCCGGCTGCCCAACCTAGTTTTAATATGAAGTCTGGTGTGATTGGATTTTTACCAACCTTCCCACGAATACCATCAGTTCCGAAATATTTGCGCTCTCTCATTCCCTTGATATCCCTCTGCCTTAGCTGCAAATGTTGTTTTAATGATCTTCATCGCTTCGATAGTTTTTGTAATATCATGCACTATTATAATCTGTATGCCTTATGTTACAATCATTACAGTGCAGGCACTGCGACCCATGACGCATTGGTTAAAAGATATGCTTAGTGAATATTTAGTCAATGTTTCATGACATACCTACTAATATTATTCGATCGAAGTAGTAAAATTTGATAATTGTGCAATAAGTTGATAGTTAGGCGTGAGATTTTACCAAGCTCACAGTCTGCATTAAGTAGAAAATTCTGATTTGTTATCCCAAGATCACAACAGTGCTTAATTTTACGCTTAAGAAAAAATTTTAAACTAGTAATGAGAGTCTTGTAATGCGGTGCTTGTGTATAGTGTAAAGTGGTTTCTGCTATATAGCAAACTTGCTAATTTTCCGCTATCAGCGATAGCAGTCAATGTACTAAGTGTTTAAAAGAATCAGCTGTTATCAATCAAGTGCACTCCTCTCCTTGCTGACTCATGAATGTCTCCTGTTTTAAGCATATTCATCGGGATAAACATTTTGACACGCTGTACGAGCGCATCTATTATTTGTACTACCTGCGTAGTTTTTTCTCTGACCTTTGCAGTTGTTTCGGACATAGTGGATGTGCCTACTACATTAATTCAAGCAGTACCCACGGAAATAGCTCATACGCATAAAAAATTACTAGATTAGTTAAGTAATCATAACGATTATCAAAAACATAGATCTATCGTTACGTCGAGGATATCTATCATTTATAGATCGGGAAGATTGAATCTTATATGGTACACAATGAATTGCATAGTGATATCCTATACAATAGGAAGTGTTATGTTAACCATAACAAGGCAAACCTACTGAGTACGATGATCAATACTAGAAAGAAAATTCCGAGTACTTTACATAAAAATTTTTAACAAAAATTACAGCGGCCTCGTAGGAGAGGGAAAGGCCGCTAGTAGATATCGATAACTGTGCCATCAATATAGAAAATAACTACAATGTGATAGGGGCAACGCATGACTTGACGATATATCGGCCTTCCTACTTGACTCCAAATATCTAATATCTCTGTATGCAATATGTGTATTCATTTTTTTCGCTTAGAATTTACTGTGTTTTAAGCAATCTGTCAATTCAATTACTTAGGGTATTTTATGGTTAAATATCGGGTTTTTAAACAGGATTATTACCTGTACTTGGTGTGGGTGATTCCTCTAATGGCGTCGATGTTTTTAGTGTATCATCAGTAGTCTCAGTATTATCTGTATTACCCTGATTAGCATCTTCCCAACCCGCTGGCAAACGTACGTCTTGGTGATTCATGAGATCATCGATCTGAGGTGCATCAATGGTTTCATACTTCATTAGTGCGTCTTTCATTGAATGTAGGATATCTATGTTTTCCATTAAAAGCGAACGAGCGCGCACGTAGTTTTTTTCGATTAAACATTTTACTTCCTGATCGATAATACGTGCTGTGTCATCTGACATGTGTTTTGCTTTTGCAACAGAACGTCCAAGGAATACTTCACCATCTTCTTCTGCATATAACAGTGGTCCCAATTTATCAGAGAATCCCCATTGAGTCACCATATTTCGGGCGATAGAAGTTGCTATTTTAATGTCGTTTGACGCGCCAGTAGATACATTTCTAGATCCATAAATAATTTCTTCTGCCAGACGACCACCGTAAAGTGTAGATATTTGACTCTCTAACTTTTGACGACTAGCGCTGATTACATCTCCTTCTGGTAGAAAGAAAGTCACGCCGAGTGCACGGCCGCGAGGGATAATAGTAACTTTATGCACTGGATCATGTTCAGGTACCAGTCGACCAATAATAGCATGACCTGCCTCATGATATGCTGTAGATTCTTTCTGTGCTTCTGTCATTACCATAGAACGACGTTCTGAACCCATCATGATTTTATCTTTAGCTTTTTCAAACTCCATCATTGATACAACACGTTTGTTGCTACGGGCCGCGAATAGTGCCGCTTCGTTAATTAGATTAGCTAAGTCAGCACCAGAAAAACCTGGTGTACCACGGGCAATGACAGAGGTATTAACGTCAGAATTCAATGGGACCCGGCGCATATGAACTTTTAGGATTTGCTCGCGACCACGTACATCTGGCAGGCCAACAACTACCTGTCGGTCAAAACGGCCTGGTCGTAGCAGTGCTGGATCCAGCACATCAGGACGGTTAGTTGCTGCAATCACGATAATACCTTCATTGCCTTCAAAACCATCCATCTCAACTAACATTTGGTTTAAAGTTTGCTCGCGTTCGTCGTGGCCACCACCAAGACCGGCGCCTCTCTGACGACCTACAGCATCGATTTCATCGATAAAGATAATGCAAGGTGCAGCTTTTTTAGCTTGCTCAAACATATCACGTACACGCGACGCCCCTACACCTACAAACATTTCTACAAAATCAGAACCAGAAATTGCAAAGAACGGGACTCTTGCTTCACCAGAGATTGCTTTTGCTAACAGCGTTTTACCCGTGCCTGGTGGACCAATCATGAGTACGCCTTTAGGGATCTTTCCGCCTAGTTTTTGGAAACGGTGCGGCTCGCGCAGGTATTCGACTAGTTCGCTGACTTCTTCTTTTGCTTCATCACAACCAGCAACATCAGTAAAAGTAGTCTTGACTTGATCTTCAGTAAGCATGCGAGCTTTACTTTTGCCAAAGGACAGTGCGCCCTTACCATCACCGCCTTGCATTTGACGCATGAAGAAGATCCAAACTCCAATCAATAATAGCATCGGAAACCAAGAAATAAAAATTGAGGCTAATAGACTTGGTTCTTCAGGCGGCTCACCAATAACTTTCACATTTTTAGTTAACAACGTATCTAGCAACTGTGGATCGTTAACAGGGATATAAGTTTTATATTTACTGCTATCTTTTTTGGTAACGTTAATCTCACGTCCATTAATTCGCGCTTCGCGCACTTGATCCTGCGTCAGTTCAGACATAAAGGTAGAATAATCTACCCCACGACCATTCGATTTACTAGATCCAAAACCCTGGAATACGGACATCGATAATACTGCGATGACTAACCAGAGAATTAGGTTTTTCGCCATGTCACTCAAGGTATGACCTCATATTACAACTGTGTTAACAAACAGCGTTAGGGTACTACACCTTGCGCCCTGTCGCTACAATGTATACTTCACGCGAACGGGTTCGGGAAGCATTTGGTTTACGCATCTTTACCTTTGTAAATAAGGAGCGAATTCTTTCCAGGTATTTCTCAAAGCCATCTCCCTGAAACACTTTGACTAGAAAGCTTCCGCCTGGCGCGAGGACATGACGACACATTTCCAATGCTAGTGAGACAAGATACATTGATCTGGCCATGTCTATAGCTGGGGTGCCACTCATATTCGGAGCCATATCAGACATAACTACCTGAATTGTATTTTTACCTATACGCCTTAATAGGGCTTGAAATACTCCGTCACTAGAGATATCACCTTGCAAAAAATCAACTCCAACGATAGGGTCCATTGGTAAAATATCACAAGCTAAAATTCGACCTGAATTGCCTATGTGGGTAATCGCATATTGTGACCATCCGCCTGGCGCTGATCCTAAATCTACTATGGACATGCCAGGCTTAAATAGTTTGTCACGCTGCTGTATTTCATGAAGCTTAAAATAGGCGCGGGAACGCAACCTGTGTTTTTTTGCCTGCTGCACATATTGATCGTTAAAGTATTCTTGTAACCATCGAGATGAGTTAGCAGAGCGTTTTTTATTAGCCATCTTGTTTCTCGACTATCATAAATTCAGTCTTATGCTGAGTTATCTACTCATATAATAAGGTATCGATAAAAGTTGATTTAGCAATCTATATGAGATTGCGTTATCGGGCTCCATTTTCAATCTTTATTTTAGAAAAAAACAATGTATTAGATGATAAACAAAATGGAACCTGCAAGAAATAGCACATATGCTAAAATTTAGCAGTTATCTGTGTATCAGCGCTTTACTAAAGTATTATTGGTTGTATGTAACAACCTTCTGTAATATCACATATATCTTCAAGTATAATGACACCTATAGATCGCAACACTTTAACTGTAATGATTGCTTTTATCGCATTTACACCGTATCACACGTAAGTGGACAAGTGACTAGAAATATCACCGTATAAGCTACTAAGACATTGCTGCTGTAACCGATATGACTAAAGATATTCAACGTTCAGGATTTCATAATCCACATCACCATTAGGAGTTTTAATCACTACAATATCGTTCTTTTCTTTGCCTATTAAACCACGAGCCATCGGTGAATTCACTGAAATTAGATTTTTTTTAAAGTCTGCTTCATCATCACCAACGATACGGTAGGTGACTTGTTCTTCACTCTCTAAATTTAAGACGGATACAGTGACACCAAAAATTACCCGGCCATTACGTGGAATTTTAGTAATATCTATTACTTGTGCATTAGACAGTTTCGCTTCAATTTCTTGAATACGTCCTTCACAGAATCCTTGCTGATCACGGGCAACATGATACTCAGCATTTTCTTTTAAATCACCGTGATCTCGCGCATTAGCGATATCAGAAATAATTTTTGGACGGCGAACGTTTTTCAGATATTCAAGTTCTTTGCGCAGTTTTTCAGCGCCAAATAAAGTCATTGGAATCTGTTTCATTGCATAAATACCTTTATACTTAATTTACTGGAAACTACGGGGGAACGAAACGACGATGCCGTTAATTTCCCACTCCTTTTGTTAGATATGCGGCTGCATCTTAAAATAGTATTAAGAAACAGTTTTCTTTGGTGAGGCTCATTCTGTAACAAAAGGATCTCTTGCGATATGTCACTACAGGCAATTAATAAGCTTCTACACATGTAAAAAAAGAAACATAGTTTTTACTCCGATAGACTGAGGACAACAGTGTTTATTTAAATACGTAAATAAAAAATGCGATCTAGATATTCACTGAGAATACTATTTATCTAATTAGTAATGCGGATATTTAATATCCCTTAGTAACTTGCAATTCATTAAATGTACCTTCAAGTTTTTCTTGGTAGAATAACTCTATTTTTAGAACAGAGTTATGTAGATAAGGAATTTTAGGTTCTTAATTGTGACGATTGATGGATTGATGCCCATTTTTTATTAAAATAGTCGATTACTAAAAAATTTAACGATAGTAAATTATCTATTCTTTAAAAAAGAAGATAATAGGGTGTTATTTATGGCAATATTGTCTAATATTTTGATGTGTGTTAACATATCAAACGAGTAATAACCATCTGTGTTACTAATATTACTTTAAATAACATTCTAGATTATAGTATTTTTTTATAGTTTTTCTTTAGAATTTCTATGCACTAATGACGCGTATAGCAATACATCTTTAACTCCTACTTTTAATTCATGCTTTGGTCTCCACTTTAGTATGGTTATGCTAATGCTAATATAGCGTGATTGTTGCTTCTATCTGGTAAGGGTAAATATATTTATATGTGATGAATATTAAGATCACCTATATACCCATATATCTCTGTATCCTTATATCCCTATATCCCTATATCCCTATATCCCTCTTAAAAGTGACAATTAATCATTAATCTATCGTGTTTATATAGATTAATAGTATTACTACGATACTATTCTAACTTTAGAACGGCGTGTTTACAAAAGATTACATTGAATGCCTTAAATTTTTAAAGACTATAGTGTAACTACAATTTTATAATCGCAAAATACAATAACGCATCATAAAATTTTATTTACTAACTAAATTTCTGTTTTTTATATTTTTTGATAATAACGATCTGTATGGTTCCTTTGCCATTTAGCTTACAAAATTTTAACAGGCGGTTAATGATAATGGAGTTTCTTTTATTTCTCCAAACGTAAAAAGTATGAGTTGTGAGGTCTAAGTATAATGTTAGGATTTGTGTTCTTTCAGTATATAAGCATATCTTCTCGATTACTGTCTAGATGTAGCATGATTACTGTAAAATTAAAACGTGCAATACATAGCGTATAACTTGTATTTCTATAACTGTAGTCTAATAACACTTATACGTTTTATGAACGATACTGTTAAGATAGTTTATGCACATCTTCACTATTGAAGATATTTCAAATAGACGAAGTAATTACATCAATAAAGTGTTTTTCTGTATATAACTGGTGCTTATATTGTAATGATTTTGGCTAATGACAATCGTTTAATACATCATATTAAATAGTATAGAACAAGCTAGGCTTTCTCCAAACCTTGGATACACTGAAATCAGAAATTTCAAAAAAGTCTATAGGTTTTATTAATGATATTGATTTTTGCATAACAAGCAATATCATCGCATACCTCTCTATAATAGAAAAGTTCGCACCGTAAAACCTCTAGAAGTCGCAGACGTTTTAAGATCTTTAGCGTTTTATAGTTAAATAATATAAATGGGGTTATAAGTAATAAATTTCACGATTGCAATAGTAATAGCATTTCAATTAATCGCAATTAGTACGTGGCTAACTTTAATATATGTTGAAGGTATGTGTTAATATCACAGATCTCAGAAGCATAAAATTAGCGAGTTAATAGAGCAGGTTGATATAACGTAGATGTATTATATTTATAATAGGTGTAGTGTATTACAAGGTTCTCTAAAGTATCACGTATATAATATCAAAACAGATAGGCTGATCTAAAAATAAGAGCGTTACCCACAATTGGTGAGAAATAATGCTAATTATGTTGTAAATTATAGTGCCTGACGCAAGGCATGAGAAACTCAAGTCTATTGTATTACTATGATTTTAATTTTTAGGTTTATCGTACATAGATTAAAATCTATTTAACTAGGAAGGTTTAGTTTTTTAATTAGCTAGTACGTATAGTCTTCGACTATTCTTGAAAACACGGATTGCTGACTGCTATCGTTATCTAGAGTCACGATCAATGATGTATCTCTTATTGAGATAACATATTGCACCTAAAAAAATTTATGTATACTGAGCAAGGAAGTAAAATAAAAGTGACCTTTTTATGTTGATACCACCGAAGAAAGTTGCGTTTAGTGGTCGGGTAGTATGTTGTATTAAGAAACAGGTAGTTAAATAACCATGAAAATTTAACTAGTATATGTAAATAGCTTACCTGCTAAAGTAGAAGAACGGTCATTTTATTGTAGATGTGTGACCATATTATGGTTATTTTTTATGTTTCACAATAATTTAAGTAATCACTCTTGTTACGCAAGATAGAGCTGATGGATAATTTTATTTTAGTTAGGTCTTTAGACTTTCTCTTTTTTTTGGAGATTCTAGGAAATAAGAAAATATTATAGATATACAGTTGTTACCATATTTCTTATGACTTTGGTAAATGTGAGTTATTACATAATAGATACTGTGAGGTGAGTATTTCTGGCAACAGCGTATCTGTACATGTTAGCTTTATTCTAGTAAATATGATTGTAATGTAACTACTACGGTTATAGTGCCTGCTATCCTCATAGCACTGGTATCGTATTCTCTTGTTGATCATCATTAATCATTATTGCTTGTTCAGAGTGAATGAGTAATGTTACTTAATGTGACTCTGGAACCACAACTTTCATAGTCTTCGGGACATCGTAGCCGTGCTGGCGCTGAATTCTCTCTGATGATAGTGTATTTGATTGACTGAGAGCGCTGGATCTTTTTTATGATTATAACATCGTTTTTAGTTTTAAAAACGTGTTCATCACTGTGTGAATATATCTCTAGTTTTCATGGGATTCATTGGACTACCAGACACTCATAGACGCATGTTAGCCTTGCTATTTTAGTGCTGAGATTTTGAGGGTACTCGAGTGGTTATCTTATTGCAACGTTAGTTTATGATATATGGAATTTTAATATAAAAGTGAGATGAGCAATCAAATCAGTCGATATGATTTAAGCGCGAAATTAACGTAATCCATATGGATTGTTGTAGTGGTCTTCTACGTCGTGAAAGATAGTTTATGGTGAGATAGCCAACAAGTGTAGCATGTGTGGTAATTTAGTGACACTGAGATTCGACAAGTGACTGTATGTAAATTGACCATTAGGTGGTAAAAGTTCCTTAGAACTGTTTCAGTAATTTTTATATTGATAATTTATATTACATAGATAGCGCGTAATAGATGCAATTTTTTATTATTAGGGTTATTTACGTTATGTACACGATTATCTTGGATTGTATGGTAGTTTCATTTGTTTTTCGATAACTAGACTTACGAAGTATATTGTAAGATAACTAGTTGATATTAGTTCCTCTCAAATAAAATATATCATCGGAAGATGATGCCATAGGTAATTAATATAAAAAAATATATTTAAAAATTTTTGCTTTCACAAACTATATTCAGGATGTTAATAGTAGCCTATCTATAGATAGGCCGTGCAGTTTAGGATGTTAGTGTATACGGTGCCTCCTGTTCAAGAATATTGTAATGTTCAAGAAGATAACATTTATTAATTGTTGCGATCTCTGTTGATTTTATTTTGGCAAGACCTGATAAAATCTTTGTGGAAAAGGTTGTATTATGTTCTTAAATGTATCATTTTTGATGTAGTTAACACGATAAAACTTCATGTTATCGTGCTCCTCCAGAAAATAAGCGTATCACGCTAGCAGTATGGCAATACTTTTTTAGCATAGCTGAGTATAAACTTTATACCACTACTAATGACTGCGTAACGTCAGAACAGACTGCTCAGTTAATGTAAGAGATTTAGATTTTTCTCGCGCTTCTAATATCGAAATTACTTTGTTTAATATTGTAGATAACAAACCTGAGGTTATTATAACGCTTAAGAAAACATTGCAAGATTTACAATGTATTTCTGCGTGTGATTCTGATCTGTACCCTACAAAATGTAAAAAATCAATTAACTAAAATACTAACTGGAAAAAAACTATTACATTAACAGTCACTCCTTTCTGTTAGTGCATTATTATAAAATTTAAATCATCTGTATAATTACCCATGCACCAAAGTTAACAGTAAATTATGGATGGAATGACTAATTATTCTGGTTAATAAGGGATTATATTAGTCACGTAATCTATTGGTACATATAGATATAATGGAAACGTAGTAACTAGACTTTCCAGTTTTCAAGAACAGGCGAAAATAATTCTGGTTATAACTGGGTGTTTTATGGCGTTGGCCCTTGTCGATCTTAACGTACTTGTTCCTAAAAGCAACCATGCATATTGGTTGAATTGCTACACGAGGTATCGTGAGTTTATTCTTCACTGATAACCTATAAAATTGTTGTATTATACTGTCGATGATTGTTGGCATATATTTCCGGAAGCACCGCATAGGTACTATTTTAGGTCATTGTGAATGTATTATAATGTGTTGCCATTTAGATTGCCTGTATTGCTAGTGATAGCGAGGCATTCTAGAACTACAATTCTAGTCGTGTGCTATGAAATATGAAATAAGAAAATAATACAGTATTGCTTTGGTCTGTTTGTAGTATTAGTTAACCTATATTAAATTTTAATATATGATTTTATTGATATTTTTACGATTAAAATGGTTGTATAGTTATACGATAGCTTTCGTAAAATTCGCTCAATCTAATGATGGTTTATTATAAACGCATATCACCTTCCTTTCTGGTGAAGATGATTTGTTAGATATCTTTACATTTATTGCATGCTATAACATTACTTTTCAATGTAATTCGTTAACTCTTTTGAGTCAATATTTTACTTAAGGGTTTAGTATTAACACAATGCAAATGGAGTAGCGATAGTATGAGTTATTTTATATTGCTAATTGTATTAACATTACCTTTTAGGGCGTGGTCATAGCGCTTCATAAGCATTGCAGTGTGCAATATGAGTAATGTATGGGTAATCTTCTTGGCGGAAAGGGTTAACCTTTGGCTTGCTAACCCGTAGGTTATTCTTTATTTTTTTGTAAAGTGATGCACCGGTAGATCTGCGTTAGCATATTAGTGGAATTATTATTTTTTAGGCTGGTTCATCATGTGTTTTAACTTTTTAGACATTACCGCTGATTTACTTTTTACAGTGTTAGCACGCTTTTGTATTTTTCTGCTTACATATTTGATAAGCACTTAAATACGCTTAAGTCTCGTTAAATGATTTATATTCTTTGATTATTATCTCTGATAATAATCCTAGATGAGCCTGTTGCTATGTCTTATTTACCTATCTGATTGGCCATAATCGCTGTATTGTTAATTGATGATTACATTTTAATTTCTCATAGATATTAATCGTTAAGCAGTTATCATATTAAAATTAATAAAATCATAGTGTCATATTGGTAACTTAACAACAATTACCACAATTTTAATAGCTTGAATCATCAAGATGCTATTAAGACTATAGCAGATAAAGCGACACAATAGAAAATATTGTTTAATTAAGGTGAACACAATCCTACATTGTCACAGTAATATGACAGTTTAAGTACGTTAGGTAAAAAATTTAGTGTTGCATAACCATGATATCTAGCACTTGCATTGAGTAATAAAATAATAAATTTATCACCATGATACCAGATACTACTATGCTAGACAAGGCTATTTAAGTTATTAACCGTTAAGTACTGTTAACTTTGACGGTACAATATTCATGATCGTCTGATCAAGCTTCATACAACATCCACGTTAGTTAATATAACTGAACTGCGTAAATTATATTTTTTCTTTTTTAGGCAATATGATAATTGTTTAGGTGATAAACGCTAGACTATCAATACACACACAAGTGCCTGCCTTTATACATTTATACATTGGTGTACTATTGATTTTGTATGTTGCAGTAAACATAGTACCATACACTATAATGTGTATAGATATGTTATAATCATTAGTTAGATCGCGTGTTAGAATTGAGAGTGAATTAATGAGTATATTAAACGGTCTAGTCGTGCAAGATTTACAAAAGTATGATTCAGTTCTATAGAGTTTTAAGAGTGCATCATGCTATTACTAGTAGTGATTTTTGCGATTACTGATACACTGTGTCTGCTCTTACGTTACTACTCTGGTACTAATGTTGACTGAGGTCGCTATTACTGTCGTACACCTCGTGTGATAAGTAAAACATATATCCCAATCTATGTAATGATCATAGAATAGGTAATTAGTATTACATTCATTCTAACCAGTAACCATATTTTTTGTATATAATTTGATTTGTGGCATTTTACATGGCTATTTGAGAGTGCCTTGATTGTATCATGTAGTTTTAATATATTATTTTTCAAAAGTGGTATATTGCTATACTGCATTACTTTCAATAATTCCGCCATAAAAGTTTTTATTGGCATAGATTTAATACTAACTTCGAGATACGTTATAGATGAAAAAACAAAAAATATAAGTCTCATACCAATGGATCTATCGTAATATTCACAGTAACATATATGAAATATGCTTAATGAATAAGTATAAGCGATTACAAATACTTACTCGGTTGCAAAACAACATTCCGAATCCGACTACTGAACTAGTATATAGCACTCCATTTGAACTGCTAATTGCAGTGCTAGTTTCTTCGCAGACTTCTGACATTAGCGTCAATAAAGCACTAGCAAAGCTGTATTTGGTTGCTAACACCCCGTCAGCCTTATTGGAACTAGGTATTGATGGCATAACGATGTATATTAAGAGCATTGGTTTGTATAATAGAAAAGCTAAAAACATCATTAAAACCTGCTACAGGTTATTGGAATTGCATAATGGAGCAGTCCCTCAAGGTCGAGCTGAATTAGAGGCGTTAGCCGGAGTAGGAAGAAAAACTGCTAACGTTGTGCTGAATACTGTGTTTGGCTGGCCGACTATTGCTGTCGATACCCATGTTTTTCGTGTCTGTAACCGTACGCGGTTCGCACTAGGAAACAATGTAGATCTTGTTGAAAAGAAATTACTAAAGGTAGTGCCTGATAAGTTTAAGATGTATTGTCACCACTGGTTTATTTTACTAGGACGTTACACGTGTATTGCGAGAAATCCGAAATGTAGTAGCTGTATTATTCAAGATCTGTGTGAGTTTAAAAACAAAATATATCCTGGCATGTAATCTTTTCATTGACAATAAGTACCACTATCTATTTCTGTGTTTATGTAAACTTATGTTTTTGATGTTAGAAAAATTTATAATATTTAAGTTGTTTGTTAATATAAAGTATTGTAGTGGTCTATTATATATAGGTGTTGAATGTTAAGGGAACTGCAAAGATTACCCAGTACTTTTAGTGGTAATATGCTAATATATGCTTTGTTGCTCTCTTCGCTAGCTACGTTATATCTGTCAGATATAACGTAGCCTATGTATCATTATATGTGTAATAAAGTAAGCTATGTTTTTAAGGCATAACATAGTAGTTAATTGCGCTTATTGTGCTGTAATTCGAGAAAGAAATTCATGACATGCAAAAGCGGTTGAGAATAGATTTTAAGGCACATACGTTGACTTATAGATTGAATATCAAAGTAACATATATGTACCCCGTCAGTTATGCTAGATCAGCGGTATTGCTATAAAAACTCACTTATATAAAATCTTGAAGTAATTAAGTGTGTTACTTCAATAATGCTTGTTATTATGCTATTTATCAGTGTGTATTGTGAAAGAATTATGACAAAAAAGTATTTAATCTGTTGATTACAAGAGTTTTTCAATTTCTTCTAACAGTAGAAATTTATCAATTGTCAGATTCTATTAAAAAGAATCTGCAGCGGTTTTTCATATTTCTGACGAGAATTCGCGCAATATTTGCTATATTTTACTTTATGGACGCTAAAATAAGCTTATAGTAACTGTTAAAGATAACCACATCTTAATATCAGTCATCTTAACCACTAGATGTTTAATGTATCATAGGTGTAATTTTTATAAATTACTGTTATCAAGAAGCTAGCTAAATAAACAATGATATACGTATATAACCATGATTATAAACTATTAATAAAGTTTTTAAATAGAGTATAGTAACACTAAGAAGCATAAAAACACATGAAATACTGAATATCTCTGCATTGCGCTTCTTGTTAATATATAATAGTCTGCTAGTATTAATTCATACCTTCAATTCCAATAATACTTAGAAAATGCGTCCGTAGCTCAGTTGGTTAGAGTACCACCTTGACATGGTGGTGGTCGGTGGTTCGAACCCACTCGGACGCACCAAGTTTGGTTTTGTTTTAGATATATCTCTAGTTAACTGCCAAATACTAGAGCATACAATGTTCTAGTTATTTAAATATGTAAATATCATCTAGCGTTAAGCCAGATACATATAAGATTTAGATTGGCTAATATTTTTATGATGCATAGCTGATCTTCTATGATTATCAGGGAATATCTTGTGACATTATATAAGATAATAAGTTATACTTAAACTGAGTAGTCTGTAATCTGATAGATATTTGCAATGTTACTTAATGGTAAAAAACAATAAAATCCTTTAAAGAAAAACATATATACAATCTATATATCTTCTCAAGATTAAGATATTATTATTTCTAATAAAGTATAGCCATAACGATAAATTTATTCTAACATAATAATGTTATTCATGCATATTTGCTGTATGCAGGTTGTATTTTATATGGCTGGGGCGCCAGGATTCGAACCTGGGTATGCTGGTATCAGAAACCAGAGCCTTGCCGCTTGGCGACACCCCAATTGTTAATAGCTATGATAGCATTTAAACTTGTAACCTCATTATTGTAAGCGTGGCGTTTTAATTAATTCAGCTATATATCCCATCTTAAGTGCTATTAATTCGAGAGGTCAGTGACATGTTGGCTGGGGTACCTGGATTCGAACCAGGGAATGCCGGTATCAAAAACCGGTGCCTTACCGCTTGGCTATACCCCATAAAGATTTTATAAAAAATATAGAATGGTGCGGGAGGCGAGATTTGAACTCGCACACCTTGCAGTGCCAGAACCTAAATCTGGTGCGTCTACCAATTTCGCCACTCCCGCAAATTATGGTAGCTACGACAGGACTTGAACCTGTGGCCTCATCATTATGAGTGATGTGCTCTAACCAGCTGAGCTACGTAGCCATGTTTTACTTTTCTTGTTCCGCATCCGTGTATTATGCGTATACGAGAGATTCCCGTCAATAAGTTTTTTCTGATCAAGTGAGGCAGAAGCAGCGGTTTATCTGTGCTATAAGTGTTACAATGAAAAAAATCATCAGATAAATAATGACAATTAGCTAATATTAACTAAAATTTCAATAAAATACTGTAATGTATTACTTACATTAAGATTTTATTCTTACTTTATACCCGACGTACCTATATTATTACAGATGCTAAAAATTTTAATTAGTCAGTGCTGTACTATGATCTTAGTAAGTGACATTCACTAATGAGCAAAGGTAGAATGAGTTTTTTACGATCGTTCATGCCGCGATATATAAAAACGAGATGTAATAACGTTATTCATTTGACTGATAAGAATCAGAACATTGCGGTGATATTAGATTAGTATTTATAAAGCTTCGATATGTCACTGTATTAGAGAGTTTCACATGATCCTAAACTATAATAAAACAATCAATTTAACAATTGCTATAGTAATCTACAGACTACAAAATGTATGACCTACTTGATAAATCATTTTTTCCAATAACGTAGATGGCTATTACGATTTTTGACGCAAGGTTTCGTATCTGATATATTTTTTGATATATGCTAACTAACTATACCATAACAACTTCATTAACAAATCAATACCTGATATGTCTAAAATATTTTAGAATATTTTAAATATAGTCGAGTACTTATAGAAAGATACAAGACGTTGAGTATAAAGCAATTTTTGCCTCTTTTGTATGTTCAAATTAATTAATTATCATATATATAATTTGTCGTATGATCAACATACTTGTGATGGTATACAGATAAATATGCAGTGAATTCTAAAGAGCATTCAATTGCATCAAGAATTTAAATGAAAATTCATGGCTATAGATTTCAACATAATGAGAAAAAGCATTGTTTATTGTTAGCAATATTAGAAAAGAGAATAGTATGCATAAATTAAAAAACATTATTGAGAGTTCCTTTAAACGCTGTGCAGCGATCACTCCAACGAACGTGGATACCGTAACCCGCGAAGCGGTTAACCAGGTAATTAGTCTTTTAGACAACGGCACGTTACGTGTTGCTGAGAAGAGAGATAATCGGTGGGTAACGCATCAGTGGTTGAAGAAGGCTGTCTTGCTATCTTTTCGTATTAATGACAATAAAGTCATAGAAGGCGCAGAAACTCACTATTACGATAAGGTATCAATGAAGTTTGCTGGCTATGATGCAGAACGTTTTCAGAAAGAAGCTTTACGTATAGTACCACCAGCTAGTGTAAGACAAGGGGCATTTGTTGCCCGTAATACTATAATTATGCCCTCTTACATTAACATTGGTGCTTATATTGATGAAGGTACTATGATCGATACCTGGGCAACCGTTGGTTCATGTGCGCAGATCGGAAAGAACGTGCACCTTTCTGGTGGCGCAGGAATTGGTGGTGTATTAGAACCACTACAGGCTAACCCAACAATTATTGAGGATCACTGTTTTATTGGCGCACGTTCCGAAGTGGTGGAAGGTGTGGTAGTGGAGGAAGGCTCAGTAATTTCTATGGGCGTCTATCTCGGTCAAAGTACGCGCATCTATGATCGTAAAACCGGTCAAATACACTACGGTAGTATACCAGCTGGTTCAGTAGTAGTGTCTGGTAACCTACCATCTACAAATGGTTTATATAGTTTGTACTGTGCGGTAATTGTTAAGAAAGTTGATTCTAAGACGCGTAGTAAAGTTAGTATTAATGAACTATTACGTACTATTGACTAAAATTGACAATCGTACGTAATAAGCAGGGTGTGTTATCTGCGCTTTATTCATAATCATAATCTTAAGATATGCTTTATGCTATTAAAGTGGTGATGATTACTTAAAACTAGACATACTGTCTTCAGCGACTTGGAAGAACTGAAGCCGCCATGGGGATCGCCTTGGTAGAAAAGTGAAGTATTGTTATAGAGAGCGCAGTGATAGCGAAAAGCTCTATTGAATGTAATGCTTGAATAATATTAAAAGTTTAGTCGTGTTTTTATTTTAAGTGGATTATTTTATTCAATAAAAGTATGATGTGGCTTTAAACGAGAGAATGATAGAGTATACCCAACGATATAAGATATTTAAAGATGTTCATTAATATTCAACGCCGTTCTTAGTGACTAGTAAATAGTAGAGATACTTTAGCTGTTTAGGAGTAGATTAGTGATACAGCATGTTCCAGCTATCTTTCTTGATCGCGATGGTACATTGAACGTTGATCATGGTTATGTTTATGATATCGATCATTTTCAATTTATTGATGGTGTGATTGAGGCTTGTCGCAACCTTAAAGAAATGGGTTTTGCGCTTATCTTAGTCACAAATCAGTCCGGTATTGCGCGCGGTAAGTTCAGCAAAAAACAGTTTATTCACCTAACTGCATGGATGAATAAGTTATTAGTTAGTTCTAATGTTAACTTCGATGGTATCTATTTTTGCCCGCATCATCCAAAAGCGCTAATTACAGAGTACCGACAAGAATGCTACTGTCGTAAGCCAAAACCAGGTATGTTATTAAAGGCATTGTATCAATTGAATATTGATAAGATGACGTCGTATATGGTAGGTGATAAACTGGAAGATATGCAAGTAGCGATAGCAGCTGGTATTGGTACAAAAGTACTTGTACGTACTGGCAAAGTACTTACAGAAAAAGGCAGGCAGCAGGCTGATGTAATCTTAAATAGCCTGGCAGATCTTCCAGAAGTGATTAGAAAACGTATGTAATCAGCGCTACACACAAAAAGTATATGGTAGCAAAGCTTTTAGTATAACATCAATTATACTGATTTTCAATGAAAGATGAATTATTTTTACTAACTAGTTAAGTCCGACAGCTTGTCAATTTTCATTAATGTTTAAGAAGCCGCATCATAACTTTATTCTCAGGGGAATATTGTAGTAAATGCTATTTAATGTATGCATAAATAAAATGTAATTTATAGCAGAGGACACTGATACATTCAATGTACGCAAGTTAATCATTAGTAAAGGCAGAGTTTGTATATCATAAAAACTAGAGAACTAGACAAATTCTAGGTATTTTCTTAACAGAAAGAGTGATGGCTACAATAGGATTTAGCATCATATCACGTTAGAAGCTGAATAGGGTATTTGAGAGTATCATATTAGTTAGATGTACTCAATACGCTAAACTAGTAGCTGCAAGTCCAGTATATCTAGATTGTAAATCTAGCTGGTTACAGGATATAGATATTTTATGAAATACTCAGATGTAGCCAATGTAATACAATACATCTAAGTTTGACATCGCGATTCTTCTTACCTGAACGAGATCAGAGAGTGTATAACCATTTTAGCTAGAAGGGGAAGGATAGCACGCGATAGATGAATACCATACCTCTGTTAAATACTTAAATATATTTCAGTATTTTAGATATAGATCCGAATAGAACAACTGAATTATAAGAAAAGTCAAATCTTAATAAATCTACTTGAAAAAATGATATATCTTAAAGAATTAGCAGGTAACTATTGTTCGAAGTAACAGGTGCATTAACCTAAAAGATCATTAAATTTGCTAAAAATTATTTAGGTAGAGTCGCATATGTTAAGTTTTAAATATCATTGTCTTTTTAGATGCAAGAGCTATTCTCGTTTAACAGTTTCATACAATCAACAAATATCGAGGTACTCCTGTGATAGGATATGTACAATTATTGTGACGTTCGTAACGGGGAGAAATGTTAGACCTTCGTTTAAGATCCTGTAGTTATAAAACCACTACAAAAAGATCTAGAAAGTTAGGTAGTTAGGAGATTAAGTAATTATTATTTATGATTGTAAGAAAAGTAATATCTTATTGCTTTAGTGAATCATTACAGAAAAATCAACATAGTAACAGCACATAAAACCTGTAGTAGTGACCATTAAATATTGTTAATTGAGGCGTATTCTATACGTCCCTGAAAAACACAATGTAAATAAAGTTCTAGATATTAGAAGTGAAGACGCTGATATCGCTCAGAATATAGCAGATAAAAATCGTTCGATACAAAGATGAAAGTGATTGTGTATATCAATCAAGTATACACGCGATAAGAACAAATAAGTATTTTATATTGTATATGATACAATATAGATTCACTAGAAAATTGAGCAAGTTTATGGTATTGATATCATTTACAGTGTATGTAATATTTTAATGTATGCGAGATGCCAATAATCTTTACCTGTGACATTGACTGATCTAAATATACAACCCATTGATGTCGTTTTTCTAACAAGGATGCTAAGCATTGTTTTTAGAATAATCGTACCACATTTACATAATAATCAGGTAAACAGCATCACAACGATTAAGAACACTAAACATAAGCATTAAAAAGATATTGTAATTTTAGTATGATATACTTATATATAAGTGTATCTGCTTTAGGAAATCTGAAAATTGATCTTAGTCATCATTTGCTAACTTTGACTATTAATATTATATAACAATAAGTTAACATGTAATTGTATACATACAACATAATGGTTACGCTCTGTTGAAGTCATTATTTCTCGTGTGATCATGTCAAGTAAAAGATTTGATCGCAGATTAATAAACAAAGACTTATAATGACAATGTCATTATAAGTCTTTGTTTATTAATAGTCTTGTTGCATGATTACAAAATTATAATCGTCACCAGTTAGTAATAAACCTGAATTCTTGTGTTTTATGTATTATGGCAAAGGAATTTGAGTATACTATAATGTTCGCACAGCTAAATAGATATTAGAGATAACGGACTTATTTCTTTGATTAATTGTATATATATTAATACAATAAACGGAATGATTTGTTTTGTATAATAACTCAGATATACTTATTAAACAGTGTACGTTATTTTAACACAATAGGCTATCATGAAGCGTTAATAAAAAATTAGGTAATACCAATAAGCAGTGAATGCTACTAACTAACTTATTTGCATCTTACATTTATATTTAAGAGACAACCGGCACAGAATCATGTATGAGAATGCAAAATAATCCACACCTTATTATGCGACATTCTTTCGTAGAAAGAAGCACTTTCACGAAGTGAATTAATAGGATTTAGTAGACAGCGTTTTATTGATAAAAGCAAAGTGAAATCTTCCTTATACGATACCTTAGAATATCTTTGGGTGGTATATTGCAAAATGTTACGAGGATTGTCTTGCTACAAGACCAGTGAGTATCATCGTAGATGATGATAGTAAACTATCTACTAATGAATAATGTAAGAACTGTGTATTTATCATGCCATCTTCCGTCACCTTTTGATTACTATATTAAATAGTAAGAAACATAACTGCAGTGATGTTGTCGAGCTAATCCAGTATTTTGTATAGATTTTACGTATTTAGTTAATTAATCATAAATTATGACTGACGATAACCTTCAGATTTATGATGTTTTTCTGTATTAAAAGATATTGTATGCGACAATACTATTAAGGAATAAGACACATCTAAGAGTTTTCTCATTAGAAGAGTAGCTTTGTGTTTGTCTTGAGTGCTATAAAACTGTACAGCCTCACTTTGAGATAGGTGATATTTTATTAATTTTGATCTGCCCTAGATCACCGCTAATATGATAGCGCATTAAGAAGAGCGTACTCCATATCGGCCTCAATACCTTTGAAGTAGTAAACACTATTGCACCGACGATCGGGTTCACAACAAACGCCGTTGCTACGCCACCTAAGATAGAAGAGATCTCTGGTGCCACAACTGCTTCCATCTTGATGCGGTTATGAGTTAAATCGATCTGGCCGTTCATGGAAATATCTGCTGATAACCCATCAACTAATAAGTTATTAGTATTCATGATTCCATTTTTTAGTAATATGGTGCTTTGGATAGAATCAAAGTAAAAACTTTTGCTAAAAGTGTCACTAAAATCGAACTGTAACTTACGCCATAATGCATCAAAACTTACGAGACGTAATAGTTGTTCAGTACGTCCAGCACTAATACTATCAATTTTGCCTTTGCCTATTTTGAATTGAATTATACCGCGTATAGTGCTCAATTTTAAATGCCAGGGTTGTCCACGCCAATATATCTGATAATCTACGCTATAAGGTCCACCTTGTAGTGGAATATTAATGCCAAGAAAGTCTGCGGTCTGTTCAATTTTGCTGCCTACCAACTTACCTGTTAGTTTGCCGTGTATACTATGTATACCTTGTTGCCACTCGCCGCTAGCGATCATTTTCCCATGTTCCGTGTCAATCAGTCCGTCTTTTAGTATTAGACGATTTCCTTTATAGGAGAGATTAGCTTCAACTTTTCCGAAGTTGTGTCCTAGCAACCAACATGATTGACAACGTAATCTTTGTGTGGGCCAGTTATCGAAAGAGACTATCTTAGGTGTAGAATTCATTGCTTTTAATGAGTTTTTTCTTTTTGCAAGATGTGGGTTGTAATATAAATAGATGAGATTGATGCGCCAAGGCTTATCATGCAACATCTGCAAGCTACCATCTATTTCATCGCCTTTAGCTATCCACTGTATTCCACGATTCTGCTGTATGGCAGATAGTGTTATCTTATGCCATACCTGTCCACCTAAGAGTAACTGTGGTATTTTAATAACTACAATGTTTGGAATACTTAATCCAATGATGTTGTTATTTTTTTTTATCTTTGGTGCTAATAACGTCAGCCATTTTTTCACATCTAGTGTTGGTAAGTTAAAAGTTAATGAATTACTTTGTGGTAAATCAGGTATGCTATAACCAGTGTTTTTCCATACGGCGCGTACCAGCGTTACTTTGTGTTTTTCAAAAAGCCATTCACTATTGAAGTAATTATGGTGTTCTACGCCACCTGATAGTATAAATCCGTTCAAACCACCGACAATCTTCATTTTTAATAGTAGTGTTTTTTCTGGTGATTTTTCTAATGGAGAAGGTAAGCTACTGCGTATTTTTTTAAGATCTGCATTTACGCTAATGTCATAACTAATTCTACCTTTGCGCGGCAATAAGATGAAAATACGACTGCGTAAAAACATAGTGCCATTGATATGATTGATCATATTTTTTGGAAAGTTAACAAATTTAGTGGGTTGACACTTTCCCTTGACAGTAATATTAATTTTGTAATTACGTTGATTCTCTTGAGTGGTAAAATTTATAACCATTGGTTGTCCAAACCAGTTGGCAGAAACGGTATCACTTTTTAGGTTGCTATCGTCGAAGTAAAATTCGCCACTTAGTTGTCGTAGTTCACTTCCTAACCGTTTTACCCACAGCGAATTATTATGCAGAATCACTTTTCCCGTGGCTTGTACCTTTCCATGATCCAGTGGAATATGAAGATGTACACGACCGTTGAGATTACCTTTTAGTTGTAGTTCATTGAGTACTACGCTAAGTGAATGATGCATCGGTGTATGTTTAAAAAAATCGTAAATCTTAGTACTATTACCCACGAGCTCTGCATCAACTAGTAACTGTTTTTTTAGGTAGCTTGGGATGACTGCACTAATATTTTTTGCGATTACTTCGCCTAACTTAGCATGCGCTGCTTGCATCCACAGCCCTGAATTAACAAAGTTAAGGTCGACTGAAAGATCTGTCAGCGCTGGCCAGCCTGGCTGGACACGGAAGGTCGAGTGACGTAAAGGAATGAATACTTTAAATTGGCCTTCGTTATTATAATATGGAAAATACGTTGGATCGCCAGTGCAAATTAGTGTAGCATGCTTCGCTTCTCCTCCTTGGAGAGCTTTGCTAAGGTAGTTGACTAATTTTTTACCCATCATTGGTTCTGGTAAATAACGCCAGACATCTCCGCCGTTATATAGCCGAATACCAGCTAGAATATTTAACCAAGGATTACCATGTGTTGGTTGATAATAATAAAAATTGCCATTCACTCTCAATGATGTTGCTTTAACTGCAAGATTTTCACTCGCCAATTCCCATCCTTGATCCTGGTAACGCCAAATCAACGTCCCATGTGCACTATTAATTTTTAGTGGTGTTCGAAAAATGTTAGGATAGGGAAGCGTACTACTATTAAGACTTAATGTTATATGTCCTGCGGTTACTCTACCTCTGAAGACACCGGAAAAATGATTAATACCGGGACGAAGTTTTCCAGGTCTCCAACTGACATCTTTCCAAATAGCCTGACAGTGAGTTTTGTTTAACTGTTGTAATGGAATATCTAGTGACAAGTTTATAATCGTACCGTGAACTTGTGCATCATGCCATTGCTCCAGTAGATTCGGACTAAAGAACGGCAAAGTTGGCAATAACAGAGATATGCGCTCTAGTTGCATATTAGTTACACGTATATGTAGTGTGTCGTTCTGGTTTAATGTGTGATTTTTTGGTAGCCATAGTGCGTAAAGCGAACCCTTCGGCCAAGCATGGCCATCTGTTCTCAGCTGTAAACGAGGTACTTTGATTTCCCAATTCGTTCCTTTATGACGCATGAATAGTATCAGATTCTCCGAATCCAACTTGTGTTGTTTTTTTCCTATATAACAATTAACGGTTCCGCGTTTGAGTATTGTATAACCACTAACGACTGTGCTATTTTGGATGTGCAACCAAGTCGCTAAACTAAAATCTGTATTTTTTACTTTAGTAGGAACATGTAAATAGTGAGTAAACCAAGGCTGGACATTAAGATTGTCAGCCTGAAAATAAATTGTACCAATATTTAAGAATTGTTTATTGTCATGTAGATCTATTAGCAGTTGTGCCATACCGTTCTGGCCATTTGGTGTTGATAGAGTCATCTTCCCTTTAGCTTGATGGTGGTTATGACTGTTAAGCCACGTAAAATGTGGCGTTTTAAGTGTTATACGCTCTTCATCAGTTGTGAAAAAAGAGAAGTAACTGTTGTATAGATTAAAGTAATCAAACTTATTAAGCATCACATCGCTAATGTATCTATAAGTAATAAAGTGACCTTGAGAGTTTTTATCATCCACTGTAACATGTAAGTTACATTGAAGCTGATGAATAGTAATATCTCGAAACTTCCAACTCCAATATAAGAGAGATCGCCATACGTTTAACGATAGCGTCAGGCGTTCAATATGCAGGTTTCCTGTTGGTAGAGTAGCGTTTATATTGTACATTTCCAGTCGTGGACCGTAAGGTTGCCAACCTCCTTGTATAAAACTAACTTGTAGGGATACGCCGGAAAGACTTGCTATTTTCGCTAGTAGCTGCGGGCGATAATGGTTAAGTGCAGGTAGCATAAAGCTAAGTCCGATCATTAGTAGCGCTATGGTAACTATCAGAATAGTGCCTATGACTAAAAGAATTTCAGACAGTCGCTTCATAAAGTGCTCCTTACTTTTTGCCTAGAAACAAAAAATTTTAGGCATTAGCTGTTGCAATACTACATCACCGTCTGCTGTCGCGGCGTATACTAAAACAATCCGGTAGCGTAAGTTTCATGTGTACATATTGTGTTACGTAAACTCTCGAAACATGCGATGTCGAAAAGGGTTTATG
The DNA here is from genome assembly GCA_020541285.1 of Candidatus Gillettellia adelgis. GTDB lineage: Bacteria > Pseudomonadota > Gammaproteobacteria > Enterobacterales > Enterobacteriaceae > Gillettellia > Gillettellia adelgis. Next base: position 822,927 of record CP047043.1, on the reverse strand, counting down.
GTGTCTCGAGTTCATTACAAGAAGAAGCATTGTATACGAGTGTATATTTAATGCGTTTGCGCGTTAGTTGTTACGTCTCTTTTAGATGAGCTTCTCTAAGAGACATCGTTTATTATGGTATGTATCTCAACTTAATATCTAGCTCCGGCAGATTTTATATTTAGTGGCGATATTTTATACAATGCATGCTGACAAATTAAATAATGAATGATATTATTCCAATTTAACGAGAGAGTAGTAAACGGGTTGTGATATTAGTACTAAATATACTTTTTATCGATGTTATTGTAACTAATGATAGTGATAGGTTGATGCTAATATTAGCATTGCTTTTGCATGATAGGTAGTTATATAGGTTTTTTATTTATTATAATGTTATAGTGAAGTAGTTATTAGATCGTATTTTTACATCACATAGGTCAAAACAGTAGACTATCTATTTAGATTTATAATTTATTCGTAAAACTATAAGAAGGGATGCATCACTACATGCCAGCAGCATAAATATTATTTTAAGATTTTATTGAGTATATAGTAAAAATATAAAATGTAGACTATGATGCTCTTTCGTTATGTCTTTATATCTTTCAATTAATTCAGCATAAGATTGCATGCTAGATCTGCAATGTGTGCAGATGCATTTTAGCACGTTGTCAGAAACATGATGGAAACGTACTGTGCTAACGTGAGCGCGCGATATACTTTTTATGTATTTCTATTAAATTTTTATTAGAACCTTGGTGATGCAGGATTGAGTCAGTCAGTATTTTAAACTCATCCTTCTGAGTTGCGACTCTATGCCGTAATTTAAATCATCAAATTATTTAATTTTAGTGGTATACAAGAACAATATGATTTTAAGATGTTTTTAGATGTTTTGTTAATATGCTAAATATTCCAGCATTCGTTTGTATTAATATCAAAACTTGGTAGAGTAAAAATAGGATTGTATCGATAGTTAGAAGTATTTCTTTAATACCACATAATAGTCTCATGAACTTAAACCATATAATCTTGCGTGAGCGTGTGTTAATTTACTAATATAACGTATCTAATAGTACCTTTACCCTGCGTTACGAATCCATAAAATTAGACTATATAATATTGAAATCATGCAGAAAACGGGATTATCTAGTGAATCCGTAGAAGCTTATCTATTATAAGTTTGGCCATTCTCATTTAAAACGCTGTTTATAAGTATTATTAAAATAGCATCTTTATATTCTCGTTTAATATAAAATGCATTATAGCGTCATGCTATTAATGCAAAGAATTTATAGTTAATGCATATTATATGCGCTATTAACTCAATTACTATTTTTTTCATGAGAATCAGCAGCCGAAATTGAATCTATTAATGCATTTTTTGTTATATCATCATTGTAGTTATATTAGTTTGCTTTGGCCCTATCCAAGTTGCTTGCTAATATGAATTCTGAGAGTTAATGTACTTTTTTGAAATTTGGCGTATAATTCTGCGTGCGTGCTGTTTTACATAAATTTGGCTTGGTTAATTAATTGCTCTATATTTTTATTTTTGCATTTTCAGTATGTTATGTGCTTATCATTGAATATAGTAAATTACTAAGTAGCTGCTGGTTTTAGTTAGAATCAAAAATATAAATCAATACCCTTAGTTATCTTTTTAGAGAAGTAACCTTTCTTTTTTTGCATTCCATATAGTTCTGCTTGATTTATAGTTTTAGATGTTGTGAAGTAGATTTGATTCACTAGACATTACATTTTAGTACTTAAGACGATACTTGTAAGTCCTGCATAACAATTTTCTAGCTGGTTCTAATGTTACAAATTACAAATGTACCAGAATTTATCTATGGTTTATTGAAACAATTTCAGTCAAATGAAGTAGTTGTAGCTTTCTCTCACCTTTATAAATTCATTTCTATAGCTTTTGTTGGACATAGTGTTTTCTCTATGCAAAGACAACGTATGCAGTGCGATATTCATTTTTATCGTTTAAGCTTTTATAAGTTTTATATAGTACACATTTGATTTATTCAGGATGATCTTAAATATCTTTTTTATAAGGTAATTTGTTTTGTTATAAAAATATTGAGGGTATCCTCGTTGTTAATGGTATTGTATGTACGGATTAATATCCTAGCTATATTATTTTAGGCGTGGTATATTAATGATATTAAACCTACTTAATTGATACTGATTATTTTATTTGAAACCTTTGAGGTTACTATACAGGAATATGTCATCTGATTCTGTATGTCAAATCAATTGCAAGAACAAACCAGGATAATGTTGTGATCTGTAACTTTTTTGTATTCTTGTAACCTTCTAAAATTTCTTTTATGACTCTAGACTTTATTCATTCAATACATCAGTAGTTTACAGCTAAATCTTTTACAGTACAGACTTTGAGGTATACCTAAAATATCACTTATGCCTATGATTTCCTGTGTATTAAATAATATTTTCGTTATTAGCAGAAAGGTATTTTAGATAATAAACAATTTAAAGTTTATATTATACGTATATGATGATGGAAACGAAAATTTTTCGTTTCCATTGGCTTTTATTAAAAAATTCTCTGATAATTATTGTGTGTAGAAGACTAATGAAAAAAGTTTAGATAATACAAAGTTTAGTTTTACAAACTAATAGAACATTCTTATACAATTCAATATGCTTATTTTATATCGGTCATTATCAAGGGGTTTAAACTTTGTCTTTTGAATTGCAGTAATGTAGCGCTTATGGTAAAGGAATAAGGATCTTTTACAAACATTACGCATTTTAAATAATTAAAGAGATCATTACATATTTTATGGTGATAGATTGCAGAATATTAAATAAATTATCAGATTTCAAAAGTACTAGTGTGTTATTTATGAGCAACTGCCATCATAGCCCTATAATATGATGTTGTCACTAATTTATAGTATGTTAAAGAAAACGTCAAAATAGCATACTGACCAGAGTTAGTAATTAACATAAAATGTAGGAATTGAAGTGAAACATATCATAATTATTGATATGTTTTTACTTTACTGTAAATTGACGACGAATTTTACGCAACAATAGAAATAACCACGGCCAAAGTATGCCATTTACTACACTATTCCAAAGCACTTCTAATCGGAATAATGCATTGATTACTAAACATTCTTCCCAAAATACTATTACATCCATCACTAGTGATAGCAGCACTATGATTAACGCTTGTTTCCATAGAATTATATTTCGAAAGAGTTGATATTTAAATACCGCTAGATAAGTAATCATACCTAGCGCTAGCGCATAGACTCCAAGCGTGGAGCCCAAAAGAAGATCCAGAATAAGCCCAAGAAGGAAGCCATTACCAATATTAATGCGGTGTGGTAATGCTATCGCCCAGTAAATTAGTACTAACTCGATCCAAGACGGTCGGAACATATGGAGTTGTGCTGGCCACGGCATGATTTGTAATATTAACGCTGACAAGAATGATAACCAAATAATCCAACGGCCATGGATATAGTGGTTATTCATTAGTAAATTTTTCATACAGAAGCGGTAATGATGTATTAACAGTTTTATTTAACGGCTCACCTTTTCTAGGATGTAGGCGCTTATTAACTATCTGTTTGACTTTATCTGGTGGTAGAGGTAGAGAATTATTATTATGTATACCCCATAGCAACAGTAAATAATGAAGGTGTTTTAGTCTGGCAATTGGATGTGCTTGAATTATAGTAGATGCGCGTTCGTTATTTATTTTTACGGAAGAAACAACCGCTACTGGATAACCTATCGGAAAACGGCCGTCTAAGCCAGAAGTAACAAGAATATCGCCTGCTTGAATATCAGTATTTTTTGGTAAATCCTCGAGTTGTAAATCATCAGCGCAGCCTCTACCTGTAGTTATCGCCCGAATGTCGTTACGTAGCACCTGAATCGGTAATGCATGCGAAGCATCACACATTAGCAGTACACGACTAGTAATTTTAGCTACCGCTACTATCTGACCGACCACGCCTTTGTCGCTAACCACAGGCTGACCTTCGTATACGCCATTATTAGACCCTTTATCGATAACTACTTGCTCGCTATATGGGTTAGAGATAGTAGAAATTACTTGGGTTACCGTTGCATATTCATCTTGGTATAATGGTGATCTTAAAAGTTTACGTAAATTAGTATTTTCTTGTTTTAAATAATCAAAAAGAAGAAGATTTTTGTTTTTTAGTAACAGCTCCTCTCGAAGAATACGGTTTTCAAATTGTAGCGTTTTTCGAGTAGTTAAAGTTTCTGATAAGCTATCTAAAATCTTGCGTGGTTCATCAACAAGAAAATAGAGAGGACTAATAGCGGTATCCATGTATTGACGTATTTTTATGAATGCATTAATCTGGCTGTCAGCAATCATTAAGATAATCGCGATAATTACTGCTAAAAAAAGTCGCCATTGTATGGATGCCCCCCTACTCAACATTAGATTCATAAATTATAAGGGTTCCTTAAAGGAAGTAGGCGAAACATTACCTGACTCTTTTTGTATCCATGTAATACGATCGTATTTTATAAAGGGTTAATCTTCACTGAACAATGCGCCGCCATGCATGCCAATCATTTCTAACGCCTTACCTCCCCCGCGTGCTACGCAAGTTAGTGGATCTTCTGCGACCACGACGGGAATACCTGTTTCTTCTAGTAGTAGACGGTCAAGATTTCTAAGTAATGCGCCACCACCTGTCAATACCATCCCACACTCTGAGATATCAGAAGCCAGCTCCGGTGGACACTGTTCTAACGCTACCATTACTGCACTGACAATGCCCGTTAATGGTTCCTGTAAGGCTTCAAGGATTTCATTAGAGTTTAAGGTAAATCCACGTGGTACGCCTTCAGCTAAATTACGGCCACGAACTTCAATTTTTAGTACTTCGTCGCCTGGGTAAGCTGAGCCAATTTCATGCTTAATGCGTTCGGCAGTAGCTTCACCAATTAGTGAACCATAGTTACGTCGCACGTAATTAATTATAGCTTCATCAAAGCGATCACCGCCAATGCGCACAGAGGAGGAGTAAACTACGCCGTTCAAGGATATTACTGCTACTTCAGTAGTACCGCCACCAATGTCGAGTACCATAGAACCAGTAGCTTCTGATACTGGTAAACCCGCTCCAATCGCTGCAGCCATTGGTTCTTCAATTAAAAATACCTCGCGTGCGCCAGCTCCTTGGGCAGATTCGCGGATAGCACGTCGTTCGACTTGAGTGGCACCGACTGGTACGCAAACTAAAACACGTGGACTTGGGCGCATAAAGCTATTACTATGGACTTGTTTTATAAAGTGTTGCAGCATTTTTTCAGTCACAAAGAAGTCAGCAATTACGCCATCTTTCATAGGGCGAATGGCCATGATATTGCCAGGGGTTCGACCTAACATCTGTTTAGCATCATAACCTACCGCCGCCACTCTCTTCGGAGAGCCTGTTCGATCTTGTCGTATAGCCACTACTGATGGTTCATTTAATACAATCCCTTGCTCTTTAACATAAATTAGGGTATTGGCAGTGCCTAAATCGATAGATAAGTCATTGGAAAACATGCCACGGAATTTCTTAAACATAATTAAAGGGTAATCCTGCAAGCTGGGGGCTGAAAATAACATCTATTTATTTTACCAAGCATATGCACTAGCAACAAAGTAAAAACGATTCTATTTCCGTAAAATGATCTTTATTATTCTGTACGTCTATAAAGGATAAAATGAACGTTAATTTTTCTAAGTATATACTCGCATCATTTATTTTGTCATGATTAGAATAGTGTGACATGGTGTATGAGATTTATATCCATGATATTTTGTGCTTTTCAGGAAGATAGTAATAAATTAATCTATTGATCTATTTTTAATTCTCACAGTACTTGTAATCACATGTCATCTGAACCTTAGGAGTGAGGATTGAGCATTCCTAGTTACTTATTACAGCAAGATCCTGTAGATTTAGTTACATTGTTACCTTTAAGTAGTTTTTATGATAGAAAATTTTTAATAAATAGCCTAGATAAATTTTACTTACCCTACGTGATTTGTATGCTTTTCATTATCAGGGAAAACGTAGTAATAACCTAAATATTTTTTATATACGCATCTATTAGCTTGTAGTGGCGTAAAACTAGCTACTCACTATATATCTAACACATGTTAGTTTTTTTGATACTTTGTGTAATAGTATCCACTAAAAAACTTGGTAAAGGTTCTTTTACAGAGTTTACTCCGAACTATATTATGCATAACTTCTTCACATTTGTCTTATCAATTCGCCGGAATCACTTTTAAAAATCATGATGCTTGTACTATTTGTGTATATTATCATTATAAATTATCAGACTGACTATATTATTTAAGCTCAGCACAGCCATGGCATTATAACAGATATAATTTTAAATAAATTTTTGTCGTTCAAGATCCTTACCTTCCGATGTCTAGTTACATACCAGGGTATTCCTTATATTAGACATCTAAAACTTATAAAACAAAATGAGATAATTATCTAAATCTATGATTGAGTGTTTTATGGAGTTCTGAAGATCCTTTTGTTCTTTCTTGCGATATAATTTAAATATACTAGATGGTTTTTATCTCTAATAATATTAATCTGGTGATTTTGTTGTAGTGAAAACAACCTGATAAGTAATCGCGTATTTATCAAGCCGATTATTTGTCATTTGAGTATTAGGAAATTACTCGTCAAACAGTGAATAGATCTTACATGTCTTTTTTGCTGTGATAGCGATTTAATTTTTTATTTTCGAATGAACACTTGCCATGATGTAGTGTTTGTTAATATATAAGTGTACAACTAATAAATGGAATACTCATAAAGGCATACAATCTACATAATGATTTTTGCATATTACCTGCAGAAGCATGAAGAATAGTTTTCGTATACTTACATGCTCTGCTATTTTAAATAGCGTAATAAAGGGAGTACGATGTTGCTGACTGTGTAGTAGTGAGATCAGTGGTCATCATGATACATAGAGTGTATACATGCACAGCAAAATATTTTGAATAATTATATATATGTATTGATAATAATAAAAATTTTAAAAACTTCAGAGCATGCAAAATTTTTAGAAAAAACAGAAGTAAGTAAATAACGCCAGTGAAGACAGAGAATATATATGATTATATCAAGAATGATATATACTGGTTTCTATAAAAATTTTACTGCCTCGCTTGTAATAATTCTTGCAGGTTAGTAAGATACTTAATTGTTTAACTTTCGACTTTTATGATCTTATTATACTTTATAGCTGTAACGGAATTAATACACTATGCGTATTAGCCAATATCTACTATCCACTCTCAAAGAGACCCCCGCTGATGCTGAAATAATCAGCCAAAAACTTATGCTACGCGCCGGGATGATTAGGAAGTTAGCCTCTGGTCTTTACACTTGGTTACCGACTGGCTTGCGTGTTTTAAAAAAAGTAGAAAATATCATACGTGAAGAAATGAATAACATTAATGCGATTGAAGTTTCTATGCCCATAGTCCAACCAGCAGGACTGTGGCGAAAAAGTGGTCGATGGGAGAAGTACGGACAAGAATTATTGCGTTTTTTTGATCGCTATCATCGCCCATTTGTACTTGGACCAACTCATGAAGAAGTCATTACTGATCTAATTCGTAATGAAATCAACTCGTACAAGCAGCTACCATTAATCCTTTTTCAAATTCAAATAAAATTTCGTGACGAAGTACGTCCACGTTTCGGGGTAATGCGTTCCCGTGAATTTCTTATGAAAGATGCTTATTCATTTCATACTTCACAAGAATCTCTACAGGGGACATACGATATAATGTATCAAACTTACCATAAAATCTTTCGCCGTATAGGATTGGACGTCCGTTCAGTACATGCTGATACTGGTTCGATGGGTGGCCATGCCTCGTATGAATTTCAAGCGCTCAGTGATATTGGTGAAGATGATATTGTATTTTCAACTACTTCTAGTTACGCGGCTAATATTGAGTTAGCAGAAGCAGTGATGCCACCCTGCTCTCATGAGGAAGCTAGCGAAGCGTTGCGCATAGTAAATACATTGAATGCTAACACTATTGCTGATCTAATTAAGCAGTTAAAATTACCCATAGAGAAAATCATTAAAACATTACTAGTTAGAGCGACTGAAGACAGCGGCCATAAATTTATTGCTCTGTTGGTGCGTGGAGATCATACATTAAATGTAATTAAAGCTGAACAGCTAATGAAAGTTGCGGCGCCACTTGTTTTTGCTACCGAAGAGGAAATCCGCACTATTATTGATTCAAACCCTAGTTCACTAGGCCCAATTAAGCTACAGGTTCCGATAATCGCCGATTATAGTGTGGCAGTCATGAGTGATTTTGCTGCAGGCGCTAATATTGATGATAAATACTATCTCGGTATTAATTTTCAGCGTGATTTAGCCCTACCACAGGTTGCTGACATTCGTAATGTAGTAGAAGGTGATGCTAGTCCAGATGGCCAAGGTACATTATTAATTAGACGTGGAATTGAAGTAGGTCATATCTTTCAGCTTGGCACTAAATATTCGGAAAAGATGCAAGCTACTGTACAAAATGGAAAGAGTCGCAATCAGTTATTAACTGTAGGTTGCTATGGCATTGGAATAAGCCGAGTGGTTGCTGCTATTATCGAACAACATCATGATGAACGTGGTATTATTTGGCCAGATGCAATTACACCATTTCAAGTGGCGATTCTACCTATTAATATGCATAAGTCCTCCTATGTGCAAATTCTATCTGAAAAGTTATATAGTACTTTATGTTCTTATGGTGTTGACACGCTACTTGATGACCGTAGAGAACGCCTTGGTGTAATGTTTTCAGATATTGAACTGATAGGTGTACCACATTCTATCGTTATTGGTGACCGTAATCTCGCTAATGAAGAAATTGAGTATAAAAATCGTCGTATTGGAAAGAAACAAATGATTAAAATTGATAAAATTATTGCTTTTTTACTAAAACAAGTTCAGCGCTGATCACCATAAATACCAGTTTGACTAGTATTTTACACAAATCAATAGAACTTAATTTTATTATACTGTTATTATGTATTTGAAAATATCACGACTTATGTATATTAAGAATGCTTTAAGATATCATAAAGTATTTAGTAGTAAATTTCAAGGTAATATTATCGCGTTCTTCCCTCGCATTTTTGAGTGCACGAAGCATATATTTTGATGTATTAAAAGTAGTATTGTAGTATCTGTTGTAGATTATTAAGAATATGACACTTGTTTTTTTAACCTCTTGTAATATATAGCAATATAATTACAGCATTTCCAGTGAGTATAACAAATATTTTTTGTAATTATAGTAGTAGCTTCGTGTCTTCTATTTGTGAGCCTCGTTATGCGGGAAACTTTAATATAATATAATGGCTCCGGAAAATACACCAGTGTTTCTAATTATAATAAGCAGGATATTCCGGTAGATGCCAAAAAGCAATTGCATGCTCAGTAGAATATACGTCTGACAGAGGCTTTATAGCAACCATCTCAATACAGAATTAAAAAATATTGTTTTACGTAACTCTCACATGTAGAAATTATCATGTTTGATTGTAAAGTTATTGAACTAAGAGATGCTTACTTGCATGATGACGGAATAGTAATGCATATATATTGTACAGTAGTAAAGGTTCTAGCTCTGATCTTTTATCAGATCCATTAAGCATCAGCTAGATGGTTGAGATAATTATTTTAGCATGACTTGACTTCTTCTGAGATGCTTGTGTATTATCAATGGCTCATTATTCTGAGCATAATGAGCGGTTAATATTACTATATTACAATACAAATAGCAGTTAACTATATACTTGTAACCTTTACATATAAACTTATTTGCATTTATTCGATAAAATTTTATATTATAGCTTTCCCGTATATCTTGTGATCTTCAAAAGGGGTGTGTTAATAGCTCTTGCATTCGCAGATCATAAACGTTAAAACTACTACGAGTAGACAGAAGAACTCATGTTCCTCGCTATGAGCGCATCTTCTATGTATTGTTGTATAAAGTTATTTTAGTTCCAGAGTATTCTACTCTGGAATAAGTTTTTAATGTTCTTATTTCTATAAGATTTCCGTACTTCAATGTGTTAAAAATAGAAAACTCGAACATACAACCTAAAATAGATATACTGAAAGTCACTTGAGTATAGTATGAGCGGTTGAACGAACTATATGATAAACAATTGCTTGTTAACTACCTCATCTACTAATTGACCTAATAATCACAGTGCAGTACCTGTTATACCCTTTTAGATGTGACGCGATGACTATTTGCGATGCTTGTAATACAAAACATTTATCTACTACATGCATACAACATGTAAAGAAATACACACTAATACCATTAGACTATATAACACTGCAATAGAAGACCTAGAACGATAAACTTACTTAGTATATCATATAAAATATGTATTCTACATGGGGCATGAAGCGCGCATATACTTGAAGCCTATAACGAAAAACTCTCGTAATTACAGCTAAGCGCACTTAAACCTATTTTAAATACTGTAAGTAAAATAAACTTATAAGATACAGCTACTTAAATAATCCAGATGTCTCCTTCACTATCAATAAAAACGTTTTTATTGTAATCAAATACCACGAACTTAATAACTCCGACGCTTTTCATATACTAAAGTTAATTAAAATGTAGGTATTTGATGGGTGTGCTCTTTGTAATGTCTATTACATGCTGTACTGTATTCTTGGCATTTTATTTTAGCATTAAAAACAAACAATTCAGCCTGAAATTATGTATACTCACTATCACCTTGCTTGCAATGGTACTGAAGGATGTGTGCTTGTTATACTGTTGTGATACTAAGTAGTATTGATAATGATGAATAGTCATTAATCAGTCAGTACCACTTAACATTATCGAGGGGGTTTAGCTTATAAAGAACAATCTAAGACTATACCGAAGATTAGAGGTAGGTCTATCAAGGTGACTACGTAATGAGTGTTATCGTAGTCGGTCTATGTGTACAGCTTAATTATATTTTGAATTGGTAAGACTATCGATACTTTATGTGTATGATATTATCAAATTATTTTTTTTATTGTACGAGCAACAGATGAAATATTATCCTTGGAACTAATAAAATTTATTATATACTTATATTTATAAGTACCTATATTCTTCTTTTTGTCTGACTTTTTAAAACGCGCGGTTCACATGGATAATTGTTGATTTGCAAAGATCGTTTTTATTAAAGTTTATACTAACTATTATTTTACAGTAAGTCCTAAATACATTTTAGCCCTGATGGCAGTAGACACTAGTGTCGTTGGCTGCTTTGGTAGTTGTACGGTTATATAACGCGCTAAAATTTTACTTTGCTGAGCGCAAAGTAGTTCTCTAGAGTTATTGTTTAATAGACAACGGTAGAGATTATGTTGGTGTATTTGTGTGAGCAGTGCACTAATTGATTACAGCGATCTACAGATTATACACGCTGTTCTGGTTGTGAGGAAAGATTCCTATGTCTTTTTTATATCTTAGTGACCTCTTAGTAGAAGAGTAGAGATGCTAGGTATTATATTTAATAAGGATAAAATATAAAGTCATGTCAAGCATATGACTAATAATTTTCTGTAGCGTATTCTAATTTTATATCGTTACAATATTTATTGTTCTGTTGACTTTTCCTAAAAAAATAATGCTAAGATGACTCATAACTTGGTAAATTGAGTAATTTTAAAGTAGGTTGTAGCGATTACCAATATTGTTGACTTTGTTGCAGTGATTGCATTACTTATGAATGGTCATGTTAGTAGGCTAGTTCCCGGAAAGGTGTTCCTAAAATTTCAACTTTATTTGTTATTGACACAGTGTCATATTAGCTGTATAACATAAAATGTATAGGTATTTCTTGATTATTGATAGGTGTTATATAGCATTAAGTTGTTTTTATTCAATGTAGGTGGTCTTTCATGATTGCAACGCAAGTGCATTATCAATGCATGAATGCCATGTTTTTAGCTACCCCAACTATATAGTTCTTGAAATTAGTATAAGAAAGTAATAAATTTCATAACGTGAAATTTTAATCATATCACGAAATACATTACTTACTTCACATTTACGGTATACTCTATGTAGTATAAGAATGCAGGAAGAGACATGTATTTTACTAATAATTAAGGGTTATTTATTAAAAAGTTAGTTCGTTATATCTTTTGTATAAAATGCTATCCGCATAAAAATCGATAGAAATATAATATGCACTCATAAACAAAGTGACTTAGATGAGATTGCTTTTAGGCGAGTCTAAACGTTATAGCATTAAAAATAAATATTTCTTGAAAGATACTAGACAAAATCGCTATAAATTCGTAGTATGCGTAGTACACGTGTGCTATGCGCCCGTAGCTCAGTTGGATAGAGCGCTGCCCTCCGGAGGCAAAGGTCTCAGGTTCGAACCCTGTCGGGCGCACTATTAAGTGTATGTGTAGATTCTCTGGTTAGTAATATGTTTTTTCTGAATTAGGTATTATGGTGACTGTAGCTCAGTTGGTAGAGCCCTGGATTGTGATTCCAGTTGTCGTGGGTTCGAGCCCCATTAGTCACCCCAACTATAAAATATCTATGCTGTTTATAGTTGCGCGAAGGTGGCGAAACTGGTAGACGCGCTAGCTTCAGGTGTTAGTATCCCTACGGATGTGAGGGTTCAAATCCCTCTCTTCGCACCCTATAATAATATAGGAGTTGTAAGCTGTTAAGAGTGTTTCTAATACTAGAATCGGTGAGTAGCGCAGTTTGGTAGCGCAACTGGTTTGGGACCAGTGGGTCGGAGGTTCAAATCCTCTCTCGCCGACCACTCCTTGCCATGGGTTTTTGATTAAACTTTACATATAACTATACAACTAACTACCACAGTATAGTATATAATAAATTTTGGTTATTATTTTGGACAATTATTTTAATAGTCTTTTATTTTATTAGTGTTAAGTGATGCTTTATTAATAAAAAGGTAATACAGTAATATTAGCTAGGATCTAGCAAATTGCAAGAATATTGCATTAGTTTGGTAAAATTTACATTACCTATTGTTATTGATCGTTATTGTACCTATACTTTTTATTATTTATACTTTTATTAACTAACAATAAAACATCTAGTTCATTAGTATTATGTATCAGATAATACACCTGTGCTAAAATACAGGTGCGTGCGTTATCTAGTCGCAGGGATTCTTAGTAGCTTAGTTTTGTACTATGCCGAATGGTTAATAAGTGTTGCTTAGTTATCTAAAAGTTTTCGTAGTTAGTGTTAAGTGTTGCAGCAATTAATATCTCCTTTGCTATCTATTTATCAACAATAGGTTTAGCACTACCACAACAAATGCACTGAGCACTTATCTGCTATAGTACTCACGATCTCGCTATATTAGACATATTTTAGCTACATAATCGTGAACTAATAGAGTAAATATTTGATATTTTAATATATTAAGTTTGATATATTAATAGTACTACATTGGTATCGAGTAATATGAAAGTCTGAAATTTTCTTGACGTTCTCTATACATAGAGCTATAGGTACTGATACTTTTGGTATTCTAGATTTATCGCACTTTAGTGTATTCATAGTATGTTTAGGGTTCTTATCTAGATCATTAGTCTAGGTATACTGTTACTATCTATAGCTATTGTAATAAACACTACAGTTCCAGTACAATGATATCATTAAGTGTTATTTTTTTAAATATTCACTAATGTACACTGTTAATCAAGTGTGATATTAAGAGTACACATGTTTTTTAAATGTGTACGGTGTATTTAGCATTGTATTTGCTTTTTTTAGTGATGCATATACTTTTATCATTGAGTGATGCAATGATCTTTCCAATATTGTTTCTGATATTTAAACTAGATATTTATACTCTAGAGGCTACAGGATCAATAGATGCGCTTGATTATTTTATGGTGAATTATAATCCAAAAACAAGTGTGTCAATAGTGTGCACTCAGTGACATATAAACTTATTAGGGATAACAAGCATAACTTTTACTATGCAAGGTAAAGTACTGATTGCTATCTATAGTTATATTAAGAAATAATACACATTATAGATAAAATCAATAAACTTTTTAGAATTTTATGTCTTTCCATAAAATATAATGTCATCCCATAAAAAATCACATGCATCAGACATTGAATAAAAAATGCATTACGTCACCATCTTTTAGGATGTAATTTTTACCTTCTGCTCGAATTTTACCGGCTTCTTTAGCACCTTGCTCACCATGATAGGTAATAAAGTCTTCATACGCGATTGTTTTTGCGCGGATAAAGCCTTTTTTGAAATCAGTGTGGATCTTGCTTGCTGCTTGTAAAGCAGTGGCACCTATCGGAATAGTCCAAGCACGTACTTCTTTAATACCAGCAGTGAAGAAAGTCTGTAAATTAAGCAAATTATAGCCAGCGCGAATTACCTGGTGTAGACCTGGTTCTTCTAGCCCAAGTGCAGTTATAAACTCCTCATGCTCTGCATCTTTGAGTTTAGCAATATCGGATTCTAAAGTAGCGCATACGGCAATTACTCCTGATGTTGTAATTTTAGCAATTTTACGTACGTCATCTAGATATGGGTTATTCTCAAATCCATCTTCGTTAACGTTCGCAATATAAATAGTGGGTTTCAGTGTTAAAAGGTTTAAGTAGCGAATTACGGATTTGTCTTCTATATTTAGATTTAGTGTGTGTAACACACCAAAATCCTCTAAGTGTGATAAACATTTTTCTAAAACAGCGAGCTTAACATGATCGTCTTTATCGATTTTTTTAGACTTTTTCTGTATAAGATGGATAGCGCGTTTACAGGTATCCAGGTCAGATAACGTGAGTTCATTATTAATTACTTCGATATCCTTAGCAGGATCAACTTTATTATTAACATGAACGATTTTATCGTTTTTAAAGCAGCGCACTATATGGCCGATAGCTTCAGTTTCACTGATTTTTTTTAGAAACTGATTGCCAAGGCCTTCTCCTTTTGAAGCACCTTTCACTAACCCAGCAATATCCACAAATTCCATAGTAGTTGGAAAAATACGCTGTGGCTTAATAATTTTAGCTAATTCATCTAGACGAGGATCAGGCATCGGTACCACACCTGTATTGGGTGCAATAGTGCAGAAAGGGAAATTTGCTACTTCGACATTCGATTTAGTTAAAGCGTTAAATAGAGTGGATTTTCCTACATTAGGAAGGCCGATGATACTACATTTAAATCCCATATTATTGTTACCTTAAATACATTCATTATTCGTTAATTAGCTTATTAGATTCAATAAAATTTATAATGAAAGAAATGATGCTAGTATTATACATGGAATAGGTATTTATTTTAATTGGATTATTTTAATAAAGTAGTGTGACAGTGTGAATTGTACACAAGAACTGAATTATATGACATTGATTTACAAATATTACTAGTTCAACTACTAAAATGCTTTGAAACTATGTGATTCCCTTGATGGCTTAAGTACCGTCATTTCTTAATGTTTGAGTTAGGTATTTCATTTATTTGACATCAGTAATAGCAACGATAGATTAAAAGTAATTGCTGAAATAAATTCAGCTGCTTCTAGCATTATAATTATTCAGCTGATGAATATGAGAAAGGATTGCATAATCCTATCGTTGATGAGTGGAAAGTCTTATTTAAAGAAACGCAGGGGTGTTTCTTGCCTGTCTTGCAGTCGTTAGATATTCGATTCTATTTAAATAGTTTTAGTATCAATAACATATATCATAGTGCAAATCACTAATAGCTAGATCATCAAGTGATTGTATTTGTCATGTTGTATGTAGTATATATTATGCTTATTGCGGACCTCTTATAAGCTTTAAGGATAAAATCCTCTTACTGTATTATATACTTATTACAATATTTTCCTTTTTGCACGAATATAAACTCTATATAATAAACTAATAGCTTTTCGTTTTGTTTTATTAGCATTGTGCTACAATCCAATGACTTGTCTATCGTTATATTAATTTTTACATAGAGTAATGAAATAACACAGTTAGTAACTTTACTGTGCAGCTATTTTGATTAACTTACATATCATTTACAACCTTAGTAAGAGCTCTACAGAGTGAATACTTTCAATATACGTTCAGAGATAGTGTCATTTACATTGGTTTCTGCCTGTTTTAGCCTTCCATCCTTATTTTGCTAGATATTAAATGAGGATAAGTATTTAATAGTTTACGATCATCATAATGCGTTAATTTCAATGGTTAGTTTTATATGACTACGATACTACATTACGTAGTAGGCGAAAGACAATCATTAAATTTTTCTAACATTTTCAAACAAACAGGTTCTATAGTAATTATTGTATCCAAGGTTTATAACATCTTATTTAGCATCATTGACCATGATAAATGTATAAAATAATAATTTTAACTATGTGACAACGAACAGATAAACTAAAGTGTTAAATCATTTACAACTTCGCAGGTTTATATCGCAGAGCTACGAATACTTAACAGTTAGAAAATATTGGGTAAAACTTATATGAAGAATATTCATATGTATTGCGCAATGAGATTATTTAGTTTTTTTTAAAAACAGATATCGCTATTACATATGCCTACCAGGCGAGTAATAGTAGAACCCTGAGTATACCTAGTAGACATATAGTGTGAGTCGCTGAATGCGCTGATTAATGGTAATCAGAAAATGGAGAAAAGTAACTTGCATATCGTTATTAGGAGTTAGGAGTCAATTAAGAGCATTCACGCAAAGTGTAATAAAAAACGATTTTATCGTATTGACAGTATATAATTCCTTTTATATATCCTAAAATAGCTGTTAGTAACCTGTATGTTTAAAAAATATTTCTTGTAAGTTTTAAATAATCAAGGGGTGTTTCTTTAGTATACATCAATTGTGTAAGTATGCTAAAGCGCTGGTAATTCACGTTACATGAAAGTGGTCGTGCAGACTACATCTGTTATAAGATCTAGTGATGTAAAATAGAGAACCATGCTACTTACATATAAGTAAGTTATACATTTTAATGCCTTGATTATATATTAATTGCGTACTTTTTTTAATCGAAAAATCCTTAAGACTTAAGAAGGTTTACAATACAAGTACACAGTGCGTGTATATGGAGATCGTCTGATGATCGCAAATACGATACCAATCATAATATGTAGTATTTTATGTTTTTCTTATTAAAATAATACAACTTATAGTGTTTGGAATAAATAGCTAGAGTAGTGGAATAGAGTGAGCACTCCGCATAATCGGATAATGATGAAATCTATGATTGTATCTTAATTGACGTCTTATGAAAATTTTATAAAAAACTCGCGACATTTTTAATGCGTGATGCTATGACGACAGTACTGTGGATGTCCTATGCGTTATGGTTATTACAACCATAGGTAACTTTATTGATGTTGCATCACTGTATACGATTAGTTTTTATATTGTAACTGATACCTACTGAAGATTTAAAGTAGAAATACCACAAGATTATTGCTGATTTCATACATAACATATTGATAAGTTTATTAATAAACGGTACTCCTCATCATATATTATTACATCTACTGCAAATAAGTACTTAGCATAGCCGATTTTACTTGACAGGCTAGTCATATTGTTGAATGAAATAAAGCTATTCTATACAATAGAGTGGCAGATGCAGTTTCTTGATATAATCATTTCATACTAGAAAATATATTTAATTTTAAAGCGTGAAGATCATGCATATATCATAAATAGATAATAAAAATAAACAGACGTATGACAATTACAATCATGCAATACAATGTTTATTGCTTACGTGAATGCGCGTAACTGCTACAGCAGTTAGAATAGAGATTTCAACATAGTTGAAAAGTGTAAACCTCAGAAAAACTTAACAGGTTTATAACCCGAGTGTAAGTGAAAAATTGATAACCAAAGATTACTATTATGCTTTATCTGCATGCTTAAAAAATTCTTAGAGATCAGACAAATAAAATATGCATTTATTCTAGCATTAGAATCATAATTGCAGGCGATGTTCATTGTTTGCATTAGCGATAAAATATAAATCATATGACGTATTAATGTGTCGGTAATTCAGTCAGAATCATCGCATGATTGGCGGTCTTTTATAATTTATATTGTTGTTCATAGGTAGAGATGGAAAACTATGTGACTTGATACGATAATAGGCTACGCGTTCATGGAAATAATTTCGTAAATACATTGGTTGTGTGCGTTCAATGATATGCGGGAGTACTGCTATTTTATGCCTTTCTTTATAGGCTACTCCGGAGGCGGCAAGGTCTACATTTATTTTATCGATGTCTTCTGTGCCAAGTTTTGCTAAGTTATAGCTCATTTTATGTTCCTTATGATTATTGTATGTAACTTTATATAAATTAATAGATTAAATTGGCTAGATTCGTCTCATACAACAGAAATAAGTATGTTGTTTAATACCTAACATTCTTAAGGACACTTGTTTTTTATATATAATCCAAGTAAACGGCTTTAAGTATATATCTTTATAAGTAAATTTGAAATGATTTTATCATATTTTTCATAAAACATAAATATTATTAAATAATAGTGAATTGTACGTTAATTTCCCTGTACTTTATATCACTTAGTACCTCAGTGATATTCTTAGTGTTCGCGTGTTTTATGGAATACGATTGCTGGATAACGCTTCTGAGTTAGACTGAGATTTAGTAAGGTGGGTGCGATATAAGATAAATTATTTCCACTATCTAGTGCCAAGTGCAATTCGTTTTTTTTCTTAAAGTCTGCAAGCTTCCTGAGATCATTGCACTCAATCCAACGTGCTGTTGAGATATTTACTGATTCATACAGTGCTTCTACATTATATTCGTTTTTTAGGCGAGCAACAACTACGTCAAACTGTAGCGCACCAAGTACACCAATAATCAAATGATTATTGGTTAGTGGACAGAACACCTGTACTGCTCCTTCTTCAGAGAGTTGCATGAGCCCTTTTAGTAATTGTTTTTGTTTTAGTGGAATTTGTAAGCGAATGCGGCGGAACAATTCTGGAGAAAAATTTGGAATGTCGGTAAATTTTATATTCTCTCCCTGCGTAAAGGTATCGCCGATCTGCATGGTTCCGTGGTTATGCAGACCAATGATATCACCAGGATAAGCTAGTTCTATTTTTAAGCGGTTTCCGCCCATCAAGGTCATCGCATGGGGGATAACTACTTTTTTACCAGTTCGCACGTGATACAGTTGCATACCTTTTTCATATCGACCTGATACTACACGCATAAAGGCTACACGATCACGATGTTTTGAATTCATATTGGCTTGAATTTTAAATATAAATCCAGTGAATTTTTTTTCTTCCGCTTTTACTTCACGGATATTAGTTTTTCGAGAGGTCGGTGAAGGCGCCCAGGCTATTAGACCATCTAGCACATGATTTATTCCAAAATTTCCTAAGGCGGTACCAAAAAAAACCGGTGTCAGTAACCCATTAAGGAATGCTTTTTGATTAAATGTATAAAGTGCAACCTGTACTAACTTTAGTGATTGACGTAGCTGTACTGCCAGATCTTCGCCTAGAACGACATCTAACTCTGGGTTGTACAAACCTCGAATGATGCGTATCGCCTGAATAATATGACCTTGTCCAGTTTGATAGAGGTAAGTGATATCCTTGTGTAAATGATACACCCCTTTAAATAACTTCCCGTAACCTATAGGCCAAGTAATGGGTGAGCAAGCGATATTAAGTTCGTGTTCTACTTCATGGATTACTTCCATTGGTTCTCGGGTATCACGATCCATCTTGTTTATAAAAGTTAGTAGTGGTGTATTACGCAAGCGCGTGACTTCTATTAGCTTACGGGTACGATCTTCAACTCCTTTAACGGCATCAATGACTATTAAGCAGCAATCAACGGCAGTTAGGGTGCGGTAGGTATCTTCGGAAAAATCTTCATGCCCTGGTGTATCTAATAAATTAATTAAACTTTCTCGATATGGGAACTGTATTACCGAGGTAGTAATTGAGATTCCACGCTGTTTTTCGATTTCCATCCAATCAGATTTGGCGTATTTCTTTGAACCGCGACTTTTTATTGTTCCAGCAGTTTGAATTACTCGACCAAATAGCAGCATCTTTTCAGTAATCGTAGTTTTTCCGGCATCTGGATGTGAAATTATAGCAAAAGTTTTTCTTTTCAAGATTTCGCAAGCAAATTTACTAGGAGGCATGTTTAAAACCTTATAGTTAACCCGCTCTGCAATGTTATTATAGTGTATTATAACAGCATTTAACAAAGCGGTAAATATTCAAATAAAACTGAGTTCTTATTTATTGATTAAGTAGTGACAATTAATGGTATTATAGTGGAGCATACGTTATCGTACATTGATTAATCTAGTTGTATCGCCATAATGATTGCGTCTTCACGCTTAGTAATACTGGGGTAATAATTACGACGTAAAGTTACTTGGTTAAACCCGCATTTGTTGTATAGTGCAATCGCCCTTGTATTAGAGGCACGGACTTCTAGCCACACTGTAATTACGCCACGATTAGTTAGTTTTTTAAGTAGCTGATCTAGTAAATGATAGCCAAATCCACAACGTTGCCACTGTGGATGAATAGCAATATTCAATAATGATGCCTCATTCAGAATTATCTGAGTGATAGCGAAGCCTGCCATTTGTCTATTGACGCTTAATTTTAAGTTAAGGAAGCGTTCGCCTTGGTTGGTAAGAAAGACAGTTTTTAACCAAGGAAAAATATGACTAGCTTGCTCAATATTGTAGGCTTCTATTAGATCGGTTGTGCTTAAGGTAGAAATATTGTTCATAATGATAAATCTGATCCCAAAGGGCGCGTTTAGCCTGTGGATTTTGAGAGAGCTGGGCTAGCGCCTTGCTATGTAGCTGTATGCCATCCATCAAAAGTGGTTCATCCACGCCGAGCCACCAACTATTGCACTTGATATTTTTAGGTAATACTTTTACTTGTTCCGGCATCAGACTATACGTTTGTACTGGTGTTAATCCTAGG
This sequence comes from Candidatus Gillettellia adelgis, assembly GCA_020541285.1. Taxonomy (GTDB): domain Bacteria; phylum Pseudomonadota; class Gammaproteobacteria; order Enterobacterales; family Enterobacteriaceae; genus Gillettellia; species Gillettellia adelgis. The sequence continues at coordinate 801,822 of CP047043.1, read as the reverse complement.
CTGCGTAGCACGTCGCAAAACAAAGGGTCATGAGGGTTAGGTAAGACATGTGCGACAATCAGTAAATGTACTTCCGGAGATAAAATAATGGCTACTTCATTCTGTAATAGATGCGGATGACGTAAAGTCCACTGGGTAATACCTATTTGTTGTAAAAACCAGTTACGTTTTTCTGTCATGCTAGTGTTTTCTCATTGTAAAGTGTAATTTTATGATATGTCACGTTACATTAACAAAAATCTACGATTAAGTTAACAAATTCCTGAAACTCAGTCTTATATAGTGCTATAATTCTTAATTTAATTTTTAGGCATGCAAATTAATGACTATATTCACCGACGCCAGTGAAGTTGTAAGGCTGTACAGTAATGAGTTTATTAAACGCCGTGTTTTATTTTCAGGTGACTTACAAGATATTTTACCGACACAATTTGCAGCTATAGAGGTGCGTGCCCATACTCAACAATACCATCACTGGCAATTACTGACTATAGCAATGGGTGATAATGTACAATTTGGTTTAACCGTAGATACAGCATTCGTTGCCGAATGCAATACTCTTATCTATTACTGGCCGAAGAGTAAGGAGGAAGCGCAGTTCCAATTACGTAACATCTTGTCTAAATTGTCAGTGGGTTCAGACGTATTTGTAGTTGGTAAAAACCGTAGCGGAGTACGCAGTATAGAAAAAGCGGTAGAAGGACTTGTTACGTTGATAAAGATCCATAGCGCTCGCCACTGCAGCTTCTATCGCGGTCGTCTGGATGTTCAGGCTACCTTTAATCTAGCTAACTGGTGGCACAGCTACTCTGTATACGACTTAGTAGTAAAAACTTTGCCAGGTGTATTTAGTTCCAGTAGATTAGATATTGGTAGTGCTCTCTTGCTTTCCACTCTAGAAAATACAATAAGAGGTAAAGTTTTAGATATTGGTTGTGGTGCTGGCGTGATAGCGGCAGTTCTAGCTAAACTATCACCGCATGTTCAGTTAACCTTGAGCGATGTAAGTGCTGCTGCACTACATTCTAGTCATGCAACGCTATCTTTCAATCATATTCAAGGTGAAGTGATTGTTAGTAATGTCTACTCCGACGTAATAGGTCGTTTCAATATGATAATCTCTAACCCTCCATTTCATAATGGGTTACTAAATAGCCTAGTTGTAGCACAAACCTTAATCCATGGAGCGTTAGAATACTTGATGATTGGTGGTTATTTGCGTATCGTTGCAAATACTTTTCTGCCTTATCCAGATATACTAGACGCTACTTTTGGTAGTCATGAAGTGCTAGCGAAGAATAACTGTTTCACAGTCTATCAAACAATCAAAAGACGGTCAACGTGTACTTCGAAAAAAATCAGGCTTTAGTTATGTATAATATGTCATTGTAAGATAGTCGTTACCTGGATGGTTATTTTGTGTTACAGATGGTTATTAGTCGCATGGTTTTCGATACATTATAGGTAAAAGTGACGTAATTCTTAAGATATTTCTAAGTTTTCAAGCATGCATTTTTGCATTAATATTACTCAAAATAATGATTTAGCATCAGATAGTAAAGGATCAATCGCAATGCTCGTTTAGATCTTGCTGTTTTTATAGACAGAAGTACTTAACTCTATTATTTCTCAGTAGTTAATTTTTATTAGAATAAAACGCTCTAAAATGATTATGAAATAAGCTTAATAGTATTCTAAAACATGATCTTTCCTTTGTTTTTAAATGTAAAATGCATGCTCATTGTTAGTGACTTTATCTGAACTATTTAGGTAAAAAGCAATAGCTGCGACAGAGTCTTTGTGAACAGTGTCACTAGTTATTTCTATTTTTGTAATTAGCAATCACATATATATGTTATGGTTAAAGATATATTAAAATCTCATTAAATGCAAAGCAAAACACATATGAATAATGCGCTAAAGCGCACGTAAGTACTCGTTGGTAGTCATAGATGATACTCAGTCATTACAGATATAATAACATGGAATAATTATTTATGCAGTAATCATAATACCCTTGTTAAATAATAAGTTTTTAGTATACACTCTCTATATTACACGCACAAAATGTAGGTGCGTCTTGCTTCTTTTTGAGCACCAGAAATTAGTATGTATTTTAAAAAAGCAAAATTTATTGTGTAATGAAAATCAAATGTAACTAGTTAAATGTTTTGCCATATGCAGGTAGAGTCTACAAGCAACAAGCTAAAGAGAACATCATGGTATTTTGCTTTTGTATGTTAAACGAATAATGTGCATCAAAACCCACTCTTTATTGTATTTTGAGTTGCAGAGCGTAGCATGAGCATAAATGATGATACCAGGTTACATAAATTAAGTTAATATTGCAATGTTTCATGGTATAGCTAACATGCTTTGTTATATTAACAATGCTTATATTACAGAAATAGTAGTAGCCGACAAAGATCAATTAATTCAATATCGTTTTAGTAGTGTCACCTTGAAGAATGATCAATAGTAATACTAAGAGCGATTAGAATTTTTTACATAGTACCTTGAAACGGATTATGTTAGTTCGTGGTACGATTTGATCGTAAATTTCTTGTGAGCGCTCTCATAAGCACAGTATTTATTATTAACCGTAAGTGCAAATAAATATCATGCTTCTAGCCTAAAAAGGCCTGTATAAAAAGTAGCTAACCTGATGAATATTAGGCACTCGTTTTTAACTTCTAAATAAAATATGAATCGTAAAAGATCAGAAAAGACGTCGCCTAACTGATTCTGAATCTCCCGAACTATTCAATATAACACTAAAAGACTGAAGACTGACCTAGTAATCAAGCGTCGAATGCTTAAAAAGGTGATGATATCCTGAATGTAGAAGTTATTTTGCAGGTTTCGGTAATCAACACACTTAAAACGCGATAACCAATGTCATCGCTATGACAGATTTTAATACTTATGCAGTAGCTACTAATAATAATATAATTAGGTTAACACAATACGTGCTAGCACATCATTCAGTACATTTTATGAAAATTTAAAACACTAGCGGAAATTTTAGTAATACTAAACATATCTCCTGGTTCGTTTCTTGTATTCCAGAGTTAGATGAATCGATAGTTGCTTTAATACCCTCATAAAAACTAGAATGTGCTAGTTGAGAGACGAGACCTTATTCACAAATACGGCGATTATTCACGCATCATAAGCGTCACATTGTGTGGCTGTATTATATTTCTGTATAGTCAGAAATACTAGTGTAATTATGTTACCAAGATATTAAGCAGGTAAATCGGAGTTATATTAGAGGGTGACACTGAAGTAATTTATTCATAACCCATTGATTCGAAATATCTTTCTTATGAGACTAGTAGTAACTATAAATTACTGCAGATAACTTAAGAGCGTTTATAACGATCTGCTATTGTAATGCTGATATATCCCAAGAAGTCTTTTTCGCGCTATAAATATTCATTAATTCTTCCAATATATTGTGTTTTTAAAGTATTTAATACCTACAAGGTTATTTTTAGGTAATAATTGTTTATATTGGTTATTTTAGATATAAAATAGTATAATACTAAGCACACAGTATGTGTGCTGTATCTCAGCAGTATTGTCTATAACTATAATACGATAAATTGTATTACTTTATTAATTGTATCAACAGATTCACGTGAATGTTTCATGAATTAGACTGACGGCTTTAATAAGCGGTCAGTCTGGGTAGTCAGTATGAGGTAAATGCTATATGTATCTATATTATAATTAATGTTAGCTTTCCATAAGCGACGTTTATTTCAAACAACGGTTGGGTTCTGTATGTACATGCTATGATGAGCATGTGATATCTTTATCAAGATGTGCACGATGATCTATCTACAAATATTATGCAAGTTACTAACTTCGTAGGAAGGGTAATCGCTTAATCAGCTGTAGCAGGCTTGATTTTATCAAGATTTCGTGCTTCATGGTTTTTTTGTTCCTGTTTAACTGCCCGAGTGTGTTTTCGTAATCCGCACCAACCAAGAACCAATAGCATAGCTAATATCGGAACAGTGGCGATAGTCCACGTACCATTAGGATAATCTAAGGCCATCATAATAACTACAGATAATAAGAATGCCAGTGTTAACCAGGAGGTGAAAGGTGCTCCAGGCATCTTAAAGGAGATCGGTTTAGCACGCCCTGCATGGATAGCTTTGCGTAGATGCATCTGACAAACAATAATAAATCCCCAAGAACTAATAATACCTAGTGAGGCAATCTTTAATACGATTTCAAAGACTCTTGAAGGTATTAGGTAATTTAATAATACGCCGATTATATAGATCCCACAGGTTACCAGGATGCCTGAATAAGGCACATGCTGCTTGTTCATTTTTTTCATAAACTTAGGTGCAGAACCTCCCATTGAAAGTGAACGAAGAATGCGGCCTGTAGAGTATAAACCAGAATTAAGACTAGATAACGCAGCGGTTAGTACGACGACGTTCATGATGTTACTAACATATGGTACACCTAGTTTGCTAAAACAAGTAACAAACGGGCTTTGACCTGCTTGATATATATTCCAGGGTAGTAGTAGTACTAACATTAGCACGGAACCCACATAAAAAAACCCGATCCGCCAAATAACGTTATTAATTGCTTTTGGTAGTACTTTTTCTGGCTCTTGACACTCGCCAGCAGCAGTACCAATTAGCTCGATTCCAGAAAAAGCAAAAATCACACCTTGCACTAATACTACCGCTGGTAGCAGGTTGTGCGGAAACATCCCACCATTTTCAGTAATTAAATGCAGACCTGTGGTATTACCTGTCATCAAGGTACCAATACCCAGAAATACTAAACCAGTTATTAAAAAGAGCGAGATAGCAGTCACTTTGATGAGTGCAAACCAAAATTCTATTTCAGCAAACCATTTGATACCGATCATATTTATACTAGCAACCACTCCAAGAGCAAATAGTGCAAAGAGCCATTGTGGTACTTCGGAAAAAGTACCCCAGTAGCGCATATACAGCGCAACAGCAGTAATATCTGCGATGCCGGTCATCGCCCAATTAAGGAAGTACATCCAACCGACAACATAAGACGCTTTTTCACCAAGGAATTCTCGAGTATAAGATACGAAACTTCCGCTCGTAGGGCGGTGCAAGACTAATTCACCTAAAGCACGTAAAATAAAGAAAGAAAAAATTCCACACACCAAATACACCAGAGCTAAAGCTGGCCCAGCCATTTCAAGACCGACACCAGTGCCAAGAAACAAGCCAGTACCGATTGAGCCACCAATAGCAATCATTTGTATTTGTCTGTTCCCCATACTCTTATGATAACCTGCATCATGAGCATTTAACCAATGTCTCTGAACTATTTGCTTCTCACGTGTAGACTTGTTATGTAATTTCATTATGTATGCTATTCACCTGTCTATAATTAATATAATTAAGTAGAGGCGCCTCGCCCCACTGTTCATGGGGCAGTTCCTCTTGTTTGTCTTATGTGAAGTCTGTTTTACATTAATGAACCTCTGAGAAATACAATATGATTGTGTAATAATAGGTTATAGCTGTTTTCACCTAAGTAAAGGATAGAACGTTTATGGGTAAATATTCTGTCTTCAGAGGTTTAAAGAGTCTTATTATTAGATTGTGATGTTGGCAGTTATCTGATCGGCTTATACTTTGTATAACGTTATAACTGAATAATGTTAACGAGGTATGCTCAACTAGCAAATAGGCTTCCTGGATTTTTAGAAGCATTCAACTAAAAAGCCGTGCTGGATATTTTGAAGTTATTTGCAGCAATTCTACAATAACTACCCAGTCTAATAAGAAAGATATCGCGAATCAATGGGTTATGAATAAATTACTTCAATGTCACCCTCTAATATAACTCCGATTTACCTGTTTAATATCTTGGTAACATAATTACACTAGTATTTCTGACTATACAGCAATATAATACAGTCACACAATTTGACGATTATGATGCGTGAATAATCGCCGTGTTTATGAATAAGGTCTCGTCTCTTAACTAGCGCATGCTAGTTCTTATGAGGTAGTGAAGCAACTATAGATTCGTCCAACTCTGGAATATAAGAAACGACCAGGAGATGTTTTAGTATTACTAAAATTTCCGCTAGTGTTTTAAATGTTCATAAAATGTACTGAATGATGTGCTAGCACGTATTGTGTTAACCTAATTATATTATTATTAGTAGCTACTGCATAAGTATTAAAATCTGTCATAGCGATGACATTGGTTATCGCGTTTTAAGTGTGTTGATTACCGAAACCTGCAAAATAACTTCTACATTCAGGATATAATCATCTTTTTAAGCATTCTATGCTTGATTACCAGGCCAATCTTTAGTCTTTTAGTGCTTATTTAATCTTTTAAAAGATTTATATCAAGTCGAGCAACGTTTTTGATTATCTTTTACGATTCAAATTTCTTGATTAGAGATTGATAAACGAGTAAGTGGTGGCTCTTTAACTTTTTTGACTTTATATAAACGTCCTTGGTCGAGGGTCTGCATGGTAATTTTATTATAAATTCAGTAACAAATGCTGGAATTATTAAGTCATATAAATGCTTGACTTATTAAGTCATACAGTAGTCAACATGGAATGTTGTATATGTATTAGTGGTCTATTATCAAATTATTTACATACTAATATAAGATCGTCGAGAGTGTTTGTATTTATTTTTCCTATAACTCGCACTGCTTTAAATGTGTTTGAGCGTTTGTTAGTATTGTAGGCAGTTAAGTCACAAACTCATTAGTTGCTAAGGTGTGTCGGTTTAGTTGACTAGCCGCGTCTTAAAGGTAAGTGTACTGAACTGGCGGATTTTTCTTTTTCGGCATTAAACATCATTGCCGCTTAGGTGCTATTAGTCAATAACTATTCTATTCTTTCTAGAAGAGACATGAAATTCTTTACATACGGCCTACCTTACAATTATAAAATATACTGTGTTCTTCACAAAAAAATCTTAGTTTATCCTGTAAAAGTGATGCTTACCTTTTTTGTAGAAACGTAAACTTTAAACTCCTTTATTAAAATATTAGAAATACAAGTAAGTATAATTGTAAAAATCTATTTTACTAGCGTTTAAAGAGTAGACAAGTCAACTAAGGCTATTTAAAATTATTACCTGAATGTAGTGGTAGTATGTCAGGATATGCATGAATGTCTTCATAATATTCATGTGAATCCAGATAATTCTGGATATAACTGCTGTGTAATCATAGTATGGTGCATAAATTTATGAAATATCTCATAAGTATTTTTCTGCCAACCATATGGGCTATATTTTATTTGGTTAATGTACATAAGGGATCTGATTTATTTTCGGGTACGATTAAATAACTGTATCGCTAAGTTTTATATTGTAAAAGTTTTTTTCGTCTATTCCATGAATATAACGTATAAGTTCAAAAACATTCTGAAAATTATAAAGCTATTACATAGCTGTCTAAAAAATCAAGAACAGTCATATTGATTGATAATATTCAGCTAATGCAGGTAACCCATATGGTCTATGGATATAGATGTTTTATTAAACACCTGAATAACAGTAACTCGAGAAATCTACATCGATCTAAATATTGCAGGTATGTAAAATCTTGACGGTTATAACTAGAATAGTAATGCACAATATAACTATTTAGTAATAAAATTGCTTTATTATGCTCAGGAGAATTCACATAATCTTAGAATAGAAATATATCATCCTTGATAATGTAAGCTCTTACTGTATAAGATCATAAAAGACTCACTTATCATGATTGTGGTGTGACGCTAAAGCATGTTACTTTAAGTTAATTGAGCATAACTTATGATATAGACCAAGCAAAGTTTCATATGATTCTAATTACTTAGAAAATACATGTAGTGTGCGCTGTTCCTGATAGATTTATAGCAAATATTGACTGATAAAATAACATATGATTAGCAATGCAATGTCACTATGAAAATAAATTTTTCGAGAATTTATCTCGGATGTATATGTATTTAATCGACTAAGTTATTAGAAATTTCTTTTAGAATCGCAATTAAAATTATGTAATTACTGAGGGTATATTATTAAAATACAGCGACATATTGGTTGTATTGTTATATACGCATACTTAGATATTTTATGTGGAATAAATATTTTTATTAATATTTATCCTGTGCTAAAATCATTGCATAATAATCGCAATATTCTTTCTTAGTTGAAAAAGAGATATAAATATATAAAGCATTATTTAATTACACAGAGACATCATTTATGATCTTAATGATTAAGAATGTGAATTCTATAGAAAAATAAAAGCGTTTTTGTTCTGAAAAATATTTTTAATCCTAAAAAAATTCATGTTATAAACATCACTTAAAAGATAGTAATTATATTATGAAATATCTCTTGATAGAGCTACATATAATATTTACTTGACAAGAGTGAGATTATTTAAGTTATTCGAAAATTATGCTTATCATATAATGCAGATTAAAACCTTATATTTACATGTTTTCTTAGTTCTGGATCGTATGGATGATAAAATTGCACAATTCATTATGTATTAACACTTACAGAAATAGTAAGGGTATTAAATACACAGAAACTAGTTATTTAATTTCATCAATAAACAGTGCTTGTATAGTGAGCTGCTCAATTTACTGTGATAAAATTTAGTGCTTCAATAAGTATTCGGCAACTAAGGTATTTAAAATCTTCTGAGGAAGCCGGACTATTTAGATGAATATAACAATCTGCATCGCTCTAGAAAATATCACTTGTATCAAGTTTTGTGGGGCTTCAGGCATATTACTGAAGCTACTTAACTTTATAGTTTCTCTTTGTGATTACTCGTAATTATTTAAATTTTAAAAAGACAAAAACATTGTTGGTCTTTCGAGGACTATACAAACAATAAATAAGTGAAAAATCTAGTGCAGGTATACACAACTTGCATTATGATGATAAAATAGATTTTTGAAATTCTTATTTATATTGTTTAAAAGTATTAATTATTTGTATTCATTATTAAGTTTAAATATTTGTAAGTGACTACAAAATAGTCTACATGAATAGATAGACTACTTAAGTAGTATTGTATGTTAGTTTATTTACTCAATAAATATTTAAAAACTATCATATCACTTAGTGATATTAGGTATAATAATCCGGACATAACAACCGAGTTAAAGGCGTTAAGCAAGGTTAATTTGTGGCTATTTCTTCTACTTATACTGAACACTTTTAGGTACCTAGTGGTCAGCTTTTTAACTTGGGGAAAATATTACAGTGGTATAAAATTGCAGCGGTATAAAAAAGAAGTGTGCTGTGCTCTATAAGGATCAATTTACTTGATGTTTATTCTTAGTATGAAGTGCTACAAAAATAGTTTTAATACTGATTAAAGACAATAACTGTGAGAATCTCACCGTAAATCTGAGTAGCAGAATGGTTTTTATATGACAACACAGTTTAACTTACTCTTAGATGAATCAGTTAATTATGCGCTGATATTACCGTATAAAATTGCGTTTTTTTGCTTTGCATAGGCAAGTAATCGATGTTCTATTCATCGAATAGTTGTTGCTGTATAACTATAGGATTTCAGTTGTTAAGTTTTAGATCGTTAGATAATAGTCCTGTCACTAAGCTAACATACTCGTTCCTAGTGGAACGTGTTGCTAGCATAGCTTATTCACAATTTTGGTTAATTACATACTAAGATATTTAAGTGCTGTGAAAATTCTGTACTTTCAATCATTCAATAGACAGTCAGCTATCATAAAAACTTAATGCGCCAATAGTATTTATAGAGTATCAGCAAGGTCTATTTATATAAAAATGATATCTTATTATATAATGTAACCACTTGATAATTTAAACCACTTGGTATTTAAGTGCTTATTGCCAACGTTGATAAATTTCGTCCTTAATTATGCTACACACTCTATAAGTAAACATACATGATAGAATGTATTCACTGATAGTGCATTGGACGTTTAATGTTGTGGCATTAGAATACAGTGGTTTAAGCGAAAATGATTATAATTTAGTTTATATTTATTTGGGTTGCTATGAGAAAATAATTTCAGCAATACAAAGGCAAAATTTTTATAAAATGAACAATATAAGAAACTTCTCCATTATTGCCCATATTGATCACGGTAAGTCAACATTATCTGATCGTATTATACAAATTTGTGGCGGTCTAAGTGAACGTGAGATGTCTGAGCAGGTGCTAGATTCAATGGAGCTAGAGCGTGAGCGAGGGATTACGATCAAGGCGCAAAGTGTAACATTAAATTATACCGCAACAGACGGTAAAATTTATCAGCTGAATTTTATCGATACCCCCGGTCATGTTGATTTTTCATACGAAGTTTCCCGATCGCTTGCAGCCTGCGAGGGTGCGCTATTGGTTGTTGATGCGAAGCAGGGAGTTGAAGCTCAAACACTATCCAACTATTATGCTGCACTAGAGATAAATCTAAAAGTAGTAGTAGTATTGAATAAAATTGATTTGCCGGCCGCTGACCCTGATCACGTTGCTCAAAAAATTCAAGATATCCTGGGTATTGAGATTACTGATACAATGCGCTGCTCAGCTAAAACAGGAGTAGGTGTACCTGAATTATTAGAGCGTTTAATACATGATATTCCACCGCCGGAAGGTGATGCAGAGGCACCGTTACAGGCGCTAATTCTTGATTCTTGGTTTGATAACTATCTAGGCGTAGTTTCCTTGATTCGTATAAAGAATGGTACATTGTGCAAAGGCGATAAGATTAAAGTAATGAGCACAGGTCAAACTTATAACGTCGACCGTTTAGGTATCTTTACACCAAAAAGCATAGATTGTAAAAGACTCAATTGCGGAGAAGTAGGTTGGTTAGTTTGTGCGATTAAAGACATCCTTGGTGCACCAGTAGGTGATACTTTAACGTTAGCGCATCACGCTGCTCATAATATTTTGCCAGGTTTTAAAAAAGTTAAATCACAGGTTTATGCAGGTTTATTTCCTATCAATTTAGAAGACTACAATGCTTTTCGTAATGCATTAACCAAACTTAGTCTTAATGATGCCTCATTATTTTACGAGCCGGAGAGTTCGAGTGCGCTTGGTTTTGGTTTTCGCTGCGGGTTTCTTGGTGTCTTGCATATGGAAATTATTCAGGAACGTCTAGAGCGTGAATACAATCTGGAGTTAATCACCACTGCACCAACAGTAGTTTACCAAGTAAAAACTTTTGCTAAAGAGATTCTTTACCTTGATAGTCCGTCTAAATTTCCGTTGCTGAATACCATTCAAGAAGTGTGTGAACCGATAGCTGAGTGTCGCATCCTGATGCCGCAGGCATTTTTAGGTAGTGTAATTTCCTTATGTATTGAAAAACGCGGTATTCAAACGAATATGGTTTATCATAGTCACCAGGTAGCGTTGACATATGATATCCCTATGGCAGAAATTGTTCTAGATTTTTTTAATCGCCTAAAGTCTACATCACGCGGTTATGCATCTCTAGATTACAATTTCAAATACTTCCAGAGTTCTGATATGGTGCGTGTTGATATATTGATCAATAATGAACGCGTCGATGTATTGGCGCTTATTACTCATCGAAACCATGCCCAATATCGCGGGCGCGAACTGGTACAAAAGATGCAATCACTCATTCCACGTCAGCAGTTCGATATTGCGATTCAGGCGACAATAGGGACGCATGTTATTGCACGATCCACTGTGAAACAACTACGTAAAAATGTATTAGCAAAATGCTATGGCGGTGACATTAGTCGTAAGAAGAAGTTGCTACAAAAACAAAAAGACGGGAAAAAACGTATGAAGCAGATAGGAAACGTCACACTACCACAAGAGGCGTTTCTTGCAATTTTGCATATTGGTAGAGATACAAAGTAATAGTATAAAGCTTGTTGAATGAGGTGATTTTCATGATGAATATGTTTACCCTAATCCTAGTGCTATCAACATTAATATCTGGGATTCTTTGGTGTTTTGATCGCTTTAAATGGGTATTTTCCCGCCAAGAGAAGACTGTGACTATCGATATAAAGACCATTAGCACTGCAGACGATAATAAATCAACTAATACGACTAAGCAGTCGGTAGGTTGGTTAGAAGCAGTTGCATCGGTTTTTCCAGTATTACTTTTAGTATTGCTAATACGATCATTTATTTACGAACCTTTTCAAATTCCGTCCGCATCCATGACACCAACATTGCTGATTGGTGATTTTATTTTAGTCAAGAAATATGCTTACGGCATAAAAGACCCCGTTACTCATACGACATTGATTGAAACGAGTCATCCAAAGCGTGGTGATATTGCGGTATTTAAATATCCACTCCAGCCAAAACTAGATTATATTAAGCGTGTGATTGGTTTGCCTGGCGACCGTGTTATTTATGATCCGGTGAGTAAGCATGTAATTGTACAGCCTTCCTATAATAAGCGGTCTTGTAAGAAAATATTGACAGCTACCTATAACGATTCGCAACTAAGCGAATTTGTACAGTTTTTTAACTATAGGGGCACGAGAAAGATTAACAATGGTTCTTATCAGAGCTCAAATAGCGACAATGTGTTACAGGATAGTATTCGTTTGCGTCAGTGTCAGGAAACGCTAGACAACGTGTCTCATGCTATTTTAAATACACCTGGCATACAGGACCAGGTATTAGCTTATTACCAACAACCTGGTAAACCTATAGCAGCCTGGGAAGTCCCAGCTGATCATTACTTTGTCATGGGTGATAATCGAGAAAATAGTGCTGATAGCCGTTATTGGGGTTTTGTGCCGGAGAAAAATCTGGTAGGTAAAGCTACAGTTATCTGGATGAGTTTTGAAAAGCAAGAAAGTGCATGGCCTACGAATTTTCGATTAAGTCGCATTGGTTCTCTTCATTAATCGTCGTTTATACTTTATGATAGATAGGGGATACACGCAGACTTACATTACTCTATATTGTAGGGTATTTTGTCAATCAGCTAAATTAAATGCCTTGTGATTAGTTGCGATCGAGATAACAGATTCAGAGTCAGTATAGACAAAAATAAGCGTGCTTCCTATTTCTACAAATTTTGATATATTCTTGATTATTGGTACAGCATGAATCCCATGATAATAAATAGTCTGCAGAAAAAGTTAGACTATACTTTTCAACAGCAAGAGATATTGTTACTTGCTTTGACTCATCGTAGTGCCAGCAGCAAACATAACGAGCGTCTTGAGTTTTTAGGTGATTCTATTCTTAGTTTTGTTATCGCTAATGCTCTCTATCATCGTTTTCCTCTGATAGACGAAGGGGATATGAGCCGCATGCGTGCTACATTGGTTCGTGGCCATACTTTAGCGGAGATAGCCTGCGAGTTTGAATTAGGCGAATGTCTACATCTTGGTCCAGGAGAAATAAAAAGCGGCGGTTCTCGTCGCGAGTCAATCCTGGCAGATACAATAGAAGCATTGATTGGTGGTATATTCTTAGACAGTAATATACAGCGTGTTGAACGTCTAATTTTAGGTTGGTATCGTAGTAGATTAAATAAAATTAGTCCTGGCGATAAGCAGAAAGACCCAAAAACTCGACTGCAGGAGTTTTTACAGGGGCGTCACTTACCTTTACCTATTTACCTAGTAGCACAGGTTCTTGGTGAGTCTCACGATCAAGAATTTACGATTTATTGCCAAGTGAGTAGTTTAGATGAACCTGTTATAGGTGCCGGTTCAAGTCGTCGTAAAGCTGAGCAGGCAGCAGCGCAAAAAACATTAAAAAAACTAGGCCTGGAATGAGTGAAGAAAAAAAATATTGTGGTTTGATTGTGATAGTTGGGCGTGCTAACGTAGGAAAATCTACGTTGCTAAATCAACTCTTAGGTCAAACAGTCTCCATTACTTCGCGTAAACCGCAAACTACTCGCCAGAGTATTATAGGTATTCAAACAGTAGGAACATACCAGGCTATATATGTTGATACTCCTGGTACATATATTATAGAAAAAGGTGCGACCAATCGTTTAGCGAATCATATAGTTAGTGGTTCAATCAACGATGCAAAATTAGTGATCTTAGTAACAGAAGGTACTAATTGGAATGATAATGATGAAAGAATAATGAGCAAGTTGCGTCGTCTAAAACACCCGGTACTGTTAGCGATCAACAAAATCGACAAGATCACTAATAAATCCAAGCTATTATCGTATATTGCATATCTTAGCAAAAAGATGAATTTTCTAGATATAGTGCCTATTTCTGCTAAAAAACAAATTAACCTTAATGTTATCACTAATACCGTACATCAACTTTTGCCGGAAGCGGAACATCATTTTCCAAAAGATTACATTACTGATCGTTCTCAGCGTTTTATGGCATCAGAGATTATTCGTGAGAAGCTAATGCGTTTTTTGGGTGCAGAATTACCATACTCTGTGATGGTGAAGATTGAGAGGTTTGTACTAAATAAATATTCTGGTTATCATGTACATGGCCTACTTGTTGTGCAACGTGATAGTCAAAAAAAAATAGTTATCGGAAAAACAGGAAGAAAAATTAAAACTATTAGTACTGAAGCCAGACAGGATATGGAAAAGATATTTAACGCTATAGTGCATCTTACACTATGGGTACAAGTCAATCCTGACTATACCGGCGACCAGTGTGCATAGTGGAGCTTAGACTAAGTTAAGAATTTTCAGTGATGTTGTCTAGATAACTAAAATATATTACGCTTTTATATGATGTTGTTCGGTGTGTATATTCCAATAGCTACTGTATATAAATAATTTTTCAGATAATTAAAATATAGCAAAATTTTCATTATCTTTGATAATTTAGATATTTTCTCCGAAAAACTGCATAAAACATATGTGCACTGTACCGGTTCAAATAAATTTACGTAGTGTTTTTAGATATAGATTTGATCTATTACATTATATTGGTTGATACATGGCTAGACGATTAATTCTGCTAATTAGAGAATAAATACTTAAATATACTCAAGAGTTAATAACATTAAATAACTATTTAGTATCTAGGGTAAATATAGTGTAACAGCATCATCCATGTTGACAGAACGCTATGAAAATTATCATAGGAGTGTAATCGTTATAATTCTGCACTATTTATTCAAAGTGTACATGTGATATAACTAAAATTTAGTATATTAGTTTTGTCAAAAATCTGGACAGAAAAAAACAGCAGAAACAGTATATATGTAAATAGCATAAAATGCTTTATTTAAAAGATGCTTATTATATTTTAGTGACAGAAATACCATCGAGTAAACATTCATTGAGTGTTACTCTAAAAAAAGCTTAATACGTTGAGCATGCGCTTAAATTACAAAATAAAGATTATTAATTCCAGAAGATTATACTAGCACATAGCTTTGGTAAGCACGGGTAACTAATGCATATAATTATTGATAGTGCAATAGATATAAGTAATCTACAGCATCAAAAATTTATTTATAAAATTAAATATGCATAGATTATTGCATCAACAGAAATGGAATGCTATATCATGTTTTATCTATGTAATTATTGACGTGTAGCTTTTGTGAAACATATAAGTAAGTTGCTTGACTTTCTTCTTCGAAGTTTGAATTTAATTTCATTAAACAGCCATATAAGGATGTAATTATTAAGTAATGGCTTTCTATGTCTCCGTAGAATAGCAGCATTAGAGTTTTTATAATGAGTATTATCACGTGTGTAATCAGTAAAGATGTTGTTTCATAGAACAACATCAGTCATTGCCGTTCAATATTAAACGCTTAATCACCATAAACATGAATATATTTTGATGCTAAGACATATTAGCCACTTTGCTTGTAAAATAGTTACTCAGCAAATCATAGCACACGATCAGTGCCAAGTTTAAGCGCACAACGTTGATGAGTATTTTAGAATATCTTAAGAGCAATTTTATCAAAAAATAAAATTTCACCTTTTTAAAAGTATATTTTATATTAATCGTCTGGATAACTGCTGACGTAGTATAAGGTGATGTACTCTACAGGAATAGAATTATTTTAACTAATAGATGTAAGACTCTATCTAATGTATAGATATGTGTAACCTCATTTAGAGGTAGATGATGACAGTAATTTATATTGTAAATTTAAACTTAATAACCGCCGACTCACACACTACCAGATACAGTTTATGATCGTTCCAATACGATTCAAGATCAAGCAAGTCCATGGGTGACTTATGGGTGGATATATTAGGTTCATACCTAACTAACACAGGGAAAACCGCTGAATTTTGCTGACTATTTTATAGAATTTAGTGAATGTCTCGAGACAATCTGGCTTTCCACTCGTTCTTATCCTTAATTTAATACTTGAATGAGTAATATAAGTAGGTAATCAAACGTGTGAATTTTGCGTGATATATTTCATTAAATATTAACATTATTATCGGTGGTATAGTTTATATAAATCATAAAGAAGTACTCCATACGCATCAAGATATAGTAGTTATTACCGTTAATCGCCTATTATAACATACTACAAAAGAAGCTTTCGATTACCGTGCTTTAGAAATATTTATTCCTCGATGCAGTTGATTATATGCTTGAGGTGATTTTAAAAGATATAATAATTATCTCTGCAAACTTACTGACGCAAGCAGACTTACTGTTGCGCTGTATAAAAGGTAACACGATCCGTAATTTTGCTAAACTTTCTGACTAAGCCAGAAGATATCAACGTTGAGTTTGAATACTACGCACATAAAAATTTCGTAATAGTAGTATTACACCGATAATGTATAGCATCAAATAATGTTATTAGTGTGCTTAATTAAATAACTTGGCGTATATCTCTGATATTGATTCGCAAACGTAAACAAGCTTATGCATTTAGTAGCTGCGCTACGAAAATCAGGCATAAATAGCTGCGTTTTAAAGATGCAAGAGTTGCAAGCTAAGCGCAATACAACGGTAAAATATATGATAGACGGTTTTTGAATGTGCTAATCGCTGCTGATATCGCTGTATGTGGGTTAGATATCATAAATCGCACTCATGTATTTAATTTTGATATGCCATGTACCTCAAATGCTTATCCTGCATCGAATTGACCATATCGGCCGTTCCTGTCGTACAGGTATCACTATTTCACTAGTTGCAGAACATGATTACTTGTTATTAGACAATGTAGACTGTTATTTAAAGGAAGTCATTAACATAATGGAGCATCCGCTCGCTTTATCCAATAACACAAGCGCCAAGAGATAAAAGCAATAATAAAACTACAAAGAATGTTTTAGTTGAAAAGAATAAAAGATTAAGCGAAATATAAAGCAATAACAAAAATAAAACTGCATGATAATAATGTTAGAAACATCAAAAAACATTGTTAAGATACCGCTAAACATGAAATAATATAAAATATTACTAATTTGTAGTACATATTAATTACTGTAATAAAAT
Organism: Candidatus Gillettellia adelgis; assembly: GCA_020541285.1. GTDB lineage: Bacteria > Pseudomonadota > Gammaproteobacteria > Enterobacterales > Enterobacteriaceae > Gillettellia > Gillettellia adelgis. The sequence goes on along the minus strand of CP047043.1, from coordinate 784,386 downwards.
TACACTCACGAAGAATTATAAAATAATTGCAAATATCTAATAGGCGTACTGTATACTAATACATTTTATCTCTTAATTATATAAGTTATAGTTACTCTCGAAAAGCAGATAGTATTAAATCCCTCTAGCATAGACGCTTCAATAATCATGTAAGTTTTTTATATAGACTAAAGAATTTATTGACCAATATTATTGGTAATATTCTTGTCACTACACCAACTATCTCTGAAAAATTTTATATCTAACAGATATCTTCTGTGTTATTTAGGCATAGCTCAATAACTAAAAAAACAATTGCAGTCGTTTAAAAATCATCCGATTTATTGCATAAATATAGCCAGAAAGTACATAATGATTCGTGTAAGTCTGATAAAACTAACAATAGAAAATTACATATAAACATTGTATCTTGTTTTTATTGATATCTCGTATGTAACCTAGAAAACACGCTCAGCATATGGATGAAAAGTATTAAAATAATTAGAGATGTGATAATAGTGGTGTCGTACACAATTTATAGCTACTCAATATTACAAGTATACTGCACCCGAATGATGTGAGAAGTAAGCAACGTATGAATACAATATACTTAAGATCGCACACATAATCGATTTTATTTAATTAGGAAATTAATTCATAAATAAAATAGATATTATCTTTAATAAACTATATGATTACTTTTCAGAATTAGTCATCCTTGAGAAATACTAATAAATTATTAAATTAAGCCATTTGTTACCCTCTCTCTTAATTTTAATTAAATGAAAAGTTTTAAAAAGTGATTCATAAGGAAAGTAAGACAACATTACTACTTAGTGATTTAAAATATTTTTTTTAGAAAGAGGTGTTGCTTTTCTGAATATATCATAAAGTCTGACCAGACAATTATTGCTTAAGATTTATGAGGACCAATAAATTTTTAAACATGCAACTTTAGGTTAATCAAGATATATTTATTAAATTTAAAACTTACAATGTTCAACAAACCTTATAAATAGTTAAATCTGTAAAAGACTGCCGTACTTTGTTAATATTGTATAATGATTTAACTTTATGACTTTTTTTGATTACTATACAAAGAATTATTTAGATTATTTTATTAAAATAACTTTATATTTTTCTTTAAAGAATGTAAGTTTTAAAAAATAACAGCGTAATCAAGTTATCAAAAGTCACTTTAACAAGTACTACAATTAGATTAAAAGAATAAACCTTAGGATAAGGTCTATAAATTCTTAAAAAGTTACATGAGTAACTAATTAAGAAAAAATAAAAGATAACACATATATTAACTTTTAACATAATCATTATATGCGAATTAACTTGCAGATACGAAAGAAATAGTCTCCTCGCTGTACTCTTTTATTTTTACGAGACATCAAGCTTAATTTTGAGGTAATTAAGCATATCTTTTTTTTTGTAAATCTCAGATTTAGGATTAATATTTGTGCACTATCTTACTAATATATTCGAATATATTCGTAAGTTTAAGAATTTAAAGACTGCAGCGAATTTCTTGGATTTAATTGCCGAAACTCTGAATAGATAACTGTCACTTTCAATGTGAGGTATATTACAGGTATGTTTAGTTGACATTGAGCAGGTGAATCCATGGTGTTTTTATAATTCCTAATATTTTCTTTGCAATCATAAGATTTCTAGTCTTTAGATTATATTAGTTGTTTGCCTGACCGCTGATAAAATAGTTATACAACTTTTAACTTGTAGTCTTTGTGAGACTGATTCGCTATGATCATCCTATAACATCCTATCATATCGTGGATTATAGTAGTGTTCAGTAAAACAGCTCATCATCCATCAGCTTTATAGTTTTTTGGCTATTAAAAAAGTATACGATTAGTTTTTTGCCTCAAAGCCTGTTATTTTGTGGTATGATATTATAGAATACGCAGGTACTTTTATAGAGCACGAGGGTTGGTTAATATTTATAAAAACGTATTGGTATATTCCTATTAGCTTGAAGGTCACGTTCATCTCTTTGATGATTAGCAGTCAATCTAGAAGGTTGTATGATTTGATAGGTAACTATTTGATATATGTGTCAGTTAACATAGCAATGCATAAGGCAAGCGTTGAAGAATTTAAATATAAAACACATTAAAGTATCAGGGAGGGTGTGCGCATATGACCAGAGTATCATGATTAAACTTTTAAATTATAAAGCATTTATTGCGTTACATGGATCAATGTAAAATCGCAATGGGTAATACATGCATGTCAATTCTGCTATGAATTACTGAACTCATCTACTACTAATTATAATCCTTAACATGAGCTAGAAGAGAAAGAATACTTTTATCACTAATTGGATGTAACTCTATTGTTTTAGTGTTTTATGTTGCATAATACGCTTAGCATTTTTTGATCAATACTACAGCTATATCATGCATAGTAGCGACTATAATAACGATAAACAATTTCGCACCGCATTAAAACCACGTATAAACTTGCAGTTTATCAATTAATGTGAATTTTTAAATAAATTCAAAGTCAGAAAGTAATTTTTTATAATTTTATTTTCCAGGTATCATGTTAGAATATATAACTATGGATATATACCTAGTATAGTAGGTTGACTAGTCACGCCTGTCAACGTCTCTTCTCTTCTTGCGTCTGAAGTAGGTAATTGATCATTTAGTAACTTATAAACAAACGGCTGGTCATCCATGGTGATAGTTGTTTTCAAGAATAGGATTTTATCTGAGAATTTTTTGAGGTCGTGCTGTGTTAGAGAAAGTAATAATCTGTTAATTATTGAATTCCCTCTAAGATTGGATGGATAAGGTAATGCTCTGATTTAAAGGGCCAACTCTAGTTTTGCACTATTGGTCGTGAAACTAGCATTAGTTGACCATACTAATATGTCATAAGGGGTTAATCTATCTGGTACTTAAGGCATGATGAAGAGCTAAACGTACTCTTAAGCTTTTTATTTAATAGTTGATTGGTTGCTTCTGCTACTTATAACATTATTAGAGGTTAAAATATAACGCTATGTATCACGTTGTTGCTTCTGATTTAGATGGCACCTTACTTTCTCCGAACCATAGCTTGTCACCGTATGCAAAAAAAACGTTGAAACTACTGACTACTCAGCGCCAAATGTATTTTGTTTTTGCGACGGGTCGCCATCACATTGATGTTTCTCAGATTCGTGATAACCTAGATATTCATGCCTTCATGATTACCTCAAATGGCGCTCGCGTATATAATATTTCTAGCGAATTAATTTTTAGTCATAATCTGGACGAGGAAATCGTTCAAGATTTGTATCATATGATGCATGATGACATGGAAATTATTACTAACGTTTATCGCAACGACGAATGGTTCATAAATCGTGAAAGTCCTTATCAAAAAGCATTTGTTCAGGAGTCGCGCTTCCAATATCAACTATTTGCGTTGAGTTTTTTGGAAACTTCAGATGTTTTTAAGATATATTTTACATGTAATGACTATAAAAAACTATTGTTTCTAGAGAACGCTATAAACAAACGTTGGAACGATCGAGTAAACGTGAGCTTTTCGCTCCCAAGTTGTTTAGAAGTGATGGCGGGCTCGGTATCAAAAGGGCGCGCCTTAGAAGGAGTAGCTAAGATCATCGGTTATACATTAAAAGAATGTATTGCTTTTGGTGATGGAATGAACGACCTTGAAATGTTATCAATGGTTGGCAAGGGCTGTATTATGCGGAACGCTCATCAGAGATTAAAAGATAATCTACCAAACTTGGAAGTGATTGGTTCCAATATTGATGACGCAGTGCCAAATTATTTACGTAGAATGTTTCTAGCTTAATATGTCGTAGGTCTTGTCGGTTTAATCATATAGAGCTACTCATATTCCGTAATATTACGCTTTTATTATACTAATCAATCCTGGGAATACTATGCATATTTTATAATATAGTGAGTTATAGTCGCTGCCGATAATAAAGAATAGATACTCTATAACTTTACAATGTCCTTATCTTTCTTCTCACGCTTTTTTGAACTATGACCCATGACAAGTTATCTTGTAGAGCCACTTTGTGCATGATATAATAAAATTCTAGTGTCTATTTACGTATTTATGGATATAAAAGCTTTTAATGATTATAATCGCACACCGCTGGGAGGCCTGTTGTCAAAGCCCTAGGTTATTTAAATTTTCTCAGTTAGCACTAAGTATAGTCATTGCTAATATTACACATCTATTAATTTGTCAGCATATAATTCAAACATACCAATAGTTATAAGAAACACCGAACTATTTAAATATATATGAGATTAAATAACTCAAATAAATTTGGTAGCATAAGTGTATATAAAAGATTAATAAGATTATTAAGTTTGAAGTGTTTGTTTTGTATAGGCACGGTTGCTATAACTCGCAATGACCTTATGCATCACTGCTCACACTATTGTCAGTCATGCAAGTCATTAAATGTTATTATAACTCCGTTATATAAGCTATAATAGGTGAAATACTACTATCAATAATGAATTTACCTCTGTTATTCTAAGCACTAACATTACAGCATATTACATGCTGAACGCAGCATTTTTTGATTAATCCAGCTGCGCTATCAACGACAGTTACTGTAATAATATAACAATTGAACGCTATATTAAAACCGTATACTAAACTTTTATTTTACCAATGACCGAAAATATTTTAATACATCCGATGTTAGACAGGTAAGGCTTTCTGATTGTATTTTAAATATTATACTAAAGTTTATAACTCTGAACATACCTTGTGAGAGGTAAGGCCACATTTATTAGCATCCTTGTTGTCATTATAGATAGGATGACCTTTGATTATCGAATAACTTATGCACGAATGGCGGATGTTTATAGCTATAGTTGCTTGTTATAAAGATTATTATATCGGTATATTAGTTTATATTGTTTGCTTTTTCACTAAATAATGCGGGCTGTAATTATCGAGTTACTCAAAAAAACACGTAGAAATACCATTAATACCTTACAATAAGTAAATGATTAGAGTATTTTGCTAGATTTAATTATATGCCACGATAATTTATTCTGATGATTTTGAATCAATATCTTTCTCCAAATGTTTTATCGGAAAAGAATGATTTTAATGCGTGCATGTTAAATTTTAAGTTACCAATATGAGTATTATTTGTCTGCTAGTTGTACAAGTATGCTGTAACGGTCAAATGTGATACAAAAGAATAACAATGTGTTGTTATGTTAGTGAAACATAACGTCACTCTATGCAATTTATCGTATATTACATCACCAAAGGTAATTAAATAATTGTATTTTAGGAATCTACCGAAGTCACCAAGGTATACAACTTGCAGGAAATATGGTTACAAACAACTAAAAATTCAAATAGAGTCTCAAAACCATATAATTTATTCTAATCAATCACAGTAAAACGTTATAAAAATAAATAAGGAACGCACTAAAATACGTACTGTTCGGATGGTTAGTCAAATGAACTGCATGAGAGAATCAAAAACCCTTTAAATAATATCAGAACATTAAATAGTATGTAGTAATTGCAAAAAATTGTTTAATTGCTAAAAAACGATGGCGCTATAAAATAGCATTAGCCAAAATTCACTCATTAATTGTGCCTGTGCAATTCACGCGTACATGACAGAATCCGCTTAGTCGTAGATTAAGGTCATCGCATATTTAACGACATAGTAGTCAGTTATAGTGTGTATCGTAATCATGGAAATTTATAACTAATATCCCTTAAATTTAATAAAATTAGCATACCTTATTATAGAGAAAGCATAGATTTAAGATTCGATGTTAATAAAAAGCGAAAATATTTGCGAATCTTATTTGAACGAGAGAGATATTATGAATACCTTATCTATTCAAGCCAATCAAATACTTAATATACTTGGATTGCGGTGTCCAGAACCGGTTATGATGGTACGTAAAGTTATTCGACAAATGGGTAACGGCGAAACACTACTGATTATTTCAGATGATTTAACTACTATCCGCGATATTATTGATTTTTGCCGTTTTATGGATCATACACTCGTAACACAAAAAATCGATAAGATACCGTATTATTATCTATTACGCAAGGGCACATAGCTAGCATATAGTTGCACTATAATGGTACATTTTATACCTAGTATTCATACAGTGTGTGGTAGGCGTTGTGTTTAGAAAACACCACCGCAGTAACATCGAAATATACTAGAACTATTCATGCCAAGTTACACTGATAATTTGGATGCTAAGTGTGTCATGCAATACAAATGAACTTTAAAAGTAGCAAATACAAGCATATTCGCTAGTATATAAAATATCACATTAATCATAGCTGATGTCAGGAAGTTGTAATAGTAGTGGTTATTTAACTCACTAACTAGCACTAACTATATTCTAGTTGTTAGTTTATAGATAAGAATTTCAAGATAACAAATATAAGAAATTGTATATGTTTTTAAAGTTAGTAAATAATACTATTTAGTAAGAAAGGTTGAATATAATAACGTAATTTATAGTTACATAGTTTATGTTAGGTGGTTTTTCTCAATCATGTTACATTATTTTCTCTGTAGTTTAATGGATTAAAGGTTCTGATGATCACATTATATGTATTGCTAATGGTGAAGATGCTGCCAACGACATTAAAGCATCAAAATGTGCTGATGTGTTTCTATAATAACTTCATAATTCCTGATAGTATTATGAATACTTAAAGATATTACGATGTTATCGTATAACGTATACATTAATTAACAACACACCTACATCTATCATTCTTGTAAAGCAATATTTTCACAAGTAAGTCTTATGTTATTACCATGTTAGTCAAATATAGCGAAAATACAAAAGATGTTTTTATATTTCATGATAGATTCCATGATGAAGCTTATTATATGGAGCTGCTTGTCTAACTTCTTTAGTGGCGTCATCTAATGTGATGACCGAGGTGTTTAAAAATACAAAGCTTTTATTTATAAATAAATCAGCTAATACTCGTATCATCAAGTGTTAACACTTAATAAGAAATTTTCAAAAGTTATCTTAAAGTTAGATAAAGCATAAAGCTTATTTACTAACTTAGGGACAGTTTGTATAAACTATAAAAATAGTATTCATTTAGTAGATGAATCGTAGATATCTACTATACTTCTCTACCACATAACTGAATGACTGCACGAGAATAGGTTGAGACACAGAGAGCATCTGGTGTCATATAAATATAATGTGAATACACAAAAACATTGATAGAGGATGATACAACAACATAGGCAGTCAAAAGAGTAACCTTCTACTTTGTAATAAGTATTTTATTCAACACAAGGAGAAAATCTAGCATATCTCGGAATATCTTCAGCGCAAAACCATCTAGCAAAACAATAAAGTCGTATCCTTCTAAAAAATTAGAAGGATGTTGTTTTTGTTCGATAATTTTACGAATATAATGCACTCAAAAATAACGTCGTCTTTATTGAAATCAGGTCAGTGACTTAAGAAGTTATAAAGTATTTATTATGCTAAAATTTAGCGCATTATTACTGTATCAGTTAGTAAAAGACTCAGAATTAGAAATTAATATTAAGTTATTACAATTTATCTCTTAGAGCTTGAATCTAACTGTTTAGACAGGTTGTTAAATAAAGTAAGAACAAAGACATGATAACTGCTCTAATGTTTTGTTAAACGCATTAAAATAATAAAACTCTTTCAATATATTGGAAGAGTTAAGAGAAATAATATCATGTAGGATTAATAATAATATCGGTCTTATTAAGCAGGTGCCTTGCAATACATCAGGTACAATGGAAGTATTTTGAAGGCGGCAATCTTACCATGATCAGGTACATGTAGTAAGGTTCTAGCGCTTTATCATATTAAGCATATTGAACATATGTGATATTTAATACCATCAGACAAATGTAAATATTTTTTATTGATTTAGGCGCTGATAAAGACCTAAATCACTACATACTCTAAAAAATAGAGTTGACTTTACCTTAATGAACTAGTTAACTAGTACGAAAGTTTATTTTAAATATAAATTATGAAAAAGCACTGCAAAGATCATACGTATGACTTCCCCTGTTCGGACGTTATAATTTCGAACGACTATTGTGTGATTATGTAGATCTGTAAAGCCCGCGCTAATGCGGGTTTTTTATAGGCAGAAGTTTGATTGGAATCCCTAATGATAAATCAGAAACCAAAGATTAAACTACTTAAGATGCAAGCTAGCTATCAAGGCGACCCTGCTACTATTTTTCACCAATTGTGTGGTGCACGTCCTGCAACTTTACTTTTAGAGTCCGCTGAAGTCACAAGTAAACAGAATTTGCAAAGTCTTTTGGTGATTGATAGTGCTTTACGCATTACTGCTGCAGGCTGCATGGTAACTGTACAAGCATTAACAATGAACGGTGCGGCATTGCTACCATTACTAGATGAAGCGCTCCCGAATGAAGTATATGTGCAAGCACGTCCTAACGGTCGCTTGCTAACTTTTCCACAGATTGATATAATGCAAGACGAAGATACCCGATTACGTTCATTATCAGTATTTGATGCGCTGCGTATCTTATTAAGACTAGTTGACTCACCAATAGATGAACGAGAAGCTATGATGCTAGGTGGCTTGTTTGCCTACGATTTAGTCGCTGGTTTTGAGAATCTACCCAATCTGCGCCAAGAGCAACGCTGTCCAGATTTTTGTTTTTATTTGGTGGAAACACTACTAGTTCTAGATCATCAGTATACTACCGCTCGTTTACAATCCAGTGTATTTACTGCGGAATACAAAGAAGAACAACGCCTACAACAACGCCTAGAACAGTTGCGAGATCAATTAACGCATGCACCTCAAGCTATTCCATATCAGAGGCTAGAAAACATGCAATTGCGTTGTACTCAAACTGATGAGGAATATTGTACAGTAGTCAGAAAGTTACAAGAGGCGATTTACTGTGGTGACATCTTTCAAGTTGTTCCATCGCGGGGCTTCTTGTTGCCATGTCCAACACCGTTGGCAGCATATAAAGTGCTAAAGGATAATAACCCTAGTCCATATATCTTTTTTATGCAGGATCATGAGTTTACTCTATTCGGTGCTTCACCAGAAAGTGCATTAAAATATAGTGCCAGCACTCGACAAATTGAGATTTATCCAATTGCTGGAACTCGTCCTCGTGGATACCGGATTGATGGTTCGTTAGATTTAGACCTCGACAGTCGCATTGAGCTAGAAATGCGCACCAATGATAAGGAGCTCGCTGAGCACTTAATGTTAGTTGACCTAGCGCGTAATGATTTAGCGCGTATTTGCCAAGCCGGTAGTCGCTATGTAGCCGATCTTGTTAGAGTGGATCGCTACTCGTTTGTTATGCATTTAGTGTCGCGTGTTGTAGGTACATTGCGCACCGATTTAGATGCGTTACACGCTTATCAAGCCTGCATGAATATGGGTACCTTGAGTGGTGCCCCAAAAGTGCGTGCAATGCAATTAATTGCTGCTTCTGAAGGTTTACGCCGTGGTAGCTATGGCGGTGCGGTGGGCTACTTTACCGCCACTGGTGATTTAGACACCTGCATTGTTATTCGTTCTGCTTACGTTGAAGACGGTATTGCGACAGTGCAAGCGGGAGCCGGTATAGTTTTGGATTCTATCCCTCAAGCGGAAGCTGATGAGACCCGTAATAAAGCCCGTGCTGTTCTTCGGGCTATCGCTAGTGCACATCATGCTACAAAGGTATTCTAATGGCTGATATATTATTAATCGATAACGTTGATTCCTTTACATATAATTTAGTTGATCAAATACGCGCTAATGGTCATCAGGTAGTTATTTATCGCAATCATATTACTGCTCAGTCAATTCTTCAACATTTACAACAAATGGAAAAACCTGTGCTGATGCTTTCGCCTGGTCCAGGCACACCTGCGGATGCGGGCTGTATGCCGGAATTATTACAACGTCTGTCCGGAGAAATACCAATTATAGGCATTTGCCTCGGTCACCAGGCTATCGTGGAAGCTTATGGTGGTTATATTGGTCAAGCTGGTGAGATTCTACATGGCAAAGCATCCGAGATCATTCACGATAATATAGGTATGTTTTCTGGTGTAGACAATCCATTATTAGCAGCACGGTATCACTCGTTGGTCGGCAGCAATATCCCGTCTACGCTTACTGTTAACGCGCGTTTTGGTGAGATGGTAATGGCGGTGCGCAACGATCAGGATCGTATCTGTGGCTTTCAATTTCACCCGGAGTCTATTCTAACAACTCAGGGTGCAAAGCTGCTTCAGCAGACCTTTACTTGGGCAACAATAAAATCATAAAAAATGATGATTCAATTTTCTCTAAGAGTAAGCTAAACGGATATATTCATTAAGAAGCTTAAGATATTTGGATCTGTCGTGCACAGTGAGTAATCTATGAATACGTTAGTTTCAGCATTGCACAATATAAATTTATGGCATTACGGTGGTGCCGGATAAAGCGTCCGGTACCGACAAAGAGTTATTATATGATACCTAGCCCTTCTTGTGCCTAAATTATCTATTTTAATATTACTTCTTCTGATTAAAAGAAGCGTTACAGTGTTAGTATTGCAATTCCTAACATTTTTGTTTTAAAGAATGTACCGGGAAAATTGTCAAATACGATAATCGTAGTATTTTAATCGTCCATGTTTAGTTTTCTTTTTATCAATATCAGTGTTCATCTTCCTATAACAAGGCCGTAAAGTACTGGACAATCTTGGATTTTTATAATCTGTATACTAACAGCAGTTAAAGAACATGTATTATGCTGTGCTGCCATATAAGTATTTAAGGCTTGTGCATTTTAATATACTAGACTATAAATGCATCAATTACATTACAGCAGAGTTTATTAGTACTTATAGTTTATCATGCATGCTAATATTAATACAATCTTATGTAGCAGCGTAAAACATACAGCATAAATAAAGAAAGGTTAGTGCAACTAAAAAAGTTACTAAATTTTAAAAATAATAAATTTCCTACTATTCGTTAACCCTGGAATGTTTTTAAGATAAAACGCTACTAACTAAATTTTTGCTTATAGCATTCTAGAAGTACTATATTATAGTAGATGATTACAGAGTAGAGGTAATTCTTCATATTCTGAAGTAGTAGCTTTCACACGGTATTACTACTAAAATGATATGGCTAAATCCTGGGATAACAATACTCATAGAGTACTAGGTATGATGTTAAAAAAATGATTTATGCATATACCATGGTGTGACAGGTAAGCAGATAAATAATGTTGAGATTGGTCTTGTAAACAATTCAAAGAAACATCATTTAATAGAATATAACATGCTAAATACCAGTAGATAAATAACATTATGACAGGTGGAGCAGTCTCTACCAGGTATGATTACACACTAGATCTGTATACATTTTGCGTTTAAAAAAATAACTTTATGATGGATAAGAACACTTTAATTTACTAAATATCATTTCGCCTGAAAGGTTTTTATTTAGTTTTTTAGTACTGACCACTAAGAAATATTTTAAATGTAGCGTTATGTTTTTATGGATAAGTCCACTAGCAATATAGATGATATTGATAAAGATTTTGTTTTCGCTTTTTTACGCACTCAATCTTGCTATTGCTGTTTGGGTAATATGATTTTATTGGTGTTATCAGAACTAAAAGTAAAGAAAGCATCTCTACTCTATGATACTAGAGATTGTCTGAATTTTAGACATTAATTCCTGTCTCCCATGTGATTTAAGCATATTAATTTAGGCCACAAGTTCGTAAACTAGTCTGCAGGATACCTTATAGTACTACTTCTTGGTAAGCCTCATATAAAGTATTACAAATAGATCAGTAAGTTAAACCATTATGCTAGCTAGCAGTTTATTATGCGATAGCACTATAAATTATAAAATTAATGTGTACACTATCGCATGTAAAATTTTACTAGGTAATCATGAATCGTACAGTTTTATCTTTCTGCAAAAGATGATCTTATTATCATATAATATAACCATAGTAAATTAACTGTATATCCTATGTAACTCGATATAAGGATTTACATTTCCTTGTACAGGAGTTCGCGTAATTATTGACGTATGTTAATATATTCCTATAATGCACAAGTAACTGTGTATTATAAACCGCCAAGTATTTTAGTCTAAAATCAAACGGTTAATTGTTAAAAGATTTGTTTTTTAATGAACATCCTTGCCGTTTAATAAACATAATTAAGTCTTTAAGATATACACGAAAGGAATAACTATTAATATAGAATCTGTAAATTATCATGATTTTTATACCAAATAAACGTGATGATGGTATCGCCTAACGTTACGGTTAGGCGATATTTTAGGTTATTAATCTTAACTAAACCATCCTTTTAATAATGTTGATCATCAAGAATATTCCTTAAAATAAAGTATTCTAAAAGCTTATTAAGACTTTAGACTTAGAATAAAGAATTAACTCAAAGTATTAAAGATGCAGCTAAGTTGTTCGAGATATTTGAGGTTTTACTATGTCTATTGGCATGTATCATATACAGGTCATTATAAAATGTAATAATATTCACTCATGCCTTCTTCAGAATAGTAGAAGAATTAGCATATGTTTCTTGAATTTTTATGCTATTCTTGCAGGATTAAGGTAATTTTTATCTACTTTTAGTGTAATTCTATTTAGACTGAATATATTAATTTCTTTAGAACCATATAAAACAACTAACAACGCTGACGTTTCATAAAAACTCATTGCTGAAGGTAATACAAAATTTATTTGAAATACGATAATTTACCATGCGGAAATACTGACAAAATTCACTAGGTTCTCGGTAATGTTCTTTTAATTAAGTGAAGACATATTACAGAAAACGATAGACATAGATATAGGCTTGCATAACATGACGGATTCTTTATTTGCTTGACAAGAAGCACTATACTTATTTAACAGACCAAACACTAATAAAAAGTCACTAAACATATTATATACGCGTCTTATAGAAACCGGAGTGCTCTTAGTAGATTAGGCCATCTATATTGAAAGAAGTGTGAAAGTAAGCATTATAAAATTATCGAAATAGTCATAAAAGATTTACTATATACTGGATGTAATATTAAGGTTGTTTTTCGCGCCATTATAGTCTGTATTGTCAATATATGAGAAATAAAAAATTAAAGCGAAAATACTACAGTAGCATTGAATCTTTTAAATGTAGTAATGTTTTGTAATGACAATAATACTAAATCTATCGACATATGTTTGGAGTCTATTGGTGATACTCGCGTGTTTCTGATTCTCGTATATCCACTAGGCTATTCATTTTTGTTCACCAATATAACAACGTTAAGATAGAATAAAGTTACATGGTATATGTTCAAAAATACAGCACTGATATAAATAAACTGAGTAAGTTAGTGCAAAAGTTATTTGAGTTAATTGTAACTGCTTCAGAAGTCTTTCTTGTTGCGATATAGCATGTGTATTAAAATAATCGCTACTATACGTTTCTGCTTATGCCCATTAAGGCAGTGAGCGTATTGAACATAATATTCATGATATAATTATGATCTTAGTATTGATAAACTTTTATGTATCAATTGCGATGTAACAATCATCTATTACATACTGCATAAAGAACTAATCTTAGTAGATAACTTCTTGGGGTTATAATAATATAGTTATATTTAACATTTGCGATATGCTAAAAATGAAAAAATTTTATTAAACATTTTAATCTATTATTTAAATAATTTAAAACAATAGGAAGGTGCGTTTTTAGTTGTTATACTGAGTCATGTTAATTCAGCGTAATTACTAAGGATTATTTATGCTGTAATTATCTAGCTTAAGTTTTGTTAATTTTTTCCTGTTGTTTAAGAATTCGTATCATGAGGTACTGCAGTAGTAGCATGATATTATTTTGTTGATATGCTACGATTACTATGTAGTGTTGCTGTATCATAGTTTAAAATCTTTAAGTGCACTACAAAAACTGCGTTATCAAAAAAGAATGTGAGCGTCACGTTTTATTTGAAAGTCTTAAGATAATTAGATAAAATTAGACGTATTTAATAAATATGGTACTATACTAGTAAATGTTTTAAAAAATTTTCTTGTCTTATTCTTTGGTTTATTTTATATCTATCTGTATTTTTAATACGATGCAATATAATTATAAGATTGGCAATTCAATTAAGTCTCTAGCAAAAGCATACTTAATCTGCATTGATACAATGCATGCTTCTTTATGATTGACTGGAATATAATATTAACAATATACTATATCCCTTTCTTTAAAAATTTCAGTGGGACTAGCATGATTGAATGTAGTAATTCTATTGTACAAAGCATTAGAAATTTTATTCTAGCGCTAAGCTTATCCTTAAGTTCTCATTATAAAGTATTAATTGATAGTGCTAGCTCATATCTAGTGTGTCTTTATAGTACTTTTAGTCTAATATAAGTGCTATGGTTCACTAGGTTTGTTTTCCTATGCAATAGTGCACTGATTATGGAATCTATTTTAGATTTTAATGTGTTTTACCATACATTGATATGTGTGCTAGTATTCTTTGTTTTACAATGCGTAAATTTTTATTAGTTTCATAGATAATCAACCGTTCACTTCCGATTACGTAATTAGAGGTCCTGATACATATCAGGCAGAGCTATCGTTAGCAGAACTCCTATTGAATTCTAAGAGTCTTATGGCTAAGATGTGCTGTGTAAATAAACGTGCCATCTAGTTTTCTGACATAACTCGGTAGTTATTAGTGTTTATTTTTATAAAGATTAAATACCTTATATACCGACGTTAGAAAGTATTGCTATAAGCTTATTTATTTGAGTGCATTAAACATCCGCAGCGTAATTGATCTTTTCAAATCATATTTTTCATCTTAAATTATTAGATCTATTATGATAGTCATAAATAAATATCAATCATTGTGATAGAAATACTTGTGCGCTAGTTTTGATCTTAGAGTAACCTGGTTAACCTAAGATCTGTGTTTTAATCGCTGTTCTTTATATTTTTTAGATTTGCACGCTTACACCAAGAGGGAGTAAATAGAACAAAGATATACTTATCTTTACAAATATAAATATATGTTATATCTATGTGATACACAACTACGTAAATATGATAATGTAACGTAAAAACTATTGTGTTTATATGACGAGCATTATGATACAAGGATTTTAATTGGGCACTAATAATGTATGAGTACTATTTCTACTTCTAGCTAAGTCAATGAAAAACCCTCAAAGAGTAGAGTGTGATGTTGTGCTGCGGGGTAGGTCAAGTTTTGTCTATTAGTTATGGTGGGATGATATACCATTTAAATTTACTGTAGTTATTGCTTTTTAGATCGATACTAGCGATGCAGGAAGTAACGAATATCAGAGGATATTCTTCGTGATATAAATGCGATATCAGAGACTTTATTAATGGTAAGAGAGAGATAATCAGCACGTTTTTTACTTTTTGTATCTATAATGTTTGGAAACACTTTTTATATGTTCAGTATTTCCGTTAGGCATTAAATTAAAGAGTGCTTCTTCTTTTAGTAGTTCTGAAACTGTTCACATCATTACCAATATTGCTGAGGTGCGCAAATAAGGACTTACCAATACCTTTTTAATATCCGTTTTGTTTAGTATATAACCAAGAGGCCATAAGGCGAACTTCGTTATACTCGCATAGTGTTATAGATCTTACTGCATTGTTAACTGTACTGAGTATTGCCTCACCATGACGTATAATAAGTGCTTGTATATTATATTAATTTTATTAAATGATATTATGTAACGTGTTGTATATACTACGTGTACTGCTAGATGCATATTGCGATCAACTAGTTTAACACAAGAATTAATATCATAAGGAGCGAACCAGATCTATCATGCCTGTTATTCAAGATCGCTAATACTTTTATATCTTTGTTAACGAGAAAATATATAGATATAGCATAGTGTATAATCGGTATGCATTATGATTATTTGAGATCTTTCGAGAAATAGTATGGAGCTTCCTAAACGTTTTATATATACCTTGTGCTTAGCATAGTTCTTTCTTCTTAAATATCTAGCTAGTAGGTTAAATGACTAAATAGTTTAACTTCTCATTAAAAAACAGTAAGATTATCTTTTGCCATAAAGAAAAACCATTATCTTGAATTAATTAAAAGCAGAAGCATAAAGATAACTTTTATTCTGATACCATAGTTAGACATGCTAGGACCCCTAAAAGTATATAGAACATATAATACATATATCTTTGTATAATGTTAAGAGCGTATCTTATAAGGCTATGAGATTGTATTGTTTTTTCTAGACCGCATACTGTTATAACTGATTCTCTATAATTTTAATGATTTTATACTATCAACATCTCAGGTGATTCAGAGAATATATGATTTTAAGATAGACTTTAATCGTGTGCCTTAAAGCTATGCAGTCGAAACGCAGCATGTTGTAGTGCATTTTTCATCAATATTTCACTGCAATTTAGCGATGCTTCGATTGCTTTATCAATCATGTTTTTTTCACTTATTGATGGCCTGCTAAGAACAAAGCTTGCTACTTCACTTTTGTAACCCGGATGACCGATACCAATACGTAGGCGATAAAATTGCGGGTTATTTCCATATTGATTTTTAATATCTCTCAAACCATTATGGCTACCTACACTGCCTCCGAACTTGATTTTAGCGATGCCTGGCGAAAGATCTAGTTCATCATGCGCTACTAGTATTTCATTTGGATTAATGCGGTAAAAACGAGTCATTGCTCGTACTGCTTTACCACTTAGGTTCATAAAAGTAGTCGGAACCAATAGATGTACATTATTACCCTCAAAGTTTATCTGAGCGGTATAACCAAAGAATTGATTTTCTTTGTTTAATTTTTGATGGTAGCGCTGGGCTAGTAAATTCACGTACCAGGCTCCTGCATTATGTCGCGTCTTAGCGTATTCCATGCCGGGATTCGCAAGACCTACTATCAACTTAAGTTTTTTCATCGGATATTCATCATCGAGAGAAGAAAGTTTGTGCTATTTATTATTATGAAAATTATAAAATTTTAGTACTAGTTAAGTAAAAAACAAATAGACTAATTGCACAAAAATTACTACTAATATCTCATACTATAAGCTTGTCCTTGTGTTGTTGGGAGTTTGGTTGACTATGTTTTATACCATAAATATCTTTACGTGTGGTTGTTAGGATTATAATTTGATCATCATCAAATGCGCGATTTACTCTGGTACAGGTAAGCAATGACATTCATTTGCAATCTTTATTAATATTTAGAATACATTAGATGTAGGAAGATTGATCAAGAAGCATAAACTTACTCCAACTCGCTTTTAGTATCTTTTAAAGAATTCAGTATATGTTGAGGACATTGCGCGAGCTGTATATACTTCGGTTTTCTATTTTTATTAAAAGCGACACTAATATAACCTTCTAGGGAGCAGTGAGTGAGTTTAACCTTTTCTGTACAGCTTATGTATTTTAAAAGTAAAACGATAAAATCGATTCTAGATTGATTTACACAGTTTACTGGCACTAAATGGGAGGCTAATACGCCTTGAGCTAATATATTTGTACTGAGTTGATTAGACGTATCTATTAAGTAAGGTTCAAGACACTATAATGAATTTCTAGCTAACATTAGCTCTAAATGTAGAAGACACACATTATAAGCTGATATTTAAAAAAGCGACATTATTCAGGCAATGATATCTAAATGACATAAATTGTAGAAAACTAGAAATTTAGTAGATTCTAGAAGAATATATTGGCAAGAAACTCTGTCATATATTCTGCTTACAGCAATGACTGATATATACTATATAAGTATTTAATTATATTCTTAATTTTCTACTAATCTGCATTGGTCTTTCAGAACGATTTTCATTAGGACTATATGATATGAGGCTATAAAATCCAAGTATTATGTTTGCTGTTATGTTATCGAATAAATCACTGCTGATTAGGATACCACAGGTAATCTATTCACTTGATATATTTCATTTAATTAAAGTGCTGTGCTAATTATATTGTTTACAATTAGTATTCCATACTGTTTATATGGACATAACGTGTGCATCTTTCTGTTATTCGCGTTGTTACTTAGTAGACATGTCACTATATGTCAGTGTTATTCCCCATGTAAGGTTCATAATATGAATAAATAAACGTTCTCAATTTCTCCAGCTGCTTATTTTAGATTGTCTAAATTTTTACAAAGATTTTATCTTGCATGCTATGCATATACCATAATTAAATTTTATGAAAATAATAGTCTTATGGAATAATCATCAAATGATATTAAAATAGTATAACAGGTTACTACTATTATCAGTCAGATTTATGATAACTGATATAATTAGTGGCGAGGTATCTGTCACATAGTTCATAAGTGTTATGCATGCCGTTGTACTCCAATATTTGCTGACTTTGCAATAATCGGTTAAAGCTGACTATTGTGCGACTTGCTAACATAACAATACTTGATAACCTCATCAAGGCATGGTGCCTAACAATATAAAATCCCTACTTTCAGTATAATGCAAAGTATATTGTTTATAATATTGTGTTATCTTTTATAGTAGCATCTGTAATAAAAGACTTGAATTACCGATTGTAACCAATGGTAAGCGCAATTTTACATAATGTTTTATTGAGGGGAAAGTTACTAAAATAGAGAGGTTCGATATGTGATGTAGATCATCACTTAACTAAATGAGATCTTAAGACTCTTTAATCTCGCGTGTAATATCCTTGTAACCGACAGTAATAAAGAAAATGTCTAATGTTTAGTAAGTGCTAAAATCATCTATGTAGATTAAATGTTTTTGGTTATGGTTATTATAGGATGATCGAAAGGTAGTGAATTTTACATTTTTAAACTATTGTTTGAACTCTTGATGTTTATCCTGGAGTTTTATTACAGTGGTAATAAGTATTACAAAAAGCTTCTTCTTACATCGTTTGATCTATATGAGAACTAATAAGCTAGTTCGTTGATGCTATACATCGTAAATCAGAGAGCAGATAACATATACCGCTTTTCTAATCTTCATGCGAAGTTATCATTAGGCGCTTTATTGTTGTAAATTATCAACTATATATGTATGATTAATTAAATCAGCAGTATTTGATAGAAATCAATCGTTACCTCCTAATTCTTTGAATAATAATTAATATGTAATACACGGTAAGTATTACTTTCTCACTGCAATCTAGACATGTTAACAATGTACTATTATTGATAATGTAGCATAGCTAAACACTCATAATACATTTTATCATTTTCATTAGTATATACATAACTCACTATAATGTTTAATTATAACCTTTCTGTATTCACCGTTGGTTGATGTAGTGATGATAGTGACATCATATTTTTCGATAAACTAGAGACTATCACAATAACTAATAGAATAGCACTAAATACTGATTATTTATAATGTGCTGTGTAATAGCATTGCATATAAGCTAAAGATTTTCAGCGCGTTATTTATCGTCATGGTTGCAATGTTTTGAATGCAGCAATACCTGTGTACCTAATAAAAATGTTTATTATTGCTTACATTTCGTAAATAACGGTTTACGCGCTTTATATAACATGCAATGTATCTGCAGTGCTTAACTAAATAATTATATAAAAAAAAGACAACAAAAAATAATGCTAACATAATCCATTCAGGAATAACATTCCATCTTTCGCCGATCACGCCAATCCCCGCTAAAAATATTGCCACCGCGGTGATCAGAATAAAAGCTTGTCTTTGTGTAAAGCCAGAACGCATGATTAAGTAATGAATATGCTGACGATCAGGAGAAAAAGGACTCCTCCCTTTCCGCAATCTATGATACATAATTGTAACCATATCCATAAGTGGTATAGCTATAATCCATAAAGCAGTGACGGGATTGATTGAAGGGGTATCGCCTTGGGAACTTTGTACAAGCAACCAGATATTAGTAAAACCGATGAGCGTACTACCGGCGTCTCCCATGAATACCTTATAACGGAGACCCATAATACCTAAGTTAAGCAAAATACATGGAACAGTCGCAGCGATTATCGAAAAACACCAAAAAGCCAGCTCATCATGATCACTTAAGTTTAGTAAAATACCTAGTGTACCAAAAGAGATACATGATAGACACCCAAGTAGGCCATCAATGCCGTCAATCATATTAAAAGCATTAATTGTTGCCCACACCGCAAAAAGCGTTACCAGATAACCTAATGACCCTAACTGTATTTCCTTTCCACCTAATACATGTCCAAAACTCTGCAAGCAAAGTCCGGAAAAAACCATCATTATGATGCCAACTACCGCTTGAACTAGCGCTCGAATTTTAACGCTAATATCAAAGCGATCATCTAGGGCACCTACAAATACTAAAATACCTGCACAAGACAGATAAAGTGTACTGTGTGAAATTGGTTGTTTAATAATGAAGAAGGTAAAACACAAACTAGCATAAATAGAAATACCACCAACCAAAGGGATAAACCCCTGATGATGTTTTCGGTAATTAGGCTTATCTACAAGACCAATACGTTTGGTTATTTTACGCGCAATAAAAAGAAAAGCCAAAGAAAATAGAAAAATATATAAAATATCACTACTTATAGTGAGTAAATTCACAGTTAACAGATCTCTATAAGAGATAAGGCAGCTTAATTTTGATGGCAAAACAAGCTATATTATAGACTTATTATTTTACAAGTATTGCCTAATAAATAAAATATGCTGTTATTCTTCTTATATTTATATGATAAATCAATAATAAAAATGATAAAATCATACAATGTATAACCATTATACCATTACTCATAAAAGGTGTTGTTTTATAAAAGCTCTATTTATTGCTATTACATTTGGGTCATTCATTCTAGAATGAGGTGGAATATATACTTTTTATTGTAGATGCTGCTATAAAAAATAACACAATCTTATAAACAATATGCTTTGCATTATACTGAATCCAGGGATTTTTATATTGTTAGGCGCCGTGCCTTGATGAGGCTGTCAAGTGTTGTTATGTTAACAAGTCGCACAATAGTTAGTTTTAACCTATTAGTGCAAATTAAGTAAATATTAGAGTCTCACAACATGCATAACACTTATGCACTATGTGACAGATTCCTCGCTACTAAATATATTAATTATCATGAAGCTGACTGATAATAGTAGTAACCTGTTATACCATTTCAATATCATTTGATGACTATTCCATAAGACTGTTATTTTCATAAAAATTTAATTATGGTATATGCATAGCATGCAAGATAAAATCTTTGTAAAAGTTTAGACAATCTAAAATAAGCAGCTGGAGAAATTGAGAACGTTTATTTATTCATATTATGAACCTTACATGGGGAATAACACTGACATATAGTGACATGTCTACTAAGTAACAACACGAATAACAGTAAGACGTACACGTTATGTCCATATAAACAGCATGGAATACTAGTTTAAAACAATATAATTAGCACAGTATCTTGATTATATGAAATATGTAACAATAGTGAAGAAATTACCTGTTTTATCCTAATCAGCAGTTATTTATTCGATAGCAGCGCAGCGAACATAATACTTGATGCTATAGCTTTGCTTATATAGCCTTAGTGAAAAACTGAGTGATAGTAATGAATATTGCGATATGTGAGCTGTCTTGCTATTATTCGAATCTGCATGTTATAACAGCTATAAAAACTAATCTATAAAATATACAATCAGTATTATTATTTTTGGATAATAGTATATGAACAAGAATAAACTGCTTGCACTATATATTACTAGTACTTGACGGCAAGAGATTAAGTTATATTTATCATGTTTTTAAAATTTTTTAAAAATTTAACTAAAAGCACATTAGTTATATAGCTAGTGAGATTGAGGTTAAAAGTACGTCTTATTGTTTGTTGAGTCACTTAACTTAAATAAGTTTTGCAAGTTAATGAACTAAATTTCTGTGATTTAGATTGTGACTTAGCGCTTAGGTCTATTAGATATGTCTGTTTGATAAAAGATTATTACGTTATCGCTTTCATATAATTTTAACCATGATAAGTATGTTACAAGGCATAACGAATAACTTTAAAACTTCTGACTTCTAGGATTATATATTTAGTATATTGCTAGATGTTACACATGCTATAATTTAGTTGAGTGCTTTATAAATGTTATAGTATTATGAACGTTTCATCATGTCAAAAAATTCATCATTTGTTTTTGTCATTGCTAATTTATTAATTAGAAACTCCATTGCGTCAACCTCGCCCATTGGATGGATGATTTTACGTAGTATCCAAATTTTTTGTAATTCTTCTAAAGTAGTTAATAGTTCTTCTTTACGTGTGCCAGATCGATTATAGTCAATAGCTGGAAAGACACGCTTCTCAGCTATTTTACGCGCTAAGTGTAATTCCATATTACCAGTGCCTTTAAACTCTTCGTAAATGACTTCATCCATTTTTGAACCAGTATCGACTAGTGCAGTAGCGATAATAGTGAGGCTACCACCTTCTTCAACATTGCGCGCTGCCCCAAAGAAACGCTTAGGACGATGTAAGGCATTAGCATCCACTCCCCCTGTCAGTACCTTACCTGAAGCTGGTACTACGGTGTTATAGGCACGTGCTAAGCGTGTGATAGAATCTAGAAGAATCATTACATCTTTCTTGTGCTCTACTAGGCGCTTAGCCTTTTCAATAACCATTTCTGCCACCTGCACATGGCGAGAGGCTGGTTCATCGAAAGTCGAAGCGATCACTTCACCTTTTACGAGACGCTGCATTTCAGTAACTTCTTCTGGGCGCTCGTCAATCAATAGTACCATTAGTACACAATCTTGATGGTTGTAGGCAACGCTTTGTGCAATATTTTGTAACAGCATAGTTTTACCAGCTTTTGGCGGTGCAACAATCAGTCCGCGCTGACCACGACCGATCGGTGCTGCGAGATCTAAAACACGAGCTGTGAGATCTTCAGTCGATCCATTTCCTCGCTCCATATGCAGACGAGAATTAGCGTGCAATGGCGTTAAGTTTTCAAACAGGATTTTGTTGCGAGCATTTTCTGGTTTATCATAATTAACTTCATTGACTTTTAAGAGAGCAAAGTAGCGCTCACCTTCTTTGGGTGGCCTAATTTTACCGGAAATCGTATCTCCTGTACGGAGATTAAAACGACGGATTTGGCTAGGTGATACATAGATATCATCAGGGCCGGCGAGGTATGAGCTATCTCCAGAACGGAGAAAACCAAATCCATCTTGTAATATTTCTAGTACGCCATCGCCGAAGATATCTTCTCCGCTTTTCGAATGTTGCTTTAAAATTGAGAAGATAATGTCCTGCTTCCGCATGCGCGCAAGATTTTCTAGGCCTATCTTTTCACCAAGAATAATTAGATCAGATACTGGCGTATTCTTTAATTCGGTAAGATTCATAGTAATGGTTCTTAAACTCGGGGATATCTCGAACTTTATAGTGCGTGGTATTGCCGCACGATACGTAACTATTTACTAGACGTTTAATTATTGGATGCATCGCTATCTCTGTAAGAACATAGTTTACATCTGGCATATACATTGCGTTGATGATTTAAGAGAAAAAGTACCTTCACATTAATTTTGAAAACCGGTTGATTGTTAAAACGCGGGCGGGGTTTCGTTTCACCGTGCATACCAGTAGTTCTACACAACGTAATACTTAGATTTAAAATCTTGTAATGTAAAACTTCTAGTAAGCTCTATATCCTAAATAATTTGCATTCCAAGAGATTGATAACGCATCAGATCCTGTGGATCATATCCAATGAGTGACTGGAATTCGCTGGGCAAGCAAATGTATATGTAATTTTAAGTATGGTCAATATATGCACAGTATACTTAAATTTAACACGCTTCTCGATATGCGTCTAGCGATGAATTAAACATTTGTGAGACGCATATGTTAATTAATTCTTTTGAATTAAAGGTTTGCATTTATAAAATCTTTAAGCTGACCTTTAGTTAGTGTGCCGACCTTAGTCGCAACTACCGTGCCATCCTTAAATAACAACAACGTTGGAATACTACGGATACCGTAGTGAGCGGCTATTTCTGCGTGCTGCTCGATATTAAGTTTTGCAATGGTTAGTTTTTCAGGAAATTCTTTAGAAATCTCATCTAGAATCAGTGAGATTGTCTTACACGGCCCACACCATTCAGCCCAAAAATCGACCAGTATTAACTCTTTAGCTTTTATCACATTACTGTTAAAATTCTCATCAGTTAGATGAATCACTTTATCTTTCATATATTCTACTCCACAGATTTCAGGTTATCTTATTGGTATAGCACCAGTTTGCTTACGGTTAATGTTATTTACTACGTTTATTTCAATTGATCTACTATAATAGATCGATGGTCATCTGATATTCTATTATTCTATCAAGATACACTGTACTAAAAACTTTTTTTGACTTTAAATTAAACCTGTGAGTTTTTAGATCCCTTGAGAACATGAGTGTTATCATTATATCTTAATGCATGTTTCATCATTCCTACGTACATTTTTTTGAGCGAAATATTATCGGTTACTAGAACATAACACCACAAAGACTCTAGTATTTTAGTTGTTTTCTTGTTATTACTTACTTCTTTGGTAGCGTAGAATCGCTAAACCAATCAGCATTAAACCTGCATCACACCAACTATGTATGAATTGAATAATATGCTCATGCAGATAAACACCTGATTGCACTGTTGACTTGACATTACATATAGTGTATCTTATTGATGGTTATTCACAATGAATAGTTTTTTCGGAAAACAATATAGACATTATAGTCAATATTACACATTAATTAATTACGGCATAAAAACAATCTCGATTTAAACAAAATCATTGTGTTTAATAAAATTAGATCATACATTTTAATATGTATTAAAGCATTTTTAAACTTTCAATACTTATTCCTACGGTAAATAACCTACTACATATAATATTTTTATTGCTTGATCTTATTGCTTATATCAATTAACCTTAAAAAAGTCAGTAACTTTGCGTCGTTTTAATAACATAGAAAGAAAATTATTGATCATACTAAAGAAATGCAATGCTATTTGTTTAATGGAATTCTCCTACTATCGATTTTAATAAAAGCAGAATGACGGGCTCTCGACATTGTCTGTATCAACATTCAATTTTGTTGTAAAAACACCTACAGTTATTTATCTGGTCACACTTCTTATATTGACCTACGAAATAGCGATATATAGAACACATGTTTTCATATGCTTGATAAGGTTATTAAATAAAAATTCTAATATTTTAATTCATATTGATTTCGCTGATTTCGGTTGTGTATCGTGTAACTCAACCATGTATGCAATTACGTTCTATCCGAAGTATTAGTTATGCGGGGTCTTTTCATTGTTTTATACTTATGATTATGTATAAAATGAAATAAGAGCTAAGCTGGCTTAGCGTTATTGTCCTATTAAGTTCATTACCTGAGCGATGCTCCATTGTTCTAATACCACAGTACAATAATTTTATACTTATTTATTGATTTTATAGATGATAAAGTTTTAATGATAGAGCTACTAATAAACATTATGCATTAGATCGTCCACTGTCTTGTGAGTCTCATGCATGTCAAACCGGGATGGTAATGCTCATCTAGTAAGCAAAATACTGTAACGGCTCTTTGGCTTATAACCTATAAGGTATGGTTTACGTCCAGAGTATAAGGAGTATGGGATAGATTCTATTAACATCACTGTTGATTCATTAAATTTTACGGATTTGTAGCGTGTACCTCTTACCTAAGTGCATTGATGATACGTAAGAGGATGTTATGATTCGTTAGATTAGTCAATATGTGCAGATAGTCCAAGAGCTTCTGTAGAGCTCGTAAGAAAAAACACGGTCACACTAAATGCAATCAGGAGAGATGGTGTGATCAGAATTTTTAATCAACACACTATTGGTTATTGCAATAGAATAACATGTAATCTCCGTAGTGAGTTTGTCGCATAAAGCTACATATGATCCCTGTCTCGCCTTTTGTTTAACTATGTAATTTATATTAATTATAGTAAATATTTTAGTTGTCTTTTGTGCCTAGCTTTTAAGCTATTTAAAATAGTGAAGATTATTTATAAGAAGATTATTTATAATTAGAGTGTTAGCGTTTTTTAAAAATACATTGACTTAAGAGGCAGTTCTATTGTGCTTAATTATTAACGCATGGTAAATTCGATTTTACTCATGATCCTGTAAAATCAACAAAAGTATTTTTTTCTAGCAAGAAATAACAGATATACGAGATATGACTATTTTCTTCTTGCATTTCTCACGATATTACAGTACGACTTTTATTCCTACAATTTGATTCTGAGCATTAAAAATAAGAGCGAGGGCTTAACTTTTAAAAAAGGTTACCAACAGAGTCAAGATGTAGAAGATACAGCCTATCATCTGCCAGAGGAATTTTAAAGAAAACTGTTGCGTATTTTTTATTCCTCTAAGTGAATAAGGTGTATGGAATAATCATTCAAGATGTTGCATGAGTTATAAAATTTAGTGAACTAGTTGTAGTTTGAAAGAATATGACCAAGTAGCATATTACTTATCTAGCAATACTACTTTCCCGATGTAGGGTAAATGGCGGTATTTCTGAGCATAATCAATACCATAACCCACTACAAATTCGTCTGAAATAGAGAATCCTACATATTTTATTGGTACATGTACCTTACGGCGATTAGGTTTATCTAATAAAGTGCAGATTTCCAGTGATTTTGGTGCACGAAGCATGAGAATTTTTTGTACTTTATTCAGTGTATTGCCGGAGTCAATGATATCTTCCACGATTAATACATCTTTATCACGAATATCTTCATTGAGATCTTTGAGAATCTTTACGTCATGGTTGGTAACCATATCATGGCCGTAGCTCGAAGCAACCATAAAATCAATTGCATGCGGTACTGAAATAGCGCGACATAAATCAGCCATAAACACAAAGGAGCCACGCAATAAACCAATTAGCACCATAGCACTACTGCTATCACGGTAGTGTTGTGTGATTTGTTGGCCAAGCTCAGTAATTCGAGTGTTAACTTCCTCCGCGGAAATCATTACGTTTAAAATATATTTCATAATACACAGGTTTAACTGAGTTTATCAGTTAAATTTTATTGACTCCGTTATTTTATTAATACTAATAAATAAAGTAATATATGGATTATCATGTAACAGTAAACTAATGCAAAAATAATCTGTACGATACAAGATATCAGTACAATTAATTATAAAATACCTTATTTAACGGTAAAGACTAGATTATAAGATCGATACAGAACTTCTTTAAGATACTTAATTATTCAGACTATAGTCATATTGATTACTCTGCAGGTTATCTTAATCGGCGATCGCAACAAATGCTTACACTGCTTTATGGCAAATACCTTCATATCAGCAAAGATTATTACATTAATACTATTCTTCTACTCATCTGGATAAAAGATAACTCTTCAAGGTTTATGCTGAATATGGTTGCTATGCATACATAGACACATAAGCACTTAAATAATAGAAAATGACACTTAAAGATAATAAACAAATAGTTCTCTACACGCAGTACAGACTCATGTATTCACCGATCATCTAACGGATTATCTTTTACGTATATAAAACATTATAAAGATGATTAAGAAGTATATAAACAGCTGCTATGTAGTTTTAAATATAACTAAATACCTAAAACTACATATCATACTAACTGTATGAAGTTATTTGATATATCGCATAATAAAGTGTAAAAATCATGACAGATTTTCCTAGAAAACTCTAAACACTTGAAAGAATCGTGTCGGTCTCAACAAATTTATCTGAGTGATTTATGGCATGCAACTGATACGTGAGACATGGACATCGATCTAGATGCTGCTTAGAAAATCCTGGATATTTAAATGCAGTTGTATTCGCACTTCCATGAACATGATAAGAAGATATTATACGTATACGATGTATGCTACAAAAATGATTCGGGATCACACTGTGTTTAGTAGCTAAGATTGCTGATTATTTTAATCAAGTATTGTCATCCAATAATATAAAATACATATTTAATTTTCATAGGTCAAATTGTTCTATGCGAAAAAATGCAAGATCACATAATGATAAACACTAAAATCAGCTACTACGCCTCTACAGAGAGCTTTTGCATTTGATCAAAAATCGATCACAAGTGATAAAAGAGAATACCAGAAAACTTCATTGTATAAAAAGAAGGTATGCCTGCCATCAGGCATGTCATAATATCTGCCGCAAGATATCACCTAAATTTAACATAGCATTAACCTGAAAATTCATAATAATTTTCGATACTACAGAGTAAAACTACAAGTTAGTTACATGAATACCCTGCGAAATTTAAATTATAAATAGGCGGAATAGAAGAAGCACCGTAGAAGCTAAGGTTAATCAGTGGCTATGGTGAGTCAGGAAGGTTAACGTAAATATAATGTGAAAGATGATAGCTATAGTACATCTAAATTAATTGTTTATTATGGAGAAGGATCTGAAATATTTTTTATTGATTCTCACGTGTTCATCATCTTCATTAAAGATACGACCTAGGCAATGCGTTGTAAGCATTTAATTGCTACAAGTAAGTGTCGCATTTCAACTGTGCTATTCTTGCTATTTGGTGATAGTTTGTCTTAGATGGATAATTTTAGTATATTTTTATTTGCGTGCTTGTATTTTCTTGAAGAGTTTTTAAGCGCAAAACGAAGCATCTCATACTAAAACTTGAATAGTTTGCTAAATTAAGAATTTTAGTCTTTGATCTTCAAAAAACTATTTTCGATGCTAAACTTTTATTTTGTTTCCTTTTGTTGTCACTATCGATTAGAATTAACTTCTAGAATATACCAGCGTTTAGTAGCTACAACAGAATCACAAAAACTGTCTAGTTGCGTGATTATGTTGCTAGCATTAGATTTCAACGTTAAGTCAACAGGATAAATCAACAAATTTTTACATGTTAAGAGAAGATATAAATATTCTCGATACACCCCTAACGTTAAGTAACCTGTTGCATTTGTGTGGTAAAGTTGTCCGTGCTCTTTGTATTTATCAGATGCTCAGTAAAAGTGCTGCACTGATTCTTACATAGCATATATCATTAGTGTAAAACTCATTATGATTGCATGGCTGCTGAGATGTGTATGGTCATAGTCGTGCGGAAGATAGCCTGATTAGGCTAATTGACATAGAAGATTTACATTTCTTAGTGCTCAGGAAACTATTAGTGATCTACTAAAATTATGCTGATTAGATGAAGATTATTCATACAGTACACTGAGTTTGGCTAATTTATAGAAGTCGCATATTGCAATGGTTTATGATAGTCTACCAGCATTAAAGACAATGGGTAGTGAGGCTTTTGATATAGATCTATCCATGTTAAAGTATGTTGATTGCTAAAAATCAGATAAATAGTATGCTCGCGTTTCTTTTACGTTTGATCATATTTATATGATGCAATGCAATCACGCTAAAGTGATAGAAGCGCTAGAACAAGTATGAAGTCAAAAGAAAAGATTAATTAGCGGGATATCAAAGATGTCGCATGAAGTTAACTAGCTTATATGGTATAAGCATCGGGTTTTACTATTTTCTTTACATATTATATAATTAAAAAGTTTATAATGCAACTATTCAGTTGATATGCTGGAAACACAAATCAAAACGCATAAAAGTATGATGTGGCATAAATGCATAATATCAAAAGACAAATTATAGCGTAATCCTACCATGCGGTATTTCATAGGTTAATAGAGCATTGTTTTATAGATATTAAAGATAGTAGAGTAAAAAGAATTTAATTTTTCTGCATGACTTTCTTAGTAAGCAGATATAAATAAACTATCTTATCGCTGTTATAAGTGTAGCTTTATCGCTAATTCTTTCTATTAGTGTTATCAATTTGTATTGAGTCCGGTATGCGTCGGACTTATGTTTAGTTGGAAGCATTGACGTTGATTACATTATACAGCATTACTGCAATAAGTAGAAATAGTTTTCAAAGGATACGCGGCTAGGCAAATGCGACACGCCAAGTATTTAAATAGAAAAATCTCTAAATAATTCATGTATCATTAAAATTCTATAGTCTTCATTATGTAATACATAATGAAGACAAACTTTCTATATTCTAACATCAGTTATACTATAATAAATATATAAGCTGTACTATAACTTTTAAGTCTTTACGTTCTGAAAAGACCGACCTGCAAGTTAAATATATTTTTGTTTTTGCGTTCTTAAGAATTACGAAAATATGTTGCTAACGCTATAGGCTTCACTGTAGTATGATAATCCAGTGACATTATTGTACTCAAAGCAATAATGACAACAATAGAAAACATAAATAATTTATGCGACCAGATTTTATGATCTTGAAGTGTATAACCACGTAATGCTATACCAATCCACCATATATTTACTACTGTCGCAACGAATAGATACTTGTAACCAACATAGCCTCTTAGCGTTAACATAAGAGTGGCAATTATAAACGCTATTATATAAATAAGAATATGATTCTTAGTGACAGAAATACCCTTAACTATAGGTAGCACTGGAATATTAGCAGATTGATAATCTTTTAATCTAAAAATAGCAATTGCATAAGAATGTGGCATTTGCCACAGACTAAAGATAACCAAAAGAATAAATGCAGCACCGTCAAATTCGTTAGTCACGGCACAGTAACCGATAACTGGTGGCATAGCACCAGATAAACTCCCAATGATTGTGCCATATACTGAACGACGTTTCATGTATAAGCTATACACTCCAACATAAAAGATAAACCCTATGAACGATAAGAACATAGCTAAAGCATTAGTATAGATATACAGCAATGAAAAACCCATAATACCTAAAGTTGTAGCATAAACCAGAGTCATACTCGGTACGATGAGATTTTTAACCAATGCTCGATTCTTCGTGCGCTCCATTTTTTTATCGATATCTCGATCAATATAGTTATTAAATACGCAGGCTGAAGCAATGACTAAAGAGACACCTAATAATGTACAAAAGAATAAGGGGCAATTAATATTGCCTTTAGAGGCAAGAAGGAATCCTCCAACAGAAGAAATTAAATTGCCAAAAATAATTCCCGGCTTAGTAACTTGAAAGTATTCTTTTATCATCACATAGGTAGCTTAGTTGTTAACTTACTAGCATATTGCTATTAAGGTGATGCATATTCCAGAGTGAACCCACAACGATAATATTGATGAGGATAACTGTAAATAATAATGCCGCCAAATTCCAATGTTCTTCCGATGAAGTGGTTATATGTAAGAAACAAATTAGATGTACTAATACTTGCATTATCGCCATACCCAGAATAATTATTAAGGTGAAGGTATGAGAGAAAGAGTGGCGCATTACCATTACAAATGGAATTATCGTTAAGATAAATGATAAAATAAAGCCAATTAGATATAGCTTCATGCTACCTTGACTAATAGCACGATCGCAAGATTTACGAGCTGGATGACTCATCATATAACCCCTAATAGGTAAATAAAGGTAAATATAAAAATCCAAATCACATCTAAGAAATGCCAAAATAGGCTTAAGCATATTAAACGAGTGTTATTTATTAAGGTTAAACCGCGGATGCTTACTTGAATCATAAGAATAATAATCCAAATTAAGCCAATAGATATATGTATACCATGAGTAGCAATCAACGCGAAGAAGCTAGACAGGAATGCGCTGCGATCCGGGCCAAAGTCTTTAATTATCAAATGATAACACTCATATATTTCCATTATAATAAAACTTAAACCAAAGAGAAGCGTCACGGATAGCCAAGTATTTACACCATGAATATTACCGTTGTTCATGCTAAGCATCACCATGGCGCAGGTAATAGAGCTAAATAACAAAAGAAAAGTTTCAGTTAAAACCCAAGGTATTTCGAAAATATCCTTACCAGAAGGACCTCCTGCAGTTCCATTGGCGAGCACTGCATAAGTAGCGAATAAGCACGCAAATAAAATACAATCACTCATTAGGTACACCCAAAGTCCAAAGACTTTAGTCTGTTCTGCATTATGATGCTTATACTGTGTACGAACTATCTTAGGAACAATGAGTGTGTCAGTTGACATGTTGTACCTCTGTTGTACTAATGTGTTTATAGTGTTGGTTTTCAATGCGCTCAATTTCGTCAATTGGCACGTAGTAACTAATATCTTCGTCGAAGCTTTTGATAATCCAGGTTACTACTATCCCCATAAAACCAGCGCTTGCCATCCACCAGATATGCCAGATCATTGCGAAACCAAAGATTAAGCTAAAACCAGCAATAATTATACCGGTACTAGTATTTTTTGGCATATGAATCGGTTTATATTTCGCTGGTTTCTTATACGCTTCACCTTTTTCTTTGATATACCAGAATTCATCTCTATCATGAATAGTTGGAATAATAGCAAAGTTATAGAATGGCGGAGGAGATGTAGTTGACCACTCGAGTGTACGAGCATTCCATATGTCACCAGTTAAATCGCGGTTTTTCTCTCGGTCACGCACGCTAACAAAAACTTGAATAAACTGGCATAAAACACCACACGCAATTAATCCTGTGCCACAAGCTGCCACTAGCAATAAAGGATGAAATTCAGGGTTAATATTTTGGCTAATACGACGAGTCATTCCCATAAAGCCTAGAGCGTATAGCGGCATAAAGGCAATAAAGAAACCTATGATCCAAAACCAAAAAGCACGGATACCCCATTTTTCGTTAAGCCGGAAGCCAAAAGCTTTAGGGAACCAGTAAGTTAAACCAGCGAAGCAACCGAAGACCACGCCACCAATAATTACATTATGAAAATGTGCAATTAAGAAAAGGCTATTGTGTAATACAAAATTCGCACCTGGAACTGCTAATAGAACGCCAGTCATACCACCTATAGAGAAAGTAATGATAAACCCAAGAGTCCATAGCATAATAGAATTGAATTGTATGCGGCCTTGATATAGGGTAAATAGCCAGTTAAAGATCTTGACTCCAGTGGGGATTGAAATAATCATAGTGGCGATGCCAAAAAAGGCGTTAACGTTCGCGCCAGATCCCATAGTAAAGAAATGATGCAGCCATACGATGAATGACATTATAGTAATGACAATAGTTGCCCATACTAATGAGGTATAACCAAATAGACGTTTTTTAGAAAATGTTGAAGTAACTTCTGAGAAAATACCGAATATCGGTAGTATAAGAATATATACTTCTGGGTGACCCCAAGCCCAGATTAGGTTAATGTACATCATCATATTTCCACCCATTTCATTAGTGAAAAAATGGGTGCCTAAATAGCGATCTAGGGTAAGCAACGCGATAGTAGCGGTAAGAATAGGAAAAGACATAATTATGAGAATATTAGTACAAAACACTGTCCAGGTAAATACTGGCATTTTCATAAGTGACATGCCTGGAGCACGCATTTTTATAATAGTAGCTAGGAAGTTGACGCCGGTTAGTAGCGTTCCTAATCCAGAAATTTGTAAGCTCCAGATCCAGTAATCCACTCCGACGCTAGGGCTGTAGTCTTTACCTGATAATGGCGGATAGGCTAACCAACCCGTTTGTGAGAATTCACCAATGCCTAGCGAAAGATTCATGAGTACAACCCCTACCATAAACAGCCAGAAACTTAGGGAATTTAAGAACGGGAAGGCTACGTCACGCGCACCAATTTGCAATGGTACTACAATATTCATTAGGGCGACTACCAAGGGCATCGCCATAAAAAAAATCATAATTACGCCATGAGCAGTAAAAATTTGATCGTAGTGATGAGGCAGCAAGAATCCAGTGTCTCCGGCGGACGCAAGTGCCTGTTGACTACGCATCATGAGAGCATCTGCAAAACCACGCAAAAACATCACTATGGCGGCAATGATGTACATAATGCCAATTTTCTTGTGATCGACAGAAGTTAGCCAGTTTGTCCATAGCCATTGCCATCTACCTAAATACGTTATCAACGCCAGTAGGGATAGACCTCCAATAATAATTGCAGACATAGTGATCATGATGATCGGTTCGTGATATGGGATAGCGTTAAGTGTTAATTTTCCTAACATCAGCTTATTCCTTAGCTTTGGCACAAACATGTTTACCCATGTCCATGTCGCCTATAAATTTTGCAATAGTATCTTTAAACAAATTTCTCTTTATACTAGAGAAGTACTCAACCGGATTATTTTCACTGGGCGTCGCCAGTATATTAAAGTCACTAACAGTATTAAGATGATTGAGTGATGTTTTTACTTTTATAATCCACTTTTTAAAGTCGTCTTCGGTCGGAGTGACAATAGCAGTAAATTTCATCCCAGAAAATCCATGACCGCTATAATTACTGGAAAGACCGGCATATTTCCCTGCTTCGTTGCCTATAATATGTAGTTTAGTTTGCATCCCGGCCATTGCATAGATCTGCCCACCTAACTGGGGAATAAAGAATGAGTTCATTACTGAGTTAGAGGTAATTTTAAATTCGACAGGAACATCTTTCGGGAAAGCCAATTCATTAACAACCGCAACACCTTGTTTCGGGTAGATAAACAACCATTTCCAATCGAGAGATACTACTTCGATTATTAATGGTTTTTTATTATTAACAATAGGTTTAAAGGGGTCGAGTTCATGTGTAGTCTTCCAAGTGATAATACTTAAAATAGTAATAATAATAATAGGTACAGTCCATACGACTACTTCAATCTTATTAGAATATTCCCAGTTTGGGCAGTATTGTGCATCTTTATTAGATGATCGGTACTTCCAAAAAAAGATAAAAGCCATAAAAATAACTGGTATTACTACGATCAATATTAATGTGATTACAGTAATAATTAATGTCCGTTGCTCAATACTAATCATTCCTTTGGGGTGCATCAATACCATATGGTGGCAGCCACTGAGAAACATAGTTACTATAAGCGATAGTATTGCCTCAATATTTTTGTTGCATTTACTAAATCTCATTTAACGATCCTAATTGCAAAAAAAAATCTATTGTCGTTGTATATGTTAGAGTATTTTACGGGAATGGAGAAGCACTGTAAATATACTGGATAAATTATCATTGCTTGAGTTAACGCTGGTTGTTAACGCACGTAACAGTATTAGCTTGTTGTATATTTATTTGATATTATTAAATAATATCGCGTTATTAGATGCTGTTTTATTTTAATATCCTGAAATATATGAAATTCGATAAAACAATGATAGTGCAGTATTAAATTCATTATATATTCCGAATATATACTGACGATATTGCAGATCATAAGGGGTGCTAATATGATTGATCTAAATTCGCATGCAATATTGTTCTCGAATGTGCTACAGGTAGATAAAGCAAGATAAGATGAAGATATGTGTAATATGATAAGTATAGTGAATAATATTAGTTATAAGGTCTGTAATAAAAATTAATTACATAAAACCCTAATTGTTAAACTCTATACTTTGTTGCATGGGCACCTCACACCGATTAATAATCAATTAGATAATCGATTAGTATGTCAAAATCATATAATATTTTTATCTTTTAGTTTACCTTATTTTCTGATATGTCTTGCTGTCTTTGAATGTCTGAGTGCACTTAGTATGCATAATCTTATGATTCGATTAGTTAACGATATAAATTAATTTTCTTATCTCAATTTCTGGTTACTACAGCGAGACTTCTATGCTACCAATGCTTGTTTAAGGCGGTAATCTGCATTACTCATAGATCGGGCAAATAAAGAGCGTGGTTAATGCGATCACCATAAATTACCATTGTTAAGTGCGTAAAGTTTGGTATGATCTCTAAACAGATAAGCACGAAGCTGCGTGCCTTTTTAACAAATAAAATACTGTAAATACGCCGAAGGAATAGATACTTGTCTTAAACAAGTATCGTACGATATCACACCATAATTTTTTGTACGAATATTTTGATAGATCGTGAGTATTCACATAGTTTTCATAAACGATGATACACATCATACATACATTCATTCATTTTTTGATTTTAAACTAGTGCTATTTATACAGAGTGCACCTATCGTATAGCATGATAGGGATAGCGATAATCATCTATATTTCTTGATATCTTATATTTCTATTTTAATGAAATTAGAAAAATAATTCTACGTATGTCTTGGTTTTTATACGTTTAGATACTTTATATTTTGTTAAATACCTCTCTAGATCTGTGTGATAATTTTTATATTTGAAGTTAAATGCAACATGAGTTGTATTAGTTTAGATGATTTTGCTCTTACTGGATAAAACTAAAGTTATTTATCCTGTCTCTAAAAAGTTTTTTATACGACTTCGTGTAAAACTATTGCAAGTAATCCCTAGTTGCTTGTCGGCAATTGCCGTATCATTGATGTATTTTATCATACACACGCATTAGATACATAGTATTATATGTCTCTGAAGTTTTTAAGTAATCAATTTTTTAAGCATTTATATCGCTGGCTTTAGTAAAACTTACCGAATTTCACAATCTGTTCATCAAAATATTCATCAGACCGATAGCGATGTCAAGTGATAAAATTTTCCTGCTGGGTGCTTAAAATGATTTATATATTAATAATCAGTACTTATGGTTATTCTTTTAACTAGATGTATTCCAATATTCATGTGGAATATTTACTAATAAACTTAAGAAAGTATCTTTTTTGACATCATATTAACGATTTTTATCATAATTAATCCATTCAAAATAGTTATTAATAACAATAACCTGGGTGATATTATAGCACTCAAGATTAAATAAAACAGCAACTCACCAGAGGTCTTAACGAATCCACTAGAGATGAGGATAAGTAATCACAATGAAAACTAGGGAATATGAGAATCAGCGCAAATTAGGTAGCACAAGATAACTAATGGCCTACAGTAACTAGTAACATTACTATATTGTAGTATATAAACATAGCTGACCATTGTTCTAGCACAGATTATTGTTTATGAATGATTCTTATCTGCTGTCTTGGAGAAAGCTCTAGAGATTAAGTGGCACGCTGTTGACAGAACATTGAGAAGTATGGGATCGTGGATAGATTAATTCTAAGTGTTCAGATAGAACTATGCAATGTATTAGTGGTAATAATGAAAGTATTAAAGTTGTAGACTGAATTGGCGTTACCTATATCGTAACTCACATTATTCAGCAAGAAAGTTTCATCGAGACTATTAACAAAGAGAGCGCTTATTTTATATTACTCACAGGATATGAATTCAGCAGACGTTTTGACAGGTTAACATATGACGTAATAATGTAATTCCTAGTTATTCCATAGTTTATAGTGCGAATCCTAGAATATTGTAGTTCATACAAATGTAACTAACATAACGATGATATCAGTTAACATCAATTGAATCATTAGATAACAGTTCCCGCTATTTATAATCGACAACCTCTACGTCAATTAACATTGACAGGTATGTACCAGGCGCTAATACATAGGTGTCTTTGCAACGTTTACTACACTTAATAGATGAGTTTATGTGTATCGAATAACAATGTTCTATAATACAGAA
Source organism: Candidatus Gillettellia adelgis (assembly GCA_020541285.1). Lineage (GTDB taxonomy): Bacteria > Pseudomonadota > Gammaproteobacteria > Enterobacterales > Enterobacteriaceae > Gillettellia > Gillettellia adelgis. The sequence goes on along the minus strand of CP047043.1, from coordinate 746,714 downwards.
ATATTAGCATAGATCCTACAATACTCTGCGCCTATAACCTAGTTATATACACTGATTGTATAAGGTTGATCGCCATTATTACTACTTTTCCTAGAATTTATCGCATAAATTTTACCGCTGCGTAAAGAACAGCGTACGCAGGAATGTGCACAAGGACATTAGAGACATTGGAGAAAATAAACTGAAAGAACGAACGCATAAAGATCCATAAATACAGCAATCTATTTTGAGTAATTAACGAAGTTTTGTAATATACATGCAAGTAGTATTAAACGAAGATTTACAATCAAGCATAGATGTATAAAATACTTAAAATAATCCTGGAGACAGATATTTAGATGCTATTTGATGGAAGCACCTGCACTATACTCTCTATTTATGTGGTATAAAGCGCTAAAATTTTAGCGAATATTTTTTTTGATAAAATCGTGCATACTAGTGTCTTTTGCTATATTGTCAAAAATCAGGTTAAGTGTATTGTTAATAGCACGAGTAATATTGTTTCTAGTAGCGAGAAAGACGCCGTTGGTATTATAGGTGGTACAGTAGCTCTTGATTTGTTGATTTCCGTTCTTTGCCTGGGCGATCACTGAAATATTGGCTTTACTAACAATGTTGTAGCGTAGATTGCCTTGAAATACATCAGCATATAAATTGTTGATTACAATCTGCACATTAATATTGCTGTTCCTGTCGATTATGTAGCCATAATCGTCCATCTGTTGTTCCAGTCCTTCCTGTAATAAAAAGCGCAGATTACGCATTGGTTGTAAGGTTATCAGTGTTCCACCACTTGATATTTTAGCTAGCGTCTGATCTTGACGACGATCTGCGCTATCAATACTGATTTTTATATCGTGTATTCTAGAAACTGGTTGCGGCAATATAATTGTTGGCATTACATTTAACCTATTGCTATTAGTTGTGCAACCGAATAACAGTAAGGTACCTAAAACAGTCGAGTAAAGTTGCTTTAACATGCTATTTTATTCTCAATAAATTTCGCTATAAATAACAGTAATCATAGAGCTAGTATTATAGCATCGTCATTGCTGACTAGTAGCGTAAAATTAATGTAAGTAATAAATTTTATACTCAATAAATTAAAATAATAAAAAGAGAGAGCGCAATATTCTGACTCTTTGCATTTTATTACATACTCAGTATTGTCTTAAAACATTTGAGTGTATTTTTACTGATCCAATAAACTGCTTAATAAATGCAATCAAATACACCTGAACGAGCAAGGCATTTTACTTATTATGTATAAAAAACAAACATCTAAGTAATATTCTACAACACAATGGTTTTAGGTAAGCGGTGTTTGGTTATTTGATGCGCTAATATTAACATGCTCAAGGTTTGTTATGCGTGTAGAGCGGGGGTAAAGTATGTAGTTATTTAACGCATAAATTCTAAAGTGACTTGAGGGCGCGATTTACTGAAGGTGTTGCTAGTAATCTGCGTCATTAGCTTAGCGATAACTCTTATCCATGTCTTATGTTACGTTTAGATCGCTTCTTTAATATAGCCAAAATTAATTTGGCTAGGTGTATGACTTAAGTGCAAGTAAAGGTAATCCTATGATTCGTGAGCAGATGTTAGTAAAGTTAACTAAGGCTTTTCAACCTACATATCTGAATGTTATTAATGAAAGTTATCGTCATAATAGTTCTAGTGGTCTAGAAAGCCATTTCAAAGTGGTATTAGTGAGTAATGACTTTATCGGAACGTCCTTCCTAACACGACACCGTTCAATCTATAGTGTGCTATCGGAAGAACTAGTCAACGGTGTATATGCGTTAGCGTTGCACATCTATACTTTGAAAGAATTCAAAAATAAACAAGATAAAAGCTTAGTGTCTCCGTATTGTCTTGGGGCAACGGATTAGTTTCATGTGAATATGCACTGTACTATTAAATTTTGTCTTTAACTGCAGTATTTCTGTCAATAAGTTTTGGTATATAGAAAACTATTAGTATGTTACGTTGACAATCATGCTAGTAATACTGCATTAGGCAACCCGGTCGTCAGTTATCATAGCCATAAAGTCATTGAATCGATAGGGAAACATATTTAATATGCCAGTATAGCTGTGTTACTCTAGAATCATCATATATATATTACTATAGTGCTATGTTTGTTGTTGTTGCATGATTTTAATACACCTCCATCATTAGAAGACTCTGTTTTGCATGCAGTGATTTTAATTGCTAGAATAAAAAAAATCATTAAACACTGTGATTTTGTGCAGTAAACGACAAATGCTTTAGCAGAAACAAGCCGCAGTCTGAGTATTGTTTTTATTATTATACCAGAAAAACTATTGATCAAGCAGTGCAGGAACGTATGATTCATACAACAAAATTCTTTATGTTATTAGGATGATATCCAACATACGGATTACCATACATTATGGAGTAGTGGTACACAACTTCTATAACTCAGAAAATGATAAATGAGGTCGTATAACATATGTTTATTATTGCAATTGTTAGAGAAAGCTTTATTTAGCTAGTGTTTAAAAGAGACGTTAAAGAAATATAAAACGTTAAAATGTGGCGTTGTGTTATGTTAAAAGTATATCTAGATATTCAGTGATCAGTCTGAAACTGAATTTACGTCAGGCAACCAGTAATTATAGTGCTTTCTGCTCTCAGTTAAACTATACTGGGATGTTGGTTAAGTGGGGGGAAAGAAGAATTGGATAGTTAGTAATTGTTTCACAGAAACTAACAGTAGCGTTATTATTCACTACATTGATTTTATTGATGATATAGACTTAAAACTACTAAAGTTTTTGCATGCTTGCTAGGAATAATAGCAGTCACATAATCTTATAAGGGTATATCAGATTGAATAAATCATAAAATTAGTAAAGTATTCGCTACACATATCAGTTATCTGTAAGATTGATATGGAAACTATGACAGATACAGTGGTTGTATGTAGCATGTCGATAATCAGGATAAAAAGATTAGCGATCAGAACTTTCTGCTACTTTCATGAAGTCCTTGACTACAATTAATCGTTCTATTGATGCTGTGCATATTAAAATCATCTATATAATAGAGCTCGAGTTATTAAGATTATAATATATTAAAATTAGGCAATTAATAATTTTAATACGTACTAGTCAAGTCGACTCAAGTAGATTACTTATGTTAGGGGCTGCACAGCGTTGCGTAAAATATACAATATCAGCACTCGAATTACTCTAAGACTATTAACATGCAACCTAGAATGTGCGTTATTCTTCGTCTATTATTGTGGATGAAATTATTAGCGCCAAATGCTCTGATACTTAACGCACTATAGTTTTAACATAGCAATACCTGCCAAGAACAGCGCGGTGGCGGTCTGAGCAAATCAACCTAATATACATTATAGTACAGTCTTAAAGTATATAAAAGTTGATGCTAAGAATCACGCCTTGTTTAAATTAACAATTAATATCCTAAATAGTACATAAATTAAATAAATACAGGAATCAGCTAATCATTAAATTTCTTGATAAAGACGCTTTACTTACTCAACAATCACCTATGTTTGACGCACTAAAGCTAATGGAGATTGCATTGTAATTTTGCAATTAGTTATAGCAACGCACTAGTATAGTAACCGACAATATCAATCAATTACATCTGATGTTAAAGTTTTCTTTTTTACTAAAAATATAGTATTAATTATACATTTGACAATATAAGAACGTATATGTTATTAACCTTCACTTCAGAACTCAGAGGTAACTTCTAATATGAGTTAATTTCGTAAAACTTATATGTTATTAATGAAATAGTTTTGTAAAAACATATAACAAAAATTAATCTTCACTTGATTAAGTATAGGTAAAAGAGCAGTGAATGTAAATCATACATAAACACTCTTTTACTATTCATTAAATATTTGTCTGTAGTAACTCTGCATTAGACACCGTGCTACACTAGGCATTATGATTCACATCTATGCTGCTTAGAATAGTTAGATAGCTAAGATAAAACCGTCTGACTATATGGATATTCTAAGGAAGATAATAAACTAATTAATATTTGTTTGGCACTACCTATTCTAGCAGAGATGTCTGTTAAAACCAAATAAGAATATATCGCATAAAATACTAAAAGCTATCAAAATAATATGCTTAGATTCTACAAACTCATCTAGAGTTACTAACTCTTAGTAAAGCAATTAAGTGCATATTTAGCAAACTCCGCATATTTAATCTGATATCTTCTGTAATTATCCATAACGAAATATTAGTTTTTATAACTAAATATCATATGATTATATCATTATAAAAGATGTTTAACTGATAAATCTTCAATGTGATGGTCTTTGACTCATTAGTATCTGTCAAGTAATATATTATTTACGCTAGCGAGCAAGAAGAGTGAATAATGTATTGCCTACTGGAATATTTTGATGATGTTAAAATAGTTAGTATCTTTCATTCATTACATGTGTGGCTTGTAAGTTTTTAGTATTAGATTTAGAATTGAGCAAGAGGTCAGGAGAAATGAAGATAGGTATATATCCTGATTGTCTCGTTTATTTATAGTTCTTCACGAGTATATCAATGTTCTAGTGATATTTATATAGTACATGCATCTTAATGATCAGATAATCACCTCGGTTATGAGACGATAAAAACTTGCTGCTATTAAGTATATTATATATAAAGATTGCTATATTGACTATATAGCATGTGGAATCAGCGTGTCAATCCTGATATTCATTTAGATAACAATCTGCACTGATAGCGATTCCTTAGGGTTTCCGGATAATATGTGTTTATATGTTGATTGTGTCTAGCTCTCTGGAATACAAATGTTACTAACTAAATCAGATAGACTTATTATCTGAGTCGTTCTTCTAAATTTGTATAGGATTATATGCATATTTATTATACTGTCGCTCTATAATGCATGAGCTAGATACAATAGCTTATGCTACGTGTAATATTTACTAAAAATCCCTGCAATTATACTGAATCTGAAATACAGCAAATACTTTAGAATTAATTTACTTTACTAAGAAGTAGTGAAGTCGTCATTCGAAAAGTATTTATTAATAAGTAATCAGTTTTATGTTTTATTAGAAACCGATAGTTATCTTTCTGTGTGCATGTTAAGGAGACAGTTTGTAATCTTTACTGGCTTTCTGATGCATCTAATGTATCTTTGGTTAGGTATAGGCTGAAGCGCTTGAAAAGTATATTAAAATACCGGCCTTAATAAACTAAACTTTTTAGCTTTTAAAGAATTATGTTTTACTTTTATTGTCCAGTTCTATAATAGAAAAGTTTAATTTCTTTTCTATTAAAAGAGGAAACAAATTTTTCATCGTTATATAATAAAGCTGACACATGAAAATTCAGCATCTTTCATTCTTATAAATGATTATAAATGTATTAGTTCATTTATATACTGATTAAAGAAGTATGTTGAAAGTATTAAACGATAAAGTCAGTCCATAGACTTGAAAACCTACCGCCGTTCCCCAACGTGTAAAAATCTAGCGACCTTTGCACAAGTGTATAAAGGATATCGTTAGATAAATATAGAACGGATTTAATACGTCAGGATAGTCATACTAGCTGTGCTCAAGTAGAGTTAACGTGTCAAAGGTATAACCTCCAGCCGCCAAAAGCATTTTATTAAGGGACGGTAATGTTGTATAATAGCAAGCGAGATTATGTTTCATCTAAAATGGCATTAGTGCCAATGGTAGTTGAGCAGACTTCACACGGAGAGCGTTCTTATGATATTTATTCCCGCCTGCTAAAAGAACGTATCATCTTCCTAACTGCTCAAGTAGAAGATTGTATGGCTAACTTAATAGTTGCACAAATGCTATTCCTAGAAGCAGAGAGTCCGGAGAAAGATATTTTTCTTTATATTAATTCACCAGGTGGTGTGATTACTGCGGGTATGTCAATTTATGACACTATGAAATTCATTAAGCCTGACATTAGTACGATTTGTATTGGGCAAGCGTGCTCAATGAGTGCGTTCTTATTGGCCGCCGGTACTCATGGAAAGCGATTCTGCTTACCTAATTCTTGCGTGATGATTCACCAGCCGTTAGGTGGCTATCGGGGTCAAGCAACGGACATCGAAATTCATGCGCGTGAAATATTGAAGGTAAAGGCACGTATAAACAAATTGATGGCAGAACAGACAGGTCAGTCATTAACACAAATCGAATGTGATACAGAACGCGATCGCTTTATGACTGCAAGCGAAGCTGTAGACTACGGCTTAGTTGATGCTATCCTAACACACCGAAGTTAGTCGAAGTGTTTAGGTTATAGCTTGCGAAGTTAGCAAGCTTATTTTAGTTAGCTGCATCAATGTTTCACATGGATTTTTAGCATGTAATTATTAATCGAATATTATTGCAGGATAACGACTAAAAAGAGGCTTAGTTTATGACAGATAGGCGTAAAGACGGTTCAGGAAAGCTGCTTTACTGCTCTTTCTGCGGTAAAATTCAACATGAAGTGCGTAAGTTAATTGCCGGTCCATCAGTGTATATTTGCGATGAATGTGTTGACCTTTGTAACGATATTATTCGCGAAGAAATTAAAGACATTGTTCCGAATAGAGAACGCAAGACATTACCGACGCCGCACGAAATGCGCCAACATATGGATGATTATGTTATTGGTCAGGACACAGCCAAAAAAGTACTGGCAGTAGCTGTGTATAATCATTATAAACGTCTACGACACAGTGATATCAGCAGCGGTGTTGAATTGGGCAAAAGCAATATTTTATTAATCGGACCAACTGGCAGCGGTAAGACTTTATTAGCCGAAACTTTAGCACGTTTTCTTGATGTACCTTTTACTATAGCGGATGCTACTACACTCACGGAAGCTGGCTATGTAGGTGAAGATGTAGAGAACATTATCCAAAAACTATTACAAAAATGTGACTACAATGTAAAAAAAGCACAGCGCGGTATCATTTATATAGATGAAATAGATAAGATTTCCCGTAAGTCCGATAACCCCTCCATCACGCGTGATGTGTCAGGTGAAGGTGTGCAACAAGCGTTACTAAAATTGATTGAAGGCACGATTGCGGCCGTACCGCCACAAGGAGGTCGTAAACATCCACAGCAGGAATTTTTGCAAGTTGATACTTCAAAGATTTTATTTATTTGTGGAGGTGCTTTTGCTGACCTGTGTCATATTATTGCTCAGCGTATCAACATGGCTTCCAGTATTGGTTTTGGCGCAACTATTAAAGAGCAATCTGATAAAGAAACTGAAGGCGCATTACTACTACATACTGAGCCAGAAGATTTAATAAAGTTTGGATTAATCCCTGAATTCATTGGCCGTTTGCCAGTAGTAGCAATATTGGGCGAGCTTAATAAAGATGCTTTAATTCAGATTTTAAAAGAACCAAAAAATGCCTTAACTAAACAATATCAAGCATTGTTCAATCTGGAAGGTACTGAGCTTGAGTTCTGCGATAAAGCGTTAAATGCTATCGCCAAGAAAGCGATGATACGTAAGACTGGTGCTCGTGGCTTGCGCTCTATTATAGAAAGCATATTACTTGATACGATGTACGATTTGCCGTCTATGGATAGCGTAGAAAAAGTAGTAATCAATGAGTTGGTAATCGCTGGTCAGTCAAAGCCTCTGCTTATTTATAGCAAAACCTAAAATGCAGAATTTAGGTGAATAATATATTATTTAACTGATAATGTTGCGTGATAAAAAAGAGATAACATCCCCAATGTCTTTTCCTATGTGCTAACCGTTGAATATCAGTGATTTTGCCCCATATAATCAAGATTAGATTTTGTAAAACGTAGGATGCTAATACCTCATGAGGTTCCCTTTAACCTTATCGGAAATAAACATTAAGAGAGAGCTCTATGAAACCTGAGCGTTCCGAACGTATTGAAATCCCCGTTCTGCCGTTACGCGACGTAGTAGTTTATCCACACATGGTAATCCCGCTATTTGTTGGGCGGGAAAAGTCCATTCGTTGTCTTGAAGCAGCAATGGATCATGATAAAAAAATTATGCTAGTAGCACAAAAAGAGGCCTCAACAGATGAGCCGAACATTAATAGTTTATTTTCTGTAGGTACAGTCGCATCTATTTTACAGATGCTTAAGCTTCCTGACGGCACAGTTAAGGTATTAGTTGAGGGGCTGCAGCGCGTACATATTACTACGTTGTCTGATAGTAGCGATTATTTTACAGCTCAAGCGGAATACCTTGAGTCTCAAGCGCTGGACGAGCGCGAGCAGGAAGTACTAGTGCGTACCGCGATTAGTCAGTTTGAGTGTTATATTAAGCTAAACAAGAAAATTCCTCCAGAGGTGTTGGTTTCACTACATAATATTGAGAGTGCCGCACGCTTAGCGGATACTATTGCTGCGCATATGCCGCTCAAGCTTAATGATAAGCAGTCAGTATTAGAGATGTTCGACATCACTGAACGTTTAGAATACTTAATGGCGATGATGGAGTCGGAAATTGATTTATTGCAGATAGAAAAACGTATTCGTAACCGCGTCAAGAAACAAATGGAAAAAAGTCAGCGTGAATATTATTTAAATGAGCAAATAAAAGCCATCCAAAAAGAACTAGGTGAAATGGATAATGTGCCTGATGAATATGAAATCTTAACACGTAAAATTGCAGCGGCAAAAATGCCAAAAGAAGCCCGTGAAAAAACTACATCTGAACTACAAAAACTTAAAATGATGTCATCGATGTCTGCGGAAGCGACTGTAGTTCGTGGCTATATCGATTGGATGTTGCAAGTACCCTGGCATGCTCGTAGTAAAGTAAAAAAAAATCTGATTAAAGCACAGGAAGTGCTTGATGTTGATCATTATAGTTTAGTTCGTGTCAAAGATCGTATTCTCGAATATCTCGCTGTGCAAAGTCGTACCAATAAGATTAAGGGGCCAATCCTATGCTTAGTCGGACCTCCTGGCGTAGGAAAAACTTCTCTGGGACAGTCAATTGCTAAAGCAACGGGGAGAAAATATGTACGCATGGCACTAGGCGGCATGCGTGATGAGGCAGAAATTCGCGGACATCGCCGTACGTACATTGGTTCTATGCCAGGAAAGCTAATACAAAAAATAGCTAAAGTAGGCGTAAAAAACCCATTATTCCTACTGGATGAAATCGACAAAATGTCTTCTGATATGCGCGGTGATCCGGCTTCTGCGCTACTTGAAGTATTAGATCCAGAACAAAACGTAGCCTTTAATGATCACTATTTAGAAGTAGATTATGACTTGTCCGATATCATGTTTGTCGCTACCTCAAACTCAATGCGTATTCCTGGGCCTTTACTAGACCGTATGGAAGTAATCCACTTATCTGGTTATACGGAAGATGAAAAATTTAATATTGCTACGCAACATTTATTACCCAAACAACTTGAACGACATGCCTTAAAAAAAAGTGAACTAGTGATTTATGATACTGCTATTCATGGTATTATTCGTTACTATACTCGTGAAGCGGGGGTACGTAGTCTAGAACGAGAGATTTCCAAGCTATGCCGTAAAGCAGTAAAAATAATACTAATGGAAAAAATAGTTAAACGTATTGAAATCAGTGGTGACAATCTAAAGGATTATTTAGGTGTGCAGCGCGTTGACTATGGTCGTGCGAATACTGAAAACTGTGTAGGACAGGTTACTGGATTAGCATGGACAGAAGTAGGTGGCGACTTGTTAACTATTGAAACCGCGTCTGTACCAGGTAAAGGTAACCTTACTTATACAGGTTCCTTAGGTGAAGTGATGCAGGAATCGATCCAAGCCGCACTGACTGTTGTGCGTTCCCGCGCAGATAAACTAGGAATCAACGCTGATTTTCATGAAACACGTGACATACATGTTCACGTGCCTGAAGGCGCAACACCAAAAGATGGACCAAGCGCTGGCGTCGCAATGTGTACTGCCTTGGTTTCTTGTCTCACCGAAAACCCAGTACGCGCTGATGTGGCGATGACTGGTGAGATTACCTTACTCGGTCATATATTACCCATTGGTGGCTTGAAAGAAAAGCTGTTAGCAGCGCATCGTGGTGGTATTAGAACCGTTATAATACCTTATAAGAATCAGCGAGATTTACAAGAAATTCCGCAAAATATTATTGCTGATTTAAAGATTCATCCAGTAGAAAAGATTGATGAGGTTTTAAATATTACTTTACAAAATCCAGCCTTTTTTGCACTTACAATACCTAAAGAACAATGAAAAAGAAAAGCTCTTAAAAACCGATATTACTCAGTTATTGCAAACTTTTTAGCATTTTGTAGTGCTAAATTAGATACTAATAAGCTATTTTATATTTTACGTTGATAGCTGATCAGAATTTGATGTAGTTAATATAATTGTTGCGTTTTTTGTAATCATAAGTCTTTCTAAGTATAGAAAACAAAATGTAGAGGGGTAATGCAATGAATAAGTCACAATTAATCGATAAGATTACTACTGGTACTAATATTTCTAAAGTGACCGCAGTTCTTGTTTTAGAAAGAATTATTACTGTAATGACGGATTCCTTAAAATTAGGCAATGACGTAACTCTGGTGGGTTTTGGTACTTTTACTATACGTAAACGTCCAGAACGTATTGGCCGTAATCCGAAAACAGGCAAAGAAATCACTATCGTGGCAGCTACAGTACCAGTTTTTCGTGCAGGGAAAACGCTTAAAGATGCAGTTAATAAAGCAATTCGCTAACCGTGTAGTAGTATGTCTAGTAAGAAAAATCATCTAACGTTATACGACTTATACAGTGATATAAAAGACCCATGCGCATGATGTGTGGTTTTTGTTGTTATAAAAGCTTTTTCTATATTAGAGAGTAGTGCACTCAAAATTATCGTGGAGTATGATCACGGGATGATGGATAGGCTACGAGTAATATCAAATCATTTTATATTTAAAATTATTTTAGTTCTAATGATCTTATCGTTCATTTTGACCGGAGTAAGTAGTTACCTGTTATTTGATTCAGGCGAGTATGCAGCCAAAGTAAATGGCCAAGTGATCACGTTGACTCAATTAGAACAAGTTTTCCAAAATGAACGTCAATATATACAAAGTAAATTAGGTGACCAATTTTCTTTGCTATCTAGTAATCCCAACTATATACAACAAATGCGCCAGCAGGCGTTATCACGGTTGATTGATCATATTCTATTGGTACAATATTCCAAGAAATTAGGTCTGACAGTTAGTAATCAGCAGATCAAAAATATTATTCAAAAGGTCCATTACTTTCAGACCGATGGCCAATTTGATAATTCTAGGTATCTTGAATTCATTAAACGTATGAATTATAGCACCGAAGATTTTTCGCACTTTATGCAAGATGAATTAGTTAAACAATACATTATTGAAGCCTTTGGGGAGTCAGGCTTTATACTACCTTCTGAGTCTCAAGCTATTTCAGCGTTAATGTTTCAGCAACGTAATGTTCGGTTAGCCAAGATTAATTTAAACGTACTACAGGCTAAGCAAAAGGTCACAGAAGACCAATTAAAATCCTACTACTATTATAATAAAAACAGCTTTATATTGCCACAAAAAATTAAGGTAAGTTATATTCCCATAGATACTGTGTCTATGCAAAATAAGGTAATAGTTAGCAAAGCGGAGATTAGCAATTTTTATAATCAGCATAAAAGCAATTACATTCAACCAGAGAAAAGGAGTTATAGTTTAATCCAACTACACACTAAAGAAGACGCAAACACTGTACTACATGAGCTAAAAAAAGGCGGCAATTTTGCTACCCTAGCAAAAGAAAAGTCCACAGATATCATCTCGCGTCGTACTGGTGGTATGCTAGCTTGGTTAGAACCAAAGACTACCATTGACGAACTAAAAAATATCCATTTGACTACAAAAGGTCAAATATCTAACGTAGTAAAGTCTTCAGTCGGTTATTTAATCGTACGTCTAAACGATATTATCCCTGAGAAAATAACGCCAATCCGCGATGTATACAAGGATATCGCCGAACAGATACGAAAAGAAAAAGCACTTGACGCCTACCATGTGTTGCAACAGAAGATTAGTATAGCAATTAACAGAGATCACGCATCTCTAGACTTTGTTGAAACAGTATCTGGCGTAAAAGCAGTGAAAACTGGTTGGTTTAGTCGTAATAATATTCCCACTGCTTTAAACGTACAACCAGTTGTGGAGTCAATTTTTGACCGATCATTAATTAGTAAAAATGGAAAATTAGATAATAACTGCAGTATAATTCCTGTAGATGCCAATAGAGCATTTGCAGTGTGTATGATTGCACATCAAGTAGAGAGCATTGCATCTTTTGATCAAGTTAAAAATCATGTAGCAGAGATACTCAAGCACAATCAAGCACTAAAAAAGGCAATAAAACAAGCTGAGAAGATATTACATGAATTAAGGCGAGGAAAAGGCGACAAAGTGATGCATGCAGCTTCTTTAAGATTTGGAAAAATCCAGACGATAACACGTTCTGTAAAAAGTAACCCGTTGATAGAAGATATTTTTTCACTACCACATCCACTAAAAAACAAGTTAGTTTATGGTATATCACAAGATGATCAAAATAATGTGGTGCTTATCGCGCTTGATTCAGTAAAACCTGGTAGGTTATCAGCTGATGCAAAAAAAATGTTTGCTAAAAAGATAGAAGAGGCTTCTGCTAAAACATCTATCTCCTGTCTTCTAGCCAGTCTTCGTAAAGAGGCCACAATTAAGATCGGATCTATAGAATAAAATTAGTTTCTAGTAATACATGATGGTTTTGAAAAGCATATAAGAGTACTACTATATATGTAGTAGTTAACTAATAAATAAATTAGATGTGATTAATAGTAGAATGCAATATTTTCTTTTTGTTCATTGATACGAGCTTACATTACACAAACCATAAAAAGAAAACTCAAGACTTTGTAGGATAAAACCCTAAAAGTTTCTTCCAATATGATTTAGAAGTTAAAATGACTGAACAGTCTTTAAAAGGTGTAAATTTACAGTGCCATATTCAATTATATCGTTAGACTAAATTTTTACTGTTAGTGCAGCATTTTTTTTGTTAATGATATTATTAAATAGATAATTTATACATTATATGTATTGTAGACTCTTTTAGTAAAACGAGAGGACCTATATTCTAGATATAGTTAGGTATATTTAGCAATATTTATGGACCTTCCCACTTATAAATCTTATGGTAATACTGGTTTTTTCTTAATTTGATGTTAACTAAAAGTGTTTTATATATACCTAATACTTAGGAGTAATTTTTCGTAAACAATCATACATAAAGTATGCGTCTTAATAATAACGCAAATTGTTCATTAGTGTTTTTATGTTATTATATAACATAAAGAATTTTCCTAGAAAGATAGCCACCACGATCATATAATATTAGTAAAGTAATATTTAAATATCAAACAATATGGTTACTAAAATAGGTTCTTAAGCTATGTTTAATCAGAAGAACTTATAATTTACTAAATTAAAAAATTTAATGCTATGTTTTGTTAAAAATCATAGAAATAACACAGGCGTATTATGCTAGTTAGAAATTTATTTGAAAAGGTTGTTTTAAGCTACTGCATAAACTTGATAGATGAATTTTGTAAATTTACAGTAAATGATATTCAAATCATTATATAAAAACTTTAAAAAAAGAATATACACCGTGTGACTATAGTCTATTTCATGCGCTTATATTAAAAAGTTATAAGAAGTTAAAAATCTATTTTCTAGTGTAAAAAAGAAATTTAAAAAAATTTTGTAGATAGTAGAGTGCTTGATGCATTAAAGAGAAAGAATTAATGTTATTAATATAAGAGGATAAGAGGCATTTATGAGAATTCAGACAACCGGTATCTAAACCTTGTAATCATCAGATATACGAAAAAATCTTTTCTTATAAAACGCATAGGAAAATATTATATTTTTATTAAGGTAGTCGTCTATATTTATCAGACTAAATAGATGGTGCCCGGACCTAGAATCGAACTAGGGACACAGGGATTTTCAGTCCCTTGCTCTACCAACTGAGCTATCCGGGCAAATTGCCAATTTGATCTTATTACCTGATCAGTGTCAAGGGTTTTGTATCATAAACTAATAGATTTTTCTAATTTTAATCGAAAGCACTGGTTTCATGGACTAATATATAATTAGAGAATATATATCTCTATTATGTCGCAGGTTTTATATATGTTGACTTTCCCTGCTTCATCCCTTCATTGATTGATATATTGTTTAATATTTGTCACATTACTTTTTTTTCAACTCACATCATCTAGGTTGTAGTATTTATCTCTTCTCTCGTTCTAGTATTTTAGATAAAGAGCTGTAACTAGGTCTTTCTTTATAGCGACAAATATAACTGTTATAGTAATGAGGAGTATACTCCCCAAAACATTATGATGGTTTAGAGTAACTTGTCTCACATGAAAGTATTCGCATGAATAATGATTTTTTTTATTATCAATATTCTACAGTTTAGAACACATCATTCTATAACGTCAGAAACCCTAATTTAGGCCCTAAGTTTTACTAATAAAAAGAATGACTTAGTGTTCAGGATGTGATCTTTAGGTTTATAAAAATAGAGGATTCACAATATTAACTAATTTACATGGGTATATATATTGATAAAATTCAACGCAGTGCATATTTAACATGTCAAATGAATGTAATGTTTTGCCTTTTAAAAGAACGTGATAAAACTAAACGAGCCGCCTCCCCTCCCTACTCAAGGCTGAGTATTTGATTTTGACTACAAAAGAAAAGATTATTTAAATAATCTTCTCATACTAGCTCAGGTGTATCTCGCCAGTCATCGCCCGTTACTAACCTCAGTAGGGGACACTCTAAAAAATATCCTAAAACTTTGACGAGAAAATGATACTATATGAAAGTAATACTCGATAAAGCTATACCACCTAAAAACCTTATGCAACCATGCTAGTGCTATTTTATGAAAATTATAAATATAACTTTAACAGGATAAAAGTTACGCATATAAAGATTATTAACAAACTAGATACACCTAGTTCATGCCGTGATATCCTTTAAACATTGAATAGTATTCTAGTAACTTATATACAGTTAGACACAGGTGATACATTATTATGAAGTAGTCGATACATGCCCGATTAGAATCTATAATCTTACTGATTATAGATGCTTGCTTTTTATTACAATGCCTCATTTATAACTATGATGTTAAACTTATTATTAAATAGTATATAGGATTTCAGTGCTTCTATTATATATTATATAATAGAAGAATTATTATGTCATAATAAACCTTATGGCTTGTGAACATTCAAAATTTAATACCATTATTAAACAATGTTGTTTTATGTCTGGTAATCAAAAATCGTATATTAGTGCATCACGAAGCATTTAATAATAGTTTACAGCTCTATAATATGGTGAAATAGTTCGCTTAACATAATAAAAATTATAAATTTTATAGATTTTGATAGGATAGAGGCCCGCTGCGAGATACACAAGCATAATTTAGCTAGTAAGTAAATAGCAGCATCTTCTACGTTATTTTAAGTATTAAAATTATTGAACTTCAATAGTATTGTGTAATAAAAGATTATCTAATTTACTATATCAATAGAGTGTAAACGCACAAACGATATTTTACAAAAACTTCTAAAAATAGAAAACTAGCAAAGTATAACACATGCATCCTTTGTATTGACAACATTCATGCAATCATAGAGACAATCTTCTATATGGATGAGTGTCTATTGAGCAGGAATCTAGACAACCAAACTCACGGTAGACTCTGCTAAGAAGGCAAGAAGTACATATATTTTTTATAAATCCTATATATGAATACGAAAGACAGGTTATTTAACATGATAAAATAAAAAATAAAAGTTATCACTTAGTTTTATTGAGATGTTTTAATGAAAAATTCACACTTATTTCAGAAGAATATATGAAACTTCACAAAATTATCGCGAAGGATAAATAAATAACTTTTAGAGGTGGACAAAACACCATTGTAAGTTCATGAGATATAGGAAATTCTATACAACATCATGGTGTAAACTTGTTATTAATATTCTAAGGCAAGCTTAGATTCTTTGATAACTAATAACAAGTCTAATAAAATTGATATTGCTCTGATAATTCATGATGAAAATTTTCCTTACAATATCAATCGTTATTGATGCGATACTTCTCGTGTTAGTAAAATAATCTCTAATATTTTATATATCAGTAATAGCGCGTTAGATAATATATTCAGAATTAGCGTATTAGCTAAGCTATGTTGTTAGTAGTATTAACTACACCGAATATTAAAATGCAGCTCAATGATCTCACTCAGTGCTACGTTTTACATCTATTAGTTACTAATAATTGTTAAATACGTTTTAACATTAAGAAAGCAAGTGCTTTTTAAGATATGTGCTTTCTTTTAAAAGATGAGATCCTGATGTTTAAGAATTTAATACCGGTATAGAATATGTTCGACGATTTTCTGTAAAAATGAAAAGCTTTAAGAATAAGAGGATTTACTAGAATTTTAGCTACAAATAAAACATTATTAAAATAATCAATGCAAACTTTTTACATACTTAATGAGTCATAACAGTGTACATGTCTCACAATAACGTAATAGCTCAACAGTTATTTTTTAGAAAAATATTTTCGTTACTGAAGACAAATCCTATTTCCACATGGCAAGACTAATATGCACGATGACTTTGTGGTAAATCAGTAACATTATGAGATGCCTCAGTGAGAAGTTACGGTGTTAGTATATCACTATTTATAGTCGTAAAATAGTGTAGTTCTCCCAGAGACTACAGTTAAGACGGTTACCAATGATAGACTGTTAAGTTTTATGTTGAATCAAAACAAAACAAAATAAAACATTAGGAATTCATTTTTTTCATTATCTTTTTATACTAGGAAGATGAAAATAGATTGATCAATTTATCTAGAATACATTTGAATAATATTTTATTCTGAGCATAGCTTAAAATTAAGAAGCGCTTTTATTAATCTCTAGCAGTTTATACCAGTGAATGAGCACAGTAACCGACAATTAATACATATAAAACTTGCGATATGCTAAGTATAGTCATGTTATTATAATTGAATATTTCAATAATATGAAAAAGGTAGTGCAGTTTACAGTCATTGATAATTAATACTAGAATAGAAGTAATTACTAATGCAACCATTATAATTATTCCTTTGTATTAACTGTAATATGTGTGTACGACAATAAGATGTCGTATAGCAAATTTTAGATTTAATAAAAGTGTATTGCTTAAGTACAGACTTTAAACGGCGATAAGTTAGCTATAACGAATTAGTGTTCAGAACGTGCTGCTACATAGCATATGTAGCACAGTATCGCTTAGCAGATTATTCATTATTTATAAACTCATAGGAAACATTTTCTGTACAGAGTAACATTGATAGAGTTTCTAACTCTAACCATACTAACTGAATATGGTCTGTCTTTAAGATCAATTCACTCTGTCGTAGGCGTTGAACGGCTTGTCGAAGTTGATCAGTAGATAGCCGATGTATGGCTTGTGTTATGAGGTTTTGACGATTTTTCCAAACCTTATGTTGATCGAATAAAGTATGCAGTGGCACTAAAACCATATAACGCTGTATAGTTAATAATACTAGCAATTCACGCTGTAAAGTACGCAATAAGATTGCGGGTTCAACATCTCTTTTTTTCAACTGCTGAAAGATGTGCCAGGCTCGATCGTTTTTTCCTTCCAATATAGCGTTTATCCAATGAAGTGGCGTAAAATATGAAGCATCATATACTACTTGATTAATACGCGATACAGTCAGTATGCCATCAGGATACAATAGCGATAACATCTCTAATACTTGTGATAATGCTAGTAAATTCCCTTCGTAGCAGTAAGACAATAATTTATTGGCTGCATCTTCTAATGTTAGTTGCATGAGTTGAGCGCGAGCGAAAATCCATCGAGGAAGTTGTGTTGGTGTGGGTGATTGGCAGCTAACATAGACAGCATTACAACTTAGTGCTTTAAACCAAACGCTTTTTTCCTGTGATTTAGGTAAATAAGAGCTGCGTAATATCAATAATATATCATTATGTAGTAGTTCGCTAAGCTGAGTTAAATGATTTTCAAATGGCGAAAATAAGCCATTGTCCGGGAAAATAAGCAAAAGTATTTGGCGTCTTGTAAACAAGTTGATAGTTTGGCAAATATTAAAAATGGCATCCCAATCAGCATGAATATCCAAAGATATACTATAGTATGTACTAAACTGTTGTTGTTTGGCAGCGTCTCGGATCAAATCCTGGCTTTCCTGCAACATTAACGGCTCATTACCGATTAACAAATAATGCTTACATAAACCTTTTCGCAGTTGCGCAGCTAATTGATTGGAATAAATACGAATCATTGCGTGGTATCACTAGTCATTTTGTATTAACAGTAGTAATTTTTCGTGGATTTTTCTGTTCTACTACTTGCACTTTTAGTAGTTTACGTACTAGTTGTTGCGCAATTTGATTAGTCATTTCTTGACGAATTATTTCCCGTTCAGAATCTTTTGCTAGTGCATTTATCGGATTATCAAGAAAAAATCGGATTACGCTTATTGACAAAGGGTGCAGGGTATGACTAGGAAATAATACTTGCGCCTGCACTGTGAGTATAATTTGATATTCAGCAGTTTTACCATTCTGAAAAATTGATATAGTATTCTGGCTTTGATCAGTATTAATGATACGCAGTAATGGAAGATCTTTACGCCTAGCATCGTTAACTACACTAATGTTATGCAATCGTAATTGTTCACGAATAGCAAAAATCAAGGGGCTATAAATGTCGGGTGCGTCTATTATCAACATATTCATCTGTCGAGAAATCTGCGCGTTGTCATGCAAGTGAAACCCACAACTGGCAATCATTAGTACTGCCACAGTCTTTAACCATAATCTTAAAATATGCGTGTGCACAATATCTCTTATTATTAAACTACCACTAGATTAAGCAGTTTACCTGGAATATAAATCACTTTACGAAGTATAACTCCGTTTAAATATTTAGCGACTAAATGTTCACGGGCAGCGCAAAGACGCACTTGTTCTTCAGAAGCATCAGCTGCTACAGTAATTTTTGCGCGTAACTTACCGTTAATTTGGACCACCACTAGTTTTGTAGCTTGGGTGATTGCTTGTTCATCGACAACTGGCCAAGGAGCAGTGTCGATACCACCCTGTCCGCCTAATGCTTCCCATAGCGCAAAACTTATATGCGGAGTGAATGGGGACAACATGCAAACAACGGCAAGTAGTGCTTCTTGTAAAACAGCGCGCTCTTGTTCGTTATCTTGTGGTGCACGTATTAGTGTATTCATCAGTTCCATAACCGCAGCAATCGCAGTATTAAAAGTCTGGCGGCGGCCAATATCATCACTTACCTTAGCAATAGTTCTATGCACATCTCGGCGTAAAATTTTCTGCTCTTCAGTCAACTGAGTGAGCTTTAAAGGCTGTACTTTGCCTTTTTTAAGATGATCGTAGGTTAGTTTCCAGAGACGTTTTAAAAAACGGTTCGCTCCTTCAATACCAGATTCTTTCCATTGTAGTGTCATTTCGATTGGTGCGGCAAACATTATAAATAGACGCATGGTATCTGCACCGTATTTTTTTATAATCTCTTCCGGGTTAATGCCATTATTTTTTGATTTCGACATTTTACTCATACCTACATGAACTAATTCATGTCCTTCTAGATCAGTTGCTTTAATAATATGACTCTTATCATCGCGCTCAATAGCGACATTACTTGGCGAGACCCAAATACGTGCGCCGCTATTACTGATATAATAAAAAGAATCAGCTACCACCATACCTTGACATAGTAGACGCTTAGCTGGTTCATCAGAATTTACTAAGCCAGCATCACGCATTAATTTATGAAAAAAACGGAAATACATAAGATGCATAGTAGCATGCTCAATACCACCAATATATTGATCAACCGGTAACCAATAATTGGCAGCAGTTAAATCTAACATGCCTTTGTTGTACTGTGAACACGTATAACGAGCATAATACCAAGATGACTCCATAAAGGTGTCAAACGTGTCTGTTTCACGATATGCTTGTTGTCCATTTACATGGGTTTTTGCCCAATTAGGGTGAGCCTTTAATGGATTAAGAATACCGTTGATCACTACGTCTTTAGGTAATATCACGGGAAGTTGATCTTCCGGTGTCGGTATAAGGCTACCATCTTCTAACATCATCATGGGGATTGGTGCCCCCCAATAACGTTGACGTGAGATTCCCCAGTCACGTAGACGGTAATGTACTTTTCGCTGACCAATACCCTTAATAACTAATTTGTTAATGATCAAATTAAAGCAAGTGAGATTATCTAGACCGTTAAACTCGCCAGAGTTAAAGAGTCTTCCTTTTTTAGTCATTGCTTTTTTATGAACGTTCGGTTGACAACCCTCTCGATCTAAAATAATCGGTTTGATTGGGAGATTATATCGAGTTGCAAATTCCCAATCATTTTGATCATGAGCTGGTACAGCCATAACTGCGCTGGTATTATATTTTATGAATGTAAAATTACTAACCCAGATTGGTAATTTTTCACCATTCAATGGATGGATCGCGAAGAGGCCAGTTGACATGCCTTTCTTTTCCATCATCGTCATGTTAGGCGTAATAAACTGTACGTTACGGTTTATTTCAACAAATTTAGCCAACGCAGGATTATTATCTTTACTTTGCTGGACTAATGGGTGGTTTATGGACAAAACTATATAGGTAACACCCATAAAGATGTCAGGACGAGCAGTGTAAATTATCAATTGCTCGTTATTGTCGATAATTTTAAAAGTAATATCTACACCTGTAGATCGGCCAATCCAATTTCGCTGCATGGTTTTAACTTGTTCAGGCCAGTTTTCTAGACTATCTAGATCATTGAGTAGTTGTTCAGCATAATCAGTGATCTTGATGAACCACTGCGGAATCTCTTTTTGTTCAACTCTGGTATCGCAGCGCCAGCAGGCGCCGTTAATAACTTGTTCATTAGCTAATACAGTCAGATCTTGGGGGCACCAGTTTACTTTTGAGGTGTTTTTATATACCAGACCTTTTTGATAAAGTTTAGTAAAAAACCACTGTTCCCAACGATAGTAACTAGGTTCACAAGTAGTGATCTCACGATCCCAATCGTAACTCAATCCTAGCAATTTTAGTTGGTTCTTCATATATTTGATGTTATTATAGGTCCACATAGCCGGCTCTGTGCGATTTTTTATCGCAGCAGCTTCTGCTGGAAGACCAAAAGCATCCCATCCGATGGGCTGTAGCACATTTTTACCCAGCATGCGTTGATAACGCGAGATAACATCACCAGTCACATAATTTCGAACATGCCCCATATGAAGATGACCCGATGGATATGGTAGCATTGATAAACAGTAATATTTTTGCTTACTAGCGTCCTCAATAACCTTAAAGGTTTTCTTGTCTTGCCACTGCAGTTGTACGCTTGATTCTATTTCTTCCGGGCGGTATTGTTCTTGCATGGTGACCGATAATCCTATAGATAATACTGTTATTTTAGTTATTCATAAAAAACTAACGCAATAACGATAAGGTATGCGTAACTATTTTATATATCTTAAATAATTTGAATATAGTATACCATAGGCGTAGTAGTGTCTGAAGACAGTGAACTCACAAGTCACTAAGGTAATCAAGGAAAGCTATCATGGTGTTAATTGATAACGTAACTCGCATTGCATGGCTGATCAGACCTCTTAGTAATTACATTGCGTGTCTAACTCAATACATTAAATTTGATATTTAGCGGTTATAGTAGCCAGTTCTCATACGATATTGAGAATCAGTTGTCTTAAATATACATTATTTGACGAGCGAAAATTCTAATGAATTTATATAACATTCTTCCAGTTTTGGATATACACTTCTAAAGCAATAACATTTTATTTTAAATAAAATATTTATCAACGTCAAATAGCAGTGTGCTTGTTATTTTTTAAATATTTCACATCACTTGTTTTTCAAAGTTGAATATAAATTAAAGTAAAGAATTATAATAACGCGTAGTATATATTCTATGACTTAGTTTTTAATTGGTTTTCTTCGAAAATAAATTGCTCTATTAAGAGTTATATTCTTAATTATTTCAAAATACGAAGGGGCAATGCGAGAATTGTATTTTTTGCACCTTAACATCAATTCAGTACATAAATTGTATATTTTATTAAATATAATGTTTCTAATTAGAACACAACAGATAATATTTACTATAAGCACATGACATTTATGAGTTGTCATTATATCTATGTTCAAGAGGTTTGGCGCTCTCATAATTTTTTTAGAAAGATATGAATGTTTTACCGCGCATCATCTAAGTCTCCTCTGAGAAAGCACCAGGCGATACATTAATATTTATTATATTAGATTAATATAATCTATGGGTACTAAGTATATTATTCGCGGCTTTCTGTTCTGGATTTTTAGATATATCTACACATCTGTTATTTTGTTTTACTATATTAGTATATACCGAGAGTTTTCTTTAGTAAAGACATTAGCTTTTTGTATATTTTATAGTATATATAGATAGCGCTATGCATTTATTAATAATAATATGCTTATTTGGCAGAGTATATATTAATAGACACGCTATCCTGTGACTTATTCTAGAAAAAACTACCATAACAATTTGCAAATATTTTCCTTCGCAAATAATCAAGGTTAAGAAGAAACACTAACACATATACAATTTTTATATATAAGGTATGTTAGAGCATTTTTTAAAATCTGAAAATTTGCACATCTAGCGCTGTTTTATAGTCATTAATGTAGTTGATTACACGGCTATCGTACTTAAATATAACACCGATTGAAACTCAGCCCAGTATACAGTCGTCTATTGAGTAAGCGATGAGTAAATGAAAATTGAAGATTTTAGTGTATCTGACGGTAACATTTAGGTACCCATAAGGCTAGACATATAAACGTTTCTATCGATTCAAGAAGAACAAAATATTCTGTTTACTGTACTATCCCTATTTATCCTGTAAATCAGCATGGTAAGATGAGCGAACAAATGGACCACAGACTACGGAGGTAAAACTCATAGCTTTTGCCTTTTCTTTTATCTCATCAAACTCATCTGGACTAACATAACGCTGAACTTGCAAATGATCTTGACTTGGTTGAAGATACTGGCCGATTGTTAGCATGCTAACACCGTGATAACGAAGATCGCGCATCACTTGAATAATCTCTGCATTAGTTTCACCTAAGCCAACCATTAAACCAGATTTAGTAGGAATATGTGGAAGAGCTTCTTTAAAGCGTTTTAACAACTTTAGTGACCAGAGATAATTAGCACCAGGACGAACTGTATGATAAATACGAGGTACACTTTCCACGTTATGGTTGAATACATTAGGTGGTACGTTAATCAAAATTTCTAAGGCGCGATCCATACGACTACGAAAATCTGGCACCAATGCTTCTATTTTGGTAAACGGATTTTTAGCACGAATTGCAGCGATGCAAGCAGCAAAGTGCTGTGCACCGCCATCACGTAGATCATCGCGGTTAACCGAAGTGATCACTACGTATCGTAGCCCCATCTCTGAAATAGTGTTCGCTAATTTTTCTGGTTCAGTAGCATCTGGAGTCATGGGGCGTCCATGCGTGACGTCACAAAATGGGCAATGACGAGTGCAGATAGCACCAAGGATCATAAAAGTAGCGGTGCCATGGTTGAAACACTCGAATAGATTAGGACAGGATGCTTCTTCACAGACTGTATGCAGGTTATTTTTATGTATAGCTGCCTTAATATTTTTAATACGCGTCGAGTTAGCTGGTAGTTTAATTTTTATCCACTCTGGTTTTCGAAGAAGTTCATGTTGTTCCGTAGTTCCTCTATGAAACGGGATTGACGCTATTTTATTTTTATCATGGTATGGATATTTAACCACGCTCTCCATATGACTTAGTTTACTCATAATCATGCAGGTTCCAAGGACGAAGTTCAATGACTGGGCTGCCAAGTAATTGAACAAATTTCTGTGTTAAAATTGGATGCACATCTTCAATCCTAATATTAGGCGCTATCGTGCTAATTTGTATCATCTGCATTCCAATATAACCGCATGGGTTGATGCGTTGGAAAGGACTGAGATCCATCGCTACATTTAGCGCTAGACCGTGGAATGAGCTGCCTTTACGAATACGAAGTCCTAATGAACAAATTTTTTTTGTTCCGACATATACACCATGCGCATTTGGGTTGGTATGAGATACAATGTAAAAATGTGCAAGAGTATTGATTACTGCATCCTCTATGATTTTCACTAATTGACGTACACTCATCTTATTGCGTATTAGATCAATCATCACATACATTACTTGCTGCCCTGGGGCGTGGTATGTCACTTGACCGCCGCGATCACTTTGAATGACTGGGATATCACCTGTCATCAATAAATGCTCCGCTTTACCAGTTTGACCTTGAGTAAATACCGGTTGATGCTGTACTAACCATAATTCATCAGATGTAGTAATGATGCGACTATCTGTAAAGATACGCATAGCTTGCAGTACTTGTTCGTAGGGCTGTAACCCTAACTGACGTACAATTATCTTCTTGGGTTGTAAAAGAGTCGTCTCAAAGTTATAGATAAAAGCTATCTCATTATATCAAGTGTACTGCCCTTAGGCAGTAATTTATTGTAATACATGAATCTAAAAAAACAGATTAACTTTTTGAGGTGAATACGTTATTTATATTAAATTTAAAGTACTAGTCTCACAGGTTTAAGGTTGCTTAGCTCTTCGTGAAATTTTGTACTTAGTTAATATGAATAACGTTAGTAGTCACAACAACAGAGTAATAGTTGTCTTTTTATTTGATTTAACCTATCAATTTCATCACTTTTTGAAAAGATCGAACTACTTTTATTATTTATTTTAGTCATGCTAATTGTACTAGCCGACTTATTTTATAAATGAATAAGTATAGGAATTCAAGTAGTTTATGCACTTTGGTTTTTTGCGTGTTTTAGTATTTTTTGTGCTTTACCATAGGATATAATAACGATTATGCAAGTTATTTTGCTCATTATATTCTTACAAACACTATAAATTAACCTATATAGTTAGAAGTGAATTATATGCAATCAATGGAGAGATTTATTCGATTTAAGACTTATGAAGATTTTAAGCGAGATTTTCTAAGTTTTTCTAGGTTTATTGCGCGATACCCTCTTAAATTAAGAGGTGTTCTGGCACACCAAACCTAGTATGTAAGTGACAGTATTATCTTCATTTTAAAAATTTAGAGATAAGTAAATATTTTTAGTATTTAATACTGCATTAAAATTTGTAACGACTGCATTAGTTTTTACTAATATTAGATTCAAAACAACCAATATAAATATCCTAAAAGACAGGATAACATTCTAAAAAACTTATCATGCTCTTAATATTATATGTGCACGATGATTTTTTTTTGCACGTCAGTAAATGTATAGCGTGATATTTAGTAGTATCACAACGACAGCATCTGATTTTAATATTCATCATAAGTATTGCGCATTAACAGTAGAATCGTCTATCACATATAAGAGCTACGGCGTTCAAGGACATTAGTAGTTAAATAAAAGCTAAATAAGAAAATGATAATCGTCCATGACGAGACATTAAAAAAATATAAAAGCACACATACTAAAATAATAAATCTTCTCATAAATCAGTATGAAATTATATAGTTATACTGTACCTAAAGTGCCGATGTAACTGATATCTTAAGAAACAAAATTTTAAATTACTTTTGTTAGTAGGATATATTTTATTATGAAATAATAAATCGGGCTATGTAGTTTTACTGAACTCTATATTCAGTATGATCTCCCACTTAGTGGGAGCTAAGTGATTACAAGATCAGCATTGATGTTTAGCTTGCTTGCAACCACAAAACATAAAGCGCTGCACTCAAATAACTGTCTGCACTACATTGCACCATCCACTTATATTATTCAGGTATTTATTAACATACCTATGCATAGGAACTTGATAAAAACTAAGAGGTTAAGTTACTATGCTGCAATACCATTTTATAAGTACAAATAACTTAAATAAAATCATAATATTTTCTGTTTTTAGTGTATGTAATGTAGTCAGTTAATTGCTATCGTCTACTCGATAGTTACATTCATTTGATGCACTTCTGGTATAACGCACACAAAGAAAAATTTACAACTCTTTAATGAGCATGGGTATACAGTCAACTTTTAAATAGATTACTTCTACTACTTAAAGGAGAGTATTATAACTATTCATTATTACATCCTCTCTAGAAATACAGTCAATACTAATGTGTTTAGAAATATTTTGTGAAGATAAGCTTGATCTCACTGCAGCATTACTCTATCTGTTTATATCGCACTACATTAATTTACATAGTTATTAAAATCACTCTCGTCTTGTGCATCTACCGTTACTTCTTTTAACTTCAACGTGATAGCTTTAGGTACTGATAGTAAAGATTTGATAGATTAATAATATAATCAATGTGCAAAATATTCATTTTATGCTACTTAAATTTGATTATTTTGCACTATGAGCTCTACTGGAGTTAATATTTGAACTAGTATGATTAATGGATGTGAAAGGCAATATTCAAATGACTAATCCGGCAGAGCTAGTTATATTGAGTTGTAATAAGATATTATCTACCATTAAGCGGTTATCCCGTTAATCAATAATATATTTTATGTTTCTCAGGAAAACACATGCTTCTCTATATTTTAGAGAGGTAATCATCTGAAAATCAAGACTTTTAATAGAACAATATACTGCTTTATATCGGAAATGTAGAATAGAGAAAACCGCTATTGGAACAATAGCGCTGCCAAGATCAATTGCATGCATCAGGTGTTAATTATAGCCTTGGTTAGTGAATCATGATATTCAATTTATATAATCATCGCTATCAGTGCATGCATGTTGCATACGGTAAAACAGGTACGTAAAATTAATAATATTTGATGCACTGCTATTAATTATTGGCGCTGCCGGCACCGGAAAAGATATTTCCGCATGGGCGAGCTATTCATGCAATGTTTCGATAAATGACTTTTTTCGTATTGAACTGTGTAGCCTGTCTAGATGACAACTGGATAGAAGAATCTTAAGTTATGCTCCAGGCGCTCATGCTAACTATAGTAGAAAATAACGCGACTTTTTGAGCCTATTAATAGTAGTGCATTATTCTTGATGCAATCAGTAAAGTGTCGCCTCGCATGCCAACTAAGTTACAACGCTTCTTTATGAAGGTTTGGTCAAACAGGTGAGGAAGAGCAGATAAATATTGCTATGCGAATAATCTACGAAACTTAGAACATTTCACTACTTTAGTGTAATACAGCGAGTTTTAAAAAAATTCTCTTATCACTTTAATACACTCCTCATTACTATTGCTTTGTTTTGAAGAGCATCCTACAGATCTGATTTGGTCAGAATTTAATGGGATATAATTTAGGAAACGAATACTCGAGGAGTCATCGAATGATATGAACAAGCATTTTAAATATTTTGTATTTTACGCAGTTAAACCATGCCTATCCAAGTACTTGCAAGTTTGTTGAAGAAACATGGTGTATTAGAGCCTACCATTGTTCATAAATTGCGTAAGTACAGTCTTAGCAGTAATAGAGAAAAAATAGCGAAATAAATATTGATTATACCTTTGTGCCTTTGATGTCTCGGTTCTTTTAATTTAACGCTAGCAAGTCTACATCGCCATTTTATGTATTGAGTATTTTATCAATAAATTTTCATATACCGCTAGACTGTAATAAACAGTCAGGAGGCATATGAAGCTATCAATGAATAAATAGCTGGATTACGCTAAGTTGTAATTTTAATCGAAAAAATTATTTTAATTATTTTAAAGTATGTATCTTAGCAAGTGACTACAATACATCCTAGCTAACGTCAATAGATGTTAACCTAAAATAGTTGTACGCTTTTAATTATTGATACGCTTAATTTTAATAAAAAATAGATTGTATGACAATGAACCTTGACTTGTCCTAAAGAAAGTACTAAAATTTTTCTATCAAAAATATTACAATAGCAGAAATACTCTTAAATAATGCTACAATGCTATTGTATATCTTGCAGAATTGCGGTGATTGCTTTAATTCTTTTCTTCACATAAGATGTTTTTGTTAGTATAGTAACATTATTTAAATAATAGTAAAACTGACATAAAAAATACGAGTTAACTCATTATCTGATAGTAGTGTTGTGTATTCAAGTTATCACTTGAATAGTTAGATTTTCTAAAATACACTATTATTAATTAGAATTACGCATTCTGGATATTCACTATAACATCTTCTATTATAATTCAATAAAAACGTCGCAATAGCCTCAGTCACATAAGTCATTTACTATACTAGATTAGTATCTGTACACATATGACAAAATTGTCTACCAGACTATGAAATGCTAAAATAGCAAATCCAACACAATAATCGTACGTTAAGTATTGACTGTCTTTATGAAAGACATGCACTTAGTTGATATATCAATATCATAACTGAATAATAAAAATAAGCGGATTAGTTCATATGATTATGTTGCATTAAATTAATTATAATGCATTAGTTACCTAACATTATGAAATGTTCAACTACGCAACCCATAACCCTGTTCGATTAGATGCCAAGACAATAGGTAAAATATTACAATCAACCCTATTAATACTCCCAGAGTAAAAACTAAAGGTACCTCACTGATACCAAGGAAGCCATAGCGTAATCCACTAATCATATGGACAATTGGATTTAACTTAGATACTGATTGCCAAAATGGCGATAACAGTGTTAGAGAATAAAACACCCCACCTAAATAGGTGAGAGGTGTCAACACAAAAGTTGGGATTAAGCTAATGTTATCAAACGTAGTAGCGAATACTGCATTAATAATTCCTACTAAGGAGAATAACACCGCTGTTAGTAGCAATGTCAGCACGATCGCCCACCAAGCGTACACGTGTAGCGGCAAAAAAAACAATGAGGTACCGGTTACCAAGACACTAACGCAAATAGCACGTGCCACGCCGCCGCCAACATACCCTGCAATCACCACATGCGTAGATACTGGTGCCACAAGTAGCTCTTCAATATTACGCTGGAACTTTGCATGAAAGAATGATGAAGCAACATTAGTGTATGCATTCATAATCACGGCCATCATGATTAAACCTGGAAGAATAAACTGCATATAACTACACTCATGTATCCCCCAGGTATGTGTACCAATTAAGTTACCAAAGATAATAAAATATAACGTCATTGTTATCACTGGTGGCACTAAAGTCTGTATCCAAATGCGCGAAAAACGGTGAATTTCTTTAGACAAAATACTTTGCAAGGCTACTAAATGCAAATGTGTCATGTTTTTTCTCCATTACCTTTAACTAAAGTGATAAATAACTCTTCTAGGCGGTTAGTTTTATTACGCATACTCATCACCTGTATCCCCTGTTCGCTCAATTGAGAGAACAAGGAATTTAATCCTTGCTTACGTATCACTTCTACTTCTAACGTCATAGCATCAGTTGCACGACTATGATAGCCACTGAGTTTTGGGAGCGTGCTTTTCTCTGCGAGATCAAGAATAAAGGTTTCTGATTTCATCTTAGATAGCAGGTTTTTCATTGAAGTATTTTCTATTAATTTGCCATTTTGGAGAATACCAATGTTTCGGCATAGCATCTCCGCTTCTTCTAAATAATGCGTTGTGAGAATAATAGTAATGCCATCAGCATTAAGCTCTTTTAAAAAGCTCCACATTAAACGGCGAAGTTCAATATCTACTCCAGCAGTAGGTTCATCAAGGATTAGTAGTTTTGGTTGATGAATTAATGCACGTGCAATCATTAAACGACGCTTCATACCGCCGGATAGCATGCGCGCAGGTTGATTACGTTTACCCCATAAATTAAGCTTTGTGAGATATTTTTCTGCACGTAGTAACGCTTGATTACGAGTAACACCATAGTAGCCTGCCTGGTTAATCATAATTTGTATTATAGTTTCAAAGGGATTGAAATTAAATTCTTGTGGCACTAGTCCAAGCTGGCGTTTAGCGTTTACAAGATCTTTGTTGATGTCCCAACCGAATACCCGTATTGTGCCGCTAGTTTTGTTGACTAATGAACTAATAATACCGATTATAGTAGATTTTCCGGCACCATTTGGCCCTAACAAGGCATAAAAATCTCCTATTTGAACATTTAGATTAATATTACACAATGCTTTTGTACCATCGGAATAATTCTTGGTAAGTTGTAGCAGTTCTAGTGCATAGTTCATGTATAAATAGGTACCTTATAAAATAAGCATATTACTGTATCTTAGCGTTGAAATGCTTCGATTATTATTGGTATTTAACTAGGTTAAATTTTAGGGCATAGTGTCATTTCTCGCATTTCAAATAATCAGAGTGATTCTATATAATTTACATTATTTTCAATGTGTTACAATGTAATGAAGTACCTTAATCATATCGTGGTTTTTTCATACGTTAGATTTTCTTGTTTACTTCAGTTGTATACTTACAGATATGACTTTAGGAATTTGCTATATTGCTAACTCCCTGTACTTCGTATACTGCAGGATATATTCACAACCTTTTAAGATGTAGTGTTGTATCTAAAAATGAAAACAAACGATTAGTCTATCTATTCTCGTGTCTCGTAGCTTCAAGTGCAATAAGTATACACGGAATTAACTTAAAGACATATTTCTAGTAATTAACAATGCACATCAACCCTATATAATAAAAGATGTGACGGTTTCATGCCAGAACACATTTAGTACAACGTAGCTCTGATTACGGCTTATTGCCTGATGCATTATTTTAAAATCTTTCTTTAAAATCTTAGAACTTTGTATGGGGCAATAAATGTGCTTCATTCTTATTATTATAACTCAGCCTTTTGTACTATACAGTGCGTACTGTATAGTACAAAAGGCTGAGTTATAATAATAAGAATACAGTTGTACTACTAATCTTCCTATAGCTAAAAATCTAAACCCGATAAAGATTATTAGAAATTTAACGTCGCAGGTAATAAATACACATTATGGTATCTTACTAAAAGGTGTGTTAGTGGAAAGTTAAATACTATTATACGATATATAATAAAAACTTAACAAGAAATCTTATAAGCTTCATAATAGAAGCTAAATTCTGTGGTCTACATTTTAATGAATTACGGATATATAATCCACTTTATCTTAAAAATATTATGAATATAACTAATGGCTACACATAGCGATCAATACTGGATGTATCAAGCATTGCAACTAGCTTTCAAAGCTCAAAAAGAATGCGAAGTGCCTGTGGGAGCATTGCTAGTAATGGATAATGAAGTGATTAGTATAGGATGGAACCGCTCAATTAGCTGTCATGATCCTACAGCTCATGCGGAAATCATAGCATTACGCCAAGGTGGCGCAGCGCTAAAGAACTACCGTTTACTAAATACTACACTATATGTTACACTTGAACCATGTATAATGTGTACAGGAGCGATCGTGCATAGTCGCATACGCAAGTTGGTGTATGGTGCAACTTATAAGAAAACTGGTGCGATTAGCTTATTGACAGACATTATGCGATATGCCAGCCCTTACCATAAAGTCGAACTTGTTTCAGGTGTGCTGGCTAACAAGTGCAGTGCGATGTTGCATCATTTTTTTCGCTTACGCCGTGAACAGAAAAAAAAATTAAAACAATTTTTACGTATAAGTCATAAAATAGATTAATATTTTAGTACTTTTAATTAGAAAAGGTAAAACTCAGAGGATCTGCAGCATAATAAGTTAGTTAGTAACTACTATGAAAAGAATAATTCACACAGAACAAACTTATAGTGCAAAATGGTGTAGCACATCAATGATATCAGAAAAAACTCTAGATAGCTTCTTTTCGAAAACACTGATGACAAGCTGATTATATCAGCTTTTAATCAAAATTATTTACGATAATATGATATCAGGAATGTTATCTGCCTACATGTCAACCGTACATACAGTAATATAACCATAAGTCAGATATAAATAGCAGCGCTTTAGATAAACATAGAAAGATGTAAGTGAACATTAATTTAGCTATTGGGGCGGGGTTAACCTGTTAGATTTAGTTAATTGTAAGCGATTAAATATAATTTCATTAAGCGATGTTAAAAACGCCACTTACAATAATTGTATGCATTGATATGCATAATACATGTTTTCGAAATATATTTCCCATTTATTAACTATTTTTTAGAGCGTACTACTTGAGATGCTCTCTTATAAATTATAAAGATCATTAACTTTGAGGTTATTAATAGTGGCATGATCACAATATTATAACCCATGTGTTAGTGGACGAAGTGAATCTATAGATTTTATGGCAACCCTTGATAGTTAATTCCTTTCATATCATAGCTGTCAGTTAATCTTGTTAACATGTCCTTTAAGTCGCAAATAAAATTAGATGAAAACTAAATTCATAACTAATTACAAGGGTTGCGTCTCAATATGTCTTAAGTCATTTACCCAACCAAGACATTTATAGCTAATTTAATGCGATATCTTCAATATTCTTGTTAAAGATATTCAGCGTAACAGATGAGTTGTTATGGTGACGACACTGTAGGTATTAGATGATAGTTATTGGTGAATAATAGCACATACTGCTAGTTATCGTATAAACGCGTTGCAACAGGGTAATGTTTACTAAATAATATAGGATATCGGATACTCTTTAGTTATACCTGTCTTGGCAGTTTTTTAACGTAACCTTATGATAAAACTATACACTAAGATTTAAGAATTTATCTACTGCTAGTTGTGTGAGTCTTCTGAGATACGAAAAACAGTGCATCACTCGTTTTACTCTCCAATATTATTCGCAAAGTGTTTTACCATTTCATAGTAAAACTTGCACACTTTTAGTGATAAAGAGCAATACTCAGTGAATGTAATATCCTGATTAGTAAATAATATATTAAACTTCATCAAAGAAAATTACTCTTCCTGATAATTTTACTGGATAATTTTCAGGCGCGGAAAAACATGAATAATCAAAGCAACAATACTAAATTATATGTGTTGTATTTTGTTTTTTCAAATAGTTATCTATTAGTAATATAAGTACAATAATCATCCACGCTGTCTGATTGTTAAATCACTGGTATAAGGAACGGTATGCATAAATGCTAACGTGCAACTGGATTGATGTAATTTTCCATCCGATAGTAGAATATTATTCTAAATCAATAAATGATAGACGGGTTATGATGCAGTAAACTCTTCAAATCATATATCATTGTATCATTGAGGTGAGTAGGGAAATTTACGGTATAAAATTTATAGTATGACCGCTTATATATTCGAATAAATGTCATCACATTAAACTGTTAGTTTTTACCTAATACTAGAAGCTCCTATGTGCTTCACCAGTTAACGGAGTAACACATGTCTAGATGCCTTAGAAGAACTAAGATTGTTGCCACATTAGGACCAGCTACTGACCGCGATAATAATTTAGAAAAAATTATTATCGCTGGCGCTAACGTAGTGCGGCTTAATTTTTCTCATGGAAGCCTAGAAGATCATCAGATCCGTGCAAACAAGGTACGTAAAATTTCTAGAAAGCTAGGCTGTCATGTCGCCATTTTTGGTGATTTGCAAGGGCCAAAAATCCGTATTTCCACCTTCAAAGAAGGAAAAGTTTTACTTAAAGTAGGTAATACATTCCTTCTTGATATCAACTTATCTAATAAGGAAGGGGATCACGGAAAAGTTGGTATCGACTATAAAGATTTACCGAAGGATGTAATACCAGGCGATGTACTACTACTTGATGATGGTCGTGTGCAGTTAAAAGTAATTGAAGTGCGAGGTACTAAAGTATTTACTGAGGTTATTATTGGTGGTCCGCTGTCTAACAACAAAGGAATTAATAAGCGTGGAGGTGGTTTATCAGCAAAAGCACTAACCGAAAAAGATAAAGTTGATATCATCACTGCAGCTAAGATTGGGGTTGACTATCTAGCTGTTTCATTTCCACGTTCTGGTGCAGACTTAGAATATGCTCGTCGTTTAGTACGAAAAGCAGGTTGTCATGCTAAAATCGTCTCTAAGATTGAGCGCGCAGAAGCAGTACGTAATGATGAAGTTATGGATAATATTATTCGGGCTTCTGATGCAGTGATGGTAGCTCGCGGGGATTTAGGTGTCGAAATTGGTGATCCAAAACTCGTGGGTATTCAAAAAAAACTCATTAGGCGCACCCGTATGTTAAATCGTGCTGTTATTACCGCGACTCAAATGATGGAATCAATGATCATTAACCCATTACCAACGCGCGCCGAAGTCATGGATGTAGCGAACGCTGTTTTAGATGGCACTGACGCTGTAATGCTATCGGCAGAAACCGCTGCAGGAAAATACCCTGAAGAAACTGTGGCAGCAATGTCGCGCGTTTGTTTAGGTGCAGAGCAGATTCCGAGCATCAAGGTTTCTAAACACCGCCTGAATGTACAGATCGACAATGTTGAAGAAGCGATTGCTTTATCTGCAATGTATGCAGCGAATCATCTCAAAGGGGTTACCGCACTGATTGCTATGACTAAATCAGGGCGTACCGCCTTAATGATGTCACGAATAAGCTCTGGACTACCGATCTTTGCTATGTCTAGATACGATGACACACTAAATTTGACTGCACTATACCGCGGTGTAACGCCAGTGTACTTTGATAGTCTCGATAATCATGCTATTACCGCTGCTAAAGCCACCAACCACCTACGTGACCAGGGATTCTTGGTATCTGGTGATCTAGTGATAGTAGCTCAGGGTGATGCAATGGAAACTATTGGTACTACAAATACATGCCGTATTGTGCGCGTTGAGTAATAATTACTAAAACAAATATCAGCCAGTTAGTCATTCACTGGTATTTGTTTTCTTTATTATACTAATATTAAAATCATATGCTTTAGTTTTAACTATTATGCTGTAATAGTCGTTTAGTAAAACTATTTGATAGTATCAAACGTTATAGATAATACGTCATACAAGAATTTTGAATTCTTATTCGAATTCTTTTATCTTATCACGTAAACGTACCGGCTACGTTACGATACTATACCTAGTTGTATACTTATGAGTAATAAAAGTATAGCATTTACTGCTAAATATAAAGTTAATGCGAATATATAGCTCCTTGAGCAATAATGCCTCTGTCAAGCATTAATTAAAAGCGATCAATACTAAAACACAGATTATTAATTTAAAATTGCAGCGTTGCCTATATTATAAAACAAATCTGTTATTTTTTTGCTATTTTTTGAACGTATTGGATTAAAATTGTCCAGCACTTCGTATAATATCTTGCCATAGAAGATACAATCCTAAAAAAAGAACCGTGCTCCTTATATTAGATTCACTTAATAGGTTTATAGTTGAGATATTCAGAACGCAATATCCTATTTTATCGCTATGTTAAATTTATTATTTGTATAAAACTACTATAAGTATTATAGCCTATTCAATTAACTATATACTACGAGATATAAAATACAATGTTGCAGGGACGTACCATGAATACTAGCATGGCTTCTATAAAAGTTAGAAGTATTTGCGTATAACGTCAACGCAACCACGAAATTAAGGCAAATTTGATTAGACTGACTAGTGGATAGCTCTGACTCTAATCACCAGAGATATATTCTAGAATATAATATAGAGCAAAACTTAACACGTTGCTTTTCTATGCTTTATATATCATCTGATGATTACAAGTTATATCAATTTTACAGAGATATTGTTAGCGCTACTTGTCATTGCAAATGACAAACACATCTATATATGTTTTTGAATTGTTTTGTTTGCTTCTTAGTTAATAACTTAAACTACACTAACATTATAAACTGTAATTTTATTGTAAAAGTATTTCAGCTATTTTGGCTATTCAGATTAGTATCTTACTACAACATTTACAATAAACACAGCAATCACTATATTACTTGATGCATTTAAGCTAGATTATACATGCTCAAAGTTATTATTAACCCCGCGAATAATCGTTCTGCAATTCTGCATTATATCTCGTACACGAAGTCTTCTGTCTTTTGTCAACATATTTAATGCCATTAAAGATTACTTTCCCTACGTGATATGTAGCGCTCTGCGTTCTTTTGATTATTAGATATAAATATAAATTGTAGAATACGCATAGTAGCAATCAGTTTTTACTGGATCGCTCAATTTTTAACATAATTACTTATTCTATTAAAATAGACACCGATTATACTTGAAATGACACAATATACTAATAACTCAAAGAGTCTTCAGTCGATTAAAAGAATAATTTTATCACTTATAGATTGCGTTGCAAAAATATGTCGTATTGACATGAGGACACTTAGGAAAAATTTAATACCAAAAAGTGAATGAGACAATTAATATACATATCACTTGTAATATAAAGGATATATGTATCTTTCATTATTTAATAAATCTTGCTGTTTAGTAACATAGAGAATATTTATTCATGAATATATTGCTTTTTTGGATTACTTGATTCAGCGATATCTTTAAAAATAAATACTCCTCCTACATTAGGATAAAATGACTGCTTTTGCTTCCACTGTACATTTTTTGTAAGAACTAATAATATACCCGCTGTGTTTCTATAAGGAATTTATTCTGTCCTTAGCTTTTATTGTCTTTATAGACAGTTTCGCTCCTCTATGACTCATAGAATCAATACAAGATGATTCTTTCAACCATTTTTCGGCGTTGTACTATATTAAGATAGCTGTCGAAGCCTCTGTTTAGATTTGAGCTAGTTATTAAATAACTATGCGTTATATATCGACGGTGAAGACTGATAAAATACTAAATTTACACTAGTATGTCACGCGAATAGTTTTTATAAACTAGAAGTTTTATTTTATATCTGTATTCTTTCCATCATGTACTCTATGTATAATAGAGGAGTGATAGATCGCTACTTTCTGTTTAGTGGTGAATGTAATGTGATATAATGAGGGAAAGCTTATTTTATTAATAAATATTTAAATCAGTGTATGATTAGCAGTAAATACCGACAAAAGCGTATTATTATCACATGATGTGCAGCATTAATTAATAAGATTATTGCTAACATAATAACTGCAGAAAAAATTTTACAACTTTATAAAAGTATTAATGATAAGTTGTCAGATTTTATTGAAGTAAAGTACTTATTACCTTTTTATTAAAAAGTAATAAATAAATGTTAAACGAGATTAATATCTTGAAAATCTTATATTTAATAAATAAACACATGCATTCTAAAAATCACAAAATATTTCATCTGCACATATCAATTAATTAAATCATATTTAATTGCTGGTATCTAAAATTGTAAATTGTTTTATTAACTCATCGATTGCTTTGATTTGCACTAGAAACGGTTCGAGTTTCTCTAAGGGCAGCGCGGAAAATCCGTCACATTTCGCATTCTTTGGCTCTGGGTGTGCCTCAATGAAGAGGCCAGCTAAACCTACAGCGATGCCCGCGCGTGATAACTCGACCACTTGTTCAGCGCGACCGCCAGAAATAGCACTGCATTGATCGCGGGTTTGTAATGCATGTGTTACATCTAAAATTACCGGATGTCCAGTAGTCACATTTTTCATTACGTTGATACCCAACATATCAACTACTAGATTATCGTAGCCAAAATTGCTTCCTCGCTCACATAAGATTACCTGATCATTACCGCTCTTTTTAAACTTGTCCACAATATTTTTTGTTTGCGTAGGGCTAATAAACTGTGGTTTTTTTACATTAATTACCGATCCAGTTTTTGCGATTGCTGTCACGAAATCAGTTTGGCGCGCTAAAAATGCAGGTACTTGAATCACGTCAACGATCTCAGATACCAGTTGTGCTTGCCCTGCTTCATGGACATCAGTAATAATTTTCACACCAAAAGTTTTTTTAATGTCTTCAAAAATCCTCATGCCTTCCTCTAAACCTGGCCCTCTATAAGAGAGAATAGAAGAACGATTAGCTTTATCAAAAGAAGCTTTAAAAACGTAAGGAATGTTGAGTTTTTGAGTTACATTAATATACTGTTCACAGACAATCATTGCTAATTCGCGAGATTCTAACACATTCATACCACCAAACAGTATAAAAGGTTGATCATTTGCCACATTAATATCACTAATTTTAACTACTTTCTGCTTCATATTGTCCTTTGGCGCCAATGGTATGAGTTAGTGCAACATGATACATTGTTATCCCGCGAAGTACATCAACCTAATTAATTTGCGCACCGGATTTTTTTAATGTTATTCAACTAAAAGTAAGTATTACACAAAGGTATACCTGCTTCATCTTTCTAGTTTAACCTTGTTATTTACAAGTTTATAATTCTCAAGATCTGTTACTCTAAAGTATTCTTAGAACGTAAATTATTTTAAATATAATTGATTGTAACCAGTGTTTATTTAAAAACTTAATACTCTTTATATTACTATTCATCTATCTTTAAGCTTCTAAAAGCACTGTCACATCGTTATCTTACTGTCACATCGTTATCTTAGTGATCAACTCGTAAAATTATATAACACATTATATCACAATGACACAGAGCCTGCCGATATTGATCGTTGTTGAAGAGGTTAAACATTTACTCTGGAATATTACTACTCTGGAGTAGCATACAAAATTTTTGCATTATTTATAACATTTTAT
This sequence comes from Candidatus Gillettellia adelgis, assembly GCA_020541285.1. Classification (GTDB taxonomy): domain Bacteria; phylum Pseudomonadota; class Gammaproteobacteria; order Enterobacterales; family Enterobacteriaceae; genus Gillettellia; species Gillettellia adelgis. The sequence goes on along the minus strand of CP047043.1, from coordinate 707,810 downwards.
AGTAAGCATTCAGTCTAGCGTGATTGACATTGTCTCGCATCATGTTTTATAAAAAACAATAAGGTATTAGCATCCGGAAATTGTAACTTTTGATCGTTCTAATATCAATGATTTTATCACTAACACACCTGCGTAATTATGCAACCGTACACTAATTTATCGGAATTGTAGAATTTTAGAACATTTACTGCGTTTATATTGATAGTGATAATCTAGAATCTTAAATAAATGTTTTTCAGATATTTTATTAACTAACAACGTACTTCAAAACCACTCATAGAGTGCAAGTATATATATTATAATAAATATAATGCTATGCAGACTGCTAGAACTTCTCCTGATATATGAGCGTGTATGAGAGATATGTTGCGTAACATACCTAATTTAGCGCCTTATCGAATGCATACGATTAGTAATAGTCACTGAAATAAATACTAACAATTTAGTTTAGCAATATCGTAGGATGTTGCATAATACATTTATTAACTATCAAAAAATTATTAAATATGTTTAACGTTAAGGATATAGTCTATCTTTTAGGATAGTATCTATCTAGAAATAGTACTTATGCCCCTCTATTAATACTTTTATATATAAGCTACACAAGAATATACAGTAAGCCTGTCGAGATTTGCTGTTATGTTTAGAGAATAATACATTACTAAAACTAATAGAGATATGGTGTACATGCCTGGTTTTTACTTAATATACGTTGAAAATTACTTGAACTTTTAAAAAGATACAAGAAGCGGTAATGATTATGATCATTAGACCGGGTATAAATTTGCACGTTAGATAATATCCTTAGTGAGGTAACTCATGACAGTACATTACTTGCAGTATTATTATAGTAAAGTTAAGGTAAAGCAACCGCAGTGACGGGTATGATACAAATCATGCGATTAAAATATACACGTACCCTTATAATGATGAGTTTTTATTGATTCTATTGTATAAGAAAGACGTGAAATTTTCAGTACTTTTATGTGATAATGTGTTACTATTTGATTTTTTAAGATCGCTATCTTTTATTAAGCATATCATTCGCAGCGGATTTACTTTATACATCCAGGTGATCTTACCTTATTTTATCATAGAATAACAACTTCAATAAAGTTAGTCATATAATAGCTACAGAGCACCTATTAGGTGAAAATATTGATGCAGTAAAAATGCTAGATAGCATAGCGAAACTCAATGCAGTTATGCTAATATCAATACTCTTATCCATTAAAACTATTCGATATCTCAATGTGTACTGCAACTGTCCATGTCGATAGCTTGAACATAACTTTAGTAATCTGAAAACTGCACTGTATAACTTACGCCACGAGGATCAACAGAAATTTAGTAGTGCATCATTAAATTTAAAATCTGTGATGTAACTCGTAGTTATTTGTATAAAAATGTTCTTATTGTCGCATGAAGTTTCATTATCCATTATAAGTAATCTACAGTAGATGTATATTATCTAGTTTATATTTCTTTATCTAAGATATGAAAACCAAATCATCTATACAACGTGAAAAATAATTTTTAGTGAGTAATAAATTCATCACTATACTTTAAATAACTGATGTTTTATGCATCCAGTTATGAATTCTAGAATAATAGGCTAATCAACCCCTACAGAAAAAAATAAAAACCAATGCACATTTAATTTTTAGTATAATGAGTACAGCGACGTATAAACCAAGATATCATTACTAGTATAATACGACTGAATAATCAACTAACATATAACTATCATTCTAGATAGACTGCATCTGAATGTATAAAAGCTTATTGATTCACTTTTATTAATCAAAATATTTCTTATAGCAATTATTTTATATAACACACCATGTTAGATAATAAAAGTAATCATTATTTTGTTTCATATCATCCTACGCTTAATTTTTAGTTAAATTCTACAGCCACTGGCCAAGCGTCACACGTTCATTGTTACCGTAATCACGGTAAGTAGCAATCGAGGTAAATCCAACAGATAACAATAGTGTACGCACATTCTTACCTTGTTGCCAGCCATGTTCCAGTAATAACCAGCCTTGTGGTTGTAGATACTTCGGTGCTTGATAGGCAATACTTTTCAAATCTGATAACCCCTGTTGTGCCGACACTAGCGAACTGACGGGTTCAAATCGTATATCTCCACGCATCAGATGTATATCATTAACATCGATATATGGAGGATTGCTAGTAATTAAAGAAAAATTCCGAAATATCAAGGAATCAAACCAATTGCTCTGTGAAAAATATGCATTTCTGATTTTTAACTTTTTAGCATTATGCTGAGCGAGCGCAAGCGCATCGAGCTTTACATCAATACCAATTATTTTACAGTCTGGTCTTTCGCTGGCTAGCGCTAATGCGATGGCACCAGTGCCCGTACCAAGATCTAGGATGTAGCAAGATGATTTCGGTAAACGCTCTAGCGCTAGCATTACTAGGTGTTCGCTATCTGGACGCGGAATTAGAGCAGCTGGAGACACTGATAACGGTAGAGACCAGAATTCACGTTCACCGACCAGATAGGCTATGGGTTCACCGTTTTCACGGCGCTTTAGTAGTGATTCTAGTTCTTGCTGTTGCAAAATAGTTAGTGGTATTTCATCAAATGCTAGCAAAAAGGCTTTAGTTCGGCCAGTCACAAAACTTAATAAAATTTCTGCATCGCAATCAGGACTATTACTATATATTAATCGGGAAGCAGCGGATTTTAGCCAATAGCGGTAATCCATTATATTATTTAATCAGACAATGCCGCAAGTTGTTCAGCCTGGTATTCCTGTGTAATTGGCTGTATTAGCATATCTAACTTACCTGCCATAACTTCATCTAGACGATACAAAGTCAAATTAATACGATGATCGGTCACGCGCCTTTGCGGAAAATTATAGGTGCGATTTCGGTCGGAACGATCACCACTACCTAACAAAGTGCGACGCGTTGAGGCTTCTATTTCTCGACGTTTAGTTATTTCAGCGGCGCGTATACGTGCAGCGAGTACTGACATAGCCTTAGCTTTATTTTTGTGCTGCGAACGCTCGTCTTGGCACTCTACTACAATGCCAGTCGGGGCATGGGTGATACGAATTGCTGAGTCAGTAGTATTAACATGCTGTCCGCCAGCACCAGAAGAACGAAAGGTATCGATTTTTAGATCACTAAGAGTGATCTCTGGAATTTCCGCATCTAGCACTTCCGGTATTACTGCTACGGTACAGGAGGAGGTGTGAATTCGCCCTTGCGACTCAGTTTCAGGCACTCGCTGCACACGGTGACCACCAGATTCAAATTTCAACTGATTATAAACGCCGTTGCCAGAAATTTTAACGATTACTTCTTTATAACCACCTTGCTCTCCTTCGTTAGCATTGATGATTTCTACATACCACTGGCGAGTTTCAGCATAGCGACTATACATGCGAAACAAATCGCCGGCGAAGATCGCGGCTTCATTACCGCCAGTACCAGCGCGAACTTCAATAAAGCAATTGCGTTCATTGTTAGGATCTTTTGGTAACATCAAAACTTGTAGTTGTTTTTCTAGTTTATCCATTATTGCTTTATTCTTTTTGAGTTCTTCTTGCGCCATTTCACGCATTTCTAAATCATTTAGCATGATTTTTGCTGCTTCTAAATCCTCTTGTATCTGCTGCCATTTAAGAAAGCAGTGACTAATATCTGTTAATTGTGCGTATTCACGCGACAGTGCACGAAAGCGATCCGTTTGAGCAATAACGCCAAGGTCGCTGAGCAATATCTGCACTTCTTCATAGCGCTGTTGTAATGTTTCTAATTTAAGAATGAAAGAAGGCTTCATTTGTAGTATTAAACCATATTAATTAAGCAATCTAAGTTTGATTGAGGTATAGGTTGTCGTATAATAATTGTATACGTTCTATATTCGTTAGTGTTGGTAGTCTATTAAAATATTTGAGCAGGGGTTCAGTATGAACACGAGATGAATATATAAGCTATTCATAGATAACCCTGTAATGCTAGTACCTTAAGAAATAAGCCAGCAGTTTTTCTAACATTGTTCCTGTGGTTATATATTATATTTAATAACGAGAATCATGTATGATTATCACCGTATACGCACACGCAACGAAACTACAAATAAACACCCTTTACTGTATTATTATCGCCCACCACTGCATCACCTCAGTTTTTAATGTATAAGCTAATGCTCGGAAATAATGCAAACAACATTTACACTATACAAATAAATATGTTCTAGTTTGCGAGTATTCAGTTCTATATCTCGCTGGCCAGAAAATCCACTAGAAATTTTGATGGCTTTTGACTTTCGGTATTCAGCAGTGTCTTTACACATTTGGAATATGCCAGTTACTTTATAAAATTGTTGGGTCTCCATAAGAATTTATAAAAATTTTGTTGATATATAAAACACAAAATTAATCTAATACTAATATCTTTAAACCATTTGTCAGACACAATGAGAGGGTTAGTGATATTGTGGTTTTTAATATAAAAAGTTCTTATAAATTTTTAGGTGATTATCTTATTTAGAGATACTTCCTGGTGATCCAAATAATATAACGCTTAGCTTAGTTGTCAGAAGAAAAACAAGATTGCTTAGTTTTTCTGTTGATAAGAAACTGACGAATGTTTAAGGATAAATTGTAATCTACAGCACCCATAATGTAAAGAAACTAAAGTAGTTTTTGATTATTATTTAATATAAGTAAGATGATCATTTAAAATCAAACTAATGTTGAGATGCTGTCTTTTTGTATCATATGCTTTTCAGAAAAAAATAATAAAACTATTATTGTATCTGCCATGTAATTGGCACCTATAGACTAAAAAATTAACACATTAATTAGGTATGTTTATACTCTATGCGCTTAAATAATCGGAGAAGGAGAGGAATAGTATAATTCCTTATATTTTCCTCTAGATAATATATGATATACTAAATTTTTTAGTATCTTCATACTATATTAAAGGTACAGTTAAACATTTTAGAGAGTCACTTAAGTAAGTCTAATACGTTTTTAATGCGTACATCTTTAATAAAAATTAATATCATTGATACATTTACAGGAAACCCCTCATTAAATCTAGACTCTATTACTAGTTTTGCGCAAGATTGTCATTAATTTTGATAACATGTCACAGAAGAATTATTATATGCCCCAACGAAATACTGCTATCCAGGCCATGTATAGGTTGCTTTTCAACCTGTCTTGGTTTTTTCTAGGAATCGTGTTAGTTATTCCCATAGATAGACTAATCTATTAAGATTAGATGCACTTTTAAGTAGTTCAGTCAGTAATTGTTGTAACAAGAAAATAAGCAATATCTTACTGTTAAATGTGTTATATATACAAATAACAGTGTTAGCTATATTATTGGGATTTATCGCACCAATAACGTTGACATAGGTAAGTGTACCAAATTTTTTTAGAATTTAGATGCTTACTTCATACAGATAGCTCATGTTTGAGTGTGGAATATATCTCTTTTGTTAAATCAAGATCATTTATATAGATTAATAAGCGTATTTTGTTCAGCTACGTTGACCTTGCGCTGACTTACATATATCTGTTGTATGTCCTTTATCATATTATCTATGATAGAAGTTGTTATCGTTTTTTATATCCCTTAAAAGTTTAGTTGTCAACGTTAAAACATATATTATCTTAATGATTTCTATAGAATTAATAATGAATGTAGGTATAAATACACTATTTAATACGCATGTGTTATAAAAAAGGTATTTGCTTTTTTTACAGCAAGCTCAGCAACTTCTCCTCATACACTAAAAGTTATATATATTTCATATGAGTGAAACGCACTTATTTATTAACACAAGCTAGTAGTAATCAATATATGTTATTCTTAATCCTACTTAATAGTTCGTTGTGACATGTTTTAAATTGATTCTGAAGCAATTGCATTTAAGTACTATATTTTTAAATTTTGAGCGTTATTCAACATAATAGTATATTACTTGTTAATTTTACTCTGTAGATTAATCCTTTTAGGAAGTTCATTATAACTAAACAAAATTAACTGTACTGTGTTATCAAAAATTTTTTTAAAAATCATAAAGATACTAATATTTATTGGCGTTTTCTTGATTTACAAGCGTTAAAAAATTACGATGACATGATGCTTCCTTAAACGATTTACTCAAAAACTATAAATCGTTGTAACTAATTTTTTTAGAACAGACTTGTAACAACTGAATGTTGTTACAAGTCTGTTAAGATAGCGCGCAATATCCCAGTTAACATAGAGAAGCAATAGTTCAATAAGTTATCTGCTCAGATAATCCATATTATAAATAACTAAAATTGTTTAACTCACTGCAGAAAATAATATATGCATATTATTATGCACGCAGTTTTCTTTATTTTGCACAAAATATTTATTTATAGCTTGCATAAAAGGATAAAAAAGCAATGGCAATATGCAAAGTTAGTTTACTTTATTGTATCTTACCCACCAGCCTGCTAGTCATTTCCTGCACTACAACTCAAACGATTGAGTTAATTACCAATGCTAATTCTCCGCAATGGCATATACATCAAAAAGCTTTACAGAAGTTAAGGACCTACCAGATCCGTGGATCGATTATTTATTTATCTGATACAAAAAAAATATATGCACATTTTTTTTGGCAACAATACTCGTCAGAGCATTATTGCTTACAACTTATTAATCCATTTGGCAATACTGAACTAACTTTGCATATACTACAAAATCGCGTACAATTAGTTGATCGTCAAGGTAAATCCTACACAGGCGATAATGCCGAGGAGATGATCTACAGAATAAGCGGTATGGTAGTTCCACTGAGAAATCTGCGCCAATGGATTCTTGGTCTCCCTGGTGAATCTAATAACTTTACATTAGACAATCACTATCATCTAAGTAAGTTGACTTATAAGAAAGATCTTGAAAACTGGACGGTAGAGTATAAACAATATAGCAGGGCGATAGCGCCAACATTGCCAAATGAGTTAGAATTAACACATTGCAATCAACGTATAAAACTAAAAATAAACAATTGGACTTTTAAATGATTTACCAGTGGCCTTCTCCTGCTAAGATTAATCTTTTTTTGTATATTACTGGTCAACGTGAGGATACTTATCATCTATTACAGACACTATTCCACTTTCTTGATTATAGTGATACCCTAACCTTAGATGTACGTCAAGATAACAAAATTTGCCTATTAACTCCGATTGTGGGGGTACCAAACCATTGCAACCTTATCATACGTGCTGCTCATTTGCTACAACAGTATTGTTATCGCCATAGATTACTCCGCACGCCACACGGTGTTAATATAAGAATTAACAAACGTCTTCCTATAGGGAGTGGTCTAGGCGGCGGATCCTCTAATGCTGCTACTATGCTGATAGCATTAAATGAATTATGGCATTGCGGATTAAGTGATAACCATTTAGCTATGTTAGGGCTTAGTTTAGGTGCTGATATACCTGTTTTTATCCATGGTCATTCAGCGTTAGCGGAAGGTATCGGAGAAAAGTTACAGCCAGTTAATTTGCCGGAAAAATGGTATCTTGTAATTCATCCTGATATCAATATCCTTACCCCAGTAATCTTTGGAGATGTAGAATTAAAACGTAATACCCCATTTAGAAGCTTAAATGAGTTATTACTAGCTCCTTACGAAAATGATTGCGAACCAATTATAAGAAAACGTTTTTTTGAGGTTGACCAACTGATTTTATGGCTACTAAAATACGCTCCATCACGCCTGACTGGCACAGGCGCGTGTGTATTTTCAGAATTTGATACAGAAATCACTGCTCTTCAGGTGTTGGAAAAGGCCCCGGCGTGGTTGCATAGTTTTGTTGCTCGTGGCGTTAACATTTCGCCGCTGCATCAGATACGCTCTGGCTATGTTTAAGTTATAACGCAACGCTTTATTATATAGAGTTATGTACAGTGTAGTATTATTCCCTAGGTTATACTCGTTTATATGGTATTACTTACCTATATATACCGTAGTAGTAACACTAACTGCCCTCGTAAAGACCATAGATAATATCTATTCTCGATGCAAGTCTAAGGGGTTATTCTCGTGCCTGATATGAAGCTTTTTGCTGGAAATGCTATTCCGGAACTAGCGCAACGTATTGCGAACCATTTATATACCAGCCTTGGCAAAGCTGCAGTAGGTCGCTTTAGCGATGGTGAAGTTAGCGTGCAAATTAATGAAAACGTACGCGGTGGTGATGTTTTTATCATCCAATCTACTTGCGCTCCAACTAATGATAACCTCATGGAGCTTGTCGTCATGGTTGATGCCTTGCGACGAGCCTCCGCAGGACGTATTACTGCAGTGATCCCATACTTTGGTTATTCCCGACAAGATCGTCGTGTACGTTCCGCACGCGTACCAATTACAGCAAGAGTTGTGGCTGATTTCCTCTCTAGTGTCGGGGTTGATCGAGTATTAACAGTAGATCTGCATGCCGAACAGATTCAAGGTTTTTTTGACGTCCCAGTAGATAATGTGTTTGGCAGCCCGATTCTGTTAGAAGATATGTTACAACAAAGTTTAGAAAACCCTATTGTAGTGTCTCCAGATATTGGCGGCGTAGTGCGAGCTCGCGCTATCGCTAAACTACTAAATGATACAGATATGGCGATTATTGACAAACGTCGCCCACGTGATAATGTTTCTCAGGTAATGAATATTATCGGTGACGTAGCAGGACGTGACTGTGTGTTAGTGGATGACATGATCGACACTGGTGGCACTTTATGTAAAGGTGCAGAAGCGTTAAAAGAACGCAGCGCTAATCGCGTATTTGCCTATGCAACTCATCCAATATTCTCTGGTAATGCTATTGATAATATCAAGAGCTCCGTGATCGATAAGGTGATTGTATGCGACACCATTCCATTATCAGTAGAAATTCAATCTCTGGAAAACGTACGTACATTAACATTGTCTGGAATGCTCGCTGAAGCTATACGCCGAATTAGCAATGAAGAATCAATTTCTGCGATGTTTGAACATTAACGCTTTGCTTGATCACATGGTTATCATTACACAAAATGATTAAAATGTAGTATTTTGAATACAACTAAGGTTTTTATTTGTCAAACACTCAAAAGTAACAAGCCTCATTACTCTGAGGTTTTATTCTATAGGGACTTATTAATTGCTGTAGTTTATAATAGAATTATAAAACAATAACTATTAACTTAATTATCTGACAATAACGGTTTGCTATTGCAGAAAGTAGCGCATATCAGTATTTTATATATACCCTAATGTATTAAAAAAATATCTATAATAGTACTCTGCATTAAGAACGTAGATTAGCTACATTTTAAGTGTTTAGAATAAATACAATATCTACTTCTATAAACGATCATTAAAACTTAGATCTACAAAAGTAGACTATGTATATAGAGCGTGTTGCAATTCTCTTCTGAATATAACAATGATATCTGCTTATACTTAAGAAATGTATATAAATATTTTCATTTTCTAAAAATGATTGTTGTTTTTATTCGATAAAGTTATCGTTGAATAACAGTAGTGCATTTAAATGCAATACTTTTGTCGCATAAAAAATAGATGTTATTTATTATTTTCTAAAACTTTTTACTGGATTTAGAATCGAATTACAAGGAGAGACAGTAAAGTGTCATCTGTATTATTATTGTTTCATGTTACGCAAATTAATTTATGGTAAGAATGTTTTATCAAGGACAAACTATCGCCATTGTACTTATGCATGTATTATTCTTGATTGAGATAAATAAGTAATTTTATAGAGGTGTGGAATTATATGTAAATGTATTCTATATGTTATATGGATAATATCCATAATCAGATAGAGTTGAGTGATCCTAGTCTTCTTGCATTAGTTATAAGGTTGATTATATAAGTCTATTATATTTGCAAATTATATTGACATAACATATTAAGTGATTGTATATAACTATATCTTTGTGGTGCTACTGATGAGTTATAAACCTACTGAAACCTAAAATATATATTCTTTATCAACCTACTTATTAGATCAACTAATAGTTAAAAACATATTATCCGTATGATGCTTAACTAATTGCTTGATATGTTACAATGTTGATATGATTTTTTTGCACTGCTATCTTCAGAAAGCAACTGCTTATCATTTTAGTATCTAATAATATACTAATTCAAAAAGTTCTATAAAGACGACAAATCCGAGTAATTAAGCTGGTATTACAGTACTAGTAGTCAGTTAAGCAGCTCTGATGTAATTGAATTACATACACTTTATTACAATATATTCACTAGAGATAATAAAATGAGGACTAATCCTCAGCGCAGCGCTAAATTTTTATAATTATAACATAAGGCTTATTTATGTAACAACGTCCTGAAATCATTATGAATATCGACGATCTCATGATCAATTTGTTACTACTATGTGCATACTCAATATAGTTGAATTAATTGTAGTATTAATTTCTATTTATAAAATAAGCGATATAATATATTAAAATTGTCTATGCAATCCTAAAAACGATTTTATCCTTTATACTAAATATATTTAATCATCTTTAATAACTGAAACATTTTTCATACAATCTCTAATAGCGCTGCTAAAGATAACCTTGATCTGGTAACTCTCCTTATATGTTAATAAGCAACTATTTATTACACCAGTTGGTAATTTTAGATATATCTAAGTAAGATCGATATGGTCTAAACCATATCGATCTTACAAGGCATAGCGATAACTCTGTAAGACATTCTAGACAATCGTATGCTTGTAAGACGGATGCCTAGTAATATTATTCAAGGACGTCAAAATACTCCGTATACCACCTACGAAATCAATAGGCGCTGTTGCATTATCATATTAAGCAAAATATCTACAAAACAATAAATTTTAGTATAACAGTCAAATACATTAATCACTTAAGGACCTCCAAATACAATAAATTTCATGATAGATCACTCAATCTTACTAAATTAATATTTATGAGCACTGTTTATATTATAAATGATCGCGCTATAAGCTCCAGATGCACAAGTAGGTTTTATACCAAGAAATTCGCAGTACTTACCTGTTCAGTAAATATTAAAATAATTGGTCAGTATTAGTTAATAACTATGTTTAACATACCGATGCAATAAAAGAGAACAACTATTTGGTAACATATTAGACGACTTAACACTGGGTTCTTCGCTATTATCTTTATGCATTAGTAAAAGATCGCTTTAGCGCCACACTATATTCCCAGACTTTCATTAATATCAGCATTATTAATACTGAAGATCTTTCTATGTTGCATAGGTAGTTTATTTTAGCTACCAATATCATTGGTAATAATGAATGATATACATCGTTACTCTTAATGATCTACTAACAATATATCCTTGCAAGGGGCACTTCTCGATCACATGTATTAATGAGGCCTAGCGTTATTTCATGTGGTAATATATTTAAGGTTTACATATCTAAAGTCTCGAAGAGACATTGCAAAGTACGGTATTATAAAATATTCCTCTGATTATGTCGTGTAATATTACAGTTAATGCACGTGTATGGTTGTTATGCTATGTCGTTAAAATTGGTGATTAAAAATCAAACTACTGAAAATTTGCGGTATAGGTGTTTTTTATCTGGTAAATATATTTCTTAGTTAATAACACTGCTGCGTTCGTATTTAATATTTTAGTATTTGTAAGTAATGATTGCATGCAAGCTAATAAGACCTCCATATGCGTAATGAATATTTTGAGTGCTTTACATCAATAGTGACAATAAGTATGATTCTTTGCACAGGAACTCCTGCCTTAACAGGATGTTGCAAATTTGCATAGTGTTATATTAATGTTTGCATAAAAACCGAACAGATGAGTTCATATAAAACTTCCTGACAACAATAATAAAACAAGTGCATTTAGCTTTGATGATATTGGAACCAGCTTTCTAAAATAACTGCTGCTGAAGTAGCATCTATACTACTTTTATCAAGAGCACGGTAGCCGCCACGATTAAATAAGTATGCACGTGCCTCAACAGTACTTAATCGTTCATCATGTAATACAGTCTGTATACCAAAACGAGCATAAAGATGCTTAGCAAACTTACGTGCCTGTTTAGTAACTGGCTGTTCGCTACCATCCATGTTTAACGGCAGACCAACGATTAATATATTTGGTTTCCACTCTTGCAGTAATTTAGCAATGTCTTGCCAATTCGGTGATCCTGATTGCGATTTAAAAGCTGTAAGTGCACGAGGGATTCTTATTAACTCCTGACCAATCGCTGCACCAATATTTTTCTTTCCAAAATCGAAGGAAATAACGGTACGATTGTTCATAACACATATCCGATATACTTAAAATACTGCAAACAATGCTGCTTAATTTACTAAGCAGCTTTATACTAGTGCTACGCGTTTTATTGTATTATAAATGCACCAACACCTAGATTTAATGTTACTTTTACTATGTATTTTTTTACACTACTAATACTCTGAACTAAATGTATATTAGCTGTGTTTGCTTATAACTATTACTTATCGGTATAAACTCTTAGGGTTAATGCATATTAAGCCCCGATACTCAATCTTTAGTGTAGCGTCAGGAATATTACAAGCATCTCTTGACTGATTGATGACTTGATTATCTATTTTAACAAAACTTTTAGTAAGAAGGATATATGAGTTAAGTAACGCCATTATGAATGTATTGTTCCCTTTTCTTTTGTATATTTGAGATTATTGCATCGAGTATTATGCAACCTCCTTGTAAATCAAAAAATACTGAGTGTTATTATCGTAAGTAATCGGTATCAACATTTCCCTTTAAATCGCTTTTTAGATTAATGATTTCGGATGTATTCGTCCATATCGGTTTTAAGGTTATCAGACTTAGTCCCGAATATAGCTTGTACACCAGAGCCAGCAATAATAACGCCTGCAGCCCCTAGATTCTTTAAAGTAACCTGATCGACCTTCGTGATATCGGCTACGCTGACACGTAGGCGAGTGATACATGCATCAAGATTCGTGATATTTTCTTTACCACCAAAAGCCTGTACCAAGGAAGCAGATATTTTAGAATCATTGCATTTATACTGCTCAGTAGAAATGTCTTCACGCCCGGGGGTTTTGAGGTTTAGTTTTGTAATTAGCAGGCGAAAGAGGACGTAATACAGCGCCCCGTAGAGGATGCCAATAAGGGGGAATAACCAAATTTTACTACTATTGCCACTCAGAATAATAAAGTCAATTAAGCCATGTGAAAAGCTAGTGCCGTCACGCATGCCTAATAAAATGCAGATCGGGAATGCCAAACCCGCTAAAATAGCGTGAATGACATACAGAATCGGCGCAACAAACATACAAGAAAATTCGATTGGTTCAGTAATACCAGTTAAAAATGAGGTTAATGCGGCAGAGATCATTATTCCTCCGACTTTAGGGCGGTTTTCTGGTTTAGCTGTATGCCAAATAGCGATAGCAGCCGAAGGCAAACCATACATCTTGAATAAGAATCCTCCTGATAGTTTTCCTGCAGTAGGGTCACCCGCCATATAACGTGGGATATCACCATGAAATACCTGACCTGCTGCATTAGTAAACTCACCAATTTGCATCTGAAAAGGCACATTCCAGATATGGTGTAAACCAAATGGTACAAGTGAGCGCTCAATCACGCCGTAAAGACTAAAAGCTACTACCGGATTTTGATAAGCTGCCCACTGAGAAAATGCTTGAATAGCTGTCCCAATAACTGGCCAGATAAAAGATAGTATAATGCCTAGAGCGATAGCCGCTAATCCAGATATAATCGGAACAAACCGCTTACCCGCAAAAAAACCTAGATATTCTGGTAGTTGAATGCGGAAGAATCGTTTAAACATATAGGCGGAAATAGCACCAGATATAATCCCACCGATTACGCCAGTATCAGCTAAGTGTTTTCTTGCAATTTCTTCGGATGTTAAATGTAGGACGAGTGGTGCAATAACTAATATAGTTTTTACTATAATACCATAAGCTACTACAGCTGCTAATGCGGAGACACCATCGTTATTCGTAAAACCTAAAGCAACCCCAATCGCAAAAATTAACGGCATATTAGCAAAAATAGATCCACCAGCCTCTGCCATTACATGAGAAGCTACCGCAGGTAGCCAACTAAAGTTTGCGGAACCAACACCTAAAAGGATGCCTGCTATAGGTAAGACAGACACTGGCAGCATTAATGATTTTCCTATTTTTTGCAGGCTTGCAAATACGTTGTTAAACATAAGGTTAATATGCTCCTCAGTCATTATGTGGATTATTTGGTAATTTATGCGCATGTAAGAGCTTTTAGAGGTAGGAACTTAAGAATATAGCGCATCTAAGCATTCTTAAGCTGATTGCAAAAATCAATATACTTTTTTATACAATAAATGATTATATGTCATGACCTTTAAATCATAAGGAGTATGCAATCTATTACGTTGCTTATTGTGTTGATAAACAATAAATATGCATTCGCTGCTTTAAAACTTATCAATATTATTGAGTTTATTAATTACAAGTTCACTTTATTACATAATTACATATAGATCAAAATACTTCAAAATTTAATCGAATATCTAGTAGGATTCGTAGGGAGTCAATCTGTATGTTCTCTGATAATGTCAAAATAATCCAATATATAATTTTAGCTACCTATAATTGCCAGTATAAAATTAAAAATGCTTTTGCCTCTATGCTACTATAAAAAGCAACATTGGTACTGAAAATTAAAATATTAGTTAAATGAATACTGAATATATAAGGTAGTAAGATTTATTTAGATCACAAATTAATTGGTAAATATTAATTCTGATGTTTTATATTATACTTACTAGGATATTTACCGACTAAAGTGGCGGTTTTCTACTTACAAAACTAGCAGCCATATCATATCATTTCTGATAACCATAATATGGTGGAGAACCATGACAACTACTGGTTATCCATGCTAACATAGCTAGCATATCACGATGGATAATATCGCTTATCATACCGATATCGCCAAAACAATCCTTGCTTAAGACCACAAAATTTTTAAAAGAAATCCCTATTCCTCGTCAAATAGTGATAGGAAGACTTTATGAGTAACATATATGAATAACATAAAAGATAATTTTTCTCAAGTATGTAATATTTAAGGTAGCGATTATTTTTTTGAGACGCCTAGATATTGCTTGTATGGTTGTATTAAAATAATCTAAATTATCTTGTTTAAGAGCATACGGCTTGTAATTAAAAGCCAGGATATATGTCTTGAGTGATACTAATATCAAACTATACGAGGTTGAGTTAGAGTATATCCTAAAATACATTTTACGTGCAACTACTACATAGGATAAACAAATAATTGCGCTTAGCGCGATTTAATCGTAGCGGCCATGGCGCTGTTATATCCTATAAAATCGACGATAGTTAGTAGCGTTTACACGTACATATAAATATAATCTATTTTCAGGGACATTTAATCATGCTATATTTTGCTTGCATATTTTGAAAAATCTTAAAAGATATGCAGGCTCGTACTGCATGTAATGATGCAATATACCATTATCCGTCAGAACATTGTTTTTTATTAGAACAGTGTAAACGTGACTGCATTAAACATATGATAACGGATCAATAGCGTCAACGATAATTCATACACTAAATTAGAAGTTGATATTAAATAAACATGAAAAATTATGAGTAGTAGCTTCAGCAAAATCTTCTAAACTAATACCCTTTAATTCCGCTATGTATTCCGCTATATTACGCACATAAGCGGGTTGATTTTGTTTTCCTCGGTGCGGCACCGGAGCTAGATACGGCGAGTCAGTTTCTACTAACATACGATCAAGTGGCACATAATATGCCACATCGCGCACTTTTTTAGCATTGCTAAAGGTTATGATACCAGAGAAAGAAATATAGAAACCGAGATCTAATAATGCCCTTGCGGTAACGCGATCCTCAGTAAAACAGTGCAGTACGCCACCACAATCCTGTGCATTTTCTTCGCGCAAAATTGCTAATGTATCGGAGTGCGCATTACGAGTGTGCACAATAACTGGTTTATTAAGATCACGGGCAATACGTATATGTTTTCGAAATGATATTTTTTGAAGATCAAGGTTATGTTTGTTGTAAAAATAATCCAAGCCTGTCTCCCCTAACGCTATTGCTTGTTCCTCAGCTGCTAAAGTTCGCAATTCACTATAATTGAAACGGTCTTTTAAATTCAGCGGATGCACACCACAAGAAAAAGCAATATCATTGCGTACACCAATAAATTGTACCATTGACTTATAATCCAGCAAAGTATTGGAAACTGCCAGCACATAACCAACATCATGCAATTTTGCCTTGGCCAACATATTATCCACTTTTTTATGTAAACGCTGATAATCTAAACAATCAAAATGACAATGAGAGTCAACTAATAGCATAATATATATCACTTTTCTTTATAGAATATACAATAACAAACATATAGGGACACCTAGTAATTGTTCCCAACTAAGTAATTGATCGATCAATAGCAGTTCACGATTCAGACCAATCATACTAAGTAACTTATAGCGACATATCAACCAGTGCTGCACGACTAACGACAACGAAACGCCAGTCATTCGGTTAGCGAGTTGACGTATTAATGGTTGTTGATCTTGATTAAGCACGCAGCTTTCTGCACCTTGCTGCCATTTCATTGCATCTACTAATAATGTGCACAACCAGTGTAGACGTTCCATTACATTTGGATGATTTAGTGTGGGTAATAATAATAGGATATCACCTTTTAATAAAGCAGTGTGTAATATACTATATAGATCGCTCCGTTGTTTCCAGCGCTCTGGTTTAAGCAACTTTTTAGCGGCAATAAGCGCGCCGCTGTTTAGGCGTAATGCGATGATGTGATCGACTGGATTTCCCGATGCATGATGACTAAGCCAATGCATGCTTAATGTTTCGTCCTGGCTAGCTAGATGCCAATATAAACATCGGCTACGTAACGTCGCTAATAATCTTGCAGGGTTGCGGCAATCTAGTATAAAATAAGTGTTCTTTGGAGGTTCTTCTAGAATCTTTAGTAGAGCATTAGCCGCCGTTTCAGTTAATGTTTCAGCTTGTGAAAGCCAAATTACCTTGACTCCTCCTTGATGTGAATGTAAAGAGAGTTTCTCAATAACCTGACGAATCAGTTCAATACCTAAACTATTTTTTTCTTTTTCTGGTATCAATCGGTGGTAGTCCGGATGGTTGCCTGCGCGCATCAACCGGCAGCCATGACATGCACCACAATTCTTCTTAAAATTATGCTTCTTATGACAGAGCCACCAACAGCTTAATGCATACGCTAACGCATCATTCCCATTATCTGCGGCAGCATGTAAGAGTAGCGCATGATGTCCACCTCTAGTGGCATAGTACTCGATTAATTGATGATATGAAGTGTTAAGCCATGGGTATCCCTCCTCCATTACACATCTCCCTGCTGATCTAACCAATGACTCATACAGGTATGAATAGCAGTAGTAACATGTTCAAGCGACTGCGTAGCATCAATAGTAATAATCGATTTATCTTGTTTTGCCAGTGCTAAATAGCGAGCACGCGTATATTTGAAAAACAATAACGATTCTTTTTCGATGCGATCAAGAACGCCGCGAGCTTGAGCGCGTTGTAACCCAAGTAGCGGTGGCAGATCCAAATAAAGAGTGAGATTTGGACAGAATCCTTCTAACACACTATCGCGTAGTGAGAACGTCAGTTGTGAATCTATACCACGTCCACCCCCTTGATAAGCTTGCAAGGATAAATCATGACGATCGCCTACAACCCATGTACCGCATTTTAACGCTGGCTTAATAATAGTGTCTACCAGCTGCACACGAGCTGCATATAAAATTAGTACTTCTGCCTTAATCGTAGGCAATTCGCCATTTACTCCGTACTTAAATAGATCGCGTAATTTCTCAGCTAAAGGTGTTCCACCTGGCTCTCTCGTACAGACAATATCATTTATTCCATACTCACGTAAGATACTGGAGACCGTATTGCATGCGGTAGTTTTACCAGCCCCTTCCAATCCTTCAATAACAATGAATTTGCCTTTCATCTCTGCCTTTACTCGAAAGAACACTAATGTGCTGCTTAGTTTTGATACATCTAGTTAGTGATAAACATATCATTACTAATTTACTATTGTTAAATATAACATACAAGCAAGGTATCTTAAGCGGGTTCAAAGCAACCGTAATAACCCTAACGATCACGGTCAAGGTAGTTAGTCGCACTTTCAGAGTGTCATTTTTAACTGCTGAGCCATAATGTGCAATAACATGAGCTATATCACGAAACCTATGTGATTATTTTTGTTATAAACTATGTAATTTATACTCTATTAAGTAAAGTATGTAACAGAATAATTAATACCCTCAGTACAACTTGAGCCGTTCATAGATACCTGCTATATTTAAGATACTTTTAGTATTAGCAAATACAGTGATTATCAGTATCACATACTAAAGAATAAAGAATTATTTATTTTATTGCTATCAGGAATAAAACATTAATAATGCATGGGATACCGCTAATTGTTGACAGAGAAGATCGTCTTTCTGTAGAATTTTTTAAAAGACCAGGCAATATGTAGCATATCTAATGCTTTATTATCTGCTAATTTTAGTAGTTTGAATAAAATTTTATTAAAAGACCGCGGAAGTAATCAATGAAAAGAAAATCGCTATTTAACTTTGTTAGGATATACTAGAAAAACGCACCACTTATTTTTTTGATATATTACTAGAGTTTGTCATAATATTGTTATATAGGATCAGCATTCATCCCAAAACGTTAAGGAATGTAATTTAATTCAATTTGCTATATCAGACCCTAGATATAATAATAGATGATCATCGATTTTATTTTGATACAAAACAACTATTTCTCTTTAGTAGAGAATCTACCTTCTAAGGCCTAAAAGCACCGTTCTTTTACCCGCTATTATCTACACAAATTATGTGTCAGTTGATACCCGTTTAATATGCAAAATTATAGAGACTAACAGAATTTTACTAACATCATAGATCTTCTTTAGTCGTTAAGGGTGCGTATTTTATACGGTGCTCTAAACACTCTAAATAATTTAAGATGTTTTTATAGTTATGACTAACCTGGTAAATTGATATTCCTTGAACTTCAAGTATAAGCGAAAAAATTTTAATATTGCTGAATAATCCAAGGACACTAATATATCTAGATATGAGTAATATTGTGGTGTTAGACCTAGCCTAACTGCGTCACTATGAATGCATAGTTGAGATCAAGAATATTATCTATTCATTGCTTCTACGTTTGTGTTACTATACATTAAACATTAATAACCCCGATGTGTTAGCGGACGAATTAATACATTAGCTAGCTTAATTTTGTAGATATAGGCTATAATAGCTGCTATATTTTTATTTACGTAGCACTCTATAAGTGTTCTTGGTTCTTTTTTGTACTAGAGTGTTTTAAAAAATATGCAAAGCGTTGGCCGTATCGTCTGAGCTACGCGATTAGTGACAGCTAGTATGCTAAATACTAAATTTAATATAATATTATAATTTAGGTATGTCTTCTGAATGCATTGACTATCGGAAATTTTAGCAATTCTTATATCAAGGACAAAATATCTTTTTTAAGATTAAATCCTCTATTGTAAATCTGCTACGGTACAACCGTACATACCATTGATTCAAGGATCATAGTAAAATATAATGATATTACTAGCTTCTATTCTACTGTAGAGGTGACTTATTTAGTGTACTACAAATATTTATCATTCATAGCGTCTTTATCCGATTTTTAATGTGTGTCGAGGTTAGTGTAGGACCCATGTGGTTCTTTTAAAGTTAAGTTATTAATAAATACTTTGATCATAAATACTGTATAATTGTGATATATTGATAGCTTAAGAACCATAATAAAAATACAAACACAAGTCAGATTTTAACTGATTACACTATAATTATTTTTCTAAAAGCTAAATATCAAAGGTAAGCTACTATCCTTTCAAAGGATTATGCTAGTTAGTAATTTAGGTGGAAGAAATAACTGATACTAATAAAATTTATATTATCAAAAATATAACAGTAACGTCTATCATAAAAAATAAAACTATACACATTATCCTTTCTGCATAAATCTAAAAGATCATAAATAAACAAGTGTAAATAGCGTTAGTGAATTATTTTATTAACTGATACAAGCAAACAAAATAACATCATAGAGATATAGAAATGCATTTAAATAGCATGAAAGATAAGTGATAGTCCTACTTAATTTACACTACAAGATTCCTTATAAAACAAGCTAAGACAAATACCATGATTTTATAGTATTAATACATAGAAATTTTAACCTTTACAAAAATTTTTCTTAATTCCTATTTTATTATTTACCAACGAGTTATAATTATAAGAATCATATCTTTACTTAAGAAGATGTTATTATTTTAGTGTTTTTGGAAAAATTATGAGCAAGAGTACCACTGAGATCCGTCAAACGTTTCTCGATTTTTTTTGTAGTAAAGGACATAAAGTTGTAAAAAGTTGTTCTTTAGTACCAGATAATGATCCGACGTTATTGTTTACTAATGCCGGAATGAACCAATTTAAAAATATTTTTTTGGGGTTGGATACGCCTAATTATTTTCGAGCGACCACCTCACAACGCTGTGTGCGCGCCGGTGGAAAGCATAATGATCTTGATAATGTCGGTTACACCGTACGTCATCATACATTCTTTGAGATGCTGGGTAACTTTAGCTTCGGCGATTACTTTAAGTATGAGGCAATCAGCTATGCCTGGGAATTGCTAACTGGGAAAGACTGGTTTAATTTACCAAAAGAAAAACTATGGATTACCGTCTATGACGCTGATAATGAAGCTTTTGATATCTGGCAGAAACACATAGGTGTAACTGCTGAGCGCATTATCCGTATTGGAGATAATAAAGGAGCTGCTTTTGCCTCTGATAATTTTTGGCAAATGGGTGATACCGGCCCATGTGGCCCATGCACTGAAATTTTCTATGATCACGGCGATCATATTTGGGGAGGGCCTCCAGGTAGCGATACAGAAAATGGCGATCGTTATATTGAGATTTGGAATATCGTCTTCATGCAATTCGATCGACAATCAGATCATACAATGCAACTGCTACCAAAACCTTCAGTAGATACTGGTATGGGTCTTGAACGTATTGCAGGAGTCCTGCAACATGTGCATGATAACTATGAGATCGATCTTTTTCGGACACTAATTGCTTCAATAGCAAACGTGACTGGAGCTAGTAATCTAGCAAACAAATCTCTACGTGTTATAGCTGACCATATCCGTTCATGTGCCTTCTTAATATCAGATGGCGTACTTCCATCAAATGAAAACCGTGGATATGTACTGCGCCGTATTATTCGTCGGGCCATTCGCCACGGTAATATGCTAGGCGTAAAAAACACTTTTTTATATAGATTGGTAGCACCATTAATTCAAGTTATGGGGGCATCTGCTGACTCACTAAAACACCAACAGTTGCTAGTAGAGCACATTCTAAAAAGTGAGGAAAAGCAGTTCGCTCGCACGCTAGATCGTGGTCTGTCTCTACTGAATCAAGAGTTAAGTAGGTTAAACGATAAGATACTAGATGGAAAAATGGCTTTCTATTTGTATGATACTTGTGGTTTTCCAATTGACTTAACTTCAGAGATTTGTCGCGAGCGCGGGTTAAAAGTTGATGAAGATGGTTTTAATCAAGCGATGAGAGAACAACAACACCGCGCACGAAAGCAAAGCAGTTTTCGCAAACACTACAATACAATGATCCGCACAAACAAAAAGAGTCAGTTCATCGGTTATGATCACGCAGAACAGCAAGCAACAGTGATTGCGTTATTCTGTGATGGTCGGCAAGTCAAGCAAATTAATGCCGGTGAAAATACGATAGTAATTTTGGACAAGACGCCATTTTATGGCGAAGCTGGTGGTCAGGTAGGCGATCAGGGCGTACTAAAAGTCCCTTATGCAGATTTCATAGTAAGAGATACCCAGAAATACAGGCAGGCTATCGGACATCATGGTAAACTTTTAGAAGGTTCGCTGAAAGTCAAGGATCGTGTTAATGCGTATGTCGATACTGAGCGTCGTAATGATATTTGTCTCAACCATTCGGCTACCCATCTGTTGCATGCTGCACTACGTAAAACATTAGGCGCGCATGTCATGCAGAAGGGTTCTTTAGTTAATAATAAATATCTTCGTTTTGATTTTTCGCATTTTGAAACGATAAAACCAGAACAAATACGCGCAATAGAAACTCTAGTTAATCAACAGGTGCGTCGAAACCTACTGATTCAATCCTCAATTATGCCTCTATCCGCTGCTAAAGAAAAAGGGGCAATCGCATTGTTTCATGAAAAGTACGATAATAATGTGCGCGTATTAAGTATAGGAGATTTCTCTATCGAACTATGCAGCGGTACTCATAGCGATCGCACAGGTAATATTGGTTTATTTCGTATAGTAACTGAATTTGGCATAGCTGCAGGTGTGCGTCGTATTGAGGCGACCACTGGCGAACATGCTATAACTATACTACATCAACAAACTGAGCTGTTACAAATTATCTCGGATTTAGTGAAAAGCAATACTACAAACTTAGCTAATAAGGTACAGGTAATACTCAATCGTACCCATATTTTAGAAAAAGAATTGCAAAAATTTAGAAATCAACAGGTAGCGCAAGAAACAATTTTTCTATCTAGCCAAGCAAAGATAGTTAAAGGTGTACAACTCGTAGTTAGCCGACTAAATATAGTTAATGTAAAAGTATTACGCACTATAGTGGAAAATCTAAAAAATCAATTAGGGTCAGCTGTGATCGTGCTAGCTATGACTACTAATAATAAGGTGTACTTGATTGCTGGTGTGACCAAAGATCTAATGAACCGAGTAAAGGCTGGAGAACTAATTAGTGACATGGCAAGACAAATAGATGGAAAGGGTGGCGGACGTCCCGATATAGCTCAAGCAGCAGGGACAAATGTCAGTGCTTTATCCCAAGCCTTAAACAGTGTTGAAGATTGGGTAATGTCTATGCTGTAAAAATAAAAATTTTACAAAGATGGAATAATGTATTATTTATGATAGTTTGATATACTATTAATATAGTCTAGTTATAATACAGCCAGCTCTTTCAGGTAGATCTGCATCATATGTTGTCACAGAGCATACTCATTGCGCCGTTAGTTTCATAAGTGTTATCACTGTCTCACCTAAATCACTAACTGATCTAATCTTCTTGAGATTTAATTAACCGGATGGTTTTAAACTGCGCTTGAGGTATAGCAAAAGAATTCTTCAAATTCATTCTAGTTTAATTTTGCACTCTATTACGATTTTTCCGGAAGCTTAAAGTATAACGAGTATATCGTACCAATATATGGTATATATTCAATTTAATTGAACAGGCGATAGGAGTAAGCGCAAAATCCTGATTTAACGCACTTTTTACTAAATACTTACCTGCATCTTAAGATATATTGAGTATATAATGGATAATAATAAAAAATTGTAAGACCCGACTCTTGCAATCTTTCAAGGAGAAAAGAATGTTAATTCTGACTCGTAGAGTTGGTGAAACTCTTATAATTGGCGATGAAGTAACGGTAACAGTGCTAGGGGTAAAAGGTAATCAAGTTCGAATTGGTGTGAATGCGCCAAAAAATGTATCCGTGCATCGCGAAGAGATATATCAACGTATCCAAGCAGAGCAGTCTTAATAGAAGACTTACTCATTTTAAGTCGGCACCTCATGCTAGGCAAGATTTAGAAGAATTTTACGTTCTTTTCTATTTCATGCTGTTATTTCCCCAGTCTACATTTTTAATACATTAAAAAAATACTTGTTTTTACCTGTAATAAAATATAATATTTTTATAAAATGCTCATGTTCATCATGAATCATATAAACCTATATGCATAGGAAAAATAATTTGACTTATAACGTTGAAAAAATGCTATAATCCATAGCATCAGCACTAATAAAACGCCTTAAGGAGTATGATATAGAATTTTAAAACAGCACAGGGTGAGGTGGCCGAGCGGCTAAAGGCGCTCCTCTGCTAAGGGAGTATGTAGTTACAACCTGCATCCGGGGTTCGAATCCCCGCCTCACCGCCATTTGCATCCATAGCTCAGATGGATAGAGTACTCGGCTACGAACCGAGCGGTCGGAGGTTCGACTCCTCCTGGATGCACCATTTGAAAAATTTTTATCAGAAAGCGATACTTTCTAGATATAGAAGATCGAATAATGCATCAAAAGATAAAAGCATTAAATATCCCACAACTAGAGAAACCACGAAATAATTTCCTTGCTTTAGTATCTCAAAACTCGCCTAAGCAGACTTGTCTGAAATTTCTTGGTAGAATTTCTTACATACCTTCTGCGTTTTAGAACGCATCTATTCTAATAAAGTCCGTAAAACAAACAATGTTATATTAATGCAGTTTTCATGTTCTTCACAGGTAGAAATAAAATGACGATATGTAAGAGAACACAGATTGTGTATTTAAAATAAATAATATTGTTATAGATACTCAACTGATGCACCATTAAACATAGTATTTATTATTATCTAGTAACAAGATGATTTTTAATAAAATATTAAAGGTAAAGACTAGTAGCATTTTCTAGAAATTATCTAAAGGATTTTGGTAGCACCAATTAGCTTATTGTAGTATAAATGTTTCATTCACCTAACGTCCTAGAGATATTGCAATACTAAAATAGTATTTGCTACTGCATTTAAACTTAAAATGATCAGCGCATACTTCATTAATATAATGCGCATTATAAGCAACCAGCATTATACATGTTAATTACTGAGTAACGTTTTCCTAGATAAGCCTCTATCTCTTGGCAGTACAGAAAAACATCGCCAGAATTGCTAAAAATATGAAAATGTTAGATTTCAGGATATTAACTTATGAAAGAACAACTTTATGCGAGTTATACAAGTATAAATAAGTTACGGCGCCATTGATACTGAATTTACTAAATCGTTTGAAGTATTTACTGTCCTTATAATAACATACCTATTTGCGTCGCTATATTAAGATTTGCATATTTATTGAAGTAGCTACTGTCTGCAGAATGACCTAATTTAAGGTAGATGCTATAATCTCGTTAATGTACTCTAATTTAACACTCTAAAATATGAATAGTTACTCTACCGTAATTACAGTATGTTTTCTACTGTAATATATACCACGGAGTCAATGCGGATAATCAGTTAAATAGCTAAATTTATAAACAGGTTAACTAATTAATAACCAGATACTAGCTTAGCGGACTCGTCGATAAAATAAGAAAGACTGTTAGGATAGCCTAAAATTCTTCAGATGGTTTACTAACCATCACATATTTAAACACGAACACAGATACTTACGTTAGTGATAATATTAATCAATCCTCTAAATTATTTCATTACACAGCGTATAATTTAAAAAATGACTTTTAGTACAATCATCCCGCCCAACAAAGCAGTTCTTTTAAAAAGCTCCATATGAGATGAGTTCTGATAATATATCATTAATGCTTTATTAATTATAGAACACTATGATGCTCTATACTATCTTCAATAGAGCTCTATGGGCTTGTTTCGTGGAAAGATAATTCAGATTAAATGTATTAGACGATCAATATTATGAATATCTAAGATAATTTAGCTAATATTCATTGATGAACAAAAATTATTCATATAATTCCAAAGTGTGCTCCTCACGAGCACTGTGATTTAATCTAGGGAACGAGTACACCTTCGTTCCCTCACTAATACTGCTTATGTATAATAGCCACGTGGGTTTTTCTTATACCAATTCCAGGCGTCGCTCATCATATCCTGTAATTCGCGTTGTGTTTTCCAATCGAGCTTTTCTGCAGATAGTGAAACATCTGCCCAGCATTCAGCGACATCACCGAGTCGACGTGGAAGCACCTGGTAAGAAATTTTTTTTCCGCAGGCTTGCTCAAAAGCACACAATATTTGCAGTACAGAGTGAGCAACACCGGTACCTAGATTATATACTGACACACCTGTATTAGTATAAATGCGTTCTAACGCTTTTATGTGTCCTTCTGCTACATCCATTACATGAATATAATCACGTATTCCAGTACCATCTGGCGTTGGGTAATCATCACCAAAAATCGCTACTTCTTTTAATTGACCGATTGCCACTTGGGCAATACAAGGTAATAGATTACTAGGTCGTCCTTTAGGATCCTCACCGATTAGGCCAGAGGGGTGTGCGCCTATTGGGTTAAAATAACGCAGAATAGTAATAAAAAATGAGGGCTCTACTTTAGAAAAATCTTGTAAAATATGTTCTATCATTAGTTTTGAGGTACCGTAAGGATTAGTAGTACCGCCAATAGGTGAAGTCTCTTGCAGCGGGACTTTTTTTGGAGTACCATAAACTGTAGCAGAAGAACTAAAGATTAATTGATACACTCCGGCCTGACGCATTTCATCTAGTAAAACAAGTGTACCACTCAGGTTAGTTTGATAATACTCTAGCGGTTGAGTAATAGATTCCATTGCAGATTTCAAGCCAGCAAAATGCATTACAGAAATAATAGTGTGTTCACTAAAAATGCGTTTTAGCACACCTCGATTTCTTATGTCATTTTGATAAAACACTGCTTTTTTTCCAATTATTTCGGAGACGCGCTGCAAAGAGATAGAAGAAGCATTAACCAAATTATCTAATACTACTACCTGTTCATTACGCTCGAGTAATCTAAGTACAGTGTGCGAACCAATATATCCAGCTCCTCCTGTAACTAAAATTGTCATTGTTCCTCCAATTTTTTAGATTTAGTTCTTTATATCAGAGTGAATAGTATGGCATACTGAAGGTTGCAAGCACATATAGAGAGTTAATAACAACGTAAGATTAGTCACATAACGTTGATCAATAAAAAGAGTATCTACCATACCAAGAATTATCGTAGGCATAAGTACTAATAATAACACTGGTTTGGCTGCCGTGCTTGTGCGGATAGCACGAAATACTAGAAAATAAAATGTTAGTACTGCTATAATACCGGTAATACCTTGTAAAGAACCGGCATCAATCAAATCATTGTGCATATGAAATGCTAGGTTTCGCAATGCTTCTGGGTTACCTCGTTCATTTTTTTTAATGTATTCGGTTATGAGAATGAATCGAGTCGCCGCGCTTTGACCAGAAAAACTGTGCTTAATAGCATGTATTCCTGCCTTCCACATGCTGATACGTGATCCGAGTGAAGAATTTCCATCGCCTTTCTGATAATTATTTAGCTCTATGCTAGTTCCAGCCAAGCGTGCCGTAATTTTATAAAAGAAATGACCGGTTATTAAATTAATACATAAACCTGCTATAAAAAAAATAAGTGCTATTTTTATAGCTGAATGGTGCCCATCAAAAAACATAAGTAGTACAATCACTGGATACAGTAATAGTGATGAACGAGTTTCTGTTAGTAAAATCACCCAAAGTGTAATTACTAAAACACAAAAAATAAACAAAGCTTTGTAACGTAACTTAAATAGTGATAATACATATATCGTCAGCAAAGACTGCAACATATAAATATAAGAAGTCATAGTAGAAACTGTTTGAATTTCTAAACGTAGCGCAGGTTTTTGCCAATAAAAATAAAACCCTATGAAGGAAGTGTAAAAAAAACCAACAATAATGAGTGTTGTAGTGATATGTAAAGTCTTTGGATCCCAATAATCATGTGAAGCACCCATACCAAACAGTAATAACGCACCACTTATAAGGCGCCATCCCGTGATCCAGTAATTTTTATCAACTTCAAGTTGACTCAGTGCTACTCCAGGGAAACGCCAATGCCACAATAGATGACTAAAACCAACAATAAATACACCGAAAGATATTAATATAATCTCATGTGGTATGCGACGGGGACGCTGGATAAATAAGGTGCTTAGAGCCACCAACATCGCTAGATAAAATGCATTACGGTTCAGTGTAGTTTCTACTAGACTAGTAGAAACTGCTATTGCAACAATTATAAAACTCAGTTTTTTAGTATTAGCGGCTTTTATTTTGTTCAGCATTTATACCTAATTACTATAAATTATAGTCTTAAAGGTTTATCACTTAACATGAATATTATGTGATAGCGTTCTGCTAAGTGTTAATAGCATATTCAAGAAAACTGGTATATTGCTGTAAAGCAACTTTTAGTAGAGCAAATTATCGACATCTCTTCTCTGTGTATTTGTGTAGTCACATTACATGGATTTTTCAGATTTACATGTAGAACACAGAGAAATCAACCATAAAAGTTTGCATTCGTCACTGTTACTTCGGTTTACTAACTCTGGGTGGTGATAGTCTATTTTATTCAAAAATAATACATCCGCTACCTTATTAGTTAAATTATTTTTAATGATGACAAAGAAATAACATTTTCTGTTGATTATGTCATGTGTCAAATTATTACGCTGACTATGTCTTATACATGCAATGTGTTTATAATGTTTAGATGGGTATAATTTTTAATCTCTATTGTCTGAGCTTTATTTTTAAAATATGTTATAGATATACGTTAATGTTCTTCGCTACGCAAGATATACAGGATGAATGCAGATAAATTGACTGGTGAGTCTTTGATTGTTTTAATTTCACAGGCTATCACACATGTCTTGTATGCTATAGCTTTATGTGTATAAAGCACACTCAAAAGATTGATGTGTAAAAAAACTATTTCGATTAGCTATTAATTTACACTGGCAGTTGTGTAGTATAGATTCTGCCTTTATTAATCTGTTAAGTTGTTCTGTATCATAAAGAGTGACAGTAAATCTATTAAACAATTTATAGATTCTGTAATATCTTCTAGAATTAAATAATTCTCTGAGAATATCTGTGAGATTTCAAATCAAAATTATTAGAGACTCTTTGATATTTATGCGGATATCAACATCTTCAAAGCGAAGATAATCAACAAACGTGAATATTTAATGAATGTAATGATATCTTAAAAAATTCTAGTTTCATAAAATTTACAACATATTAACCAGTTAATACACACTCTTTAAATAGCAAAAGTATTATTCTATAGTTCTAAATGCCAAGAATCCGATGTATGTAGTACAATACACATGTATTAGTCAGTCATGGAGATAAATAGTCAAACTAACTCAAACGCGATGCTTAGTATAATACCAAGTATTGCATGTAGATATCAATAGAATAGTTTCTCTAATTTATTAAGCAATTTACTTAATATAACATTTATTACTAAATATAAACTGAAATCACTATGCTGGTACCAATCAACATAATACCTATCACAATAAATACAGTTATGATTATCAAATTTTCCGTAATCAATCTCTAGATGAGCTATCACTGTATTTTCAGATCAATAAATTTATCAGGTTTGATATGATATTATGAATAGATTAAATACGGGGAATAAAGAATTCAACATAATATCTTGATATAGTTAATAAAATACCAGTAATGCTTAATGCGATCTTCATACTGCGTTTACTTAACGGTTTTCTGTTGATCGAAAAACTTAGAGTGATACGCCTAACTGCATTACTATATAAGATATAGGGTTATCTGAGAAGACATTGCTAATCACGTAATCTTACCCAGAAAAATAGGTTCTTTAAATGTCATTTAATATTTTCGGGTTAAAAACTTGAAACACGCATAATAACATTATAAATGTCAAAAACATTATATCTTTTTTAATTAAAAAAATCAATACGGATTATTAGTTGACTAAACAGAATATGAAAAATTGACAATTATCAATTGTTATATATAAATATTACAAATATAAAGATCAAAAAACATATGCATTACCAGCCCCGCTTTTCTCAATGCTTAGGTTATAGTAATATAACGAAATCAAGGCTTATACAACAGTCTCACAAAAATTTAAATGTCGTAAACGGCACGCTAACATAGTTGCTATGCTACTGGCATACCTACAACTAGCATAGCAAAGTATAATATAAACAAGACTGATCATAAACTTAAAAGTATTTTAAATAGCCTAGAAATGTTTCAGTATACCGATCAAAACTATATTCTATAGTAACCAGGTAAGATAATAGCAACAGATAATGCTAATTAGCACTACAATAGTAGTGTATTATGTATAACATAAAACACATTAACTACTAGGTTTTACGACCTGAAAAGCCCCGTTCTAATGCCCGAATAAAATCTAGATAATGGAAGTGGCTGCGCGCGTGTTGCAAAGTATTCTGACTGAGTGTTAAATAGTTCTGATTTACTAAAACCTCAGAAATTCGCTGAGCACATTCTTTAGGCGAGAGAACTAAAGGTTTCATCATTGTTTGAGTTATAGGATTGAATACTTGATGTGGAAACTTAATATTCAGTCCAGTTAGTGCATGATATTGTAAGACGGTTAGGGTGGGCGCAATACCAATGCCACACTTACCGTTAGGAACGACTTCTGGTTGCCCGTCAATAAGCGGAAACACGACAGGAACACCATGATATACTGCCTCCATACAAGATAACCCAAACGGTTCCGTAACCGGCGAACTAATATAAAAATCGATTATCGTGAAAAAATCAGTCAGGTTGTGTTGGAAGCCAAGAAAATGAACTCGCTGTTGTAGCCCGAGCCTTACTGTGAGAGCTTTCAGCGCATACTCATGAGCTCCTTTACCAGCAATGTATAGTTCTGCGTAGATATTCAGTTTCTTTAATTCTTGAATTATCAGAATAGGTATACCAATTCCTTTAAGTGAGTCTAAACGTGAAGCGGTGCCAAGGTATATTTTGGATCGCGGTTCATCATATTTTTTTTTAAAGGTAATAGGTGGTGGAACACAGTTTTTTATTATTTCTATATGACAGGTTAATTTAAAGCGCTCTTCCATCACTTTTTTAGACGCGCAACTAATCGCGATACAACTATCAATTTTTTTAAAAAAAGACAGGGTTTTATTGTTCTGAGGGAAACGCCAAGAGCAACCATGATCATAATAAATCGCTTTACTATTAAAGATTTTTCTCACTAAATTAGGAATCACATCCCAAAAGATAACACAATCAGCCTGCTGTCGCTCAATCTTGCGTAGTAACACTGTGCTTCTCATAAAAACAGGGTATTTTAGGGTGTTGCCCTGAAAAATCTGGTTAGCAAAAGTTAATTCTGTTCCTCCTAGGAAAGTTGTTATTTCTGAACCTATTTTGTTACTAATGCAAAGGATGCTATCACTACCCGAGGTAGTATGCGCTAGAAACTGCAATAATATTTTTTCGGCTCCACCCATTTTTTCTAAATTAATTATATGTAGTCGTTTCATAATGATTGTTCCTTCAATAAAGCGAACACTTTATCGACTGAGATGGATTTCATCTTATAATTATCTGATAATATTGATAATTGATGTTGTCCGTAACCACCGATCATCTCAGGATTTGTAGGTCCAAATAGTGTAATATTTGGCTTATTAAGCGCGGCAGCAAGGTGGCTTAGTCCAGTATCGACTGATACCACACCTTGAGCACCTGATAACACTTCGGCAATCTGTTGCAAACTAAGCTGTGGAAGTACCTCAATAGATGAACAACCTGCTGCTAATCGAAGTGCACGTTGGTGTGCATGTTCTGTATGCCAAGGTAGCTTAATTTTTATCCCACTGTTAACTGTTAACTTAATCAGCTCACGCCAATTCTGTTCTGGCCAATGTTTATTGGTTCGTGTGGTTGCGTGTAAAAACACTAAATACTGTCCAGCATCAGCCGGGGGCTGATTTAAAAATCGTTGAGAAATAGCATAACAACCGTCGTTGTCTGGCTGATCATAATCCAAGCTTTTAGCAAAAAGTTGTCGCATGCGCTCTACTGCATGCTGTTTTTTAAGATTATGCCGATAATTGTAAAACCAACTGGCTAATGGTTCTTTTACACTGTTATAGCCTTGACCATGTTTACTACCCTTAGCAAAGCGAGTAATTAACACCGAGCTTTTAAGTAATCCTTGGGCATCAATTACTAAATCATAGCGGCGCTTCTGCAGCTCACGTTTGAAGGCAATACGCTGCTGGCGTGTTATACTACAAAACCAGTTTTTTCGCCAACGACGGATAGCCACTGGAATTACACAATCAACAGCTGGATGCCAGGTGGGAATTTGACGAAATCCTTCTTCGACAACCCAATCGAAACGAATGTTCGGTATGGTTTGCATAGCATCAGTCAATGCAGGAAGCGTATGAAGGATATCTCCCATTGAGGATGTTTTAATAATTAAAACCTGCATAGCTATTCCTTTGTTGTTGCCAATAATAGCATAAGGGCTTCTAATACCTGCTGCGGCTGAAGATTAATTAGGCTTACATGATATTTTGTTTTAGTATCGCTGTTACGAACTTTATGATAACCACTAATTAAACGGATTATTTGAGTCTCCTTGGACAATGGCGGCGTAAATTCTGGGCTAGTTGGCCCATACAGCGCTATTAATGGTTTATTTAACGCAGCGGCTATATGCATTAAACCAGAATCATTGCTAATGATTGCCTGACTAGACGCCATTAAAATCATAGCTTCCTCTAGTCGAGTTTTCCCGACTAGATTTAAGCAAAAATTACAGGACGCCGATTCTAATCCAGCATAAATCTTTTCGCCGACTGTAAAATCTTTTTTAGAGCCGAATAGTGTAATACGATAACCTTGCTCAATTAACTTTTGTGCTAATGTAGTGTAATGATAGTGTGGCCAGCATTTTATTTGCCCAAATTCTGCTCCAGGGCAAAAGCTAATCATAGGTCTATGATTATTAAAATTGAATGCAGAAGAGATTTTGAGAATCTCTGCTTCGCTAATTTGTAGCCGTGGAAACAATAGTGGTTGAGGTAGATCGTTAGCACACATAACACTTCTTTTATTATAAGCTAACGCTATATAACGTTGTACCATCAATGGAAATGCAGTTTTATCAAGCACACGCATATCATTAAGCACACCATATCGCATTTCACCTCGCCAACCGATACGTTGCGGTACTGCAGCAAAAAATGGCACCAATGCAGATTTAAATGAATTGCTTAATATATACGCGCGATCATACTGCTTAGCACGCAAGGAATGTCCTAATCGTACGCGTGCGCTCAGACCTAAAGTACCATGATCTAGCGGCATTAGCAGAGACTGATGGACTTCCGGCATCCACATTAGCAACGGTCGGCACCAGGCTACTGCCATCACATCAATTTTTGCGGATGGATACTTTACCTTTAGAGTACGGTAAAGACTCTGAGACATCATCATGTCACCAACCCATGATGGGCCAACCACTAGGATTTTCATTATTCATTTCACTCATATACTACGATTTAACCAAGTCATGTACTCTTTTACCCCTTCAGCAACCATTTTAAATGATGCATTATAGCCAGCAGTACGTAGCTTTGTTATATTAGCCTGTGTATGTACCTGGTAACGTCCTTTCAAATTCTGTGGGAAATCAATGTATTCTATTGTGCCTTTTTGGTGAAAATCTATTACCGAATCGGCGATGGACTGAAAGCTTGCAGCGCAACCAGTACCACAATTAAAAATACCTGACTTACCTGCTTCCCATAACCATAAGTTAACTGCTGCTACGTCGCTAACCCAAATGAAGTCACGCTTAAACTTTTTACTTCCAGAGAAAAGTTGAAGGTTCTTACCATTATGAATTTGGCTATTTAAGTTAAAGGCCATGCTAGCCATATTTCCTTTGTGACTTTCTCGTGGGCCGTAGACATTAAAATAGAGTAAGCCACATATCGGTGAGTGCGCCTTTGGAAATACTGAGCGTACATATTGATCAAACAGAAACTTTGAGTAGCCATAAATATTTAATGGCTTTTGATAACAGCGTTCTTCCATAAATATTTCATGGGCACCATAGGTCGCAGCAGAGGAAGCGTACAGGAACGGGATTTTGCGATCTAGGCAGTAGTGAAGAATGTTTTTTGAGCACTGATAATTATTATTCATCATATATTTACCATCCCATTCAGTAGTAGAAGAGCAAGCACCTTCGTGAAATATGACGTCAATATTACCTAGACTATTCCCACGTACAATTCTAGCTATAAAATCCTCCTTATCAATATAGTCGGTGATATCCAGATCAACGAGATTGATAAACTTCATGCCATTTTTTAGATTATCTACTACCAATATGTCGCTATATCCTTTATTGTTTAATGCTTTAATAATATTACTTCCAATCATACCGGCACCGCCAGTAACAATAATCATTGGGTTACTCCTATCAATCTTGTTTATGGAGCATAATAATTTTAGATTTAATGGTTGACATCTATAGTAATATTGTTTTTTAAAAAAAATAAAAGTGCAGTAATGCACTATAACTACATGCATAAATTATGATGTTATTTCCACGTTTAATGCTTTTGGGTTATTTAATAACTAAACCTGTATACTAAAATCCATTGCAAATTGCAAGGTGGGTGTAATACACATACCCTCCGCATTTTTCACGAAATACTGGACAGTATCTTCAAGGATTATAAATATACATCTGTTATGCTAAAGATTGTAGAAACATAATAATAGCGTGTTAAATGTGGTATTAGATGGATTAAAGCATGATTTTTCGCTGTGCTACAGGATATATCTCATCAATAAGGTTGAGCAATATAATTAACTAATATCAATTGGCAGGACTGGGTTTTTCACTACATTTATGATACATATAATTTTATTATAAAAGCTATAGATGATTTAAAGGTTAAATTATTTACTGCTAAATTTTATTTAGCACTGACTACACTAACCACACATTAACATTATAGTCATTAAGCTAATGCTGAAGTTATAGACGTCAGCTATTCAACTAATAGATGCTGGTAATCCTTTTATATTATATAAAATATAGTAGTATACTAAGCTTACCATGTACCCTGAAATTTGCTAAAATCTCTATAAATAGAGACAGCTCATAACAATAAATGATGAAATCATTCAAAACTACTGAGATTATATATTAGTTTAATTTAGTTTTTAGGTACTCGATAAATTCAGTATATAATATCCGTTACATTTCTAGACTAGATTTTTTAATATTTATTAAAGCAATCGGAACTAATGATATTACTAAATAAGAAGGATTTTGAATAAGTTATTTAACGCATGCTACTGAATAGTCACGAACGCCAAAACAGCTCCGCAAGACCTCTAAATATCTTATTTATTAGAACTCATATGTCTACTAAATGAAGGTGAGTAATAGACTAACTAATCAGTTAATACAAGATGTATTAATTGCATTATCCGCCATTTTAATTGACAAATAGCAATGCAATACACGTAATATGTTAATATTATAAATTTTCTCAACTATGACTATAAGGTTTAATAGCTACACCATATTTAACGTAACAAGATTGTTTATATATGGATATCTAAGTCCCAGATTAATCTAATCATCTTACTAGTAAACCAAACAGCTAACTGCAATATCAACCTTCTTAGATCTAGGGCTTACGAGGGAAGTACCGCAAATAAATTAATCACGATTCAAGTGTCTTGATCAGAAAGTGTTCTGAGTAATTCAGTAAATCTATAGATACTACAATATTACTCAGAAACATTTATTATCGTATAATGCAAAACATTAACAGATATAGTAACGTTTATTTAGTGGTTTAATTGACTAGTTACTAAAAACTATGCCATAACGTAACGGTTAACACAATATTATAATAAAAGAACAACAAATAATCTAGCGCTAAGAAATAACCTGTCTGGGAATAAAAGGTATAGGCAAAAAAATTATATGTCTATTTAAAAGTGTTTTTTAAAAACCGAATTAATAAATATACTCATCTTAATAAAAAGAACTATTTATACTATAGTTGTTGATTAGTCATTTAGGGAATTTTTGTACACACCTATTTTGCGGTTGTACCAAGTCTTATACGATATGCATAGTTATCCTTGAATTTTATAAAAACTTCGGTGGATTGTATTAACTAACATTCTCAAGATCAGTATATTATAGTATAATGTATTATTTTTGTATGATTTGCTGATTTAGTGTATTTCTGAGTTCAGCAGATATATTCTAAATCTTTATTGATTTTTATAATTTACAAGGTTGTGATACCTCATGCTACAAGAAATTATACCGTTTATTAACAAACATCTTTTACTAAGTATAACCTGGGTTACTCTACTTATTGCGGTAATCATCAAGGCTTTTAAAAGTTGTTTTTCTGAAGTTAAAGCGATCTCACCTCATGAAGCTGTGCAGCTAATCAATAAAAAAAACGGCATTGTAGTTGACACGCGAAATCGCAATGATTTTCATAAGGGTCACTTAACTAATGCTACTAGTCTCACTATTAATGATATTAAAAGTGGTAACTTAGGAGATCTAGTAAAACATAAAACACA
This sequence comes from Candidatus Gillettellia adelgis, assembly GCA_020541285.1. Lineage (GTDB taxonomy): Bacteria > Pseudomonadota > Gammaproteobacteria > Enterobacterales > Enterobacteriaceae > Gillettellia > Gillettellia adelgis. The sequence continues at coordinate 671,240 of CP047043.1, read as the reverse complement.
ACCGATTATTGTTGTATGTACTAATGGCATTGCTTCATTCGAAGCAGCAAAAAATCTTTATAAAGCCGGTTTTATACATGTTGTAATATTAAAACAAGGTATTGCTGGCTGGAGCTATGACAACCTGCCTTTAGTAAAGACTAACACTTGTTAAATTATTTAACACTTACAATTTATGAAATATACTGAGGAGAAAATTAAATCTTTTAATATCTCATATAAAGCATCCAGTAAAATTAGGGGTCAAACTATTGTTCTTTTATTAATTTTAAATGTATTAAATCTATACTGTAATACTTTCAGTACCTTTATGTGAACTGACTTAACTCACTTACAATACTTATAAGTTCCAGGCCACAAAGATCTACGAATTCTCAAGCTCAATTCTTGAATACACATATGAATTCTATACTCATGGAGGTTTTGATTTGCTTTTTCAACATGAGTTACCATTATATTCGCAAGTATTAATCGGGTATATATCATTAAGGATATATATAAGTATTAAGGAAAATAGCACAACGATGACTTTTTAGATCAAGCGTATTTACGCTAACATATCTCCTTTTCAACCCCTAACATACCACAAGTTTTTCGACAAGAATGGCAACCAAAAATTACATGCGATATAGATACTATTTCTAGTCAATTAGAAGCCGACATATATGAGGTGATAAAATGTGTAAACTTTACTGCATATCTAGACAACATAATAAACTTTTATGTGAAGCGTAATAGACAGATCTCTTCTCTATAAAAGACATTACAGTTAATCACCTAGCACATTGCATAGGAGCATATTGTCCAAATGTTCTATTCCCATATGTACGTCATGCATTATTTATGTAGTTTTCTCGAGGAACATTCCCATTGATAAATCTGGTACCAGTTAATTTTACCCACTATTTATAGGCTATCTGCAAAAAAAAGAAAAAATAACGAACATTCTCTGAATTAAGTACCTAAAAAATAACATTGACATATTAATTCTTGTGATAAAAAAAATAGCAAACACTATGCATGTTATGCACTGCACCCTGCATCATAAGCCGCATCCGTTGCTATAGAATCATAATTATCTAAAATTTTAAAAATTAGGAAACTATGGCCACACAATCTTCGACCTACCCTACGATTTATAATGCATTGTTACTTAAAGTTGATTTATCTATATTCTAGTCATCAGAATTAATATTCTGACATTAATGCCAAGTTATGTCTAGGATAATCAATATTATTAATTAAAATCCAAACTATACTCAGATACATAGTTTATTAATGATCTACAATTATTATATTATTAAATATGTTCTTCATACAACGCAGAAAGCTAAATTTTATGTGGTATGCAGACAGAGGTACGAAAAGATATAATCGTTATTAGCTGTCGGAAGTATAATGATATAGAGGTTACTCTAACACGCTTACTACCTTGAACATCTTCAGCATTGTAAAATTCACTACCTCATCTTTACTGATGCGATTAATTGTTCAATGTTGATTACATTAAATCTAAAAAATCTACTGTTAACTTGTATACAGCATTTAGATTACATGACTATCACTTTTTATGTTATTAATATTCATAACAAAATAAGTGTAAATAAGTCCTATGACAACAGACTACAATAGATAAAACTCGTAGTACTCAAGTATAATAGCACTATGAAACTAGCTATTTTAATTAAAATATTAGCTTCAAAAAATTCCTGTAGACAATTATGATAAAACATTTTCCAACTGATATAGTTTTATCACCTTGCACTATAAAATTTAAATTATTTAAGATATGCACTGAATTAACTAGAAGTTGCATTTTTTAGCTTTTAGAAGTTATAATGCATTTCATGCATTAGCTTGCCTTGAGGCGCAGTCATATATTTCGAAATAAGTAAAAATTTCCACCATAATATCGCAGTCTAAACACAGTGCTAGTTGTTGCGCATTATCTTCTTCATCAGTGTGTCTCTATACCCATTCTGTTAAATATAGTATAAGGCTATATAGAAAAGGCGTATTAAGGGCTAAACGATTACTATAACCTTATGGTTTTTAATGCTATACAGTAATCAAGGATGGAATAGCTTTCTTGCTAATTGCAACGGTTCGCTTTGATTGTGTATCCAGAACACTACGTTTATATTATCAAATAGCGATGCATTCGAACTATTGTGTATATAATATCCTAAGGATGTAGGATGTCCTGGATTTTTAAATAGGTAATACCACGACTGCTATTTTCTATCCATTAGGTTTTTTAAAAACACAACTATATACCTACTGCATCTCTAATATCACACGCATTCTATTGATAAAAAGACCAGTTGCTTTCTGCTCTTCCTGTTATCATCTATTATTAAACAGTTAATGTATTTTGTGCTTTATAATTATTAAGATAACCGCTAGAAGTTTTATTCTAGGATGGCAGTTATAGTTTTAAAGAATTACTGATATAACGATATCGGGAAGTTGGATAAAGACGAAAAGCGATCTTCGATGATATAGTAATAAGGTTATAATGTAACAACATAGCGTGGATTCTCTGATATATTTCTCTATATTCCTCATTCCTCTATCGTTATCTTCTTCTCTAAAAGAACGTAAATCCTATATCTTCCTTGTAAGATGTGAATTTTTAAAGTTATGACATCAGACTTTCTTATAAAAGCACTGTTAACGATCACCAGTAAAAATAATCATTAGTCTGCTATCTAGTATGTAAACTAGCGTCTAGCAGGTTAATGCATAATGAGTAGTGTGCTCTACCAGTCTAAATATCACTTAATGATTATATCGCGTAGTTTTGAGTACAAAACTATATAACATACTAAATGAATATAGTGCGTAGATAGCATAAAAATTCTATAAAATATTTAGTAACATCTAAACAGGAAGAGCAGAAAGCAACTGGTCTTTTTATCAATAGAATGCGTGTGATATTAGAGATGCAGTAGGTATATAGTTGTGTTTTTAAAAAACCTAATGGATAGAAAATAGCAGTCGTGGTATTACCTATTTAAAAATCCAGGACATCCTACATCCTTAGGATATTATATACACAATAGTTCGAATGCATCGCTATTTGATAATATAAACGTAGTGTTCTGGATACACAATCAAAGCGAACCGTTGCAATTAGCAAGAAAGCTATTCCATCCTTGATTACTGTATAGCATTAAAAACCATAAGGTTATAGTAATCGTTTAGCCCTTAATACGCCTTTTCTATATAGCCTTATACTATATTTAACAGAATGGGTATAGAGACACACTGATGAAGAAGATAATGCGCAACAACTAGCACTGTGTTTAGACTGCGATATTATGGTGGAAATTTTTACTTATTTCGAAATATATGACTGCGCCTCAAGGCAAGCTAATGCATGAAATGCATTATAACTTCTAAAAGCTAAAAAATGCAACTTCTAGTTAATTCAGTGCATATCTTAAATAATTTAAATTTTATAGTGCAAGGTGATAAAATAAATTGTTAGGTTGATAACAATTAATATCTAGAGATATAATTAAATAAAACGTAGGTAACTTGCAACATGATAAGTATACATTCTTATGTTATGACCTCACTTGTTAGTTTGATTAAAAAAAAATCATGAAAAAGTATATATGGTAGTGTTAGTTGTATGGATTTTGAATGGCTGTTTGTTGCATACTCAACGATCAATGAAAATTGAGTCACTTACACCATACATCGTTAAAAAACAACCGCAAAAATCGAACTTTTCAACGATGTCAAAAACATCTAAAATACAGAATTTTGACTGGTTAGGTAGTATACAACCATTAGTGAACCAAATGCTAGAGGCTCAAGGCGTGATAATTGGTAGCCTATTATTGTTAGATGACATGCACAATAACACCAATGGCGCCTTGCCAACAGATAAAGCAACTGACGCCTTATATAAGTCCTTAAAAACTAACTCCATCTTTGGTATAATACAAGAAGCACGACTAATACACGCTAGACAAGCTCTTGGCTTATCTTTACGAGATACCTTTTACTCGCGTAGTAAAGCGATTGGTTTAGCACGCATCATTAATGCACAGTACGTATTACACAGCGATTTAAATGGCGATGTAAAATCACCGATGCTAGACATGCAATTAATACTTGTGCAAACCGGTGAAATTATTTGGTCCGGTAGTGGCACTATTGAACCTGATAACTAAACTACAAATATTATTAAATACACAGCATTTAGAATAGTATACCATGAATTATTATTTTTCGCTGAGTGACATATATGAAAAATAACAATTAGCGTGTTAAGAGTAGCGAAGGAAAAATGGATCTTAAGCAGAAATGTAAAGCACCTTTGTCTTTCTGTTATAATGCGATACTAGATTTGTAGATTTAGCTTGCAATTGATATTCAATAACTTACTGAAAGTGTACTACTTAAAATAATTTCATACCCTGAAGTAACGTAGTTAACTAACAATATAACGGTGGCATTAAATCAATAACCACTTAATTACTATTATTTAAATTTATAACGATACCGCAGTAGCTATTGACAGTAACAAAATAAAAGTTACTCTGAACGTGTATGCATTGTTAGCAGTATGCTAAGTAATATTATTGTTGTTTATGCTACTGTGATGGCTACACTTTAATATTCTCAAAGATAAACTAATCACCAGCGCAGTTGGATTAAAACTCCTTGGCTTATAATACATATATTATAGCAACATTATAACAGACCGTATTATACTATGTCGAAAAATTGTTAAACAGTCACTTCAAGTAGCAACTGTCTATGTTACTATTTCAGTATATCTGACACATTTTACGTTCCGGTAAATGTTGATACTCGCAGAAAATAACTGAAGTTTTTAGTGTTGAAGGACACCACTGTAGAAATAATATGCTGACTTTATATTTACAGGAAGTTGCACTAAGTTACAAAAGCACTGTTTTATTATTACCTAATGTTTTGAGTTTTTTAATATATTGACATAGCTATACCATTTATCTGTTATACTCACTTCAGGTTTTTATATATACTTAACACACTGAAAGTTTTATGTAGCAAATCTAGCAATAATTATTAATGCTATAAGATAATTTTTTTAAGTTTTCACAATATTACGATGTACTATATTTTTATTATGACAACTACTATAATAGGTAAAATAGTAATTATTTTTCTTCCTAAAACTACTATTACCCAGTCTTTTTTTTGATGCTATATCTATATAATGATCATCTTGCTTGTAAAATCAGATATATCTTTATATTATTAGATTCGTGTCGTGAATTACAATAATTCAAAAATTTTCTTACAATGAAATCTATATATGTATACGTAACACAGTATACTCTTCAGGTTTAACGTGCGTGTCATGCTTAAACAAGAAAAAGTCAGCGCTTACCTTTACAAGCTTGTTACTAAACATACCACGGTGCTAGGTCGATTGATCTATTTCAGATAAATCTCATGAATATATATAATAGTGTAGTTTTCCTAAAACTTTGGTTTTTAGTTATTCATAACTTTACATATACTTGTTATACATCAATACAGTATGCATTTACTACACTATAATTTTCTATTAGTGAACTCAAAAAGAACAATTATAAAGCTATATTCGAAATAGTGCAGAAGATACTATTGATTATTACATACCCACTGATTACTGCGGTAATTAATAACAACCTAGTTATTAGATAGTGTGAATACATTTACGGAATCTGATATACTCCAAGGAGATTGTTCTTAGCGCTGATCTTTAGTTTTAATTTAATATCTCCGGATGATCATTGATACTACAGTGATACATAGAAAAACTTATACACGCAAAAAGATTGAGCAATTATGTTAAAGTTTTTATCGTTAGAAGATGGATAAATATCTTTTATTGTATAATATTCTTTATTATAAAATCTGCAGCAGAAGATTTCATTTCTGCCTGGCGTCTCGCAGACTATATATCACGCATCTTGATAGCATGAGTGCGTCTTATCTACAGCAAAGATATTGAATGATTATTCTCATACTCTATTTATTATCTAACTGCACGTGATATATATGTCACTTTAACTTCACTTATTCCTTTATTCACGTAAATAATTGAAGCATTGCTTTCTATACTAGAAAAATTTTATCTATTACAATAAATAGAGCACAGATTATAAAAGTTGGTTGTTAACTCATCAATATTTCTATTAATACCCTATTGATATTTAAAATATAAAAATCCCATCATCCTAGATGATGGGTAGATAGAGGGATTTTAAAATTTAAAAAAAGTGCACAGCTATAACAGAATAGCACCGCTTCAATTAAGGATAAGCTATCACTGGTTATATCATGACATACGGTAGTGCTATCAAATGTTATGATATAGTACACTTTGCATTTTTATCACATTAGAGTTACTTTTTATTAATAAAACAGACATAGATATCCGACACTATGTCCTAAATTATAAAAGTCACCCAACAGCATTGCAATCGGTGTTTCAAAAACTTAGGCTCGTGCAAGTAATCGACGTGCATAAAAGCACTCATGTAAATGCTGCTTACTAAAATATTTTATCTGTTCTTAGTCGCCACCAATTAAGTCTGTAATCCTATAGAATTACGTTCTTACTATATACTTCCTGACTTACTAAAACGAATAAAAAGAGCAAAATTAATTATCTATAAAGTATGGGTAGGATTGATAAAAACTTTGAAGTAAAAAGTTTTATCCAAGATTTTCTAAAATATCGTTAATAATAGATAACCTCATTATATAACTCGAGATAAGTAGGTTAAGCTAACGATTAGCTGGCTATTAACGTTATCAATTCAGTATAAATAGCTCTAGCAAAGTATTGAGAAAAAGCCTACCTTTCTGGGTGATCTGCCAACACTCTGATGTCTCATTTAAATAACCTTTTATGAGCGCCGTATCCAATTGTTGACGTATAACATCTTCTTTTAACCCAGTATAGCTAATAAAATCGATACGTGGTACTGCTTCTAATAAGCGGAATCGATTCATAAAAAATTCAAATGGGCGGTCTGCAAATTCTACGTCATATTGCTTATCTCTATATTTTCCTTGCATAAAACCATATGGATGTTTTGTTTTCGTTGTACGTAGGATACATCCATTTCTAAAGGTTAATTTGCCATGCGCACCGCAACCTATCCCAATATAGTCACCAAAACGCCAATAGTTGAGATTATGCTGACACTGATGATTTAGTTTAGCATAAGCAGAAATTTCATACTGCTGATACCCAGCATCTAGCAATAACTGATGGCCGCACTCAAAAATATCCCATAACGTATCATCGTTAGGCAATACTGGCGATAACGAACCAAATAAAGTGTAAGGCTCAATAGTCAACTGATACCAGGACAAGTGAGGTGGATCTAAAGCGATAGCTTGACGTAGATCACTCAATGCTTCTTCTAAAGACTGCTTTGGTAGGCCGTGCATTACATCAAAGTTGAAACTGCGCAGATTCAGCTTTGATACTAGATTTGCTGAATATTTAGCCTCTTGCTCATTATAGAGGCGTCCTAGACAAATTAACTTATCAGTATTAAAGCTTTGTATGCCAATTGAAATTCTATTTACACCAGCATACTGGTAGCTACTAAAACGATCCGATTCCATGGTGACAGGGTTCGCTTCTATGCTAACCTCGGCGTTATCCACAACACAAATACGTGAACACACGCCACTTAATAACGCTTGTAGCGCCTTAGGGCTTAATAAGCTTGGGGTACCGCCGCCAATAAAAATAGTGCTAATTTTACGATCACCTGCTAGAGGCCTATCAGCATCTAGATCGGCTAGTAGGTGATCAACATACTCCTGATGGGGTAGCTCTCCTTTTAATACATGCGAGTTAAAGTCACAGTAAGGGCATTTCTGCACACACCATGGAATATGAATATATAAACTAAGCGGAGGTAATTTAAGCATTTCTAATACCGATTAGTGTTAACTGCAGTATTTTTCTGCGGTAAGATAGTATAATTTTCTTCATACAGCTATGGATAGCAATTATCCAATTCTTCGCCACTATAAAGAAAGCTAGCTTCTTATAATACTGGTATCTATACATGTCATAATTGTTATATTTATACAGATACCATAGTACATAAGCGATATAAGGAATTGATTTTTTGTAAAGATAGTTTCGCAGACAGTAGAAGCACGCAGGACAATTATCCTGTGATACATTTTTTAAAACACCGCGTGCTATATTGCTGTTTTGAATAAGCAAATTCTTGTTCCATGTAATACACGCAGTAAACTTGCATTACCTTGCTTATAGCAAAGCACTATTAGTCGGAATAATTTTACGATTACTATCTACTCGTTTTTCTGTATCGCGTACATGTCTTCGCAACATATATTAACAAGTACGACTGTTATTAACAGAATCAGAATTACGACCATTTATCATGACTACCTTGCATTTTATGTCCGATACTAGATTTGTTAAGCTAAACTATTTCTTAGATGAACGATGAAATCACGTTGTACATCGTCACTCTTTTAAAATAACTTGATTATGTGTAGTATAGATACACCCTAAAACGAGGGCCTACCATAAACATGGTATGTCTTTTTTACATTGCACAACTTATTCTATTGAATGAGAATATTATGCTATCGCCTTAAACTTCTGGATTAAAAGGAGTTTAATATATTAGCGTGGTCATTCACTTCTAGAAAGTCAGCACAACATGTAACCTTGTTACTAAATACAATCAGAATGTTGTTCTAGCTAGTTTGTAGCTAAGTATAGTTATATTTGCTTTGCTATCTAGCCAATCAAATGATTAGACTTATAGCAAAAACCAAACCGCACCTAACAGATCTATTCCTAGATAATTCATCAAATATAAAAAAAGAACTACCGACATAGCGGAGCAATCAATGTCGCCCATCACTGGAATAACGCGGCGGATCGGTACCATTAAAGGCTCTGTCAACTGAAATATCATATTATTCAGCACGCTATGATCCTGACTGGTCCAATTCATTAAAGAGCGAATAATAATCATCCAGAATATTAAATATCCTGCTGATTTAATTAATGAGATAAGACCAAACAATAAATTATATAAGTTAAATTGTATATTGCTACCTTGAATCAACAATAAAACTGGATACTTAATAAGCATCAATAGAAATGCTAAAATCAGTGATGCACTATCAAGACGTTCTAAAGAAGGGATGATATTACGCAGTGGCGTAACCACCGACTGGGTTATCTTGAACACAAACTTTGAAAATGGATCATAAAAATTCAAGCGGACCCACTGAATCCAAATACACAACAGTAGTACCATTACATAAAGATCAATAACGGTTTTAACAATAAAAGACATTGTCAGCATGTCATAACCTCTCTAATTAATATCATATTATTTAACATAATTTTCCATTCTTGGGTATATAAACCGCCGCTCGTGTAGCTTTTCTGTAGTGTACGGTGCTTGGATAATGTTTAAACACCTGTAGCGCTGCTGAGGTAGCGCTAGCCTAGGCAGTTACTTGATATCTCGCAACGTAGATAATAATACATTTGAGTAAGCTTCTATTAACCCTAAAACATCGATAGCAGGTTGTTGAATTAAATGGCGTGCAATTTGACTGTCAAAACCGATGCATTTATCTTCTTTTCATGACCGTCACAAAGAAATAGGCCGGCGTACAATTTGCTGTGACAAGCATCCGTGAATCCCCCATTCAACATCAACTCAACAGACTTTACCGAGCTCGCTTAATAGATGATCAGTAGTATCTATTGACGATGCTAAAGACTAACCTATGGTGATACACGTAACCTTTCGTGCTTCTGCTAACTAATGATAGTGATTTGACATAACAAAAACAAAAATCAGTTTTGTCATTTAGCAGTTTATAAAAAGATAGACCTAAAGACCAGCGGCAATTAAAATGACTAGTGTTCTTGTAAAAATTAATATTATTTTCTTAATAGTTTGAGATAATATCATTATCTCTGTTTTAACCGCAAGCACCATAACTGCAGCGTTATTTACACTCATAATATTGACTTCGCTACTTACGATACTATAACTTGCCATCAACGTATCTCGATTGTTGATCGAGGTAGCACAAAATTAATTAACGAAGCTGAATACACGTTGCTACAAGGCCCGTGATCATAGCTCGTGTTATATTACCACCATCAATTAAGGCAATCGTACGATATTGCCTCATATTTTTTATTTTCAATCTGTTAAATAATCAGGTTTTAATGTATATCTATGTGTTGTGCATGGCGACAAGTTGAGCTGTTCGGTTTTTCATATTTATCAATATGCACACTGACTACAATAGCACTTGCTTTTGGTATTAGAAAAAAATACACATCTAACAGCACACCTCTATCTATCATCGAAAATAATCTCTAATACTGTGGTAGCTATTAGTTTAGATAAAATTGAGTTATGTCTATACGGCGCTCCATGTTGCCAGCGTTGATAATACATTCAATACATTGCAAAAATTAGTCCGTTGTATACTAATATAAAATTAATAAACTTAACGCCACTTTTACAGTACCTTAGTGGTATAACGCATGCTATGTGATACTTTTTTATAATTTTTATAATATGTTTTGAAAATGATATGTTTTCAATAAAAATTTTTATTCAAAATAGATAACCTACTACTTCACCTTTGAATATGTTACTTTTAAAAACTGTCTCAGGTATAAATTTAGCATTCAGGATTTAAAAAAATAGAGAGTACATCTCAGAAGACATTATTACTACTTGGTTTTTGCCCGGTTTTATACAGTAATGATTTACCATCTCAAGGTAGTATACGTTTGTTATCTTATTAGATTAGTATCTCTTTTGCTTACAAAAATAAAATCTTAGCACTACATCTCATAGTTTAGGACCAGATATTAGCAATATTATCCAGCTTAAGGATGTATATACGTGCAGCTAGATACAACTACAACTGGTATCTAGTATGATAATTTACCCCTAAGAGGTATTAATCTGTATCGCTGTTTTATTCCTTGCATATGATTAAAATTTTCTATGAATATGAGAGATAATAATTTTATCATGTGTTAATTTTAATGTTTCATGAGTCTCTGTTATTGTTCTACTTTATAGTTATTTTTACACCGGATAGCTTGATATAATTAAAATCATTGTAATCCAGTTCATTAGAAATATCTAGAAGCACATATAAAACACTATACCATCTATCATATGTTCGTTATAACTTATTTAGTTAATAAAAATAATCTATTAGGTAGTCTATACAGATTACTCTTTATATTATACGAGTATAACTGCTAGAGTCTATTCTGCCTTTATTTTGCCATCACAAGAACACTCTATAATCTATGAAGACATATAAACCTCATAAAAATACATAGTCTCAATCATTATCTCTGCATTGCAGTCTTGTAAAATAGAATGATAGTTTTAGTTAACTTACATTGTCTTTTTACATTATCTAGTTTGTAGTAAGAGACTTGAAGTCCTGCTCTCTTCCCAAGTAGTTTAACTTCCTTGATTGTAAGATAACAATCTTGCATAAGTTATTTTAATGCAATGAATTACAGATAATATAATAATTAAATAATTTTCTGCTAAATTGAAACTTTCAACGATTAAATGCGTAGTTTATCAGTATGATACTGATACAGTATATCTAATATAATTATGTAAGTTAATTATTAGACTATTCGTAGCTGGTAAAACTATTTTAAATAGTAAATAAAATACAATTTTCTTGTTAATCCTTAGGTAGATTAAATGCGAAGCTATACAAGTAGATACAACGCTTGAGATAATGAATAGCAAAACATCAATAATGTTAATTACACGTTACAAACATCATTTTAAATATGATGACTGATTAATCTTTGTGTGCTGATACTTGTAGGTAATTCGGGAAGTCTAAAAACTAACATATATGACGATTTTTAGAATGACAAATTATCCTACAAGAGTGTTAAACCACCATAAATAACAACCAACTTTGTCTGACTATTTATATGCTTGCATATCTCAACTGATTTTGATGATGTACATCTACTGCGACAATCTCTATGTCATTCACTATCATTGCTATTGCTAATGCTATCATGAAAGTTATTAAAAATTTAGCTATATGTATCAAGAATATATTATTTATAACTATTTAACAATATGCTAAGGTATTATGATAGCTATAGTATTCGCGGAAACGATTTCCAGAACAACAGAACTAGCACTAATTGTACGCCTTTAGCTACTTTAATATCTCTAAAATATTTTAGTTTTAATAATTACACTCTAGTGTTTTTGGAGTGAGAATTATTAGTTATGCATCAATTCCACTAAAGTTACCGACTATAATATGGAAACAGTCTGTACTGCTTGCAATACCAGTATCATGATCTATTATTGTCATACAACTTATAATAGCCGCTACAGAGATAGTCATAAACATGCAAGAAAACTCTTACTTTTATATGAATAGATAACACTGACTGGTCCTTAACTATAATTCTTGAGTAATGCGATATATTGCAAGTACAACATGAATGTGCAACAGTGATGCAGAAGTAACTGATCGATAGATATCGGACACGTACAGACAAAACATCGTACACCCTAAGATAATTTTTTTCTGACAAGATGGATAAGGATTTTTACGACGTCATATACGACGCTATCAGGAATGTTTAAGGTAGCTCATGTATTAACACAATCTAGTTGAGTATTTTTTTGGTTGTATATGTACTTAAATGATATAGTATGAAAACTAACAGCATTGATTCTGGTCAGCCAATATTCGCACGATAATTTTATATTATTTGAAACGTATGCTAAAAATTTGATCGACATGGTAGCATTTTTTATTGTATTTAACCAGTTATGTCATCGTAGCCTAGTTTCTTATTCTTCTCTTTAATGATGTCACAAGCATGATATGTTTGTTGTAGTGGTCAACAACTGTATTCCAAATAATTTCAGTTATAGTGCAGCGCATATATAAGTGACCCCTTGGCATTATATATCAACATATAATTTATATATGTCAATATTCAACATATACACTTTTGAATATGATAAGATATTTTATGTATAATAAATATTATAATCTGTCTTATATCTCTGGTATAAGGGTAAAAGTTTTTCTGAAACAGAATATAGTGTTATACTAGATATATTTACGTAACTTACGTTGTTAGTTTTACATTACATCATTGTAAATAATTTAGTGATTCAAATATTATTGTTGCATTTATATTCAAAATGGCACAACTAATCCATAATATTCATTAAAATTATAAAAAACTTAGAGCATCAATATTAGTTTCTGGCTAAAAAGTATATGTTAAACAACACAGAAATATGATTTAGCTTCTATTCATATCAGAATATCTAATAAGTTCAGCATTATGCACCAATACATGCTGTGACGTGCAATAAAAAGAAAATCTTAACGATTCTTATACTCTGTATGTAACATAGTTCACTGCTTGTAGCAGTCAATATACTCAGAGTATAACACCTAAATTACATAGTTGTACTGTGTGTTATCTGCAAACACACGCGTTACAAAAATATGACTAAGCTGGATAAGCCTATAAATTAGAGCTTAACATACACTCTCGCAATAACAGTCAGCAACGGCGCTAACAGCGATATGCGTACTACCTTTATTTTTAACTCTCATCTAAGTAGACAAAATATATCATGAGTTAACTAACAAGGTGATAAAAACTAATGCTCATTAGTTATATAGTGTCAATTTTAAAATATAAACGCGCAACACTAGAATACATAACAAGCTTCAAGCTACTTGATCCTCACCTCGGTATGTACATAGTAAAAATCTATCAGCTAGTCAGTTAGGTCTCATTACCGCATAATATAACACTACATGCTGCACATAACTATTAGGATAATCAGTTGATAATGTGGTACGTTAAAAATTTATAAACATAACATATAGTAACGATACATTAATCCTATTTTATCGAAGTAATATAAACTATAATTAAACTATATCAGTTGTAATATAGCATTATAATCCCCGTGTACATTGTAAGTTTAATACACATGCCTCATAACAACTACCTCGTGAATATTTAACTAATATCACTATTATTATCGCACTACATTTAATGAACAATCGACCCCATGATGTATTTAAAGCGACTTATTCCTTGAGTAATAACCATAGCTCTATCAGTTACACATAAATATTAATATCCTACATCAGCGTCTTTTTTACTACAATACTAACTAAAAGCACTATTAATGGTTATTAGCTAACTTATTAATAAATACTAAAGGAAAATAATCACGCCAAAACGCTTTGCTCATAGTTCTTTTTATACTAGCGATGATTTTTTAAGTACCTGAGTATCGTCTTGTTTTTCCATAACCCACTGTCAGTAGATTTCTAAGACATATGATTGATAAAGTAATTGAGTAAATATTGCAGATTTAAGCTGCAAAAGATTTTACATTCTGGAATACTAACTTTAAATGCATGATGCATAAAATAATACTGTCAGGAAATCGACTACCTCTATACCTCTTAAGTGTTATTTTAATCACTTCTAATGTCAACTTCCGTTGCTAAAAATTCACAACAATCACAAGCAGTCTTCTGATTTCTGAGTTTCGGTTACTGTAAGATAGAAAGATCTGCTACTCGTAAGAAAAGTATACGTAACTTATTCAGCAGTGTTAGGCGATTAATACGTACAGTCTTATTTTCATCCATTACTATTACATTTTTAAAAAAAATATCTATCGGCTCGCATAGAGTAGTTAACTCAATGAACACATCCTGATAATTACTAGCAGCAAAATACGACTCTAGTTTATTAGATAGCAATGTTAAGTGGTTTACAAGTTGGATTTCTTCGGATTTCTGCAGTACTGAGAGGTTTATATTGTCGTTCAGTATTTCACGAGACTGAGAAAGGATGTTAGAGATGCGTTTATTAGCTGCGACTAGCGACGTCGCTTCTTTTAATGTGCGAAAATGACTAATAGCCTTAATGCGAGCATTAACATCGGCCAGTTTAGTTGGTCGGCACGCTAACACAGACTGAATAACGTCTACTTCGTAGCCTTTTTCCTGATACCACGCACGGAATCGACCCAACATAAATTCTACTACCTTATCAACCGTCTTCACATTAGTAAGCTTACTGTCATAGAGGTATATAGCCTCTTCGATGAGAGCGTGCAAATCAAGTGGTAGATTTTTTTCGACGATAATACGCAGCACACCCAGTGCAGCACGGCGTAGGGCAAACGGATCTTTATCACTTTTTGGATGTTTCCCGATCCCAAAAATACCGACAAGGGTATCTATTTTTTCAGCAATCGCTAATGCACATGAAACCCGCGACTGCGGCAAACTATCGTAGGCGAGACGTGGCTGATACTGTTCACTGAGCGCAATAGCGACATTATCTATCTCACCATCACGACGTGCATAGTGCATACCCATTATGCCTTGAATCTCAGTGAACTCAAATACCATATTGGTCATCAAATCACATTTTGAAAGCAGACCTGCACGAGCAGCATGTTTAATATTGGCACCAATCTTGCTCGCAATCCAGCTAGACAGTGATTGAATACGATTAGTTTTATCACGTAGGGTGCCTAGTTGTTTTTGGAACAGCACAGTTTCTAAGCGCGGCAACCAATCTTCTAGGTGTTGCTTGCAGTCAGTGTTAAAGAAAAATTCCGCATCGGCCAGACGTGAACGAACTACTTTTTCATTACCAACAATAATTTGCTGTAGGTCTTTTGATTCGATGTTAGCTACGAACATAAAATTCGGGAGCAATTGACCTTTTTCCCCATATACTGGGAAACACTTTTGGTTGTTTTGCATTGTATGCACTAGCGCCTCCGCTGGTACTGCTAGGAATTTTTTTTCAAACTTAGCCACTAACACTACTGGCCATTCCACGAGAGAGACAACTTCTTCTAACAGAGGTTCACTAAGATTGACGGTACCTCCAATTTTCTTTGCTTCTCGTTCGAGATTGCGTTTGATTAGTGCCTTACGTGCTTCGTAATCAGCTATCACTTTACCGCGTTCCAGAAGGATTTTTGGATAATCATTAGCATCCTGAAGTATGAACTCAGCTTCACCCATAAAGCGGTGACCACGCACGGTGCGCGCGGATTCCACTCCTAGTACAACACCAGCGATTAACTCAGAAGCTAAAAGTAACGTCACAGTATGCACTGGACGTACGAACTGCACTGCTGAATCACTCCAGCGCATTAGTTTTGGAGTGGATAATTTAGAGAGTGCGATATTCACCATATCAAGCAAAAGTTTCTGTACAGGCTGTCCTTTTATATTAGAGTAATATAATAAATATTCGCCTTTATTGGTAACAAAGCGCTTTGCCTGATCAAGAGAAATATTGCAAGATCGAGCCCAGCCTTCCGCTGCTCTGCTAGGATTACCTTGGGAGTCGAACGCTTGACTGACCGCTGGGCCATATTTTTTAATGATATGATCAGGCTGTACGGTGCTTAAGTTAATGACTTTTAGTGCTAGACGGCGCGGTGTAGCAAACCAACTCACCACACCATGTTTAAGATTCGCGTTTGCCAGCTCGCTGGTAAAGTTGGATGCAAAGGATTCGGATAACGCACGCAAATCCTTAGGTGGTAGCTCTTCTGTGCCAATTTCTACTAGGAACGTTTGTTGGGTCATAGCCTATCTCTGCTCTGGGTACTCATTTTGCACATCGGGAAACCCAGCGCTTTGCGAGAAGCATAGTAGGCTACTGCAACAGACACAGTAAGTGCGCGAATACGTAAAATATAGTGCTGACGCTCAGTTACTGATATTGCTTTGCGGGCATCTAGTAAATTAAAGGTATGGGCTGCTTTTAGAATGCGTTCATACGCAGGCAACGGTAACGCTTTTTCCAGTGCCAGAAGCGACTGTGCTTCTTTTTCATACTGATCAAAACAAGAAAATAAAAACCCTACATCAGCATAAGTAAAGTTATAAGTAGATTGTTCTATTTCATTTTGATAAAAGATGTCGCCGTAGGTAATTATTCCATGTAAACCATTACTCCACACTAAATCATAAACGCTATCTACACCCTGGATATACATCATTAAACGTTCCAATCCATAAGTAATCTCAGCAGTAATTGGTCTGCACTCCAAACCACCAATTTTCTGAAAATAAGTGAACTGAGTTACTTCCATACCATTTAACCATACTTCCCACCCCAAACCCCAA
The DNA here is from genome assembly GCA_020541285.1 of Candidatus Gillettellia adelgis. Taxonomy (GTDB): domain Bacteria; phylum Pseudomonadota; class Gammaproteobacteria; order Enterobacterales; family Enterobacteriaceae; genus Gillettellia; species Gillettellia adelgis. Next base: position 653,975 of record CP047043.1, on the reverse strand, counting down.
GCACCAAGAGTTGGGTTTTCCCAATTATCTTCTACAAAACGAATATCATGTACAGTGAGATCCAGCCCCAGTGCTTTCATGGAGTTCAGGTACATCTCTTGAATATTCGTTGGAGAGGGCTTTATTACCACTTGACACTGGTAGTAATGCTGCAGGCGATTCGGGTTTTTACCGTATCGACCGTCAGTGGGGCGACGAGAAGGTTGCACATACACAGTAGCCATAGGTTCTGGGCCTAGCGCCCATAAACAAGTCATTGGGTGTGAGGTTCCTGCGCCGACTTCCATATCTAACGGTTGAATAATGGTAAAACCTTGAGATACCCAATAATCTTGTAGTATTAAAATTACATCTTGAAAGGTCTTGGTATCAAGCTTTTTCATTTTTAAATTTTCGTGCAATATAAGTTAATATAAATCAGATTTTCCACTGTATTTATTAACTATAAGATGTACAGAAGACACTAAATATAGATATAAAAAACCTAGCAGTGACTAGCCTTACATACTATGATGCATTTATCGTACCCACTGCTTATTAATGCTTTGCTACTAATACTTTTAACTGGTTATACTATAAGGAACGTGAGTATCAAAAAACATCCAGAACTAGGTCGTATACTAAATATCAGCGATGGCATTGATTAATACCTAAAATTATGCTAAAAAGTGACAAAATACAAATAAACGCTGTACTTAAAAACACTGTAAATATATTAAATGTTCATCAGAAAGCATATAGCGCCAAACATTATTACATTTTACCTAAGAATCTTTAGATTAATTAAGGATAATGCAATAATACTTATACGATAGTTAGGATAAGTAATGCATGCGCGCAATTATTTACTGTTGAACATTACATGTGATATAGAAATAGTTGATTCATGATTACATTATACGCATGAATCCGTCATGTACACCACTAATATTAGTGAATCAGAAAAAATCTCTAGGTGATAACCTTTATCTCAAATCGTTCAAAGGTCGTTAATCTTGCATAAATCTTGTACAACGTATACTAGAATTTTAAAGAAGTAGATAAAACTTCTTAAACAAACGACACAGACTCAAAAAAATATACCGAGTGCATATTTTAGATTCATGTAAATCTTTTTGTTAGTTGATACACACAATGTGATACCTAGTTATACTACTGCGCTATATTTTTAATATTTATAATAATAATTATTATTAATCATATAAATGGGCGGATAATTTTTTTCTTGAACTTATTGCTTTTATATAACGCCATAAGCGCACTCTAACGTGTCACCGGCCAATATAACAACGCTACAGTCTGAGTGCTATTACAATCTATACGTGCGGGTTTTAAGTAAAATTTTAATTACCCATCCAACTAATAAACCGTTAGCAACTGTAAATTACTAGGGTATACACTAATCAACATACACACATAAGTAATGAGTATATTACAACCCCAATATTCTTAATCGTTAACTTACAACTATATAATAAACCTAAATTTATTAAAGTACTGTGACTATAATCTAGGCGCGTAAATTCTGAGCTTACATGATAATACTGTTACACTTTTATTTATACATACACAAGATAAGAGATATCAGTCTCATAAAGTCAGAACTAATAGTGAAACATTCTACATATAGGGTGAAACTTTCAAAAAAACTTAATTCTAATATGCTAACGAGATATATGGATCGATATACTTATGTCTGTTTCGTATACTCGCTCTTTTAAGAGCAGTGATTGTTCATTAATATCATCAGGTAGATGATATTAATGAACGTCTTTTCTATTATAACATCTATAATACAAGAGAATATAATCACATAAAGCAGTTCTTCTTGACATTGCAAGATTGTAACTCCGACGTCATTGCTGAGTTCTTGGTTGTCACAAATCTTCCATTTATAGACACACCAGTAAAAACTTAAATAATAGCATACTCATATCAAATAAAGGAAGCTGTTCTTTTAACTATTTAAGGGAGTAACGATAATCAAATCTATTTATTATTACACAGATAATATGCTTCTAAATAAGCAGTTGTATTATAAAATGAATTCATGAATATCACAATATGACATCCGACTGTTCTATTGAACGCCATTCATACTATGCAAACAAAATTGTACTTATAAAAACATAGATGATATCAGATACAACACTGAATCAACGCTCTTCAAACCCTACAAACATTCACAAGGCTTCGGAACATAAAGTGATACCGACATAATAATTTAATGAAATAATGCTTTAGTAGATGCAAAATAGCAAGCAGTACTAATGACTGACTATTAATGCTTTATTACAAAAAAAAGACCATGGCCACTAACGTTGATACATCACACAATTAGATCTATATGGATATATAGAGCTTTCCAATCAAACACGTGAGAGCAAATACAGAATGAACCACACACACCATGTAATGAGTATCGCCTAAGTACTATAAAAAGCGCTGTATCAAGTATCTCGAGCGAGCAATAAACAATATAAAAAATTATGTGATCATCGAGACTAAAATATTTTCATTTTTTCTAAAATACAGCAAAGAAGGTAACACTTATATATTACCCCTCTACTGATTTACCATGATATTATTCTTTTGCAATATGAGTAATTAGATCTAAAACCTTGTGGGAGTAACCAGTTTCGTTATCATACCATGAAATTAGTTTCACAAAATTATTATTCAATGAAATACCAGCTTTTGCGTCAAATACAGATGTTAGGATTTCTCCGTTAAAATCAGTAGAAACCACCTCGTCTTCAGTATAGCCTACCACACCTTTCATTGAACCCTCAGCAGCAGCTTTAACAACTTCCTTAATTTCTTTATAAGTAGCCGATTTTTTCAAATGAACAGTTAGATCAACTACTGATACATTTGTCGTTGGAACACGAAATGACATGCCAGTTAACTTGCCGCTTAACTCTGGTAAAACTACACCTACCGCCTTAGCAGCACCGGTAGAAGACGGGATAATATTTTGGGAAGCACTACGGCCACCTCGCCAATCTTTAGCGGAGGGACTATCAACAGTTTTTTGAGTGGCAGTCGTTGCATGTACAGTAGTCATGAGTCCTTCAAGAATACCAAAGCTGTCATTGATTACTTTAGCTAGTGGAGCTAAACAATTGGTAGTACAAGAAGCATTAGAAACAATATGCTGACCGGCATACTTTTCAAAATTAGCACCACGAACAAACATTGGTGTCGCATCTTTAGATGGTGCCGTAAGTACAACTTTCTTAGCGCCTGCAATAATATGCCTACGTGCGGTTTCATTAGTAAGGAAAATACCAGTCGCTTCAGCTATGACGTCAGCACCTACCTCGTTCCACTTGAGATTAGCTGGGTCTTTTTCTGAAGTAATACGAATAATCTTACCATTGACAACTAAATGCTTATCTATAACTTCTATGGCAGCATTAAATCGACCATGAGTCGAATCATACTCCAGCATGTAAGCCATATATTCTGCGTCAAGCAGATCATTAATTGCAACAATTTCAATGTCAGAGCGTTCTTGAGCAGCTCGAAAAATAATACGACCAATACGCCCAAAGCCATTAATTCCTACTTTAATAGTCATTATGCCACCAGATTTTATTAGTGAATAAAAATTAACTGTAAAATTATAACAACCTGACTCCACGTCAAACAGAATCGTGTCTATCAATATAGAATCCCAAACTCTACATCTAAAGGTAGAGTTTTTCACATTCATTACTCGTTCTATTAAGTGGTTGTGTAATACATAATATTACCATCAAACTTCTGTATAGTTATACAACAAGTGATATCTGTATTAGATATCCTTGCTAACCGAAGTTACTTATTGTATAACTTATCTATATTAATAAAACTTTTTTTAAAATTAAGTTTTTACAAAGTTCAAGTACTGTATATATGAATTTCGGTTATATTTTGCCACTCTACTGATATCCTCTTATTATATAGAGCGCGCTAACTGTATGTTTACAGTGATGATAATTTTTCTGATTTATAATTCATTGCACTCGTATCATAATTAAGATAATTTAAACGCATTAGTTATCATCAAACGGCTCTATTATATACATATAATTCTATTTTTGCCTAGAGAGAAAAATCAACATTCTACCTCTTTAACGCCTATACAAGATAAAATTTTTTATACGAATTCTTTCGTAGATGCTAAAAAACTTGAACTCCAACTGAATTACATAATCTCATTGCTTTTGTTGTACTTTCCTGCATCAACATCTCAGTGAGTAGTTACATAATAGCCAACTAAAATCTCAAGATAGGAGCGTCAAAAATGCTGCACGTACAATAAAACTGCAAAATTTATTTAAAACCTCATAACTAATCTTTCATTAATCACATAACGTAGTATTAAGCGCGTGCATGAATAGTGAAGTGTGCGATGCATTATTTTATATATCAGTATATTCGATATGCTTGCAGATGTAGCAGCTTAATAAACTAACGGTCCTCCGCTAATACTTTAAAAACACGATTATATCTTGAAGTATTTTCAGTATACCCCAAACAATATGAGTATCAAAAAACAAATATACTAAAACTCATGCATATTTAGTCAGAAAGTAATTGGAATACATGAGATAAGCAAACGAATATTCCCATTAAATATAGGGCTATATATATTGCACGATCATCAGGAGATTTAACGATGTCATTTGAAATATTTGAAAAACTAGAAGCAAAAGTTCAACAGGCAATTGACATGATTACTTTGTTGCACATGGAGATCGAAGAACTAAAAGAAAAAAATTTCGCTTTAACGCAGGAAGTGCATATAGCGTCCGCTAACCATGAATCTTTACTTAGGGATAATAAAAAACTGCAAGAAGAGCAGCTTATATGGCAAGATCGTCTGCGCGCCCTTCTTGGAAAGATAGAAAAAGTTTAATTATTAATACCTATACAATAGGCAATTCTCTTCATGACACTTCATTCTAATAAAACATCTAGTAATAAATTACATTTATCAACATTAACAAAAAAATTTAATAATTTTATTATTACATAATAACTATACGAAGTCGGAGATATCTATATTGTAGAAAAATTTAGATTACTTATTTATCAAAAGGATTTGCTGATAATTTTGAAGATACTTGTTTTACATGTGATAGCCCTAGTCATAACCATACTAGGTAAGCTTGCTGGTAAACAAAAATTAACACTCCAACTTACATGTTTTTGTCCTATAATTGCTAAGATAGAAAGAATGTAATAGCATAACATTTATTCTTTTACCGTTAAAATTTAGATATATAACATAAATGCTGATCTGACTTACTTAAAAGTGTTGGCCACGCATAAAACAATCTACTCAGCCCTTCAATGATAGTGACGACAACTCTAAAATGCTTATTATAAATAAGCACTGTAGAAAAGCATAAACTTTAAAAATTATTAATTAATTAATACTTTGTTTAAGTACACCAGCCATTATCCCACCGAATAATATTATTATATATCTGTTACCTTACCATAAAGATTATTCCATACCTATAATATAACATTTTAGTTATAAAAAGCATGTAGTATTCTGCATCAATACCCCGGGATTGTGAAAGACATTTATAGAATTCAAAGAAAACTAAAAAAGAAGCACAAGAATAAAAGAAACTTTCTTATCTATTAACATTCCTTATGAAACACAAACAATATAACTGACATATAACTTAATACTAACCAGTAACATTTAAAGATAAAATAATAGTTATACTTTCCGAAATATTAGAAACACATAAACTTCAATAATATAGCTAACACAGTGACAAAATAGAATTTACTCAACTACAATAGTATCACTTATTTCATAAAGAAAAGTAAACTCTATCATGAATAGAGGAGATTTTTACTATAAAGAACTCATGGAAGACTCAACGATGACACTATATATTCCGCTTGACTCTTTACCTGATTACGACCTGAATTCGATCACTAAGTCGTAGAAAATAGCATATCAAAATATACTCAACAATCGCTATTTCACTTTATGAAGTATACATACCAGTAACAGTATCTTACTTTTTATGAAGTATATATCATCAGAATGAACTAACCGAAAAAGCTATCGCACGATTCATGCTTGCGTCTAAGCACTGAAATAACACTCAGAGTTAATTAGATGTGATCTATTATAGATGTGTGTCATGTATATGTATATCTCAGAAAGATACTCTTAGAACTACCAGTAAATTAGAAACTAATGTTCTAACTTTATTATAGGTCCAAAGGATAAAATTAAGAATAACATTCATGAATTCTCAGTAATTTATGCTACATCTTCTTAAACATGAAAATTAAAAGGATCAGAGGACTTACCCAGAGTTTACTCTTACATGTTTAATTTTAGTTTTTAAGTAATTAAAATGTAAAATTACAAGTATTTTCAGTAATACTGTTTTCTATTTTAAACTATATCGCACATGCTGGAAACCCTTGCATATAAGTTGTCATTAACGATTCAACACGCTGATCAACTAAAGCATCACAAATAGTAAAACAACAATGTAAATATTACTCTTCGCAGGATAATTGTAAGGCATATCATCACAATATGCTCATGAGCTCTTCTGAGGTCGTTTGATAACCGTAGTAACTAAGTACAGAGATTGTCAGTAATACATCATAGCTAGCAAATCATTAATACAAAATTAAATACCTAGGAAATGCGCGGTATTATAAGTAGCGAAGATATACTTAATACTGTGCATGATAATATTTTACTCTCTGATTCCTAACTCCTTATCTAAAAGGAAGGATTATCAATAATACATATAAATTATCTTACTATAATTCAATAAACCATAATAATATTATTAACTTGTTTAATGAGCATCGATGAAAAACAACCTAAAATCGATATTTAATCAAACAGAGATTGACGTGGCATTTTAATGCTACTTAGCTTACTGAGCATATCATAGGATATGTAACAAAAATTTAATAGAATATTCTTATAAAAATATGTAATATTAACAAGTCGAAAAAGAAAAACATCTCCTATACATTAGGTGATTTTTAATTCCATGGTTTAAAGAGCTAATAATCAAAATTAGTCACTGAGCATTAATTTTCTTGAGGCTATCTCTATTGAGATGTAGGTACTGGTGTGTATATTCTACGCGTCTCACTGGCAATGCATAATGCAATTTACGCTGCAACTATGATATTCAAGTAAAAACTACAATGCGGTATATTCTGCATAATAAAGTAGCATTAATTCTACTAGATCATCATCGAGAGTGTGAACTATTGGTTTATTAAGCAAAAAATTAGCTTATGCCTTGCAAGATCGAGAGTGGGTACTATAGAAGCGAACTGTTAGTTCGAGTGCGCTGAAGACGAACGAGATTGTACTTTATGTACAGATATGCTAAAATTGCTGCGAGTGTATGCAGTACATTGGCTAACATATAAACCCTACAAGATTAACATCTTCACTTAGGCTACTATTAAAATCATTACCATAGACTATTAAGCACAGTTAGTATAATTCCAAAGCATGTATATTCCTTTTCTAGGAAGGCCACTAAAATAAGAAATCTTCTAGATTAGCAATAAAACCGTTATAAAGGTAAATACCTATACTATGTTATATAAAATAATTAATAGCTTAAAAAGCGCTATATTTATAGCCATCAAATACTAGTAATTTATCAGTTGTATCCTTGAACTTCTAGAAATGTAGCAGATTTACACACAGCTATCATATTCTTATTGCCAGATAGAGTGATAATATCATATGCTGCATATTACGTCAAGTATACATTGAAATTTTGGATAACGTCGTATGTGTATACTTACATATAATAGATATATAATGAAAAACGTTTATCACAGTATGGTAAATGATAATCTCAAGAATCTAAAGTGATTATACGAAAGTTCTAAAGAGAGTTTATCACTATACTTACGAGTATCCTTTGTATCACAATAGCTTGTTCGTATTTTTACGAGACAGTACTATATTATCATAATGAGCATTAAAATTCTCTATGAGAGTCAAGTAATTAGTGTACTCTCTAATCATAAATTATATAATCTAAAAAGAATGCAATGATGTACAAGCTATCCCTGTTGATCTTTAAAAGCTAATACCCTTATATTATTTCTACTGTATTTCACCTTGATACACTTTAGCTGTATTAATGGACAAGAAAAATGAAGCCATAACTTACTAAAGTTGACTATAAGAATTCAAAAGTTACCGTCTCTGCACGTAATACAGACTATATAGTTATTATACTGTTTTACGAGTGATGCTAGTATGCTATAGTGTGTATCATAAGATTGCTTGATAAATTACGAAGTTCCTCTACACTATATTTTGTATATAACTCAATATCTATACTAAAGGGGGTTAAGTATAACAAATTATCTAGCGTATACTCTATAAATAAAATCAAGCAACTAATAGTCATTTATGACACCGAATGATAACAAAAAAATAAGACTGCCTGATTGCTTCAAAAAATTTATTTAAATACAAAACATGAAATAGACATATGCCTTGATATCTTTCGGTAAAATCTTAAACCTAGACACTGGTACGAATCATTTTATTCTAACTATTACACGCGTATTGAACCTGAATGATCTAGCTGGCAAAGAATCTGCTACCTTAAAACTCTCAAAAGTAAAAGCGTCTATTTTATTGCAATTAATAATAACTAACACAATGGAAAGATGTCAATAATTATGCTAAAAGCAATACTAATTATTAATAATACTTTGAATGTTAAGCGTAGACTGCAAAATACACACTGAAATCTTAAGTAATTACCTATTACTAAGCGCAATAGGTAGAATCATAAAATCTCTTATAAGTTATATAATTCTATATGTATCGCTTTTTAAGCATTAGCACTAATCATGTAACATAGTCTTTTTAAAAGACAAAAATTGTAACTTACTTATTTTGTACCACCCACTTACCGTCTACATAAAAGGCAAACCAACCAGTAGTTTTTCCGTCTTTCTCTGAGGTGATATATTGCTGTTTAGTCTTACGACTAAACCGCACTAACGTTTTATTTCCTACATTATCAATTACTGGTGCATCTGCTAAATAACGCAATCTTCCATATAGACGCTCTTTAAACTGCGCTAATTCTTCGACTAGAGGGGCTCTAGTTTCTCGAGATTTAGGAAACGTATTAGCCGCAAAGAATACCCCAGACTTTCCTTCACGTAAAATAAAGTACGCATTAGACGTCTTGCAAGGAAGCTCTGGAAACGAGATGGGATCTTCTTTTTCAGGTGCAATATCACCACTCCGGAGAACCTTGCGGGTATTTTTGCAATGCTCATTTGTACAAGCGATATACTTACCAAAACGACCAATTTTTAGATGCATTGTAGATCTGCATTTGTTACATTGAACGATTCGGCCATCACAACCTTTTACGCAAAATTCTCCTTCTTCAATCTCATACCCATCACAAATTGGGTTATTACCACAAATAATCAACTTACGCTGATTATCCATAAGATACTCGTCCATCGCTGTACCACATTTTTGACAACGGCTGCGAGCACGTAATGCGTTAGTTTCAGCTGCATCCCCTTCTAAAATATTTAGCGCCTCTACTGTCGGCACTAAGTTTATCGTAGTCTTACAGCGTTCTTTTGATGGTAGTGCATAACGAGAACACCCAAGAAAAACTCCAGTACTAGCAGTTTTAATGCCCATTTTATGACCACAAGTTGGACAATTAATGTTAATCCTTACCATTTGGTTTGGACGCATACCACCTTCTTCTGGAACTTTCTCTGCTATTTTCAATTGTTGGCTGAAATCAGCGAAAAATTCATCTAGCACAACTTTCCATTCAGTATGATTATTGGCAATCTGGTCTAACTGGTCTTCCATACAAGCAGTAAAATCATAGTTCATTAATCCGTAGAAGTTTTCTGCTAGCCGATCAGTTACAATCTCGCCCATTTTCTCTGCGTAGAAGCGGTGACTATTAACTCGTACATAACCACGATCCTGAATGGTCGAAATAATCGAGGCATAGGTTGACGGACGCCCAATACCGCGTTTTTCTAATTCTTTTACTAATGAAGCTTCAGTATAACGCACTGGCGGTTTAGTAAAGTGCTGATTCAAAATCAATTGCTGCAATTCTAATGAGCTGTTGATTTCAATAAACGGAAGAACATAATCTTCATCACCCTTGCGCGCAGAAGGTATTATCTTTGTCCAACCATCAAAGCGCAACATACGACCTGTAGCTCGTAGCTGATAATTTCCCGCATTTACTGATAATGTAGTAGAATCATATTCTGCTGGAGTCATCTGACAGGCAATAAACTGTCGCCATATTAGCTCATATAGCTTCTTTGTATCTGTTGTCATATCTTCTAGTTGCGCAGCAAGAATATAAATGTCCGAAGGACGGATAGCCTCATGCGCTTCTTGTGAATTTTCTTTGTTGCTATACTGATTCGATACGTTTGGTAAATACTGAATTCCAAAATTATTACCGATATAATGACGTGCTATAGTTAGTGCATTTTGACTGATATTAGTCGAGTCAGTACGCATATAAGTAATATAGCCCGATTCATATAATTTCTGAGCTATCATCATAGTTTTTTTTACACCAAAACCAAGACGTGTGCTGGCCACTTGCTGTAAAGTAGAAGTGATGAACGGTGCCCATGGCTTACTGCTGATTTTTTTATTTTTACGATCACAAACAATATAAGATGATTTTTTTAACAATTTTGTAGTAGCATGTATTTTTTGATAAGTGACTGGTTTGAATGGTTTATCATTCATATGCATTACTTTCATTCGCAGTGTAATATTATCATTAGTCAAGAGATCAGCATACAATTCCCAATATTCTGCGGGCACAAACGCTTTAATTTCACGCTCACGTTCTACCACTAATCGGACAGCTACTGACTGCACTCGTCCGGCAGATAAACCGCGAGCAATTTTCTTCCATAGCAATGGCGAGACCATATAGCCTACTATACGATCCATAAAACGACGTGCCTGTTGTGCATTAACACGGTTAATGTCTAAATTAACAGGCTGTTTAAATGCCTGATTAATTGCATTTTTAGTAATTTCATTAAACACTACACGACTGAAGCGTCTGTTATCGCCACCAATGACTTCCCGAAGGTGCCAAGCAATTGCTTCCCCTTCACGATCCAAATCTGTAGCGAGATAAATATGCTCGGCTTTTTCTGCTAATAATTTTAACTCTAATGCTACTTGTTCTTTGCCCGGTAAGATTTCATAATGCGCTCTCCATCCGTGATAGGGATCCACCCCCATACGATTAACCAGCGCTATCTTTTTATCTTGTTTAACTTTCTTATTGACCTGATCTATACTTACATTACGACTTTTTTTGTTAGCTACGCCATTAATCGGTAAATCACGGATATGGCCAATACTAGATTTTACTATGTACTTATTCCCTAAGTACTTATTAATAGTTTTGGCTTTTGCCGGGGACTCAACTATCACAAGAGCTTTACCCATATTTATCTTTACCTAATTTATAGCTTTTAGCTATATTTAATTAACCTGAAGATACATGGGCTAAAAGCACGAGGGGCTTAATTAATAGTCCATCTGATGTAAAAGAGTGAAATATGCAGTATGATAAGTATATAAGAAAATACTTAATCTTGAGATACTACAATATCAGTCTCGATTTTTATGTTAACGTCGTGCAAGAAGCAATCAATATATTTATCTTATAACTGATTCATATGACTTAAAATGATACAATCTTATTGCTAACCTAGCATTCCACATAAAATATTATAACAAATTGAATTATTTCATTTATACTCGATTCATGGAAAATTTTATGCTGAAATTTCAGGAAATTCTCATCAATCTTATGCGATAATCTTGCACGAAATTCTAGTAATATGTTATAAAAGAATAGTGTATTTCTAAAAAATACCTTTAACCAAGTGATCGTATTGATCGCGGGTCACTTGTTGATCTATTATATTCTATAATTTTTCTATTGCATCTGGATTTTAGTTATCGAAAAAAGGAATCATTTTATTAATTTGTATCACAAAATCATTTGAGTTCAGTATACATATAATATTTTAGGTAAATACGATTACCGCTACTTTTACCCCTTATATCTTTTCTCGGCATATAAGTTACATATATATTACTTATGTTTTTATGTATAATAAACATTACATAAAATAGGACAGACTGAGTATCCTGAAACTATTCTTTTTAGTTTGTAGGGGTTACATGTATGTCTTGTATGCCGATTTATACTCTTTGTAGCAGTAAACTAAATGTTTTTTATATCTAAAGTAATTAGAGTAAAATTATATAGTTATATACAAAAAGATATAGTAGTACTCACTATTGAGTCATACATTCAACCATGTGTAATATAATTACCAAATATCATGCCTTGGATACTTAACAAGTATGTGGTCGACATTAACTTCGCTTCACGACTAAGCCTTTATTTTAGGCGATAGTCTTATGAAATTAAGACTGAAATATTCATTAATATGTCAATGCTAAAAAACTTTTCTAAGAATAAAATATGTAGTCATGCTATTACGTAATTATCGCTTAGACAAAAAAATGACTGTATATTTGTTATATCTTCTTTTATTTCTCAGTAATTAGTAACATAATTATGAGTGTAGAGTAGATTTTCTAGTATAAAAATCATGCGTGTTTAATTAGTAAAGGTGTGCAAGTCTCCCGGATTACTATGTTACAATCATGTAACACTAAAGTATAAGCTAACAAGACAGCCACTTAGTTAGATAATAGGCAGGACAGTTCTAATGAGTATTAAAACGTTATATGCACCAAATAGATTTAAGAAGCCCTTGATTATAATTAATCAAGGTGCATTTATTCTATAAATTATGATCTGCTGTAACCAGCATCAGTTAACCACTACATACAACTATCTTTGAAATACCTACAACAAAGTTGTAGGCTATGTCTAAATAGCAGTAAATTAGATTTTTAGGTTTATATTTAGCATAAACTACTCACTATTTTAGTGATTACTTAATCAGCTAATTCACCAAAGAAATTTTTTACACTATCGAAAAAACTCTTTGAACGAGGGCTGTTTTTATCACCAGAGGGGCTGTTAAAACTAGTTTCTAATTCTTTAAATAACTTTTTTTGTCTGTCATTCAACTTAACTGGTGTTTCTACAACTATACGACAGAGTAACTCTCCTTGACTTCCATCACGTACTGATCTAATACCCTGATCACGTAGGCGGAATACTTTAGCAGTCTGGGTTTCTGCAGGTATTTTCAGTTTCACCCGACCATTTAGCGTCGGAACTTCAATCTCACCGCCTAACGCTGCCATAGCAAAATTTATTGGTACTTCACAATGTAAGTTATTACCTTCACGCTCAAAGATTGGATGAGCCTGTAATTGCACTTGAACATATAGATCACCCGGGGGAGCGCCATGCTCGCCTGCTTCTCCTTCACCAGTTAGGCGAATACGATCACCAGTATCTACACCGGATGGAATTTTTACTGACAGCGTTTTAGATTTTTTTACTCGTCCATGACCCTGGCATTTATTGCAAGGATCGCTTATAATCTGCCCTCTTCCATGGCAGTGCGGACAGGTTTGCTGCACACTAAAGAAACCTTGACGCATCTGTACCTGCCCCTGTCCATGACAGGTAGGACATGTTGTCGGCGACTTACCGGGTTTTATTCCATTACCGTGACATATATTACATTCTTCCAGAGTTGGAATACGGATCTCTTTAGTCACACCACGCACTGCTTCTTCAAGAGACAGAACGATATTATAGCGCAAATCTATACCACGTGCAGCACGTTGACGACGACTCCCACCGAAGATATCACCAAATACGTCGCCAAAAATGTCGCTAAAATCTGCGCCATTTCCCTCTTCCATACGGTTTTGTTCAAAAGCTGCATCTCCATATTTATCATAAGCAGCGCGCTTTTGGTCGTTCGTCAATATTTCATAAGCTTCCTTAATTTGCTTAAATAAGATCTCAGCGCCTTTGTCTTGATTACGATCAGGATGATATTTCATTGCTAGGCGTTTATACGCTTTTTTTATTTCACGCTCATCTGCCGTTTTGCTAACACCAAGAATCTCATAATAGTCTTTCTTAGCCATTATCTTTTTGCCCTGAACATACATGCACGTACATAGAGTTACCTTGACGTTTATACTAAATTTTCCAGTAACGAATTCCTACCATTCTTTATTTACTTAAGGGTGATTGTTTTTATCTTTAACCTCTTCGAACTCTGCATCAACGACATCGTCATCTGTCTGAGTTGCATTATTAGTGCTGTTATTAGACGGCGCCATAGCCAATAATTTCTCAGACATTTGCATTAAAGCTTGAGTTTTTAGTGTTATCTGCTCTTTATTTTCACCTTTTGATGCTACTTCTAAGTCTTGCAGCGCTTTTTCGATAGCTGTTTTGTCTTCTACCGACAGTTTTTCTGTGATTTCTCTAAGCTGCTTACGGGTACTGTGTACTAAGTAATCTGCTTGGTTACGAGTCTGTATAAGTTCTTCGAATTTGCAGTCAGATTCCGCATTTAATTCGGCATCACGAACCATTTTTTGAATTTCATTTTCATTTAGCCCCGAAGAAGCTTTAATAGTAATCTTCTGCTCACGCCCAGTATTCTTGTCTTTAGCAGAAACATGCAGAATACCATCAGCATCAATATCGAAAGTCACTTCAATCTTAGGCATACCACGTGGTGCCGCCTGAATACCATCTAAATTGAACTGCCCGAGAGATTTATTATCGCTAGCGCGCTTACGTTCACCTTGCAGTACATGTATAGTCACCGCAGATTGGTTGTCTTCAGCAGTTGAGAACACCTGACTATGCTTAGCTGGGATAGTAGTATTTTTACTAATTAGAGGTGTCATCACACTACCCATAGTTTCTATGCCTAGAGATAGTGGCGTAACATCTAATAACAATACATCCTTTACATCGCCTGCTAAAACACCCGCTTGTACCGCAGCGCCTACCGCAACTGCTTCGTCAGGATTAACATCTTTGCGTGGTTCTTTGTTGAAAAAGTTAGCTACTTTCTTTTGCACCATAGGCATACGAGTCTGTCCACCAACTAGGATGACATCCTGAATATCAGAGACAGATAAATTCGCGTCTTTTAATGCCACTTTTAAAGGTTCAATAGAACGTGTCACTAAATCTTCAACGAGTGACTCGATTTTTGCGCGGGTCACTTTTATATTGATATGTTTTGGTCCAGTTGCATCTGCAGTAATGTATGGCAGATTAACATCAGTTTGCTGTGTGGAAGATAACTCAATCTTTGCTTTTTCTGCAGCTTCTTTAAGGCGCTGCATCGCAAGCGGATCATTACGTAAATCAATACCTTGTTCTTTTTTAGATTCTTCTACCAAATAATTAATTAGACGACTATCGAAATCTTCACCGCCCAGATGAGTGTCACCGTTAGTTGCTAGAACTTCAAAAGTTTTTTCTCCGTCAACATCATCTATTTCGATGATAGATATATCAAACGTACCACCACCTAAATCATAAACTGCAATTGTACGGTTTCCAACTTCTTTATCTAAGCCGTACGCTAGAGCAGCAGCGGTAGGTTCATTGATAATACGCTTTACTTCTAGGCCAGCGATACGACCAGCATCCTTCGTTGCTTGACGTTGTGCATCATTAAAATAAGCAGGTACGGTAATTACCGCTTCAGTTACTGCTTCACCGAGATAATCTTCAGCTGTTTTCTTCATTTTTTTTAATATTTCAGCAGAGATCTGCGGTGGTGCCATTTTTTGGTTTTTCACTTCTAACCAAGCATCGCCATTGTCAGCTTTAATAATTTTATATGGCATAATACTTTTATCGCGCTGCGCCTCTTCATCTTGGAAGCGGCGACCAATTAGACGCTTGATTGCAAAAAGGGTATTTTTCGGGTTAGTAACAGCCTGACGCTTAGCTGGTTGACCAACCAGAATTTCACCATCCTGAGTATACGCAATGACAGAAGGAGTGGTTCGGTCACCCTCAGCGTTTTCCAGCACGCGTGCCTTCGCACCATCCATGATTGCTACACAAGAGTTGGTTGTACCTAAGTCGATACCAATAATTTTTCCCATCTAAACGTCTCCACTAAAATAATAACTAATTAAGTTGCTAATCTATTTCCGCCATATTTTAAGTTGTCTATCTAGTAAATTGTCTCGTTAACCTGACTGATTAACTACTATATGATCTTTAAAGTTTTCTGCATTGCCACTGTATTACAACTCAAATTATTTAGGGGTATCTATGTAGGCAGTGTTACTGTTTTAACTACTCAATATATAGATTTACCTGTAGTCAGCAACTACGATTAAAAATAACATGGGGCCATCTAACGCAGCATCAAGGGGAA
This sequence comes from Candidatus Gillettellia adelgis, assembly GCA_020541285.1. Lineage (GTDB taxonomy): Bacteria > Pseudomonadota > Gammaproteobacteria > Enterobacterales > Enterobacteriaceae > Gillettellia > Gillettellia adelgis. The sequence continues at coordinate 637,529 of CP047043.1, read as the reverse complement.
AGGCCAAAAAATTCTTTTTTTTATTATCATACAAACTTAAGATACATTAAGATATAATTAAAAATCTAATAAAAAGACCGAGAAAATAAAAGTATTATGCCTATTTCTATTGCAGTTTTAAATCAATTAACTATATATCCTAATTCACTCAAGTTATAATTGAATAACAACACAACAACTTACAAGCAACGCACACTAGTAAGTAATGAGAAAATCATAGAAAACTAAGAGACATACAAAATACAATGTTCAAGCATGACACTATTCAATCTCTTGCATATTATATAAATTTAACGCTAAATCAATCAGCGCTATTATTTAATAAAAAATTATATAAAACTACGAATACTCGTTAACCACTACAAATTCTTATCCCAATGTAAGCGCCACAACTGCTCTTTCCTTAAGACTCTACCTTCTTCACAGATAAATATATTTAATGCAGCAATTAGTTGATCATTATAATAAATAAGAGGAGTACGTTTACGCAGCCAAGGAGGAATACTAAGTTCTTGCCATAACTTTTTCATTGGTCTCGCATAAGTGCGCCCGACGATACGAACGTAACCCCGCGCGCAAAAACGGATGCTAACTTTCTCTTCAGGCTTTGGAGGACGGAGACAGATATCTCCTGTATCGCTAATTAGTATGCCCAATCCATCAGGTAATATTAAAGGTGCTATTCGCGACCAATTTAGACGAATATTATGTAAACTTGCCATTAGTGATAGTAAATACAACCGACCACGGAAACGACGGATTTGATATGACCCCAACTGCAAACGAGGTGTAGCATCTGCACGACTGAGTATCACTTCATCCCATAAACGCTGCAATTGAAGATATGAAGGCAGAGTGACATTATAGCGTGAAATCCAGTGTCGTAATAATAAAAAACGGCATGCTTCTGAATATCTAAAAAGACTTTTGACCTCTAGAGAATTATCTGGCGCCAATAAAGCATCCAATTTCTCAGCTGAGAGCTCCTCTAATAATTGTTCTTGTACTGCACATAAGTGAGCGCTACGGGCGACCGCCGATGCAAAATGAGGCCAGCGTTGCTTTAATAATGGCAGCACATTTCTCCGCAGAAAGTTACGGTCAAAACGAGTATCTTGATTGCTGTCGTCATTTATCCAAAATAGATTGTGTTGTTGCGCATACGCTTCAAGCTGTATGCGAGCACAAGAAAGCAGTGGTCGCAATAGGACATAATTATTTACACTACTATACATTGACATCGATGAGAGCCCAGCTGGGCCACTACCACGTTTAAGCGCTAATAAAAAGGTTTCACTTTGATCATCAAGATGTTGCGCAGTAACAAGGACTTCTCGGGCTTTTAATGTTTTAGCAAAAACAGTATAACGTGCTGTACGGGCTGCTGCCTCTATGCCACCGCAACGCAAATCTACCTGAACGTATTGTATTGTTAGTGGCACCTGCCACGCAACGCATTGCTTCTGGCAAGAATTCGCCCAGGCGTCAGAAGACGCATGCAAACCATGATGAATATATATTGCTCTAAGTTGAAGTTCTGGGTGCTGATGGCGTAACTGCACCAACAAGTGCAACAAAACTGTCGAATCTAGTCCACCACTAAATGCTAGGAGCAATTGTCTGTGCATACCTAGTTCATTCAATACATGGGTTATTAATTGATCAGACTTCATGGGTCACATACATCACTTGTAGTTTTATAAATACTTAGCACTGAAAATGCTAGCTTTTAATACAAACACATAATAATAAATTGTATACTCTAAGAAAATAATTAATGATCAAGGAGGCACATGTATTATATTACATAAATAATTAATCCTATTCTGGAATAACTTTTTGATACTTACTGTTGACTTAATAACTAGTCAGAGACACCTAATGAATGTTTAATAAAATAAAAACCGGGCAATATCTCTAATAAAATGTTATTAATAAATATATTTAACAGTAGCCATAATTCATTAGTCTTTGATAACGCCGATCGAGCAGCTTATCATGACTTAAACTGTCTAAATCTTTTAGGTCCGTTAATAACTGTGCTTTTAGTGAAGCAGCCATCGCTGACACATCTCGATATGCAGAACCTAGCGGTTCTGGTATTATGGTATCAATTAACTGCAAGTTTTTTAAACGAACTGCTGTAATACCCATTGCTTCTGCAGCCAACGGTGCCTTGTCAACGTTCCTCCAAAGGATCGATGCACAACCTTCTGGAGAAATTACTGAGTACGTACTATACTGTAACATATTCACCTTATCGCCAACACCAATTGCCAAGGCGCCGCCAGAACCGCCTTCTCCCGATTACCGTACAAATTACCGGTACCGTTAAACGTGACATATCACGCAAATTGTGTGCAATCGCTTCAGATTGGCCGCGTTCCTCAGCACCTACACCTGGATAAGCACCTGGTGTATCAATAAAAGTAATAATTGATAGTTTAAATCGAGCAGCCATTTTCATAAGACGAAGCGCTTTGCGGTAACCTTCAGGTGCTGGCATACCAAAATTACGGCGAATTTTTTCTTTAGTTTCGCGACCTTTCTGATGACCAATAATCATTACTGGTCGGCTATCAAGGCGTGCAATACCGCCAACAATAGCTTTATCATCGCCGCAGGTACGGTCGCCTGCTAGCTCTATAAAATCCTGAAAGATGTATTTTATGTAATCTAGAGTATAAGGACGGTGTGGATGGCGTGCCAGTCTAGCAATTTGCCAAGCATCAAGGTTGGTGAAGATCTTACGTGTTAATTCAACGCTTTTTTCACGTAAATGTTGAATCTCTTCAGCTATATGCATATCGCATTTTTCATCTTGACGACGGATAGCTGTCAATAAGTTAATTTTCGCCTCTAATTCTGCAATTGGTTGCTCAAAATCAAGAAAATGCAGACCCATAAGATTCCTATTTTAGTCAAACTCTAACTCTACCTGATTATCACCTACTAAGGTGCGTAAATCTGTTAACAAACGGTCAGTTGGTGTTACATACCAATCGGTATTGCAACGCAGCTTGACAGATTCCTCTTCCTTTCGATAATAAATGTGGACTGGTACCGTCCCTGATCGATAGGGTTCTAGAAACTGATATAGATGATTTAAAAACTGATCATCAACCAGCCTGTTTGTTAATGAAATAGCAAGCCTGCGCACGTATTTTTCACGAGCTTCATTAATATCGATTACCTGATACGCTATCATTTTAAGTGCACCGCTAAAATTATCAAAGCTAACCTGCCCACTAGCGATCAGGATACGGTCTTTTTCTAACAAGTGCTGGTATTTTTCTAATGTTTCAGTAAAGAGTATTATCTCTAGACGCCCTGAACGATCATCTAATGTACATATACCAAGTCGAGTGCCTCGTTTAGTAACTATCACTCGCACGGCTGTTACTAAACCCGCCGCAGTTGTTGTCTTACCTCGATCTGTCGGTTGCATATCTTTTAAACGATGGTTATTAGTATAACGTTTAATTTCATTTAAATACTGAGTAATTGGGTGGCCAGTAAGATATAAACCAAGTGTTTTCCGTTCGCCGTCCAGCACCACGTGTTCCTGCCAACGGGGCACGTTATTATAAGATTTCTCGATTTTATCCAAAGGTTCTGAAAGAACACCAAACATATCTACTTGTCCAATAGCTTTAGCTTTAGCATGTTGATCAGCTGCCTTTAATGCATCACTTAATGAGTTCATTATGGCCGCACGATGGGGTCCAAGACAATCAAACGCACCAGACATAATTAGCTTTTCCAGAATACGACGATTTAATTTTTTAATATCAGAACGTGCACAAAGATCAAATAAATCTTTAAAATAACATAATTTACTATTATTACGTGCTTCAATCATGGCTTCAATTGTCCCCTCCCCTGCACCTTTAATCGCACCAATACCATAAACAATTTCACCTGTATCGTTGACGTGAAAACGATACTGCCCACTATTAATATTCGGGGGAAGAACCTTTAAACCCATGCGCCAGCATTCGTTTACTAGCCCAACTATTTTTTCAGTATTATCCATATCAGCGGTCATGACCGCTGCCATAAAATCAGCCGGATAGTGTGATTTTAACCAAAGTGTTTGATAAGATACTAGTGCGTAAGCGGCAGAATGCGATTTATTAAAGCCATAACCAGCAAATTTCTCTACAAGATCAAAGATTTTTATTGATAGTTCACTATCAATACCACGCAATTTTGCACCATTTTCAAAGCCAGCGCGTTGTTTGGCCATTTCAATTGGATTTTTTTTTCCCATAGCACGGCGAAGCATATCTGCTCCTCCAAGCGTATAACCAGCTAACACCTGAGCTATCTGCATTACTTGTTCTTGATATAAAATAACACCGTAAGTTGATTTTAAGACTGGCTTCAGTAACTCATGTTGCCAGTGGATATCGGGATATGAAATCTCCTCACGCCCGTGTTTACGGTCAATAAAGTTATCCACCATACCTGATTGTAAAGGGCCCGGGCGAAATAATGCCACCAACGCGATCATGTCTTCAAAACAGTCAGGCTTCAGGCGTTTAATTAAGTCCTTCATACCGCGCGATTCAAGCTGAAATACCGCTGTAGTTTCTGAGCGCTGTAACATACAAAAGCTTTTTGTATCATCTAGTGCAATAGTAGTGATGTCGATTGGTGGGTCACCATGCTTGACACGTCGTGCATTAATCATCTCCAGAGTCCAATCAATTATAGTTAAAGTACGTAAGCCAAGAAAATCAAACTTTACTAGTCCAGCATATTCTACGTCGTTTTTATCGAACTGTGTTACTGGATTATGGCCTTCGGCATCATAATAGAGAGGAGCAAAATCAGTAATTTTTGTTGGTGCAATTACTACGCCACCAGCGTGCTTTCCAGCATTACGTATCACTCCCTCTAGTTTGCGCGCCATATCAATAAGTACTTTAACTTCTTCATCTATTTCATAGATTTCATTTAATTTTGGCTCAGCAATCAATGCCTCTTTCAATGTTATACCTGGATCATGTGGAATCAATTTGGCAATATGATCAACGAAGCCGTACGGATGACCTAGCACGCGACCGACATCGCGGATTACTGCTTTCGCCGACATCGTTCCAAAAGTGATAATCTGTGATACTGCTTCACGACCATACACCTCCGACACATGATCAATAACTAGATCACGCTTTTCCATGCAAAAATCGATGTCAAAATCTGGCATTGAAATACGCTCTGGATTAAGAAAACGTTCAAATAATAAATCAAACTCTAGTGGATTAAGATCAGTGATATTCAGGGAATAAGCTACTAATGAACCAGCACCAGAGCCACGTCCTGGCCCTACTGGAATGTTGTTCTCCTTGGACCATTGAATAAACTCCATCACGATTAAAAAATAACCAGGAAATCCCATCTGGTTAATCACTTGCAACTCAGAATCCAGACGCCCGATATATTCTAGGCGTCGGTGCGCGCGTACTACAGGATCAGGGAACAGTAGCACAAGACGATTTTCTAATCCTATATGCGACTTCATCACTAAAAAATCTTCAGTACTCATATGATCCGTCGGAAATTTCGGCAAGAAATATTCGCCCAAACGAATACTTACATTACAGCGTTTCGCAATCTCAACACTATTTATCAACGCTGACGGAATGTCGGAAAATAGCTCACACATATCATCTTCACTGCGTACATATTGCTGCGAGCTATAGTTGCGTGGTCGTTTTGGATTATCTATCGTAAAGCCTTTTTGGATAGCTACACGAACTTCATGAGCATAAAAGTCATCTTTTACTAAAAAACAGACATCGTTGGTAGCTACCACGGGTAAATCACGCTCAATGGCTAACGCTACAGCAGCATTCAGATAAATTTCTTCGTCCTGACGGCCGGTACGGATCAGTTCTAGATAGTAAAAATTAGGAAAATACTGTTGGTAAAAATCCAAACACTTCTGAACCTGATCGTGGTTACCACTTAACAAGAATTTACCAACATCACCATGACGTGCACCGGAAAGAAGAAGCAACCCTTCACGGTGTTCAACCAACCAATTTCGATCAATAATTGGCCCAGAAGGGCCGTAGCCTTGTTCGTAAGCCCGGGAGATAAGCAGCGTTAAATTCTTATAACCAACATTGTTAGTGGCTAATACAGTTAGTTGTGCTAGTATATCGCCTTTCATGCGAAAATCCGCACCGATAATTGGTTTAATGCCAGCACTGTTTGCGCTAATGTAAAACTTCACCAGACCAAATAAGTTAGTAAAATCAGTAATTGCTAAAGCAGGCATCGCTAAAGCAGTTGCTTTCTTTACTAAGAGGTCAATCTTTACTAATCCATCAATAATTGAGTAATCACTATGAACACGCAAGTGAATAAATCGGGGTTTAGCCATATATAAATACCCAAAAGAAGTAGCTCAACGTGTTAAGAAAAGTAAACATCAACGCATTATAGTATAAAGTTATACCTTAAATACGTTACTCGCTGAAATAATAGTAAGATAGTAGTATTCAATCACTTTTAGCCTATCCAGGCAAGATACACAGAAAACTGTTAGATAGTATCTCTGTAATGTAACGTTATAAGCAAAAACGCATAAGATAATGTATACATTTTATCGTCATGCATAACTTTAGCTAAAGCATTAATTCTATGCAATTATTTCTATCTATCATCACCTGCACATACATAGAAACATCAGGAAGTAGTTACTATCAATCAATACTGTTATTAAGATAACACACTGAAATATTTTAAGATGCAGTAAAACATCTAGAACACGGGTATCAGAGTAAAAGAAAGGTTTCATCGTACGCATTTTTTACATCTGCAAGATAATTCACTACACATAACCTTATAACGCATTTTCTATATCCATAAAACAGTAGCGTATAGCACATGCAGCTAGCTCACTTCCTTTAACTAAAGGTACATTAGATTTTTAAAATAAGTATTAAAATATTTTATGATACGGCGCTTTCTTGAGGCTTCGCTGATTTTTTTTTAAGCTAACGATCGACTGATCTTTAAGTAAAATTACCACGCTAACAATCACTAATACTTACAAAAAACCACAACCTTTTGCTACATTAAAAATCAAAAACATCACAAGATCATTAGCGAAATATCATGCGAACGCCTGATTTAATACTGCCTGGGCGGCTTGGATGTCAGCACTACAACAGATGATTTTATGCAAGGCAAGGAAGTTCTCCTTTAATCTTTTATGTTTTGTACTATCTTCTAGCAACGGTATTAATGCTTTGGCTAATTTTTCTGGTACGCAATTATCTTGCAGCAACTCGGTAACAATTGCTTTTCCTGCTAATAAGTTAGGTAATGATACATAAGGAGTATTCACCAACTTTTGTGCTAACCAAAAAGTCAATGGCTTCATGCGATAGCCTACTACCATCGGACACTTAGCGAACATACATTCTAGCGCAGCAGTGCCTGATGCTAACAAGGCCGCGTTGCTAGCTATCATAGCTTCGCGACCCTGCCCGTTCAGTAAGTGTACCGCTAGCTCCGGAGCTACTGCGGCCTTAATACGTTTAAATTGTTCACGGTGTTGGGCATTGATTAGCGGAACAAGCACCTTTAGATCAGTGTAGTGGCTACATAAATATTGCGCGGTTTTCAAGAAAATAGCGCTTAGAGTCTCAATTTCTGCACTACGGCTACCAGGCAATATAGCCAAACAACGCACTTTTGGGTGAATACCCAATACAATACGCGCTGCTAACTGATCCGGTTGCAACGGCATAGCATCCGCCGTGGGATGTCCGATAAACTGACACGGAATATTAAAGCGGTCGTACAATTCCTTTTCAAAAGGAAAGCAAACCAACACTAAATCCGTGGCTGCACCAATTTTGAAAATACGTTTATGACGCCATGCCCATACTGATGGGCTAACATAATGGATGGTGCGAATACCACGCTGCTTGAGACAGACTTCAAGCATAATATTAAAGTCTGGTGCGTCTATGCCAATAAATACATCAGGTTTTAAATTACTAAATCGGTGGATAAGATTCTTTCGGATTCTTAATAGACGTGGTAATCGCCAAAGCACTTCCACTACGCCCATTACCGCCAATTCTTCCATTTCATACCAAGCTTCACAACCTTCAGCCTGCATCAACGGGCCGGCAATACCAAAAAAATAGACTTTAGATACCTGTGCCTTAATTGCCCGAATTAACCCGGCTCCAAGAATATCACCAGAAGTTTCTCCAACAACTAATCCAATAATCAATGGGCGTTGTGACATAAATTAACGAATAATACCGCGAGTTGAACGCATAAAAAAATCAAGGAACTGCTGTAACACCGACTGTTCTTTAGCTAGCGTTTTAATAGCTGTTTTTGCTTGATCTAATGTTTTCTCAGATCGATAAATCATCCTATAGGCATGGCGAATTGCCTGCATTTGATTTTTGCTAAAACCACGACGCTTTAATCCAATAGCATTAATGCCGAATGGTGCAGCATGGTTACCTTGTGCAATAACAAAAGGGGGTATATCCTGAGCTACACCTGAGCACCCACCCACCATTACATGCGCGCCAATAATGCAAAATTGATGGATCGCCGTCATCCCCCCAATAATAGCATAATCATCAACTTCTACATGCCCCGCTAATGTAGCATTATTAGCTAATACACAGGAATTACCGACAGTACAGTCATGTGCGATATGCACATTAACCATAAGAAGATTGTCATTCCCTACTTTGGTCAGTCCAGCTCCCTGTATGGTACCGCGATGAATTGTAACGCTTTCACGAATACGATTTCTCTCACCAACTTCAACGCGTGTTAGCTCGCCTGAATATTTTAAATCTTGACTTATTTCTCCAATAGTACAGAACTGATAAATCTGATTATCACGGCCAATCTTAGTAATACCGTTCACTACAACATGAGATTTTAGTACCGTTCCAACCCCAATTTCTACTTGCGAGCCGACATAACAGAAGGCTCCAATATATGCACTAGCACCAATAATAGCACCTTCTTCAACTATCGCGCTGGGATGAATAAAGGCGGTTTCGTCAATCACGCATTAAGCCTCTCTGCTACGAGCACACATCATAGTTGCTTCGCAGACAATTTTACCATCCACTAACGCTACGCCTTTAAACCGCGTTAAACCACGACGAGTTTTCTGAAAGGTAACCTCCATAATCATCTGGTCACCAGGTACTACCGGACGCTTAAAGCGGGCTTCGTCAATACCAGCAAAATAGTACAACTCGCCTCGCTCTAGTTTTCCTACACTTTTAAACGCTAAAATACCGGTTGCTTGCGCCATAGCTTCCAAAATCAACAAGCCTGGGAAAATTGGTTTTCCAGGGAAATGTCCTTGGAAAAACGGCTCATTCATAGACACGTTCTTCACTGCATGAAGGAATTTATGCTCCTCAAAATTAAGGACGCGATCGACCAGTAAGAACGGGTAGCGGTGAGGAAGCAGTTCCAAAATTTCTACAATATCCAGAGTATGGGTGTCAGTAGTCAAAATACTCTTCCTGTCTTTAAAACTGATGGCATTAATAACACGGCCTGCATTGACCCCATAAGAGATCATCATGCAGGCCGTAAATTAGCAACTCTGTGCACTTTTAGTCTCATGACTAACGCGTTTCGTTGAGTACTTAGCATGGTGAATTAGCAGATGATAATACTTTGAGTCTTGTAAACTTAACTTTGTTAGCTATCGTCACTTACCTTGATTACATAATAGTCTACCTTTAAAGGTTATCAGTCCCTTTAAGGCGCATTAAGCACTATACAAGATATTGATGATCAATTACCCTTAGATTTTATTAATATATGGCATACTATTTATCGGGTATCATCTTTCCTATCTTACGTTCAAGAGTTTTTAAACGTTTGTTGATTTTATTGATGTTCATGACTAGCGCAGCAGTTTTTCGCCACACTTTATTTGGCTGTGATGGAATACCAGAAGTGTATACTCCAGGCTCAGTAATTGGCCGCATAACCATGCTCATTCCAGTAACTACTACCCGATCAGCAATAGCCATATGACCATTGAGTACGCTAGCACCGCCAATCTTGCAATAACGACCAATTTTTAAACTACCTGCCATAATTACACCACCAGCAATGGCTGTATTTTCGCCAATCACTACATTATGTGCAATCTGACATTGATTATCGATGATAACACCGTTCTGAATCAACGTATTATCCAATGCACCTCGGTCAATAGTAGTACAAGCCCCAATCTCAACATGATCCCCAATAATTACTGTACCTAGTTGAGGAATTTTTATCCAGTTTCCATGTTCGTTAGCATACCCAAATCCATCAGAACCAATTACTGTACCGGACTGAATCAAACAATGTTTACCAATTTCTACAGCATGATAGATGGTTACATTCGCCCACATGCGCGTACCCGCACCAATGCGTGCGCATTTTCCGATAAAGCAACCTGGGCCAATCACTACATTATCGCCAATCACAGCACTTTGTTCGATTACTGTATGCGCTCCAATAGCAACATGTTTTCCCAACTTCACCATGGGAGAAATTACCGCACTTGGCGAGATATTCTGCGCAGGAACCGGCGTAGTGTCCATTAACTGCGCCATATATGCATAGGTTAAATAAGGATTTTTAACCACAAGAGCCGCAGAACGACAGTGGGGTAAATCTTCTTGAGTAAGTACCACTGCACTTGCCTGGCAAGATTCTAGTTTTTTTTGGTAGCGACTGTTCGATAAAAAAGTAATTTGGCACTGCTGCGCTGAATGCATGGAAGCAACACCTGTGATAATCAGATCACCATCACCGTGCAATTTTGCATTCAACTGTTGTGCTAAATCAGCCAGCCGAATTGAAAGCATGTGTTATTTAACCTGTTTTAGCACATCAATTGTGATATCTTTAGAAGAATTTATATAGGCAAGAGCATTCGTATCAATTACTACGTCATAGCCTTTTTTATTGGCAATAAGTTTTACTGCATCTTGAATACGGCTGAGGATTTTATTTCGTTCTTCCATCTGACGACGCCGATTATTCTGCTCGAAAAGCTGTGCTTTCTGAGAGAACTGCTCACGTTGCGTTATGATTTCTTTTTCCAATTTACTGCGATCACTTCCTTTCATGGAAGCGCCATCTTTTTGTAAACGCTGCATTTTAATCTGGAGGATATGCTCCAGATTTTGGAGGTCGCTCGCACGACTTTTAAATTCATCTTCTAATTGTCTGGCTACACTCTCACGTGCTGGCAACTGCTGAAAAATACTCGAGATATTCACAACAGCAATTTTATCTCCCGCCTCAACACAAAATGTTGTGGCTATCGCCAAGACAAAACCTGCAGTACATAACAATTTTTTCACTACCAATACTCCTTATGATCTAATTATTTATGTTACATAACACTGAAGTACATAATCTACTAAATTTATTCTACTCAACAATAAAATTGATGCTCTTTTAACAAAAATTAACACTTTTAATTATTAATTTGACCAGTATATTTTAATATGTATATCGTTTATTTTTTGGATTACCTAGAATACTTACTATATACACTCGCAAGGAATTAACGCACTTTATTTGCAAAGTGCAGTCTCTAATCCAGCACTAATATTTTTGACAGCATCTAATTCTCTTAGTTTTATCCTGCTTATTTTATGTAGATTTAATTATTTAGAGTATAATTTTAATCCTGAGGTGAAAGCACTTACCAAGTTTTGCCAATATTAAACTGAAACTGTTCAGACTGATCACCATTATATTTTTTTAGAAGTTTAGCATAGGAAAATACAAAGGGTCCTACAGGTGACATCCATTGCAAAGCAATGCCGAAAGAAGCACGAATATTACTTATTTTGCTATAATCAGGTACACCATGTTTAAGAGTATTAGGTGTATTATGCCATTTCGTGTCCCACACTGTACCTGTATCTAGAAATAAAGAAGTGCGTACTGATTGCGCATATTTCTTTCCGATAAATGGCGTGGGGGTAATCAACTCTAAACTAGCGACCGCCATGTTATTACCGCGTACTGCATCATCTGAATTACAAATATTTTTCTTATCGGCACAGCTGTATGAATTGGAATTATAGTAAACCGCCTTTGGACCAATACTATTGGCCTTAAAACCTCGTACAGTATTAAAACCTCCGGCATAGAAATTCTCATAGAAAGGTGTTTCCTGAGCACCTAGACCATCAGCATAGCCGAGCCGACCGCGACCCAAAAGAACCCAGGTGCGATTATTATTAATCGGAACATATTGCACACTATCTACAATTACTTTGTAGTATTTGTTATCCGAACCCGGAATGGTAACTTTACCACTTAACATAATGTGGTTACCGGCGGTCGGAAAATAACCACGATCTAGGTCATTGTGAGTCCAACCTAGGTTTAAAGTAAAGTCATCAGCTGCATATTGCGCGCGATCCATAGTATTCAGAGCCATCCCCACTGACTTTAAGTATCGCCACATGGCGATCTGCGGCTGCATGTTTGATAAACCGTTATGCACATATCCAAGACCACTACGCAACGAGTTAGTTTCATTTATCGGAAACCCTAGCGTACTATCCGCTCCATAGCTTTTGTTAGTGTAATCAGAAAGAGCGGTATTATCTGATTTAAAGTTATTGTAAAAAACCCTACCTCCTAAACTAACGCCATCTATAGTCAAGTATGGGTCAGTCACCGATATTTCAGTGTAACTTTGGTAGTTATTCTTCGATGCATTTACACCAACGGCGTACCCAGTACCTAACCAATTGTCCTGCTGTAAACCCATCTGGAAGCTGATACCGCTGTCTGTGCCATAACCAATGCCAAAGTTAAAAGTACCCGTTTTGCGTTCTTTGACTTTATAAGTTACATCAATCTGGTCATCGCTACCTGGTATACGCTGAACCTGCACGTCAACAGTTTCAAAGTAACCCAGACGATTCAAGCGGTCTTTACCTTGCTCGACCTGAACGTTGTTCAACCACACCCCTTCCATCTGACGCATTTCACGTCGCAATACGACGTCTTTACTAATATCATTACCTTTAAAGTGAATATGACGGACATAGAAGCGCTGACCCTCATCTACATGTACATGTAGTGTAATACTTTTATCATGATCATTAATTTCAGGATGCATAGAGATACGTGGATAAGCGTAACCATGATTTCCTAACATCATCCTAATATGGTCTTCTAGTGCAGTTATTTTATATTCTCTATAAAGTTCGCCTGGCTTGATGTTAATCAACTGAGAAATTTCCCTTGAGTGCTTTATCAAATTGCCATGCACAACTACTTTAGATATTTTATACTGATCGCCTTCAGTGATATTGATGGTAATATAAAGATTTTTTTTATCTGGTGTTAAACTTACTTGAGTAGAGTCGATGTTAAAGCACGTATAACCGTGATCCAGATAAAAGTTACGCAGATTTTCGAGATCGTTTGATAGCTTGTGTCGATAGTATCTTCGATCTCCACCAAAATTTAACCATGATACTTCGTCATGTAATTGAAAACTTAAAATTAAGTCATCCTTTGCAAAAGCATGGTTACCAACAATATTAATTTGTTGAATCTTAGTAAATCCTCCTTCTAAAAAGACTAATGTCAAGTCGACACAATTAGAAGACAGCGGTGTCACCTTAGATGTTACTGATACATCGTATTTACCGACGCTGTGGTAAAAATCTAGCAATCCTTTTTTTAGGTTAAAAATCTTAGTCTGATCAAGGGGCTCGTTCACTCGAACGCCATAAGCCTCCAAGCTTTGCTTGAGCGCATCGTCTTTTATCAACTTGTTACCAGAGAACGTAATCCGAGAGATAATAGAGCGTTCTCTAACTTGAATAATCAGTGTATTACCATCGCGTAATACATGAATATCTTCAAAATTTCCAGTGGCGAACAAAGTACGAATAGCATTACTGATGTCATTGTTAGTGACAACATTGCCTATGCAAACTGGTGTATTAAGCAGCGCGAAATCAATAGCAACCCGCTTCAATCCTTCAAAATGAATATTTTTCACCAAGAACTTATCTGCACCGTATACGGTAGCGCTACTGAAGAGCAGCACTGCTATAAGCAACTTTTTTGTCTCCATCTTTATTATACGTGCTTCCTAATTTATCTCTCCCTCTAAAGAAGACGATAAAAATCATTGAAAAGTGCAAGACCCATTAGCAATACTAACATAATTGCACCTAAACGGTAGCTGTAATCCTGCACTTTCTCAGAAATTGGCTTTCCTTTTAACTTTTCTAGCGTCAGGAAGAAAAGATGGCCACCATCTAACATAGGTAAAGGTAAAAGATTGATAGTTCCTAAATTGATACTAATTAATGCTAGAAACATCAGATAACATACCAATCCGTTCCCAGCAGCAGCACCTGCCCCTTGTGCAATGGAAATAGGGCCACTTAAGTTATTTAGCGTCATATCGCCGGTTATTAACTTTGCCAAGCTACCGACTGTAAGTCGCGTTAGTTGCCAAATTTTTTCACGTGCTTGATATAATGCTGGTAACCAATTATATTTTTGGATGATCTGATATTCTTCTGGCGCAGACAGTATTGTCGGTATAACACCTGCAAATCCCACGAATTCTCCTTTTCTAATCTCCTTTAGATTCGGTATTAATGTTAAAAATATAGGAGATCCGTTTCTTTTAACTTCCAAAGTTAACGGTCGACCAGGATTATCTTGAATTAACTGAACTAAAGTTTGCCAGCAATCTAATGGATGATCATTAATCATTAAAATCTTATCTCCGACGTGTAACCCTGCCTTTTGCGCTGCTGAATCTGGCTGTACTGCGGAAAGCACTGATTCTATCTTCGGGCCTTTCGGAATTATACCTAATGTTGTTATGGGATCCTGTTGATCTGGTTTGAAATTCCATTGACGCACATCCAAAACCTTACTCACCGGCTGCGAAGAACCAAGTAGCGCTACATTAATATTAATGTGTTCTGCACCAATCCTCGAGATTAACGCCAAACGAACGGATTCCCAGTCAGGCGTTACTACACCATCAACTGACTTAAACTCCATGCCCGCCGAAATTTCAGCCTTGTCGGCAATAGACTGTGGTAAGATTGTGCTAATAACCGGACGAATAGTAGGAATACCAAGGATGAATATTAGCCAATATGCAAGAATAGCAAACAAAAAATTAGTCATTGGACCAGCACTTACGATGGCTGCGCGCTGCCAAATAGGTTGATTATTAAACGCCTGATCTCGGAGGGCAGGGACAACTTTTTCTATTCGTTCATCTAGCATCTTTACGTAACCACCAAGCGGGATCAGAGCAATGGCATACTCTGTACCTAGACGATCTGTATGGCACCAAAGAACGCGGCCAAAGCCGATACAAAAGCGCTCAATGCGAACACCGCAGAGGCGGGCAACTAAAAAATGACCACACTCATGCACTGTGATTAATATTCCGAGCGTTACTACACAGGCAACTATATCCAAAAGTACACTGAACATTATTACTTTACTCTCTGTAACAAATGCATTAAAAGACTAAAAATATTAGACAGGAAAACACAGGCACTGCTGCGGTTAAGCTATCAATACGATCTAGTATACCGCCGTGACCCGGTATTATATACCCACTATCCTTAATACCTACTTCACGTTTGAATATACTTTCAGTTAAATCACCTAATACCGCAGCTAATACAGTAATCACGGAAGATACTATAAGGGTAATTGACGCTATATGAAGTGACACATAGCGCATAAACAACCATGAGACTAATGCTGAAGTTATGCAACCGCCAATTAATCCTTCCCAAGTCTTTCCTGGAGAAATCCGCGGTGCTAACGGATGCGCTCCAAATAACTTACCAAATATATAAGAGCCAGAATCTAAACCCCATACAAGTAGCATCACATACAAGAGCATCCAGGCACCCGTTAGATGATTATCTGCATAGCCAAACTGACGTAGAGCTAACATACCTTCAAAGAAAGGCACGATAGTTAGCAAACCAAAAAGTAAGCGCAATAAAGGCGAATGATGCCACACTATTGCTGAACAAGGATACATGGCTACTAGTAGTAGTGCAGCTAACCACCAAATCAGCGATAACCATAGTAAAAAGTCAAATACCGCGGGAAAATTAATAAGATGATAATAGACGGATATACTAAGAAGTATGAGTGACAGTAAAAAACTGCAAAACATCTCCGACCAAATGCATTTTGGGTAAGTAGTAAAACCAATGAATTGACTCCATTCCCAAGAAGCTAGTATACATATCATGAACGTTATAAGTAAAAAAACTAACTGTGGCAGAAAAAATAGACTTACAATGACTAGTGGAATTAAAATTCCAGAAGTTATAAGACGATCTTTTATCAAATATTCCTCCGATGAGATGTAGATGTAGACGCGACAACTGTTGTGCCACCAAAACGACGTTCACGTTGTGCAAATGCATGTAAAGCGCCTTTAAAGACATTGTCATCAAAATCGGGCCAAAGAACATCGGTAAAATACAGTTCAGCATATGCAATTTGCCAAAGTAAAAAGTTACTAATGCGGTGTTCACCGCCAGTACGAATAACTAGATCAACTGGTGCTAAATCACTCATGGAGACGCACTTACTTAGTATTTTTTCACTAATTTGATCTGGACGTAACACGCCACCTTGCACTTGTTCGGCCAAGGCTTTTACTCCTTGAATAATATCCCATCGGCCGCCATAATTTGCAGCAATGTTTAATGTTAAACCGTTATTATTTTTTGTGAGATGTTTAGAGCGATAAATGCACTCCTGAAGACGCTTGCTAAAACGAGTAATGTCACCGATTACTCGAAATCTGACGTTATGTTTATGCAAACTTTTCAACCCATTATCTAATGTACGGATAAATAGTTCCATTAACGCGGATACTTCCTGTATCGAGCGACTCCAATTTTCACTGCTAAAAGCATATAGTGTGAGTGCTTCTAAATGATTATTAGCAGCAAAGCTCACTGCACGATGTACGGATTTCACACCCGCTTTATGACCAAAGACACGCACCTTTCCTTGATGTTTAGCCCAACGTCCGTTGCCATCCATAATAATGGCAACATGGCGTGCTTCTAACTGAAGTGGATTAGCCTTTTGTGGCTCTACAGACGCCATAACCGATGCTGAATTTCCTTAATAGCAATATATAATTTTCTTTTAAATCATGTTTTATATAAGAATATATGCACTGAAAACAGGTGTTTAAGTATCTATAGTAATACGCGCGGTTTCTACAAATAGAATGGACAGTTGCAATCTTAATCAGGTCGTCATTAATAATATACTCATTCATAATGGGTACAAACTATTTTATTTCAAAAAATATAAATATAGATCTCACGACAATATTTAAAAATAATTAATGAAGTCGAGTTACAGTGTTTCTTAAACACGCATTGACATCACGGCTTTTTTAGCTATAGAACGTGCTTGACGATCGATTTCTAAAACTTCACCAATAGAGGTTGGATCTTGTGACGATAGGCGTTCCAAAACCTGGTAGTTAATTTTTACGATATCAGTAAATCGAATTTTTTTGTTTAAAAAAGCTGCAACGGCAATTTCGTTAGCAGCATTTAGCGTAGTAGTAGCTGCTTGGCCAGCATCAAAAGCTTTAATAGCCAAATATAAACAAGGATAACGCTCAGATTCTGCTTTAGCAAAAGTTAGCGAACCTATACAGCAAAAATCTAATACGTCCACACCAGAATTCATTCGCTGCGGATAACCGATCGCATGAGCAATGGGTATTCGCATGTCTGGTATACCCAATTGAGCTAGCACACTGCCATCAGCGTAGCGTACCATCGAGTGAATCACAGACTCCGGATGCACAATGACTTCCATTTGTGCAGCAGAGGCATTAAACAACCACCGTGCTTCAATATATTCTAACCCTTTATTCATCATGGTGGCAGAGTCTACTGAGATTTTTTTTCCCATAGACCAATTAGGATGAGCACAAGCTTGGGCTGGTGTTATCAAAGAAAACTGGTTTAAGGGCATAGTGCGAAATGGGCCGCCAGAGCCGGTAAGTATAATACGAGAAATACCATGCTCCTTTAATGATGCATAACCTAACTGTTGCTGCACACCTTCAGGTAAACTTTGGAAAATTGCGTTATGCTCGCTGTCTAACGGCAATAATTGTGTCTGACTTGTTTTTACCGCCTCCATAAAAATGCGACCGCAAGTCACTAATGATTCTTTGTTTGCTAGTAGAACCTGTTTACCAGCGCGAATTGCTGCTAAGGTTGGTAGTAGCCCTGCTACACCAACAATAGCTGCTGTCACTTGATCAACATCCCCTAATGCTGCCAATTCACAGGCAGCTTGTTCACCTGCTAATACTTGGGTAGGTAGTCCATTCTCTTCCAGAATACCGCGTAGTTTACGCGCTGCACTTTCATCCGTCATGGCCGCATAAACAGGACGAAACGCCATACACTGCAGTGCCATTACAGTTACATTTTTTCCAGCAACTAATGCTTTAATTGAAAAATGCTGCAGATTTTTCCTGACTACAGCTAAGGTGTTAATACCTACCGAGCCAGTTGAACCAAGAATAGTCATTTGTTTCATTAGCGTCTTTGAGTAGCTGCTTAATAAGATAGTCAATGTCCCAATGTGTAACCTTAGACATTCCTGATCTAGGAGTATTTAATAAGTATAACAACTTAAGTCTGTTGTGATTCAACTTATATACACGTTAGGTTCTTTATTTATCCCTATATTTACCAACTAGTGTCAACCACTAGAAATTAATAAATTTTATCCATACAGTTTACCTGACAGTCTACAACAGATACCACTCCATCAAAGTATATTCGATGTTTACTCTACCTCTATCCTTTTAACTTATACCACGGTAAAATATAATTAGAACTCTAATAACTCTTTTTCTTTATTTATTAATGCCACATCAAGCAACCTAATATAGGTATTAGTCATTTTTTGAATTTCGTCCTGAAAACGCCGATCTACATCTGCACTGATTTCTTTATCTTTCAGTAATATTTTCATCTTATCATTAGCATCACGGCGCGCATTACGTACTGATATGCGACACTGTTCGGCTTCAAATCGTACAACTTTAACAAGATCTTTACGACGCTCCTCGGTTAAAAGGGGTAATGGAACGTGAATCACATTACCTATTGAATGTGGGTTTAAACCTAAATTAGAAGATTGAATAGCCTTTTTAATCATCGCGCTCGTAGAGTAATCAAACAGGTTAATTACTAAGGTATGTGCATCCTTAACGGTCACGCCAGCTAATTGACGCAATGGAAGTTCAGTGCCATAGCATTTTACTATAATACCATCCAAAATGCTCGGAGACGCACGACTCGTGCGAATTTTACTAATTTGTTTTTTAAATGCTTCTACATTTTTCCCCATGCGTATATCAGTATCTTTTTTGATCTTATTAATCACATTGCAAACCCTTTTAAATAAGTTACTGAGTAGTTGACATATCAATCACGTACATCAACTATACTCAATTAGCACTAATAACACTTACATCTATAATATTTTAATTTATATACGTTTATTTGCTTGACTAACTTCTATCGCTACTTACTCGTCTAGCTTTCTATAGTGATATGAACTTTTGTTTTTTGAGGTATAATCTATCATTTATAGCATAAATCACTTTAGTCTATTCTTGCTCTATTAATCACGCTCTTGGTATTTCGTTAATTAAGTGTAATAGAGATCATAATATATTGTATAAGGCTATTGATTACCATATTGCACTGAAATACTCTTTAATGCTTATTACATACTCTACGCTACGCTATCCGCATTCAAACCAAGAATAATAATACACACTAAGCAAGAAGCTATTCTATAATATTGACTTATCTATGGATAAGAGTGCCTTCATTTTCACCCATAACCACTCGACGTAATATATCAGGCTTATTTATATTGAATACAAGGATAGGCAGATCATGATCACGAGCTAAGGTAAAAGCCGTTGAATCCATCACTTTTAACTCATGCGTAAGCACATCCTGATAAGTTAATTGCTTATATAGTTTCGCATCTGGGTATTTCAATGGATCTGCGGAATATATTCCATCTACTTTAGTAGCTTTTAACACTGCATCTGCTTTGATCTCGATTCCACGCAAACAAGCAGCAGAATCAGTAGTAAAAAACGGGTTGCCTGTACCTGCTGAGAAGATCACTACGCGATTATTATTCAGAAGATTTATTGCCTCTTCCCAGCTATAGTGATCACATATCCCGTTCACTTGAATTGCTGACATCAAGTGAGAATTTATAGCCATACGGTCTAGTGCATCACGCATCGCTAATCCATTCATTATGGTCGCTAGCATGCCTATATGATCGCCCACTACGCGATTCATACCAGATTTTTCCAAACCCGTACCACGAAATAAATTGCCACCACCAATTACTACTCCGACCTGAATTTTCAGTTGGAGCAACTCTTTAACTTCCTGAATTACACGATCTAGCACACTAGCATCAATACCAAAGTTCTCTGTGCCTTGCAAGACTTCACCACTTAGTTTAAGCAAAATACGTCGATATATGGGTTTTTTATTGATAGGCATAGTGTTCTTCCCAAGAACGAAATGGTTAACTAATACGCATACTTTGTCTAACTATTATAGGACAATCATGTCAATTTATTTTAAAATGTAGATTCTTTGCTGCTAGCAAAGTCTACTGATAGTATCATATCCAAAATATAGTACATTAAATTAACTCTATTTTATTAGAGCATATATAGATTATAATTGACACAATTTCTCTAACTAACCGCATAACCTTGCTTATTTAAGCAGAATTTATCGTTAGCTCATTACTATATACTATGGATTATATGATAATACCACAATACTCTTCCGATATTTTAGTTATTAATAGAACCTCGATATTCTCTGTAGCATATCGTTAAATAAAGCTGCCCTCTAAGCTAGAGGATACTGGAGCTACTGTGATAATTCACACATTCTAATATCATTAACAATCACCGAGCATACCGATGTACCAGAGACAATATCCAGCACTACCTGCAGATAAATCACACCCTTATACTCTTAAATATAAGTAATATAACCTTACCTATACCTGATTTAGGCTATAATCAGAACGCACTCAGAATCAAAAAATATTTGACGTTCAAGGTATATATAACTTCTAATTGCATTTGTACTAACTCATACTTCGCAACTAACGTTCGTAAGTTCTTTATGAATTCATTAACTTACTAATGATTTACTGAAATTGATCGACCTTGATTACGATAGACGACACGATGTTTATACCCATGCTGCGATTGCTAATACCTCAGCCTTTTATAAATCTTTACTAAGTGACACATATATACTCTGTTTCATTAGACTAGTGATATTATTAACATTAGCTACTACGATAAATGTTAAAAAATCCAGCATAGTCATGCTATCAAGTATTATATTCTACATTTATCGACTATCGAAAACCGGTCAGTGTATTCGACGTAAAAAAAATAAAGTTACTTTTAGTAATGTATATTTTTTGAAAAACATTATATCTAGTTTTATTCCCATTATTCTAATGTTTTAGCAATTAATAGCAAGCGTATAAATATTATCTTCTATTATTTTTGATAAAACTCTTATATCCAGCAACGGATGACTAAAACTAATGTTTACATTTTAACTATTGCACTAGAACAACATTAGTGAAGTACTCATGTAATGCTTTTTAATTTTCATAAAGTAGCAAGTACTTTTTTAATAGCATTACTCATGAGTACTTCGAGGGAAGTTGACATTTTAACTCAAGCAGTTAGTATCAGCACACTAATATATAAGAAAGAGAGAAACCGATAGAATAGATAGCAAGTTAAGCACTAAGATATCAAGTATTACCTACTACATTCTTTCTAGATAAAATAAAACTAGTAAATATTTCCCTTAAAAAATCAAGGCTACCTGCTGATTTCTGCAACTTCAGCAGCGAAATTAGTGTTAGTGTTTACGACACCTTCACCCACTTCAAAACGGATAAAGGCAGTAATATTCATGCAGCACTCTTTTAATACTTCGCCAACGGTCTTACTTGGATCAATCACAAAAGGTTGACTCGTCAGAGAAAGTGATTTAGTGAATTTTTTTATACGTCCTGCAACTATTTTTTCTACAATATCTTTTGGCTTGCCAGACTGCATAGCAATATCGCACTGGGCATGGTACTCTTTTTCTATCATGTTAGCAGACACATCGTTAGGGTCTATAAAATCAGGTTTGCTAGCCGCAATGTGCATGGCAATCTGTTTAACTAGTTGTTTATCAGCACCTGTAGCGGCTACTAGAACACCAAGACGAACACCATGAAGATAACTCTCTATCACGCTCCCTTCCAGGGAAGCCACACGGCGAATATTAATATTTTCACCACTTTTTGCGACTAGCGCTATACGTTCTTCTTCGAACTGTGTTTTTAACACATTAATATCACTAATCTTACCTATCATTGCAAAATCTAGCACTTTATCAGTGAACGCTTGAAAGTCAAGATCCTTAGCCACGAAGTCTGTTTGACTATTTATCTCTAAAATAACACCATAGTTACCATTAATCTTAGTTTTAATTACACCATCGGTAGTGATATTACCTGACTTTTTCACCGCTTGTGTCGCACCAGATTTACGTAGGTTTTCTATCGACAAATCAATATCACCATTTGCTTTAACTAGCGCTTTCTTACAATCCATTATACCGGCACCGGTACGTTCGCGAAGTGTTTTCACTAAAGCAGCAGTAATATGAGCCATTTCTTTTTCCTCGGTTATCTCGCACAAAAAACAGGTACCATTAAGATAAATTAAAGGGTCAATTCGACCCCTAACTTATATAAATTAATAATTTGATCAGTATAATATACTTACTTAATTGCTCAGTCTCTATACAACCCCTTCCACCTGTACCCCTAAATGTTGTAACCGACCTTCACACACTGCAGCAACAACAGTAGTTAAATATAGGTTAACCGCACGGATTGCATCATCATTGCCGGGTATAACAAAATTAACACCATCTGGATCAGAATTAGTATCAACAATAGAAAAGACCGGAATTCCTAGATTATTTGCTTCTTTAATTGCAATTTGTTCATGATAAGCATCAATGACAAACAAAGCATCAGGCAGCCCTCCCATATCCTTAATACCACCCAATGAATTCTCTAACTTAGCTAATTCACGAGTACGCATCAGTGCTTCTTTCTTCGTTAGCTTATCGAAAGTTCCATCTTGGGACTGGATTTCTAAATCTTTTAAACGTTTAATCGACTGACGCACTGTTTTCCAATTAGTCAACATACCGCCTAACCAACGATGATTCACGAAGTACTGATCGCAGTTTCGTGCAGCTTCCTTTACTGCTTGACTTGCTGCACGCTTAGTACCAACGTATAAAATCTTACCTTTATAGGCAGCAATTTTTGTTAATTCAGCTAGCGCGGCGTTGAACATAAGTACAGTGTGTTCCAGGTTAATAATATGAACCTTGTTACGTACACCAAAGATAAAAGGTTTCATTTTCGGATTCCAATAACGAGTTTGGTGACCAAAATGCACACCAGCTATGAGCATGTCGCGCATGGAAACAGTTACCATAATTCAACCTCAATAGAGTTAATGGGGGTTATTTCCGTTATGTATTCTATAATGTCGACTGTAGAGTACATAATTACAAAAGTACCCACAACGAATGTGTCAATACATGTGTATTATTTATACAATGTTAGTATAAATATAAAATATTCTAAATCATTTTGTCATCATCAAATAAATAAATAAAACGATCTTTTTCCGAGGTAGCTTTATAGCATAAATATATTATATACATCAACTTTTGTTGTATTCATAGTGATAAGAACATGAAATTTGGTAGCCTTCGACTAAGCTGATACTATAAGCTATACTTTTTCTTTATTTCGTAGATAACAACGAGATCTGTGGATAAATTTCATGACAATATTAATTAAAACACCTAATGAGATCCAAAAAATTCGTGTAGCTGGTCATCTGGCTGCCGAAGTTCTAGAGATTATTGAACAGCATATCAAGCCTGGCGTAACAACCAATGAACTAGATCACATCTGTCATGCGCATATTACCCATGAGCAACAGGCTATCTCCGCATGCCTAGGTTATCATGGCTTTCCGAAATCCGTATGTATCTCGGTGAATGAAGTAGTGTGCCATGGTATTCCGAGTGATAAAACAGTGCTAAAAGATGGTGATATTGTAAATATCGATGTAACAGTCATAAAAGATGGTTTTCATGGCGATACTTCAAAAATGTTTATTGTCGGTCAACCAACTATCCTAGGCGAGCGCTTGTGTCGTATCACTCAAGAAAGCTTATATTTAGCAATAAGCATCGTAAAACCAGGTATCTACCTGAATACTATAGGAAAAGAAATTCAAAAATTTATTGAAGATAAAAATTTCTCTGTAGTGCGTGAATACTGTGGCCACGGCATTGGTTCTAGCTTCCATGAAGAGCCCCAAGTGTTACACTATGACGCTAATAATAGCAGCGTAATACTACAAGCAGGAATGGCCTTCACTATCGAACCCATGGTTAATGCTGGCGATCATCATATCCATGTTATGGAGGATGGGTGGACAGTAAAAAGCAAAGATTGTAGCTTATCAGCACAATATGAACATACTATTGTTGTCACAAATAATGGCTGTGAAGTCATGACACTGCGTAAAGATGATACAATCCCAAAGATCATTACGCAAGAAATGTATGCATAACTTACACTGCTTTGCATATACAATACAAGGTTAATTTGACCAGCATTTTAGTTATCATATAGATATGATACATGACATTCATTTACAGAGCATCTGGTTACTCTGCTAGAGTACCCGAAACCACGTCGCTTGTCACGACGGCATTATAAACTACCTTCGTATTGTTGCAGCAATCTCCAAAGGAACCCCGATAATACTTCATGATAAACTTCACAATCATTTTCAAAACAACAGTCTGTTATAATGTAGAGTAATGGTATTCATTCACTACTATGTCATCCACGGATTTTTTATAGCATAAAACCTCCAAAATACAATAGCAGCAATCCGTGAGCATGACCTTTATAACTTATACCTACGACCAGGTATTGATACTCTAATACTCAACCAAAATATATTAACACACAATGACATTTGATTAGTATATTAATACCTTTGATTACACCAGAAGCCAGTAGTAGATTATAGTGTATATATGCTGATAAACATAGTTTTTAGAAGGGCTAACTAATCTCATGACACATACTAACCCAATAAAATATTAGACAATATGTGAAGATATAACATTATTCTTTATAAATACAATATATACTTTTAGTAATAACATCTCACTCTCGCTCAAGTTTTACCAAACCCAATAAACAGCCGGCGTTCTGTTATAGCAATAACTATTCTTCAATTAAATATTACAAATAATCTAGAAAAATTCACGGATATCTATAACGGATTATTCGTAATATGTCATTACTTCGATCTGCTTTAGTTGTTACTTACGCAACGTACAAGAATCTAGACGTATACAACAGTTCTCTATGGCGCATTTAATACCTACTACACCTCTTTCTACTATACTATAGTAACTAGTACAATTTTGATTATCGATTAATATTTTGTGCGTCTCATGCTATGTAGAAATAGGTAAGAAACCATAAATACATGATAAACTTTTATTATACAATAATGCACTGCAGAAAGTTAAGCAATATGTTACTATAGCTTTTTTACAAAGTGGTAGTAAATCTAGATATTGTTAAAACATTATTGTTAACTCAATCTCATTGTTCAACTTCTAGGGCATGTGATAGACCTATATAACATAATATGATTCGCTCACTAAGTAACCGCTCAGTACATTAACTCTATTAGACAATATAAAATTAAGAAAGCATAATTATTTATTCTAATCACTGTATACAAATTGCACAATTCGTATTTTTATTTAAAATAGTTATACTTACCATATCTTGACAGTACAACATTGATTAAGAGTTTTATATTCGATCACTCTATAGTTACATGTGCTAACATTAAACGCTATTATAGTGTTCTGCCAAGGTTATATTCTATAATTGAATATAACCTCGGATATATAACACTCGATTTGTGCTATCCTTTAAGAGTTAAAACTATAATATTCGTCTACTACAAACGCTAGATTACTTAAATCAGCTCGATTACATCAAATTCAGCTTCACCGCTTAGGTCAGCATTATAATCAACACCCGCTAAACTAAAGCCAAACAAACGTAAAAATTCTGTCTTATACCCCTGATAGTCTATCAGTTGATTAATGTTATTATTAGTAATCTTTGCCCAGATTTTACGACAAGTTTTTTGTACATCATTACACAGTTCCCAATCATCTAAGCGAAGGCGGTTCTCCTCATCAGTTTCTGGCACAATATCGGCGTATAATTTAGTAGCAAATAAACGCTGTATTTGCTCAACACAACCTTCATGTACGCCTTGCTCTTTCATGATCTTGAAAATAATGGAAATATATAAAGACATAACTGGAATCGCAGAAGAAGCCTGAGTGACCACTGACTTGAGCACTACAACATAAGCCACACGAACTGTAGCTTGACATCTTTTGTTAATGTCTTTAGCGGCACGATCTAAGTCTTCTTTGGCCTTACCCAATGTTCCATGCCAGTAGATTGGCCACGTTAGATCAGTTCCTATATAAGAGTAAGCAACTGTCTTAAAATGATCCGATAGAACACCTGCGGCATCTAATGCCTCTATCCAGAGCTGCCAATCCTGACCACCCATTACCTTAACTGTATCGGCGATTTCCTTCTCGCTAGCTGGCTCTATCACGGTCTCCATCA
Organism: Candidatus Gillettellia adelgis; assembly: GCA_020541285.1. GTDB lineage: Bacteria > Pseudomonadota > Gammaproteobacteria > Enterobacterales > Enterobacteriaceae > Gillettellia > Gillettellia adelgis. Next base: position 610,544 of record CP047043.1, on the reverse strand, counting down.
ATACATCTTTGTTAGTATTGAGCGCCAAGGATTTATAGGATGTACTAATCGGTTTCAGTGCAGAACGCACTACTTCACCAGTGTCTGGCATTTTGCGTACAGGGGCAGCCAACGAGTAAACAACTAAATCAATTTGACCAAGATCTTGCTTAATTAAATTAATAACACTCTGACGGCACGCATTAGAAAATGCATCACCATTAATACTTTTTGCATATAAACCTGCTTCTTTAGCGAGCTTATCAAAACTAGCAGCATTGTACCAACCAGCAGATCCGGTTTTATTCCTATAGCCGCGCTTTTCAAAAAATACACCAATAGTAGCTGCGCCGCTACCGAATGCAGCATTAATACGGGAGGCTAATCCATAACCACTAGATGCACCAATAACTAATACTTTTTTAGGTCCATTTTTCAGTTTATCGTGCGATCTTACATAGGAAATTTGTTCTTGTACATTAGCTGTACAGCCTGCCGGATGAGCTGTTGTACAAATAAAACCACGAATTTTAGGTTTAATAATCATATTATTTTCTTGATAGTTAACACTGAAAATCAATATACTTGACATTCTGAAAATATTTAAAATGCATGCCTAATAAACTAGAAGTAAACATTATAAAAGAACTAGTTTACATGTGATTAATTTATAGAATTGTACAGTTATATTTTAAGACTTCTATTACATAATGTATACTTATCTTTTATAAGCTATCAAAAACTAAAAACAATAGAATATATTAGGAGGCCCTTTAAAAATCAAGTCATCACACCTATTGAATTGATTGAATAAAAATAAAAGCGCATTTTTGATCGGACAGCCTAAAGATCATAAAATTTTAATTTTAACTTTTTAATATTCTATCTAATAATTTCGTGTAAGAATTATTAGATCGTGTGTTAATTAATAAAAAAAATCACGAACAAAATCAAAACTATCGTTTTGCTTTAAAAGCATTGGTATCCTTGAACAATCCCACTTTCAAATCACTAGCAGTATAAATTATTTGACCGTCAACTAATACTTCACCATCAGCCACACCCATAATTAATTTTCGAGTAATAATACGTTTAAAATTAATACGATAGATAACTTTTTTCGCCGTTGGTAGAACCTGACCTGCGAATTTCACTTGACCGACACCAAGCGCACGTCCTTTCCCTTCACCACCTAACCATCCGAGATAAAATCCCACCAACTGCCACATCGCATCAAGACCGAGGCAACCTGGCATAACAGGATCACCGATGAAATGCCAATCAAAAAACCATAATTCTGGATGAATATCCAATTCCGCTTCCACATAACCTTTTTTATAACTTCCACCGTCTTCGGTCATTTTCACCACACGATCAAGCATTAACATATTACCTGCTGGTAATGGTGGACCACCAGCACCAAATAGTTCGCCACGTCCAGATGCTTCAAGATCTTTTTTTGTATAGGAGTTACGTTTATCTACCATATTCTACATAAACCTTATTTTAATGAAGGGCCTAGTTTAATTAATAGATATCTGTTGAACAAGTCCAATTAATCATGGTTCAACCAACTACACCAACGCAGCAACCACGGCCAAAAAAAGCGCTCTTTCGTATGCACTTGTGTAATTCGTTCCTGAATAGCTGCTAATAAATTTCGTTGTTGCTTATCAGCATAAGCGTAACCAGTCAGTAATGGCAAGGCCTCTGCAACACTATGCACAGCCCATATGTGAAAACTTCCCTCACGCACCGCATTGACTACGGTTTCTTTTAAACATAAATGACGTACATTAGTAGCTGGTAAAATAACGCCTTGATTGCCAGTTAAGCCACTACGTAGACAAACTTCAAAAAATCCTTCAACTTTTTCATTAACACCTCCAATTGGTTGGACATTCCCGAATTGATCAACAGATCCTGTAACAGCTATCTGTTGGTAGATCGGTTTTTGTGATAAAGCACTAATCAAGGCACATAGCTCGGCAAGTGAAGCACTATCACCATCCACTTCACCATAAGATTGTTCAAATACGATCGAAGCAGAGAAAGGTAATTGCTGGTTTAATTTGAGTTCAGAAACTAAGAAAGCCTGCATAATCATCATACCTTTAGCATGTAGGTTACCGCCTAGTTCAGCTTTACGTTCCACGTCTGTAAATTCACCATCACCAAAATGCACCACGCAGCTTATACGTGATGGTTCACCTAAACTGCGTGGGTGACCTGGATAATCCAATATAGAAAGCCCATTAATTTGACCGACTTTCTTGCCTTCTTTTGCAATGAGGATTTGGCCTAACTCAATCTCATGCTGAATACGTTCAGACAGGTAACTTTCATGCCAGTTACGCGCACTCATCGCCGCTTTAAAAGCGTGAGCTGTAATAATATGTTCCTCAGTATATAGTGAAGCTTCTGCTAGCTGCTGCGTTATCCATGCTGAGGATAACGGCAAAATACTTTGATCACCGCTATATCGCATAGCATGCATTATTAACAGTGGCCAAACGTCAGAAGAGAGTGGTGGCAAATGTTGTTCCATAATGACGTGATTAACATACCCACACCATTGTGACATGTCATCTATCTTGTTAAGAGATAGATACTCTTCATATTCTCCATAGATTGCCTGTTCGCTAAGCTCAGGTTCAATATCATTAAGACCAGCTATCCCCTGATGATTACCAACTATAATCAAACGGAGTTCTAGGGGCATCGGTGGAATAGTGATTGGTAACGAGCGTGTTGAATCTAGAGACACCCAATGAAACTGACATTGGGTAATCATTTGTTTCAACCTCAACCATAACAAAGGCTGTAATAACAGAGTATGGGCAGTTAAGATTAGCACCCCACCATTTGCCTGATGTAAAAGACCGGGATGCAAGTTAATCTCGTCCTTATAAAACCGAACACAACCAAAGAGTTGCTCCGGCTCTACCCATTCTTGGAATAGACAGTTGTTAGTAGAAGGCAAGGTTGTATCACTACGATTAGTTGATGTAAGACTAATTTTACTCCCTTTTATGACATAATGACTATCTTTAAAGATATTGTGCTTTGGAGAAAACTCTCGCACTATACGAGAAAATATTGCCAGATATTCTCGTGTTTCTTGTGCTTTCAATAACATAAAATGCAATGATGATCGTGGATGGCAAAACAACTTTAATGCACTTACTAATCGGGCTTGCATAACTGCGAAAGGCACGGGAGCCAGATGAGCGGCAGAATTAAATATCGCTTGATAAGGCGTGACGTCCGGCAATAAAGATTGCCATTCAAGTTGGTTATTAGTCAAAATGTTTTATGTAATCGTCAAAATAAAAATAATAATTATATAAGAACAACAGTCATGTGATATACACTATCATTGATAGTAAACAAGGATTTGTTCCCTTGCAGTAACTTTATAAATAATATTAAAGATAGTTTTCTAGAAAAATAACAAACACTATATACACCCAGAAAGCTTTAAATTATTGATTTACGAGTGATCTTTTCTGATCCATATCACTTATTAGTTAGTAAACCCTCCTGGTGACTAGAAAACTTACTACATTAGATTAAAAGCAATCATCGAGAAGAAGCATTGTGTCGTCGGTCTTTTCTCGATGTGTCTTTCTATTTTATCTTTTACCACTAGCCAAATACTTGTTATAAATATGGTGAACTTAGGCTGATATTCTACAGAGTCTGGAAGTTATCTATCACTTTACGCAATACTTTTCTAAAAAATCTAGCAATATACCACAGAAGAAGTCGTATATTTTATCAAAAATACCAGCAATACCACCAGTTATGGGTGCTTACGATCTTATTAAATACCATTCGTTCACTGCGCTGTGAAATACCGCGTTAGGTTGCAAACAGGAATATACCCTGTGTGTTATTAGATAATTTATTTTAAATTATGAGCTAAGTTAAGATATCTTATTTTTAAATATATTATATCTAGATGACTGTAATAACTATCGTGTTAAATTCGAAATAGCTATGTTGTTTAGTCAAATATAAGTGCTGTTAGTTTTTAATATACGAATTTTTTTGCGAATAATATTTAGTGAAATGCTACCGCACTTCTTATATAAGGTAAGCATGTGAATACATAAGATGTGCTTCTTATCTCGGCCTCTATACTTGAGCTTGTCGCAGCTTTCACTAACATTTCTTGTAATTATGCACTATATTTATACAGTAAATTCGGCCTTATTAATACGGTAAGGTGCAATATTTTATATATTGCCACCAGTGCTTACTGTATTGGTATATATTAATATGCTATATAGTGCTCTGGATACTTGTAATGTTATCAAAAAATTCATTAATTTTCTGTATGAACAGACACTATTTATAAAATAAATAATACATATCGGGAACGGCGATCTATCTGATCCTTGGATAACTATCGCACCTCCATTCTAGAAATGTAACTTTTATTGTTTAGGCACCTAGTAATATATTTATATTATATCAGAGACTTATTCAGATAAATGAGTTCAAGGAAAGCCAATGTTAGCACGACTTCTGAATAAATACATAGCTTTGTGTGATTACATACTCTTATATCGCTATATGTAATACAGAAGTTTAAACTCTCTTTTTACTCTTAGAAGCGTTCAATGCTCATGCTTATAGAATAACTTTGTTTATCAAATCTCATCTTCAATCACTAAGATTGCATTTTAAAAAGAACTTACATACGAAACAGATGATACATTATTGACACAGCATCTAAGATAAGAAAATAAAAGCTTTAAAAATCACTTAGTTTTTAATATGAAGAACTTAGCGATTTTGATAAGTAACATATTAAATACACAGTACCTATTTGTATTGCAATGCCAGATTTTGAATGTATATTAAGAAGCCATTATTTATAACGTAGCAGGGTTGATAACTAAGCTGTTGAATGTTTTATAGAGGACACTTTAATAAAGTAAACCTTTTAGTCCAAGAAGGTATTTTCACTATAATTGACATACCAAAACTTAAAATTTTTGTATTATCAATACAAGCTTATAGAAGCTCTAATCACTAGTAATTGTCTGGTATTGGCTTATATACATCAGTGCATAAGCAATGTATCTATATGATATCTAACATCTTCTAAACTGTTGATTCCGGCTGACCTCGTTACACGAAATCTGACGCCATAATATCAAAGTGCGTGCTATAATAATTAAACTCCGAATAAATTAGCCTTCATGACAAATCATAGTCAAACCAAGAATTACCAATAATTCTCACTAGTGATATGCCCTGGTTTGCGGCGGAAGTGTTTACGCATTTTACGTTGCTCTTGTAGAAGCTTTTGAGTACAACTAACCATTTGTGGGTTACCACACAGCATTATATGACTCGTATCAGGATGAATAGTTAATCCTATCGCAGCTTCTAGATGATTATTCTGAAGCAAAGTTGGTATCCGCCCACTTAAAGCATTTGAGGTTATTTCACGACTAACAATGGTCTGAATACGTAGTTTTCCATTATATTGTTCTTGCAACCTTGTCATCAGTGGTAAATAACTGAGATCACATGTAAAACGAGTCGCATGCACTAGCACAAGATTCTTAAATCGCTCTAGGCCAATTCCTGTCTGTAAAATTGAGAGATAAGGGCCGATAGCTGTTCCAGTTGCTAACATCCATAACGTTTCACACTCAGGCACTTCATCTAACACGAAAAAACCAGCAGATTTTTTGGTGAGCATGATCTCTGCTCCAAGACTTACACGCGTAAGTGTTGAGCTTAATTTTCCTATCGGTACTGTAACTATATAGAACTCTAAATTTTGGCTACTAGGTGCGTTTACGTAAGAGTAAGCACGTTGTATGCGTTGGCCATCAACATCTAATGCTAGTTTAGTAAATTGCCCCGCAATAAAGGGGTCTATTGGTGCGTTTATAATAATGCTGAACAGCTTGTCTGTCCATTTTTCTATCCTTATAATCTCCCCTTTCACCCATTCAGTCATGATTAATGACTACCTTGATTAAATAACATGCGTGCTATTGTTTTCATACACTTTTCTCCTAAGTTAATGTCATGATAATTCGCTACAATGCGTCTTCTCATACTCAATAAAAAAAGTTTATGTAGTGATGTAGAAAATCTTGCTCCTTTAGCTTTGTGATGAACATTTAACTAAATTGCGAAGTGTGTCAACGATATATTTATTTATATTGCAAATATTATGCTGCTTAGCCTGGCCGGTTATGATTCCTTACGCGTGATAATTTTATTAATCTATTGGAATACAATAAGAGAAATATAGTGTATTTTCTATAAATACTCTCAGTTAATCTGATACCAGGTATTTATATATTACGTTTGTTGCTTGTATACTCTTATCTATAAAAATTTAACTTTAGATTCAAAGAAAAACAGATGGTAAGGTGCAATATTTATTACTATTACTAAATTTTTCGTTAGTTCTTTTGTGATCACCTGAACTGATCAGGGTAAATACAATACATGTCTGTTAATTATAGAGTAAATCGTTCCTATTTATGACACAAGGATATGCTCACTACTGAGCACGTTATAATTACTGATTGCGTGACTCGTTGTATGGTTTAGATTCAAAAGAATCATTATATTACATCAGACATACGTGCTAATTTTATTGTCTAAGATTTTATCCGACTAAAATTTATCCGTATTCCAAACATATACTTTTCATCAAATCAATACTCGAAAGATATAGGTATACTCTTTCACTTGGATTCCTCTTTAACATTTCACAGGATTCCATGCATCTCGTTCGCTCTTAAATATGCTATTTTAACACGATATATAAAAAGGTTTATATAACAAAAATTATTTCGGCGCAACCATATATTTATAATTAAATAAAACAATTGACACCTTATAATACATCACCCAACATTCGTGGTGGTTAATCCACTTACGAGAAGATTGCTAATAAACAATAAATAATTTTTTCGTTATTTACTGTACTAATACGGCCAGTAAAGCTCCTTATAAAATTTTAGATGACTATTATTGACATATTGATATATTGATTTTTTAGACGTCTTGCGAAGGTAAAGAAGTAAAAATATAGATATATCTTCGTCCTAATTGGTTAGTTAAATTGCATATATTAGAGTTATATTTTGTATTACAAAATTTATATAAATACAAGAATTAATGATTTAATGACATCAAAACCCTTGAATACTACCCCTCTACAACAGACTATTTTACTTGAAATCCTTATAAATATATCATTATAAATATATCGTTATTTGATTGTCCTAGTCAGCATTGAATACATGTATAAGCAAAAAATTAGGTGTGCTTAACGCAACATTCCACCTACTATTATAATCGAAAAAAATGCTCACGATAATATACGAGCTCAGCGACTGATTCGCGAATATCCTCCATTGCTTGATGAACACTTTTCTTCTTATAGCCATTCAGAATACCTGGCTTCCAACGGCGCGCTAACTCCTTCAAGGTGCTGACGTCTAGATAACGGTAGTGGAAATAAGCCTCTAGTGTAGGCATATATCGGAATAAAAACCGTCGATCCTGACCTACGCTATTTCCGCAAATAGGAGATCGGCCGGGGGCGACCCACTCTCGTAAGAAAGAGAGGGTTTCGGTTTCTGCAGCACCATCATCAAAGTGGCTCGCCTGTACGCGATTTATTAGTCCACTATTTATATGAATATGCATATTCCATTCATTCATCATATTAAGTTGTGCGTTAGATTGATGCACAGCAATCAATGGTCCTTCAGCTAGAATGTTAAGATTCGCATCCGTTACCAATGTAGCAATCTCAATAATACGATCACGCTTTGGGTCTAACCCCGTCATTTCCAAATCAATCCACAGCAAATTACTTTCATTGCCTATCATAAATTTTCTGCCTAAAAACTGAAAAATAAATCATGCTCATATAACGCCTACTGTGGATAACTATCGTTGCTAATATAGCTCATGTAACATACATATATGCTCAAGTCACTAAAAGATATACAAGAGAAAAACAGAATTACCTTGATCTTTTCGCTGTTTTCTAAACACTCAAATACGTCTGAAAGTGTTATACGTATAAGCTAAATAAGCGTGCTTTTACATTTTTGCAAACATATTGCAAGGCTTGATGAATAATTGCTAGAACAAATTCATGCTAGTTCCTATATGTTACAGAATATAACTATGGGCCAATGAAATATATCAAATATATAAATTACAAAATGCAGTTAATCAGTGAATACGCACATTTCTAAGTTATTTAGTCGGCCAACTAACTGAATAAGCACGCAAGAAAAGTATACAACTACAGACTAACATGTGAAGTGTATAAAATAAGATTTAATTGGCACTGTCAATAAGCATCTATGATATATAAAGTTAAAAGCATTGCGTACAAGCTAATCATCGACATTAGATAAAGCTTACTGATAATCAGTCATTTTTAGATAATGCGCAATCTAAGTAAACTGCATGAAGTGTAGTAATCAGCTATTTAAGATGCACAGTAACCTTACAAGATAAATAGTACTGAAAATTAATGTAACATCAACCGTATACAGTAATCTCTGATTATTAATGCAAAGTTAAAAGTATGGATAGAGATCATACATAAGCGTACTATCACTTTAATAAAATCGAACCTTCTACAATATAAGTGCACATCATCCTTAAAACTATGAATTAAAGTGTTATCATTTCGACAATTCCATCAAACTTTCGCTAAATATCAGTGATACTTATCTAGTAATCTATAAAATAGTAAAATCAAAATTTTAGTCAGATAAAACATAATTAATTGACAAAATTTTGATACTCACTAACAGGTTAAGACATAATAGAGACTAATTATAGGATAGACTTTAGATACAGAAGGTATCTCAAACTCAAACACAACTGCCCAAAAATAGTCACTAACTACGAACGTTAGTATATTCGGAAATAAAATAAAAGTCACAAAATAATATGTTAAGACTACTGAATGCCATAAAACCATCATTTAAGCTAGCAATTTAAGTAAATTAAGTTTTCTGGATGCCTAGCTCTGAATAATAGACTACGGCTTTTATCCAGCTATACTATTTCTAATAAAACGAGGATACAATCAATGTCTATGGGAAATTTAATTTATAACATCAAAAATTAACATACATCACTCAAGGTTTTTGAATCACATCATTACTTTAGATAGTTGCAAAATTTTATTACTATCTCTACGGTAGTCATTTAATCTAGGGTATCTGCCTAGCGACAGTACAATAAGGAGCATGTAAAAAAGTTGTCATAACTATCTACGCATTCTGGAATACAATTAGAGACAGTAAGGTATATGAAATATCAGTGTCTATATAGACTAATAATCATAAGCAATATTGCAAGTAGTATCACTTCCATTTACAATACATGTACTTACCATGATTTTTATTAACGAGGTCCACTTGCTTGATAGTATTAAAATTAAATTGCAATCTTGGTGTCCCAAGCGATTACTCACCCGACTAATTGGTTGGGGAGCTGATAAACAAGCTGGCTGGTTAACTCAACTAGCCGTAAAAACCTTTGCCCACTATTACCATGTGGAGATGCAGTCAGCAAAAAATCCAAATCTAGCCTCTTACATAACATTTAACGATTTCTTTGATCGTCCATTTCGCACAGGTATACGACCAATTATCAAGGATACTAACTGGCTTGCGTTACCTGCCGATGGCATCATAAGCCAACTTGGACGAATCTGCGATAATCAGATTGTTCAGGCAAAAGGTCACAACTACAGCTTGGAAGGACTACTAGCCGGTAATTCTATATTAGTGGAGCTTTTCCGAAATGGCTTATTCGCTGTGACTTATCTAGCACCGTATAACTATCACCGCGTACATATGCCTTGTGATGGCGTGCTAACCAACATGATCTACGTGCCAGGTGATCTATTCTCTGTGAATCCATATACTGTCGCGATCATGCCAAACCTATTTGCGCGCAACGAACGCGTAATATGCGTATTCAATACAGCTATAGGGCCTATGATTCAAATTCTAGTTGGCGCTACCATAGTTGGCAGCCTCGAAGTTGTCTGGGCTGGTACTATCACACCACCGCACAAAGGTATTATTCAACACTGGACTTACCCTGACGCAGGTGAAGAAAGAGCGATTATATTAAAAAAAGGTGTCGAAATGGGCCGTTTCAAGCTCGGTTCAACAGTGATTAATCTTTTTATTGCTGGCAGCGTGAAATTTTCGCCCCTCTTAAATGAGCGCAGCCCTACTCGTATAGGTGAGGCTTTTGCTGTAATCCAGACTGCATCTGATATTTTCTGAATCACCGTAGACATCAAAGGAATCAATGCTGTGCGCCTGATTATCACTCTATTGCTTGTTCATGTATTTTTTCAACCGGTTCTGTCGGCCACGGTACCCACTACGGCTCAGATACAAAAAGAACTACAGCAGACTGAGAGCAATAAAAACGCACCTAATCAGGTAAAAACTATTGAAGCGCTACAAAGCGCTGTTAATTGGTTATCCGAGCGCAAGGAATCTATAGCTCGTTCCAAGCAGTATCAACGGGTAATTGATGATTTTCCGCAGATAATGCTAGAATTACGCCATCAGTTAACATTAGAAAACAGCAGCATGCCACCGAATAGCGACCATAATCTACCAAGTGATGTTTTAGAGCAGCAAATCTTACAGATTAGCAGTCTGCTACTAGAGCAAACACGTCTTCTGCAACAGGAAGAAGAACGCACACGAGAAATTAGTGATTCACTTGGTCAACAGCTGCAACAACAAACTGATGCACGTCGTGCACTCACGGAAGTTCAGCGGCGTTTACAAATACAATCAACTACATCTCATACTCAAGCTGCACTACTGCTGTTGCAAGCAGAAGCCGCAGCACGAAAAGCTAAAGTAGATGAGTTAGAACTAGCGCAACTCTCAGCTAATAACCGGCAAGAACTAGCTAGAATGCAAGCTGAGGTTTATAAAAAACGCCAAGAAAAATTTAATGTGCAATTAATGTCACTACGTAATAATTTAAACGCTCAACGCCAACGCGAAGCTGAGCGAGCACTGGAAAAAACTGAACAACTAGCAGGAAAAAACGGAGATCTTCCAGAAAGCATTCGTGAGGAATTACAAACTAATCGTCTCTTGTCTACTACACTAAATAACCAAGCTCAGCGTATAGATCTGATCTCTTCTCAACAACGGCAAGCTGCAGCACAAATTTTGCAGGTACGGCAGGCTCTAAGAACCATTATTGAACAGGCACAATGGCTGGGTTCTTCCTCAGTATTGGGAGAAACTCTACGTGCCCAAGTCGCTGCGCTACCAGAGATGCCCAAACCCCAACAGTTAGATAGCAATATGGTTCAATTGCGCGTGCAGCGTCTTCGCTTTGAAAATCAGCTAGAGAAAATATTTCAACGCCAATTCAAGCGAGATGATGGAAGAGCACTGACTAATGCAGAACAACATATTGCTGATGCGCAACTACGCACTCAACGTGAATTACTTAATGCTCTGCTATCCAATTGTGATACCCAAATCATTGAATTAACTAAATTAAAAGTCGCAAATACTCAGTTAATTGAGGCATTAAACGAAATCCGTGACGCTGCACATCGGTATTTATTTTGGGTGCCAAACGTTCATGCAATCACTCTATCTTACCCCATTGATGTGGCGCATGATTTAACCCGCTTATTGTCGATGGATACACTAGCACAGCTTGGTAGCGCCCTTATTATGATGGTGAGTAACCGCGAAACACTACTTCCGATCTTCGGTGCTCTCCTTTTAGTAATGTTCAGTATCGGTTCACGCAAGCACTATCACTCCTTCTTATTACGCGCAAGTAGTCGCGTAGGAAAAGTCACGCAGGACGAGTTTTCTTTAACACTATGTACTGTATTATGGTCAATTCTAGTAGCGCTATCGCTGCCTGCACTATGGGCGGCGCTTGGCTTCGGATTACAGAGCGCCTGGAACTACCCAGTGGCAGAAGCGATCGGTAAAGGAGTGACCGCCACATTACCTATTTTATGGATATGCATGATTTATGCTGCTTTCGCTCATCCGCAGGGATTGTTTATTGTACACTTCCGATGGCCAGTAAAACAGGTTTCACTAGCCATGCGCTACTATAAAATGTCAATCTGTTTAATTATACCTTTACTTATGGCCTTAATTACCTTTGATAGCTTAAAAGAACGTGAACTAACTAATACACTAGGCCGGTTGTGCTTTATCTTGTTGTGCTTAGCACTAGCGATCGTCACTAATAGTTTAAAACGAGCTGGAATTCCGCTATATCTCGATAAAAATGGCTCTGGTGATAACAGGATCAATAGCGCGTTATGGGGCCTTCTATTATCAGCACCCTTATTGGCGGCATTAGCTGCATGCGTCGGCTACTTAGCTACTTCACAGGCTTTACTAGCACGGTTGGAAACGTCAGTAGCAATCTGGTTTTTTTTGCTAGTAGTCTACTATATTGTTCGCCGATGGATGTTAATACAGCGGCGGCGCATTGCTTTTGACCGCGCTAAGCAACGACGTGCAGATATGTTAGCACAACGCACTCGAGGTGAAGAAGAAGCCACACATATACCAAGCAGTATTGAAGGATCCATGGATTTAGACGATTCAGAGATAGATCTTGACGCCATCAGCGCTCAGTCATTACAACTGGTACGTTCGATCCTAACAATGATCGCGCTAGTATCGGTGATTTTATTATGGTCAGAAATCCACTCCGCCTTTGCGTTTTTGGGGAATATCTCATTATGGGATGTTACTTCCATGATTAATGGTACAGAAACCACACACCCGATCACCTTAGGTGCTGTGTTGATTGCGATTTTAGTATCAACAATTACCATGCAATTAGTGCGTAATCTACCTGCTCTATTAGAGTTAGCGGTTCTGCAGCACCTGGATTTAACACCAGGCACAGGATATGCTATTACCACGATCACCAAGTATCTTTTGCTGCTATTCGGAGCAGTCCTTAGCTTTTCTTGGATAGGAATCGAATGGTCAAAACTACAGTGGGTGGTTACTGCACTGAGCCTAGGGTTAGGTTTTGGTATGCAGGAAATTTTTTCTAATTTTATCTCCGGATTAATTATCTTGTTCGAAAAACCAATCCGAATTGGAGATACAGTAACAATCCGTAATTTAACTGGTAGCGTTACTAAAATCAACACTCGTGCCACTACTATTTCAGATTGGGATCGTAAAGAAATTATCGTACCAAACAAAGCGTTTATCACTGAACAATTTATTAACTGGTCACTGTCAGACACCTTAACCCGTATAGTGCTGACTATACCAACTCCAGCAGATGTCGATAGTATTAAAGTAACGACGCTCTTGGCTAACGCAGCATCACGCTGTTCATTAGTACTAGAAAACCCAGCCCCGGAGGTTTATCTAGTAGATCTTCAGAAAGGTATGCAAATATTTGAGCTGCGCATGTACGCTGCTGAAATGGGTCATCGTATGCCGCTTCGCCATGAAATACATCAATTAATCCTTTCTAGCTACCGTGAACATGGGATTGTTTTACCGTACCCATCCTTCCAAATACGAAGCGAAACACTCTCTCAGATTATCAATAATACCTATATGTCTAATTCCTAAACAACACCTAAACATAGATTTGGCAGCCTATAAATTAATATTCCTCAACCAACGTATTCTCAAACCACAAGGATAATAAAGAATTTTATTAATCTATTTTATAGGAAATAAAGTGATATTTGTATATTTTATATTATATGTACATTGACTGTCTTTTGCATATTGGAATTTTTCTCGAACAAAACTATTCGTAATTAATGTACTTTATTCCACTGTTTATCATAGAGCATAACAGCAGCACGATTTAAATAACTTAAAACTCACATCTTGCTATATATCATGTACTTATATTTAACATTTATAGATATATAAACACTTAAAGCAAGCATAACGCTCAATTTAGATAATTAGTTACCATATGTCATCAAAGATTAAAATCATAAAATATATTAAACCTAATTTTTCAGAAATCGTATCATAAATAGACTGGTCTTTTTAAGCACACTACGCAAAATGGTGAGATGAAATCTACATATTTTAATATCTATATATTCAACAACGCAAAACCAGAAAACTAAGTTCGTCAGATGATTAGTGAAATAAAAAAATTAGCTCTTAAACTTGCACGTATGTTTAATTTTTATTAGATATAGTGAAATATATAGAACGCAAGAAGAACAATCGCATCGTTCTCTTGCTTTTTTTTAAAGTACTCAATCACATAATAGATTCTGTTAGAATATAAATTCTATACTACATACAGTGCCATTGCCTATAAATAATACTTATACCTTATAGGTAATACATCAAGGTATAAAGAGGTAGATAATAATGCGCGTTCTGCTCTTTTTACTCTGCATACAGTGGATGTTTATGCGCGATCTATTGGGAAAGCCAGAACTTCACTCAAACTTTCCGCACCTACAGCTAGCATTACTAACCGATCAACACCCAATGCTACTCCGGAACAAGATGGCATGCCATATTGCAGGGCATCTAGCAAATTTGTATCTATAGGGTTTTTTTGTAAGCCATGCTCTATGCGTTTATTATTATCTTGTTCAAAACGTTGACGCTGTTCGCAACTATCTGTTAATTCATTAAAACCATTAGCTAGCTCAACACCTTTAAAGTATACTTCAAAACGTTCCGCTACTCGGCAATCTTTAGTATTCAATTTTGCTAACGCTGCCTGACTAGCCGGGAAATGATATATAAAAGCCGGCTTGTTTTGACCGATATACGGTACTACCCCAACGGTAAATAACAATTGTAATAAAGTGTCACGATCTTCTTCGTTATCAGAAATATTACTTAGATCGAGCATATTTGCCACTTTTTTTAACTGTTTTTTCTTTGCTAAGAATGGATCTATATCCAAATAGTGTAAATACGCCTGTTGATAAGATAACAACTCTGCGCTAGCGTAGTCTAACACCTGTTTTAGCAAATCATCTACTTCATTTATCAAACTGTGCATATCGTAATGAATACGATACCATTCCAATATAGTGAACTCTGGATTGTGAAGTCGCCCGGCTTCTTGATTGCGAAAACTACGTCCTAACTGATAAATTGAACCACTACCTGCTGCCACCAAACGTTTCATATGATATTCTGGGCTAGTTATCATATATAAAGTCAAGCACTCCGAAGCACTTGGGCCAATAAAACGCGTTTGGAACGGAAAGAGATGGATATCGGTAATCGTCGCCCGGCTTAGCATAGGCGTCTCCACCTCCAATACATTACGATCAGAAAAGAACCTTCGAATCTTAGCTAAAATTTTTGCGCGTTTTAACAAATGGGCGATAGATGCACTGGGCCGCCAGCTTGTTACTTTGCTCATCTTCATGACTCCAGAGTTAACTTACAACATGTACTCAGACTGTTCGTTTAATCGAAAGAATCATTCTAAAATAGAAGAACAATGAAAACCTACATATACTAAATTGATAATGAATTAATAAAGTATTTAATCATATTAAGTGATTTTTATTTAGCTTTTAAATATACTGAATATCTCAAAATTCAGACAAATACGAAATAAAGTAAAATATCAATTGAGCATGTACCCTAATAGCACTGATGCTGTACTGCAAGCTATTACCGCAGTTACAGGGTTTGTTAACTTCATCACCTGTCCATAAGGTTAGTGATGGATCAACAAGTAAACTAACACGCATGTTACTTGCAGTAAAATGAACATACACTTTTATAGAAAAGTATTAGATTACTATAGATAAGTAATTTTAAAAATATGATAGAATTGTTCTGCCTATCCCGTAGTCTTACACCTAAATAAACACTAGCATTAATGCTATATCTCCTTTAGCATAACAATAGCTAGATTGATATCATACAGGTTATCAAAACAGAAAGATAATTCAGATTGTGTCATTGAAAGAATGCTTGATAAATCAAGTGATCACGCGTACTATCTGTACGCTTTCCTACTAACTGAACTGTGTATATGACTACAAAACTAATTGATAGTGCTCCGTGGAATTGCCTTTATTGCGAGTGATAAATATCACAGAGTCAAACTATCTGTATAATGATTTTATACTACAACTCGCTGTGTAATAACATATACAAGCGGAACAGATAAATTAATAGCAAAGCAGAAATCAAGTTACTTAATACGGTTAACACTAAGTGCGCAGCATTAGGTGTTAACAGTGATTGTTGACTCAATACAAACAGCAACAGTAGCTTAGCTGCTAACCAGAGTGCCATCGCCGGTACGATTACCCGCACATTAACAAAGGCTATCTGGCAGCTTAGTTTCATCGAATCAAATACGCCTTTTTTATCCGTAGTAATAATAATTGATGCCAATGAGAAGGCGATTGCCATAATCACACCAGGGACTATACATAACCTCAAACCTAGTTGGATTAATACACTACAAATAAATAATAATAGAAATAAGCGTGGTAACGCTGGAGCAGAACCGACAATAGCACATAACGCGCTTGTGCGTTGTCCTTGCGACACTAAGCGTAGTAGTGTTAGTATTCCTCCAATCAAAAGTGCATAACCTATTAAAGCAGAAAATGTAGCTACTGCTAATGCTTTTAGCATCATTAATTGTTCTTCTGGCGTCATCTTTTGAATAAATTCCTGAACACTAACACCAGATGATGTAGCAAAGTCACCTTGTGTGATATTCATGATCTTTAACATCTCAACGTCAGTGCTAAACGCTTGGTTAAGGAGCATAGAGATAAGCGCGGTCAATAAAGCTAGCATTACAATGCTGGTTAGTTGGTTACGAAAAAAATTAAAACTGTCACAGTACAAAATATTGGCGGTGATAGGCATGCGAACTCCTTGGCATTGAGAAAACAAAAGAAATTAGCAGATGATTATACCCTATTCCAAGCTATTGTTGGACCCAGAGAACAACGCTATAACTGAGTATTGTCTCTATGAATTACTGTACACTTACGCATTGTTGATGGAGTGTTTAAAACAAATTAAACTAGAAAGTTTCCCTTGATTTATTGTTAAAGAGTATCGTATTTCTAAAATAATTCCTTGATTTATTATATTGAATCGGTACATCTTTCTAAAAATTTAAATTTTATATAAAATCGAATGTATGAAAAACGTAATACTTAATCTATTTACTATTAATATAAAGCATTTACATGAATAACAAGCGTCGTATCTAATAATATAATGGTGATACCTGCATTCCGCAGAATGCATGAATATTTTCTTATAGTCTCTATCTTTAGTAAGAGATACTTGATTTTATTATAACTTTCACTTACGATGGCGCTCAGCGACCTAATTACTCAAGAATTATAATCTAATCTCGGCATATAAGATAGTTTGGTTCCGAATAGCAATATCAGGATATCCAATCAAGGCTAACAAATTCATCTGTTAATATGTCCACTGATAGAAAGTGATATCATCACACTCTAAGCTAAGTGTACACTATGATCTCAATGCACTATACTGAACCTTCTGATACAATAAGAAAAATCTTAAGATAGAATCAAACCTTTAAGGTTATTTATTAAAAATGACGTAACAATCAAGGTCTAATTTATGCAAGAAATTATGAGGGTACACGAGCAAGAGTAATGTCTTTTAAACTACAAAATTAAATAATTAATAATCTATGCAAACTTTACTTGCAGGAGCTTTCCACTCACAATATTTGCTGTTAGTTGATCAAGTCTATCGTGCGCTAGTTAACATTAATCTAAACATCATACTTAATGTAAAATGCCTATCCTGGCTGTTAATGCGGTTACCGAATTGTTAAAGTTACTTCGCATTTATTGTACTAAAATATAAATTTGCCTTCAATTAATTATATAACTAATCTACTGCTTTTATACAAAAATTGCAATATAAAAGTAATGAAAAATTAACTAATCAATGTGTTATACGATTATGTAATAAAAATATAATTATTTAATATTTTTATCTATTACTCTAACTTCGAGGTCACTACGTATTACTCCAAAATTAGTGAGCAACAGATCTGCACTATAAAACGAGTTCTATCAGAGTCATTGGCTGATCACCCTATGTTTATTACACCAGTATTTTAGTACTCTTTGCTAACCAAGGTTCTTGATCAATACAAATATACATCAAGGATAGTAATTCATTTTATCTAAATTTCTGCTCGTCAGCTCGGCAATAAACCAGAAAATATTCAATGCTCAACAGTATCACACTGTTTTGCTTAGTGAATGTTATCACTTCTAAAGTCTGAAACCTGTTGTTATTATCGTTGGTCGGTTCACATAAAACACTAGCAGGTTCTTGGCTAGCCATGTTACAAAAATGCTACTTAGCATGATCACATCGACCAATACATCCCTGTTGTTCTGCAATAGCAAGACACATGTTCTTGACGGTTTACATCGTCATGCTTAGCTTTATATCAGAAATAGCTGTGTGCATAATTCGGAGGCGTTAATTCTCAGAAACTCTAGTGGTAACACTATGTACCCCGCTTCAATACTTATAGTAAAGACGGCAGGGAACTGGTTAAAGTAATTGCTAACCGTCACCGAAAGATCGAGATACTGACCACGATCTGCAGTGATATACAGGAATAAAATACCGCTTCTTTATCGAATTAGTCCGTGCCATCTGCTCAACAATTGTAGCTTGAGTTACGAAAATTATATGCCGCTTATTGTCGTGGTGTGTGTCATCAAGTACTATCACAATTTTTGCGTAACGCAATGCATCAATCGCACTTTCAACAAGCTCTATCGGTGTACCTTAATCTAAAAATCGTTTATTATCCCATGGCAAGTACCTCAATGAAAAGTATAGATTATTACAATCAAAAAATAGTCCGGTCTAGTTAGTAGCGTCAATAAAAATAACTGCAGTGTCATAAACTCAATAGATATTGCTACTTTTCTATTGAAAACTATAAGGGTACACTATGCGATTAACTCGTAGTAACATGCTTCAGTAGCTGAAGATCATTATTAGTTTTTTCGTAATAGTGTGTAGTAGCGTACCCATAATATGCCATTAAGATCAGTATATTACTCGACTATAGTATCTTTGGTATAGCAAAATCGCTATTATTTCTAACCTAATAATATTTTTCTTCCTAACACCTTTTATAATAAAACAATTCCAAGACATCGTGCATGAAAAGGTAACATTAGTACCTCGTAGTGATCATGTGATCTCAATAAATACCACGTCTTTTTCTTGAAAGCATCCAGGTTTATTAACGGAAACTCTTTTATATTATCATTATTAACTTGTTGTTTGTTTCAAAAACACTACTTCAAATACATTCAGTATATGCTATTATATTTTTATTTGCATTAGCATGAGATTTGGTATTGCTTATCTAGAAAAATTCAACGCAGATCTTGTTAGTTTTATATGAGCGCTATTTAAATTGGTTTGTCATTATTTTTTTTGCTATCTTCCTGAAATATGAAGTACTTATACGAAGTACTAATGATCTCTTTAGAGATCATGCTATAATACTTTAAATATTCATGATAACTATCAGTATCTTACAAGGATCGTGCTATCACGCATGAAAAGGTAAATTTTATTCGACAACCCTTACATTACAGTTAGAAGGTAATTATGCAATTCTTTAAGAGAATACACCGAGATGGATCTAAAAATTGAAAAATAACACGTCGAATTCATAAATCCATACTTAAAAGCGCATATGAAATTGCGGGTATGAAATCTATCAGATATTGCGGTTACAGTGAATTAGTTTGAACTGAGTTACACATGAAACACCTAATATGCAAATGTAGGTGCTATTGCATTATACCTGCGCAACTAACATTGTTAAAAAGGTGTAATAGAACTAGAGCATAAGATCAATTAAAACTTCTATCAAACAAGAAAATAGTGTTACTCTGCACACATTCATGTGTTCCCTAAGTACTATTTAAAATCTGCGCGATACTATATATCACTAATTAAGTTAAAATGTACTCTTTTATTTAATTAGACTAGCACATGGTTACTGCTCGTAATTATTTTTAACACAATGATCTTTGGTGGCTACAACAATATTGGTAGTCGATAAACCGTATTTAAAGTTTAACACTTTAACATCGCCACCATTCTTCCATACTTCTGTGCTACCAGCAATATCTTCTGGCTTATAATCACCGCCTTTCACAAGAAAATCTGGCAGAATATTGGCAATTAAGCGCTCTGGAGTATCTTCTTCGAATGATACAATCCAATCTACCACTTCTAGTGCCCTTAGTACGATCATACGTTGCTCTAGTGTATTAATCGGGCGATTTACACCCTTGAGCCGCCTAGTAGAAGCATCACTATTGACCGCTATGATCAAACGATCACCTAGTTTCCTGGCATCTTCTAGATAAGAGACATGACCAGCATGCAAAATATCGAAAACTCCGTTAGTCATTACTACTTTTTCACCATGCTGACGTACCTGAGCCACTGCGATTTTTAATTGAGTTTCCGTCATTATTCCAAAGCTAATTTTAGTGCGACCATGCACAGCTTTTTCTAGCTCAACAGACGAAACACTAGCAGTACCTAATTTACCCACCACAACGCCAGCGGCAGCATTGGCTAGAAAACACGATTCTTCCAACGAGTTACCTGCAGCTAAAGCAGCACCCAAAACCCCAATTACTGTATCACCAGCGCCGGTTACATCAAATACTTCCTGAGCTTGGGTAGGCAAATGTATAGGCAACCTTTTGTGTTGCAATAAGGTCATGCCGTGCTCAGAACGGGTTACAAGTAATGCAGAACATGATAAGTCAACAAGTAACTTCATGCCGCGTGCCACTAATTCAGCATCATCTTTACAATGACCCACGACTGATTCAAATTCAGATAAATTTGGCGTTAGCAATGTCGCGCCTCGATAACGCCTAAAATTAGAACCCTTAGGGTCAATGAGCACGGGTACCTTAGCGGTTCGTGCAAGTTTTATAATACTCTGCACTTGCGTTAGTGCGCCTTTGGCATAATCTGATAACACCAATACACTGATTTGTGGTAATATCTGTTGAATACGCGTTAATATTGGCTGCGTATCCACGTTAGAGAAACTCTTTTCAAAGTCGAGACGGATAAGCTGTTGATTGCGTGACAGCACACGCAATTTTATAACAGTTGGATGCGTCGGCACTAAAATAAAATCACAGTATACATTCGTAGCATTTAGTTTAGCACTCAGCGTCCTTGCTGCATCGTCAACTCCTATTAACCCCACAAGACGTGCATTAGCACCCAGAGAAGAAATATTCATTGCCACATTAGCCGCACCGCCAGGGCAATCTTCAATCATATTAATCTTAACAACCGGCACGGGAGCTTCTGGTGAAATACCATTAGTTGGACCATACCAATAACGATCCAACATAACATCCCCTACCACTAGCACATCAGCATGACGAAAATCAGGCGGTGCACTTTTCATCTAGTTACTCCAAATTATACTGTCATACTGAAAATTATATATACATTAACCATATTCATACCCCACACCATCCATGTACTACTATATAATCCTAGAATTAATCACCTGCACTATTGAAAGTTTAACCTTCTGTTTAATAGAAGTGATATAAACATGAATTCCTGGTATTTTTCTCCATGACTATCGCTTATGGTTTGCAGTATGGCAAATATAATTTTACTAACACTAGCATATACGCAATACACTTAAAAATATTCAGAATGTAAGCTCATGCCACCTTACACATCTTTTGTTAAGTGCTCGCGTGTATTGCGACATATTTTAATATAAACGCCTGCAATACAAGAAAACTGTGTTGCGCTACTTCAGATTTATAATCCATCATATCATTTAACCAATGTATATTTCGTAGTATTTAATGACAACAAATTCACCTCTAACTTTGCTAGAGTACTTCTTTTAGTGATTTATTAGTAGTAGCTATTGACTATATATGAGAAAATCGTGCTACTTTACTTATAAAATAATCTTGTTACGTTTATAAGAAACTTATAGCACTATATATCTATAAAATATTAAAGATGATGCATGCTGTATAAGCAACTTACTATTATACAACCGCAAAATTTTCGCTTACTTGTAGACATAAGGTAACTTTCATTCATCTTTTTTATAAATGCTTCAACAGAAGATAACATAATTTCGTACAATACTATTCTGCTCATTTTTAATAACTGGGATTCAAAATATTCACTGAGGTACTGCTGTTTATAAAGTTTCAGTGCATAAATATATTAGTAAGAAGGTAAATAATATGCACTACAACCTGTACTTAGTCTTGAGCATCCATTTAAACATACTAAAAATTACAGAACTAATTAACCGAATCTAATAGATTAAAATTCCATAAAAACCTAAGCTCTTGTTAGAGTTTTTAATGAACATGAAGTATTCGTAGTATCGTTCGTATATGACTCAATATTTGTATTATAATGCTCGTTTACTAAACAGTTGACTGTTTCACGTCAACATAGTAAGATATCAATATACAATTATAAAAAGTTATAAAATACAAATATTGAAATAAGCCACAACAAACTTATCTTACTGAATTAACAGTATTGATTTAACATGAGGAAACACAAATATTTCTATGCGACTAATAAAATAACCCAAGATCATCGAAACCCAAAGACACCATATCCGTCCGAACGTTATTGGAGTACTAAGCTTGGAAATCTACCTGTCACGATAATCTGCAAGAATTACATGCGCAATAGTAAACATCGCTTATTTATTACAATACAGAACTCATCAAATAACTTGAACATTGCCGACTGTCCTTGTCATAATAAGTGATTACTACGGAAACTAACGACAAATTAACTAAAAGGAACAAATATAAAATATCACTACGTATTTTATATAACCACAATATGAAGCCGATAAGAGTATTTATAAATAATGCATTAGAAGATGCAACAGCTATTTTTTTTGTATAACAACATTTAGATAAACATCACACCATTTTACTGAATATATTATCCAGAGTTAACGAGATTATTTCAAAATATTAATGTTTACGCTCCGTGCTTAAAGCAACTTGACTTTAAGTCAAGTAAATATATACAATTTAAGACTGCCATAGCATGGCAAGTTAAATAGCGAGTGGCAGTTATAATCTGCTTGATTATTAGTTAATATTCATTAATATTATCTCACCAAAATTCCTTCCTTCTGCATTGTACGAATTACAGAAACATTTTTACATAATACACACTACATCACTGATTCGAGCAGTCACGACAAGTAATGTATCTGTTTAAATTTTTACTTTGGTCGACTGAACTAAATGCTCTAGTATTTTTAATAAATTAAGATTAAAATAATTCACTTACGTATACATTACCTTATAAATGCTTAGCCACAAAAAAGACTCAACGTCTCTACACCACACCTACTAGGTAACGCTACTAAAGAAGCTGCATTGTTTAATATAATTCAGCACATACGCTACAACTATATCCGCAATTATAGAAACTCTATCATATAAATCTCACGCAATGATCTGCGTAAAATACTTGCTTTCTCGATTGTGTGTGTTGCGGCTCAAAAATATTTAACTCTAGTTGACATATTAAATCACATCCATCATAGTTAAAATGCAAAGAGGATCGAATAACACGCTAGACATTAGTCTTATCAGCACTAACCTCTTATTGATTTTATCATTTTTGCATCTTATTTTAAACCTACGATAACCAGTGTTAAACGAACAAGTACAGTCTGTACTTATTATAGTACAGCGTTAATATTTTATTGTTTATTTATATCATCTAAAATATTTCATATCTCTAGGTTGTATATGCGTTCGTTTTTCTAGCGTTTTCACTCACTAGTATGAGTGACTAAAATTACTCATTTCTTTGAGGCTTAGTGTTCAGTGAATAAAGTCACCATGCAAATCGGTTGTTAATTCATATTTCGACGTGCTCCTATTATTTAATAACTCAAATTATTTAACACATATAATAAATTTATTATTTAATAAAACAGACCATTTCGATAATTATTGATAAATATAAAACATAAAGATAAATGCAGGAGTGAATTATGAAGATTTACCTGGTTGGTGGTGCGGTCCGAGATACATTACTCAACATACCAACATTTGACCGAGATTGGGTAGTAGTGGGCGCTACGCCGTCAGATCTTCTGGCTATCGGCTATCAGCAAATTGGCAGAGACTTCCCAGTGTTTATTCATCCCGATACCCACGAAGAATACGCGCTAGCACGTACTGAACGTAAATTGGGACATGGTTACACCGCTTTTGCATGTCATGCGTCACCAAATATTACATTAGAAGAAGACCTCCTACGGCGGGATCTAACGATTAACGCCATTGCCCGTTCTGCCGAAGGTATACTAATTGATCCTTATCAAGGTATCGGTGATTTACAATCACGTATACTACGACATATTTCTGATGCTTTTTCTGAGGATCCCCTGCGTATATTACGCGTAGCACGTTTTGCTGCTCGCTTCGCCCATCTGCAATTCAGGATTGCAGATGAAACTCTTGAATTGATGCGCTATATGGCACACAGTGGCGAGTTAGCTGCACTAACATCCGAGCGGATATGGCAAGAAACAAAAAAAGCTCTACAAGGCCAGCATCCACATATTTATTTCCAAGTGCTGCGCGAATGCGATGCTCTCATGATGTTGTTCCCAGAGATCAATGCGTTATTTGGTGTACCAGCACCTGCTAAATGGCATCCAGAAATCGATACTGGTATTCATACTATGATGGCGTTAGCCATTGCTGCTCAGCTTAGCCTAGATCTTGAAGTACGTTTTTCTGTACTGTGTCACGATCTTGGAAAAGGATTAACACCTAAGAAATTCTGGCCGCACCACCACGGACATGGGCGAGCTAGTGTTCGTTTGGTAGAGCAGTTTTGCCAACGTTTTCGCGTACCTAATGTAGTTCGAGATGTAGCAAAGTTAGTGGCCGAGTATCATGATATCATTCATATAGTAGATAAACTGCACCCTAAAATACTACTTCATTTTTTTAATGCCATTGATGTATGGCGCAAACCCCATCGGCTGACGCAAATTATTCTAAGTAGCGAAGCTGATGTACGTGGCCGTGCTGGCTTTGAGAAACACCCATACCCACAAGGCGATTATCTACGTCAGGCATATCAGATGGCCAAAACGATATCAATTCAAGACCTTATAGCCAGTGGGATACAAGGTCTTGAAATCCACAATGAACTCACACGACGGCGGCTAAAAGTGCTCTCTAACTGGAAACTCACACAAAATATCATAAAAAATCAGGCAGAAGAAATTTTTGTCAATGATTAATCTTGTAAGTTATATAAAACTCCTGTCCGCGCTGTATTACACACTTTGAAAAATCACAACTGAACAATAATTTAACCAGAAATCCACTTAGATCTAGAATAAACCTTATAGATATATTCGTAAATTTACACAGTTTATTCCTAAATACCGATCAGTGGTACACGAGGTCGCTGATACATCTATAATGTGCAATATTACAGGCGTATAATGTAGTGTCTGCCTGTTAAAAAAGTCGCGTTAATACCACGACCTATATACGTGAAGTGTTTCATTACAACCAGCACCATTAAAATAGTTACATAAATAACAATAAATATCTGTAAATGTTCTTTTCTTCAAGATAAGATCTTGACATAAATCAAAAATATATTTATCAGTATCAGTACCATAAGTATATATTATGATCAGATCTAAAGAAGAATTATAAAATATTATATAGCATAAATACGTTCAATAATCGCATCAACCTAACTTGTATATATCATATCAGCTCATGTGTTGCTCTTGATGTATACCCATATGGAATAAAAACGTTCCTATAATATCTTAGATATCTTCTCCTCTACTCGCTCCACTTATGAAAAATAATTTTGCTCGTCATACTATATAATAACATTGCCGATATCAGCCTAACTCACACAGCCATTAATCTTATTACTAGTGAAAGATTAACAGTTATCCCCCGCTAATTTCAGCATCTAACATTAGCGTCTGACGGATGTTTTTCTAATTTCTAGATATCAATAACAGTAATGAAGGTAAGCCCTTGAGCACCAAACGATATCTATAATGCGATGCACTATTATAGTATTTACTAGATATGACTTCTAGTGGAATATATGTTACCTTTGATATTTTTCTAATAAATAACTCTGATTCAAGAGAATCACATTATGAGTGCTATCGCATGTGGCATAATTATCTTTGCTTATCTGTGTGGCTCAGTTTCTAGTGCAATTTTAGTGTGTCGGATCGCAAGGTTACCTGATCCACGTAAATATGGTTCAAAAAATCCTGGAGTAACTAACGTCTTGCGTATAGGCGGACGTCTTACAGCCGCATCCGTGTTACTACTTGATATACTAAAAGGCACGCTACCAGTCTGGCTAGCTTACAAACTGAACATTACTCCGTTATATGTAGGGCTTACGGCAATTGTTGCTTGCTTAGGGCATATCTACCCTATATTCTTCCATTTTCACGGTGGCAAGGGCGTAGCAACAGCCTTAGGCGCTGTTGCGCCAATCCACTGGGACTTAGTTGGTCTACTGATCAGCGTATGGCTATTAACGATATTACTTACAGGTTATTCTTCGCTGGGTTCTATCGTAAGTGCGATCATCTCACTGTTCTATGTCTGGTGGACTAAACCACAACTTACCTTTCCCGTAGCAACACTTGCGTGTCTTATTCTCATAAGACATCAAGATAATATCCGACGCTTATGGCGTGGTAAAGAGAGGAAGATATGGGGGAAGATCTTGAAAAAAAAGTGTGACATAAAAAAGAATAATAACGGTCAAGATGACTAATAAATAATTAAATCATCTAATCTAGATACTTTCTACAGGATTTAGATCTTCCAATGACCAGCGTGGCCGTACTACAATAGTTAGCTCCTGGTTAGCATCACTTTTGAAGCGTACCATACCAGCATAGGCGATCATTGCACCATTGTCGGTACAAAATTCCGGACGAGCGTAAAATACATTTATATTGCATTTTTTCATTATCACCGACATTTTTGTGCGTAACGCATGATTAGCGCTCACACCACCACCCATAACTAAATTTCTGAATCCAGTTTGCTTTAATGCACGTTTGCATTTTATCGCTAATGTATCTATTACGGCGTCTTCAAAAGCACGAGCGATATCGGCACATGTCTGATGCTCGTTATTATTGGCTCGCACAGTGTTAGCAGCAAAGGTTTTTAACCCAGAAAAGCTAAAGTCTAAACCAGGACGATCGGTCATTGGTCGGGGGAAAATAAAGCGATCTGCTTTACCCTGTTGTGCTATCTTTGATAATATCGCACCACCAGGATAATCTATTCCAAGTAGTTTAGCTGTTTTATCAAATGCCTCGCCAGCGGCGTCGTCAATAGATTCACCGAGTAACTCATATTTACCTATTCCCATTACACTAATTAATTGAGTATGGCCACCTGAGACTAACAATGCAACAAATGGAAAACCTGGTGGGTGATCTTCTAACATCGGTGCTAATAGATGACCTTCCATGTGGTGGACTGGTATAGCTGGCACTTTCCAAGCGAAAGCTAAGGCGCGACCTATGGTCGCCCCGACTAGCAGTGCTCCTACTAAGCCTGGGCCGGCTGTATAGGCAACACCGTTAATGTCGGCTGAAGATAGTTTAGATTCTTTTAGCGCAGCTTGAATTAATGGGACAATTTTACGAATATGATCGCGGGAAGCTAATTCCGGTACTACTCCGCCATAGTTAGCATGAAGCTTGACTTGACTGTATAATTGGTTAGCTAATAAACCAACTTTTTGGTCATACACTGCAATTCCCGTTTCGTCGCAGGATGTTTCTATACCTAATACGCGCATTACTTTTACCATTTACACACAATTACCATGACTTATATTGTATTGCTAACGTAATCTATTAGGTTAATAAATTTTTCTAATCTTAGATATTCCTTTATTTCTCATGTTACATAATAAATATATCTCTTGACTTATACCAGTCATTACCTAGCATCCAGTGATGCATGATAGACAGAATTATCCTAGAATTTCTGCGTATAACGCAGCCTAATCGCTCGTTAAATTAGTGACAATCAATGTGTCATACTATTAGAATTTTCTAAAGTTTACATTTTTTCTAGTGTATATATTGATAATCTTGAAGCTAAAGGAGGTGCAAAATCATTTGATTTTATACGCTTTTTCTAAAATTTCACTATAATATACTTAATTACATGATAAATATTCATTTTCCTTTTTAGAAGTCATGAGCAAAATGCTGACATTGTAAAGTTTTTAGTAATTTCATACTAATTTTAAAGAGAAAAAGTTATTAATTATAGAGTTTGTACTTTTTTACTATATAGTGATTCTACAGTTGACCGTGAAGTCACTATGTACAAATAGGTGTGAATTTACCGTCCTTATACATAGTTAGCTGTTTGCTAGTCGCTTATAACATCCGATGGTTTGCTATTGATATCACTACAGTAAATTATTTTTTGAAAATTATTAAATATAGTGCGTAATCTAACTAATAGTTCCTAAGTTTATGTTACTCGTAAGTTTATGATGTGACTCAGAAAATCAATCGTGTACTATATAAATCATGTACCTGAATCAAGGTGATTACCACTGCTGTGATATACGTCAGCTACCTGAGTATTTACTCCTGTGCGGATTATCCATTTTAATATAAAATTCTCGAAAATATTATATTTTCTCAGACTGTATTGGTATACCTGGCACGCATCGATCAAATCGCTGTAATCTTAACATAATCATTTTAATAATAAAACTCTCTCAGCATGTCTAACCACTGAAACAGTGACTATATGTCTCCGTTCCATCATAAATTTATACATTATACGAAACGTTTAGAATGACACACTCCAAGACTAATCACTTTTCAGAAGAAAGAAGGCTTTATTTTACGATACTACAGATAATTCGCTTGCTACAAAGATACGACGTAGCGAGTTATCAAGAGCATGAACTAAGAACAATGAGATGAGCACGCAACACTATACTTGCATGTTAGGTTTAGTGTAATAAAATGTATCTAATTACACTCAGTTGTATTGCAAGTATCAACAATTATCCTAGATTTTATAAAATAGCATGATGTTAAAGGCTTAATATATATTACGAAAGAAGGTATCATTTTTATCACAATCAATTTTGCGATAAGCGCAGTACAAATGTTTTTACATTTTATTAGTCAATTTATGTTCCGTCTTATAGCCTCAGTATAAGCTGCATCAATACAACTTACGCAATTTAACATTTATTATTTATCACTAAGTCTTTTAGTGTGTCTTCAGAGTTATGATTGGCATATTATAAATAATATGCCGATCTGCATTATTCAGTCAGTTTTCTTCACAGTGATAAAATGTTTTATCATTCATTCTGTCAGAACCCTTAGATATCAAGCTACTTATAGCATTTAAGTTTAGTATGTCCACAGTGTTTATGCTGGTACGCCTACTGCGAGTTTCTACTGTTTATATTTTCAGCAAGCATATATATCAGTGTTATTCTCTACATCAAAATCAAATAAACATGTTCAATGAAAATGAACAGGATAGGTTCATTATTACAAGTGTGCGATTTTATTTTTTAGGAATGTTACATATGTCTATCGTGTTTACAGTATAACTAATGCAACATATTAGGCAATTTGACTATCATTGCAGATTTAGCAATCAAACCATTATATATAGAGTGCAGTAAAAGAGTTATTACATTTATAAAAACAATGACAAAATTTTTCCGTAGCCAGAAGATTTTCTTGCAGATAACTAATCTAACGATTTGATCGATGCTGTACTCACCGGACCATTGCAACCCCATGATTAAGTTTTAATTATATTGTCTAGACATTCCCTAATATATCGATGTGTAAGCTTCATGCAAACACACCAATCAGTAATTACGTTGAAGTGTCAACAATTAAGAAATACCACAAACTTGTATAGTATCATATTTTTATGCAGCACGCCTATAACAAACAAACACACTTGATATTCTGTGTTAAAAGCAGAGTATCATTGCATAGTTACATGATAAGGTACACTTATAAGAATAAACCATCTTCAATGACAACATGTAATTTTACACTATATAAATAACATATCTTATGCGATATTCATACAATATTTAATATTTATTGGACTTTACAAAGTGATCTTTATTCAAGTAGAATGCTTAATGCTTTGAAATAGCTGGCACTTGCCCAGCAATAAACCGAATTTTTCGAGGTAAAGGCACATGCCGGTTATTAAAGTACGTGATCATGAACCATTTGATGTTGCGCTACGTCGTTTTAAACGTTCTTGTGAAAAAGCAGGAATTTTAGCAGAAATTCGTCGTCGTGAATTTTATGAAAAACCAACCACTGAACGCAAACGCGCCAAAGCTTCTGCTGTAAAGCGTCATGGGAAGAAACTCGCTCGTGAAAATGAGCGGCGCACTCGTCTATATTAACTTTAAAAACATTTTTATTTTGTAGTATCGATGTTTACTATTAACATTATGCAGATTGCATAGTTATATATGAAGGCCGTGCTTTCTACAAGGAAGTGCGGCCTATTCTCGTTTATAGTTTAGAAAAGTAACATTTATGGCTGGACGCATTCCTCGTATATTTATTAATGAACTACTATCTCGGACTGATATTGTCTCTCTAATCAATGCGCGCATAAAAATAAAAAAACAAGGGAAAAACTATCATGTATGCTGTCCATTTCATCAGGAAAAGACGCCTTCTTTTACCGTTAATAGAGAAAAGCAATTTTATTATTGCTTCGGCTGTGGTGCGCACGGTAACGCTATTGATTTTTTAATAAATTACGACAGGCTTGATTTTGTCGAAACTATCGAGGAATTAGCCACCATACACGGACTGCAAGTACCTTATGAGATCAGTACTTGGCCGACTAAAATTCAACGCCATCATCGATACACCTTATATCAACTAATGAATCAGATCAAAACATTTTATCAGCAATCACTACATCAACCCTTTGGCACACTAGCGCGCGACTACTTGAAACAACGTGGGTTGAATGATAATGTTATTCGTGATTTTTCTATTGGCTTTGCCCCACCAGGATGGAATATTATATTAAAGCGTTTTGGTCATAATAAGGCCGAAATATGTGCTTTAAACGGTGCAGGCATGTTAGTAACTAACAATCAAGGACACTCTTACGACCGTTTTCGTACACGCATTATGTTTCCTATTCATGACAATAGAGGACGCGTAATCGCATTTGGTGGACGGGTGATAGATAATGCAACTCCAAAATATTTAAACTCGCCAGAAACTGAAGTATTTCATAAAGGTCGACAATTATACGGCCTTTATGAAGCTAAAAAAAATCATCCTATTCTGCAACGCGTACTGGTTGTAGAAGGCTACATGGATGTGATAACTTTAACGCAGTACGGTATCAATTATGCAGTTGCCTCACTTGGTACCTCAACGACCACTGAACATATTCAACTGCTATTTCGAACTACAGATCATGTGATCTATTGCTACGATGGCGACGGAGCTGGCCGTGCAGCAGCCTGGCGTGTATTGGAAGCTGCATTGCCTTATCTGAACGATGGTCAGCAGTTACGATTTATGTTTTTGCCAGATAGTGAAGACCCGGACACATTAGTACGTAAAGAAGGAACAAAAGTTTTCGAACAACGGATAGAACAGTCACAGCCACTTTCTACGTTTTTTTTTGAAACTTTAATATCACAAATAGATCTTAGTAGCCCAGATGGTCGTGCTAAGTTGAGCTCGCTAGCAATTCCTATGATAAAAAAAATACCTGGTAAAACATTGCGCTTGTATTTACGACAACAACTTGGACAAAAATTAGGTATGCCTGACGAATTCCAACTAGAAAAACTATTAAGTAAGAAACCTGAAAATACACTGTCTTATCAAGCACCTGAACTAAAACATACTACAATGCGTATACTCATAGGCTTGCTAGTGCAAAATCCGCATCTCGCTATACTTATCCCTTCTGTTGAAGGATTAGAGCAAATTAAACAGGCAGGATTGTTTCTTTTTATTGAACTCGTAAAGATTTGCTTGGCTCATCCAGGGTTAACCACAGGACAATTATTAGAGTTATATCGCAATAACAAAGTAAACCAGAAGGTTGAAACCTTAGCGGTATGGAACCATATGATCGTTGAAGATAGAATAGAGCAGACGTTTTTAGATACGCTAGCTAGTTTATACGCCGCTTCATTAGAGCAGAGACTAGAGAAATTGATTGCAAAAGCGAGAATGCATAAACTTAGCCAAGAAGAACGCAAAGAAGTATGTTCACTTAATCAGAGTCTAGCAAAGCAAAAACTACAAAATAATCGTTAAAATACTAATAAATATCGGAAAATAGCATTGCTATATTACGATAAATTTGGGCGTAATAATCATACTCCCACATACTATTGTTGGCGATTTCGCCAACTAATACTCATTGAATACCCTGAAGCATGGAATTGTCTTATGGAGCAAAATCCGCAGTCACAGCTAAAACTGCTTGTCACGCGTGGTAAGGAGCAAGGCTATTTAACCTATGCTGAGGTTAACGATTATCTGCCAGATGATATCGTTAACTCTGATCAGATCGAAGATATTATACAAATGATTAATGACATGGGTATACCGGTGATGGAGGAAGCACCGGATGCCGATGATCTAATGCTGGCTGAGAATACAACTAATACTGATGAAGACGCTGAAGAAGCCGCTGCTCAAGTGCTATCAAGCGTTGAATCTGAAATTGGTAGAACTACTGATCCAGTGCGTATGTATATGCGCGAAATGGGAACAGTAGAGTTACTAACGCGAGAAGGCGAGATTGATATTGCTAAACGCATTGAAGATGGTATTCACCAAGTGCAATGTTCTGTCGCTGAATACCCAGAAGCCATCACACATTTACTAGAGCAATACGATCACGTCGAGGCAGGTGAAGCTCGCTTATCTGATCTGATTACTGGTTTTGTTGATCCAGAAGCAAAAGAAGATCTCCCTTTTACCGCCACACATATTGGATCTGAGTTATTAACAGAAGAAGAGCATGAAGAAGATGATGAATATAACAACAGTATCGATCCAGAACTAGCACGACAACAATTTGCTAACTTGCGTACTCAATACGAAACGACCTGCCTCATTATTAGAAAGAGCAATTGTAATCATGATAGCATAGCAGAGGAGTTATCAAAACTTTCTAAAACGTTTAATCAGTTTCGCTTAGTGCCAAAACAGTTTAATTTTTTAGTCAATAATATGCGCACTATGATGGAACATGTCCGTACTCAGGAACGCATCATAATGAAGCTATGCGTTGAACAATGTAAAATGCCAAAGAAAAACTTCATTACTCTGTTTTCTGGAAACGAAACTAGTAGTTCCTGGCTAAAAAACGCTCTGACCATAGATAAACCATGGTCAGAAAAGCTAAAAGCTGTTGAGGCAGAGGTACAGCATCACCTACATAAACTACATCAAATTGAAAAAAAAACCGGTTTGACTATTGAAAAAGTAAAAGACATTAATCGGCGCATGTCAATCGGTGAAGCGAAAGCCCGTCGAGCAAAAAAAGAGATGGTTGAAGCTAACTTACGCTTAGTCATTTCTATTGCTAAAAAATATACTAATCGTGGCTTACAGTTTTTAGATCTAATACAAGAAGGAAACATCGGCTTGATGAAAGCAGTAGATAAGTTTGAGTACCGACGCGGTTACAAGTTTTCAACTTACGCTACTTGGTGGATACGTCAGGCTATTACTCGTTCTATCGCTGACCAAGCGCGTACTATCCGTATTCCTGTACATATGATTGAAACGATTAACAAACTCAACCGCATTTCACGGCAGATGCTACAAGAAACAGGCCGTGAACCTATGCCAGAAGAACTGTCTGAACGCATGTTAATACCAGAAGATAAAATCCGTAAGGTTCTAAAAATTGCTAAAGAACCGATTTCCATGGAAACACCTATCGGTGATGATGAAGAATCACATCTAGGTGATTTTATTGAGGATACTACTCTAGAGCTTCCACTAGAATCTGCAACCTCGGAAAGCTTGCGTGCAGCTACATACGACGTACTATCTAGTCTCA
Source organism: Candidatus Gillettellia adelgis (assembly GCA_020541285.1). GTDB lineage: Bacteria > Pseudomonadota > Gammaproteobacteria > Enterobacterales > Enterobacteriaceae > Gillettellia > Gillettellia adelgis. Next base: position 576,280 of record CP047043.1, on the reverse strand, counting down.
CTGCGCGCGAAGCAACAGTGCTACGTATGCGGTTTGGTATTGACATGAACACTGATCATACCTTAGAAGAAGTGGGTAAACAATTTGATGTGACTCGTGAACGTATTCGTCAAATCGAAGCTAAGGCACTACGTAAACTGCGTCACCCTAGCCGTTCCGAAGTACTGCGTAGTTTTCTTGATGACTAATATGTAATATTGTGGTGTCAACAACATAACAACTTCGGCATGGATATCTAGTAACCAGGATACATTGATTATACAACAACTTTACGTGCGTTAATTGCTTTACTCTATCTCCATGTTTATTGACATAATCTTCTGAGGTTGCATGAATATCACGGTTTATATTCATGCTGCCATTTATCACACTGCTATTCATATCGGGTATATAGAAATATTCGTATTATTAGCAACTAACTGATAGCTGTAATATAAAAAAATAGATATTTACTATAGATATTTATTGAGTGAGAAAATACTTTGCGTTCTTACTGATATACCGACCCCTGCCTCATATATATGAGGGGACTAAAATATATTAACTTTGTTTATCTATACGACTTATTTCAGAGGAAATAATGCTGCATGCTCATTACATTTTAATATTAAAATGTAATAGATATCGAGAGTATTAACGAAAGATTTTTACAAAAATCATTATACAATCCATAAGAAATTATAAGAAACTGGATTATATGGCAAAGCAGTATACAGCTGATAATAGTAGACGTTTCTAAAAAAATACTGTATAAGCTTTCTATCTGGCCCCTTAGCTCAGTGGTTAGAGCGGGCGACTCATAATCGCTTAGTCGCTGGTTCAAATCCAGCAGGGGCCACCAGATCAACAAAGACAACAATAGATCAAGAGGCTTTTCATTTTTATATGATATTTAAATTAGATACAGTAGATCATTAGTCTTTTAAACTACATTGTTCTGATGATGTATTGATGGCACACTACTATATTTTAGTATAGCATGTTATAAGTTGATGCAATTTAGATTAAGCACTTATAGTCTAGTCAGTAGCCAAAAGCTTTTTGAAACTTACATCAGCGCTCTTACATCTTGATGTAAAGACATACCTTTGGTTGAATCAACTGATTCACTATACAGTAGTCGTACAAACATCTACACGCATTTTAACTAGCATAGAATGCATTCTGTGTTTAGAACAACGATTTATCCCACAGATAGCATACATGCATGTCAAGACTATATGAACTACTTTCAAATTTCGTACTAGTTCAGTGCAGTTGATATCGCTTAGCTTACTAGTTTAAGAATCGCGCTCTAGCGGCATAGTTAAACAAACGGCACTTACTTCGTCAGATATTAGTGATTTTACTACAGTAAACCTTGTCTAGGTATATTGTTATGCGCTGATCTTCAAAATAGAGGGTGTGCAATATACGTATTTCTTGAATACTTACTATATTTTACAAACTTCAAATTACGTCCCTCATCACCTAATCTTTGACTAATGATACAGCATGCTAACCCATTGCTTATGGGAAATATAAGCTCTCATATTATAGGTAAGTTTTTCTATGGCGATGAAATACATGATGTGCGCAGTCATGTTAAGCATATTGATGCACTACTCTACTGATCTATTGTTTTAGTTAAGTATGCTTATGATATTTATACAGATATATCTAACTTACTACGATCTATTTATCAGCGCTATCTCCTTTAATTAGGATATAAAACATCTGGTAGTTTCCCTGCATCTAAAAATCCGATCACTCAATACGACACTCTTATTCTCCTATCGCCTCTCTGCTATTTAGGGGTATACACATATGTTTATATGTGTAATTATACTGTATTTACTCATTAAAATAATGCGTTTCTATAAACATAACACTCAAGATTTAATCTTTTATGTTAAAGACATTGAATAGTACAGTTAAATATCTATTAAAAATCGCAAGCGCATTGATATCACGCTTCTTATTCATATAATCTACCGAATACGATCATACTCATATGATACGCTATATGCTGAGTATTTATCAGCTATTCAATAATACAATAGATGCTACCAAAAGATCACGCAAGTCACGTGACCTTATTATATACTTATATAAGTATCTAGTTTTGCAGTTTATATCTTAATTATTGAGATCATCGCTGTTATACTTGATGCCATGCAATATTAGCCAGCACATAGTTCAGATAATGTAGTTACAATTATATTCTTTTATTATCACAGAATCTGCGATGGACTAATTTAAACCTGCTCTTCTTCTCAATAAGAGAACTCACTATTTATAACTATAAATAAAGATTTTCAAAAAGAATTAAGCTAGATACACTATTTAATATAACTTTATAAGCTAATATTTACAACTATTAACAGATAGCTCTTTAATACATTTTCATGCAAGTATTGTTGTATTTCAACTCGCTAGTATACTGCACAATAAATACTATGCTAATAGTTTTAAAAAAGTAGCATGAATATTCTATGCTGTTCGTTACAATACATTAAAGACATAGTTTAATCTAGATTATTTATATCACCATACTCTCATAAACAGATACTCAAGTTCACAATCATCACGTAACACCGCAATGTCAGAAGACATTGCACTCTAAACACCTTCATATCTATTAAGTAAACAAGATCTAAAGATATCTACAACCTAATTAAAATAACCACTCTATTTCAGATGTTATGTTTGCTATTTTATAGTCTTAAAGTCAATTTATTTAATTGATTAGAAGAAAACTTCACCACATGCCGCGTTCTATTTAACATAAAGTGTTTTACTAAGCACAAACGGCTAAAAATTAATATTCATCACTTATGCTTTTTCTACATATCTATAATGTTACTTGAAGGTTAGTTTTGGCGTTTCAAGTTTATATTCAACTGTAATACTACACTAATTAAATAATTTATAAATCTGTGATGTAACAATATTCTCTAAACGCAGGGAGTTAATGTTACCATTTAGCAAATACTATAGTTAATACTATGCATATTAAACTTACAAAACAACACATTAAGCATGTTAATATGTCAAATCTTATTTGCAGAAAATATTTAATATTTTAAAAAATTTTAGAATATCCAGTATTAATACGATATTACAAACCTGAAAAAGTAATTCATAACAAAACACTTGATATAGATACTACAGTGCAGGCAGATAATTCTACACAGTAACAATTATTAATCTCATTTAAAATAAAAAGTTTAAGGTTTATGCGCAGATCGATAATGTTGTAGTTTGCGCAGTTTGTAAAGAATTGTAATGGTAGTACAAAGTATAAATTGTCAGTATCTTTGTTTCAGCGGAAGAACTTCCTATACTAATCCACTCCATGAAGCACATGCACGCTAACGTTTTTTATGAATTTACCAAATTTTCCAATTGGTTTCGGCTTGTCTGTTTCATATCAACTTTAATATAAGCGCTACACTCCTCTGGTACAATAAATACTTCTTTCACTCCAGGGTGAGCTGTCAAACGATTTTCCAGAGATAGATCCTTTGCCGATAATGCCGATAATGTAATGCGTAAACTACTAACATAAGGAGGTTCTATAATGGTCCTACTTATCAAAAACCAGAATGCGGCCAGTCCTGCGTCGACTATAAAGACTAGCTCTACGCCTTGTAAGGCACACAACCATCCGCTCAGAATACCACCGATCGCTACACCAATAAACTGGCTAGTAGAGTAAACCCCCATTGCAGTGCCCCGATAACCTGCTGGTGATTCTTTACTGATTAGAGATGGTAGGATTGCTTCCATTATATTAAACGCTATAAAAAACAACTGCACGCCAAAGATAATTGCCCACAAATAAGTACCCAACCACCACAATAATATTTCAGAACAAAACAATATTGCTACACATCCTACAAAGACTTGTTTTATACGACGATATTTTTCAGCATATATGATACAAGGAAGCACAACGCTAAACGATATTAGCATAGTAATTAGATAAATTTTCCAATGCTCGCTACTAGCTAGTCCGGCTTTTTCTATAGTTAATGGTAGTGCTATGAAGTTAGACATCAATAAAATATGCAAACACATAATTCCGAGATTCAGCTTCAACAATTGCAGATTACTTAAAACATTGCTAATTCCACTACTTACTGTACTTAACTCACGATTAAGCACATGAGTATCAGCAGAAGGCACGATACTTAATATTATCATAATGCAAAAAAATGCCAGTACAGTAGTGATCCAGAATAATGCATGTAAACCCAATCTATTAGTTAAGATCGGTCCTAATACCATCGCAATAGCAAAAGTAATACCAAAACTTACACCAATTAAAGCCATGGCTTGAGTGCGATTTTGTTCTCGAGTTAGATCAGACAACAATGCCATCAATGCCGCAGAAATGGCACCAGACCCCTGTAGTGCGCGACCAATAATAATACCCCAAATCGAGTTAGTAGCGGCGGCAATCATGCTACCAAACGCAAAGAATGATAAACCACAAATGATAAGCGGTTTAGGGCCAAAACGATCAGAAAGCAGACCATATGGGATTTGAAACACTGCTTGCGTCAATCCATAGATGCCAATAGCAATGCCGATTAACGCCTCTGTGGCATCATTAAACGTCATGCCATAAGTCGCTAATACTGGAAGCACCATAAACATGCCGATCATTCGTAGTGCAAATACAGTCCCCAATCCCCATATAGCCCTCAACTCTAGTTGAGTCACTGTATTGTCATTCATGTCAACCTCAATGAAAATTATTCTTTTAGACACTGAGACTAATGCCTACAAAGAACAGTTATTATAACGAAGTAAGTTAACGATAAAAAAAGGACAGATCTGGGGTGTTAATAATTGTACTTTTTAGATGTTTGCTAAAGTTTATTATTATTTAAGAAATCTAGTATATATGTGTAATAGATTAAATAATTAGTAGGTTAGTTTATTCTCATGTATTTTATTAACTACTATAAACTTTGTTAAATCAATACAACTGATCTCCAAGATTCATGCTAAGGAACAAAAAATCTGTTGTTACGTTACTTGTTAATTACTGTTTATAACTGTCTACCTAGAATATAAAATACCATATGTGTAATAATCATCTATCGCATTGTTAATGATAAGCATTAAATAAGCAAGTTGGTATTTTATCATCGATATTAAATCCGATTTTAAAATATAAACTATAATGTTAACATGCCGGACGAACAATCACACTGCGAGTTTCCATGCGTACTGCGGCGATAATGACTTGTAGAGTACTGTGTTGGCGATAAACTACTTCTCCTTTGATTTGTATAGACCCAGTTTCTTGAGTACACTGAATCTCCTCACGCACTGCATGTATAAAGGATGCTGGAATAAATGCAGCTGCACCGTTTTCTAACAGACGCACACGCACACCACTACGTGCAATTTCGATAATTTCTGCAGTGAAACATTGCGCATTACCCACTTTATCCGTTAAATATCTGGCGTATAACCAATCGCTAATATCGCGTTCTGCCATTCTATTTAATCGGCGGCGCTCAGTCATATGAACAATCATCTGATCTGTTGGCTTCTCTGCAGGCTGTTTGGAAATAATTGATTTTAATAAGCGGTGATTGATCATATCGCCGTATTTACGGATAGGAGAAGTCCAAGTGGCATAAACTTCAAAACCTAAACCAAAGTGCGGCCCTGGAGTGGCGCTGATTTCTGCAAAAGTCTGGAAACGACGCATACGACTATTAAGTGATTGAGTAGTCTGAGAATCTAAGTAACGGCGTAGTTCGCAGAAACCCTCTAAGGTTAGTAATTTTTCGGCATTAGTCTCTACGCCGTTTGCCTGTAGGATAATCACAGCTTGATTCACTAGCAATGGATCGAAACCAGTATGTACATTATACACCCCAAAACCTAGGTGATCACGCAACACCTTGGCTGCACAAAAATTGGCAGCAATCATACATTCCTCAACAATACGATTAGCGATACGGCGCTTTTCGCTAACAACTTCAAGTACATCACCTCGCTCACTCAGTACAAAGCGATAGTCTGGGCGATCCTTAAATACCAACGCATAATAATGACGCCAACTGTTACGCACATCACAGACACGTTTTAGTAAAATTATTTGCTCTGCAATGCCAGTACTGGGTGGTTGCCAACCTGCAACCCCTTCTAACCAATCAGAGACTTCATTATAAACTAATTTAATCTTCGATATAATCTTTGCAGAGAAGAAGTGCATATCGTCATTTAACGTGCCATTATCGCTAATAGTTACGCGACATGCTAACACATGGCGACATTCATTGGGACGTAATGAACATAGGTTATTAGATAATTCAAGAGGCAACATTGGGATGTTTAAACCCGGTAGATAATTAGAGAAAGCGCGCATACTAGCTATATTGTCTAATTCACTACCTGGCTTGACGTAGGCTGTCGGATCGGCAATAGCAATAGTTAGTTGTATAGAACCATCACGATTATCCACCACAAAAAGTGCATCATCCATATCCTCTGTAGTTGCGCTATCGATAGTGATAAAATCTAGCCTAGTCAAGTCTTCATAAGCTGATCGAGTTTCCTGGTTATGTGTGCCAACCATCTTTGGTGCTTCTTTTTCAAGATTGTGATACACTAAGGTCACCCACCAAGGTGCGAAAGAGTCTTCAGCATAAGCAATAAATTGAATTAAGTCAGCATGTAGGCTATGATCACCTTTTAGTGGATGGCCACGCATTTCTGCTACTGCCCAATCACCTGTCTGAATGTTATGGGTCAACTGATGTGCTGGATGACACTGAATAGCATATTTTAGCAACATATGATCGGGTGTTATGAATAGACGATTTTTACGCTTCTGTATGCGTCCGATGAAACGCGATAAATATGGTTCTACTAGGGTATGTGGTTCAGCAAATTCACGTTCTTTATCAGTATGTAAAGTAGCAATTATGCGATCGCCGTGCATCACTTTTTTCATATAAAAATGGGGGATAAAATAGCTTTTTTGACTATCTATTTCAAGAAAACCAAAACCTTTCTCGGTACTTTTTACAACACCTTCAACATGTAGAGCTTGAGAACGCAGTTGCTTTTTAAGCTGTGTTAGTAACGGATTATTTTTAAGCATATCATCCAGTAAATGAGTTGTGAGATGGTAATATTTATAATAGATTGACGTGTATTACTTGCTACTAGTTAGCTTGGCTTCACGTTATCACTGCAGCGGTGCAATAATTATGTATAATTCTGACTTCCGTAAAATAGTACACGTTATCTTAAAATATAAAAGATCGTCTTAATCAATCGACTGATTTTTTATTAATAATTGAAATAACCCTTAATAATGTTAGTATCATACTTCACATGTATCTTGATCTATTATCTAAAGGTCTATTACCTTTATACATGCTAACATCGATTACTCTACACCTTAATAACTAGCTAAGAGCATACTAAGTATGTGTACTTAATTGGTTACATAGGTCAACAATAGCTACGCACTCTGCGCGGTACGCTTTTAACTATACTTATCAACTTTTACAATCATACGAATTACGACCTAACTGGTTATTTACTTACTTGTTTTGTCTTTAGATAAGACAAATAGCATAGAATATTTTTCTAATATTCTGGATATTATCCACGATAACCGTAACACGATACTATAGACACACACTAAAATAGTTATCTGAATTAAGATTTTATTCTTAATCTAAACCTTATGTATTCATTTTTATTAAAATTTTTATTTTTGTAAATTCGCTATATGCATAATCATGCAAGATGCACTGACCACTTGACATAAGACATAACTTGCACATCTTAATTGTAGGTTTGACCATAAGCAAGGTGATAAGCATATTATAATCAACTCTGTTGCCTCTTTAAGAATAGAAGGCCGATATAGCTCTTTGAGTTCTACTATTATTTGGAGGTCAAATGTCAGAATATTAAAAATTTATAATATAAACAACAATATTTGTATACACACAGTCAATAGTAATCTGAATAAAATTATAGAGCTTATATATTCTATAATACCTTATTCTACTAGCCACAAAACTGTCATTAATCTAATAGACTCAGGTGACATTAACTACATTGAGTGAGTATCGCTCGGCGACTGCATTTAAAAAAATTTTATCATCAGCATATAATAGAACATACTACATAGATCAAAAGCAGCACAATAGATATTTATAAAAACCTATACAATCACAATATAATCCTATAACAACAAAACCACTCTATTTATAAACAGTCTCTTTTTAATACACAGGACACTACTAATATATGATGAACTGTCAGCTAGGCACTCTCAAATAGTAAATATCAGTAAAAACTGAGATCTTATGGATATGGTCGATACACTAAATATTTATGATATAATTAATGCGAGAATCCTAAGTATAATACATAAAACTATCTCTGATTGCTCATTACGAGCAAAGGTATTTAACTAATATTAAAAAAGTATTTTGTTATTTTAAACAAAATAGATTATTTCTGTGTAATACTCTCTCATAACCAAGCAAGAGTGATAACGTCACTATGTCTTATATACCTTATTGAACTAAAGTTTTCTAAGAAGAATTCAAACAATATTTCTTCGATACATAACTTGAAGTTATTTGAACACTATCATATAAACTAATAACCTCTAAAACCAGAAAAGCTATTTCAAGTTTATCCAACGCAGATCATTAATGAGTGCAGTGTTATTATTATATTATAAACGAATAGCAAATAAAACCATAAACAAAAAACTGTTAGGCGATCAACCTATATGTAAGAAACTTTTATCTTGATCGGAACAAGCATACCAATAGGCTTGCTTTAACACCTCACAGAGTTAATGCATCTCTATGACAAGTTAGTATAACAATCTAAATATAAAGGCTACAACCCTAGATCAAAAGGCTATGATCCCGATATTCTATTTATTTAATCGTTTTATTATTAATACATCTAAAATATCGATACTACTTACATGTTTTGGTATATATTTAATATCTATTACAATCATTATTTTATGATATGAGTAATAGGATAACGAATGAGTAGTGATAGAAAGGTAGCCTGTAAACGCTATTACATAAAAAATCAGTGCTGTTAATATTAAAATATCGTGCCCATAATAACTCATAAACACTATTATAATAAGTAGTATTATTTCTTAGATAAAAATAGCATGCTATGAATTACTAGGTAACAAATGTAAAGCTACATATAGGAAAGACGCAAGTAAGCAATATATTACAATCCACATCTTTGTCTACCAATGTTTATCGATACCTTTATATTAGATTAAGTTAAATAGCGTCACTGACTGAGAGCGGATAAATGATGCACTCATTCTACTGGATAGTATAGGATATAGAATATCCACCGGAGAAACAACGTATTACTTACTGTAATGCGCATTGAGATGACATAGAATGCTTTAGAAAGTATTCCAATACACCACTTTAAAGCAACGAGAAAAACTCTATATGAAACACCAATACTGGCAGGTAATCTAGCATTACTAACCTGCTTATGAATTAATACGTTGAACACTAAGAAAGATTAGAATACTGATTCTATCAGAAATTCACTAAGGTGATTAGTCTTAATAGATACAATAATTCTAAAAAGTATTTAACGGTTTTCAGAATAACATGAATAATTTTCGTGATAAACGGTGAACAATCAGCATAATCCTGTCCCGAGAATCCCAAGACAAAACTAAGATAGAGTAAGCTAGTATCCATTTAGCTATCAGAGTTATCATAGAATGTTTAACTATTATATAACCGACTTACAGTAAACGCAGTGAGTCTTTAACACACAAGTACAAACACATAGCCATTAATGTTACCTAGACTATTGTGATCAGTCAAACACGCGCAAGTTAAATCTCCAGCTTTAATAATTAACTCAATGTACGTCTTGTTATCTTCCCTATAGAATGCTATCAATGAATTGCAAATCCTTAGTTTTACTACAATTTTATGTTAAAATTCTCTCTATTCTTAAAATGTTTAAATTTTCTAATGCTTAAGTATAATCTGTCGTGTTTAATAACATGGTGATATCGAAGCTACTGTGATATAATTATAACCTTTCAAGTTATCTACCATACAAGTATCTTCTATAATTGCTTATTTTACAAAATATTTGCACAGGAAATGTTCAAGCAATCATTTTAATCTATATTACAGCTTCATATTGCACCATTGTATATATTCATTTTATGTTCTATAAACCAAAAGACATGACATTATCGTAAACTATAAAGTAAAAAAGTGAGTAGATTTGATCAGATATATCAGACTAGCAGTAAACTTCTTCATTATTCAAGCAATACTCTACTCATCGTAACATATACATACAAACGTTCTAAACCAGACGCTTTCTATAAGCAATGAGATAAATTATATATCTTAAAACTAAAACTATACCGCGTACGTATTAACCTATGATGAAATAACCTGCTAAAACGTTATCCGGTGAACCATACCATTTGTTTTATCTGTAACATCCTGGACGCAGTAAATAATTACAAGCTAGGTATCAGTTACTTGCCATACAGATAATTTATAAAATTAATAATCATGCTTCTCGTTAACTTTCGATGATTACTGTTGCACAAGCATAGCAGCGTTCGTCAGTTAGTGAAATGTGAATTGCAGTTACCCCAATATCTTGTGCTAACTCAGCAGCACGATCATACAAACGGATGTGTGGTTTTCCCCAGAAATCATTAAATACCTCAAACTGCTTATATGCTAAGCCGTTTCGAATACCCGTACCAAACGCTTTAGCAGTTGCTTCTTTTACTGCAAAGCGCTTCGCAAGAAAGCGTACTGGCTGCTGATGTTTCTGGTACAACTCCCATTCAATACAACTTAATACGCGCTGGGCAAGACGGTTACCGCTGCGTTTCACTACCGATGCAATACGCATCATCTCCACAATATCAGTACCTAAACCAAGCACCCCCATTAACAACGCACTCTTACATCAATCGTGTCGCACTCATTACTGCTGCAGATAACCTGTGCATTACGACCGATGCTTGTGATCATATGATTAATTTTTAATTTATGCATTTTTTGTAACATAGCGATAGATTTTACGTTGTAGTACATTCGATTATGACCTAAAGTAACCTTTAGCACTGTCTGTGTAACATAAGTCACAGATATCCAAATGCAATGCAGATCAAACTTGTCTAATAACTTACTTGGAGTAGTACTATAAAAACCAAGATAAATTGCAATATAAATCGCACCGATCTCTACCGTTACATCAATGTGTTAGTAGTTTTATTAACAGATAGGGATACTAAAATTTTAGCTTTCAACATACTCCTGGCCACTATGAAGTTGCAATATATATAAATATGAATACTTCTAGTTTTATCATATGATCACATAATATAAAATATGGTGCATTGAGCTTACGCGCTCAACAACAGCACACTCTATTAGATGACGCACATAAAAATAAAGTAAGTGCAATAATATATCATAATTGCCTTAGATAACTATAACATTCTAGTCATACGATAATCTTTTACTACAGTGTTGTTAGACCTTATTTACGTTAAATATTGAACAGATAACATTAAATGCGTATAACTATTAATTTTAAGGCACAGTGATATTTTCAGAACTATTATACCGCATAGTCCAAAATTCTAATACAATATATGATATTACCGAACAGTTTGTGGAGTGACGATCCGGCGTGCGCCAATGTAGTGACGTTTCCAATATTTTTGTTCGAGTTGACTAATGTGTATCGCTTTACCTGAGCGCGGAGACTGTATAAACTTGCCATGACCAATATAAACACCAACATGATCAGTAACGCTATTCTTGTGAATGCGAAAAAATACTAAATCACCACACTCTAACTTGCTTTTCTTAATCGGAAAAGCATCGTGAGAATAGTATATCTCCTTAGTAGTTCTTGGCATCTTGATGTTTATTACATCTTTATAAGCATAGTAAATTAGACCACTACAATCAAACCCGATATTAGGAGAACTGCCTCCCCATCGATAAGGCTTACCCATTTGACGCATCAGCTTAGTCATGATGATGCTTTTAGCATACTGATAGCGTTTTTTATTTTCCAAACCACGATGTAATTGTTTTAGACTATAAAGATGTTTCGTTTTAGATAAGCTGGACTGCAGTGAGTTAGCATAGCATTTGTGTTTTCTCTGTGCACCTGACGCAACTTTTACAGTTTTAATGCTTTTTTGGATTTTGTGTGCTTGTGGTAACTTAATAAGAAGTATCGTGTTTTGTTTATTTTGTTTAGTCTTTTTTTTTGTAATTATCTGATTGCATTTCGTAATTAGTATGGCTGTTTCTATGATATATCGTACCATACACCGACGGTATTAGATGTCCTCTATTACAGAAAAGTTGTATAAATAATAGTACCAAAAATATAGAAAATAATTTCATGGTAATACTACCAACCTTAACCTTAGCTAACATATAAAATTTTAGTAATCCTTACTCTTATGATGTAAAATCACCAAATATTATCATCATACCGCACTCATCTTTAATAAATACAGGTAGGATGTACTTTAAACATAAGAAAACTTTTACATTTATTAGACACGCACTAAAACATTGAATAATAGATCCCATAATCAGATTATAATTTTTATACACCCATATTCACTCTAAAAAATATTTACAGATAAGACACAATGAATAGCAATAATGAGTGTATGTAACTAAATGTCTTATATTTGTTGTGATTCTTAAATAGCCTATATGCAGTGACATATTAATACTAACTTTTTAATTGTATGTTATCTTTACTACACATCTACTAGACTTTTTTATGGTAAAATATATGCACTGTAATTTTAGTCGTTTACTCTAGTGATCTTCTAATGGATATTAATATAGATCATTAAGTATTCATTCTTATTTTCAGTATATAGAATAACACCAGCAGTCTTTTAATAGTATTTTCAATTTGAAGCACATTATTACCACTGCTCATAACGTATAATACAACTAATATATCACTTTATAGTCAAGACATTTTTTGACAATTTTATAATTGCAATAGTCAAAACTAAGTCTTGAGCAAAATAATACTCATTTAAAGCAGATAACATTCAATAAATTCATTATTATTCTACTCGTTACTCAGTAAAAACACTGTATTCCCAATGATATAGAAACGTCACCTAGCTTCGTGCTTTGTATCCTTAAATTTTTATACAGGGCTATCAATCAATGGATAGAAGACTTGTGTGAATCTTAACCCCTGAACACTGATGTTGACGGTAATATCAGACTCACATTATACTGTATCAGTAGCTGATGTATTTATCATACAATACCTAATTATATTATCATAAAAAATTTTAATACTTATCACAGTATTTACTCACCATAAGCTAATTTATCTAATGAGACAGATACTAAAAAGGTTATTTAATACATACTCCTGACAGACACCTAGAATACTAGAGTACACTCTAGTATTCTAGGTGTTAAGTGCCTATTTCTATATAAAATAGAGAGATGATTAATATATGACTATACAAAATTTTACTGATAGTTAATACTCAGCGAATTAATCAAAAGGAACATCACTAATGTCTAAATAAGTACGTACTGCGCGAATCTATGAGTTTTTCAACTTATATACTCTAACAAATACGCTGTACCATAACAACTGCACTAGACTGCATACTATCTATAACAGCGCTACAGATAGGCTAAGCAACGCAAGATCAATATTTCTATATGATCTTTTATTACGGACAGAGAACACTATGCTTCATTGCAGAAAACATGAGGGTATATGATAATCGTATTCCCTATGCATTCCACTAGATGATTGATAGTGTTTGAAGCACATGATAATTAATCTTCTAACAGATTCGAGAATGTTATTGTATAATATAACACGCACATTGATAAGATTACTACTAAAATCTCAGTAAATACAAACTAGTCCTCTGGGAATATAAAAACAAAACAAATTTTAACCAAAAGTTATGAACGTTTGTTCCAGATAGAACGAATTATAATGCGCTATATTATAAAATATGGTCTTGCTATTCAACCTCATGAATATAATAAAGACTTAACATCCAAAGCATTAAATAGCTACGCTATACATCACAGTAGGATAACCGGAATTAATGAACTACTATAATATGATGTATTTAATTTCTATTAAGTGTTAATTCAGGAATGATCATGACAACGTTTGAAATAATTCAGCAACAAATCGCTGAAAATCCACTTTTGCTATACATGAAAGGCTCGCCAAATCTACCAAGCTGTGGTTTTTCTGCACAAGCAGCACAAACACTCTTTGCCTGCGGTGAACGCTTTACTTACGTAGATATCTTAAAGCACCCGACCATTCGTGCTGAACTACCTAAGTATGCTAATTGGCCGACATTTCCACAGCTTTGGATTGATGGTGAGTTCGTTGGTGGTTGTGATATCATTACAGAGATGTATCAAAATAATGAATTACAAAAACTTATTAAAGAAACAACAAAAAAATATAATATAAAAATATAAACTCATATTGTTAATTTCGCGGATTTTAACCATTAAAAAGTCAATCGATGTCTATACCAAAAAATAGAGTATGATTGCTTATCTAGGCAGGTCATCGACGATGAGTGGCCAGCCGCCTAAACGTTTCCAACGATTCACGAGTTCGCAAAATAAAAGCGCAGTCTGCTTAGTGTCATACAATGCTGAGTGCGCCTGGTTAGCATCAAACGGAATACTAGCAGTAGCACAAGCTTTCGCTAGCACCGTCTGACCTAATACCAATCCACTTAGCGATGCTGTATCAAACGTACAAAAAGGGTGAAAAGGATTGCATTTTAGGTTAACACGTGCGGCGGCAGCCATCAAAAAACTATGATCAAAGCTTGCATTATGTGCCACAATAATTGCTTGGTTACAACCGCAATACTTGATACCAGCACGCACTGTTTTAAAAATAGTATGCAATGCATTATACTCACTAACAGCACCACGTAGGGGGTTATGCGGATCAATACCATTAAATGCCAGTGCTTCTGGTTGCAGGTTTGCCCCCTCAAAAGACTCAACATGGAAGTGCAGCGTCTTATCTTGTTGCAACCAACCCTTGTTATCCATTTTTAAAGTAACAACAGCCACCTCTAATAATGCATCAGTTTTAGCATTAAATCCGGCGGTTTCTATGTCTATAACTACAGGATAGAACCCACGAAAACGGCCACTTAGGGTATTCAGGTCACTTTTTCCAGTCATTAGTTTTCTTATTTTTCGGATGCAGCAAGCATTATAAAAGATTTTACTACCAGTTGCAGATTTATGATGATTTAGATAAAATAAAATGACATATTGCGCTATTTATGCTTCTGATTTACTTAAATTATATCACGATACATGTATGCTCGATTTGTGCAATATAATCATGATTGATACTTGATTCATACGACGTTATATACATTAACATCTAGATGTCATGATTGATCGTAAGAGATCATTTCCCTTTTTCTTAGAAAATATTTCGTATAACAGTAGTGTATTTCTTGTTAAGATATCTATAAAAATTTCGTAACAGTTCCTTGTTTTACTAGCTTATTCATTACTTTCCCACCCTTCTCTAACATTCTACTGAACACTGAAAAAAGAAAGATTATAAAATAGGAGATACGTCGTCACTATCTTAATCATTCAAAAAGTTTGTGCGCTGTACGTTGATACATTAAAGATGGTAATCATAGTCCAGATGTTGTGCTAATCTTACACGTTTGTATGTAATTAAAGACATTAATTATTTAGTGTGTTATATAAACACGAATAATAAGATTAGTTTTAGAGCGCCGTTTACGCTTATAAGTAAACTATTAAAATCTATGAAGATTAGTCTTTAAGAAATTAGCAACTTAGTAAAACACTGTGCTTTTAAGCAATATTAAAACATAGCCAAACGCCATATTAACTCTAAACATTCCATAAAAACTATAAACTAGAAAACAGAATCTTCAGCAGAAGATGACATCTTTTAAAACAGGTAATGATGCTCCGAACGCTACACACATTGAATGATTCTTAACAATTAATACATTTCATTTAATCTGCAATACCTAGTTTTATCACTGTCTTCAGTATAATGCACGTCTTAGTATCTATCATTAATCAGATGTTCCAGCTGATAGACCAGCCGACAATTGATAAATACAGCACGAAAATAATTAATATACCAAGATACTCAATCATTATTAATAATGACTATATAATTACAAAGCTAAATTGAACTTTCTAAGCAATTCACTAAACTAAAAAATAAGTACACACTCAATTGATGTTACAATATTAGTAGATTTTATACTCCACAATCACTCAGATACGTAATAATAACCGTACCAGACTTTGCAATATTTATAAAATATTTTAATAAACTATGATTTTCGTAAAAGATAGTATCGTATATTATGCATAATGACTATTAATCCATAATTTTTCTCTTTTATGCTTTTATTACAATACTTGAGATAGCATGGAAGTATTACATTTATAATAGTTGAAGTATCGGCAAGCTCCACAGCATAATCACATGATATGTAGTACACGTCAAGCAGATTACTGTTGAAATAATAGTCTGCTTGATGTGTACCTTATAAGCCTAAAAAAAAGAATCAGTGTAGATAATAAACTATAAACGTCATATAAATTAACACGTATCATAACTCATACTGTGACTGAGCAACATACAGCTACTCAATGTAGCTATAGAGCAGCCACTGAGTAGTAAACTGTATTTTCTAAATACTTAAGCAAAACAATTGATTAACACCGACTGTCTCAATATCTCATAATTTACGCAAACTAATCACTTCAATTAAGATTCTTTCTTAACATTAATTTCTTGTATATCTTTTTTTATAATAGCTCGTATGTACATTATCTTTTAACGTACTATCGTTTATTGACCTGTGCATAATTCTTTATAACTACTAATTGCCGCATTATTGTCACTCAAACACCTTACAAATGTGCGTCCGTTGTAATATCAGTGAAAAAATATCAAAACACACAATGACTTCAAAAATAATTTATTTTAGCATTGGTGCTAGGCTGTGCTTTAAATCTACACTAATACGTATTAATTTTAAACCACTTACTTTAATCACGTGTAGTGTGATAAGAAACTCAATATATGCAACCTGCAATATAGGTTTGTATCTAAAAATTAATTATTAACATCCATATGTACTGACAGTCACAAGCTAGAAAAGCGTTTTTCTTAATATCACATCAATTAATATACCTATGATATATAAGTTCAAAGGAGTCCAGAGGTTTTTGTGATTAATGCTAAAATAGCCAAATCACCCAGATCTAGTAATTATTATTAGAATGCCTCCTTGATTCAGATAAGAGATTACATTGCATCCCTTAATGTCTAGTTAAATCATGTAAATTACGATATACAGCTTAAGAACCAGAAAACCAACACTATTATCTCGAACACGCAGGAAGATATAAAAAAACACCTAAGCTCATCTATAATAAAAGAGCTTGCATCGTATTTGCCTAGCGGCTTGTTTGGGGCCGCATATGATATCACAGAGCACAATCCCGAATAATTATGAGAACTATCGGGTATAAAAACACCAAAACAAATTTTGTAAGTCCTGAACTAAATAAAAGCAGTAAAATATCATCACATTTTATAGTCAAAGAACGTGAGGACAGATAAGATAATACGCATATATAAAAGCTATAGTGCTTAAGTGATTAGTAGGTATAAAAAATCCCTGTCGATTTATATTAGATATTTATCATATTCATTCCAACACTACTGATCTGATTATAATGTAGGTATGCATCCTTACGCTCTTATTTACGTAAAGGCAAAGTATGCTATACTTTACAGGAATTATCAGGGCAAAGTCATTGTGCCGAAGCAATAGCATTAATCTATTAAACAAAATAAATTATTCGATATCTCTGCATTAATCATATAGGAAGTATTAAAACTGACATTGTTGTTAGCAATCTTGTCCCGCAACCTGTTGCAGAGAATCTCATATTCTTCTTAACACCCTCTCGCTCTTATAGAGAAAGCGCATCAGATTATCTAAACACTTGGCAGCTGCATCTAGGGTGACTAGCATTCAATAAGTCAATTATATGGACTAAAACATAACAAAATAACTCTTTATCTAGTTCGCAGTGATAGCTATTAACATCAGCCATTAAGATCAACATGATTACAGGGCCTGACGTAGGTAAAGAATCTTCATTAATAATTGAGCATACTATTATTCGGATACAAACATGCGCACTA
Organism: Candidatus Gillettellia adelgis; assembly: GCA_020541285.1. GTDB lineage: Bacteria > Pseudomonadota > Gammaproteobacteria > Enterobacterales > Enterobacteriaceae > Gillettellia > Gillettellia adelgis. Next base: position 557,947 of record CP047043.1, on the reverse strand, counting down.
TACTATATCTGCCAACAAGGAAAAAACTAAATGATTAAACAAATCAGTCAACCATAAGCTACCGCTGTTCATAGTCTTTTGAAGCTTGCGCCACAACTATTATATTTTTAAGCGTAATATTTACAATCTCTTCACCCCTATAGAACATGACTAGTAGTTAATAAGTCTTTGATGGTTACCTTTATGATGAAGAGATTGCTTCGTTCACTGCCACATCACTCAGCGCTATTACTAGTGAGTAATATCAATAATAATCGGTTACCCTTTATTAGTCCTGTGTACATATTAGCTAATATTATAAGCAGCTAATCGATTATAGTAAGTCAATTAAAAGCAATCTTTTAATTGACAGTCCATTCTAATGTTCTGAAAAAGCTTACAACATTAATACAGGATGCATACCTCATATAACATGAAAAGAAGACACCAGTGATTTCCTTCATAGGATATATCAGAAGAGATGAAAACTAAACTACTAAATATTGTTCTATACCAATGACCAGCACGATGCAATTTTTATTCAGTCAAAGATATACAGATACTAACGCTAATGAGTCGAGGAGAACAAGTATATTTAGCCTTAATAAGGTGCTAAAGTTACAGATTAGTAGAAAGACTGAGCCAAAAATAATTTGTTATAGCAAAAATCTTAGCGACAGGTTCTAAGGTATTCGGGTAATTAATTATTATGATGAAGATACTTTATTGGTGATATTGATTCCATTATAGAAGTAAATCTAGTTGTATCCGCGATGCTGATTCAGTTTTATGATAAAACAATCTATTACGTTTTCATGCGATAGATAAGCTACTACGAGCTTACACAATAACTACTTACAAAGTTAGAAGTCCACAGACGCAGATGTTATTATGCTTCTTACCATGCAAAATTATCTGATGTAAAATTACATTTAATCTATACAGCAGTCATTAGGGAAAACCGTCGCAATTACTGGACAAAACTAAGACGCTATCAATTGCCGTAAACACAGTGCGCAAAGAAATGAAAATCTGGCTACAAAAGCATTAAAGAACGCGCCTAGTCGTTTATTATCTGTCGTCTGTAAAGCATTCGTCTAATAATGAATATTATGATAGAAATGTATATACCTGAAATTATTACAGATGTTTATGGTATAAAATTTTAATTACTTAATTATATAAATTACACTGTAGTGCTAAACAGTCTGCAGAATCTGTATTCCACCCAAAAATCTCCTAATTTTAAAAATTATGTTGATATCAACTTACTTTTCTAGCTTTTAGAAGACTAGAATTATGATATGCTGTTGACTAAGCGTTGTACCTCATAAACCTACCTTATAATAGTATTGCACTACACACTAAATTATAATTCACGAGTTCTAAAAATAAAAAAATTGCACTATAATAACCTTATTGCGTACCACAGACTATAGTACTTATCTAGTACTTAAAAAAAATCTAGTATCGATGATACTAGCGAATAATCTAATAAAGACACTATTAATCGCACCACTAATTGACAGGAAGTACACAATATAGCATTGCTCGCTATCAGTTTACCCGCCAACTGCTTGTCTATTAAAATATACATAATATTATTAAAACATATCTAACCTACTAATATAACCACACACTACTGTTTAATACAATTCTGTCATGTAAGATTTTTACCTTTATATTTATATTTGTCAGTTGTCACCACAATACTGACGATGGCTAGTGTTTTACTAGAGAGGTGTTAATGTCGTCCTTAGAAGCTGTCTTACTCGGTCGATAATAATATGTAGACGCTAACGATTACAATGAATTATAAAGATATAGCACAACAACATAACTAGTATGTTCCTTGAATCAAGCAACTACCAAAATTTTTTATTAAATCACAACATCAAGAGCGTGATAGTGTGTATAGGATTTTATTCACTATTTAATGTATTATGCATTTTATTAACTTAAAAATTCTTAGGAATAATAGAAAATATCGTCTTGCGCAGAGAGTGCTGCTAAAGATCTAGCGATATGCTAAAATATTTTAGCATACAACATATTTGGTGCATCGAAATATTACATTCTAAGTGGTATTCTGGGGTTTTGGCATTGCTTAGACTGAGTGCAAGACACATGTTACGATTGCCCATTGAGTTAAAAGGCAGTAATTTCACTTTATCAGTTATTCATTTATATACTTCGGAACCTGAAGTAATATTTCAAGCGCTACTCAAAAAAGTAGAACAAGCGCCTAACTTTTTGAAAAATAGCCCTGTCGTTATGAATGTAGCAAGGCTAAACAACAATACAAATTGGAAAGAACTATATCAAGCTGTTGAAGCAGCGGGTTTACGAGTAGTAGGAATTAGCGGGTGTCAAATTAAGCAACAAAAAAAGGCAATAATCCAAGCTGGACTACCATTGCTTAACGAGGGTAAAAGTCAGGTAATATCTATGTCAGATAGAGTACAAGCTAACGTTAGTACTTATGTAAAAACACGTATAATTAGTACACCTGTACGTTCCGGCCAACAGATTTATAGCCGCAACGGCGATCTTATTGTTGCCAGCAGTGTTAGCGCTGGTGCTGAAGTGATTGCCGACGGTAATATTCACATCTACGGCATGATGCGTGGCCGTGCTCTAGCCGGTGCATCTGGTGATACGCAGTGCCATATTTTTTGTATGCACCTAGGTGCTGAACTAGTCTCTATCGCAGGGCAGTATTGGTTAAGCGAGCAAATTCCACCTGATTACCTTGGGCGGAAAGTACAGCTCAGTTTATCAAATAAAACCTTAACCATACGACATCTAAACTAAGTTCTTTTGACAAGGAATTTATTCATGGCACGTATTATTGTTGTTACATCCGGTAAAGGGGGAGTCGGTAAAACCACTACAAGCGCAGCAATTGCTACCGGTCTTGCGCAAAAAAGCAAGAAAACTGTAGTAATTGATTTTGATATCGGTTTACGCAATCTTGATTTAATTATGGGTTGCGAACGTAGGGTAGTATATGATTTTATTAACGTTATACAGGGTGGTGCTACACTAAATCAAGCATTAATTAAAGATAAGCGCACTGAAAATCTTTATATACTGCCAGCCTCACAAACACGTGATAAAGACGCATTAACCCATAGCGGTGTCAAGAAGATCCTTAACACATTAAGGAATATGGGTTTTGATTTTGTAGTCTGTGACTCGCCAGCCGGCATTGAAACTGGTGCTCTAATGGCAGTCTATTTCGCTGATGAAGCGATAATAACTACTAATCCGGAAGTTTCATCTGTTCGTGACTCTGATCGTATTATAGGGATTCTATCTTCTAAATCCCAGCGTGCCGAACAAGGTGAAGTACCTATTAAAGAGCACCTTCTTCTTACTCGTTATAACCCTAGCCGCGTCAGTCGCGGTGATATGTTAAGCGTACAGGACGTACTAGAGATTCTTTGTATCCCGCTTTTAGGCGTAATACCAGAAGACCAGTCCGTATTGCGTGCATCTAACCAAGGCGAACCAGTCATACTTGATGCCGCATCCAATGCCGGTAAAGCTTACACTGATACTGTTAAACGCTTATTAGGAGAAGATTGTCCATACCGTTTTATTGAAGAAGATAAAAAGGGTTTTTTGAAACGTCTATTCAGGGGATAAAGTATGGCTTAATTAAATTTTTTATCCTATGATAATAGACCCCTAATATTATTTAAAAGTTACGAATTATCGTTATAGAGTAACCGCCTAAAGCGAATACATCGCGCTATTCACCGGCTGTAAGATGATATTTGTCGATACTTTACAGATATATAAAATTAAACCTTAAATACTACAGTTACATTTCAAATAGACAAAAGATAATATCGCAATATTTAAACGCAACTGCACATTGCCTCTGAGCTAGACGCAAATAAATAAAATAATTTATAATGCTATTTTGATATTTGTAATATTTTACATTTCATATGTCGTAGCTATCTTTAGATCCATTTTAGATAAATTTTTCTGTGTTATTACTATTTGTACAACATGCACAATATAATAAGTAAAGCACTAACTGCACTAAAAGATTTTACGCTATTATTGATACATTGCATGTACTTTATAATGTCTCATTTTACCAGGTTCTTATTTTAATGTTACTCCTTAAGTATCATTATCTTAATATGAATAACACATAGCATATGGCTAATGCTTAATAGAAAGCGCTAATCTAGAAGATTTTACCAAAATAAACAATGGTTTATTTCGTGTTAACGCACTACTATTTAAAGCTTTATATATCCTATGCAGTGTTTTGAGTTAATCTTTTTTCTAGAAACAGCTCGAAAAGAAGGTAGAATACTTTTACTGCAGTATAAATGTACTTTTTTGTGAACGGCTACACCAACTAACGAGTGTACGCTGAGCTCTTCCTTGCCCAACATCATGTATTTCTTTGCTAATATTGCAAAGCTACATAATAGTGTTTCACTAAAACCCCTAAGATCTAAATGTCAATTGTTAGGGTAAGCAATGTTTTTAAAAATTAATAAAATCCTCATATTTTACTGTCTGTATGAAAAACTTAGCCACTTGCATATCCATTAGCAATGCGATAAACAGCTGCTATTACTTGGTTCACAAAAGTAAAAACACGGTTGCTATTATATCACTAGATTAAACCTGCTCTAAGGTAATGGTTCCTGCTCTGACCATTCAGTGTTTCGTGCAATATTATTTTTGCATGCCTGATTAAAAATTTATTACAATGTGTCATCGATAATAATCAACTGATAACAAAACTCTCATGCTCTTTTAAGATTTAAATCTTATAATATGAGCGGTGACGTTATCAGGAACCATGAATAATCATGTTAATATTGATTAAGGTGATAGGATAGGTTTTGTGTGATCAATATTCGTATTACTTAAAGTATGTGATTTATTTTTCGTTTTTGAGTCAGACACCAGAATTAACCGCTAGACAACACTGACAGTTACTAGCCATAATGAATTAATAAAGTATAAAAAAAATACTTGCGTCAAGCTATACAGTATGTTGAACACTATAAAAAGTATATTGTATCAGATCATTAAGAATGCAACGCCTTTACCGCAGGCAGTGCATGCCAGAAAACATATCATCAAGTAGTCATATCTTAAATACACTTATGCCATTATACTAAGTTAGTAATCACTTTAATTTCCCTTACAATCGACGCACAGCACAATAATGCTGCTTATAGTTTTTTGTCAAAAAACAATGGCATATTGATTATTTTATATATATACATTATCACGTATGAGTTTGTAAAAACGCAGTCATGCTACATTCATCTTATTATAGATTATATATACGCGCATTTTACTTACCTTAACCACTTATTAATAAAAGCTAAGTCAAACAAATCAGCCTATTTTAGGCTTCAAAATTAATATTTAGCGTCCCGTGCTATTTAAATTATTTTCTATCTATATATCGTTCTATTTGTACTTTTACAACTACAGCTATTCGAGTATCACCTCATGATCACAGCGCTATTTATATATACCTATTATTCTATAGGTTACTTTATGTAAATGCTCAGTATGCGTTATAATTATGTTAGTTATAACTTAAAGATTTCACTAATAGCTAAATAAAGTCATGAATTTGTGTCATGGAGTGTACTTATGTTAATTGCTATATTCAAAAAAATTTCTGATATAGAATAATGTTTAAATATTTTAGAGCAGTCGCTTCATGAATATACAAAGACTTTATCATTATTGTACTTACAATGTCTCAATGGAGACGATCTATACTGATTATCATTGAATAACTTTATTTTTATAAGATATTCTTATACACATTACGCGCATTACACTGACTCTTAAGTAAAAGAAGATACCGCGATCTTTCATTGCAGATACTAAGATAGTATAACATCCGAATATATAACAATATTTTATAGATCATCAAAGTTAACAATCTACTGTTACTACTACAGTTCCTCTTATTCATAAGATTTTTATACATCAGTATATTATCGAGCATTATAATACTAGAAAATAGAGATCTAAAAATAATCGCTTCAATAGCTACTAAAACATGGAGCGGACAGTAAAATTTTAATTTTCTCACAGATAATATTTTATTCGTTAGATAAAACATTATTTAGGGTATCTATGAATCATTCAGTACTCATCACACCATTATAGATATAGCATAATGAGTACACCGTCACTATTTAAGCTATAAAACCATTAAATCTACTAGATAAATACAATGCAGAAGCAAAAAATCAGTTCATAAAACTTATAAACATTAATACAGAACGATCTGATCAGATAAATCAACTTATCTATTGATGCTCTATATTAAAGACAAAGAAAAATGATGTATCCCTCGACGTAAATCTAAAAAACCTCGAAATACAACCCTTAAGATAGCCATATGCATGAAAATATCAGATGAAAGATAATTTAAACTATATAGATAGTACGATACTTAAAAAGTACGATATAATATGATTAAAACATCATTTATTTATTGTAACCAAAGCAATTACTTCAATCATTTAGAACTATTGTGCTTCCTTGATAAAACATGTACTTACTATGAAGATTTAATAAAAACTAAGCGATAGTGATAAATGTTTAGCTTTACCATTTACTCCCTTATAACCTGACACTAAATATAACAACCAGTCTTATAGGTAGATCTACAAAAAATACAGACATGGCTAGCTCTGTTATTGTTATCAACAAATCTAACATATACAAAAGTTTAAAACTAAAATACAGTGCATTCTAAATTAGAATGCGATACATTAATCTTATCTCAGTTTTCAGAGAATATGAAAATGTTCAACCATTCAATAACCATTCACCACTGCTTGCAGAATGATTAAGTATTCTAAGATAAACAGGATATAAGCAAAATATCGTATTAGATATGTAACTACCTTATATAGCTGAAAGCAGTAGTAACATGTTTTACTCCACTGATCTTACTGACTATGTTCGCTGCCGCCTTGGCTTCTAATGGCGTAACTAGGCCCAGAAGGAACACTGCACTATTCTCCGTAGTAGCTTTTATGTTAGAAGCTTTAACTGTACTACTGATAAGTAAATTTAAATATATTTTAGCGGTAATCCAAGTATCAAAAAAAATGGTACGTAGGCTGATTGGTTTTGTATGAAGGATCGCGTTGTACACTTCCTTAACACCGTTAGTTTCTTTGACAATCCCTAAGGCATAACGAGTAACATCATTATTTATAGATTGACCAGTCAATAAAATTCTTCCTCTATAAGCCGTAACGATTACTCGGCAGTGTTTTTTCAACCGCAAATCTTTATGCAACGCATTTTCAACGCGAGCTTCTAAGGTAGCATCGTCCACTTGGGTACCAAGACTTCGCGGGTCAGTGATGGATTTTGTAGCAATCGCTGCACTTCCCACTACTACACTAGCAATACAACTTTGCAATAGCAAAGCGCTACATAACGTAGCACATGAGGATTTTATGTTCATGTTTATCCTTAGTTTGTCTCAGTAGACAGAAGATATTATCCGTCAGATCACACGGGCACTCTTCAGGGTGTATATATTTATTTCTTTCATATATGCAATACGAAGCAATAAATAAAAAATTGCTTTTAGCTAAATATATTAAATACCAACCTCGGTTTCATGGTCGGTAATCGTAATTATTACAATACTTATATAACTGTTACTTTAACTGCTTTATCATATGACAGCTGTTATTCTAATTTAAATAACTAAAAGCTAGTGCATACAAATACGGAAATCTACATAACGTAGAATACCCTATGTAGTAAAATATCAATAACAACACTCAACTTTAAGTTATCAGAATCAAGTAAGATGACTATCAAGATGCGGTGTGCAATTACAAAACGATTAATTATGTTAGTGAAAAAATGCAATGCAATCGCAAGCTTTTTACTATTTCTTAAATATAAATGTTATAATTACAATGTCAAGATTACAATAGTACTATTGTTAAATAAAAGATAGGTTTAGTGACTTCTCCGATACTAATTTTAAAATTATTATATTTTTGATAAAGCAAGTTTGAATTTTATTCAAAATACTTTATCAATATGTTAAGTAAAAGAGCTACATGTAGATTCTCTGTATTTACAGAGACTAAGCATGACAACCAACTACTGTTAGTAGTGGTAACATTTAACAACGAACATTATGTGATACCACTCTATCTACTTTCTTGCCACCTTACTCCTATGCTCAGAGTAAATTTTTCTTGATAAATAATACTATTAACAGTATAGCACTACTATCATTGCGATAGTAATATGCATAGCAATCAACACTTAGCTAATATATCATGCATGATATAAAACAGTGCACTTCCGTAAAACTCTAAAACTAACGCGCTTTATAGAAAAAACTAATAACTTACAAGTCGCTTGGATAATACGTAAATTTATAACATAAAAATGTTTATATCTTAGCGATACTGTAAGAATAGCATTCTTGGTGAGCGACATAGTTTAACATAATAATAAAATATTATACTGATAAAGAGTCTTAGGGAAAGCGAATAGCGTTATGCAAACAAGCGATCACGCAACACTAATGATAAGGGTATATATTCTGATCATATTTAGGTAGTATAGTAGTGTAACAGGTAAATACTGTAATAATATATAATTATCAGATTTAATCATGGCGATTGATGCCTATTAATTATGGGATATCTCTAAATACTAACTATTCTATTCCAAATACATATATATCGTGACCAGTCTTACTGCTTGTTTTGGATGACGCATATTAGTGTGCTTCTTCTATAAGTCAGAAGTGATATCAATAAGCAATGTAATCAATATTGAATCAATCTCATGATTCAATATGGACAGTATTTGTACTACCAATAAAATTATAGACTTTATGCTTCTTATCCTGAAAGGATAAATTTAAAATAAATTTGTTGAATAATTCAGAAAATAGTAAAATACGAGTACTCATTAAATAAACATGTGCAATATTTTTGCCTAATGCTTTATTATACAAGTGAGTATTCTGTTGCAATACCTTTGCAATATCTAGCTATTAACTGTTTCATCAAAAATTTTAGTAAAGCAATTGCCACAAGATCTGCGCAGTCAGTATAGCAGTAGTTGTGTGATAGTATCACAGCAAATGTCTAGAGCTTAATCTTATAACAACAGTCTGATGTATATCCTAAATAATTTCATTTTTAAGTATATGCTAACGTAGAAAATTCTAAACTATTCACGGATAAATAAAATAGATGAGCAAACCTTATGAACATATAAAATATATTATATTCTGATCACAAGAGATGTGTCCGTGATGATTCTTGATCTTTCTCTAACACAGAGGTAACGTGTACGGCATAGCACAACCACTAACACAACAATTAACGTTTTATTGCAATAGCGCTAGACAGCCAAAACAGCATCATCCTGCTCAACTATATCAAGCAATGCCGATAATATTTGCTAAATGATATCATATATACTTTGATGAACCTATTAGATTTAGTCTTCTATAAGAGATTAACGCTGCAGACAGAATTCTTCTGATCTCATAGCTGCACTGAAGTACTAAGCGATTTTCTAGTGTTAGGATCTGAAGAGATCTTAGCTCTTCAGATAAGATAAAGCGCTTTATTAATTGTATAGTTTTCGTAAGAATCCAACAATTATTCTGAGTAACCTCAACCCTTACATAATAACAGTACAGAATACCTATATGCATTTACTCCATAGAAACAAAAAATCCATGCTTGAAGTAGAACTTAAGTGGCATACAATATAAGCTTCACAAAATTACTGATATTTCTCGGCTAGATTATATGAGTGTCAAGTTTATCTCTATGTAATATTTACCTACAGTAGGATAAACTTTGCTAATTACCCTGAACAAGTCTTCAGTAGATAGATCTAACGTTTCTTTATATGCCTCATATGCCTCACAGGCATTAATCATTAGATTCATCATGATGTGTTATCATGTTACTATAGGAGTGTTTTTCGTTTTATTGAGATTTTTTAGAATTTTTAGCTTATTCATATTGCTGTTTGCAGCAACTTAAAAAAGATTAAAAATACAGAACAGATAGTGGAATCTCCAGTAATTGTTTTGTAATAAGAATGACATTCTGGGTAGGTGATTAATACGCTCAAATACTATTAGTGCTATGCGCCGTGGTCGTGCTTTTTCTAGAAAATACTAGTTTAGCGCGCTGTAATTTTACGCCTTATTAATTATCTGTCACGAAGATTATTTGCAATGCTCTTAACTCCTCGCTAGCATGGAGTAACATCTGTTATATAAAACGATTAGTAAGTAATTGTTATTGACTAATAATACTATTATTATTTTTCAGTTATAACACTTAAAATAGTGATCTAAAAAGGAATCAGCCTCATTTTATATGAATAGAACACGATGCAATATCGAATTGATAAAACTCGCTAGTACAGGGATTTTTTTATATTTTTAGTAATTTGAAGAGGCTTGATATTCTCTAATATAGAGCAAAACGCGAAGGAAAGTATATAGTATCTAGTCTATTTTAATAAAATAAAAGAACATTCAATCTGTAATCTGGGTAACTAATGAAGAAAGATACAAAATCTATCATTACTGCATCGACGTTGTATATAGTACCTACGCCAATCGGAAACTTAAACGATATAACATATCGGGCGATAGAAATATTAAAAAACGTTGATCTTATTGCAGCAGAAGATACTCGTCATACCGGATTGCTGTTACAACATTTTTCTATTACCGCAAGATTATTTGCACTGCATAAATATAACGAAAAACAAAAAACTAAACAACTACTAGAAAAATTACAAATAAATCAAAGTATTGCATTAGTCTCTAATGCTGGAACACCATTAATCAATGATCCTGGTTATTATTTAGTATGCCAATGTCACAAAGCTTCTATTCGCGTCGTCCCATTACCAGGAGCCTGCGCCATAACTACTGCTCTGTGCGCCTCTGGCGTCGCTTCAGATCGTTTTTGTTATGAAGGTTTTTTACCAAAAAAAAGCAAAAGACGCAAGGATGCGCTCGAGTCTCTAAAAGAAGAAACACGAACGTTAATTTTTTATGAATCAACTTATCGTTTATTAGAGAGTTTGCAAGACATACTGACTGTTTTAGGACCAAAACGCTATATAGTATTAGCACGTGAGCTCACTAAAACGTGGGAATCAATCTATGGCGCACCAATAGAATGTCTCCTATCTTGGGTAAACGAAGAAGAAACACGCCGCCGCGGTGAAATGGTGTTAATCGTAGAGGGCTATAAGTTGCAAAAGGATCAGATACCGCTTAACGTACGACATACGTTCTCTCTATTACAACAAGAACTATCAATAAAAAAGGCAGCGCTGATAACATCGAAAATTCATGGATTAAAGAAAAATGCGCTATATAAATATGCGTTAGAACAATCAGAGTCATAAAAAAGTTGACCTACTTATCACGAGTGCTATGATTAATAATGAAGTTGACTAGACAGTCGCTGCTTCATTAATATCCTTATAGGAAAACAAATGAAGGGGAGGAAAGTCCGGGCTCCATAGAGCAGAGTGCCAGGTAACACCTGGGAAGCGCAAGCTTACGACTAGTGCAACAGAGAGCAAACCGCCAATGGTTCATCGCATCAGAATCAGGTAAGGGTGAAAGGGTGCGGTAAGAGCGCACCGCGTGACTGGCAACAGTTTACGGCACGGTAAACTCCACTCGGAGCAAGGCCAAATAAGGATTCATATGGTACGGCTCGCACTGAATCCGGGTAGGCTGCTTGAGTCAGCGAGTGATTGCTGGCCTAGAGGAATGACTGTCCAAGACAGAACCCGGCTTATCGGTCAACTTCACTAATAAAGAAAAATAATTGATTTCTTTACTAAGAACAAGAAAATATAATTTTATTAACGCTAAATTCCAAACAAACAATAAGAATTTAGATGCTTATCACTAAGAGATAAGCAAAAATTTCAGAATATAGGGTACTATCTTTCCAACCTTAATCGTCAACAAACATGCATAACTGTATCTAATTATACATCGATTAATTACTTTAATTTATTTGGCGTGACTCCTTTAATAGACACTTAAGACCTGATAGCGCTTCAGTGTTCGTTATACGTAAGAGTATAAACCTTGCACTGTATTAGATGTACAATAGTTTAACTTTAAGTATCTACTATTTTCATATGCTTTAATAATTACTCGATCATATTATTATTCTTTTACAGTGAGTGCTTCAATTTATGCTGTATATTATACGATAACATAATCGTATCTATTAACATTTTTCAACTATGAAATATTTTAAGCAATTTAAATAATATATTTTCATTGAAAAGCAGTTATTCTATATGCATTATTCCCAGTCAGTTTCAGTTATGCATTGCAAAAGTGACATATTTTGTGGTGTACATTTGCACATAAAATTTAAACTATAGTATAAATAGTAAAGATAGTGAGACTCGATCTGTATTACTAATAATCTACTCTAAAGTTAATTATGCACGTAATAATATTATTTCATAAATCACAACATACATCTGTTGAGTTATTAAGAACGCTTGTTAATGTTGTATAAAATAGGTTACTATGATGTACTGCAGAATAAAATTATTTTGTAGATTATTACATTTCCTATCTTATACTCAAATAAAGATCTCAGTTGTTATATTATACCTGCAACGTTATATAATTAATATTATGCTATAGTATAATTACATATAACACTCTTCTTAAAGACAAAGAGGCTGAGTCATCATATTAAGGGATGCGACCGTTATATACCTATAATATAATTTCCATGTAATCACATTCTCTTATATAAGAGAATGTGTAATAAAAGCTTCTTAAATTATATATTTTATTAAAAATAATATCACTGTTGTTGTTATACAAAAGATTCTTCATAAAATATTAAATATCTGTAACAATTACAAATACAAGATTATTAGTCATTATGGAATATCAGTTCAAACAACTATCTTTTAAATTTTTCGTTCATTTTAATGCTTTAATAACTAATGCTAAGCTTTTTGGTTTAATATAACTCAACTAATGTTTGATTAAAGTGCTTATCTATCACCATTGTATAAATAATATTACACTTGTACATCTCAATGTAAGTGATGTTACAAAATAAATACATGATTAAGTCATATAAATATACAGTTATATAAAAATATACAGTTATATAAATTGATAGAGCAACTATGGGATTTTAATATATTGTTATTTATGAATTTATTCTTATAAATTAGCACCTCATAGCTGACGAGCATTATCGTTTTTGTTAACTAACTTAGTTAGGTTGTATTATAGCCCCATGTATATACAATTAAAATAGATGAAAGCTTTTTAAAAACACAGCTTATCCCATAGCATTCTACTGGTCTTTTAGTAGATATGTGAATTATGCACTTAGGAGCCACCTGCTTAGTCCGCTCATATCATAGACAGTGTTTCTTAGTATAACCACGAAACAAAACTGAAACGAAAGTGCAACTGTGTGTCGCTCTCTAAATTATGTAAAAAATAAAACTATTCAGTCAGTCGAAAATCAAGCGTATAGTAGTCTCTCAGGGTTTATTTTGTACTTAAGACGTTATATTCCCTCATTAAAAAAATAACATGTAGTCATTCTCTTTATATATCCCAATGCACACCTGTACATTTGAATCATTGAATTTACATATCTGGTTGTTAATAATCTAACCAACACTCGAGATTAAGAGTCTTAGTATTAAGATACTCTAATATTTTATCAATTCTCATTGTTTAATTTTATAGCAATAAAATCTTCATTAACTTTATAGAGCATTCATATAAGTAATAGAGCGTCGTGCAGTTATAAACGAGTTCTAGGTGATCATAAATCTAAAGACTGATCTATTGGCGTACTAAGCAGTCCAGCGTTATTTAGTTAAAATAATAATAGGCATATTATTTACCAAGTTACTAATAGACCATGCTCATCAATTTTAAAAACATGATATTAAATAGTAATATGATAAATTTTTTCAAAATTATTCACGAGGTAGTAATGATCATAGTAACTCATCTTTTATTTTGTAGTTTTAATTTTACTATCTAGTGCTAATAATTAATGCTCTAAATAAATACTACATCATAGAATAACAGTCTTTAGGAGCATATAATCAGAGTAATTATATTATCGCATCATTATAAATTACCTGAATATTTCGTTTTCAGGTACTATTAGAATGCATACAGGGTCTAGTCGACTAAAGTATTGTCTTAAACTATAATGACATAGCAGGCGTAAGCACATATAAGGACTAGTATTACATGTAATACTGTAATAGTAAGTCACTAGATAAAATCAAGTTTTGATGTTTTAAACCCCTTTTAGATAGCTTATTACTGCTTGCTGTGTTGTAATTAATGACACCTCTATTTTACAGTGGTCACCGCTCTTTTAGAGACACCGTACCGCTCGAGAACTCTTAAATGCCTAACAAAAATTCACGCAACATCTAGTAAGTTTGAGTCGCAATATAGTAATTTGGTACCTTTCATAAGAAACATATAGATTTTCTGATGAATATCAATATGATTGGTTCTCATAAGATTGATGCACTGTAGATATACAAAAGATCTATTTTATTTTAGTAGATGCTTATAAAAATAGAAGATCGAAATAACTAGGACTTCAGTTTAATAGTTTAGGATTCTGATAAAGAATCCCGATTGCCATATGTACTGATAATAAATAAACAAGAACAATAAACTGGTAACAATTAAAGAACATGAGCAATGTTATCTTAATCACTAGTTATCGATGTCTTGCAGATCACTGCTTTTCGATACCATATCCATATCTGCCGATACCTAGTCTGTAAACTACTGACTAAAATTGTAGAACTAATATCGCAGATTAAAATTGTATATTTATGGGAAAGTGTATATTTTAATATGATATATTAAATAATATTTTATTTGCTCAAGCAGCGCTTAATATTATTTCGATGCTACAAGATTTTAAAAAAAATCAGACAGGACTCTTTTAATAAGTATTATTACCTTCTACAAGAAGAACTCTTACTTTTTATTTGTGCTATGCTCCTCTCCTTTAATGCTTGCAGAATTAATCCACATAATATGAAGCGTAGGTAAGTCGATGATTTTCAAAATATCATAAAAAACCAGAAGGTACTACAGCTATAAAATTACTTGATGAACATCGCTGTACATATTATAATAACGCCTTAATATATAAGAATAAAAGCCTCGTAAAAAATTTACTGCAACTCTATATTTTATCTAATAAACATCACTATCATTATTGTGTACTCATGCTAATATCACCTAATTATACCAGTATCGTATTAAGTCTAGTTAGTTAATATTCAATACATCTCGCATGTTAAATAACCCTTTTTTACGCTTATACAACCAAGACGCTGCTAGCACAGCACCGCTAGCAAAAGTCATACGGCTAGAGACTTTATGAGTAATTTCAACCCGTTCGCCAATATCAAAAAATATTGCACTATGATCACCAATAATATCCCCACCACGAAGACTAGCGAAGCCAATACTCTTGGCATGGCGTACACCAGTATAGCCTTCACGTGCATAAACTGCACAATCTTTTAGGTCGAGCCCCAGTACAGCAGCGATTGTTTTTCCCATGGTCAATGCAGTACCTGAAGGGGCATCTACTTTATGACGATGATGAATCTCAAAAATTTCAATATCACTAGAATCACCCATTACCTGGGCGGCCTGCTCCAATAATTTTAGTACTAAATTACCACCAACACTAAAGTTAGCGGAAAATACAATTCCGATGTGTTCTGCCATATCGAAGATGATTTGTTTGTTATCATCATTAAAACCCGTAGTACCAATGACTATCGACTTTCTTTTTTCTACACAGTGATCTAAATATGTCAAGGTACTAGATGGACAAGTAAAATCAATTAAAACGTCAAAATCATCTATTACTTGATCTAAGTTATCACTTAGAGGAATATTTATTCTACCAATACCTGCAACTTCACCAGAATCAAGTCCCATTAGAGTAGAACCCGGGCGCAATAAAGCCGCCCCCAGCACCACGTTCTCTGACTGTTGTACTGCGCGAATTAGTTGCCGCCCCATACGGCCACTAGCACCTGTAATTGCTAAACGGAGATGTGAATTTCTCATGTTTTCTCTTTCATTAAGATGCTTGATCAGCAATCTAGATTATTAGTTATATCCCGAGAGACTTATCTTACTAGGCTTATAAAATAAACGCATCTATCTAACATCGATGCATGCTTTTAAGCCTCATTCTATATACATTAATTAATAGAAATCATCCATTTTACTTTATGCGTCCAGAAGATTGATCATATCATGAGACTACAATACTTGAAGCGATAGTCAAATACCTAAAAATCTAGAAATAAAATTCTTGCAATATCTTATTTACATATCTTGAAATTTATGGCATATCATTAAACCTGTTTGCATTTCACAGAGTTAGATTTAATCCTATGGCAATATAATATAAACGTCTAGTTTATGATAATGTCCATGAATCACTAGTTATATAAAAAGTTATACACCTAGACTGTAAATATGGCTTCCAACATTTATTGTTTCGTAGTAATCGATTAAAATTAGCAGTATTTTCTATTATAAAGCTTTATTAGGACCTAAGAATATTAGCTATTTATAAGATGAACCAAAAATTTATCAAATGACTGAGCGCACATAACTACACGCTATATGATAATCTCATGTATCATAAAGAACTATCTATGTTATTTATATGATCAAGGATGACTGTCTCTTGCATCAAGAAGCACAATAATTAATAGTTGTTTAAATTAAATTTGTAAATTATAGTATTGACTATATGTCTTATATTTCCTATACTAGGATGTGTAAACACGTATGAATGCTCAAAACTTCTGATATCTAAATTTCTTCACTACGCATTTTTTTAAATATGTAATGATATTAGCTGTGTCGGGTAAATAGTATTAATGTTCCAGAAAATTAAGCGTCTTAGCTACCTTATGGACTGTATTATAACTATAGCATTTTTTATTATGTTTATATGGTAGATAGCGTGATCGTTCCAGTTAACCTTCACGGTAAAGCTACTGGGTTACATACGATACAGTATAACGTATACTTACTATTTGTTAATTTATGTAACAATGCTGTATATCATTATCACAAAATTCTCCTGAAGAATCGATATGTTCTATAAACTCTCTCTCATACTCAAGAACTATCGAAGTGCCTACTTTAATCTTAAACTTTTTTAATTCTTGTTAATACACTGATATATAGCGGATGTCGTAAAATAAGACTGTTTATAATCACCACACATACTAAGTTTAAAGTTAGTATAATAACTACAATATACTGAGCTTCTCTCCCCATTATAGCATTTACAATAACAGCGCTTTCGCCCTGACTGTTACTGGAAAACAAGCAAAATTCTATCATTCATCATATAACATCATTCCTTCATAAACATCTTTTATAATTATAGGTATCATCTTACAGTAACTATGTCTACAACACTAATAATAGTATTTAGATGCATATTAATAAATTGTTCTTACTCTAAAGAAATATGAATGTTATAGAAAATTCATTAATTTAATTACATTGCCTGACATCTAGACGGAGATTTTTGGGCATGTTAAATACAATGTTTTCTTTATAACCTCTAGTTTCATGCACTTCTTCTATAGCACCTAGTGTTTTTAGATGACTAATTACTTGTCGCACCAACACCTCAGGTGCAGAAGCACCGGCAGTAACACCAATATTACGTACTTTTTTTAACCAACATTTTTTAATATCTCTCGCAGAATCAATCAGATAAGCGGGATTGCCAGAGCGTTGAGCCAGTTCTGCAAGACGCTTAGAATTCGAGGAATTTTGTGATCCCACTACCAACACTATATCTGTATTATTAACTAGATTGCGCACAGCTTCTTGACGATTAGTAGTAGCGTAACAAATATCATTCTTGCGCGGACCAGTGATATTAGGAAAGCGATGACGTAGCGCATTAATCACGTCTAAGGTATCATCTATTGACAGCGTCGTCTGAGTCATAAAACATAACTTATTTTCATTTTTCACCCGCACTTTCCACACATCTTCTACGGATTCTACTAAGTATATTCTACCGTGTGGATTACTATACTGGCCCATAGTACCTTCTACTTCTGGGTGGCCTGCATGGCCAATTAATATAGCCTCAATACCACGGCGACTAGCACGAGCAACCTCCATATGCACCTTGGTTACTAGCGGACACGTAGCGTCAAAAAGGACGGTTAAATTCTTGCATCTTGCTTCAGCACGTACAGATTGAGATACTCCGTGTGCCGAAAAAATAAGAATAGATCGGTCTGGTACTGAAGATATCTCCTCAATAAACACCGCGCCACGGTTGCGTAGACTGTCAACTACATAACGATTGTGAACCACTTCATGTCGCACATAGATTGGTTTACCATAAAGTTCTAAAGCACGCTCAACGATGCTAATCGCACGATCAACTCCAGCGCAAAAACCGCGTGGGTTAGCGAGTAATATTTTCATTCTACTCCTACTTCTTAGAGTTATCGCTAGTACTGCAGTCTTAAAGGTCACTGAATAACCTGTCAATAATATTTAATATTCATTATATTCAAGTATTCCAATACTGCACTGTATGTTCTAATCTAGATGTTGTACGACTACTAATGGTATTAATAATATAAAACATCTATTTCATAAATACTGTTCTGTGAGAAAATGCACAATTAAAAGAACTAATTAAATTCTGTTCTTCTATTCTTAATACTCATTACAACAGTAAAGTTAAGTACTTATATTATCTGTATACGCACCAAATAATTATTTTTATATATGCAAAACTAAACCACTTTATGTAAAAGAAGAAGGTAAATTTTCCGATGATACTAGTCGAGTTGCAGAGTGAGTGATTTATAGCCACCGCATAAATATAATAATAGTACATCTTCAATGACAACCGGATAATTTATTACTAATCACCTGTATTTTTATAGTTACTTTTTTTAGCCAGTGGAAGCTGGCTATATTTCTTATCCTAAGATTGCAGAAAGATCGTGATGGCATACTACATCAGTGTTCACTAATTTTAAAAACTCTAACGCTAAAACCGGGCAAAATACTGAGGCATAATATTTATTAATCTCATAAAATTTCATAATAATTAATCACTAAGATTACAAACTACCCATATATACTCTGATTATAAAAGCATTATGAGCATAATAAGAGCATCGATACACCTATGCAAATAAAGCTATCCGCTAGATTGAAGGTCGGATAGTGCCAATTACCGATAGAAAAATCGATAAAGTCCACTACAAAACCATACCATATACGATCAAACAAGTTACCAAGCGCACCACCAATCATAAAAGCATGCGCAATATTGATTAGCTTTTTTTTCGCACTGCTATGGTACATAAGCATCAGCAACTCTAAAACAATCACGATAGTTACACCCACAAAAAACCAGCGCTGCCAGCCGTTATGCCCAGCTAAAAGACTAAATGCAGCACCATCATTACGGGCATAATATAAACTACACCATGGCATTAAGGGTTCCGATTGACCCAATACAAAGTGGCTAATCACCCACTGCTTACTAGAACAATCCAAGATCAACACTACTACTACTAACCACAGCCATCGCAAGCCAGTTGAATTGATTCGTTGACTTATCAAGTATTCTGCCTCAGACATAATGACGCTTTTCACCCTCTCCAACTAGATTTGTCATACAGCGATTGCATATATCTGTATATTTACCGACTAAGCCAATATCGGTGGTATAGTGCCAGCAACGCAAACACTTTTCACCTTTTGCAGCATGCAAGGTAATTCTTAACCTATCCAAGAATTCCGTCGCCTGAGCATGCACTGGAGCTTCAGATAATGGTGCAACGTACGCAGCGGAAGTTAATAGTACAAAACGTAGTTCGTGTTGTAGGCTTGTCAGTCGTTCTAATAATATATTGTCGGCGTACAAAATCACTGCCGCCTCAAGCGAACTTCCAAGGCGTTTATTAGCACGCGCTTTTTCCAGTACCTTATTTACTGCTTTACGTACCTGTATCATCTCAGCCCAGAAAGTATTATTCATATTTTCATCTTCCGCTAGACTAAATAAGTTCTGATACCACTCTTCAGTAAACACATACTGCGAGCGCTTACCTGGTAAAAAATTCCAGATTTCATCTGCAGTAAACGACATAATCGGTGATATCCATCGGACTATTGCCTCTGCAATATAAAATAAAGCAGTCTGGCAGCTGCGACGGGCGATGCTATCACTTTTAGCGGTGTACTGCCGATCTTTAATAATATCTAAATAGAAGGATCCCAGCTCAACCGAGCAAAACTTCATCAAACATTGTATGACTTCATGAAAATTATAGTTCGCATAGGCCTGTATAATATCCTCTTGTGTTGACAACGCACGACCTACAACCCAGCGATCTAACACTATCATTTTTTCCGGTACTACACAGTCCATGCTAGGCTCAAACCCGGTTAAATTAGCCAATAAAAAACGCACAGTATTACGTATGCGACGGTAAGAATCAGCAGCGTGCTGCAAAATTGCATCAGATACTGCGATTTCGCTGGTATAATTAGTAGAAGCTACCCAAAAACGCAAAATATCACCGCCTAGCCTATTTATCACCCCTTGCGGACTGATGATGTTGCCAATTGATTTAGACATCTTGCGTCCTTGATGATCAACAGTAAACCCATGAGTCAGCACGTCCCTGTAAGGGGCTGTTCCTAGTATTGACATGGAAATTATCAGAGATGACATAAACCAGCCCCGATATTGATCAGTACCTTCTAAATACACATCAGCAATAGCACTATGGAATGCAGGATGCTCTTTAACCATTAAAGTATGTGTTACACCAGAATCAAACCAGACATCTAAGGTATCTAATACTTTCAAGTAATTATCAGCGTCATCTCCCAAGAAATCAGCGGAATCTAAATCCCACCAAGCCTGAATACCACTACGTTCAACTTTTTTAGCTACTGCCTGCATTAACTCTACAGTACGCGGATGTAACTGTCCTGTATCTTTATGCACCCACAATGACAACGGCACACCCCAAGTGCGTTGACGCGAAATACACCAGTCTGGGCGATTAGCTACCATAGTTTCAATACGCTCCAGTCCCCAGGCCGGGATCCAACGCACGCTTTTAATCTCTTTTAACAACTGAGCGCGTAGAACTTTTTGATCCATACTAATAAACCATTGTGGAGTAGCCCGGAAGATAATCGGCGTTTTATGACGCCAGCAACATGGATAATTGTGTACTATTTTATCTCCATACAACAAGGCACCTGACGCACGCAAAAGATCTATGATCAGCTCATTAGCCTGAAATACAAATTTTCCATCTAATATCGGATGAGTGCCTATTAGATAGCAACCATCTGGCCCTACAAGATTAATAATTTCCAATTTATATTTTTGGCTAATTACAAAATCCTCCGGGCCGTGTCCACCAGCAATATGCACTGCACCGGTCCCCATACCTAATGTTATATGAGCACTGAGAATCACTGATATATCAAATCCCATAAACGGATGTCGAAAACGTAGCCACAATAAATCTCTGCCTTTGCAGTTACCTAGAACGATCCATTTAGTAATGTTAACACGTTTCATGGCATCTTCTACAAACTCACTCCCTATAATAAAACACTGGTGATCAACTTGTACCAGTTGGTAATTAAAATTAGGGTGTAATGAGATAGCACGGTTCGCAGGTAATGTCCATGGAGTAGTAGTCCAGATGACCATTGAGAGAGACCCAATAAAATTTTTGACACCAAACTTAGCTGCAGCTACATCAGCATCAACAGCGCGAAACATAATATCAATTGAAGGAGATGTTTTTTCGTAATATTCTAACTCCGCTTCTGCTAGCGAGGAGCAACAATCAGTGCACCAGTGAACTGGTTTTTCACCTTTGAGTAAATGGCCATTTTTAATAATTTGACTTAATGCACAAATAATATTAGCTTCAGCTTTAAAGTCCATTGTTAGGTATGAATGTCCCCAATCACCCAGAACACCTAGGCGAATAAACTCTTGCTTTTGCAATTTAACCTGTTCATCGGCATATTCACGGCATTTTTGTCGGAACTCGGACGCACTCAGTGTCTCGCCCGGTTTTCCATACAACTGTTCAACTTTTAATTCAATAGGCAAGCCGTGGCAATCCCATCCTGGGATATATGGTGCATCAAAACCAGCTAATCCTTTCGATTTGATAATAATATCTTTAAGAATTTTATTAACTGAGTGACCAATGTGAATACTACCGTTCGCATATGGTGGTCCATCATGCAAAATAAAAGTTTTTTTCCCTTGTTTAGCAGCACGAATCATCCCGTATAAATCTTGTGCGTACCAACGTTTCAGTATACTAGGCTCACGTTGTACCAGATTTCCGCGCATCGGGAACCTTGTTTTCGGTAAATTCAGGGTATTCTTGTAATCACTCATAAGATTTTTATTTCCGTTTTCAACGATTTGCTAATGATATTTCAAATTGTACTTCATGAGCTCAAAGTGATATCTTATTATCTGGAAGTCATCATTGATCTTGTACGAAAACATACCCACGAATACTAAAAGTATTGTAAAATCAATGGCCTCTGTCTTGACAGGACACCTATGTTACGGCGCAGCAATAATGATTGTTTGTTTTATTGTTCACCACTATCACCCGCCCATCCACAGTTTTTAACTGTATCATTAAGTTTATCAAAATATAGTTTACATTCTATGTACGATCAAATAAGTTATCTTACTTGTGATACAATGGACTAGATTATCATTATTAATGTATGTCATATTTTAGATGACTGTGTTAGATATATTATGCACACAAAACTGCTGATAAGGTTTTAGATCGGTAAAGATAATTCTAGTGGTTATTGTTCTAAGCATTTTTTTATTAAGCATTTAACCAAATACCAGTCTTACTCAGTGTGACGAATGAATAGTGTTAATAACATGTAAATTCGTCATTCTTGGAACATTTGTAACTTTTTGCAGATTTTGAGAAGTATCTATCTTTTATGTATATATAAGAAAATACTTTTTATAATTAACGCTCCGTGCATTGTAAACTTTGAATCATGCACAGAATGCATGACTAACACTTATCATTTATTCATATTTAAATAAGAGTTGCGTAGTTAGAAAAAGCTTATGCTCTAGAGAATAGATAAGCTGTATGGTTTTCACTACACTCAAATAACTATCAATATATGGATTTATAATTTTTAAGTGGCTATTGTTTCCGTTGTTATCAAGATAGCAACACACTGAAATGTAATAATAAAAACCTTATTAAGAATATTAGTGATTGAGTGCTCATGAAATATAGTAGCTTTATACTAGGTATGTTTCTTCTTTTTTGAATATTTATACTATGAGTAGTTGATTTATTGCTTGTCCCAGTAATAAATGAACTTTCATGACCATAAATTGAGCTGTCTAATGCAAGAAGTATTTCAATAACTAGATATATTTTTATAGTAAGCAATGCGAACTATGTTTTAACGCTAAGAACTGGCGCACCATTACTATATCATCAGCGATTTGCTTTTTTAGTGCATCCAGAGAAATAAAACGTTTTTCATTACGCAATTTTCTCTGAAACACAACATCAATATGGTTTCCATACAGATCCATAGTAACATCTAGTAAATGTACCTCCAGTTGCTGGCAGACACCAGAAAGTGTCGGACGCGTACCGATATTAGCCACGCCTGGGAGTGGATTAGGCTGTACGCCATATACATCCACTGCATAGACACCTTTCACAGGTGATACAAGACCTTTCAGTGGAAGATTAGCAGTAGGAAAACCAATAGTGCGTCCTAGTGCATTGCCATGAACTACACGGCCAGATATACTATATGGATGACCTAGCAAACTTCCTGCCAAAAGAAGATCGTCACTATTCAACGCATAACGTATAGCAGTGCTACTAACACGCAAACCACTTGCACAAATGGTAGTAATGCTAATCACTTGAAATCCATATTCTTCCCCAGCCTGCTGTAACAATGCAAAGTCACCTTGGTGACCCGCACCAAAGTGAAAATCATCTCCCACTATTAATAATTTAATGCCAAGTTTTTTAACGAGTAATTCATTTATGAATGCTTGTGCAGTATTAGCTGCAAAACCTGCATCAAACTTCACGCACAATAGATAGTCTATTTCAGCTTTAACTAGATATTTGACCTTATCACGTAAGCACATCAGACGCGCCGGTACCTGATGTGTTTTAAATACTTCTAACGGCTGTGGCTCAAAGATCATGACCATGGTAGGTAGATCCAGCGATCGTCCTACTTTTTTTAGTTTCTTGAGTACCTCCTGATGACCTTGATGTACACCGTCAAAATTACCAATAGTAAGCACGCAACCATGATGGTGCGTATGAAGATTATGAATTCCGCGAATCAGCTGCATAGCTCAATCAAAATCATACAATCTATGTATGATACTGTATATTATTGATCAATGTAATGTGCATTTTATGCTTTTATTTGTATCCGTTGTACAGCAACATTAGTATATATTAGGGTGTTGCAATTATCTCCACCACATACTGATACTTATATCTAGAACCTGATTTATTACTGACTGACTCTACCTGTAATAAAAGTCATATAATTGACTATACAAAACACACTAATCGGAAGAAACAAAATTAACTACTCATAGTATAAATATGCACAAAGAAGAAACATGACTACATAAAGCTACTATATTTCATGAGCACTCAATCACTAATATACTTACTAAGCTTTATTATTATATTTCAGTGCATTACTATCTTGATAAATACCTAAAATAGCCATTTAAAATTTACAAGCCATGTGTCGACAGTTATTTGAGTATAATGCAAACCGTAAATTTATTAATTCTTTAACGTATGCTGATCTAGAGATTAGATAGATCATTCTTAATGAGTTGATGCATACCAAATGTTATCTACTTACATGCCAGATATAAAGAACTATCTGCATAACGTACACTGCACTTGCAATTACTCGCAAGGAAATACTTTTAGTTGATAGCGACCTAATAAAACGTGACTGCTTATCGTCACGATCCATTTTTTTAAATTTCTTAAGCACTAATTTATTAGACTTGATCATAGAAGGATATCTTATCAATTCATACTGTTGTATCCAGCAATACAACCAAACGAGTCTATCACCTTACCCATTTAGATACTCGTTTTTCCTGAGTGACACCTATTATACTTTTATTGTGTCATTATGCATTGATGGTTACAAGGATAAAAGATATAGGATCTAAATGTTTTAGTTACCTGTATGTTTAGCGTCGCAAGACATCATCTAATCACTACTAATTAGCCGCTCTATTATACACTAGACAGCTAAGCAACGATCTATTGTTATTCATCAGCATCAGTGATGTTAGATAAAATATTTATAAAATTCTAGATACCTCGAATACTATGTTAGGCTCTTTAATAAAAGATGTTACATAACACATACTTGTTTCAAGTGGTCTAACCAGTCATTTTATTAGTTATAACGACTTCACATAATCTTAATACCCAGCATTACCATTACAACAAAGTTACACACTCTTCGTGTGTTACCACTACAATCTTTAAATAAACTGCATATTATAAATATAATAGCTATTTTAAGGTGTTACCTTTTGTGTCGATCATCAGATATCTTACTCATTATTCTAGATGCAATTTTTTAAGTAGTAAAGGATAAACATAGTAACGTATTCTCGCGCTATACAATATAAAGTCTTGCATCTAGTGATTGATGGCTACTAACCGACTGATATTAATGATTGTAAGAACTGATGTATTCATATTACATCAGCAGATAACTGATTCAAATATTTTAAATATACCTTTAGTATCAGATAGCTCCTTTATTCAAATAACCTAAAAACGTTAGATAAATATACTGTTTAACTAAACAAATTAGGTAGGGTATCATGATGAATATACAGTATAAATATAGCATACAAGCATAATAAATAATTTTTTAGATCTGATAACATTAAGTAAAGCTATTTATATTTTTCACTGAAAGACATTTTAGGCAAAACACATGTAGAGTATGAACTCTCTGATACATAACAGACCACTACTAAAATAAAAAAATGATAGAACAAGCATTATATAAGAGATTACCTGTCGATAAATGACTTATGCCTAGTAATAACTCAGTGCCGCTCACTATAGCTAGATTTTTAAAACATCATTCCAAGATCGTCCTGGACATACTATACTACACACCTAAAGTTATTAACATAATATGCTATTATCCACTATCAATCGGCGCCTCTAAAACAAAGAGCATTTAAAATAAAAAACTGATCATCGAAGATTAAAAAGCGTATACTTTAATCTTTAAGCTTTCCTAAACATAATATATTGAGGAGTGAAACATTGGCTAACATCAAATCAGCTAAGAAACGCGCCGTACAGTCTGAAAAACGTCGTAAGCATAATGCTAGTCGTCGCTCCATGGTGCGAACCTTTATTAAAAAAGTAGACGCAGCTATAAAATCAGGCAACAAAAAAGCAGCACAAGTTGCCTTTTTTATAATGCAACCACTACTAGATCGTCAGTCGACTAAAGGACTGCTCCATAAAAATAAAGCAGCTCGCCACAAATCTAATTTAACTACACGTATTAACCGAATGCAGTAAGCATTAGGTTATAGTTAACAAAACTAGTGCAGACTGGTGGTACGTTTCCTATCACTACTGGTAGATACGCCTCAAAAAGCCTGTACTAGATATGCTTACAAATAATTTTTAGCAATTTAATCACCTTAAACCAATCTTTCCTTTTACACGATACTGAGCTCCATGTTAGAATGAGAAGTAGTTAGAATATTTCTCTAGTTTATTCTTTGTGTTAAAGAACTTATACAATACTTTGAGTACTAAAGATAGCAAAACAGAAAACCTCAATAATATCACAGAAGTAAAGCTGACCTAGCAGCTAAACTGAGAAGTAGAGTTTATGCATGTTTACAGGATGACATTAATAAGTTCTCAACGCAAGAATAGACAACTAACATATACAATTTATAACATAAACACTCTATACTTAATTAAATTGAAAAGTGAGCATGGAGCTCAATAGCTTTACGTTTTACACCTGTTTTTAAGTATTTAATCATATTTTTAAATAATCAAATTATTTACTAATAATTATGAAGTATCTTGATTTTATAAGAACGCCCGGTTCTGTAAAATACAAATAACTTTACGATACGGAAAGTAACATAATTTCATTTCTCTTTTTACCAATGCATAAATGCCATAATATAAAAAGAAGTTATTATCCCCTATAACAGTGATGTTATTAACTTCTAAAACACTCCGACATGATTAGTAAAATATCTATTTTCATTAAATGTTACATATCACAGTATTGAAAACGTGGCATCATAGCACACTAGAATCCTACAATCAAAACTCGGATTGCTCGCTCAAATATTATATATCCAAAAAATTTATTAACTATCTACAAGATAATATCTTGTCAATTACTGCTAAGTCATAATTAATCGAGTCAATACATGCTGTTATATCTTATAGACTACTTCAGACTTAACAAATAGCTGTACTGCTATAACCGGAACTATAAAAATTATTTAATACTATAATATGCCATCCCAATAAAGAAAGAACCGTAAAAAACACTTGCGTAACCTATATGAACTTATACATAAAGTCATTAAGAATAGCTTTATTTGTTCATTAACAATATATATTCAATATAAGAAATCAACAGGCATACAATTAGCGATTTACCAAAAAGTCCATAATTTAAAAATTAGTAGCAGTTATTTAATTATAACGATATTCAGTTCGCTGGGCCTAAATGATATTGCTAAGATAATTATCTACCATACCATCTGCGAAATAAGGAATCTTATCAATTGCATTACAATCGGGGAAAACCTCTAATAACGCAGATAAGTCATAGCATTCTTGCGGATAAAATTATCATTTTATAGCAAAGGTAATACGCTATGTGGTAGTAATTAATATATAGCTTCACTAATTATTTTTTATAACTACATATCAATTCAATAAACACTAACATAACATATTGAAAAAAACGCATAAGCAATTACCGTCTTCATTCGTCACAGCATCACAATCAGAATATATGTGTCACACTTGCAGTATTAGGCAAATTAGATGATTTACTCACTACAATAGTTGATTATCAGCGACTATGCATTAGTAATCCTATACTGCAGAATTCCATCTATAATTTATCATAAATTTATCATAAAAGATGCTTAAATTGTTTCCGTGCTGTTTATCACCTCATGTCTATTTCCTTAGAACTTGCTATATAACTGGCATAATACAAACACTACATGTAATACTACTCTTTTCTCACTAGAGGTTGGTATGTCGACGAAAATTTTAGCCATAGATACATCAACGGAATCCTGTTCTGTTTCTATTTATAATAACGGCGAAATCCTAGTCTTATCTGAGTTAAATCCACGACAACATACACAACGCATTTTACCTATAGTTCAACAAATTTTATCAGATAGTGGCTTGCTGCTTAACCAGCTTGATGCATTAGCCTTTAGCTGTGGCCCTGGAAATTTCACTGGTGTACGTGTTGGTATGGGTGTTACACAGGGACTAGCGCTAGGTGCGGATTTACCAATGTTAGGCATCTCGACCTTAAAAACCATGGCGCAAGGTGCTTGGCGGGTTAGCCATGCTGAACGGGTACTGGCAGCAATCGAGGCTCGAAAAAACAAAGTTTATTGGGGACAATTCGAGCGTCAACAGCAGGGTCATTGGAATAAAAAAAACGGAGAGATTATGCTTTCATACACTCAAGTATTAGAGTATAGCGATAGCTTGAAAGGCAACTGGGCTTATGTTGGTACCGCTTGGCAACAGTCCTTGTCTTTAGTTAGAAGTTCAACATTAAATCTATATAATGGAGGTATCCTATTGCCTTCTGCAGAAGACATGCTGCCATTAGCATTGCAGGATTGGCAACTAGGTCTAGCAATCGCAGTGGAAAATGCCAAACTAATATATCTACACAACGAAGTCACATGGAAGAAATTACCCGGTCGTACATAGTGACAATGTTATACTATAGACCGATTGAGACAATACAGTATCACACAATCATCTAAAGCATGATAATCTCAAAGAGATTGTGAAAATATTCAGCTAAAGTATACTTAATTTAACAGAAAATGTAAAAAGCAGAGGCGCAATAACTATGCTGCCTGAGTTTTTATTAAATACTTAAGTACATCTGGGAGATCTTTATTATCTTTTAATAAGCGACTAGAATCAGCAAAAATCTAGCTACATGTCATGTAAATATGACGGGTATAGTATCCTACTAAAACGATTTTCTACAATTAGAGAGGTTACCACGGAGAGATATAGAAGAATTCTTAAACATTGTATATAAACTTCAGAGGTAGTCATGATTAAAAAAATCGGTGTACTGACAAGTGGCGGTGATGCGCCAGGTATGAATGCGGCTATCCGTAGTGTGGTGCGTGCTTCACTTTCTGAAGGTTTAGAAGTTTTTAGCATTCACGATGGCTACCTTGGCTTATACAAAAATCGCATGGAGAAATTAAATCGTTATAGTGTGTCTGACCTAATTAACTGTGGTGGTACCTGTCTTGGTTCAGCTCGTTTTCCAAAATTCAGAGATAAAAAAATTCGCGAACAGGCAATTAAAAATCTAAAAAAACGCGGCATTAATGCATTGGTGGTAATTGGTGGCGACGGTTCTTATATGGGTGCTAAACACTTAACGGAAGAAGGTTTTCCTTGTATCGGGCTTCCTGGAACCATCGATAATGATGTAGCTGGTACTGACTACACTATTGGTTATTTTACCGCACTAGAAACCGTAGTAAACGCGATTGACCGCCTACGTGATACTTCGTCGTCGCATCAACGTATTTCTATCGTTGAAGTGATGGGTCGACACTGTGGTGATTTAACATTAGCAGCGGCAATTGCTGGTGGTTGCGAATTTATCGTGCTTCCAGAAGTTGAATTTAATCGGGAAGAATTAATTAGTGAAATAAAAATAGGGATTAGTAACGGCAAAAAACATGCTATCGTAGTGATCACCGAACATATCTGTGATATTAATATATTAGCGCGTCATATTGAACGCGAAACTAAACGCGACACTCGCGCGACCGTACTTGGCCATATTCAGCGGGGCGGAACGCCTGTTGCTTATGATCGTATCCTAGCATCCCGTATGGGCGCATACGCGATTGAACTGCTCTTACAAGGTTACAGTGGTCGCTGCGTAGGTATCCAAAATGAAAAAATGGTACATCATGATATTATCGATGCGATCGAAAATATGCAACGTCCATTTAAACGAGACTGGCTAGAGACAGCGAAAAAATTATATTAATATGCTATCAACCTATAATACTGAAGACACTTTAATAACATGTTAACACTAGCGACATAAATATATATTTATGCTTATGTAAAATACTAATATATTTGATGCATTAAAGTTTTCATTCTTTAGTATATCAATACTATTGTTGATTCCTTCAAAACAATTTTCACACAGTTTTATTATACGTGTTTTATTACAAAATCTTTAATGAAGTACAATAGCGATTGTACTTTTTATTTTATTGCGTTTTTACGCCTGTTTTATATCTGTATCCAGAATCCTAGGGATATAAAGCGTGAACTTCTGCGTGTATCACTATCTTTCGCTTTACTAAAATGCTACACAATCACAAAAACACTATTAACCATGCCAGTGCGCTATCTGGATGATTCAGTAAATAGTGCGTAATTTTGGAAAATAGGCGCTATCTGTAATGCTAATTATATTATGTTCGCTAAATATCATTCTAATTATCATAGTCAAATTCAATGCACTTTTAACGTTCAAAATATGTACATATTCTATTAGTTTTTATACTGTCTAAAAATATTCCTAAGTAACTATCTGCCATATTCTAGCATTGTTTGATGTGTTGAATGAATAGACTTCATTAACAAGGTCAACTTATGATTTACGAGTAGATATTTGAGTGAGCTACATTTTTACAAATATCTGTTGTACTGCTGTGTTTTATTTATTTAGCACGTCATCACTAGTGAGTCAGATATAAACACCCATATGCTACAACTATTTCATTACACTGACAATGATGTAGCGAATACCTTATTCTTTATAAACGCATTACATGTAATTTTCTCATTAATCGACACGATTCTTAAAATAATCAATAAATCTTGAAGTCTATAGTTTTATGGAATAGTTATCTAAAACTGTATTTTTTAGACTATAAGTTAGTAGTCTAAGTAAAGTTGGTAGATTGATATACAGTCGTCCAATAAAAGTGAAACAGTCAGTCGTCGTAAAACACCTCTTACGTATGAGAAAATCAGTATCTTTAATAGTTACCGATAGATTGTACTAATAGTACAGTATTTACTGCTACATTTAATGTTATCACTACTAAATTCATCTATAACCAATGCAATACTTATATAACAGATGCAGCCATGAATCTTAACTCCTTTATATATTGGCTAAGTACACAGTCTCTATTCTAGACAATCAAAATATTACTAAGTTTGCTGTTAGTCATACAAACATTAAATTTAAAACTATTAAGAAAAACTCAATATTCTAATATAGAATATAATTCTAAAATCTGCTCTATTTTTGATATAGAACTCACTTCACAGTTTTATGGATTAATACTCTTATGAGAGAGCAGCATTTAATTGTATCGCTCAATCAAAATTGTAATATATATCATGATATTCCGCGCAAATAGTATTTATTGGCCATCAGACGAATTTTAGATGCATCTTTCAATACACTCCATAAAAGTCTAGAATTTTAGCGGCGGCGGAGACACAAGTATCATATTTAATGTAACCTATATCACTAAGTAATTAAATTACCTGATTAATTAGTTGACGTACTCATAAAAAATTAAATGATTACTAATTGCAAAATACTACCTTATAAATATATATGAGCAGGAAAAGATATTATAATGCTACTCTTCTCTTCCGTCAGTGCGCAATTATATAATTAAGCTACGTCTAGTACAGCAAGATGACTAATGATGACTAATATTAAAACAAATAAATCTTAAACATATTTAGTAATTTTCAATTAATTTCATCCACAAACTGATAAACTAAGCGGTATTCACATTACAACAACATGAAAGATAACTATGAAAGTACTTTAAATCATCCAGAGGATTCTAGAATAGTCTACTTGTTGAAATAGTATATAAAACGAATACATTTCTATGCTACCTGGTCATTTTAGTAGATACTAGAATGTTATTCTATGCTATAGGCATGAACGCGATAATAACTACTAAAATAGTAATGTGATAAAGTTATTTCGCAGAAAAGATAAAAAATAAGTTTTCATGATAGTAAGTAGTTTTTATTGGAGAAAACCGCGTATAACTAGAATATCACAAGATAATATATTACTATTAGCCCTTTTAACAAAATACAATATAAACACCCGACGCATTACAAACCACTCCATAAACCATTAAACTATGTGTTTTATGTTAATTAATTATTGTTATAATGTTTTACAGGTAAACTACCAGTTACGATGTTTTATTTAAAAGACTTTTTTTGGGAGAAAATATGCGATATCCATTAGTTATAGGTAACTGGAAACTTAACGGTAGCACCCGTATGGTCAATGAGTTTATCGCTAGCTTACGTAATGCATTCAGTGATATTCATGGCTGTAATGTTGCTATTGCACCACCGGTAATATATCTAGATCAAGCTAAACATGCACTAAATGGCAGTCGTATCGCTCTAGGTGCACAAAATGTCGACATAAACATGTCTGGTGCTTTCACCGGAGAAATTTCCGCGCATATGCTAAAAGACGTTGGTGTTCAGTACGTTATTATCGGTCACTCTGAGAGTCGTATTTATCATAAAGAAACCGACACAGAGATTGCTAAAAAATTTGCCGTTCTAAAAGCAGCTAGCTTGATACCAATACTGTGCATAGGTGAAACTGAAAAAGAAAACATAGCGGGAAAAACTACAGAAGTTTGCTCTCGTCAGATTAATGCAGTCATTCACGCCCTTGGCGTAGCAGCTATAAAAAATGCTATAATCGCTTATGAACCTATATGGGCTATAGGTACAGGAAAATCTGCTACCCCATTTTATGCTCAAGCAGTACATAAATTTATCCGCAATCATATCGCTAAACACAACACAGTGATCGCGTCTGAAGTCATGATTTGTTACGGTGGTTCTGTAAACGATCAAAATGCCGCTGAGCTATTTTCTCAACCAGATATTAATGGTGCACTAATTGGCAGCGCATCATTAAAGATCGATATTTTTTCTAGGATTGTGAAAACCGCTATAGCAGCTAAAACCCCTTAATTTAACTTTATTCATTTAAAAACCTCGGTTACCAGAGGACTTAGTTGAGGTATAATGAGAGTAAGAGACTGCTAACATAACTCCAATAACTAACTATACATTTACTTCAGTATCCTTACTATAGTGAAAGTTTCTATTTTCTTTGAATAACTGAGTTTTCATAACTAATAAATAAATCTTTCCTACTGTGCTTATATTACATAAGCAGTAATAGTTATATTTTCTCAGAAATCTTCTTTTCCAGGAGTACATATCCATAATACTAAAGATTAAATGTTAATTAATTTACCTCACCCCAGTTACCATCTAATACATATAACTCGAGATGCATAAAATTTATCTCTAAGAATCAACCTTTAACTTATAGAAAATTTTATTATTAGTTCTTGGCTAATTTATTTCTAAAATCTACTGTTTTACAACATACATATTTTAGGCTCTAAAATATGTAATTCGCATAAATAATAATAAAAGACGCAACAACCACTGCTCATTATAGCAGCGTAAACTATAATAAAGAAGCAATCATTTTTTCTAGTTTTTTTTGATCTATGGCAAAATTACGAATGCCATCAATCAACTTTTCAACCGCCATCCGATCCTGATTATGTTGCCAGTAAAATTCAGATTCTGTTAAAATAGCAGGGCGCGCTTTTACTTCACTAGTATCGAACAACTTGCGCTCCAAACCACTATGACTTTCTGATAGTACTTTTAAAAGAGAAGGAGAAATAGTTAGACGATCACAGCCAGCTAATTCAATAATCTCATTCACATTACGAAAGCTAGCCCCCATGACAATGGTATTGTAACGATGTTGTTTATAGTATTGGTATATTTTACGAACAGAGATTACACCCGGATCTTCGTGTGGTAAGAATTCTTTTACATCACTATTTGATTGGTACCAATCGAGGATGCGACCCACAAATGGAGAGATCAGGTAAACACCAGCTTCAGCACAGGCAAGAGCTTGTGCAAAGGAAAATAACAATGTAAGATTGCAGTTAATGCCTTCTTTTTCTAATTTCTCTGCAGCGCGAATACCCTGCCAAGTAGCGGCTAATTTAATTAAAATGCGTCCATTACTAATACCGGCATCATTGTATAATTTTATTAGACGTTTTGCCTTATTTATACTGCCCGCAATGTTGTACGATAAATGCGCATCTACTTCTGTAGATACACGACCTGGAATTAACTTAAGGATCGCTACACCAATATTTATTGCCAACTTATCAGTAGCATCGACAATTTGTTGATCGCGCATACTACTTTGTTCGCGCGCCCAGGTAATAGCGTCATCAATTAGTGGGCGATATTCGGGGATTTTAGCTGCGTTAAGAACTAGCGATGGGTTAGTAGTAGCGTCTTGCGGTTGATATAGTTTTATTTCCTCAATATCACCCGTATCTGCAACGACTACACTCAATTTGCGCAACAGAGTTAACTTATCAGTCATCTTGATATTATCTCATAATTTATACGTAGATTTTAGCATGATTCAACTATACTATCCATATAACAATAACATACGAAAAGCTTAAAACAAAGCTAAAAGAGTCAACTAATACAGTTATGTATTTTAGACATCTACTAAAACAATAAATTTTGTCTAGGAAAGCATATACTAATGAGCGTTTATCTCTTTTTTTTTATTATAAAATTAATGTGTAGATTTATAACTCATGATTATGCAAGTGATTCTATTCCCTATCAAAGCATTTAACAACAGAACTTTTCCAGCAGAAAAACTATGTGTCCACAAAACTACTTGATACACGGTAGATAACTATAAAAATTTATCGGATATCAATATCAGTAAAAATCTTCAGTCTAATAGATCTAATTATAAAGCTAATTCAAGTGACTACGTATACTGTATTGTCTATTCATCTAAAATACATTCTGCACATCCTTAATGAAGCCACTAGTGTTTAAGTAAACTATCTGCATCAATCTATGTGCGAACAGCTCTAATAAAGGTATTTTTTTTCTTAGAATTTTGCTTGCACATGTTGTTAACCTGTGCAGGATAGCAGATCCACATCATATAATGTTGTGTAGTTAGCGAAATATAACTATTACATTACTAACCATCAAACGCCAAGCATTCAACGGCTTTAAAACTAAAAATCGCTAATAATCTGAATCAGACACTAAAATTAGTGATTATTGTACTTGTCAAGCTAGTTGACCTACATATTTTAAGCGAACAAACTTAATTACGTTATATCGCTGAATAATCAAGAAAGTATTTTAATGTACAAATACCTCCAAAAATCTATAACACCATATGTTATACAGACATAAGATATAATAGAGTCGTTTATTATAAAATTTCACGCCATATGATGTAATTCTTTTCGCATACTAACAATTCTATATACTGAATGGAAAAAGGCATCAATAATATATTGAGCATTAATTTTTTATTATATTAATAAAAACTTATGGCGATATATAATGTAAATTATATAGCTGAGGGAGTACGATAGTTTCTAGGAAAAATAAAAACTAATCAATCACTTAAGAAAGAAAGCAAATGACGTATATACAATAAATAGTTTAATGCATATTAAATTATTCTATAAGGGGTTTATTTACTTCTGAGATCAGAAATAGTGATCGTGATACTATTTCACGACAAATTTTACGCTTCTGCAACGCAGAGCAATACTTTAAAAAAACGAAATATCAAACTAAAAGTATTACTATATTTTGATATTAAACTCACTATATAATTGTAGCAATACATAAACTTAAAGGACACAATTTAAATTGTAGCACAGACTATATTTTAAAACATTTTTTTAGTAACCGTTAACCGTAATATTATTCAGACTATTAACCAAATTGTTTGGTTAAAATTAACATATTCTAACGCAAAAATTTTAAAGCAGTAGTAATAATATAGAAAGATCATATCTATCGTAATACATATCTATACAGTTAGAATAAACATGAGTTAATGGATGAGTTAATGAGTAAAAATTTATGAATCATTAATTGTCAGATTATATATAAAAATATAAAAAACAATAAACATGTTAAAATCTAGTATCTTCTCCATCTACAGATGACAATGACAACGATCAATTACTTCCAATCTATTCATATAGCTGATATGTAAATAAATAAGTTATTGACCAAACTGATAGGATAGCATTGTTATAAATGCATTGACGAATCAATGCAGTATGCTAAACAATATTACGCACACTAGACGAAATGCTAATGATAAAAGATTTTAAATAGGATGAAAATTTAAGGATAGTTTTTCGGTATGACGTTATACGTGACCAAGACCGATATATCGGCTGACAACATTAGCAGATGCTGTATACTTGTATAGTATAAGACAAGAAAGTATCGATCGGCGTTATAATAGCACTATGGACGATTCTGCAAAACGATAACAGACACAACATCTGTTGCCATTAGACTTAGAGACTTTGTCTAAATCGGAATCAACTACAAACCGCTATATAATATCGGCACTCTAGCACCGATAGGTTTTATAAGTATAATGCAGACTTAACAACACGCATTCGTATTACTATTCTCACAAGTAGTAAAGTAATGGGGGGCAGCTAATGAATGTTAGCTATTATGCTTAAAATGTTTTAAAACATAATTATATACCTAGATAAAAGTACAGAAAGTAAAGGTATTGCTTAGCGCTGACCGCATTTTAAGATAATGAATATATACAGATAATCATTGCAAATGATTAATTTATCGCAGAACCAACTCATGCTATACTAATTATTCGAATAATTTAAACAGATACGAGTAAAGCAATTAATCGATCGACAACCAGTGCGAACATAAAGTCTTGTCAAATACACGCTAACATTATAAGTACAGTTCATTGATACCCTGAGCTCATACCCGTACGTGACTGAAGTGAAAGAAGATCTACAGCACATATAAATTAAAAAATTTTAGTATAAACATCTAAAATCTGCTAATAGCTATCAGGAATGAGCAAATATACTATGCAATGTCATAGTTCTGAAATCAGACAACACTAAAATGACGATGCTAGTGTATTCGCGCATGACTGCATAATCAACAGATTAGCAGATCGTTTTCTGCGATCAAAAATCAGAGAAACACAGGAAAATACTTATGAAACGCATATTTATTATGGTATTAGATTCATTTGGCATCGGCTCTAGTGCTGATGCCAAACGTTTTGGCGATCAAGGTGCAGACACTCTGGGACATATTGCAGAAGCTTGTGCTAACGGCAAAGCCAATATTGGCCGAGAAGGACCACTAACATTGCCTAACTTGAACAGCCTTGGTTTAGGCGCAGCGGCTAAAGCCTCTACGGGTACATTCCCACAAGGACTAGATAACAATGCGAATATCATTGGCGCTTATGCTTATGCAAGTGAACTATCTTCTGGAAAAGATACCCCATCAGGTCACTGGGAAATTACAGGCGTTCCTGTGCTATTTGAGTGGGGTTATTTTAAAAAGTTAAATAATAGTTTTCCACAAACACTACTGAATACATTAGTTAAACGTGCTAATTTATCGGGATATTTAGGAAATTGTCACGCTTCTGGCACAGCCATTCTTGATCGATTAGGGGTAGAACACATAAAAACTAGAAAACCAATTTTTTATACTTCAGTCGACTCAGTGTTCCAAATCGCTTGCCATGAGAAAACTTTTGGCCTAAGTCGCCTATATTCGCTGTGCGACATTGCTCGTGAAGCGCTTAACATAGGCGGTTACAATATTGGTCGCGTTATAGCACGTCCATTTATAGGTAATAAACCAGGGGAATTCCAACGTACCGGTAATCGTCATGATGTATCTGTTGAACCACCAGCGGCTACGGTGCTAAAAAAATTAGTTGATGAAAAAGGAGGTACAGTGGTGTCGATTGGTAAAATTGCTGACATCTATGCTAATTCGATGATCACTAAAAAGGTCAAAGCTACTGGTATTAATGCCCTGTTTGATGCCACTTTAATTGAAATAGAACACGCTGGTCACAACACTATAGTTTTTACTAATTTTGTTGATTTTGACTCCTCATATGGTCACCGCCGTGATGTAGCTGGTTATGCTACCGCACTTGAGCTGTTTGACCGCCGTCTGCCAGAGCTATTACAACGAATCAATGGTGATGATATCATCATATTTACGGCGGACCACGGTTGTGACCCAACCTGGCATGGAACTGACCATACCCGAGAACATATTCCAGTGTTAATTTATGGCCAGAAAGTGACACCAGGTTTTCTTGGTCATCGTGAAACTTTCGCCGACATTGGCCAAACTGTTGCCAGCTACTTTGGCATATCACCAATGGATTATGGTAAATCTATGTTATAGACTGCATCCTTCAGAACTACATACACTTAATTTTAACATACAGTTGACAGACTTATATATTTAAAAAAATTTTAATATTACTTAAGGAATCACTACTATGGCTACACCGCACATTAATGCTGAAATAGGGGATTTCGCTGACGTAATCTTGATGTCAGGCGATCCATTTCGCGCCAAATATATCGCTCAAACCTTCCTGAAAGACGCGGTAGAAATTAGTAATATACGCGGAATGCTCGGCTTTAGTGGCACCTATAAAGGTATTCGTATATCAGTAATGGGCCATGGTATGGGCATTCCATCGTGCTCGATTTATGCACGTGAATTGATCGTCGAATTCGGCGTCAAAAAGATTATCCGTGTTGGATCTTGCGGTGCGGTACGCGATGACGTAAAACTCCGCGATGTCTTGATTGGTTTGGGGGCCTGCACGGATTCTAAAGTAAATCGTCTACGTTTTAAGGATCATGATTATGCCGCCATTGCTACATTCGATATGGTACGCGACGCAGTAGATGCTGCTAAGGAGCAAGGGATACCTGTACAGGTAGGTAATCTTTTTTCCTCGGATCTATTTTATAACCAGGATCTAGATATGTTTCGAGTGATGAAAAAATACGGTATTTTAGGTGTAGAAATGGAAGCAGCTGGAATTTACGGCGTTGTCGCGGAACTACACGAAGAATTCGGTTGTAAGGCATTAACCATCTGTACGGTGTCTGATCACATTCTGCGTCACGAAATGCTCACCGCAAGTGAGCGTCAAACTTCCTTTCAGGAGATGATTCTAATCGCCTTAGAATCAATACGACTAAGTGAAAAACACTAATTATTTAGCGGGCTAAACTATGCTCGCTAGTAAACCACGATCTACCTAGCAATAATTAATATTCTACCAGTTTAACTGTACGTCAATTGTTTACTAGTATCTGATCTTAAAATTTACTATTTTGTCTTCTTCTCAGCACCTTAACGCTACCGCGAATGATGTGATATACTTGATCTTTTATTGGATAACGCTATTAAATTACTACATACAAATTGCATGCACTACTAATAGAAAAATAAAACTGGATTTTTATATCTCCTGTGAATTCTGCGATAGTAAAATATAATTTATACAATTATTTTTTCTAAATATTGACTGTTAGCTTAGATTATTAGGTTATTGAATCTTATATAACATTCTTATGTATCAGTGCATCAATAAATGCAAAAGTAATATAGTATTAAAGCATAGAATAAAATTCTAACAACCATTGATCTAAATAGAATATAGTAAGAATAACTTATATATATTTAATAATGGACCTGTCGCTCATGACTACGCTACTATTGGCGTGGTCAACATATGATAATATCTATTAATTAACCCTTTTCGCATTAATTCAACCTGTACTATACACTACTCTTTCAGGGACACATCTTTGATATACCGTGTAAATACTAAAACTATAATACTATAGTCTTTATAAGACAGCTCGTATAATTTATTAGACGTTAAAATTTAATTATAGCACGATAGTTTAAAACACTATAATCATACATATTATAGTGAATTATGTCTTATTCCACATCAGAATAACGTTGAGAGCCTATCTCTAGCATCTCTTGTATCCCTTTTGAAATGCTTAAAAATCGATCGCATCATACGATTATCCTGGTCGTTATATTATTTGACTTATACTTAGATATTCTTCAATTATGTCATAATTCCAGGCAGTGTTTTTAGCTAGTACAGAAGTTTTTATTCACTATAGGTGATGTTTTATTCTAAAACTCTCGAAAGCCCCATATTTATATGATAATCTTTGCTATTTATTTCACGTCTAATGTAATCAATATTTTACACTCCTGTCATGTAGCTTTCTAAATTTAGAGTCGTGTTAAACAAGTCAGTCACTCCTTCATCTAGATATTAATAACGTTATTATATTAGCGATGATTACGCTCTATAATCAAATTTTTACGATAGAAAAGATACGAGATTTTATCGTGTTTATTATCTTTAAATGTTAATATACCAAGCATCAACGAGTAATTTTTAGCGATTTTATCATCGCATCACATGCATAGTCCATTGCTACTTTGTAATGGTGCTATAATAGCAGCGTAGTTTTTATATTTACACAGCCAGTGCGCGACCCGTATAACTTGCTTTTCCTAGCATGCATTGAGTGATGCACTGAGCATTAAATGCATCACTATGGCAATATCATTAACAATAGTATCTATT
Organism: Candidatus Gillettellia adelgis; assembly: GCA_020541285.1. Taxonomy (GTDB): domain Bacteria; phylum Pseudomonadota; class Gammaproteobacteria; order Enterobacterales; family Enterobacteriaceae; genus Gillettellia; species Gillettellia adelgis. Next base: position 516,783 of record CP047043.1, on the reverse strand, counting down.
ATTAATACTGAAGATCTACGCCTGTAACATACTTATGATTGTACGCTCAATATATCAATGAATTATAAAATTAACGCGTCCGATATTAAAAATATCAGATTGTTAGAATATTATTCGAATATCTTAACAAGTCATATGCACTGTTTATAGCTATACACATCATCTTTTAAGTATAAACGGTAGGCTGTAGCTATGCTTACCAGATTTGTTACGACATAGTTATTGATCCGGCAACTGATAGCTATATGATTAACATAAACCACCCAAGAGCGGTTTATGTAATTATACATAAATGTAATACTTACTCGTTATTGCTATTGACTAAACTACCTGCATTAAGTAATTCCGCTAGGTTAGCAGTGGCTTCTTCTGCGCTGACGACCTGCGGAACCACCCCTACTAATGCATCTTGCACACGACGACGTACACGATCCTTATGATATGCATAACCTGTACCAGCTGGAATTAATCTACCTACAATAACATTCTCTTTCAAACCACGTAATTCATCACGCTTTCCAGCAACAGCTGCTTCAGTTAAAACACGTGTTGTTTCCTGAAATGATGCTGCAGAGATGAAGGATTCAGTCGCCAAGGAAGCCTTTGTGATACCTAGTAATTCACGTAAGAAAGTTGTTGTAATCTTACCGTCAGCTTGAAGCTGACGATTAGCAATCTTAACACGTGATACTTCAGCTTGTTCACCCTCTAGGAATTCAGTCCCTACAGGACGGACAATAATACCTTTTCGCAGCATCTGACGCACGATCACTTCAATATGCTTGTCGTTAATCTTAACGCCTTGCAAGCGATAAACTTCTTGTACTTCGTTAGTAATATAGCGTGTTACCGCATTTACACCACGCAAACGTAAAATATCATGTGGAGACTCTGGGCCGTCGGACACAACGTCACCACGTTCTACAACCTCGCCTTCAAATACGTTAAGCTGACGCCATTTCGGGATCATTTCTTCATAAGCGTCACTACCGTCCAGTGGAGAGATTACTAAACGACGTTTACCTTTAGTTTCTTTTCCAAATGAAATAACCCCACTAATTTCAGCTAGGATCGCCGGATCTTTAGGGCGACGTGCTTCAAACAAATCTGCAACTCGTGGTAAACCACCGGTAATGTCTTTAGTGCCGACTGATTCTTGAGGAATACGAGCCAAAGTGTCACCAGCACTAATCTGAATACCGTCTTCTAGTTGTACGATAGATTTACCTGGTAAACAGTATTGAGCAGGCATATCCGTACCTGGAATCAACACGTCTTCGTCGGCGTGATTAATAATTTTTAGCGCTGGACGCAAATCTTTACCACTACCAGTGCGCTCTGCGCTATCTAATACCACTAAAGAAGACAAACCAGTTAGTTCATCAGTTTGACGAGTAATAGTCTGGCCGTCAACAATATCAGAAAAACGAACAAAACCGCTTACTTCACTGATCACCGGCATAGTATGCGGATCCCAATTAGCTACTGTTTCACCGCCATTTACTTGTGCACCTTCACCTTTTCCCATGACAGCACCATACGGTACTTTATAGCTTTCTTTTGTACGACCAAATTCATCAATTAGTTTCAACTCAGTGTTACGAGAAGTAATTACTAACTTACCGGCTGCGTTTATAACAAATTTAATATTCTTGAGTTTAAGACTACCTTTGTTTTTAACTTGAATACTGGATTCTGCGGCTGCACGTGATGCTGCACCACCTATATGAAACGTACGCATTGTTAGCTGGGTGCCAGGTTCACCAATAGATTGTGCTGCAATAACGCCAATAGCTTCGCCCTTATTAATAATATGACCACGCGCTAAATCACGACCATAACAATGAGCACAGACACCAAAGTCAGTTTCACAACTCACTACTGAGCGCACTTTAACGCTATCGACAGAGTTCTTTTCCAGCAAGTCACAAGTCTTTTCATTTAATAATGTATTGCGTATCACTAAAATATCCAGTGTACCCGGCTTAATAATATCTTCCGCTGTTACACGACCTAAAACACGTTCTCTAAGTGGTTCCTTGACATCACCACCTTCAATTACTGGTGTCATAAGAACACCATTGTTAGTATTGCAGTCGTCTTCAGTAACCACTAGGTCTTGTGCAACGTCTACTAGGCGACGAGTTAAATAACCTGAGTTAGCGGTTTTTAGTGCGGTATCCGCCAAGCCTTTACGTGCACCATGTGTTGAAATAAAGTACTGGAGCACATTCAAACCTTCACGAAAGTTAGCTGTAATTGGGGTTTCAATAATCGAGCCATCTGGTTTTGCCATTAAACCACGCATACCAGCTAACTGACGGATTTGAGCAGCAGAACCACGGGCACCTGAATCAGCCATCATAAAAATACTGTTGAAAGAAACTTGTTTTTCTACTACACCGTTACGGTTAATAACTTCTTCGGCAGATAAGTTTTCCATCATTGCTTTGGCCACACGCTCATTTGCCGCTGCCCAAATATCAATTACTTTGTTGTAACGTTCACCGGCAGTCACTAGACCGGATTGAAATTGCTTCTGAATTTCAGCAACTTCAGTTTCTGCTTCTTCAATAATCTCCGCTTTCTTGACTGGGATAACCATATCGTCAATACCCACTGACGCACCAGAACGAGCCGCATAAGCAAAACCAGTATACATAATCTGATCAGCAAAAATCACAGTTGGCTTTAAGCCTAAAATACGGTAACAGGTGTTCAACATCTTAGAGATCGCCTTTTTACCTAGAGGCTGATTAACCATTGAATATGGTAGGCCTTTTGGAACAATCATCCAAAGTATAGCTCGACCAATCGTGGTATTCACAATATTAGTTTGTATTTTCCACTGGCCTTCAGTCGTTTTGATCTCTTCAGTAATACGCACTTTAACCCGTGCATGTAGTGCTGCTACACCAGATCGGTAAACACGCTCAGCTTCTTTTGAATTACTTAGCACCATGCCTTCACCTTTAGCATTAATGCAATCTCGGGTCATATAGTATAAACCTAATACCACGTCCTGTGAAGGCACAATGATTGGCTCACCATTCGCTGGTGATAAGATGTTGTTGGTAGACATCATTAACGAGCGCGCTTCTAATTGAGCTTCTAGCGTTAGTGGTACATGCACAGCCATCTGATCTCCATCAAAGTCTGCATTATATGCCGCACAAACTAATGGGTGCAGCTGAATTGCTTTGCCTTCAATTAAAACTGGCTCAAATGCCTGGATCCCTAACCTATGCAAGGTGGGTGCACGATTCAGCAATACTGGGTGTTCTCGGATCACGTCATCCAGAATGTCCCAAACGACGGCTTCTTCACGCTCGACTATTTTTTTAGCTGCTTTGATAGTAGTGGCTAGGCCACGTACCTCGAGCTTGCCGTAAATGAATGGTTTAAATAGTTCCAGTGCCATTTTTTTTGGCAGTCCACATTGATGTAGACGTAGGTATGGTCCAACGGTGATAACAGACCGCCCGGAGTAGTCAACTCGTTTGCCTAATAAATTCTGACGAAAACGACCTTGTTTTCCTTTAATCATATCAGCTAAAGATTTTAAAGGACGTTTATTAGAACCAGTAATTGCACGACCACGGCGCCCGTTATCTAACAGAGCATCCACCGCTTCTTGCAGCATACGCTTTTCGTTGCGAACAATAATATCAGGTGCAGCTAAGTCAAGAAGGCGTTTTAAACGATTATTTCTGTTAATCACGCGACGATATAGATCATTTAAATCCGATGTTGCAAAACGACCACCATCTAGTGGAACTAATGGCCTTAAATCTGGCGGCAATACCGGTAGTACCGTCAGGATCATCCACTCCGGTTGGTTCTTAGACTGCACGAAAGATTCTAACAGTTTGATGCGCTTAGTGAGCTTTTTTCGCTTAGTTTCAGAATTAGTGTTGTTAAGCTCTTCACGCAAAAACTCGCACTCATCTTCCAGCTCTATATTTTTCAATAGTGTCTGAATCGCCTCTGCGCCCATTCTAGCGTCAAACTCATCACCAAACTCTTCTAGTGCATCTAGATATTGCTCTTCGGTTAAGATCTGACGGCGCTCAAGGTTAGTCATACCACCTTCAATAACCACGTAGGATTCAAAGTATAGTACGCGTTCAATATCACGTAACGGCATATCCAGTAGCAACCCGATACGCGAAGGCAATGATTTTAAAAACCAGATATGCGCCGTTGGCGAAGCTAACTCAATATGGCCCATTCGCTCACGGCGAACTTTAGTTTGGGTTACTTCAACACCGCACTTTTCGCAGATAACACCACGGTGTTTTAACCGCTTATACTTACCACATAAGCATTCGTAGTCTTTTACTGGTCCAAAAATACGAGCACAGAACAAACCGTCACGTTCAGGTTTAAACGTACGATAATTAATAGTTTCCGGTTTTTTCACTTCACCGAACGACCATGAACGAATTATATCTGGCGAAGCCAAAGAAATCTTGATTGCATCAAACTCTTCGATTTTAGTTTGTGCTTTTAAAAATTTTAATAAGTCTTTCACAGATTGGCTCCTGTCGTCGTGAAAGCTGGTGAATACCTACAACCTCAGTAAATACCCATATGACCCCAAACAACCACTCTTAGATTCCCTAAATCCAGATTTCTAAACTAGAAATAATTATTCATCTTCCAGCTCAATATTAATACCAAGTGAACGGATTTCTTTTAACAGCACATTAAAAGATTCCGGCATGCCTGCCTCCATACGATGGTCACCATCTACGATGTTTTTATACATCTTGGTGCGACCGTTAACGTCATCTGACTTCACAGTTAGCATTTCTTGTAGAGTGTAAGCTGCGCCATAGGCTTCCAGTGCCCACACCTCCATTTCACCAAAACGTTGACCACCAAATTGCGCCTTTCCACCCAGTGGCTGCTGCGTCACTAAGCTATAAGAACCAGTGGAGCGCGCATGCATTTTATCGTCAACCAAATGATTTAGTTTTAGCATATACATATAGCCAACAGTAACCTGGCGCTCGAATTCCTCACCTGTACGTCCATCATACAGTGTAATCTGACCGGATGTTGGAATACCACCCATTTCTAGCAGTTGCTTGATTTCTTTTTCTTTCGCACCATCAAACACTGGCGTTGCAATTGGCATGCCTTCTTTTAGGTTCTCTGCCAAACGTAATATTTCATTATCACTAAAAGTTTTTAAATCAACTATCTGGCAAATATCATCTCCTAAATCATAAGCCTTCTGGATGAATGCACGGAGTTTAGTGATTTTTTGCTCCTGCTTAAGCATTTGAGTGATCTTTTTACCGATGCCTTTAGCGGCCATACCTAGATGCGTTTCTAGAATTTGACCAATATTCATACGGGACGGTACACCCAATGGATTTAGTACGATATCTACTGGTGTGCCATTTTCATCGTAAGGCATATCTTCAATTGGATTGATCTTAGAAATAACACCTTTATTACCATGGCGCCCTGCCATTTTATCGCCTGGTTGGATCTGACGTTTAACCGCCAAATACACTTTAACAATTTTTAAAACACCAGGTGCTAAATCATCACCCTGAGTGATCTTGTAACGCTTCGCTTCCAATTTTTTCTCGAAAGCAGATTTTAATTCATCGTATTGCTTGGCTAACTGCTCTAATTGATTTTGTTTTACCTCCTCAGTTAAATTCAACTCCAACCAACAATCACGGGGCAGCTGACTTAATTTTTCAGCTTTAACACCGCTAGCAATCAGCACCGCGTGAATCCGTGTAAACAAGCCAGCTTCTAAGATCTCTAATTCTTCTGTTAGATCTTTTTTTACTTGTTTAAGTTGCATCTCTTCGATTTCTAAAGCGCGCTTATCTTTCTTTACGCCATCTCGGGTAAAAACTTGCACATCGATGATTGTACCAGATACGCCATTTGGCACACGCAATGAAGAGTCTTTAACATCAGAAGCTTTTTCACCAAAAATTGCTCGCAACAACTTTTCTTCTGGCGTTAATTGAGTTTCACCCTTTGGTGTTACTTTACCAACTAAAATGTCAGCACTAGTAACTTCAGCGCCGATATAAACAATACCGGATTCATCTAATTTAGAAAGTGCAGATTCACCTACGTTAGGAATGTCAGCTGTAATCTCCTCCGATCCCAGCTTAGTATCACGCGAGATACATGCTAGTTCTTGAATATGGATCGTAGTAAAGCGATCTTCTTGTACGACACGCTCTGAAATTAATATAGAATCTTCGAAATTATAACCATTCCACGGCATGAAAGCGACACGCATATTTTGACCTAAAGCCAACTCACCAAGATCTGTAGATGGGCCATCTGCTAGAACATCACCACGCTCAATTGGGTCGCCTAGATTTACGCAAGGCATTTGATTGATACAGGTGTTTTGGTTCGAACGAGTATATTTCGTTAAGTTATAAATATCGATACCTGCTTCACCTGGATACATTTCGTTTTCATTAACTTTAATAACAATGCGGGAAGCATCGACGTACTGAATCATACCACCGCGTTTAGCTACGGCAGTAACACCAGAGTCAACTGCTACAGCACGCTCCATACCAGTACCAACCAATGGTTTATCCGCGCGAAGGGTTGGAACTGCCTGACGTTGCATATTTGCCCCCATCAATGCCCGGTTAGCGTCATCATGTTCTAAGAAGGGGATCAATGAAGCACCAACTGAAACAACTTGCTGCGTAGATACATCCATGTAGTCTACTTGATCCCGACTAAATAGACTTGATTCGCCTTTACTACGACAGGTAACAAGATCTTCCATGAAGCAACCATTATCATCTAAATTAGAGTTCGCTTGAGCAATAACAAAATTACCTTCTTCAATAGCAGATAAATAATTGATTTTATCGGTAACTACGCCATTACATACACAACGATACGGAGTTTCTAGAAAACCATACTCATTGGTTTGGGCATATACAGACAAAGAATTAATTAGACCAATATTCGGTCCTTCTGGCGTTTCGATGGGACACACCCTACCATAGTGAGTAGGATGCACATCTCGAACTTCAAACCCGGCGCGTTCGCGAGTTAATCCACCTGGACCGAGTGCGGAAATACGACGCTTATGTGTAATTTCGGATAATGGATTGTTTTGATCCATAAATTGAGATAATTGACTAGAGCTAAAAAATTCTTTCACTGCTGCTGAAATTGGCTTCGCATTAATCATATCTTGAGGCATTAGGTTATCTAAATCACCTAGAGACAACCGCTCCTTTACCGCACGTTCCACACGAACTAAACCTACACGAAATTGATTTTCAGCCATTTCTCCAACAGAACGAATACGGCGATTACCTAAATGATCAATATCGTCTACTTCACCTTTACCGTTACGAATATCAATGAGCTTTTTCATTACCTCTAGGATATCGTTTTTATTTAAAACACCTGAACCTTCGATATCGTCACGAAGTAGAGAACGATTAAATTTCATGCGACCTACCGCCGACAGATCATAACGTTCTTCAGAGAAGAATAGATTCTCAAACAGGCTTTCAGTAGCTTCACGTGTTGGCGGCTCACCCGGGCGCATCATGCGATAAACTTCTACTAACGCACTCAAGCGATCACTACTCGGATCGATGCGGAGAGTTTCGGAAATATAGGCTCCATGATCTAAATCGTTAGTGAATAACGTTTCGATATATTTATGTCCCGCCTGACTTAATTTAACTACGCAATCCAATGATAATACCATATTTGCAGTACAAATGAGTTCGCCAGTCTTGGTATCAATGTAGTCTTGTGCACACACTTTTCCAACAATATATTCAGTAGATACCAAAATACTTTGGATTTCATCTTGTTCAAGCTGACGGATATGACGCGCAGTTATTCGACGACCTTTTTCAACGTAAATTTTGCCGTTAGATTCAATATTAAAGGAAGCGGTCTCACCACGTAAGCGTTCTGGAACAAGCTTCATTTTTAACTTGTTTCCACAAATCTCGAAACTGATTTTTTCAAAAAATAGATCTAAGATCTCTTCAGTAGAATAATTTAATGCACGCAGGATAATGGTGGCTGGTAGCTTGCGACGGCGGTCGATACGCACAAATAGATTGTCTTTTGGATCAAACTCAAAATCCAACCATGAACCACGGTAGGGAATGATACGTGCGTTATATAAGACTTTACCAGATGAATGTGTTTTTCCTTTATCACTGTCAAAAAATACACCAGGACTACGATGTAATTGAGAGACAATAACCCGCTCAGTACCATTAATGACAAAGGTACCATTTTCAGTCATCAGAGGTATTTCACCCATATAGACTTCTTGTTCCTTAATGTTTTTAACAGTACCTTCTGGAGCTTCACGTTCATAAATTACTAAGCGTAGTGTCACGCGTAGTGGCGCAGAGAATGTTATACCACGAATCTGACATTCTTTGACATCAAATACTGGATCACCAAGGCGGTAACTAACGTATTTCAACTCGGAATTACCGCTGTAGCTTTGAATAGGAAAAACAGCACGAAAGGCAGATTCTAAGCCGCACTGTCCGTTTGAATCTTGCTCGATAAACCTCTGAAACGAGTCAAGCTGAATAGAAAGGAGATAAGGTATATCTAAAACTTGTGGACGCTTACCAAAATCCTTACGAATACGTTTTTTCTCAGTATAGGAGTACATCCTAGGGTTCCTTAGCTCGCTAGAAAGTCGAACCTTTTAATCCCCATAAAATCGGGAGCGGCTCATGCAATACCATTTTATTGACCGGAAAGCCAGAAAACTTTCTGACATACCTCTTGTCTATTACGCTAAAATCATTTCATTGCGCTATGCTTTATATGTGAAGCTAAAAAAAAGACCATTATATGTAGCAGTTGATATAAAAGATATCAGAGTTAGTAAGCAACCAAACAATGTAAAAATCTACTAAACCCAGCAGAGCAAAACTGGTAATCCAAGTCATCCGCCATGAATCTGTTCAATGAAGCTGTACTCTGAAAAATAAAACTTATTTAAGTTCGATAGAAGCGCCGGCTTCTTCTAGAGATTTTTTCAAAGCTGCAGCATCGTCTTGACTCATACCTTCTTTTAAAATTGCTGGAGCAGACTCTACGAGATCTTTAGCTTCTTTCAAACCCAGACCAATTGCAGCACGTACTGCCTTAATAACAGATACTTTATTCCCAATAACAGCAGATAATATAACGTCAAACTCAGTTTTTTCTTCAGCAACTTCGACTGGGCTGGCAGCAATAGTTACTGGAGCCGCAGAAACACCGAACTTTTCTTCCATAGCCGCAATTAATTCAACAACATCCATGACAGACATGGCGGCAACAGCTTCTAAGATTTGGTCTTTAGTGATAGACATAACAAGTGTTCCTAAAATTTTAAAATAGTTTCAGTACGCCAGTAAAGGCTAAAAAATACAGTAATCATGCCGCTTTTTTTTGATCGCGCAGTACAGCCAAGGTGCGAATCAGTTTGCCAGCAGCACCTGATTGGATGGTTACCATCAAACGTATAATTGCTTCATCATAAGTAGGCAGCGTGGCTAAGCGGTCAATTTTTGATGCAGGAATCAACGTACCTTGAAAGGCCGCAGCTTTAATTGTAAATTCCACATTTATTTGTGCAAATTCTTTGAACAGACGAGCAGCAATACCAGGGTGTTCATTAGAGAATGCTATCAAAGTAGGGCCGGAAAACATCTCTCTTAGGCATTCGAATGGAGTTTCCTCAACTGCGCGACGCAGCAAGGTATTACGAACAATGCGCATATACACACCAGCTTCACGACCTAATTGACGCAGTGTAGTCATTTTATCAACACTAACACCGCGCGTATCTGCAATAACTGCAGATACTGCACCTTTAGCTACTGTGTGCACTGCAACAATAATTGCTTGTTTATCTTGAAGATTTAATGCCATTAATTTTGCTCCTGAATTAGTTAGGAAACTTCCCATAACTCACTTTATAAAGCACCTAATAAGTAAGGGGGTTCAATGCTTTAATGCGATGAGCAGAATCCAGTAAAGACTATATAGAATTCTTTAGGTTCTGTCACCATCTACACGGAAAGGATTAAGCACCTTATTGATATACCGGCGGTTGTAGATGGCAACCTGGGTATATTAAGCTCTTATCAAAAATTTTTTTGCTTATTATAACAAACTTATCAAGCAACCTTAAAGGATCAGATCCTAGAGAAATCTTCGCGCTAAGTCAAAGCGACAATTACAACGCAATTACTTTACTATAGAAGTTAAGCAACTTAGATCAATAACAATACCAGTACCCATAGTGGTAGACAGGCTCACTTTTTTAAAGTATATGCCTTTAGCCTGTGAGGGCTTTACTTTTTTTAATGCGATCAATAAAGCTTCCAGATTTTCTTGTAGCTTTTTTGATTCAAAATTTACTTTACCGATAGTAGTGTGGATAATACCGTTTTTATCATTACGATAACGAATCTGGCCTGTTTTTGCAATTTTTACTGCTTCAACAACATTTGTAGTGACAGTTCCTACTTTAGGGTTTGGCATTAGACCTCGTGGTCCTAGAATCTGCCCTAGTTGACCAACCACACACATTGCATCCGGAGTAGCGATGATAACATCAAAGTTTATCTCTCCCATCTTAATGAGATCCGCTAGATCATTCATGCCTACTAGCTCTGCACCAGCACCTTTGGCTTCTTCAGCATTGGAGCCTTGAGCAAAGACTGCAACACGCATAGTACGACCAGTACCATATGGTAAAACAGTAGAACCACGGACGTTTTGGTCAGATTTACGTGCATCAATACCTAAATTAATAGATACATCAACGCTTTCTACAAATTTAGTAAGAGCATGCTCTTTGAGCAGAGCGAGAGCCTCAGTAATCTCATACTGTTTAGTTGTATTTACTTTATTACGAATCACACGCATGCGCTTGGTCAACTTAGTCATGCTTTAATCCTCCACTACCAAACCCATTGAATAAGCAGTACCTGCAATGGAGCGAGTCATTGCTTCGATATCTGCGCCCGTCATATCCATAGATTTTTTTTGTGCGATTTCGCGTACCTGACTACGAGTTATTGTACCTACTTGATCTTTTTTCGGCGTAGCAGAACCAGACTTGATTCCAACTGCTTTTTTAAGCAAAACTGCGGTCGGTGGAGTTTTAGTCACAAACGTGAAGGATCTATCAGTATAAACAGTCATTACAACCGGGATCGGCAGGCCTTTTTCAAGACTATCAGTCTGAGCATTAAACGCCTTACAGAATTCCATGATGTTAACACCCTTTTGCCCAAGAGCAGGGCCAACAGGCGGACTTGGATTCGCCATGCCAGCTGCAACTTGCAACTTAACATAGGCTTGTACTTTTTTAGCCATTTAAACTTCCTCGATTTTAGGTAACATCGCTTCTTTAAAAACTCCCCGTATTTTCTTACTTTACTTTTATTAAGAAAGGCATCTAAAAAAGTAACGAACATTATAGTTTCATTTCGTTCCCACATAAGTCATGAAGTGACGCTAGGTAGTAAGTAACTCTCATCCTTTTTCAACCTGACTAAAGTCCAATTCTACTGGTGTTGCACGGCCAAATATAGACACAGAAACTGTTAGGCGACTTTTCTCATAATCTACCTCTTCAACTACACCATTGAAGTCAGAAAAAGGCCCATTGTTAACTCGTACAAGTTCACCTGGTTCGAATAGTGTTTTCGGGCGCGGCTTATCACCCGCTTCTTGCAGACGATTTATAATCGCCTCCGCCTCTTTATCGCTAATAGGCGCCGGATGATCTGACGTTCCACCAATAAATCCTGTGATACGTGGAACACTGCGTACTAAGTGCCAACTATCGTCATTCATAAGCATTTGAACTAGTACATAGCCAGGAAAAAACTTGCGCGCACTCTTACGACGTTGACCCCCACGGATTTCAACTACTTCTTCTGTAGGTACCATTATTTCACCAAATAGTTCTTCCATATTGTGTAATTTAATATGTTCACGTAATGATTGCGCTGCGCGACCTTCAAAGCTAGAAAACGCCTGCACGACATACCAACGCTTTTTAAGAGCTTCAGACATTTTAGAACCTCAGGCCAATAATAAATGAAACCAACCGTACTAGAATACTATCAAGCCCCCATAAAATAAGTGACATTATCGTTGTTACTATACTAACGATAAACGTAGCATGTAGCGTTTCCTGACGAGTTGGCCAAATTACTTTACGCATCTCGGTGCGCGCTTGACGCGCAAATGACGCTGCTGCTTTACCTTTAATAGTCGTTAAAAATACTGTACTTGCAGTTGTGATGAGCAGGATGATCACCGGCGCACGTAATAATATATTCAAATCATGGTAGTAATAATTACCAATAATAACGACAACCAACAGAAAGGCAATGATAAACCACTTAGTGCCTTCTAGGCAACGCCGGATTCCCTGGGCCTCAGTATTTGCGCTCATAAACCAACCTGTTACAATGATCAAGAACAAAAAATTTTACCCAGAAATACTAGGCAAAACTAAACTGATTCAATACTGCCACTCAGTATCTCGATAAATATGCTATAACGTCTTTACTATATAGTTTTAGTATCTATCTATTTATAAAATTGAACTACAAATGAATCATGAGATAAATTTGCGTTAGCAGTATAAAACATTAATAATGTCTTTTATCAGGTATCACATCGAATTTTATCAGTAATTAAGCCATATTTTCAGTATAACCTCATAAGGACAGTATGTATATTTAATAAAAGCTATAGTAATTCAGCAGTGCTAATTATGCCAACTAACAATTTACAGAAAGCTACTCTAATTAATATAGCTATAATATTTATTGCAGTTAAGAATAATTATAATATATGATGTTCCACAATATATATGATTCTTAATGTTTCTTTAGTAAAACTGATAAACTACGGTTAATACTTATTTTATCTTAAAACCCCGACAACATTTTGTAATAGTTATTACATAGCCATTGCTCATGGCATCGACATGCTTCGAGCTATAAAAAATATACCGTTACACTAACTGATATGTGTTTGTGACACAACGATTACTCTAATCACTGTAACACATTACAGAAAGCACTCTAACCTTAACCTCTTAAACTATCTATAATGATTATATGATGAATGTTCACTGTAGTCAGAACTGTATCGAGTAGTGTAATATTTTACAAATGAGAACATTCATAACTACTCTCCGATCAATAACAACTAACTCGTTCAGATATTAATGTCGTTGCGACATTATTTTTAAATTATGCAATTATTGATTTACGATAGTAAACGATTGAAATTTCCAAGTATTTATTGCCTTTTCATGCATATTTTAAATGCCAGTACTTAAAACGAATGATTTCTCGATCGTTGATTAACCAGGAAAAAACCACAATGAATTCTGAACTTGTTAGCATAAAATTATGAGAATGTCACATCACATAAAGCAGTAAAACCTGCTTCAGTATAACAATATTTCATGAATTCCTGTTCTAGAACGCGCTGATCATCATGCCCTTTGCCACAACAAACTATAGCGATAACTATTATAATTAAAAGATAAAATATAATATGACAATGTCACCAGGTATCGCATTCTCATTGTATCAAGTCATTTAAACTGTTAAGTGAATGCAATATTACAAGTGCAATATTTATACCTGTATTATTCATATAAATTAATCATGCCCGTCTATTAGGAGTTTTATGTTTAATATTTACAGGTTAATAGAAATCTTAGTAACTATTTTTGCCATTTATCACGGAGCATATTCACAGAACAACGAATTAATCTACAGTGCATTCTTATAACCTAACTTATAATATCTAATGTTTAAGCATGTAAGTATGAATGATAGCATACTTTTGTTTATCTAGAATATACATCTAGTAATTAGTATTTTCTGAATTGCTTCACCTGTAAGAATGTAAAATATGGATCATCTTTTAAGTGATATAAATAGTTCGGATACCACGAGATATTTCTATGGTTTTACGATTTATTGTACATATTATGTAAATTGCTAATAAATATGTTGATTGCTCCAATTTTATCCAACTAACATTACAACGTAAGTCGATAAATCAAGAATATCAAGATTATGTTGGTATAAGTAAATTACTGCATTAAAGTGTTACTCCTACTACTAATTAAGTCAGCAGTATTATGTAGTATAATACCCCATATTCCGTAAATATTCAATGCTATTGTAATCATGATGAAAAAAAGAAACACCGTTATCCAAATAGATTACAAGCTGCTACTATTGCAAAGTATTTAACATATTTATAATAAACACACGAAGACTTGCTATTTGAGCAACAATTAAACAATCATACTGCATGAATTCACAACACATAAAAAGATAACGTACTTACAGTATTACTATTGACTTCAATAACATATACCCAGACAAGTATACAGCATATCTTAAAGCAGATAGATATACAAATCTGCACGCTAATGTGCATATTGTATTGATGAATACTGCAATGCAGTCTAATAATTTAGATAAACTGAGTTGATCACAAATACACTATGAAATCAGAAAATGATGAACGGTAATATTTAGATTACCATCCTAAGTTCTATAACAATGTGCATGCATGTATCACACTCGAGCGTTAAAACAGAACAAAAAATTAAGTAATAATAAATATTACCAAAACACTCTTTCCACTACCATGCTGGATGATAGCATTAAAAAAGTCTCTAAACCTCAAAAGCCATACCACTGAACAGTGGTAGATTTGAGTAAAATTTTTACTATCAGTAATTTATCTAAGTCAGCTCAATAACAATATGTTTATTTATGATCTAACGGTAATCACATAGTGTAATATAAAATTGTGATATACTGATTATAATAACCCTTGGACTAAAATTATATACTACAACATGCACTTAGTAGTCTGTCTCCCTGATAATACCATTGTTATTTGGTACGTGTAGATTAATCAATTATGGTGCTATCATCGCGTCTTAAGTTATTCGGATCTTCCGGCACCCAATGCTTAAACCAATAATAACTTCAAGCGATATACTACACCGCAGAACATAAATAAAGCCCGTTCTATTAAGATTCATATGACATCTCTGTCTCGTATCAGAAGGCATAAATATTTTTTTAATAATAAAAGGGTTTCGCACATCAATTTTATTGCGGACGGTCTGCTACTAATTCTATTTACTTTATCGTTCTACATAAACTTAACTATTCTTATTGTCAAGAGCGAATCAATGTTGTTTAATACAGCGAAATAATTTTAAATAGAGTATTGATAAATCATACAACTGATTAGCATCATCAGATTTTTATCTCAGATCTCTACTAGATTTTTTCTATAATTGCAAATAAAATTTACAAGTTGTAAAGTTATATACACTTGTATCACGTTATCATGACTACCTTCAAGTGTACAAACACAATAGTGTGTCAATAGTGGCTAATAATACATAGGAAACTTTTCTAATCACGAATGTTAGATATTGCATAGTAATATAATCAAAAATCACAGCCAGGAGAGTATTTTAATATTAATTAAATAGTATGACCGCCCTTGAATACTAGTAGTATTCAAGCTAATCATGCCGTTCTGGTTTACATTAGTCTCCTTGTTCAAGGGTAATATTTTACAGCGAGTAACTATACTGTTAAGTACGCACATCTTAGTTTATCAGCGTAACTCATCAATGCAAGAGTTACTGGCTAAGTACTTGTAACAGATTTAAGCATTGTATTAGTGATGTTATCACTATCTGAGTGTATATATAAATTCAACTAAGACATTCTGTCTTTCTATTATCTTTAAGATTCTAGTTAGATTGCACGCAAATTACCCTGCATTAAATTAGAGACTACGCTACTTCACAGTAGATAATAGGACTATGGCTTTCTATTAACTCCCGTAAAACTGCTATATTATTAAATTTTATTGCAATTAATACTACATTAAAGTTACTTGTTCTTCTAAAAAAATGATGAACCTCAGGTCAACACAGATAATATCGACATTTATTTTTTTGAATAGTAATTTTCCGATGTGCGTCACTTTACTGGATCGTAATTTTTATCGGTTGTAAGCGATCAAAATTGTTGAGATATTACGCTCATCTACACTCAAAAATTTTTGGTATCATTATTTAGCACAACGTACTAAAAATTATGTAGGTTACTAACCTAGATGCAGCTCATATAAAGATTACTTCACTGAACAACCAATATTGCGATGACTCAAGGTCATGTCGTCTATTATTTTTTATATGGGTATGATTTTTCTGCAGCTATAGCACAGTATCTGCTAATAAAAAAGTTTTTGCTAGCGGCGTTAATTGAACTTCTGATAACATCTATTATTCAGTAGCTTTCATACGAATAGCAGTATGACAATTAGCATCAGAGGCAATGTTAATAATATACCGAGAAGTTATATTAGCTACATCTACAAAAGTAAAAAAAGGACATATCTATTGGATAGTCAGTCGTCAATTCCAAAGAATTGATTTAATACAAAATCAAATAATGACTATAACTTATCATTTGATTAAAAATAAGTTTTTATATGTATACAGAAAGCACGTTAGGTAAATGTCTGTTATCGCATCTAAATAAAAGAATACATTAAATCAGTTATCTGCTTAATTATAGATTTCCGTAATAGGTCTAACGCACAACCGCTATACACAAAACTTATAAGAAACACCATTTTTTATGACGCCATCGTGCAATTACTAGCATGTATACTCTCAGTAGAGTACGCTCAAAGACGTAAAAACAAACCTAGAGAATCAGACTCAATACATCATTTAATAATCGATAAACTTAATCGTTATACAATTTATAATATATCGGAAAATATGTCGTTAACTTAACATTTTTCAGTATCTAAACTGAGTAAAAATTGTGGGAAATAGTATTCTGTTGAATCCTAATAATATATCGCAAGACGCTTAACGGATTTTCTATACACATTTAATGCAATTGTATAACGGTATCTCTTTTTTACCATTTATAGCATTCAACTATTTTTCTAATGAAATTAAATTAAAAACTACAAGGCAATCGCTAATAACTTGTAATATCATTACTACTTTCTAACTTCTCGATCTATTTTGAATAAGTGATTATCAAGACCTATGACGTTCTACATGAGTTTTATATAGTTAAACTAGATAATCTCGATTATTACAACTACTGCGATACATCTATAAATGAGTTTTAATTGACACAATATAACAGATACTCAATAATCAATCTTCTCAATGAGAATCTATTGGGTAAGCTAAGCTACTACATTAGATAGTTGATAAGTTTTTAATCTGTGCTGCAATTATATTGCTTTTAGAGATTTATGCTCCGCTTTGGTTTTCTGCCATACCAGTGCGCTTACTGGTAAGATTATATGATCCATTTCTAATGCAGATATATATAACCTGAGCTATTGTAACAACTATAAATCTTTTACGACGTTATAAAACATATTCAATGAACTTGCTTCTTATGGAGGAATATACTTATTTTGAATGTTTTTTAAAAGTACTGTAATTGATATGAAAGTATTCCGGTCTCACCAAAATGCGATAACATCCCATTATATTGGGCCACTTATAATAAAACCATTCAAGCCCTTCTTTTTGCTCGGAGATAAAGTTCATCGTCATCGACATACGTAAGTGTTAAAAATCAAGCATATTAAACAATTATGCATATATACTTAACATAATATTCATGTAAAATGTATATGACTTTAACAGTATTTAACAGGTATAATACAATTAATCAGATCTGTTGTACATAGTAACTACTAAAAAGTAATATTAGTAATATTACATAAATAAAGTCTGCTATTAAAATTAACAGTCAAATATTTCGATATATGTCTAATAGCTTTCGAGACGCGCCATTATAAAACTTAATAAAACAACTACTACTTAGTGTGTCCTCCCTTGCTACTTCTTTTACTGACCACCTATCATATGTATCTACTATAACAGAATATAGTATGTATATTATTTCATGTATACCGATGTAGAGTTAATCTGTGTAGCTTGTTATAACTGCTATAGAATATTATACAATTACTAATAATCATCTCTTATCTTAACCAACGATGAAACATCAGTTTCACATACTCAATAATACGAATAAAGAAGCCGCTTTTTCTTATCTCATTGACAACTGTTAAAGGCTGTTGGTCAATCATGGTACCATCTAGTTGGAATTTTATTGTACCAACGACTTGATTTTTTACCAAAGGTGCATAAATTTCTGGAGCATTGAGCATATAGCTAACTTTAAGATCTTTCATACGGCCGCGCGGGATAGTCAGATAAAGATCTTTATTTGCGCCCAGTTTTACGATTTTCGAATCGCCAAACCATACGCGTTCAGACGCGAACGCTTCGCCGGCTTTGAGTGGCATAATAGTTTCAAAGAAACGAAAACCCCAAATCAGCAATTTCTTACTGTCAGTTTCACGCCCCTGATAGGTACGACCACCCAGTATAACTGAGATTAAACGCATTTGACCTTCAGTCGCTGAAGCTACTAAGTTGTATCCTGAAGCATTAGTGTGACCAGTTTTAATACCATCGACATGTAAGTTACTATCCCATAGCAAACCATTACGGTTTACCTGTCGGATATTATTGAAAGTAAACTCTTTTTCTTTATAAATCGCATACTCATTTGGCACATCGCGGATTAGTGCTTGCCCAATTAAGGCCATATCGCGCGCTGAACTGTATTGACCTTGTGCATCTAGACCATGTACTGTTTGGAAGTGAGTGTTCTGCAGACCAAGAATTTTAACGTAGGTATTCATCAAATTAACAAATGCATCCTGGCTACCTGCTATATAATCGGCCATAACCACACAAGCGTCGTTACCGGACTGTAAATCAATGCCACGACTCAGCTGAGCGACGGATACGCGATCACCTGGCTTTAAAAACATCAGCGACGAGCCTTTAAACACCGGATTACCGGTTGCCCAAGCATCTTGGCCAACAGTCACTAAATCTGCTGGGCCTATCTTACCAGATTTTAAAGTGTGGCCAATCACATAACTGGTCATCATTTTAGTCAAGCTAGCTGGATCATGACGTGCATCAGCATGCATTTCAGTTAATACTTTTCCGGAATTGTAATCAATGAGGATGTATGCTGTCGCTTCGACCTTCGGGACGTTTGGAATGATGGTTTTGTTATTAACATTATCAGCTTTCGCTATAGGAGTGGCGATTATTATAATAACGATCCCCATCGTTACCTTCTTGATTAAAAAAAACATATTATATTTTCATGATAGTAACTATTACATTGATAAGAATTATATTAACATTAAAGAATATTATAATAAATGAAATCCTAATGAACAGATTCTATTATTAGAGATATCACACTTAGAGATACTGCAGCTGCAATAAGCGATGTTAGATAATTAGTCTTATGTCATCATTTGTCTCATCATTGGTTATCTTGGCAGTTAATATAGTTAAATTTAAAAATATTTACTAATGAAGACACTTGTTATCTTGTGATAAATAAGCGCTGTCACAGCATTATTACTAGTACACCTCTACAGATTAGCTAACTTACCACCCCACCAAAAGGGGTATATACTCCTGCGATATCTTGAGTGTACTCGGTGGTTTAAGGTGTTAATATACACTTTACACAGATATACTGCTACTTTTAAACGCCCGCTCACTTTTTATCACCGATAAGCTAACATAGTTGTTACGACAGTGTAAGTGTAAACCATTAAACATAGTTTTAAACACAACGAGAAACAAATGTCACTATTATTTTCTCGTGCATTATCTCTAGTGTTCAGTTAACTAGTGTTGACAGTGCTCACGTAATACTATTAAAATATTATACTTTTAGGTAATACACCCATGCTTTTAGAGACTACTATTAGTCACGCTGACCTAATATAGTTTGATTTTTTTCAAATATGAATGACAATCGTTCTTGTTTTTCTACAGCTATAGTCTGATATAGTACGAAAATAATAAACCTAAGCTTTAAGATTATACGTTAGTTATCAAGGTAATGCTGTAGCTTACAGACAATCAATAATGTACTCTGTGACATAAAAAGTACATTGTTAAGATATACTAAAAAATAATATTTATTAGATAGATTAGCAATCGGTAAGAAACTGAAGGACTCCAATTTAAAAGAATGATTGTAAAGCTATAAAACTCTCACGGTTTGTCAAATGCAATAGTGTACATATTAAATGCTTGGCGATACTAACTGATCACGTTCTCCCTCTTAATATATCTTTAGATTTTAATAATCTTCTCAGACGCATATTGAATGTGATAACCGATCCCTAACGTTATAAATTGTAATATGCACAATGATTACAAGTTTTGCTCATCTTCATCAGCTTTCTTAATCTATATTATAAGGTTTTATCGGCGTACTGTGATCAATGCACAGTGATAACGAGTTGCATTTTCCACTTCTTAATCTTAATAATTTTATTAAATTTAAACTAGAACTGCAGAGGAAGACAACGAATGAATCGCAATATTTATCATAATTGACCTTTTACTTGCTTTATATATCAACTATTTACTTCACTAATCACAGCATGATTCTACTAAGTTATCGGATGAATTTTATTTATTATGATGATAATAAACTATTTTGCTATGGAATCTATCTTATTTATATAGCACTATGTTTAGTATATTATTCAGGTGAGAGTATGTATAATATAAATGGGACGATTGTAGCTACTTTTACTATCTATGCTATTTTCTAATAGATATGCCGTCACATGTTAGTTATATACTTATTAAAATAAAAACACTAATACATCATAGAAATCTATTACTTATCAATTTCTACCGTAATTATGGGCTTTGCAATGTGTTTGTGCGACAACGTAGGCAGTTATATGTCATAATTAAAATCTTTTAGTCGAGTAATATAGGGTTATTCAAAAAACATAACGCATATTGTATTATGTATCAGTATGCCGATGATCTTTAATTGCAGAACAGTCGCAATAAATAATTAGTAAGCTAAAAACTACATAAACCAACACTAGGATTTCTCGTTCATTCAACATCAGAGCCACGCATTATTAATTCTATAATATACTACATAATCACTACAGTCAAAAAAAGATAACAAACATACATGCAATGCGAAACATAGCTAGCCGCTCCGCCTAATCTTCTTCTGTTTTGTGGTGTAACTTAACTGCATTAGATAATTTTTTTTGGTTGTTACCTAATAGAATATGATCGAGAATCTGACGAGAAATGGTCCCAATTTCTGGACCGATGCCACCATTTTCTAGGATAATCGCAACTGACACCGTAGGATGATTATAAGGTGCAAAAGCCGTCATGAGCTTATGGTCACGTAGGTGCTCTGAAAGTTTATTAGCATTGTAAGTCACGTACCCAAAAACTTGGGCAGTACCTGATTTGACTGCTGCTTTATAAGGTGCATCTTCAAAATAATGACGCGCCGTACCATTTGGACGATTAGCAACACCATACATACCATCTTTAACAATCTTCCAAAATCTGGAATTAATATTCCCAATCCGTTGGTTGTTTTCCTGTTGAAATGGCACCAGTATATGATTGATGCAAATACTTTTTAAGAGATGCGGCTTTTTAATGTTACCATCATTAATTAGGATATTAAGCGCCTTAGACATTTGTAGTGGGGTGGCAGTCCAATAGCCTTGGCCTATGCCAAGGGGTATGGTGTCACCCTGATACCACGGTTTTTTATAGCGCTTTAGTTTCCACTCCCGGGTTGGTATTAGTCCGGAGCGTTCTTCAGATAGATCAATACCAGTATATTGGCCATAACCAAATTTAGTTAACCACATTGATAATCTATCAATACCCATATCATAAGCAACTTGATAGAAAAAAGTATCTGCAGATTCTTCTAATGCTTTAGTAACGTTCAAATTTCCATGACCCCATTTTTTCCAGTCGCGGAAACGTTTTTCTGAATAAGGTAATTGCCACCAACCAGGATCAAACAGTATGGTATTTTTAGTAATTACTCCATCACTTAGCGCTGAAACGGCAATATAAGGTTTTACTGTTGATGCCGGTGGGTATAACCCCTGAGTGACACGATTAATTAGCGGACGGTTTGGATCTTCTAGAAGCTCCTGATAATCTTTACGAGAGATACCATCGACAAATAAATTTGCATTATAACTGGGCTTAGAGACCATTGCTAGAATGCTACCGGTATTCGGATCACTTACAACGACTGCAGCACGGCTACCTAAAAGTAGCTTTTCGATATAACATTGCAGCTTGATATCTAACGTCAAATAAACGTCCTGGCCAGCATAAGGTGGTTCTTCGTGCAATTGACGAATTACTCTGCCACGGTTGTTAACTTCAACTTCTTCATAGCCCGTTTTACCATGCAACGTATTTTCATAATAGCGCTCTATGCCTAACTTTCCAATATTATAAGTAGCAGCATAATTGACTAATTTACCTTCTTTATTTAAACGGTCGACATCACGATCATTAATCTTTGATACATAACCAATAACATGGGTGAGAGTAGATCCATAAGGATAGTAGCGATGCTGGTAACCTTTTACTTCCACACCCGGAAAACGAAACTGATTAACTGCAAAACGAGCTACCTGCACATCGTTTAGTACAGTTTTCAGAGGAATTGCAACAAAGCGATGTAATCGCTTACACTCTTTTTCAAAATGCGTGATGTCATCATCGGTTAAGTTGACTACTGGACGCAGTGCCTGTAGCGTGGCCGTCAAATTAAAAACTTTTTCTGGTATTATCTGTAACTGATAAATAGTTCGATTGAGCGCCAGTGCAATACCATTACGATCATAGATAATACCACGGCTGGGAGTCATGGGTACTAACTTAATACGATTTTCATTCGAGCGCGTTCGATAATCTTCAAAACAAATAATTTGCAGATGATACAGATTAGCTATAAGTATACCGCTTAAAAAGCAAATACACCAGAACGCCACTAAAACGCGGCGTACAAACAAAACGGATTCTGCTGTATAATCGCGAAAAGAGTTAGAGTCGATTTTCATACCACTACTTTACTTTGTTAATATTTTTACTAATTATTCTTAGTGATCAAAGATAATATATTTGATATATCATAATGTCAGTATACAAAAGAAAGAGCATACTATCCTTATTCTTCGAGGTTTATTCTTAATGTGCAACTATATTTTTAAGCATATACTTAGCATATAAAACACTATATATTTCTAACGTTCTTTTTTTATTTCAGTGACTTAGTTATATGTACTTCTAAGAGAATATTATTCTAACATTTTTTGCAACGCAAATTATTTATATGCATACCTTTCAGTATATAAAATAATCTATTTTATAAAAACATAACTATTTATAAATATACAATCAGTCATTTCCATGATGGGTAAATAAAGAAAATCAAATCTCTTGAGCACCAATGTTAATATGGTGAAATATAATTATATACAATCTCTTAGGCTGCTCTGACTGCTGATATTTAATTTGATTACTCAAGCTCTTCAGCTTCCTGAAACTTCTATATATAGACTCACTAGTAAGCACTGAAAGATCAATGCAATCCATCTAAAATAAGGGTTTTAACAGCTATAAAAAACTGCAATAACAGAAGCATTATGTAACTCTCTGAAAAATAAATCTTTTGCCTATCATAGAAGATAGATTGCATCATTTAATACATGGTTGTGCATCTACAGTATTGCTAGGAACATAATGAAAGACCTATACTATAATAGTTTCAGTGATAAAATGTCTCACGTATCCTTTTATTAGTTTTTCTAATACAAAAAAGGAAATATTATCTTATAACTGTATGTTTTTAAAAGAAAAAACATAGATAATAAACAATTCACAAAATTATTTTTCTCCATAAATTATGACTACACCGCCCTAACAACATGATTAATATCATAATTTATATATATGAAGTTCAAAATAGTAAAATATCACCGGTTTGTATTTCAAAGAAGCGCTTACCTGATATAAAAATATATCTTCCTCAAAGCGAATAGTTTTTACTATAATGTATCTAATACAAAATCAACGATTTATGATATATGTTAATCTTAACTATTTGTCTTGCAATAAGCTCAATATCCACTTTACATAAAGGTTTTGCAAGGCAGTACACCAGCAGTGTACATATGACACATGTGTTACTACGTTAAAAGTATTAGAATCGCAATATATATTGCTTTGCTACACAATCCTACTAAGAACAAATAGAAAGTACCTGCAGAACTAATGATACATACACAATACTACAATATTACTTGAATCGCATTCATATAATATATCTGTTGTGTTTCTAGAATACATTCAGTGGTGTCTCTCATTCTAAATATTTATTTATTTCAAGTATCAAGAGTAATTACCTCATTCATTATACGTCAGCCTTCAAACAAACCTACGTAATACTATTATCAATACCAGCGCGATTAGTTGACTTGTTACCATTTTCCGATATCTTTAGAAAAGATAAATATATTCTACTAGAGGCGAACAACCCTTATCGTCATTAGGTTATGCACTGAGCAGATACGGCCATCTAAATAAAAACGCAACTGGCTCAAACATACAATAAATTCATGTCATATCAAGTGATCACTTACAAAAAAATACATTAGTTAACATACAACTTACTTTTTATCACTTAATTAGCCACACTAATTGTGGCATTATTGTGCGCTAAATTAAAGAATGCTCTACCTAATTATGCAGCGTTACCTACTCTCACTAGTATTTGTTTATTTATTTTTTAAAATATATGTTATTTCAACATTCCTGTTGTACTTACCCACTGTAAGTGCACTTATCTTACCGGGTATTTTGAAAATTTTTCAGGTAACTAACAAAGTACATGCATGCTGCATCTAGGAGATTAATTAAGTATAGCTGCATGACTAAGCTCTAGCGTTTTCAGAGAACAATATAGATAATCAGTCTCCTTTAATCATATACATAATGATTTCACTGCGCTGGATCACTATTCAATCAGACGATCTGTGTTGTACATAATATGGACGTAGCATGCCACTGCCTGTACAGCAGTGTTTTACTAAGCCTTCTAGCATTGATGTCACCCCTTGATAAACAGAATACCAACATAGATTATTGTATCATTGATGTATACAAGAATTTTTTTATATATATTATCATAACCTCATGGCTGTAAGGTTGTTTATTTGATTAGTAATTAAAATATTCAAGCGATTTATTTTGCAATGCTATTCTCTAAATATTTTATCTATGTAGCTAACTACAACAAGGAAGATACTTATATCACTTGGTCTTATAAAATATTAGAATCACGCTTAACATCTTTCGATCTTTTTATCGATACCTGAATCGTGCAAGATTATATAACATACGTTCTATTAGCGATATAAACCTTGCAATTCAATATAACGTTGCACTGAGCGTGGCAATAGATTATCGCAATTTAGTCCTAAATGTTGTCGCTGACGAATCTGTGTGGCAGAAATCTTTAATACTGGTGTGTCAGCGAAGTAGATGTGACCATGTGGTTGTAAATTTAAAAGTCTGGTATCGGTAACGCAGTGGCGTTTTAGCCAACGTTGTAACTCTGGTATATCTAAATAATTATTATCATCTATCCTCGCCAACACTAGCAGGTGACAAAGATCTAGCAGTGACTTCCAATTCTTCCATGTATGTAGTTTTACTAGCGAGTCTTGGCCAATAATAAATGCTAACGGTGGAGAAGCACCGCATTCCTGACGCACCGCTTCTAAGGTTCTTACAGTGTAAGAAGGGATGGTGCGCTGCATTTCACGATCATCAACCATAAATAACGGGTGGTCAGTTATCGCTAATTCTATCATTTTTAACCGTTGTTGAGCAGTCGCTTTAGGTGGTGATCGGTATGGCGGCATGTGGTTCGGTAATAAAGTGATGCGTCGTAATCCCACTTTTTCAACTAACGATTCAACTGGTCTGAGGTGACCATAATGTATAGGATCAAACGTTCCACCAAACAAAGCATGGAGCATCGTAACATCTATCGGATGATTGACCATAAGTTAAGTTCGCAAAATAGTATGTTCTGTACAACAGCATTGATCGAGTATTCTGAATACTAACTAAACCAGTTAACCTTAATTTTTAAGGATTAGTTGAAGCTAGATGCATAATCATTACATTACTTCTTGATCTTGTTTGTAACAAAGATATTCTACTGCTTGGTTTTTAAATATACTGACTTAACAGGTTTAATATCACACTACGGCATTAATAATCGCGTTAAGACCATATAGATTGTATATTTAATAAAAGGAGAAGCGTACACCATAAAATGCACAATAGGATTGGCGTTTACATCTTTTGTACTAAAACTACTGAAACATATAAGTTTCACTGTATACTTTTCTGGAAACGCTCTTTTATTAATCATGCAGTGTAATATTAATATATTCGTTCATAACTCGAACAATGACAGAAAATCAAATATACCGTAAAATTATGGTAAAGTAAACCTGTTAGTGCTTGAAATAATACTAATTTATTTGGATAGTAGTAATCCAATTACTAATGGTCTGTATCACTCGTTACAGCTATATATTCTTAAAAGCGGTAACCTAGCACAGCTATTGTGTTTTTACTACTTACTAACTGCGTTAAATAAACCGTTAGCTAAATTATCTTAAGTAAAGAATGTTGTATCTTTATATAAAATGCAAGTTGTATTATTAATGCATGTAATAATACAGCAGTATATATCACTTAATCAACTTATTTCTAATCAGTGTAATTTAAGGATGCTTGCTAGGAATACTGAAGGCAGTATTGAACAAAGAGCGAACAACTCATATATGATTCCAAGCATAAATATGTTCAAGCTACAATGCTTCTAAATATATTAAGGAACCAGTATATAAGTTTCTTGTACGTATTCTAGTTAATTTTTATTTTAAATAGTGAAACTATAGACTTCGTAATACCCTGAAGTTCATAGAAAGCAATTTAATATAAACGCTACTATAATTGATTCCAGGTAAATTAATTATTTTATTTTTATTATTACTAAAATCTTGTACTCCAACTAGCATTATTAATAAATATATAGATCTCCATAGAAAGGCGTAATAAGTTTTCGAGTTAAAACTCTGAGCATAGTGTCATTGATCGTTTTTTAAAAAGCATCCTACGGATGCTTTTTCCACCGTACCACCATTAGAAATGCATGTGTTAACCACTATACAATCGCATGATAATATCATTATCACACTAATTATTTAAATTAAAATGTTTTATTCTAATCAAATACTTATCATTTCTCTTACAAGAGAATTCTTACTTCTACGTTTACATATAAAATATATCCTAACACATCCTTAATAAATTTTACATATAAAATGACAACAGTCGTACAATCAGCTTTACAAATAAAAGCAAGGCGGTAAAAAGTTGTCTAGAACAGTAATCTAAATATCATAAGATAAGGCTTGCCACAAAAACTAAAAAGAACGCAAAATACATATCAACCGATATAAAATTATCGCATAAAAAGTGTAGCCCAAAAGACCAAGTCATACTTAACATATGACTTGTTAGTTTAATCATTGAATCATTGAAAGCATGATACCTAACTTTATTACTATGATAAACTGTGAATATTCACAAAATAGATGTCTCTCATCGTATGCTCAAACTGATGAATTAGATATCAGGAATATCGACTTGATATATTGTAGTGCAAAAACTCACACGCTTGAAAAAGCTCTACGCAGGCGCTAGAGATGTTCCATCTATACTAACAATATACTAACAAGACTCAAGATGAAATATAAGTGAACTGACTCTCTCATAATAGGTCACCTGACCCTCTAAATAGAGAAATGTCTCCCTAAACCGCTAGGGGTAAAATATAGAAATAATACATAATCAGTAAACTAGAGAGGCAAGGTAGATATGTCCACCCCATATCTGATTAGACATTATGTAGTAGTGAAACAGTCTAACGTAAGATGGATGTTCGCGATATCACGTATATTTAAGAAAATAATCAGAAAAATAACCTGATAGTAGCGCACAAGTCGTGCACCTATAAACTAAGTAAGATAAGCGATATTATCTAAGATATAATAGCACAACTATGCAATATTTTAGATAGCCGAAATGATGAGGATAGATTTCTATCGTAACATTCGTAGCAATTGTAGAGGTTTCTTAATATGCTAAAACTTTGATATTATTGCATCACACAAGATATACATAGACAATGTCAGTTAGAACAGTGACGGCTCAATAACACAGTTATTTAGAAGACCTAAAAGAATCGATAGCGACCACAAGTATGAATCTTTATCAAAAAAAGAATGGTTATATTTTCCTGTAACTTGATAGTATTTTTGTCAAACTCTATGAGTTTAGTAGAGGTGAGACGTCAAAAACATTAAAATAACTACTCTATCAATAGCTAGATGGCATCTCTTCTGCGAATGATGCACTATAACAGAAATTTACTGATTGGTTGTTCCGCTAAAATCTCATAATTATCTCATATAATCTTCATCATTAAGAGCAGCAAGCGTTAAGCGCCTTCATAACCAAAGGATATGGCCATAATTCAAGTGTTTTGATTCAAAATCACATCATGTGCACTCTGAATGCAGATAACCATTAAATCTTTCGTAATAAAAATTGATCTCATTAAGCATCAGGAGCATACTTCATGTAATAATAGTGGTGCTCAGAATATATAGTGCATCGAACAATATTTCGACCTTTTCAATCAATGCACAACACGGTATCTATCTAATATCACAAGTAGTTAACTTGTTTGGTTATAACGAATAGCAATCTACCATAAAGTGACAATTAATTATCCATATCAGTGCTATTATAAAGCGATAACATTGCATCTGATAATTAGACTACCAACAAATTACGCTGGAGCCACAGTGCGATAAACTTCTCTTTATGTAATTACAACATTTAGAAATACTATGTTGAACTTTAGTACAGCATAACCTACTATACATTAATACCAATCAAACAAAGTAGCGAGATGGGGTATAACTATTGCACAATCGAATGTTTAGCACTATCACTGATAGACTTTACTACTAAAATTACACTAAACTTTAGTAGTCCTGCAGTTAACTTGCATCATTAATCATCTTATCTGTATAAGCGTTAAGGATTCCATCTTGATGTGTAACGCATACTACACAGACTGAATGTTACAGATGGTATTAATAAGTGCAATGAGCCCGAGAAGCCAAACAATACTGTCATTTCTATTTGCTATATAGTGATTTTGAAAATCGAAGAAATATATACTTACTTAAGCTACTGTCGTGTTAATAAAAATTTATATAAAAACACTAAATCATTAAGATTAATGCTGGCACTTCTCTATTGATACTTTTAACATAGTCAAAACTATCTCCAATATACTACATATGCTCATGAAACTGACAATAGAATGCGCCTAACTTGAAGTACATTGCAACATAAAATACAACACTTACTCTTAATTTAGATTACGTGCTATATTTACCATTTATCCATTAAAATAGCTGGATAGTCGCTCTATCCTCACGTTTCATTATCAGAAACAAAATTTAAAAATTTCTAAAGTGTGTTTTCAAAAAAAATGATCTTTCACTGTCTCGAGCTACAGAATTTTTCATTTAAGCGTAGTGCATTTTAGACACTACCGATGAAATCTACCTATCAGTTGTATCAAAAATAAAAGAAATAGCAATTTATGGTGAATTAAAACCTGCAGCATACTACAGATGATGTGACTATATATTTATAATGCTTACTACTAAAATTGAATAAAAACGTTAAAACACTAAAACCATCAGCCAGTATCTTAGCAATCCATCAATTAAATTAATCGCTATGTAATAGTGATATTACCATGCCCTTAGCAGAGAAAAAATACATTAAGTCAGACAATAAATATTGTAAATATTAATTTATCATTTAAAAGCTCTAGTGATCACATAACGGACGTATACGCTTTATACGTTAATGGATATTAACGCTTTATATGAAGAACTATATTAATGTAGAAAATCATATAAGATTACAGGACTCCTATAAAATAGAGGATATTTAGCATTGTAATGCAGCAAATAACTAACGTAAGCTTTAAGACTTACGCTTATGCTACTTACAGTACAGTAGAGATATATTTACTGTACTTAAAATTGCATTTTAACGTCTATAGGACATTATTCATACTGAAAAATACTTTTGTAGACTAGTGTGCTAACAGTGTCGAAACAGCAGTTTTTTTGTTTATAAAACATCTATGTGGCAATATATATTGGTTGTTGCCTACCGTCTAATGTAGCACTTTCAAAAGTCAGTTTATTATTTTTATATTCGGGTGGCAAAATATGTAGCATATAAAGATAGTTAAACATGATATTTATCACTATCATTTTATTTTTTTCGATAATTCTAAACAGTTACATCATGCTCTATAAAAGAGCATACACAACTTATATAATCGAAAAAGTTTTTAGAGTTAATAAAAATCTATTTTATTATTAAGTAAATTGTATTTACTAAAAATTTTGCTCACTATGGTGCAGGTTAAGCTTTCTTATGCTGCTAATACAGACATTATTAGTTCGGTTGGTTGTTAAACTCTACACGTATATAACTATATATTACTTGTACTTTATCGAACGCGTTCTCTCATAAACAAGGTAAACCTGTATCTTAAACTGACTGTTGCAGTTTCTGTGCATTCCGTAAACATTGGCAGTACTACCTTACTGCATATCTGTTAGTATACTATTTAATCTCTTGCAATAAACTGTGAGAATACAACTGTTCAGAAGTAGTAAAATCTCGGATACGTTATTGTTCATCAATTAAATCAATGGTAACTGTTAAGATTATTAGGAAGTATTGCGTTATATAAAGAATGAAGCATTCAGTCTGATATGAACGTCAATTCTTATTGTACTTTTTTCATAAGTTATAGTTTATTATTATCTCGATACTCCCTGATACCGTGATGAATAAACTACATAAAAAAATCCAAGAAATTATGCTCGAGTTCTACCGTTTATGAGCTATAAGAAAATTTTGGATACAATGAAATTCTCTCTTACTTGCAGTATCTATAGTAAACCCTTTGTATTTTCCTGTTGCATTGTGAGTGCATTTCACTGTCATTATAATAATGTATGAGTTTTATGATAAACAATAAAAAAACACTTAATTAGTACAGCTATGCACGCATCACATACTATAAACTTGACTTAAGGTCATGAAACTTTGTATATGTTGTACATACAAATTATAGCATTATAGATATAATAGTGTTATTGATGATTCTTTTAATGCTTTTGATTTTTCTCCTATATTTTGTGCAATTGTCATCAATCATGTAATTACTCTCCATTACTTAATAAGTATACTAGTCATTATGTGATGTGATCTGATGTGATGTGATATGCTACAGTATATTCGTTAAAATAATTGTCGCATATTCCAAATTAGTTTAATTATAAATTACCTTATTTAGCGAACTAACTCTTAAGTTATTAAGGTACTAATAATTCACAGCTATAATATATCTTAATGTTACTGAACTAATAATATTTAGTGCCATGAAGGTAGCTCATCTCGATAAATAATATCGTGGGTACTTTCTTTACCATTTATAATCTACGAAGTAATTTAACCTACTTAGTACCTTTCAGGCTTAATCAGCAGACACAATAACCTAGCGTGGTGATAGATGAGCAATAGCTATCTGGCATTCCCTAAATTTGATCCGATCATTTTCTCTATTGGTTCATTTTCTCTGCATTGGTATGGTGTAATGTACCTCATTGGCTTTATCTTTGCCATATGGTTAGCACTGCGACGTGCTAGTCAGGTAGAGAGTGATTGGACAAAAGATGAAATAGAAAATCTACTATATACTTGTTTTTTAGGTGTTGTTATTGGTGGACGTATTGGGTATGTATTATTCTATAACTTGTCGTTGTTTTTGCATAACCCCTTATATCTATTCAAAGTATGGAATGGTGGCATGTCATTCCATGGTGGATTAATAGGTGTTATCTTAATAATAACCTGGTTTTCCTATCGTACTCAGCGCAATTTCTTACAACTATCTGATTTTATTGCTCCTTTGATCCCATTTGGCTTAGGTGTTGGTCGACTTGGTAATTTCATTAACGGCGAATTATGGGGGCGTGTAACTACCGTTACTCCATGGGCAATGTTGTTCCCAGGTTCACAAAGCGAAGACATCGAGCTCGCCACCACTAATACTAAATGGATGTCTTTATTGAATCAATATGGTACACTGCCACGTCACCCATCACAATTATATGAGTTTCTACTAGAAGGGGTAGCGCTTTTTATTGTGCTGAATTTATTTATCTGTAAACCACGTCCGGCAGGAGCTGTATCTGGACTGTTCTTACTAGGCTATGGTATTTTCCGTATATTTGTTGAAGCTTTTCGCCAACCAGATGCTCAACTTGGTCTGTTTAATAATATAATTAGCATGGGGCAAATTCTGTCTATTCCGATGGTAATAGTCGGAATGATAATGATAATTATTGCATATTGTTTTCGGTCGAATAAATAATTTTTATAAGGAACGCATGAAACAATACCTAGATTTAATGAGCAAAGTACTTACTGAAGGAACCTTCAAGAAGGACCGTACCGGCGTTGGTACGCTGTCAATTTTTGGTCACCAGATGCGCTTTAATTTACAACAAGGTTTTCCCATAATAACTACTAAGAAATGTCACCTACGCTCCATTATTTATGAGCTTTTATGGTTTTTAAGAGGTGATACAAATATCACTTACCTACGAAAAAATCAGGTCACCATCTGGAATGAATGGGCAAATAAAAACAATGATCTTGGTCCAATTTATGGTAAACAATGGCGTTCCTGGGAGGCGGCAGATGGTCGTCAAATCGACCAATTAAGCAATGCAATAAAGCAACTAAAAAAAGAACCACACTCGCGGCGTATTATTGTGTCTGCCTGGAATGTTGGTGAATTAACTCGAATGGCCTTAGCACCTTGTCATACGCTCTTCCAGTGTTATGTCGTCAATGGAAGATTATCCGTCCAGTTGTATCAGCGCTCATGTGATATATTTCTTGGTCTACCGTTCAATATTGCTAGCTATGGGCTACTACTACATATGATGGCGCAGCAGCTTGATCTAGAGGCAGGTGATTTTATTTGGACTGGTGGTGATACACATTTATATAGTAATCATATACAACAAACGCAACTTCAGTTGACTCGTGAGCCACGCCCGCTACCAAAACTAGTGATCAAGCGAAAACCAGCTTCCTTATTTGATTACTGTTTTGAAGATATTTCTATTGAAGGCTACAATCCATATCCCGCAATCAAGGCGCCAGTGGCAATTTAATCTCTCAAGCACAGTAAGAATTGTATATCAGAAAAATATTCAATATACTTGCAATCATACAAAAACATCTCTATGCTAATAGGTATATTAGCATACACTGTACTCTTTAAGTTACAATAACACTCACTGCCTACACATTTATCATTTATTGGTATACACTATTACTAATTAATGTACTATACCTCTACCTGTGAGTTACTGATTTAACCATAGTATAAACGCTATTGGTAATCAACTGTAACTCATTTATTACTATGTCACTAATTTTATTCAACTTAAATTTTGTAGAATATATACTAAATACACTGAAAAACATAGCAACAGGATATACACTTGTTGTTGACTTTATTGTTCTGGTTGCAACATTTATATTTATTTTGAGGTATTTTAGCATATAATCCTTCGTGCAGTCCGTGCTTATCTTGACAATTAATTACTAGATAACTATTATAAATATAGATAGAAAGATGAAATATCGCTTACTGTTAGTGTGCAAAAAAGATTTTCCCGTAAAAAGTTGACCATATCTTTTGTGATATATTAGAAAATTTACTAAAGTATCATTTAGATAAAAGATCGTCTTAAATTTTTTGACGTACACATTTAAGTTGATAAAAGTATAAAAGGATAATCAGTATACAGAAAATTAAGAGTTTGATGTCATTAGCGCTTTTAATATGGCTCCTCTGACTGGACTCGAACCAGTGACATACGGATTAACAGTCCGCCGTTCTACCAACTGAACTACAGAGGAATTACTTAAGTTTCCTACATCATATCTAGCGATCTGTAATATGTCAATACTAAATCAGGCGAGCTGCTGTAATTACTCGCTAATTTAAAAATCTACATCAATATAAACCGTTATATAAAATTAAACATATATAGTGATTTAATGTGCTTTCTTCACTAACTAATACACATCGCTCTCATCACTCACCATGAAATAATGTCTCTAATTTATTTGGTGTACCAGTTTAATTATATCAACAAAATCTAATCGTCTTATGGTGCTCCTGATATTCTGATGATAACTATTTTTTCTAAAACCACTTTCTAATGGTTTACCATATATAGCTTTCTCTAATATACGCTCCTAAAAATTTTCTATTGATTTGTTGTTCTCATAGTAACCTGCCTTGTTTTATGTGTTATATTTACGATAATACTATAACGTCAGCTAATCTTTTAGATGAGTAACAAGAAGCTACTCAAATCAATAATTTTGGGATTTTATATTAAAAGGTCCCACTAAGCTTGTAGATGATCTCAAATACCGTGATGATTCACGCCACGTCTACATAGGTCGATATTACTCGATATTAGCGTAACACATAACATTATTTATCTAAATATCAGTCATATCACGGAACTCAACCTCAATTCACTACATAATAATAAATTAATCATTCAAAAAATCCGGAAGTGAAAATGATTTCTTACTATAATTATGTATAACATAACGTCAACTCTCGTTAACTGTCAAACGACCACGCATATATTAGCTGCTTAAGATACGTCAATAAACCTATGTTATCGTATAAGATAAATTACAGCAACTACACAAGGCTGATTGTAGCATTAGCAAAACTCTAGGGGTGTTAGTGTATCAATTATAGTGTGTAAAATAATAAGTATTTAATGTACCATTCCATTTATACTATTAACGATTATGCTAAGTCATAACGCTACTGACGCTATTTCTCTCAGAAATATCTGTCGTGCTACATTGTAGCAGACATTTCATTCAAGATGAATGAATATACCGAATAATCTACAAAACATTTATATACAGAGTTTTGGAATATTAGCACTTCTGTAGTTGATTAATCAGAGATGTTTGCAACTCATTCCGTAAAATATTAGCATTTATTACCTCAATTACCCTGGAATTATGTACTACACAGTATATATCACATGCGTTCAACGGTTTCAATGCCTAGTGTATATAAACCGGTTTTTAGTGTTTTAGCCGTCAGGAGAGCTAGCTTAAGTCGGCTCTGACGTATTGCATTACTATTAGTATTAAGGATCGGACAATGTTCATAAAAACTAGAAAACATAGTAGCCAAATTGTACAGGTAATTACAGATAATATGGGGTATTCCTTCACGAGCTACAATTGTAAGCGCTTCTTCAAATTGCAGTAAACATTTTGCCAAAGCAATTTCATGCTCTTCACATATAATTAACGGAAAGGTTAAGGTTGTCTTATTAACTCTTCCACGTTTAAACACTGACATAATACGGGTATAAGCATACTGTATATAAAGTGCAGTATTACCCTCAAAGACCAGCATGTTTTCCCAATCAAAGATATAATTAGTAGTACGATTTTTTGCTAAATCAGTATATTTCACTGCACCAATACCAATGATGTGGGCTACATTTGCTATTTCTCGTTCTGACATATGTGGATTTTTACCTGCAATCAACTGTGTAGCCCGCTCGATGGCTTCATCTAATAGATTGGATAGTTTTACTGCATTACCAGATCGGGTTTTAAATGGTTTTCCATCTTTGCCTAATATCATGCCAAATAGGTGATGTTCTAGTGAAACAGCCTCTGGCACATATCCAGCTTTTCGAACGATAGACCATACCTGTGCCAAGTATTGATGCTGGCGTGAATCTATGTAATACAGTATACGATTCGCACCTAGAACTTCGTACCGGTATTTTATACATGCAAGATCAGTAGTGGTGTATAAGTAACCTCCATCTTTTTTCTGAATCACCACACCCATTAACTCTCCATTTTTATTTTGGTATTCTTCTAGGAATACTACAGTAGCGCCTTCACTTTCTACCGCCAGTCCTTTAGTCTTTAGATCAGCGACAATACCTGGAAGCATGCCGTTGTAAGAACTTTCACCCATTACATCATCTGTAGTGAGCGTGACATTTAGGCGGTTATAGAGGAGCTGATTTTTCGCCATACTAATATTAACTAACTTACGCCACATGTTTTTATAGTAAGGATCTCCGCTTTGTAATTTTACTACACAGGCGCGGGAGCGAGCAGCAAAGTTACTATCTTTATCGTAATGTTTTTTAGCCTGACGATAAAAGTTTTCTAGATCGGACACATCGATATCTCTAGAATGCTCACTCTGTATTTTCTCTAAATAGACGATTAACATACCAAATTGAGTACCCCAATCTCCCACGTGATTTGCACGGATTACGTTATGACCTAAAAACTCCAAAGTACGTGCAACGGCGTCGCCAATAATCGTAGAACGTAAATGACCAACATGCATCTCTTTAGCGATATTTGGCGCTGAGTAATCGACAACGATAGTTTGCGGTTTAACTGATTTTACGCCTAGTTTAGGGGTGTATAATACTCGATCAATTTGAGAAGCTAACCAGACATTATTCAGAAAGATATTAATAAAACCGGGACCGGAAATTTCTACTCTACTAACGATCTCACCAAACGAAAGTAGAGGAAGCACTTTTTCTGCTAGTTGGCGAGACGATATACCCATCTTTTTGGCAGCTAACATTACACCATTAACTTGATAATCACCAAACTTAGCGTTAACTGATTGACGTACCTGCGCTGCACAATCAACCGGAGCGCCTGCAAAAATTAATGCCTGACTCACTTTATCGGAGAGTAAACTGTGAATATTCAATGGTTACCTTTATAGCGTAGGCAGGATATTTTGTATATGCCTGCAATATTTTAAGATCGGATCAGAGAATGATCCACAAAGTAGCCTATAATCATCACTGATATAGATGTTATCAGAAGTAAGTGATGCCGCAGTAATATCCACCGTAAACCTGTTATCTAATAAATTAAGTTTTAAAAAGGTAATAACACAAATATTCATTAGTAGCATACAAACTATCGAGTACGCGGCATAAACATATCATTGACACATATATAATGTTATGCATGATGAGTATTGATTGTTGCGTGAACTTGTTCGACCTTCGGGTACTATATTATAACCTGTGTACTAATTTCTTAGATAGTGGTTACTTAAAAATTCATACTTATTATCCTAGAACAAATAAATTAGTAGTATTACAAATACCTGCTCATATTGCAGAAATTATTACAACAATATAAAACTTAGCACTACAACAAAAAACACCTCCAGGTAACATACCCTAACAAAACTAGTAATAATTAGTAGTCATAAAAGTTATATTTATATTTCGACACCTCATACACTTTAAGTTGTATGTTAACAGCTAAGTTATCAATACTCATTAGTATTGTTTTCTAATACGCTATAGTAATATACTGTAGAAAAACAAACACATTATTTACCATAATACCTTTAACG
Source organism: Candidatus Gillettellia adelgis (assembly GCA_020541285.1). Lineage (GTDB taxonomy): Bacteria > Pseudomonadota > Gammaproteobacteria > Enterobacterales > Enterobacteriaceae > Gillettellia > Gillettellia adelgis. The sequence continues at coordinate 478,984 of CP047043.1, read as the reverse complement.
ATATATTGACTATACGTCGTGCATATGGCTTACTATATTTTAGTGTATTGCTTTTATGGTCTAATAATCATATTATATCTAAGCTATTAAGAATCAGATATAGTAAACGCAATGTCTTTTTTCTATTGATCTTGCATCAGTTGAAAACTTTATATTACATGCGCATCTCTATAAGAGCTTTGTTATGCATATTTAAGATTATGACTATTCAAATTTTTGTTAAAATTGTGATATATAGGCTCCTGATTAAAACATAGACTTTTAGTAGTCCTACTCAAACTCTCTCTTCATAGAAAAACAATCTATATAATTGCAAAAGCTTACTATCTCGATATCTATGAGTGATAGACTGTGATTTTACCATCTGCTTATTATCCATCTAATGTTAGCATCATCATACGAGATATCAAATAATTAAACGATTAAGTATTCAATGCAAACTAAAAACTACACTACTCTTTAATACAATATGCACTGATAAAAGAGTGGTCAACATAATAAATGTTAATGATTCAATGATCAATCTTTAAGCAAGACATCTCTCTTAAAAAAAGTAGAGCAGCGCGGGGTTATTATGAACTTTTTAAACACTGAATACAAAGTTATAAAGAAAGGGATAAACTTTAATTTCATACATAGTATCCTAAAAAATAACTATGCTCTTATAGTTATGCTCATACAAAATTTTAATAATCAAAACATTCAAAACCCATGCTTATTTGCATAACTATGCTAGACTATTAATATTTAGATTAATACCTATGGACAATGATATTGCTGGTCTAAGGAGTTAAAACACTAAAGATTTCTTTGCACGCATTCTGATAAAGAAGAGCTATAGCACTTGATGCGCTTCTTGCGATAACTATAATATTTATGTCTAGTAACCAAACCACACGCTCAATATAAGTTATGGATCAGTTGATTAAATAATAAATACTTAAAGATCACTGCTTGTGATATATAAATTTATACCTGATCAACATAAACAATAACATATAAAAGGATGTTATTGACAGTTTCTAGGGTAATTGCAGTGCCAAATCATCATCACGGCGCTTTAACGTATTAATATATTCAAGTGCACATACATAACAAGAAGAATACTATTCTTATACATTATGTTAGAGCTATAGCAAGGAATATATAAAGCTATCTGGTATCAAATTCTAATAAATTTATATCTATTTTAGATTAATACCCATACGCATACACGGCTATACGTCTTGATAAGAAATCAGGGTATTTTAATTAAAAAATGCAACTAATATTATATCCATAATCAAGATTTATAATAACGTTAACGCTGAGTAAAATAGCAGCCTAGACACATAAAACGAGTGATATAAGTTATTATAGGTTACTGAGAGTACAGCAAAGAATTTCAACGTATTTAATATTACTTGCGCGACAATAATTGTCGTTAGATCAATCGCATTAGAAAATTCTTCTTCCATTCATCGACATAAACGATAAGGTTTGCATAACGCGTCACTAACAACCGTACGACGTTACATATTTTCTCTAACTAATGCACATGATTGTTGCAATGTATCCGTAATAAACATATAAAATAATCTAAGGCTATGCATCATAGATAAAGATAGATATAGGTATTTCTGTTATATGACTATCACACAACCTCACTACTTAAATTAAAGAATTTTGAATCGTTTGTTAAAACGATCTACGCGACCACCTGTTGCAACATCACGCTGCTTACCTGTATAAAAAGGGTGGCAGGCACTACAAACATCTAAATGTAGATCGTGCATTATAGTGGAACGAATTGTTATCACGTTACCACACGAACAAGTAGCAGTCACTTCTTCGTATTTTGGATGGATATTTTTCTGCATAGGAAATCCTAGTTAAGTTAATACCATTATCCAGGTTTGGATTACCAGATCTCAGATATAGCAAAAATAAAATTTTATATTATATGATAATATGTCATAGAGACATAATATTACAACATTTTAATTACTGCGTAATTAAAATCATATCTTTTTAGCAAGTTATCTTCACTAATAAATTATTTTTATTTGGATTACGTATGCCTATTGTGCAAATTGCTTTACCTATTCCTTGCGTTCGCACCTTTGACTATCTATTACCATTAGGTTTACATCCAGTAGCTGGCGCACGAGTATCTGTACCTTGGGGAAACAAACAGGTAATAGGTATTATTACTAATTACCGTGAAACTAGCGCATTACCATTAAAAAAATTAAAGCCAATCAATAGTATACTCGATACTACCTCGCTGTTTTCCCTTAGTTTGTGGCGCATTTTACACTGGGCTAGCGATTACTATCATTATCCGATCGGTGAAGTGCTATTGCAATCGCTACCAGTGTTGCTACGCACAGGTAAACCCACTGAAGTTACTGTATTAGAAGAATGGTTTACCACTGACAAGGGATACGCTACTTCGCTAGAAAGTTTGAGGCGCTCACCCAAACAACAACAGGCGCTCGCACTAATCAAGCAACGTCCAATTTATCGTCATCAGATTAGTCCATATCAATTAACAATGAGCGCTTTACGCATACTACGTACTAAGGGTCTCATTGATTTACGGTACCAAAACGCCGTTACCAAAGACTGGCACGCTAGCTTTGCTGTGTTGAGCAATGCACTACTACTGAATACCGAGCAAACCCATGCAATAGAAAACATCCACAATCATAACACACAATTTATAGTTTGGCTACTAGCTGGAGTGACAGGCTCTGGTAAGACTGAAGTATATCTTGGTGTATTGGAAAAAATTTTATCTAAAGGTAAACAGGCGCTAGTGCTAGTACCAGAAATTGGCCTAACGCCACAAGCTGCTGACCGATTTCGTAAACGTTTCAACGTGCCAATAGATGTACTACATTCCAAACTAAATAATAATGAACGGCTAAATGTATGGCTGCGCGCTAGAAGCGGTGAAGTAGCTATTATTATTGGTACTCGTTCAGCTTTATTTAGCCCGTTCAAGCGCTTAGGGATTATTATTATCGATGAAGAACACGACAGCTCGTATAAACAACAGGAAGGTTGGTGCTACCATGCTCGTGACTTAGCAGTATTACGAGCTAAAGAAGAAAACATCCCGATAGTAATGGGTTCTGCCACTCCAGCGCTAGAAACGCTTTACAATGTACAGCAGCACAAATACCGTCAGTTAACACTTGCGCAGCGTGCTGGCAACTCTAAAGCAGCATCACTCAGTCTAATCGACCTTAGGGGGCTTCCACTAAAAAGTGGTTTATCAACACTGGTACTAAAAAGCATTCGACATTATCTTCAGCTTGGTAAGCAAGTTATGCTTTTTCTAAACCGTCGTGGTTATGCTGCAGCGGTAAAATGCCATAAATGTGGATGGATCGCAGCATGCCTACGCTGTAATCATTACTATACTTTCTATCAAAATCAAAATCAATTACGTTGTCACCAGTGTAATAGTCAGCGACCTATGGTAAACTGCTGTCCACAATGCAGCTCCATGTATTTGTCATCGATTGGCGTGGGCACTGAACAATTAGAAAATCAATTAACACACTTATTCCCTAAAACACCCATTATTCGCATTGACCGTGATACTACTAGCCGCAAGGGTGCATTGGAAGAATATTTGATGGATATTCACCGTGGTGAATCACGCATTTTAATCGGCACGCAAATGCTGGCAAAAGGACATCATTTTCCTAATGTTACTCTCGTAGTATTGCTCAATGTTGATAGTGCGCTATTTTCCGCTGATTTCCGCTCCGCTGAACGTTTTGCCCAACTATACATACAAGTATCTGGGCGCGCAGGTCGCGCAGACACGCAAGGAGAAGTGCTCTTACAAACTCATTATCCTGAACACCCTTTGTTGAAAATTTTACTACACAAGGGGTATAGTGCCTTCGCTCAACAAGCTTTGTCGGAAAGAAATAGCGTCTCTCTCCCTCCTTATACCCACCATATTATTGTGCGTGCAGAAGATTATGACAATCAGAAGGCTCCTCGTTTTCTACAACAAATTCGTAATTGGTTAGAGATAAACCATATCAAGGATCATTCGTTATGGGTATTAGGTCCAACACCAGCGCTACAGGCTAAACGTGGCGGTCGCTATCGGTGGCAACTATTATTACAACATCCATTACGGCAATCATTACAACAGCTCGCCAGACATCTACTACTGCTAATTACTAGTTTACCACAAACACGCAAAATAAAGTGGACCCTAGACGTTGATCCAATAGATAACTAACACTCATTACAGTCTCATTGCGCAAACGTCAAATAATGCATGTATCTTTAAAAGTACAAAATACAACAAACATTTTCAATGCATTCTGTTATAGGAATTACATAATAAATTGAAGGGATATGCTATCTGACTAGTAACATGTTACAATTATTTAGTTAACCTAACGTGTTATGTATTATAAATGACTCTTATGAAGTTAATGCGCTAACATTAGAATGCTTTAACATCTGAAGTTACTGTTAAATTCGCAAAAAATTATTCGATAAATCCCTACATGCATTACAGTAACACTGTATATTCCTGTCATAATATTGTATTGTAACTTAACAGCTATTGCTAATCTTTTCATGCATTATTGTTATAGTCTTTATATCAGATTCTAGATTCCTTGTCATTACCACTTTCTTATAAGTTCTAGAAGTGAGAATCTGTCTTGCCAGTTTGGTACACATTTTATTTTATGTATGCAGTTTATATTTATAATAAAATAGGCAATATTGTATTATCATTATTTATCTTTGAATATAGCAACTCTAATAGTATTATATTTTAGTGTAGCACACTTACAATATTTATAAAAAATCACACTAGTTTCTAGTGTTTAAGTTTTGTTGCTAAAATTATATATACACGTTCTATTTCCTGTGTTCGATATATACAATCAATCAAAAAAACAAAGTTGTTCTCTTCGGTCTTCTGTATCAGTTATTTATTTTATATAAAATCTTTTCCTACTACATGTAGTGTATTCATACGATACGCTAGACATTTTTTTTCTGTGACTACAATTATTTAAGTATAGTTATATAACTACACCTAAAAAACTGCGATAAATACCCGATTACTTACTAATTAACGGCACCGAAGACAATGTTATCACCCGAACATTCTCTGTCAGATCAGTAATAAATTCTACGGTTTATATTGCACTCAGATGACAAATTCAGCTCCTATTTTAAATAAAAATATTTAATAATGTCTAACAAACAGAAAACTGCATAAAGTTGAAGAGATCTAAAAATCACGTTACAGTGTGAGGGCTTAAAAAACAAAAACACAGCTATACACGATAAATTTTATCTTAACTTATATCGTATTTATAAAATGAACCTACTAACTTCTATCTAATTACAAGTGTAAGCATTAAAGTGCTATAATAAGCATTCATAATACAATATGTAATATCTTTTATACTTTCATAATGCACTGATTTACAAATATAAAAAGCTTAGCTATCAGCTGTAAGCTAAAAGAAAAAGCAATCAAAAAAACAAATAAGTTGGCACTAATATAATAATCTTTAATTCTGGAAAAAACTTAATTTTCAGAGAAGATTAATTAATTTTAACAAATCAGACGTTTAAACGCAAGGTATGTGCAAAACATAACACACGAAATTATGGCATAACTAGTATTAGCAGTATAATGAAAAGCATGGATCCCAAATACATGTTCATACACATACCTAAAACTATACATCACCACTGCTCGATGATCACTTGCCAGATTAAAACTGATCTACTGAAACTCAGAAAACGATTGATACGTTAGTCATTAATCCAAAAATATTGAACTTAGGGTAATGGCAATTGAATGTCACTTTTACGAATAAAAAATATCTTGATAGGCTATTATAATTTTGTCCTTAGATCGATTGAATCATTTGATTCTCAATAAACTCAGTATTTAACATCTAGTTACATAGTTATGATAAGTTTTATTATATATTATAATAACTCTTCCTAATAATATTACCGAGCTATTCAGCTAGATGCTGAATGCCATAATCCGAGTGAATTTTTAAAAACATAAGTAAATCTAACAGTACTGCAGACGGTATTGTAATTATTATATCTCATACATTACAAGGTTAGAGGAAACGGTTATCTTTCAAGTAGGCAATGAAAACCAGCGATTACTGATGGCTAGATACTAGTTTAACTATACACAATAGGATACTACACTCAAAATCGCTAATGTTTCATTTTATTTGAATTTTCGCGATTATGTTATATTTAGTATGACGAAGTGATTGATCGTAATGGGTACTCAGTAAACGTACTTATCAACAATGCAGCATTTCTTTCACTGTGAAGTAGTTAGCTGAGCCAAGCAACTTCACTAAACTTAGAGCTAACTATAACACCGCTACAGATAGCCGAAGCATTTCAAAAATGCTTTGTAGTTACTGTTACATTACACCTAGCAAGCACTATACTAAAAATGAGCAGATGCACTAAAGTTATCGCATAATGAAAATATTAGCAGACAAAGCCAGTTCTCAACTAAACACCCAACAACACAGCTCTTTAGGCGCTGCAAGATAAAATTTACCATAGTATGGATCATTAAAGGTTTACCGTATAAAAACTAGCAAATTACTATATCATAACATGATGTAGTACTACTAGATCGATCAGCCTAATAGGCTTTGCTTTAAAAAAAATAAAAAACTGGTTTATAAATCTTCAAAGAGATAGCTAATATTAATTATTAGCTGCAATAGGCTGATTTTACAATCAAAAAATAAACTGAAGAGTGTTATACTCTTTATTCATCAAAAGCATTCACAATATTACACTAGTGTAATATTAAAACCCTCTGTTAATTGCAGCGATAAAGTTCATCGTATCTGATCGACAAACAGACGCTGTCTACTGTTAGATCAGCTATATCAGAAAAGCCTGGCGTATAGCATGTGGCTATTGGATGATGAGCTAATAATCTACAGTAACAGTCTGCTACTTTTATACTAGTCAGATATATTATTTTTATAAATATAAAATACTTACTTAAAACTAGGAAGAAGTGGAATAATAGTGGCAAAAGACTATGTAAATCGCAGCAAATAATAGGGATACATATCAATTTTAGTTGTAAAATATATAATTCTACAACAATATCTAAACCTATACTCATACTAACTAACATACTGCTAATATTTTTGTTGGTAGCGTATGTTGTACTGCGCACGACAAATACAATCATTAGTCATTCCTACTAACATCTAGATACCGTCTAATGCATTGCCCTACCACCACAACCTGAAGAACATTAGCTATAACATATGAGATCTCAAAACAGTCAGATTGGTGTGTAACATCCCAAAAAAATTCAGTCTGTGATAAAGTAAACGCTAAATTCCCTTTGACGATAAGGCAACGTCATTTTTTTTGAAAAGAACGCAGGTTACTATGCAATAACATTCAACATGTTTCAATATACTACAATACATAAATCCTTCAAATATTGCTATACGTAGCAATAGTTATCTACAACGATAAATCGACTCACGACAAAATATTTTTTAATAATCAATGGCGTACTACACTCGTACAACTTCTTGTTAAACACATCCGACAATAAAGAAAAAACCGCAACAATACGCTTAGAAAAAGTTACAAACCTATGTATGACTGATGCAGCATGGTGCATTTTATACTGTTTATTATGCTAATTTGTTTGCATGTGCTTGGCGCTTGAAGGTATTGATAAACAAATGACTAAAAAATACTCGATGGAATCGAGTCATATTCGGCTTGTACATTAATAAATGTACTCTCTTCCACTCACACAATCTTAACACACCAATCTATATTCCATGTATCACAGGGGTTGAAAACTACTAAACCCCCCCCATTTATATTTTTAATATGTATTTTAGTCTCAGCTTATAAACTAAGAGGGCTTCCCTCGATCTTCAACTAGGATTTGCGCGTGACAACAATAGTAAGCGTTCGTTGCCATGGCCAGGTAGTAATCGGCGGCGATGGCCAAGCTACCTTAGGTAATACAGTCATGAAGGGCAACGTTAAAAAAGTACGTCGTCTGTATAATAATAAAGTAATTGCTGGTTTTGCTGGTAGCACTGCTGATGCTTTTACACTTTTTGAATTATTTGAACAAAAGTTAGAAATTCATCAAGGCCACTTGGTGAAAGCTGCTGTTGAACTGGCGAAAGATTGGCGCACTGATCGCATGTTACGCAAACTTGAAGCATTGCTAGCTGTTGCCGATGAAAACGCCTCATTGATTATTACTGGCAATGGTGATGTCATTCAGCCAGAGAATGATTTAATTGCTATCGGTTCTGGTGGTCCATATGCTCAAGCTGCAGCTCGCGCATTGTTAGAAAATACAGAATTGAACGCTCGTAGCATTGTTGAGAAATCTCTTAGCATTGCTGGTGATATCTGTATTTATACTAATCATTTTCATACCATTGAAGAATTTCCTTCCAAAGCGTAAGGATTAAATACTATGTCTAACATGACCCCGCGTCAGATCGTTAGCGAACTAGACAGCTATATTATTGGCCAAAACAAGGCTAAACGCGCTGTTGCTATTGCGCTACGCAATCGCTGGCGTCGCATGCAACTTAATGAGATACTTCGTTATGAAGTAACACCAAAAAACATATTGATGATTGGCCCGACTGGTGTTGGTAAAACAGAAATTGCGCGTCGCCTGGCAAAGTTAGCTAACGCACCGTTCATTAAGGTCGAAGCGACTAAGTTCACTGAAGTAGGCTATGTAGGTAAAGAAGTCGATTCTATCATTCGAGATCTAACTGATGCTGCAATTAAAATGATACGTATACAGTCAATTGAAAAGCATCGCATCCACGCAGAAGAACTAGCTGAAGAACGTATTCTTGATGCGCTAATCCCACCAGCTAAGAACAATTGGGGGGAATCAAAAGAGAATAAAGAGCCATCAGCCACTCGGCAAGCATTTCGCAAAAAACTCCGAGAAGGTCAGTTAGATGACAAAGAAATTGAACTTGATCTACCTGCTGCTCCGATGAATGTAGAAATTATGGCGCCTCCAGGCATGGAAGAAATGACTAATCAATTACAGTCTATGTTTCAGAACCTAGGCAGCCAAAAACAAAAACCGCGAAAATTAAAGATTAAAGAAACCTTTAAGCTATTAGTAGAAGAAGAAGCTGGGAAACTAGTGAATCCAGAAGAACTAAAAGAACTAGCGATTGAATCAGTTGAGCAGCATGGCATTGTCTTTATTGATGAAATCGATAAAATCTGCAAACGTAGTAGCCAAAGTGCTGGGCTAGACGTATCGCGCGAAGGCGTGCAGCGTGACTTACTTCCACTGGTGGAAGGTTGTACCGTTTCTACTAAACACGGCATGGTAAAAACCGATCACATCTTGTTCATCGCCTCTGGCGCGTTCCAAACTGGTAACCCTTCAGATCTAATTCCAGAGTTACAAGGTCGTCTACCGATTCGCGTTGAGTTACAGGCGCTAACCACTGAAGATTTTGAACGCATCCTAACAGAGCCCAGCGCCTCTCTAACTGAGCAATATAAAGCGCTTCTCAATACTGAGGGGGTAAATATCGAGTTCACTACCGATGGTATTCGTCATATCGCTGAAGCAGCGTGGCAGGTTAACGAAAACACCGAAAACATTGGAGCACGTCGCCTACATACAGTCCTAGAGCGTCTCATGGAAGATATCTCTTATAATGCAAATGAAATAGACCAACAGACTATTACAATTGATAAGAACTACGTACGTAGTCATCTAGATGAACTAGTTGCAGATGAAGATTTAAGTCGTTTTATCCTATAACTGATAATATATTAAACTGACAAGTATATCTTTACAAGGACTTGCCTCTACAATTATTCCTAATACACATAGAAAGCTACCAGTATACTCATCATAATACTCCGGATTATATGTCCATGTTTAATAGCTTCGTATATTGATTACATGTTCATACACTACAACTAGTTACCTCAGTCAAAATATGATTTTTCTCTCATATCATTTAAGTAATGCAATCTGCATCAGATCTACTACTCATTGCACACTTGATGCGACTAAAAAATCCGGCAACTAATATTTTGTTACAAATAATATATCTAAATAACTTAGAGTGTTCATGTGTATAGTTTTGAAGTTATCTTTCATCCTATCTGATAAAATTCTAATGAAATCTTTGTCTGATTCTAAAATAAGAGATAGTATACTTCTGTTATATCTTTGATGAAGTGCAACAGCGATTGTATCAAACCTTTTGATGCAAAGGTTTTATCACGCTCCTATAACATGCAAGTTCTAGCTAAAGATTAGCAGATACTAACGATTAACATTTGTTAGTATCATGCAGTCTTTTCAAACTACATGCTAATCACATGGGTTTATTAAATATGATAGGTACATGCTGTTTTATTACATTAATTTCTCTAGTTTTAACAAAACAGAAATATTTATTATTAAGCACGTTATCTCTGCAGATTATAAGACTCATAATATTATTCAAGCACAATGCATTGTAGCATTTTAAGTAAATAGAATTCCCTTCTCTTTACTATATAGAATGTTTCCAAGCAGCCATCTAAGCGTACACTACGCTGTATTCTTTTAGATAAAATGCACACCATTAACATCTAGGCTGACTTCATGAGCGAGGCCTACTATGACAATTTTACTAAATTGCCAAGAAAGTCTATGATACTTTTTTCTATATTACATGGTTAATCAAGACAGTTTTTTAGAACTACACATCTTACACTACAGTATTTAAGTAATATCTAAATAGTTTAGTAAATACTTAATTATTCATCCACTCAATCTATTGTAGCTAATGCAGCGTATCAAGGATACGCGATGATAAACGGGTTCTTCACTCTGTATGAGACAAAACACGTATTGACGTTGAGCATGTTAGATTTTATATTATAATTATATTACTCATAAGTACATTAAGTTATGACCCATACAAACAAAACACCAAAGAAAGCCCATTAGAATTCTAGCTATTCAGAAAATAGAATAATAGTGTAATTTATTGTATGTTTACATCGGGATTACTATAATTAAAATACTATACCCCACCTGTTACCTGGCGGTATATTTTGCTGCCAATATGACTAATTGATAAAAAATTAAGCCTCTTCAATGATTATAGAATATTAGTATTACTGATTACAGAACCATGAAATTAATCAAATAATATTCACCTTATTCTTCTCTAATTTGTTATGAAACAAATATCTATATCAATTACCAAAGAACATATTTTGCTTACTATACTAGAGTGAAAGACTCAACTATTATGATGGAAATAGTTACCAACAGACAGTAGGTTTTTCGATTATCTTTAGTGTCATGTTCTTATTTTAGAATGTGTAATATATCGTTCGCAGATTTACTAGAACATCTCTAATGGCCAAGCTCTTGTACATCATTCAGCAATTGTTGTTCAAGCCATTGTTTTAAAGCTGGCGAAGCTGTCTTCAAACTATTTGAACCACGAGTTACCGTAGCAATACCTGCCCCTAGTTGATGCTTAATTTCACGTTGACTCTTTTTTCCACGCATTAATTGCTGAATAATCCTTACCCGTGTACCTAATGCAATCCGCTCGTCTGACGTTAGCAAGAGTTGCATCAACGGCTGCTGTAACTCCTGCGCTTTTGCATGTTGCAAAAGTCTTGTGAAAAGCAACCAATCCTCCGTGTCTTTTGATAAAAAGACGACGGGATGACTGAACGATAATTGCGTCATAATAGTCACCATACTATTTAAGCAACATAACTAGCATACTAATGAGGTGATACAACTTAATAATACTGTTTCCATTCTATGTCAGTCAGTATGCTTGCTGGCTGACGACTCAGATAACGATAAAAAACATCATAAGTCAATACATTTTTGATATAAGCGCGTGTCTCAGAAAAAGGGATACTTTCAATAAACCCTACCGCATCCACCCGCCCTGCAGTATTACAAAGCCAGTTATTCACCCGCGATGGTCCAGCATTATAAGCAGCCGTCGATAAAATACGATTGTGGCCAAATCTCTGATACAAGTGCTCTAGATAACGTGTGCCAATAGTAATATTAATTTTTGGATCAAATAATTGGCTCGAACTAACGTACCCAGGTATAGAAAAAATTTTTACCGTATGTTGAGCAGTATTCGGCATGACTTGCATAAGTCCAGTCGCACCTACGGCAGATTGTGCTTTTGGATTCCAGGCACTCTCTTGTCGAGTAATCGCCATAGCATAGCTCAGTGTTATATCCTTACCATGGGTAGCACGGCGAAACTCCTTAGACCAAGCACGTGGAAAACGTTCTTGCAAATGATTCCATAGTTTTCCAATAATAGTCGCTTGTATACTAAGATCAGTCCATTCTTGATTACAAGCATAACGCGCTAATGCAGCTTGTTCAGCATGGTTGCGGTTGATAAGAAATGAGTTCCATTCACTGCGCGCCCAGTTATCCATATTCCAATAAATCAGTTCACGTACTCGGGCGATCTCTGGTTTACGAAGCAGTGCACTATAAGGTTGAGGTGCAAGTTCTATCCTCACCGGATAAGTGACGTGTAGTTTTTGCGCAGCTACCATCGGATAGAAACCATGTTCACTCATTAAGTTATGTAATATCTCTTCACCCTCACTGCGTTTGCCAGCTTCTAAAAGCATTTTAGCTTTCCAATAGCGCCATTCATGCTTATTTCGTAACTTTAATGGTAAATGCGCTAACCACGTCACTACACCCTTCCGATCATCATAACCTAGTGCCATGCGTACCCGCCGCTCTAATAATGCTGGTGATTGACTGCGCAAAATAACCTGATCGCGACATTGAGCCTGTTCATAGGTAGCAGCACTATTCATGAAACACCATGCTAGTGCCTCTTCTAAGACTATACGTCGGGTATTACTCATTTTTTGTAAACGTACAAGGGTCGGTAGTATAGCCCTAGCGTTTTTCGCATCTTGTCTCGCTAGGCGTTCAAAAACGATAGCAATGATATCGCGGGTAAAATCAGTTGGTACTACATTGCGAGCGAAAGACTCCAATGTAGTGCAATTATCTTGCAAACATACTAGAGCCTTACCTATGGCTTGATAATCTAAAGGTAACTGACGACATAGATTATTAACTAGCATACTATTGCCTTCTTTTAACGCCAGCTTCATACGTTCTAAGATATTAAGAGGTGTTTGTCTACCTGATAGACGCCAAACGTTAAAGAGCTTATTACACGCCCAAGGCTGTGTTTTTCCATCCATCCATAGTTCAGCAGCACCATACCATGCTGCTGACTGATCACCAGTTGCCCATTTAGCATAGTAATAATTACAGCGTGCTACGACTGCTTGAGGTACCCGCGAGCTTAACATGAGCAAAGTGCGCCAGTCCTCACGTCGTGCTAACTCATTAATAAAGCGAGGCACCAATGCTTTCACCGGTGGAAGCGTTGGATTTTGCTTTATAAAAGAGTTGACGTCAGAAAAACTCACGTGACTAAGATTTTGTATTAATTTACGATATTTTAGATAAGGGTAAAGTGGATATTTTTTCAGCGTCGGAAGTAATTGTACAACTATCTCCTCTTGATGACTATCGAATGCCTGCTGAACTTTCTCATAGCGTTGACGCTGAGCATTTAAAGAATCTGCGAGAATTTCGGCGGGAAAGACTATTAAACAAAGCCCTATAGAAAAATACCACCATTTGTCTGACTTAGGCATATGTATGTTCCCCTCCAATTATACCGCTAGAAGTAGCCTGAATATCGAAACTTCAGCTAATAGCTTATTAAGCTATATCCGAAAATAGTCTGCCTTGTTATATTGGTATTATTTAAACACAAATATGCGCGTAATCCTTCAAAATATAAACTTACCGAAAAATAATAATACTGATATCTTCATTACTATAAAAGTAGAAGAAGTGTACTGCCGTACTAAAGCTTAAAATAAAGTCTTAATTTTAGTAATAAATTATGACTATACTTATCAAAATCATATCGAATATTCTGTAGCTAGCTAAATCACATCTCAAATAATCTAGTACCTAAAATACAATCAATATATCTCAGTGATTAAGGTTATAGAACAGAAAATAAACAAGATTCACAGCTATTAACTGATGTAGGTTAGCAAAACTTAGTCAGTTGCATCTTTAATGATTTGGGTAGCAATTTTACTGAATTGTTTTTAAAAACAGCTCGCAACTAATTTATAGTCTCTTACTATTTTGTACGTTGAAGTATTACTAGTTATGTTAAGTATTACTAGTATAGATAGGCGTCCGCATCTCCTGAATCACCTTAAGATATATTGATATTTATAATTACTTTTTACTTTACTTAAAAATAGCAAAAAAAATCAATCAGGTAACAATATTTACCCAAGTTTAAATCGCAATTTCTATAGTATTATAAAACCACCAGCAGGAATGATTCGGATCATATTAGAAATAACAAATTTAAAAGACTTTTATTCAACCATTATGAATAGACTAAATAATTTCACTGTATCATTATAATATCCAACTTAGAAGAAATAACTTCGTTTTACACACGATGATGTAGGTCAAACGATCGATAGTTTGTGCTATACTCTTGGCATAATAATAGTATCTATAGTTTACAGTAAACCTAGAATAGAACTCTTCATGTATTAATATGTATTAGTACATGTTTATGCAATACATATTAGCAGCGTTACTGTGGTAACTTGTACATCACTAACGTAGCGTTAGTACCACCAAAACCAAAGCTATTAGACATTACAGTAGTTAACTGACGCCGAGTTGACTGGGTTACAATGTTCATGCCTACTGCGTGCTTATCTAGATTCTCTATATTGATGCTAGGTGCAATAAAACTATGCTCAGTCATTAAAAGACAGTAAATTACTTCCTGCACACCAGCGGCGCCAAGAGCATGGCCAGTCATAGATTTAGTAGAGGAGATTGCTGGAGTGTTTTCGCCAAATACTTCGCGGATCGCTTTAAGTTCTTTTACATCACCAATAAGAGTAGATGTGCCATGCACATTCATATAATCAATCGGAGTATCAATACGCTGCAAGGCCATCTTCATACAACGTACTGCCCCTTCACCTGATGGGGCTACCATATCAGATCCATCAGAGGTCGCCCCGTAACCTATGACTTCCGCGTAGATATATGCACTGCGAGCTAGCGCATGTTCGAATGCTTCAACCACTACCATACCTCCGCCGCCAGCAATAATAAAACCGTCACGCGCAGCATCATAAGTACGGGAAGCTTTTTCCGGAGTAGCATTATAGTTAGTTGACAATGCACCCATGGCATCAAACTCACAAGCCATTTCCCAGCATAGCTCTTCGCCACCACCTGCAAACACTATATCTTGCTTGCCAAGTTGAATTAATTCAACTGCGTGGCCAATACAATGTGCAGAAGTGGCGCAGGCGGAAGTAATAGAATAATTAACACCGCGAATTTTAAATGGGGTTGCCAAACAGGCGGATACACCTGATGCCATAGCCTTAGTCACCATATATGGGCCAACACCGCGCAAACCTTTAGCACGCATGCCCTCAGAGCCAGCGACTTGGTTACGTGGTGAACCTCCACCAGAACCAACTACTAAACCAGTACGATTATTAGATACCTGATCAGCAGTTAACCTAGCATCTTTAATGGCTTCTTCCATAGAAAGGTAAGCATAAACAGATGCGTCGCTCATAAAACGCATTGCTTTACGATCAATTAAACCATCAGTATTTAGTTTAACATTTCCCCATACATGACTACGCATACCGGAATCTTTTAGTTCCTGAGAGAAAGTGATCCCAGATCGACCTTCCTTTAGGCTTTCCCGAACCTCCTGCTGATTATTACCAATGCTGGAGATGATTCCCAAACCAGTAATCACTGCACGTTTCATTTCATACCTCTTCCATACTTATTGATTTACCTAAGGGATTTTGCATTGTACTTTAGCGTACAGTTATACGCCGAACAAAGCTGATTGACGTTGTCAATTTTATCATCTGACTAATATTATCAAGATTGACGTAGTTTATTACGTTACTAGCCATTAACTATATGTTAAGGCCACAATATAAACAGCAATACCACCTTATGGTAAGGTGGTATATTTCTTTTTAAGAAGTTCAATAACGTTTATTTTTTAATGATAATAAACTAAAAGCTTTCATACGTTGTTGAATAATTATCGACTACTACAGCGACTTATCGATTATAGATACTGATTGTGTATCATAGCGACACTAGCTTTGATATAAGAGTGAACTTTTAACTAAACGCTATCTAATTTAATTAGACACTGCTAAACCTTAAATATTAATACCTGCAATTTATTAGTTTTAATAATTTATATTATAAAAACTGATTTGCTCTAACAAATACATTATAATAGCATTACATATTATACACGCTCTTAATGACGTGATTTTAATATACTGACAACGTCATATTGATGCCTTAAGCCTTATCGGCTTTACACTATCTTAACATGTAGACCGCGATCTATTCTACGATACATATTCCTTTGCTCACTACTACAAATAGCTTCGTTATTGCTCTGGTTCTGATTTTTATAATGCAGATTATAATAAGCTATCTTTAAATACGTATCGTAACTTTACCTAAAGCGCAACATACTGAATGAGAAACTGATCACTATTATCCTGACGACTACCGATTCTCAGGTGTTTTTGTTATATAAGACAACTTCTGATGATAATGGTAACAGCACTATTTATTAATCTTACTATGTCAAGACAAAATTTTTATCATTAATCAAGCGAGGTCAAACACCTAAATAAAGTAAGATCAAACACCTGACCTATAATGTAAATATACAAGCAAGATCAATGACATGTTAAAAATTAAGCAACTAGATACACTGAAAATAACCGCTCACCTAGTGGCGCATAGTAAGAAGCTATCTTATATTACACAGAGCTGTATAATATCACGAATTTACAAGGTTACTGATTACGTTGGATTAAGTAATTTATAGCGCACTATAATAACCAATGTAGCTGCAATAACAGAGAGAATAAGTACTATACTATAATAATCTGAGACAATAATAATCAACGCACCTTGTTAGCATTTCACAAGATGTGTGTTATATCTGTGGTTCTTCTAGATTTTGCTACTTTTAGTGGTGTTTAGCTAGTTATGTAGGTTCTGCACCTTTACACTTAATCTAAGTCCGATTAAGACTATGTATTAATAGCATTACATTAGTACCAGTTATCAGCGAAATGCTATAATACTTTATTGAAAAATGAGTAGCAGGAACATCATGTAAACCTAGTGCATGTTTGACAAAAAAGAACTGGGTGAAAAGAAATGATTAGTGTCGGCAAACAAGGTTCTTAACACATGCTGCACTGCTTACTATTGTCTTGCGATGACTAGCATGTGATATTGGATTATTCAGAGTAGACTCACACATTATCAATACCTAGCGATAGTACTTTTAGTACGCTCATGATATCAATAACGCGTTAATATATGTAACTTATTTATATTCGAAAGACTATGTTCAACGCTACTGGAATAAACATTTAGTAACGAGGATAAAATTTAATTTTCATGGTTTATTACCAACGCGGAATCGTAGAAATTACATCACTGTTCTGAGCGCGTTGTCGCAGCAGATGATCCATGAGTACAATAGCCATCATTGCTTCGGCAATTGGCACTGCACGAATGCCAACACAGGGATCATGTCGGCCACGCGTCACTATCTCTACCGCTTCACCACAACGGTTAATTGTGCGACCCGGCACCATAATACTAGACGTTGGTTTCAACGATAAATGAGCGATCACTGATTGACCACTACTAATACCACCAAGGATACCGCCTGCGTGATTGCTCTGGAAACCCTGAGGGGTTATTTCATCGCGGTTTTCGCTACCACGTTTAGTTACTACAGAAAAACCATCACCGATTTCCACAGCTTTTACTGCATTAATACTCATCAGCGCATGTGCCAGATCAGCGTCTAAACGGTCAAATACCGGTTCGCCTAAACCAACAGGCACATTGTCAGCGATCACACTGATCTTAGCGCCAATTGAGTCACCCTCTTTTTTTAAAGTTCGCATAAGTTGATCAAGCTGCGCTAGCTTTTCTGGATCAGGGCAGAAAAATGGATTCTGCTCGACGTATTCCCAATTTCGCAATTGACACGTAATATTGCCGATCTGTGCCAAATATCCACGTACTTGTACGCCTACTTTTTCCCGTAGATACTTTTTAGCGATTGCCCCGGCCGCAACACGCATTGCAGTTTCACGTGCTGAAGAACGACCACCACCTCGATAATCTCTAACCCCGTATTTTTGTTCGTAAGTATAATCAGCATGCCCTGGACGAAATATATCTTTAATAGCGCTATAATCCTGGGAACGTTGGTCAGTGTTCTCAATCATTAACCCAATACTAGTGCCAGTACTCTTACCCTCAAAAAGACCAGAGAGGATACGTACTTGATCTAGTTCACGACGCTGAGTAGTATACCGAGAAGTCCCTGGACGCCTGCGATCTAAATCGTGTTTTAAATCTACCTCAGTAAGCGGTATACCTGGTGGTACGCCATCAATGATACAACCCAATGCAACTCCATGAGATTCGCCAAAGGTGGTAACACGAAAAATCTGTCCAATAGTATTTCCTGCCATCACGGTTCCTTATCGTTGGTAATAATCATGAGAAACATACTCGTTAGTCGCGGTAGATGCTAAAGTGCGCCTTACAATCAATTAATTGTGGTTTAATCAGCATAAATACACCATTACTACCGTTTTTTAACTTTAGCCAAGTAAACGGAATCTTTGGATATTGTTCTATCAGGCGTAACATATTGTTACCCACTTCACAAATTAGCACACCATCGTGACTTAGGTAATCAGACGCACAAGCCAAAATGCGACGAACTAACTGCAAACTATCATCGCCAGCTAGGAGACCTAATTTTGGTTCAAAATAGAACTCTTTCGGTAAATTGCACATCTCTTTTGTACCAATGTATGGAGGATTCGTAACTATTAGATCATACTTTATTTTAGGGATGTCACGAAATAAATCAGAACAAATAGGGATAACCTGATTCTCAAGATCGTGTGCTTGGATATTATGCTCAGTCACTTCTAGTGCTTCTTTGGAAATATCTACTGCATCCACTTCGGCGTCTGGAAAAATATCACTGCAGGCAATGGCGATACAACCGCTGCCAGTGCACATATCAAGAATTTTTTGCGGTGGATGTGGAAGTAATGAATTAAAACGATCGTTGATTAGAACACCAATTAATGAACGTGGCACCAGCACACGCTCATCTACATAGAATTCCATGCCACAGAACCAGGATTTGTTAGTTAGGTAAGCAACTGGTATGCGCTCATTAGTACGACGAATCACACGTGTTATAATACGACGGCGTTCGTTGGGAGTTAAACAGGCAGTATACATATCCTCTGGAATATCTAATGGCAGAAACAGGCTGGGTAATACTAATTGTATTGCTTCATCCCATGAATTGTTGGTACCGTGACCATAGTAAATATTAGCAATATTAAAATGACTTACAGTCCAGCGCAGCATATCTTGTATAGTATGTAATGTGTTCACAGCTTCATCGACGAAAATTTTTTCCAATTTTTCCTCCAACAGGGACTTATAATTAATAATTTCACCATACTATTTATTCTGCAGACTATAAAAAAATTACGTCAACTTCTTATACTATAGATTATATACTCAATTTTATGTTGATATCGCTTATTTAGGAGATATAATATTTAACTATACGCATGGTGACTGAAATTCTATATCTTTATATTAGTAAATATATTTTATGAAAATATAATTAAATTACATAAAAATATAGAAGCTAATACCTAGCCTCTTCCATCATAAGTTATAAGGCAAAAGAGATATAGTAGCGTAAAAGATTGTCTTATATTTTTGAAGGAAGATACGCGACATGTGTTACTAATGCTTTTTTCATGAAACTGCTATATATTGCGATATCAGAAGGCCTTTTAAGAACCATTAAATAATAAACCTTGCAGTTCCTAAGAGTCTGTGCTAGAGGAACAATAACTAACTAAAGCGTAACAGTTATATTTGAAAAGCTTAATATTATACCACATAAATATAGTTCAGCAAAAACAATTAATATTCTTAAAAGTTTATAAAAACTAAAAGCAGTTAGAAAGCACACTGACCTAGTCTATTGACAACATTTTTCATGTAGAGTACAAGGATGATATAGTGAGATGACTAGCTAAAATCCTGGATAGTAACATTTACACTAATCATATTTGTCAAATATTATAGATTTAATCAAACTAAAACAACATTTTTCACACAGTAATCCGTAATTATAAAAATTCACACTGTAAATGTCTGTCTTACTAAAGTCGAGATACTTACCTAAGAATATAACAAATACATATCATTCTTAATAAAATGGTTTAGCAGGATATAAGTCGGGTAAAACTGAGAAATAATAAACATTAAGGTTTTCTGCCTACCTGATGGTTCTTTACGTTTATTTCTAATAAAAAGAGTATAAAAGTACTTATCAAAAAAGCAAGGAATAACGTCCGTTAAACTTTGCTAAAAGATTGTAAAATAGCATACTACATCTACTCCTTACATATTATAAGGACTGAGTAGGAAATAATTTTCCAGGACTACAATAATTTCTAGAAATTGAAAATATAATTTTTAGCTCATTAAGTTCATTATATCAAAAAATATAGTAGACATTTAATATTCATGCGGTTACTTACGAATCACTTATATAAGTGTTATGATATGATTCATTAGTTAATTCACAAGCTCTTCCTTTTATAATATACTCAGATAGTTTTTGACGCTACTATTATTAGTGTTATCTTATGATTATTTAAAGAGTGACTGATATACTGGTGCATATAGAATACTTAATTAGAATACACGCATTAGCAACACATGTCGCGTGTCTTCCTTCAAAAAATATAAGACAATCTTTTACGCTACTATATCTCTTTTGCCTTATAACTTATGATGGAAGAGGCTAGGTATTAGCTTCTATATTTTTATGTAATTTAATTATATTTTCATAAATATGTGTTATCCCATATAAAGATATAGTGTGTAGCAATTACAGGTATGTTACGCATTTCATGCGGTAGTTCTTTTTATCCTCTCAGTACATTCAGTGATCGCTAGGGAGGTAAATATGTTACGATTTCAATTGACGCCAGGCTTTGATTTTCAGAAGGTTGGCAAAGAAGTGGTGCAAATTGAGCGTGAGGGATTAGCTCAACTTAATTACTATATTGACACAGGCTTTAGCAATGCATGCAAAATCATCGCCGCCTGCCACGGAAAAGTAATAGTAATGGGCATGGGTAAGTCTGGGCATATTGGTTGCAAGATCGCTGCTACTTTTGCAAGCACTGGTACTTCCTCTTTTTTTGTACACCCTGCAGAAGCTAGTCATGGAGATCTAGGCATGGTTACTACGCAAGATATTGTGCTTGCCATCTCTAATTCAGGCGAATCAAATGAAATTTTGACACTTGTCCCAGTATTAAAACGCCAAAAAATACAGCTTATTTGCATGACTAATAATCCGGAGAGTACACTAGGTAAGGCAGCCGATATCCATCTATGTATTAAGGTACCACAGGAAGCTTGTCCATTAGGTCTAACACCAACTACGAGCACTACTGCCACCCTCGTCATGGGTGATGCATTAGCTATTGCATTACTAAAAGCTCGCGGATTTACCTCCAAAGATTTTGCGTTGTCTCACCCAGGAGGTGCACTTGGCCGTCGGCTTTTGCAAGTACAGGATATTATGCACAGCGGTGATGAACTACCATACGTCTCCACTAGCGCATCGCTACGCGATGCGCTAGTGGAGATCACCTTAAAAAAACTAGGAATGACAGTGATCTGTAATCATGCAATGCATATTTTAGGTATTTTTACTGATGGCGACTTACGTCGGGTATGTGAACTTGGCATGAACCTCAACGATGCTAAAATTACTAGTATCATGACATCAGGCGGTGTGCGAGTACCGCCAAATATGCTAGCAGTAGACGCATTGAACGTAATGCAAAGTCATAAAATTACTGCTCTCCTAGTTACAAATGATAATCAGTTACTAGGTGTAGTACATATGCATGACATGTTACGAACAGGCGTTGTTTAATGAGGATATCAAGATGTATCCAGTAGATTATCTGTTATCAGTTAGTAAAATATAAAATCACAATACATTTCAGACAAATCCTTTAGACAATTAATTTTTATGACATAACTATTGAAAGATTGAATCTTATAAAAACCTTCCGTAGCATCAAAATACTAACATGGGACTTAGATACAGCATCTAATTCCTGAACATCGTGTAATGTTAAATAAATGTTGATTACTAGTCTTTTAACAACTGCTATAATTTAGTGCGTTCCTTCGTATTAAATTATCTGCAACAACAATAATCTATTAATCTCTTAGTATTTTAGACCCACATACCAGTGGTTATGCATAACTAATTATATGCAATATATCGGCATCCATTCTAATGAAATAATCGCACAGGATGTAAGTAAGTGTTAGAATTAACGTAATAATATACACTGTACTAACGCCTAATATTTTTATATTGCCTGCTTTCTTGTAGCCAAAGATCAGTAATCAACCTATAAGATAGACTGCTTTTCAAGATAATCAGTTTGATAACTAGAAAATTATTGATATGAGCAAAATAACACGGTGGCTAACTTTATTATTAGCCATAATTATGCTAACACTAATTGGTTGGAATATCGCAGACGTCAATAATGATACCACACTACATACAACTAACAATAAGACCCCTACATATCAAAGTCAGTGTACAAACACCGTAGTTTATGATTCAAATGGTCAGCTCAGCTATAAGTTAATTGCAAAAAATATGCAGTATTATGCCACAAGTAAAATAACTTGGTTTACTGAACCAGTGGTAATACTTTTTAATAAGAATACGTTAGCAACGTGGTCAATATATGCTGATCGCGCTAAATTAACTAATCATCATAGATTATATCTTTACGGTCATGTAAAAGTAAACAGCTTAATTGCTAGTTTGCAATTAAAAAAAATTAAAACTGACAACGCTCAGGTTAATCTGAGGACCCAAGATGTATCCTCTAATGATAAAGTAATATTTTATGGAACACACTTTACTTCTAGTGGGATGAAAATGCATGGAAATCTTCGAGAAAAAACCGCTGAATTGATTAATAAGGTTCAAACAACATATGAAATTAAAAATCAATAAAACACTTAAAAATCTGTTCATTGCAAGTGTAGTTTTTTTTATTATGACAGCTGTCCTAGCACGTACATCCGACGCTAATCAGCCAATCGTGATTGACTCACTCAAACATTTCCTGGATATACAGAACAATATCAGCATATTTAGCGATAACGTAATAATCAAACAAGGCACTATTAATATTCATGCAAATAAGGTGCTAGCCACCTATCCGCATCACGATCAAAAAAAAACTTATATTGAAGCATTTGGCAATCCAGTTACTTTTTATCAACTACAAGATAACGGTAAACCAATTACAGGTTATGCTAATAAAATACATTATGATCTAGCAACACAGTTTGTGACTTTAACAGGTGATGCTTGTTTAGGACAATGGGACAATCATGTAAAAAGCGATCTTATCACCTATCTAGTAAAACAACAAAAATTACAAGCATTTAGTAATAAAGGTAAACGTGTAATTACAGTTTTAGTGCCGTCTCAATTGCAAAACAAAAAATAAAAAACACAGGAGTAACTCATCATTTATGGCTACACTCATCGCAGAAAATCTAGCGCAAGCCTATAAGGGGCGTCAAGTTGTTAAAGATGTGAGTCTGCAGGTAAAAACAGGTGAAATCGTTGGATTATTAGGGCCAAATGGCGCAGGGAAAACTACTACCTTTTATATAGTCGTAGGCATCGTTCAGCACGATGCTGGACGTATCGTACTGGATACAGAAGACATCAGCCTGCTTCCGCTACACGCTCGTGCGCGCCGTGGTATCGGTTATCTGCCGCAAGAGGCTTCGATCTTCCGTGGCCTGAATGTCTCTGACAACTTAATGGCAGTATTAGAGATGCGTGCTGATCTCAGCAATAAAGATCGCGTTAACCGCGCCGAAGAATTAATGAAAGAATTTCATATTCTCCACCTACGCAAAAGCCTAGGCCAAACATTATCTGGCGGTGAACGCCGCCGCGTCGAGATTGCCCGTGCGCTGGCTGCTAAACCAAAATTTATTCTATTAGATGAGCCATTCTCTGGCGTTGATCCAATTTCTGTAATCGATATTAAAAAAATCATTAGTCACTTACGTGACATTGATTTAGGCGTCTTAATTACTGACCATAACGTCAGAGAAACACTAGATGTATGTGAGCGCGCTTACATTGTTAGTGAAGGTAAACTAATTGCCCATGGTACACCACATGCTATTTTGACTAATGAACAGGTGAAACGCGTTTATTTAGGTGAAGAATTTCGCCTATGAGTAGTAGCAGAACATACAACACGAACGTTAAAAACGCAACCTGAAGGTTATAACATAAAACTTATTAATTAACGTTAGCTAAGAGCTGACTAAGCAATCCTCAATCATAATAAACTATTTTTTATTATCATAGTTTGAAGGAGAATATTTTAGAGAAAGAGACAAGCAGCGTGCAAGCAATCTACTCTTCATAAGAAGAGTATTCTACGTGATTTAATAAATGCATACACTATAACAACCTTAAAGGTATAAAATCTTAACAACTAGAATAAGATAAAAATCTAAGAGCAAAAGTTGAATTCCTTACTAGAAGTGACTTGCTGTATCTTTAATTAGTAACAGAAATCTTTTCCAAGAGCATCAAGAATTAATGAATTTTGGAACTTTTAGATATTATGAAAGCCATAAAATATATGGACAATAATTTTACATATCATGTACTCAGAACGTTCTGCTTAGTCACATAGTATAACTGTGTTACAATATTCATTGTTTATGACGCGCATGCTAAAATCAGTATACAAAACATCTTTGACAATAATGTGTAATGTACTACATCATTAATTCAACAATAAATCCAGCCATACTATTATGTAGCAACCATACATGATCACTTTTTTACAAAGGAATGGCGTTAATATAAAGTATTTTAGCCTAGCATTAAAATGCTGTATCTATCTCAGAATCAAAGCAATGTAAACAATGACTTATTTTTCTCTTAAAGAGAAGACATCGTTACATAACTGAAGAATATTAAATGCTACATTCATATTAGTGCGCCATTACTCTGATTTCTCACGAATACACTTATTAAACTCCAACATTATTTTTTGGCTGTATTATCTAAATATATTTAAATTATAAATAAAAAAACTCTTTAAACTACAATACATCTAAACAAAATTACGTCTCTATTTTAGGAGATAGAACCTATATCCTGTATACTGCATATTACATATATATTATCTTTCCTTTCTCTTACTTCAATTACGAAATAATATACATTCTTTTAGATAGTTATATAGTGATATATTGTTAGTCTCTCCGGAAACTTGTATTCTTAGGATATGTATTTAAATACTTTCAGATATAGAGATACTCTTACATGAAGAGAAAAAATAACATCATCATATTTCATTGCCTATTTCTTTAAATACATTACGTATACATAGTAAGTGCCAAAACAATCTAAAATGAGCGTACTAATTAAGTCAATATAAAGATAAACTCAAGAAATACTGAAATTTTACAACACTTTCATCTAAAACCTTGCTTTAGGTAGCCCCAATAATGAATGCTCTACCTATCAGAAACTACTCTATACGGTAATCAGAGTGAAAATAGGCGAAAAATCATTTTGCTATGATATTCTTTAGCTCCGTCGTTTTAAGTGAAAATAAAATGAACAACGAATATAGACAATTAAGCTCAGTGCTAAACATTAAGTGCACTAAAAGCGCAGTACATTGCACTACTAAAAACCGAGCTTTAGAGATTATCAGTGAGCTGGCGGCTATTCAACTCAACCTACCTCCATTAGTAGTATTTAATGCAGTGCTTACCCGCGAGCGCATGGGTAGCACTGGCATCGGAAATGGTATCGCTATTCCCCATGGTAAATTAGAGGCGTTTGTACCAAAATCTATGGGTGTCTTTATACGTCTTAACCACCCTATTGCATTTGATGCGATCGATAACCAACCAGTTGATTTATTATTTGCGTTATTATTGCCAACGGAGCAGTGCAAAACGTATTTACACACCTTATCGTTAGTTGCTAAACGCTTGGCCGATAAAACTATCTGCCGTCGTCTACGCGAGGCACAAAATGACGCAGAACTTTATCAAGTTATCACTGAGTGATAATGCGTTAACGCGAACTGTTGTCAATATAGCAAGCATCATTATTCCCGAATAGATACTGTTCTATGCTGGAATAACAATATTTATTGTATTGACATTATTGCATACTGCAACAACTACCCATATTTAGGGTTTACATTGATCTATAATGGTTAGAAGTCAGTTAATAATTAAAAAACTGTATTGCTATATTACAACTTAACTCTACCTTGTTTCTGAAGGAAGAGCACACTCGTAGCACAACAGATCAAGCTATCAATCTAAATTATTCTAACATCAATGTTAGGACTAGGTACCTCTGTAATGGATCACAATAAGAAATACTCAAATTGACCAAAATCCTTAATCATATCAAGTATAAAATGAACAAGTTCAAGCAGTAAGATGTTAAAAAACAATGCAATCCTAAAACTCTACTACACATTTAATATCAAACTTATTCAATAATTTCAGTAATAAATAAACATAAAAACATGATATTGGATCATATCCCTGTGCTAAATTTTTAACATTTATTATCGTAGTAATCAACAGTCACATGGTAAAATCAATCTATTAAATGCTGCATGTGTTTTTTAATGCGTTCGACTAAAAGAAGTCTGCAACGCGCTATTAGCCTTGCCGTTATCACCAGAAGTATAGCATGCCTCATCACTTATACCGCTGCTATAAGATTATAATGCATTGTTGATTGCCTACTTTTAGTGCATGAACAGCTAGTAATCGCTGACTTGCTATCTTAAAAATACAAACCAGAGATATAGATATCGTAACACCTTAAATGTTCTTAAGTATTATTATTCGGCGATGGCGCGATATCTATCTAATCAGTCATATCATTTATATACAACTTAGTACAAACTAAGCCATACTGAAGATGATCTTAACAATATTGTTTTATTAAATTTTCGTGCTAATTACAAAAATGTAATAAATAACATAGAAGCCTTTGTAGTCGCTTACTATAGTACTCTACAAGCCAAGAAGGTTTTTATAATCACTAGAAATTCAGTAAATGCTAGAGCAATATTACATAAGAGCAGTATCAGTTAACAAGAGAACTGTTAAAATAAAAGACCAATAGAGCAACGTTTAATGCTCAGAGCTCAGAAGGAATTAAATAAGCTAGTATTAGCTGACTACATCGGAAACCACTATAGCCTATAAATATCAAATCATACGATAACATACGATCCTATGAAGCTTATAGAGATTAAATATCCAGAAAATCAAAAGATCATATATAAACTGGTCAGGTAAAGAGTCAGCACTGACTAAGCTACCATATAAGTTACGTAAATAAGAGGAGAGTTACCAGATGGTACTGGTGATTGTCAGTGGCCGTTCCGGTTCAGGGAAATCAGTCGCTTTGCGCGCACTTGAGGACATGGGTTTTTATTGTGTTGATAATCTTCCGATAGTATTATTACCTCAACTTGCCAATACACTAGCAAAGCACGATAACTCTGCTGCAGTGAGCATTGACGTGCGCAATATGCCGGTCTCACCGGAGACATTAAAATATGCTATCACTCAATTACCTAGCAGCTATTCACCACACCTACTCTTCCTAGATGCTACCCGAAATACGTTAATTCGTCGCTATAGTGATACACGGCGACTGCACCCACTTTCTAAAAAAAATCTATCACTAGAAAGCGCTATTGATAAAGAGCGAGACTTACTTGAACCGTTACGATCATGGGCAGATTTAATTATTGATACCTCAGAAATGTCAGTACATGAACTGGCGAAAATATTACGTAACCGCCTTCTCGGTAAGCCTGAACGTGAGTTGACCATAGTACTGGAATCCTTCGGCTTTAAGAACGGCATCCCAATCGATGCCGACTATGTATTCGACGTAAGATTTCTGCCAAATCCCTATTGGGACCCTATGCTGCAACAGATGACTGGTCTAGATAAACCGGTAGCATCATTTTTGATGCAATATACAGAAGTGCATAACTTTATTTATCAGACACATAGCTATCTGGAAAAATGGCTTCCAATGCTAGAAAATAATAACCGCAGCTATTTAACAATAGCAATAGGCTGTACTGGTGGTAAACATCGTTCAGTTTACGTAGCGGAGAAACTAGCTAATTATTTTCGCTCGTGTGGCAAAAGCGTACAATCTCGCCACCGCGCGCTAGAGAAACATCAATACTGACAATTAAAAAAATCATTAAAATCATAAATAATACGGATATACACATCCACCCAGCAACGAACTTATTCAAGCTCATACAAAATTTCCATGCTGAGATATTACTCTATAATAATAAGGACACTGAAGCTAAGACTAGGAACACGCTCACAATATTAATGTTAAATTCTAAGCAATGTTAAGATATCATAATCCAAGCTGCCAGTGTAAATGAGAGAAACTCTCTGGATGCTATTATTAAATTTTGCACTTCCAATTCTTATAAAAGACTACAACCTAAAAAGCATTGCATCCTTATTCATCCGCGCTTCTCTAAATATACATTCGCGTGACTATCTCAATTAAATAATTCTACTTTCTTCAAAACCTCGTAGATAAGAACAATATATTAAACATTAAGCGCTATATTTAAAAGTAACATAATATAACAACCAGTCTTGACCCAATATAATATGCAATTTACATTGATGAAAGCTACAATATGCATAAACTACGCTAGATGTCATTTTTAATAAAATGATTTTTGTTTCACAAGCCAATAAAAACGATTAAAACTTACTAATAATATCTGAATATCTTAAAGCATAAAGTTATAAAACATATATACAATATTCAAATAAATAATGCACTCTAAAAAAATTTACTGTACATATGAGATAAGTTCACATAACATTTTTGATAATACACGACGCTAATAGCATGATACGAGATTGTATTACAAGATTGAATTTTCATATTTATTGTACTCACTATCTACAACGGTAAGCTTAGACTAAGCCAATGAGCTAAATGCGAGATTCACTACATTATGCACGGTAATCATAAGAAGCTTACATGACAAAAGCCACAATGCGGGAATCGTTAACATTGCGTTTATTATAATTTTTATCTCTAGAGTAAAGTCAGTTGTTAATTAAACATATGACTCATAAAGAAACAGTAATTTTACCGATTTTAACGAAACACTACACACTTAGGAGAAACAAATACGTTAAAATCCTGCAGTTTCTTGACCGTCAATTAGAAGTCATGATAGTTAAACTCACTCCATAATTCTGATATTCAACGCATCTAATCGAGTAAAAACTGAATTGATTTAACGGTAGTGCTACACTTGCACTATTCTTTAACCGATGCACTAGGCAATATATATTTTATTCAACTCCCGTGTTTATTGTCTAAGCATTTTAGATAACGTAAAAACTTAGAAGATAAAATTATCCAGTGGAAACAAATTTAATGAAAAGAAAAGACCAAAATTCTAATCATTCGAGACAATGATGAGTATAGAGAGAGGCTATACAGAACACTGACACAGCACTCATGATAACTTTTAGATTCTAAGAAATGCATATTCAAATTAATGAACTTTATTGTAAATATATCTTTATTTCTTTCAACGCTAATCAGACCAAAATATGTAGAGACAGCAATCAACCCGTAATAAGCACAAACACATTACTCATATTACTACTATACTTGAGTACAATAAAAAGCAATCATAGATAGAGTATAGTAGGATTAAGAATAATAGTGTAGTGATTATTGTAGCCCCGAGAGTCTTAATCGTGCTAGCAGACTAGTTTGAGGATAGTTACAAGCCATGTGGTCATTAAAATAAAGATTCCGGCAATACAATTTAGCTAGAGTGTTGATATTTTTATTACTTTTATTCATCTTACTATCAGTCCATTAAAACTTTCACATACACCGAAATAGTGACAAAAAGAGGATTTAGTGATAACGACGAAGGCAATAATTGCTAAATATACTCAATTGTTGAGTTGTAAATATGATTGACCAAATCAGACAAAATAGAAACATTCTGTGTTTTAACTTTTACAAATTTTCTAGCAACAAACTAAGAACGCAGCTAAATATAAAAAATTATAATCATCACTCTCATGATATGAGTGTAAGCTAAAATTCGTAAACATTTCCTCGGCATCTATTGCGTATTTTACGCTCAGCAACTGCAAAAGCAGAAAATCATTGGTGAATGGTTAACAAAGAAAATTATAACTAGGATCGCAAGCTATAGAATCATAAGTAAGCGGGTTCTGATAAAATGATTAATAATAGTTACGCTGATATTCTTAAAAACAATCTTCCAAGTTAAGAATTAGATATAGAGCTAAAAATATTTATATAACAATAAATGTAAGCAGTAGAATGTTCATAACTTTCAAAACGTTTGTCACTACAATTCTCGATGATCATTCACGCAACAATTAAGATCAACATTAGCAACACGCGGGGAGGTCTCTGCATACTTGGTTGGTGAACAAAAAACTATTAACAGTATTAGTGATGACTACACTATAAAGTAGTAAAATAGGATAGATAGTACAGAAGTACAGTAGAGTGCTCAAGTGACTTGAATTAATATCATAATGTTCTTATACTACTGTAGTAACATCTACACTGGGATGTTTGCCAGGTTCAACGAAAAACTAGAAACTACGGTGAGACAAAGATCATTAGTAAAAAATAACAGCCATAATAAGTAGAGGAATGAAACTGCCTACCTGTTTTAATAAGCAAAACAGTAAGGTGGCACCTACAACCACGCTATACCAGCTTACTATCTAAATAGAGTTTATTCGATGTCAAATAGTAGCAGAAAGCAACATTTAAGAAGAGAAGGGTACTATTTGCGCAGTCTCTACAAATATCGCTAAAAATACAGTCGTAAAACATAAATTTTCCTAATATACTATACAATATTAAGCAATATTTGATGGTAATATATCGATTTAAATCAGACAATAGTCACTGTACATTTCATATATATCATCTTAATAGTTTACCACTTGTTATATTTGTTATACATTAAACGATATATTTACTTTATTAATCGATATATTTACTTAATTCACTAATTCTAGTGAGTGACGAAGATTGATGGTGCGAGAAATTTGTGACTCTTATACCTCAGTTAAACCGGAATCCTAACTGTGCAAAATTCTTTAATTTGACTCATAATTCATGTATGCCTCATACTCTTATTCATATGAATGATGCTAAAGCACATGCTTCTCAGTATTAACTGATGCTTTATTTTTTAATAATCAAACGTTATCTTTATAACTATAAAGCAACATGCAATAAAGATAGAAAAGAACATTTGCATTCTCTATTATAAATTTCTCGATAAAAGATCATACAATTACATAAAGTGATGTTAATAACTTCTAAGATCTAAAAAAGTTAATATGATTAACCCGGATTTTCGCCTACATAACTTTTTTATATAGCAATATGTTGCACATACTTAAATCATAGCAATATAAAGCTGACAAGCAGGGTGTTAAAAATGTATGGATGTGACATAGACTATATAAATTATTACGTATCTGATAGCTAATATAATGAAAGATATTTAAAGAATTCTTTTTCTAGTGAATAATTAATAATTTATTTACTACATTGTTCTGTATTGCAATCAATCACTACACAGAAAAGTTTCTTCTGTAAGTCAATCGTATAGCTTGCCTTATGAATATAGCGCAGTAGCATAATAGATTTCTGTAGAAACATACAAATCTACATATAGAGAAAAATTTAAATATTACAAAAAGATCCTATTTATTGAGAGTGCATATATGAAGCATAGCACACAGATGATATATAGTGAGCTTCATTTCCAGGAAAACAACTGATACATATCAGTGAACATCATGCTTTGCGAAATATTATAAACACAATATATTTAAAATGATGTAACCAAGATAATACGCTGAGCACATTATACCTTAAATAACGAACATTGCTCGTTTAAAATTATCAGGTAGGAACCTACTGGAAAACATAAAAGATGTATATGATCTTTTAAAAAACAAATGATAACGATAGAGCACTAGTAATACTAGGCGACCAAGATACATATTGAGTACTGCTATTTTCCTTTATATATTGTCAACTAAGCCCAATTTTAAAACTACAGCGTGTAACATGTTCAAACATAAGAAAATAATTACTGTGTCGCTATCTAAAAGGTATTCAATGAAATATACTATAATTTACATTATATATACTTATACTATATCTATGTGTTATATAAGTTTCTGAAAACACTGAGGACAGTACAACTAAGACAGGTAATATTTATCTCTTAATGTATCAAGTATATTCTGGTCTTTCCATAACTGATTATCAGGCACTAATAACACTCTTAATGAGTTAGTAACCTACTTGACTTAACACAAGCACTGAGTCGAATTAACGTCAAAGCAGCTATATGTATTAATCGTTAAACACTTATATGAATCGTGCGCTTAGCAGATAAAAAATCCACACATTAAATCTGACAGCATGCTAGTATAGTTCATTGATATTAGGATTTTTACATGGATTTTAATACGTATATTTTTAATATACCATGCGATTTTCCAGTCATCAAGACTAAGTGGCTTATTTAGGCTTACTAGTATCAGATGATCACTAAAAACGCTTAAAATATACTACCCTACATGATCACGTTATTTAGACGGTGCTGGTAGAAAAATCAGAATAGATTCTTAGCTCTAATCCTCACCCTTTGCTTTTCTGCAAATAAAACCTGCAATACGACATATAAACTTTAGTAACCTAGATTAACGCCCGCCACTGCCAGTGGATGAACGATGTATACCGCGTATTATAGCCAAAATACCAACCCTAGTAATTATAGTTAACTTTCATGCATGACGACACACTAACGGAAATCAGCTAGTGGCGTGCACTTTTTATTGCTTCTAAGTAAACTGGAAATATCTGAGTAATTTCATTATCAAGTGGTAATAATGATATAGCTTATCGCTAACGAATACGTTACTGGCTATCGCACCTATACTAGTTTTTACAGATCACGTAACAGTAGGAAAGCGCATCGCCCGGATAGGAAAACTGCTAACAAATAATACGATATTGTAGATCTTCAGTATTAATAGTTATAAGCATGCTTAATTGAGGATACTTTTGGATATTTCATACTCATCCCTTCGAAGTGACGTATTTATGATTACGCACCATCAATCCCAATAATCCAATATGCTTTAAGCATTTCTGTAGTGCTTAATGTTAAACGCTAGTATTTATTAGTTTGTTGGAGTAAATGTAAATGCGATAACAGCCTAATACCAGATTATTACACCATGAAACTGTTACCATAATACCAATTGCAAAAATCAGTTTTCGACTATAAACCCTAGCCACAGTAAGCTAAAAAGCTATATCGGATACCACGCAAGGCGATTTTTACTCTCAAGTTTCTATACTGCACTGCAGATACGTTATTATACGCATTACCGTAACCGCTAGCTATCTTATATCCATCACTACTTTAACAACTTTATTAAGCTGCAATTAATAGAAGCAATACTAAACCCAGATGTTGTTCTTTTAAAACAGCTGTTGTATCTTCGCTACAATCATCTCAGCCATCCTACTTAAGCTAAACCGAGCGCTATCACTTTTCTAATCATTTCTCCGTTACTACAATCATATCATATTATTTTTAATAATGTACCATACGTTGCATTATCTTTTCGTTTAAAAAATATCTTTAGCCTGCACAAGTATAGAATATATCTAGAGTGCGTCAAATCTTGGATCAAGTTTTAGAATGTAGGATTTTCAGCACTGTCATATTACTATTCAATAGTAGTCGTCCCCAGCACATTATATAGGTTAAATAACATGTTATATGTTCATATTGCAGAATAGGATATTAACAACGTTAATGTTATATATTAAGTCTACAGTGACTAGATAAATTAATATAATTCATAAAATAAGTAATTCTTGCATAGTACATTTTGACCTCAAAGAGACAGGGAAATCGATAAAACTACTATACTATACTACAGACACCTACGAGATTTTTGGATAATCAAAAAATGATTGTTCGCTATATTATGATAATGAAAGGTATTGTAAGAACACCCGTGATAACCATTGATGTAAACAGCAATGTAGTCTCTGATGAATAATAAGCATCTTTATAATCACTTAACGTTAGCGGATATGTGTTTATATTAAAATTTTCTACATCACGTGCTAAATAATCCACTATAGCACAAAAGACTCGTAACTTAATTATGAACATTAGCTTTTAAAAAGCTAAAATATCCTTAACTTCCGAAAATATATACAAAACCCTTATTTTTTTTATTTCAAGCATAAAATGTTAACTAATATTATACCTTCTGTATTGTTCTTTGTACTTATAATACATACGTAAGCTAACAAAAATAATATTTTGCTCAAGCTCGCTAAATTAGTCATGCGATGTTTATATAAACAGGCTGATTCTGCTAAAATATTAGCAAGTAACGCATGACCAACTACAACGACGAGATGTATATCTTGACACTATTCTGGCACCTGGTGGTTATTATGTTCCTTCGTCGTATAGACTTTCAATGAGCTATAAATAAAATTTATCCAAAAAAAATTCTCTAATACCTGAATATTATAAGCATATCTTAACCTAGTTAGGTTATTAGGCATTGTCTTACAAAGTAATTTTGAACAGACTATAATACTGCTCGATAACATTAATATGGATACCAGATTCCGGTGTATTTATTTATTATGCACAGGCACTCGACGTAGAAACACCTGATAATATTCATGAATAACAGCCAACAGTACCCATACATTCTGCTAAATCACACAAATTCGCAAGTATTACAATGCAGTTGCGCTTTTTACCTACCATGCACTAATCATTTCATTATAAACACCTATAATAATGGGGCTATAAAATTGAAGCATTGTCTCGAACAAACTGTACAATAAACTTCGTAGACTTGCTGTAAGGTGAATCAGTTTAGCAATCTAGAAATACATAGGATACACACTAACTGCGTAATATTGTGATATATATAAAATAAATCTGTACATTTATTAAGCTTATATTTTTAATTAGCCGTATCTATAAAGCAACTCATTAGATATAGCAATTTGCTTGCTTAAATGTAACGATACACTAAATAACTATCACCGTTCTAGTAATTACTTTTAAGATAAACGTATTTGTTCAGTACTTTGAATACCCATAATCATTTAAGATACTTAGTTTGAATAAAAAAATTTTATGATGATAAAAGCCATATTAACCTCTACAGCAACGCAGTGCTTAATTTTTTATTTTAGATACTGCGATAAAAAATAATACAACCACATAAAGCGATGCCACTCACCTCATAAAAATAAGACTCACATATGATTATTAAAACTCTTCTTTATAAAGTGTGCCTTTATCAGTGTATCAACAGATATCTAAATATTAGTAAACTTACGTAAGAAAATAGAAGTTTTATAGCGGTGTCATATTATACAGATAAAACTTATTCACTATATAACAGATTGGTCTTGCTAACTACTTAGCCATAATTGTATAAGTTGATAAATCTTTGAGCATCTGTTATGGTATTATAGATATAATTACATATCTTAACTTTACGGTGTTAGCGATCAATCTAGATTACCACATACATATAATTGAATAGCATAAGAGATCTTTAAGGTAACCTACGTATTACTAAAACAGAATATCAAGAACAAAAACATCGAGTATCTTCATTATCTACTTATTTAACATAAAATACAGTGATCATCTAACTACATGATTAACAAATAGTCAACCTAGACACTAGAAAAAATCAGAAGTCATACCTGTATAAACATCATGTATTCACCAAACCTAGAGCATTACATTGAGCAATATAATTCGATAGCATTACATACGCAACAGTATCAATATCGTCAAATTATATGGCAGCTATTAACCTCACCTTATAATACAGAAGGTGTATTTTATCCCTGGATAAATCGGATTACCTGCTATGTAGACTGACTGCAGGACTAGACAATACTAACAAACAATCAAGTCAATCAACCACTATTGCTTGATTTAACTACCGATATTTTAGTAGGTAATATACTATTTATTCTATAACATATCATTAAATACAGTTAGATAGCTATCTCACCGGACAATATTTTGTTGTTAAACACTAAGTAATGTTACTTCAAATAAGCTTGCATTATAAAACTTGACTCAAATACATTGAAGTAATTATTCAATGAAATTAAGCAAAGTAGTTAGTATGCGTTGACCATTAAAATAAAAAGATACGGTCTATAAGCTATACTAGTCCGCAGTGAATATCATTTGGCAATAGGACATACAATGCGTCAGGTAATTTTGGATTTGCAGATTGCTTGTACAGATAGTCACAGTCTTCCCAATAAAACTACTTTTCAACGATGGCTAGAAGCTATTCTACCACAATTTCAAAAACAATCTGAAGTAACAATACGCCTCGTAAACGAGGCTGAAAGTAATAAGCTCAATCTAATGTATTGCGGTAAAGATAAACCAACTAATGTGTTATCTTTTCCGTTCGAAAACCCAACAGGCATTTTTCTTCCACTAATTGGCGACCTCATTATCTGTCAACAAGTGGTTGAAAAGGAAGCAATTGAACAAGGAAAAAGTCTAGAGGCACACTGGGCTCATATAGTGATTCACGGAAGTCTACATCTATTAGGGTATAATCATATCAAAAATAATGCAGCCGAAGAAATGGAGTCTTTAGAAACCGCAATTATGCACGAACTAGGTTATCATAATCCATACTTAATAAAAATTTCGGCGGGTATCCGTTACCTAGGTAGCTAATAATAAAATTAGTACCGATGATACCATTCACTCTTACATCAGTAATATTAACTAAACTCCATGAACGACGACTATTCATTAAGTAATCATAATCAAAAAAAAGGATTTGTTACACTTCTTCTCCACCAGTTGTTTCATAGTGGACTCAAAAATCGCAGCGATCTTGTAAAGCTGATTCGTGATTCTGAGCAAAACGACTTGATAGATCCTGATACTCGAGACATGCTAGAAGGTGTAATGGATATTACAGGCCAACGCGTACGCGATATTATGATCCCTCGCTCTCAGATGATAACAGTTAAGCATAAGCAAAAGCTTGAAGAATTTCTAGATGTAATTGTTACATTTTCACACTCGAGATTCCCAGTGATTAGTGAAGATAAAGATCACATTGAAGGCATTTTGATGGCCAAGGATCTGCTACCTTTTATGCGTGCTAACTCTGAGCTATTCAGCATAGATAAAGTGTTACGGCCAGTAGTAGAGGTACCGGAAAGTAAACGTGTCAATCAAATGCTTAAAGAATTCCGATCTCAGCGTTATCATATGGCGATTGTCATTGACGAATTCGGTGGTGTATCTGGTCTAGTAACTATTGAAGATATTCTAGAGCTGATCGTCGGAGACATTGAAGATGAATACGATGATGACGAGGATCTAGATATCCGGCAATTAAGTCGCCATACCTACACTGTCCGTGGACTGGCGCCGATTGAAGATTTTAACAAAATCTTTGGCACCTATTTTAGCGATGATGAAGTTGATACTATTGGAGGCTTGGTTATGCAAGCATTTGGTCACTTACCAACACGAGGAGAGACTATTGAAATTGAGCGTTATTTATTTAAAGTCACGATAGCCGACAGCCGACGTATTATTCAGGTGCATGTAAAAATTCCAGATAATTCTATATTACCACAATTAAACAAAATCACTCTTACATGACTAAAGCGATTTACTTCAAACGCCAAAAAGTTCGCACCCTGCTCGCATTACTGTCTGGTGCTAGCGGAACGCTAGCATTTTCCCCTTACGATCTTTGGCCAGCAGCAATTATCTCACTCTTTGGTCTTTTATCTATTACCTTAACTTGCACTGCTAAAAAATCTGCCATACTCGGATTATACTGGGGGCTCGGGCTATTTGGTAGTGGTATTAATTGGGTATATATTAGTATTATCAATTTTGGTAATATGCCATTTGCTATTAATATTTTTTTACTAACATTACTTGTTGCTTATTTATCACTGTATACCGCACTATTTACCGGAATATTATCGTACATTTGGCCATATACCGGTTTCTGGCGGCTAACGATCGCAGCTCCTATACTATGGCATATTACAGAATTCTTACGAGGCTTAGTGCTCACTGGTTTTCCTTGGCTGCAATTTGGATATAGTCAAATTAGCGGTCCATTAAAGTGTCTCGCTCCAATCTTCGGTGTTGATGGAGTCACCTTTACATTAATGATCATTACTGGCCTGTTAGTTTTTGCTATCAACAAACACCGCATAGGACCTGCAATACTTGCCATTACACTTTTACTCTTACCCTATCTATTAGGCCCATGGTCTTGGTTTACTCCGTTGCCAAAAAAAGCGCTAAATGTTGCAATAGTGCAGGGCAACATTCCCCAAACTCTGAAGTGGTCTCCGACAGATCTGACAAACACGCTAGAAATTTATCTGAATCACACCCTTCCTTATATAGGCAAAGCATCGATCATTATCTGGCCAGAATCTGCTATCCCAGATTATGAAGTACATCAAAATAATTTTCTAAGCATGATAGATGAAAAGATCGCTGCTAAAAGCAGCAGTCTAATCACCGGTATTCTTGATATACATACTACTTCACAAGGCGAGAAGATTTATAATAGTGCTATCGTATTAGGCGCGCCTATACCTTATAGTTATCCAGCTACAGAGCGCTACAATAAGCACCATCTAGTACCATTTGGTGAATTTTTACCTTTAGACAGGCTACTTCGGCCGTTATTACTGTGCTTGAATCTTCCGATACCCTCCTTCAGTCAAGGAGAGAAAGCCCAACCACAACTACATGTTAAAGGTTACTATATTACAACTGCTATTTGCTATGAGATCATATTAGGAAAACTATTGCGTCATAATTTTCGCCCAAACACTAGTTTTTTACTCACTCTTTCCAATGACGCTTGGTTTGGCCATTCTATTGGCCCATGGCAACACTTACAGATGGCACGTATGCGCGCATTAGAGTTGGGTCGCCCCTTGTTGCAAAGCACTAATAATGGCATCACTGCAGTGATAGATGCTAACGGCGAAATAATAAAAAAAATTCCACAGTTTACGAGGCATGTTCTAGAGGTAAATGTCACTCCAACCACAGGCATTACACCTTATGCACAGTTCGGTAGCATGCCGCTATGGGTTATTACGTTATTACTAGGTGGTTGTGCACTGTATTTTAGATTTTATTGAAAGTAATCAGATTTAAAAGTAGCTTTACCCTGTCTTCCTGCTCTTATGATTTGATGAGTTATTGAACAATTACTTTATACGAATCTATATGGTTTTTCAAGCATTACACGATTTATATATTAAATATTAACGCTGGACAGTCTTGAAAGACTGTCACTTTTAAACTTATCAATGATAAGTTTTTATTATTGTTGTTCTCTTATTCTAAGAATTATCCTAATAAAATGTATATTGCTATTAATTAAATGAGCCGCAATCTAGTGTTATTTACACTATTATAATATCACACTAAATAGCTATTTTAATTCAGTATGAATTTTTTTAAAATTCTTATATGCTCAATTAATTTATTACGATTTCCGTAATAATTTAGAAAAAACATATTGTATCTTATTCGATAATTTTACCAAATCTTAGTTATACATTATGAATAAATAATACCGTCCCCATTGAAAGATTCCATGCAGTACAAGAGCATGATTTTCACCGTACTTTAATTATTAACATAAATTTTTCATAAAATGAAATACAATTTCAGGACATGAAGCACATCGTTAAATTTTTATAACTATCGCTCGTACTTCATCTATGTTATACACTGATAATTCCTGCATTAAAATAATAGTTACATTCTCATTATTAAATAAAACTCTTGATTACGATATGAAATAATACTATTAAACTATTTAGTTAGTCATGATCGTGAATTCCAATACTGATTGGACCTGCTAATTTTAATGTACTTTTGATGCTTAAACAAGGCACGATTGCTATATATTGCGTTGGCCTCAAATTTTCTAGTGACATATAACTAGATTCTAATGTTGCCTTTTATATTTAATGAAGGATGTAAATATATAAACTGTTCCAATTATGCGCAATCTAGTATCTGAGTTATTTCTAAGATACTGTAAACATCTCTTGTATTATCGTACTACCATTGATGCTCATACTAAGCGACTTTTGTGCGTACAACTACGGTACGGTCTTG
Organism: Candidatus Gillettellia adelgis; assembly: GCA_020541285.1. GTDB lineage: Bacteria > Pseudomonadota > Gammaproteobacteria > Enterobacterales > Enterobacteriaceae > Gillettellia > Gillettellia adelgis. The sequence continues at coordinate 438,178 of CP047043.1, read as the reverse complement.
TGGTTATTCTTATAATAATATAATAGATACATAGTAGCTATTCATTAGCTTACATCACAATAGCTTAAATAGTTAGTAAAGAATCATCACGCATGAAGTCAATAAACTGTGTCTATAATTATAGTCATATGACTTTTAGCTCTTCGATTTTCTGTTATCAACTGACTATCATTAAAATTTTTTATAAATATACGAATATACATAAGTCTGATACAATAAAGTTATCAGTGATGTTGTAGTTTTTGTTTTTTAAAAGACTATGGAATATCTTTTATTCACTAATATTGTATTTTTAATACAGTCTCTCTTACAGAGACACGAAAATTCTTATTCTCTTCTAGATAGCTAATAAATTGTTCTATTCCTTAATAGATAATTGTTATTAACAAGCAAGTATCATCAATCATTGTAAATATAATTTTAGTTAACTTATAGTTAATACAGTCACTATAACTGTGTTCCCTATACTGTCTGCTAAATGTTTAATCGCATCCTAAAAATATCAATATAAGTCATATAATACTTAAGGCATTTACTATACAGTTAAATTCGCAATCACCAAGTTTGTTACGATCAACATTACATATATACATACATAACAACCACTAAATATATACATTAGTTATCAGGTTAATAGCCCAGGATCAACATCTATCTAGAACGATCAAGGAATGTTATAAGACTTACAATACACACCTGAAAATTAAATACAAAAGTATACAAAAGCAGATTTAATACTTAATATATACGATAAAATCCTAAAACACGCATCTTTCACGACCCATACCTAATTGGAGATAATAATCATGAGCTATGTACTACCACCACTAACTTATGCCTATGACGCGCTAGAACCATATTTTGACAAACAGACAATGAAAATCCATCATACTCAGCATCATCAGACTTATATTAACAATGCCAACAGCATACTAGAAGTCTATCCAGAGCTGGCTAAATATAGCGTTGAGGAATTGATCAAGAATTTAGATAAAGTACCAATTAATAAACGTACCTTTATGCGAAACAATGCTGGTGGTCATGCCAACCACACCTTCTTTTGGAATACTTTAAAAACTGGAACTACCTTGTCCGGCGATTTAAAAATGGCTATCGCACGTGATTTTAGCAGTATTGAGCAATTTCAAAAAGAATTTGAAAAAACAGCAGCAACCCATTTTGGTTCAGGTTGGGCGTGGCTGGTACTACAAGGAAATAAACTAGCTGTAATATCTACCGTCAATCAGGACAGTCCTTTAATGGGTGAAGAAATAACTGGAAATTTAGGTGTCGCAATTATCGCCCTGGACGTATGGGAGCATGCTTACTACCTAAAATACCAAAATAAAAGAACTGACTACATTCAGGCATTCTGGCATGTGGTAAATTGGGATATTGCTGCAGTACGTTTCTCCAGAAAAACATAACTTGCAGCCCTTTCTAAGGATGCCCGTAACGCGGGCATCTCTCTTTTAAATCTACTAAAATTTACCTTATATTAAATAATGTTGACCAATATATATGATCAATGATCCTCTTAAAAATAATAATAGCAAAACTCTATCTAGTACCAGTACCTAATAAGATATTAATCAAAGCTCTTCTATTTTACTATTTCATGAACAACAGCACGAATAGGTTAGATTTAAAATCTCTGATATACTTATTATATCTGCTATATCTGCATATTTTAGATACTCATTATATTTTCACTGATATATAATTGAGTTTTACGAGTGCGCATAAACGCTAAGTAGCGACTCATCCTAGTATCTACTACCGTATTATTAATTTTTTGAAACCCCTTTATCTTAAGTATACAATTAATTAACAGTAAAATTTACATAAGAGACAGAGATGCTGTATCCCAGCTTTTCTAGATAATGAACTTGAGGTTAACTATTTAGAACATTGCTATACTTAATTCAGCGTCGCGAATACTACACTTATAGTTAACCTGTTTAATGACATCCTAATAATTTTAGAAAACCATCTGTTAAATGAGTTTATGAAAAATATAATCTGTAATACGCTAAAATAGCTATCGCTAACTTTGTTGTTAGTATAAAACTTGTTTTGTTGATCGTGTAGTTAGTATGTCAATACACAAGCGTTCACAACAATAAAAAGTCTCATAAATTATATTACAGTGCCAACCCAACCTAATAAAATTAGTTGATACTCTTTATAAACTCATGCAACAAACCGAGCGCTTGCGCCTAAAAATATAAATGACACGCACTCACTAACTTTATTAACTATGTACGCACAATCTAATCGTCAAAAGATTAGGAATTTTACCATTCTTACTTCCTCTATGTTGATATGTGTCATTCCCCTTTAAATTATGAAAGTTAGTTTGTTTATTAGTGATCCAACTGACTAATAGCTACATTTCCATTCCAGAGATACGAGTTACAGTGAACGAAATACTTTTAAGACTACCGATAGTACTACAGGTTTTATAGTAAAACATCAAGACAGATGCAAAGTTAACTCAACAACACAATAATTTTACTATTATTGATCGTTATTGCGATAAATATTAAAATTTAATATGTAAATACCACTAATATTAACGTAAGTGCGTTAATTACTAAAATAAATAAATATATTAAATATAAAATAAGAATCTTTGTAAGATTTATCCTATATGTCAAAGTGTAAGATGCCTAATTCAGTGAAATATCAAGGTATACAATCCTTTCTTCGAGGATTTCTATTAGACATTTTGTCAATATATTGTAGTATATTTAATATACTTAGGAGTTATTTTTTTCAGATTTTAATATTTTTCCATTTGACTCACGCAGCATTTCATCTAATTCAGCTATTTTATTATCTAAGATTTTATAAACTAAGGCAATAACTTCTCTAATGGGTTGCGAGGTAATTTTTATTATTGTTATCGCTGGTAAGAATTTTATAATTACTTCACCATTGACAAGCCTGTTAAGTCGAAAATAAGAATAATAATTACTCACAGCTACTGGTACTACAGGGAAACCTCCATGTCGTGCAAGATAAAATGCACCGGTTTTAAAAGGCCGTAACCCTTTACTATAGTTGCGGGTTCCCTCGGGAAATAGCCAAACAGAGATATTGTCTTTTAACATTTTCTCTTTAGTTTTCTGTAATACTTGTATAGCTTGCATTTTGTTTGTACGCTCAATAAAAATGTTTCCTAATAACCAGTAAACCAAACCAAAAAAAGGAAAAAAGAGAATACTTTTTTTGCCAATACTTACAGTGCCAAATGGTACAGCTGCAGTAAGGAAGAAAATGTCGTAATTACTTTGGTGATTCGCAATAAACACACAACTACCTAACGGAATATGTTCTTTTCCAATAATAGTAACCTTCACTCCAAGCAGCCAAGAGATTTTACTGTACAGCTGAGAAGAAAAGTAAACATTTTTTATATTGCGTGGACGAAAAAAACAAACAAAAAAAACTATTATTGTACTGAAAAAAATAAATACACCCATCAAAATCAGTCTAACTATAGCAATCATAAAACTGTCCATTAGTGATCTATACAAACGCTCAAGTTTTTAAAATCCCAGCTAAATCTACCGGTAACTAATAATAATCTTCTCGCTCATTTGTTTTTTTACTTTTAAAATAATCAATTATGCGTCTCTTATATAAGACGACATAATGATCTGAACCTCACAAGTAACATAGAATGTTAAACATCTATGCTAGATACACTAAAGTATTCCTGCAACGCTCAAGCTATCATTCATTCTACAAAATAATTCTCTGAAATGTCTGATTATACTTCTCAAAATAAGTTGTATGTCTCATGTGCTAAACCTCTATTAAGTAAGAGGTAAGAGTTCTTAATCTTCTGACACATAACCTTCCAGCGAATCTTCTAGTAGTTTCAGATGTATATCTAGGAAGGAAAATAGAAAACTGCATTATATTATAAAATCTCTCATTGATTCTGTATCGTTATAATCTGTTTTATGAAAAAAAAGACATCCTCTGCATTATTCGGTCAATTGCATTAATTGTGACAAATTGAGCTATCAGAAACTTCTTCAGTCATTTCTTTTACTAAATAAAAGTATTTATGTATCAGTGTTATTGTATCTGTTACTTAATATCATCAATAAGAAATCAGCTCATTACTCCAGTGCTCTTGTTTCAGAATTCTATCAACTTTTATAAACATGTGTGACGATGCTACCTATACTTGTTGTATAATACATGAAGGAGTGATTTGTAAGGGGAAAGTATAACGGTTAAGTGATTACGTGATATACGCAAAGATATAATAAAAGATATAACACATTCCTTTTGTTGATTGAAGCACGCAATAAGTGTCAATGTTATTGATACATATTATTCATCAAACAGTTCATAAGTTTTTCCGACCTGTATGATATTAATATAATTTGTGTATCGCCAGCTTCAGGATATATCTTCTAATCATCAGAGGCATCGGTGAAACATCGATATATAAATACTTCAATCAAAGCAAAACATAAAACATTATATCTACAGCAGATATCAGCCATCAAGACCATCGCTTATTGACGGTTGTATTATTGCCTACCGTAAACTCTTAAATATAGAGGAGTACAAAGTCTATTCATTATCCAATAGTGAACATCAATTACACGACTATGTTATAAAATCACATTAGGTATCATAAAGAATTTTCACTTGTAATCAGTATATACTGCAAGTGTTTAATAAACAATCAAACGCTTAGAAAAGGATCGAAGTTAGACGACAACATCTTTCTAGACTTTAGTGTATTCACTATACATCTATTATACTATAAGTTATAATAAGAAGATATTAGTACAACTATAACTAACCAATAGCTTGTTTAACAGAGCTAACAAGGGCATCAGAAGGCCGCTTAAGAATAAAATTAGTCAATTCCAAAAAAAACACACTTAATAAATCAATCAAATGCATGAAGACATTTACGGTCATACAACTTGTAGAATAACCAACATGTCTCATGGATAACTCGTCTTCTTATAGATTATAGTGTAATATTTATTCATACATATCTGACAGGTAGGTTCTTCATGTTTACTTTTATTCCTATGATGGTTATCATCACGCTAATTATGATCTTTGCGGGCATAAAGATTGTTCCCCAGGGTTTTCAATGGACGGTAGAACGCTTTGGACGTTATACTAAAACATTAATGCCTGGACTCAATCTAGTTGTACCATTTGTAGAACGGATTGGCCGCAAAATTAATATGATGGAACAAGTGCTAGACATCCCCTCACAAGAAATTATCTCGCGAGATAATGCTAACGTTGCAATTGATGCTGTATGCTTTATGCAAGTTGTAGATCCAGCGCGTGCTGCTTATGAGGTCAGCAATCTGGAACAAGCGATTATTAATCTTACTATGACTAATTTTCGTACCGTACTCGGCTCCATGGAGCTAGACGAAATGCTATCACAGCGTGATAGCATAAATAGTCGCTTGTTGCGTATCGTTGATGAAGCCACTAATCCTTGGGGAGTTAAAATTACCCGTATTGAAATTCGCGATGTTCGCCCGCCAGCTGAACTGATCGCCTCAATGAACGCTCAAATGAAAGCCGAACGCACTAAGCGTGCTGACATTCTAGAAGCTGAAGGAGTAAGACAAGCAGCGATCCTGCGAGCCGAAGGCGATAAACAGTCACAAATCCTGAATGCCGAAGGTGAGCGTCAGTCAGCGTTTTTGCAAGCAGAAGCTCGTGAACGCGCCGCTCAAGCTGAAGCCTGCGCCACACAGCTAGTGTCAAATGCTATTGCTGATGGTAATATTCAGGCGGTGAACTACTTTGTAGCGCAAAAATACACTGATGCACTACAAAAAATCGGTTCGTCTAATAATAGCAAAGTAATCATGATGCCGCTAGATTCTAGTAGTTTGCTAAGCTCTATCGGTGGTATAGCTGAACTATTAAAAGGGAGTACACATAAATAATTATACTGACGTTGATTATGGTGTAAACCCAAAAATTTTCCTTTATCCTTTAATAAAAGGACTGCTGCTGCTAAAAATATTGGAAAACGGAAACTATCGATGACAAATTATGATGTGATTATTACATTAATTGTACAAAAATAATAGAATTTATGTTGGTGTAGTGACTATTTTAGTTGCTTATTGTACGTGATATCATAGATATATAGTATTTATTGAGACACTCATATTTCCTAATGATTATAGAGTTCAATTAAATGAAAATAATTATTAGCGTATTATATAGAAACATTTTTAGATGCTCTGACTGAGAGATTGCGAGAATAAAATTTAACTTTACTAATTTTTTATACATTCAGCAATATTTCTTTCAATTTCTGTTGGCTGCTATTTCGTACTCACTGTAATATAATCCCTGCATACATAGTACTATAGTAGTCTGTTCATACAAAATCCGCTCATTTCATATAACAGAGTAGCGCTAGTTAATTACAATGCCATATAGTAGTTATTGTACTCATTTTATGAAGATTAGTATACTGATGAACTCTTTCCGCTACACAACAGATTATGCTACTGATCGACACCGATATATTCGCTACAGTCATGAACATTTGTGATGCTTCGTAAGAGTCTCTCTGATAGAACACAACACTTGATGCTTAGCGGCTATGCTTATTTTTCTAAAAAGCAACAAGCAAAGCATAATGAAACAATAAAAATACAGCAATCATCTTTTACGATTTCTTATCATAAACCTAAATCTAAATTTTATAGAGGCAGTCTATGTGTCACGCACTATATATGTTAGACAATAACAGAGGTTAGCAGACAAACTAATGCACATATAATTTAATAGTATTATTGTAGATCAGCTGTCGTATAACTAAATAATCTCACATATGTCAAGTCTGAATAATAGATGTATTACAATCATGCTATATTTTTAACACTATCATCTGTCCCTTCAGGAAAGATAGTTAGCTTATTTTGAGAAGTGCTCTTGCGATGTTAAAGAAAAATCTTAATTTTTAACGATAGTTTTAATAGTCATAAAATAAAAATTTTCTAATAAATCTGATGAAGCATAAGTGAAAATTATTACATTTGTAGAACACAACAACTGCAATTTATAATAGCATGATACTACATAAATACACGACTAATTAGAAATTATAGTATCAATGCGTTAAGTTAGTGAGGAGAGCAACTATTATTCAACTTCCTCGGAATATACTCACTAATATTAAAAGTACGCCGTAAATGTTATAATTCATAAGCGTTTGCAATAGAGAATGATAAAATTCTGCTGTCATACGTCGTATTTTGTACTATTGGGCGACGTTGCAAAGTAATCTCTCAAACGATATTAGTATTAAAAGGAAACCATCGTCAAAGCTCACTAAATTGTTCAAATCAACATAATCTTACCATAATAACATGTTAAGTATATTATGAAATGTTCAGTACAGTATAACATAAAGGAAATAAATATCATGATGATTTTGAGTCACTGTATTAGAATTTTTTCTATCTATATTATTAGATAATGCACAAAATTATCTATACAGATATAGTGTTAAAAGTTCAGAACATGGCATGTGTTATACACCACACCCATGAAAACTAATGAGCCTATTATTTATGCTAGTACCATGTTGTCATCGCCGATTTTATTAATCTGACAATCAACATGCATATATCGACTAATACCATAGTTATCAATATATGTATACACGTTAAATATTAAGGGGTCGTCTTTATTTGTCTTAAAATAATCAGATAAATAAAACTGTACATCTACTAAATTACATACAAGATAATGACAACCTTATAATCAACCGCCTTGGTTAGTTACTAGTGAATCCAAAGTGATGATACATACGATGTTCACATTGTTAGCATGAGTGACGCTTAACCTAGCTAAAAGAATTAACGTGATATTATTACATCTTTAACAAGTGTGATTAGATGATTTGCACCACTTTACTAATGTTTTTTAGATTATGATGAAGGAGACTATATTAAGATTAACATGCATATAAACGCTATTTATAAACATTGTACTTCTACTTAAAGTAGAGAGGCAGACTAATAGCTCATGTATCGCTGCTGAGGCAGATAATCGCTATATTTCAGCTATCTTTTACTATACTACATATATAAAGTACATCATGAGAGCATATAAAATGAATTTTAACACTATTACAAACATGAATACAATGCTACGACGCCGCGCCAGAAATATACTCAATGCTTCCGTCGCAATGCTCAAACTACATGAGAGTATGCTGATTACATAGCAGAGCTATGTATAAAGTTACTCTCGGTAATATAAAAAATTTTAAGGATTGTGTAATCGGTAACAATGGAGTCATTATTTTTTTTAGATTGTACTACATTTACCTTCACTGATCGTTATTAGCTTAATAAGTGTTATATACAAAAAAAATTGATAACATCTGAAATACGAATGTAGAATGTTATGAAATGGCGGTGAGGGAGGGATTTGAACCCTCGATACACTTGTGTGTATACACGCTTTCCAAGCGTGCTCTTTCAGCCACTCAGACACCTCACCATTCTGTCACTGACAATACTACACTCTTTATCAAACCCGGTAGCACTGGATTTTAGCATCGAGCGTCTATTATAATAACCAAATGAATTAATCAGCACTGAATATTTAACTGATTTAGCAAATGATTTGCTATTCTCTATATATTTTCACTAAAAATTATTGAGCAAGAACCAATTAAAATGAACATTTAATTATTAATTTTGTATTTCTCATGCAGCCTTCATGCTTCACATTTTCATGTAGTAGTTTTACTTATTTCACTTACTTACTAAGGTTAAATATTAAAGTGTTACTGCATCAAACTGTTACAATGCAACAGGAAATCAATATTCTGACTACTTAAATAATTTATTAACTTATTAATTGCTTTCTTACCATTTTTATATATCTCGTGCAATTATATACATATAAAAATTAATTTGAAGACATCAGAAGACCATACGCTTACCTCACCCCCCATGCATTTCTGCAAAATTTTTAATTATATTATAATATATTTTATGCGGTGTGATATTTTAATCACTCCTTAGGTTCAAGCCTATCTCAAGCGTAGGTTTTAGATATCTATAATCGTTACAAAGGTTTATTTTTCCAGAAAATCTTTTTATGGCTATAAAATTACTTGTATCAAAAGATAAAATATACAATTTCAGTTCTTCTATTACAGATAGCAAGAAGAACTTTATAAGCTTATAAAGCGATCTTTCTAACTTTTAGAGTTATAAATAAAATTTAATTACTTAGGTTTGTCATCTCGTCAAGCTTTATATATATTAGAGTATCCACATACCTAAATACAGATCTTCTGAGACTAGAGAAAGAGTATAAGGGTCGAAGCAATGTGGTATAAAGTAAAAAATTTTAATAATTTAGCAGATCATTTCTTACTCATGACATTTAACTTTTATTAAATAAATTAATGCATATCAAGACATTTACGATATCTTAGTTAGCCTTATTAAAACACTATTAAAGCTTTGTATATAAAGGATCATGTACGCTAATAAACATACAACGTAATGAATGCATGTAACATCTATAAAAAATTATATAACCAATCTACGCAAGATTAATCGATTCTGTACATTAAAATTCTTCATACAATATAAAAATAAATTTGATACATGTGGCCAGTGATCTGCTTGCCAAAACTATAACAATAGGAACTTAGAGAAAAGTACACCTATCCAAATATTATAGTTGCGCTAAACCTATATCACATAGTCAGTACCGTGACACATAAATATGTTATTTTGAAGTGACAGGTTTACTTATTTTATCCTTACTAAGGACACTGACCTCATGCCAAAAATACAGATTATTTCTCATGGAATAAAAAATTTTAATATATCACGCGTGCACAACCAAACGATAGTAAATAAATATTGACATCCGTTATCTTCCTCTCTAGAAAACAAACGTAAATCCACAAAAAAGGTATTGAAATAATAAGTAAGACAGTTAAAATAATCACTATATCGCTACACTAAATTTTTCTTATAAAATATAACACGTGTTCTACAAAATATTTTTTAACCTTAGAAAAATTTAATATGTAGCATACACACTAACTGCAAGATACTAAATAATACAACCATATAGTTAGTAACTATAATCACTACTGTATACTTGGTTTTTAAGTTTGGAAGTCAGGATATAGCTATCCACTAAAGAAAGTGTACTGCTTCTCGATTATTCCTCAGGTTTAATATAGTGACCGAATAAGCAGCACAGTGTATTTTAATTACAGTAGCATTTTACTAGTAAATTTAATGCTTAGAATGTAGCATATAATTAATCTACACTATACTAATGTGATTTTTCTATTACTTCCTGTATTCTATTGTCTACTGATTAAACTAACACTTTGATCAAGCTTACTCAGGAATACTAAAAAGAAAGTCTTATTGGTCACCATCACTATTTTGAAAAAATATACTATCTGTCTAGTATATATTTCCTAGGTGGAGTAGTTTACCCTACTTAGGGAAAATTCTTACTTTTTATATCTTGTGCTTTATAGAAAGTTTCGCGCTAGCTTAGTGATATCAGTGCATTACTTCTACAGTAATTACGAATACATATAAATAATACCTAGACGATAACATCAATGCTCATAATATGCACTACTCCTAGTTTAAAGTTTTATCTATTGATCGATAGAAGCGATGGTATCTGCATCACTTTTCTTAGCTCATTAACTGTTCTTCTAAAGCCATAACTGTCTATCCGTATAGACAACAAAAACATCGGTATATCCAGTATCATACCACTAATTTTATCAAAAAAATAACACACTACTATCAGTGTATTTAAATCGGCCCTGACGACTCTAGTGAAAAACAGTAAGGACTTCTATCACGCAGTAAATAGCTCAAACTCACTTAAAATATGTCAGATCATAATTGCAGTCAACATAATAAGTGATGATTGTATAAAAACTATAACAATGTAAAACACGCTCTGCTGCCCTCTTTTACTAGTAGCCGATACGCTATTAAAATAGTACCAATCAATAAATAAGAAAGTCACTCCATAATATATGATATGTTTTACATCATAAGATGCTTCATCAATGATATTTGATACAGTATCGATGATATATTAGTTGTAGAACAATCGCTGCTGTTACTTATCGCAACTAATGATGCGTGCAACACATATTCCTGTCGATATCGAATAACCTCGATAGATAATGAGAAGTTACGTGCTACTAGTCATTGACACTAGTATTAATATTTCCATGGATAATCGCAAAATACTTAAAAACTAGATCACATTGTTTAACGTACCTTAGTTGCATCAAGTAACCTGTTCAAGGCTCATGCATATTGCATAATAATACCATAAGCCTTAGCTTGCCCAAAGCTTCTAGTACAACGTGTGCATTATTTAAATTGACATTCTTACACTTATATAAAAAATATTTAGTTGAGCACCCAATAGATAAACCTGTCATTGTTCATGTTCCAAACGTTCCTCTATAGAACAGTTACTGTAGTTTAAAACAGTCAGTAAATTGAGAATACAGAAATGTCTGACTAACCATGCAATACAATTGTGCTACAATATTTATTAATAAAATTAATAGACACTAAATAATGCTAGTACAGCACTACTTTCATCATTACCCATACTTAGCAAGGATAAATCTCTCATAAGTACACTGATAACAAACCTAGTGTTTATAATCTTTATCGTATACCTGGGCTGAGCGACGGTAATCGTCATATAAGATCGTTTGATATGCGGTGTAAGTATTCACTATATAGCACAGTAATCCTGAATGTATAATTTTAAAAATGCAATATATTACCCATAATATTTAACAACACTCGTGCGATTTACGCGGAATCATAAGTGATATAAGGCAGACTGCGTAATTATATGTTAATGTAAAATTATACGATCTCTTCTACTAATACGAGCAACTGATCAGCGATCTATACTACCTCATAGAGGCTGTAGAGCAAATATTAGCACATTTCTAAGATTCTAAAAAATGATTAATTAGGTTACGCATACCATCAGATTTATTGATAATCATTTGAATATATTTAATGAATTCTAGATCAGAGAATACCCTAACCAATAATTAGGTGTTACTCTGCAGCTACTAATCGGATGCTCTTAAATATGAGTAGCCCATTTAGTAGATCATAGGAAATACTTTACTTTAAATGCTTCAACTATTCGTGACTTAAGTAATACTGGTTATCTATTAGTTCCAATATAACCGAGACATACTTTCTCCATTTCTGGTTAGGTAGCCAGAAAAAGTGCATCACTAGACCTATTAATCATAAGAATATTTCGTTAACTACGAAAAACTAACTAAGTTACAAGTTATTCGTCATAAGAATAGTATCTGGGAAAATGCATGAATACATTAAATGATGGTGTACTAAAATGCTTATAGAAACCTTACGGTAGTAACTGATGGACCGCCAACTTAATGCACTACACTACAAATGCAGTGAACTCAAATAGATATCTCGAATATCATTATACTATTCCGTGCAAGATTTACAGAGCTTTCCTAGATTACACAGTTAAATCATTACTATACAAGACACTCCTGCGCTTTATTGTATCTGTTTTGCTTTATCCATAATGACAATTTACACGGTATAACGTAGCGTATAATAAGGTGAATAAGATATTGATATCCCATTTACCTACAAAATGAAGGAGGAGACGAATGGTTTTCTCCCCTTATCTTATGGAATATTCCAATAAACTTTAAAATTTTTCATAATGTCTGCAAATGAGTTGATAGTATTAATCGTAGTATTAAGCAATTAAAATATAAAAGACGTCATAAAATATACCTCGAATTTTCAGTTGAATATATGTCAACTATCCTAAGCAATTACTCGAGACAATTATTTCGAATACAATGTACCTTATGCTTAATATATAGCCTGTAGTATTAGTGTCATGCTATTCAAATGGATGTTTAATCTATTTATTGCTTTACTAACATTTTTAAATCTTATGGTATAATCAATACACTTTAAACACTATAGTATAATTCAAACTCAACGGGATGTAGCGTCATACGAATACGGTTAATCTCTTCCTTACGTAATGCAATATAAGCATATATTGCATCATTAGTCAATACACTGTCACGAGTTAAAAAATTATGATCTTCATCTAGTGCCGCTAAAGCTTCATCCAAAGAACGTGCTACTTTTGGAATCTGAGTTTCTTCCTCCGGTAGAAGATTATACAAGTTTTTATCCAGTGCATCTCCAGGGTGGGTGTGATTGATAATACCATCAAGGCCAGCCATCAGCAACGCTGTAAAGCACAGATATGGATTAGCTGCCGGATCTGGAAAACGTACTTCAATACGTCGTGATTCCGAAGTGGCAGAAACCGGGATGCGGATAGAGGCAGAGCGGTTACTTTCTGCATAAGCTAACATCACTGGTGCTTCATAACCTGGAACTAGATGCGTATAAGAGTTCGTAGTAGGATTAGTGATAGCATTGATTGTTTTAGTGTGTTTAATAATGCCCCAATGTAAAATCAGGCTGTTTCAGATAAACCACCATATTGATCGCCAGAAAATAAGTTTCTGCCATTCTTAGACAATGACATGTTACAGTGCATACCAGAGCCATTATCACCACATATCGGTTTCGGCATAAAAGTCGCAGTTTTGCCAAAGTTGCGTGCCACATTGTGTACTACATATTTATAAAATTGAATTTCATCCGCTTTCTTAGTCATAGTATTACAACGCGTAGCTACTTCGTTCTGACCTGCAGTCGCCACTTCGTGATGATGCGCCTCAACTACTAAACCCATTTTTCCATTGTCAAACACATAGTCGACCGAATAATGTCCTGCGATGAATCAACCGGAGGAACAGGGAAATAACCACCTTTCACTGCCGGGCGACGACCTTTGTTTCCGCTATTATAAGTGGTTCCAGAGTTCCATATGCCTTCAATATCATCAATGGCGACATGAGAACCTCGGAGGCTACTTCCAAAACGGATGTCATCAAATAAAAAAACTCTGGCTCTGGACCAAAGAGCACAGTGTCGGCAATACCCGAAGAATATAAGAACTTTTCTGCACGTTTCGAAATGGAACGTGGATCGCGATCATATCCTTGCATCGTACGTGATTCAAGAATATCGCAGCGAATAATTAAGGTAGATTCACGGAAAATGGGTCTAATACCACTGTGATTGGATCCGGCATTAATACCATATCAGATTCATTAATCCCCTTCCAACCACTGATCGAGGATCCATCAAACATTTTACCTTCTTTTAAAAAATCACGATTTACTTGATGTGCAGGAATAGTGACATGTTGTTCTTTTCCTTTCGTGTCGGTAAAACGCAAATCTATAAATTTCACTTCATATTCATGCATCATCGCAAAAACATGTTTAGCGAACATACGTTCCCCAGATTTATATGATATACCTATCCAACTAACGTTCTGTTTTTAAAAATAACACAGCACAAATTACATTAATTTTATTAGTGCTTGCATTGATTTCTACACAAGTCATTTATGCTATAAAGATATACTGTCAATTGATTACAATACTGCGTTAATGTGATGCAAGTTAAATATAACACCATTATAGTGCTAATGTGCTTTAATAATACTTTTACTGCTACAACGCATATATACTAACCACCAAAATATTATTTATAAGCACAACAGGATCTTGTATAGTCTCTTGTTGCATCTGTGTATAATAGCGCATTATTTCTACGATTATAGGTAAAGCTGTGATCAAAAACTTGCGTAACATCGCTATTATCGCCCATGTTGACCATGGTAAAACTACTTTATTGGATAAGCTGCTGCAACAAGCTGGTACTTTTGGAGGGCATGTAGAAGCCACGGATCGTATAATGGATTCAAATGATCTAGAAAAAGAGCGTGGGATCACTATTCTCGCAAAAAATACTGCTATTAACTGGAAAGACTATCGAATTAATATCATAGATACCCCAGGTCACGCTGATTTTGGTGGCGAAGTAGAGCGAGTAATATCAATGGTTGATTCGGTTCTACTAGTTGTAGATGCAATTGATGGCCCCATGCCACAAACCCGTTTTGTAACTAAAAAAGCCTTTGCTAATAATCTAAAACCAATTGTAGTTGTTAATAAGGTTGATCGTTTTGGTGCACGTCCTGACTGGGTTGTCGATCAAGTATTCGATTTATTTGTTAGCCTTAATGCAACTAACGAACAACTTGATTTTCCAATTATTTATACATCTGCATTAATGGGTACAGCTGGCACAGAACATAACAATATGGCGAAAGATATGACACCACTATATCAGGCAATTGTTGATTATGTATCAGAACCTCAAGTTGAGTTATCAGCACCATTCCAAATGCAAATCTCTCAACTAGACTATGACAGCTATCTAGGCGTGATAGGAATTGGCCGTATTAAGCGCGGCACAGTGAAGCAAAATCAGCCAGTTACTATTATTGATCATAATGGAAAAACTCGCAATGGTAAAGTAAGTAAAGTGCTGAGTTATATGGGATTAAAGAGAATTGAATCCACATTAGCTGAAGCAGGTGATATTATTGCTATTACTGGCTTAGGCGAACTAAATATTTCTGATACTATCTGTGATGATTTCGCAGTAGAAGCGCTAGCAGCGATGTCTATAGATGAACCAACTGTCAGCGTATTCTTCAACGTTAACACCTCACCATTTTGTGGGAAAGAAGGCAAGTTTATAACGTCACGTCAAATTCTTAAGAGATTAAAAAAGGAATTAGTGCATAATATGGCACTACGCGTTGAAGAAACTGCAGACACTGATGTGTTTTGCGTATCAGGCCGCGGTGAACTACATTTGTCTATTCTTATTGAAAATATGCGTCGTGAAGGCTTTGAATTAGCAATTTCCCGACCAAAAGTTATCTTCCGTGAAATTAATAATCGTCAACAGGAACCATTTGAAAATATTATACTAGATATTAAAGAGCAGCATCAAGGTTCTGTAATGCAAGCGATGGGTAGGCGTAAAGCTGACTTAAAAAACATAAGTCCCGACAACCAAGGTCGTGTGCGTCTTGATTATATAATTCCAAGCCGTAGTTTAATTGGTTTTCGGAATGAATTCATAACAATGACTTCAGGTATAGGTTTATTATACTCGACCTTTAGTCACTATGACGATATCCGTCCAGGAGATGTCAGCCAGAGACAGAACGGCGTACTTATTTCTAATAGTCAAGGTAAAGCCGTAACATATGCGCTCTATGGTCTTCAAGATCGCGGTAAACTGTTTGTGGGGCACGGGGAAGAAGTATACGAAGGACAAATTATCGGAATTCACTCACGATCCAACGACTTAACTGTTAACTGTCTAACAGGCAAAAAATTAACTAACATGCGTGCTTCTGGTACTGATGAAGCAACTATTCTTGTTCCGATTATGAAAATGACCCTAGAGCAAGCTTTAGAATTTATCAATGATGATGAATTAGTAGAAATCACGCCAACTTCAATTCGTATTCGTAAACGACATCTCACAGAAAATGGTCGGAAGCGTGCTAATCGCAGCTTTAAAAGTACTTAATGTCTATAGCATTTATATAACATTTATAATACTCAAACATCAAGATAATTCCTTGCGTTTTGCCTTGATCCCTTGTTTATATGATGTTTTGCTGAAACATCGCATTACTCTATGTTTGTGGATTTAGCGAACTATTTAAAGTAAAAGACTAAAATAGCCCCACTGCACTTAATATATTATCTCGCTATAAATTTTATCGCTAATCTAACAATATTGGCATTTTGTTATTGATTATACACTCGAAGGTATCTAAAACTACTCTTTACTTAACAGTTAGTTTATTCAATAACCACTAAATTATAAATGTAAGCTATTTTATTATGGATCTATAAACTAGAAGTATTTACTTAAATAGTAGAGGAAGCTTATTTTGGGATGACTATAAACTTGCACAGATTACATAGAATGATAAACAAGCGAAGGCTTTTTTTAAAATTCATGTTATGTCCTAAAAGATCTTTATGTTCTTACCGTTACATTTATTTTAGCGACTTTCATGGGTTAATAAGTTTAGAGCGCAATACTTATTGATATCATTGTAGCTAATATAACATTTTATGTAGTCGTTACTGATAATAACATTGTCGAATTTGTATACTAGATATAAAGTACATCACGTAATACAATTGCGTAAAACTAAAATGCTAATAGTAATTACGTTAGAACTGCCAGTATCGTGTTTATCGTAATTTATCTCACATAATCAAGAAAAATCATTTCTTGGTTAGCTAATGACAAAGAGATGCATTAATGCCAGTGACTAACTGTAAGAGCGGAAATTTAAATAAATTACCACATCACATATTAAAATCAGAAATTCTTTGTTTTGTTGAGATGTCAGTTAAACGTGTGTAATATATATTGTGTTGCCTGAAGGATGTAATGAGGATGTAATCAAGAAAAGAGATATTCTGACTCATCAAGATTTCTAAAAGAAATCAGGTTGCATTTTGAATAAATTTTAGTATGATGTTGTTAGTATTAACATACTATAATAGTATTTTAAAGAACATTAGTGTTATACTTATAAGTTTTTGTTTTTTAAATTCTAGTTTATTTAGAAATAACAAGCACATTATAAATATGCTAAAACTATTTACACTAGTTTACTCTTTTGCATACAGTGAACACCAACTTGGTTATCCTCCTCCTTACCCTTGTTCACGAGGTTTACCTTTAATACCTAATAGTTTGCTTCTATTTCTACGTATTAAGATGAACATTATTAATGAAGCAATACTATTTAGTAACATTGCAATGGTTACTACTATAATATTGCTGTCACTCACGTCATCCAACGTCGATATTTCGCACAATACATTGTGAATATGTATATCAATTTTAATGTTGATCTACATCAAAGCACAATCAGATTATAATAAAAATATAGATTAGCAACTAATTTCAATAGCACTTATACTGAGCCATAAAATGAACAGCAATTATAAGATTTATTAGTCTTACAGAACTTATGCTAGAGATAACTGAGATATTCTTGATATAGAATACTTATTGGTGTCAGTTGATACCTTTGAAAACTTCCATTTTATTCATTTACAGTGATATATTTCTAAGTTTCTCATTTTTGTAGTATCCGTCTTATTAAGGAATTAAAACTCTAGTTTTTAAGCATAATTAAAACAACATCAACTATCTTAAAAGATCACTTGATGTATAGTAGAACATCAGCAGTCATATGAAAGATTATACGTCACAAAATTGATAGTGCAACGTTACATCTATTTAGCTATCAAGATGTGATGTTGGTTTTCCTTCACGATTAAAGCGATTACCACGACAATCGCTAGTAGCAAAGCGATGAGACACATTTTCACGACGTTCATTTATAAATGGACGTTTATAGCCACGGCGTTCAACTGATTTTTCATCACTTACAAGTTGTATATTCATTGGTTTATTAAGGATACGAGTACGAGTTAACCGATGCAACATCTCACTCGATATAGTTTTTGATAGCTCAACAGTAGAATAAGAAGCAAATCGTTTAATATTACCAATATAACGACTATTAATATCACCTTCATTAGCAATAGCACCAACGATATGACGCACTTCTACTCCGTTATCTCGACCTACTTCAATTCGGTATAGCTGCATATCACCCACGACGCGAGATTTACGACGCAACCGATCACTGTCACGGTTGTCTGAACGTGTATTTCGACGTCGGTCATTGCTATTATCATCACGATCATTGCAATCACGATATGGACGCCCCTTAAATATAGGGTCCGGCGGCAGAATAAGCAGACGTTCACCTTGAGCAATCCTAAGTAATGCCGCTGCTAAAGTTTCCATATCTAACTCTTCTGCAGGCTGTAGTTTAGCCAGTAATGCACGGTACATATCTAGGTCGTTGCTTTCTAAGTGTTTTTGAACTTTAGTGGCGAATTTAGTTAAACGACGCGCACCCAATAATTCTATACTAGGCAGGGCTATTTCTGGGATAGTCATTTTCATAGTGCGTTCTATGTTACGTAGTAGGCGACGTTCGCGGTTTTCAACAAATACCAATGCACGGCCTGCACGACCCGCGCGGCCAGTTCGACCAATTCGGTGAATATAAGACTCAGAGTCCATAGGGATGTCGTAGTTTATTACTAAACTAATACGTTCGACATCTAGACCACGAGCCGCAACGTCGGTAGCGATCAAGATATCCAAACGACTATCTTTTAAGCGCTCCAGAGTTTTTTCACGTAATGCCTGATTCATGTCACCGTTTAGTGCAGCACCGCTATAACCACTGCGTTCTAGTGCTTCAGCAACTTCTATCGTTGCATTTTTAGTACGTACAAAAACAATTGCAGCATCAAAGTCTCTGGCTTCTAGGAAGCGAATTAGTGCTTCGTTTTTACGAATGCCATTTACGATCCAGCATCCTTGACTAATATCCGGACGTGTAGTGATATTAGATTGAATGCGTACTTCCTGAGGATTTTTCATAAAACGCCGAGTAATGCGCCGGATAGCTTCTGGCATAGTGGCGGAGAATAGTGCGCTTTGATGGCCAGGTGGAATTTCTAGCATAATCGTTTCTACATCCTCGATAAAACCCATACGTAGCATTTCATCCGCTTCATCTAATACTAGGCCCGTAAGATTAGCAAGATTTAAAGTGCCGCGTTTCAGATGATCTAATAAACGACCTGGTGTACCTACCACAATTTGTGGTCCCTGATATAAAGCATGCAACTGTACATCATAACGTTGACCACCATATAATGCTACAACCTTGACGCCATGTATATGTTTTGAGAAATCGGTAATGGCTCCCGCAACCTGCACCGCTAGTTCTCGGGTTGGTGCTAGTACTAAAATCTGCGGTGCCTTCAAATTCACCTGAAGATTATGTAATAACGGCAATGAGAATGCTGCAGTTTTACCACTGCCAGTTTGTGCCATTCCTAGCACATCACGGCCATTTAACAGATACGGAATACACGCAGCTTGGATAGCTGATGGTTTTTTATAGCCTAAATCACTGAGGGCGGAAATAATGGGAGCAGATAGCCCAAGGTCAGTAAAAGAAGTTTTAAACTCGGTAGTCATTTACACATTCCTTATGAATCATCGCAGCCAGTCTACATAACTTGTCGCGAAAATTTTAGTCATTTTCATTAGAAGTGTGAACCGGCTTAAATTAGTTTATAGGATACAAAAGTTGACCTTACATGCGATTACACCAGTGTAACAATTAATGTAAAGATATTTCAAAAATCTGGAGTATTCAATGCTCTCCCTTAATGCTTATAACACAGAAAATTAAGTTTTTATAGCACCGCTAGATTACTAATTCAAAACTGAAAAATCGATTAGGTAAGCGTATTTATTAGCTACTTCTGCTCCAATGCCGATTTGTTGTTTTATACTTAGCTTAAACACATTGATTCTAAAATGCATAATAATGCTAAACGTACTTAGGTAGTTATCAATACACTTTCACTAAAATATTGCCATAACCACTATTCTATATTCCGCATGTAGATAACTTTTATCTGAAATCACTCTTAGTGTTACGATAATTTTTATCGATCGCAGTGTGATTTGTTATGACTTTACAATACTTCCCATTACAAAAACCGTTAATGTTGCTAGTCAATATTTACGATATTTTACCCTATTTCTAGTGTTATTTCTTCTATAATTCTGATTAAGTACTACTACGTCCTTCTTGGGCTTAAGTATTCTTTTAAATAATAAAATCCACAATAATAACCAGTATTTTTGTGAATTATCTCGATAAAATAATAGACCTTGACCTTTTAGAATAAACGTTAGGAATGATAATACAATAAATATTTTGGTTTAAATTATGTGTGCTGTTATATTAGATTCAACGTAACACTAAAATATTTAAGATATTATCGAATATCTAACAAAAGACCTACAGAGTCAGTTTGTTACAAACCTACGACCTCTTGAAATTTATCAAGCATCGTATCATGAAATGCTTTATGGATAGCAAAACACTAACTCCTGATGTTATGTGGCTATCTATTATAGATAGTTTAATATTACTAACATACTAATCGATCCAACTGACCATGACAAACAATTTTTATGCACTTGTTCTCGCCTAATACAACCAAAAATATTATATGATACGCCACTTTATATAAAAGCTTTTAGGTACATTATCATCTATCTCTAGTGCATTAAATATCTATGCAATATGTGCGAGAATCGCTATTTATCTTACTAATAAGTTAGAATAGAACAATTAAAATTTCTCATAATATTCATTATGATTACTGTATTCTATCGTCATAATTGCTGCGTTCTATAGTATAGAAATACCGTTGTAATTTAATAACAACGCGAGAAATTCTGTATTTTCATTGAACTAGTTTTTTATTATTACTTAACAACAACAAAATAATCATGCAGGAGGTAATGATTTAATAAGACTCTCGGATCTTCATAAAATACTAAGATATACGTTCCAGTTGCAAAAAATATAGACATTCTAAACTTTACTTAAAGTTCTACAAATTAACATTTATTCATAGAATACTAAAATTTATAAGGATATAGCAATGGAATTATAAGTGATTCGAACAATAATTGCAATAATACTTACGTTATATAATACGCCGACTTAGTTACAGTAGGATAATTGTATTTTAAACGTAGAATTTTGTAAACGTATAGGTCATACTGAAGATTGCAGAGAGAACACAGGAGACGTTTTACTTGATTATAATGGCTTTTACCCCATCATCATAGTACATAATTTGTAGTGTGGTATGATTTAGATGTATCCTCCTGACTTTTTTCAATCATATTAAACGATAAACTTCTGGATATCTTTTCAATACTTTAAAAAATGAAATTCAAAAAATCAGGAGATTTTTTCCTGTCCTATGATTTTCAAAGTTTGATAACAACTTCTATCAGAGGGTATTTCTTTTACTCAAAAATATTAGATAAACACTATGATGTTCACTACAATATGTAGTCTTATATCTCTCTAAGGTACGTAAGTAGTTAAAAAATATTTAATAATACTATACAGAAAGATACAACACTTAATGTATTAGTTACACTTTATTATTTATGCGATGTTTATACTTATAAAATACCTCAGCGTTAATGCTAGATTCGTTTTAAAGACATGATAAGGTTTTATAAAACCAAAATATACAAAAGATACGGCGCTTTCTTACAAGACCCGCGCGTAAAACAGTGACTATAATCCGTGCAAATCCGAATAACAATTTTCTGTTTATCTTGTAATAAAACTTGTCAGCTTTCAGCGCTTTGATCTACGCGGGTTAGATACCACAGGCATAAATGATTCGAAACAATGATAGCAATGTCAAGACGTGAATAGTGCATATACTTTTATTTATTACAAGAGAATCTTAGCTTTGATAATATCAGCTATATAAGTTTTATGCTAAAATCAGCTCATTGCTAAAATGAACATAGCAAGTCTTGCTACTATTTTCGTGTTTATTACGAATTATTAATACACTAATAAAATTATTCATTTTCTACAACCTAACAGTAATAAACGTTGTTAATTTTATAACACTAGTCCTGATAGTATTATTAGGAGTTTCTTAAGTAATACCGTACTGCTTTAAATTAACTTAATCGATATTATACTGGTAATGTTTTATATCTCAGTCGTAGTAACATTAATTATCGGTTATCGGTGCTCAAGCATCTCTGAAAAAACAAGTGATATAGAATTAAATATTGTTGGTTTATCTCTAGCTATTTTGACGTGCAGAATCTTATGAGACTAATAACACTCTCATACCTAAGACAAACCTGAATTCAGAGTATAAGAAACATCTACGATAAATAAACATCTCTAGTGATATACACTTAAAATCTTACCAGGAACTGCCAAAGTTTTAGAGCAACTATAAAAGAACTAATGCGGCACAGCTTATCTCTTAATAGTAACAAGCATTGTACTGATAAAACTATATCAATTTCTATGCAAGCATTTCTAAATACATCTTTTAGACTTGGTTAAGAGGTAGTCAACTTACAACATTTAAAATAATTGCACTACCCATTTATATATCGAAGTCATAACAAGAATAATGAGCACGCAAGGTACATATCGTTCTTCACTCTCCTCAATCATTCTCACCTAAAGCGGTGTAACAACATCCGTAAAATTCAAAATTATTCAGTAGCACAATCATTTACTATATGGTTTTATATCTTATGTAATTAAAGTAACGACTCACTTTCTGATGGAACATATGCCATTCAGAAATAATCATACTCGGTTAGTTTAAGAACAACAGAAAGCACATAAGCATATAGCGATTAATGTAAATAAGTGCTAGAAAACATCATACCATGTACAGCATGCAGCAACAAGATACATTAATTGATTAATAGCTTATCATTACATTATAAGTATTTTAATCGAACTAATAATTAGTTATTTTACATTTTATATAGCGCCAGATATTAATATTCTGCATCTCTATCTATCGTATACTCTACTATATTAATCTCCAAATGAACATTGGTATAATGCAAGTCTTGCAACTAGTTTCATGAAAGAAGGTGAATAAGCCATAGCTTACTATTATAACAAGACTATATTGGCATTAAACTTCTTGGTATAATAAAGACCAAATATAAAGGTGTTATGACGACTATTCTATGAATAATTAGGTGGAATTCTATATCAGGTCAAAATAGACCGCTTTATAATTAATTAATTTTATAAGATATTTGAGATAATGAAAAAACTATTAATAGAATTTTGTATACTCTTTGGACTTACTTCGATCTCTGTGTTAGCTGGTGCTAAGCAAGATTTGCAATATCGTCTAACCAAATTAGATAGTTTTTATGCGCGCTTTTCTCAGACAATCACGAACAGTGATGGAATTACAGTACAACAAGGAGAAGGAGAGTTGTGGGCAAAACGCCCAAATCTATTTAACTGGCATATGATATCACCGGATAATAATATGCTAATCTCTGATGGTCAAACGCTATGGTTCTATAATCCATATATTGCACAGGTAACAGCAAGTTGGCTTAAAGATTCCGTTAATAACACACCGTTTATACTTATACTTCGTTACAATTCCAATGAATGGAATCAATATCAAGTGACACAACAAGGTGATAATTTTCAGCTAACTCCAAAATCTAGACATACTAATCTTAAACAATTCATCATTAATGTAAGCAAATACGGCACTATTCGAAATCTGGTGACGGTAGAACAAGACGGACAATGCAACAAATATATACTAAAAAACCAACATGATATTTCTGGAGGTCTTACAAAATTCATATTTACTCCTCCACAAGGGGTAACATTAGATGATCAGAGAAAGTGAGACATTCGATGAATAACTTATCGCTTAATTCTTCCAAAAATGTGTTTCATCTGCCATTAGCCATACGTATGAGGCCGACTACACTAGCACAGTATATAGGGCAACAACATCTGCTGAGCGCCGGCAAGCCGCTGATGTGCTCTATTGAAGGTGGAAAGTTGCACTCGATGATTTTGTGGGGGCCACCTGGTATTGGAAAAACAACCTTGGCGGAGTTAATTGGCAATTATAGCCATGCATATTTCGAGAAAATTTCTGCTCTTACTTGCAGTGTTAAAGCGATTCGAGAAGCAATTGAGCGTGCACAAAAAAATCAAACTAGTGGCTATCGAACAATTCTATATGTTGATGAAGTGCACCGGCTTAACAAAAGCCAACAGTATATTTTTCTACCATATATTGAAGACGGTACTATCACCTTTCTTGGTGTGACTACTGAAAACCCCTCGTTTGCACTCCAATCGGCGTTATTATCGCGTACACACATTTATCTACTAAAGAGATTAACTATTGAAGACATCAAACAAATATTAGATCAAGCAATCAATGACAAACAACGTGGTTTAGGTGGTCAGAATATTGAATTACCAGAAGAAACTCGCTCTCTATTGTCAGAATGGGTAAAAGGCGATGCACGGCAAGCTCTATGCAACTTAGAAATGATGGCTGATGTGGCAGAAGCAAATTTACAAGGCATTAGAGTATTGACAACAAAGTTACTAACAGATGTACTAGATGAGCCCCATATACGTTTCGACAATAAAGGCGATTGCTATTATGACATGATTTCTGCATTACACAAATCAGTGCGCGGTTCAGCACCAGATGCTGCCCTTTACTGGTATGCGCGTATTGTCACTGCTGGTGGTGACTCACTATATGTAGCGCGGCGTTTACTAGCCATTGCCTCTGAAGATATCGGAAACGCCGATCCGCGTAGCATGCAGATAGCTATCGCTGCCTGGGATTGTTTTACACGCGTCGGGCCGGAAGAAGGTGAACGTGCTATTGCACAGGCGATTATTTATCTCGCTTGTGCGCCAAAAAGCAATGCGGTATATACCGCCTTAAAATTAGCAATGCATGACGCTAGAAAACAACCTGATTATAATGTCCCCACACACCTACGCAATGCACCTACCCAACTTATGAAAATGATGAAGCTAGGTGCGGATTATCGTTATATTCACGATGAAGCCTACGCCTATGCTGCCGGTGAAAGCTATTTTCCACCTGAAATGATGAATACTCGTTATTACTATCCGACCCCCCGTGGATTAGAACAGAAAATTGGAAAAAAGCTTGCATGGCTATTAAAACAGGATAAAAATAGCCAGATAAAACGCTATCGCTAGCATTTCACATTCGATAATGTTCATTATATTAAGAGTTTTTATGGCAGGTTATATCTATTCTATATACTTATAATATTTCAAAATTCCGCTTCTTATCTGATTAGTAGGCAAGAAGCACCAAAACATCACAGTGCGCATCTCTAGATTCACTGAGCATATATCTGCTTTATTTACAAGTTTTAAGAACATCAAATTATAGATAAAATTAGTGTGTCAGTGATTTATAGCATGTATATATAAAAGCAAAACAACACAAAAGATGAGTTATATTAACTTTTATAATTTACATGCGTAAATCACTCACTTTACTAAAGATATAAACATATCTGCCACTGCTAAAAAGATAATTATAAAAACATTTTTAATAATATAAAAACAGGATGAGTATGCTTGATCCCCATCTTTTACGTCAAAAACCAGATCTAGTTTTTGCTAAACTGGTTCGACGAGGTTTTAAGCTTGATCTGGATCTACTGCGTTCTCAGGAAGAACGCCGAAAAATTTTGCAAGTAAACACTGAAATGCTACAAGCAAAGCGTCATTCCCAATCAAAGTTTATAGGTACTGTAAAAGCGCAAGGGAAAAATATAAAGCTTTTACGTGACATAGCAAACAAACTAGGTGAGGAGTTACAAATCACAAAGGCTAAATTAGATATCTTAAAGAATGAAATCTGCGATTATGCGTTAACTTTACCAAACCTACCGGATGACTCTGTGCCATTTGGAAAGAATAACAGTGAAAATCAAGAAATTAGTCGCTGGGGTAAGCCGCGCCAATGCAATTTTACTGTACGTGACCATGTGGATCTAGGGGAAATAACGGGGGGGTTAGATTTTTCTGCAGCAGTCAAGCTGACCGGATCACGTTTTGTGGTAATGAAAGGGCAGATAGCTTGCATGCATCGAGCACTGTCGCAATTTATGCTAGATTTACATACCAAAAAACATGGCTATATAGAAGTTTGTGTTCCTTATTTAGTCAATCATTCTACGTTATATGGCACAGGTCAATTACCTAAGTTTAGCGAAGATCTTTTTCACACACAGTCATTAGGCACAGAGTCTAATAGAAGTAATTATGCATTAATTCCAACCGCAGAAGTACCTCTAACGAATCTGGTACGCAACCAAATCCTTGATGAAGGATCTCTACCGATAAAAATGACTTCGCACACACCATGCTTCCGAGCTGAAGCGGGAACTTCTAGTCGAGATACTCGTGGCCTGATTCGTATGCATCAATTTGATAAAGTTGAAATGGTACAGATTGTTCGTCCTGAGGATTCAATGATGGCACTCAAAGCATTAACTGGACATGCTGAAAAAGTACTACAATTATTGAACCTACCGTATCGTAAAATATTACTATGCACTGGTGATATGGGCTTTGGCGCCTGTAAAACCTATGATCTTGAAGTATGGTTACCGGCACAAAATACCTATCGAGAGGTCTCATCCTGCTCTAATATGTGGGACTTTCAAGCACGGCGTATCCAAGCACGTTGCCGTAGTACGAAAAATAAAAAGCCGCGTTTAGTACATACACTAAACGGTTCAGGCCTAGCGGTAGGGCGTACGCTAGTTGCTGTACTCGAGAACTACCAACAGGATGATGGTCGCATTCAAATTCCTGAAGTATTACTTCATTATATGGGAGAAGGAGTGAAATTTATCGGATAACATCACTGTAAATAGCATGAATACCTAATTATCTTTTTCAAAATTAAATATATACCATTTAAAATCAAGTGATTATCCATTTGTCAAGCTTCATTGATTTAATGATCTTTATTCTCTATAATAATTCTCTTCGTACGAGTTAGTACGCATCGTAAGGTATAATATGTATTCCCTAAACAATAATAATTTATTATTTACATATATAGTAGGCTCATTATATATTCTGATTATATAAAATCGTAAAAGTCTTTTTTTTATTTTCAAAAGATCTAACTTAGCAATATATTAAAAATTGTAAAAGCTATGCTAATAGCTTGAAATATTACAAAATAATGACTATATATGCATTATTTTGATATAAAAACTTATTGTTGCTTGATATTTTTATGTTTAGTAAGGCTAACGATAACATGATCCCTGGAGCTTTATGAAATATTATATTATTCCTGTTACTTCTTTTAATCAGAATTGTAGCCTAATTTGGTGTGAAAAAACCCGGCAGGCAGCCCTGGTAGATCCTGGTGGTAATGCGAGAAAAATAAAAAGAGCAGTTAGTCAGCAAGAGATACGCCTCTCTCAGATTCTTCTAACGCATGGCCATCTTGACCATGTTGGTGCTGCAGCAGAGCTCGCTGAGTATTATCAAGTACCTATTTTGGGGCCCAACAAAGACGATACTTTTTGGTTACGTGATTTACCACTACAAGCTCGAATGTTTGGTTTAGAAAAATGTGCACCACTCACTCCAACTCAGTGGTTATCAGAAGGTGATGAGATAAAAATAGGAAAGATAATACTCAAGGTATTACATTGCCCGGGGCATACTCCAGGTCATATTGTCTTTATAAATCACAAGGCACGCATCGCACTAGTAGGTGATGTATTATTTAATGGTAGCATTGGACGCAGCGATTTTCCACGCAGCAATCATCAAACACTGATCAATGCTATTTATACACAATTGTTACCGCAAGGAGACGATATAAGTTTCATTCCTGGTCATGGCTCTATGTCTAACTTCGGATATGAACGAAAAACTAATGCATTTCTGCATACGGTACTGTCAATTAGATAATATTTATTATTAACACAACACACGCGAAATATAGTAAATACTACAACAATTATAACTCTCAGTAATTTCAGAACCTTATTTATGGAAAGTTTATTTTATAATTATCAATGTTAAGTGCACTGACAAATACATGATAAATATATTCTCTTACATATGCAGATGTCAGGATATAAAAAAAATAATAGTGTAAAGCTATTACAAGCTTTTCAAAATCAGAGGTTTACTATAATCCTACCGGTGCTTTACTATTATAGTCTTTTCTATATTAATACATTAATATTTTGTATTACAAAACACCCAAACTTAAAAAACATCTAATCACTATCTAATTGTAAGATAAAACAATAAACATCTTGATTACCTCACCAAGAACCTTGTATCCACGTAGCATACCTTTGTTGAATGAATGCGTTAATTAAACAATATCACTATACTACGATAAATTAACTTAACCACTACGCTAACATCACAAAAACTATAAAATTATTTAATATATTTTATTAATAAAGCCTAAACATTATAGATTTTTGTAAAATGCTATAAAAACTAAAAATACTTGGGTTATTAACCCTACGCTATACGTTAATAGCATGCATATACTATACATTACAACACTGACATATTACTTAAGGTTTATCAAACAATCCTAAACAATGGTAGCCATCGAAAATTGCAATTTTGTAAACATTATAGAGCACCAAATCTAAGTAATATTACCAACGCAATAGTTAGCGAATTTATAGCGTTTTTATGCATAACATCTTCTAATTTTTATAAAATATTATTTGTTCGATACTGTAAATTTCAACATCCTTATCAATAAATAAGACGCCTTTAAAAAAATAATGTAAGGTCTGCATTACGGTAGTAACAAAGAAAAAAGAAATAAATTTATTTGCGACACTAATAGTCGTTTATAAAATACCAATGTCTATTCAGCATATACTTCATTCACTTGAAGAAGCAAGTAGAGCGAAGAGAATAGTCTAATCATTCTATATCTTCTACAAAATCTTTAATCGTATCGCAAAAGAATATTCTGTATATAAAACTTATAGTGAGCATTATATACTCACTTAGATTAGTTGCTGTTAGACTAATACAGTGAAATAACTGAAATAAAAACTTAATACTAAAAAATAATTTATTATGTTACCGATATAAATTTAGGTGTTATTTTTGATAAACTTTAGCATTAATATAACTACCGAGATTTTCTCTCTAGGCAGATTTTGGTATAACGTACTTATCGTACCCAAATTTTTCGGGGTCAGCTTCATAATATTTTAATCTAAATATTACGATAATAGAAGCAAGATAGTGATACTTTTAACCAGTTTTCGATGCATTGTTTAGTGCCAATATGCTCATAAAAACTGCGCCACAAAAGATCTTTTAAAAAGATAATATTCCTCCGTTTAATATACCATTATTTATTCATTAACATAGCAATAATATTGCCTTCTATGATAGAAAATAACCTGTTCATCTAATGTATATTTTATAATTTGCTGTATAAGTACTACAACTGATCTCAGTGTTTTCTTTTAGTATAATCGTCAATTTAATGACGATAAAAATCAAAAAAACCAAGCAGCGTTCACCAGGTAAGAAATATCAATATAGGTGATAAAAGAGTGTTTTATCACTGTTCAATATTCTAATTGATAAATATTCCAGTGTTACTCGTGGCGTATTCACTAAATATTTCATAAAATAAAGGCCTTTTTAATTTTTTAAATTATGAGGTTAAATACATGAATTCACTCATTGCTCTTAATTTAGAGCTCTTACGGCACTAGCTACATCAATCAAGTCTTTCGTGTTTGAGTGCCATTCCTGTCAAGAACTACACGGACCTCATATGCAAAATTTTGATGGCGTGTTCGATACAAAAGTACATCTAGTAGACACAGTAATCCTATTCACGACGTTGGCTGCAATCAAACTAACTTCTCTGATCCCTTGAGTAGCTGACTTACATTTGATCAATGCTAGTTCATTTGCTATTAAGGTGTTTATTGATATTTAAGGATAACAACCTAGGAAAGCTAATAATTCGCCATGCTCTGAGCATTTTTGTGGGGTAAACGTTAGAACAATGTAACTATTTTATGTAACAGGGCGAAGCCCCAATCTTAATTGGTAATCCTTGAGGCACAAGAGAATAATCTGTTCTTCGTTAGCAATTTAGCCATGAAGAAAAGAATCATTCTAAAACCACCTAGCAACCACTACGAAATCGATTACTGCATTATGCTAATTTTATTACCTACTCATGTAAAATAATATTAAGCTTTACAGTACTGTCTCTATCAAACGCAGTTAGTAAACGGTTGATCGTACCAACACTTTATTTTGCAAAAGTAAATTACTACTAGCAGATAATATACACCGTTAATCTTAAGATTTTAATACACTTTTAAAATCACTAACTATTTCCTTATTTAGATAAATTATTATACCTAATCTACTAACGCAATATTATATATTATGTTCAGTTGCTCACTATAATAATTTGCTAATTATCTATGATAATTATAAATAAAAGTTATAGCAAACACGCTGTTCCTAACGCAAGCAATTAATAGTATTGCATGTGGACTGTACTACAAGAAATAAACTACATGTTAAACTCAGTTTTCGATATAATAACGTGATCATGGGTTTAGCTTTGAAGATAACCATAAAATGAACATTAAAAGACAGCATACTAATGTAAACAAATCTTGCACTACACGTTGATTGACCACTGAAAACTGTTAAATATATTTAATATATAGAGCATCAACTATTATCATAATTTTACACTCTATATTTTAGGTTTGTTATCTGCTGTTTACACTTATAATTAACTTATTTATCAATTAACAGCAATATTAACCATATATCCCTTTTCGTTAAAGATAGTATCTTAATAAATACCAAGCGTCTCATACCACAATATATAGCTTAAGTTGTATAAGACTGGTTAAAAATTAATATCACTTATGCTGCTTTAAAAGCAACTTTAAATATGTATTCATTAAAGCGTCTATAGCATTAGACATGTAGATATCCTTATTAACATAAAATGATTAATTTTACTGTATTTATACAGTGTCCTACTATTGTTTCATTCTTCGAATTTATAACGTTCCTATCTTTAACAACTAAAAGCGTCTAGCACGATACTTAACTTTTTTATATAACTATCATCTATATAGTGCACAAAACAGTTAGTACTTTTTAATCTGGAATATTTGTAGTTTATCAGGAACTTAGCTCCCAATACAACTACTCTAATAACTACCACTCTGTATATTTTATTACAATGCATCGTGCATTTAGTGTTCCTATAATAGATAGAAACAATTACACCGTAGGCATTTTAAATTCAAAACACCACAACTTTATACGAAATACTGCATTTCACCTTTATTATATCTATATTTGTTATAGATTCTAAAATTGCATGCAGTGTCTTTACAACTAATAACTGTGTACATCTAATAGTTCTTTTATATCCTCTATATCCTCTCCGTAAATACCACTAGTTTTTAGTATAGCTGAAATAAACTATATTGATAAGAGATCTGCTTAGTGGAATAGCGTAAAATTTTAAATGCTCATTGAATATTACTTGTTTAGGTAATAAAGAATTGATTGATATAATGGTGCTTAAATCACTGAGTACTAAGATCATCGCAATGGTTTTTATGCAAAAACATACTTAACATACTAAATATGTTGCATGACATTATTAATCACATAGCATTTTATCGATCACTTGTTTATAGGTGCTATAGTAATTAATCTTCACGGCAGCGAAGGAGTCTACTTCCAATACCGCATCTTGCAAGATGCGGTATTGCGCATCGCGCGCAGACGTCTAAAGCATAGATTATACTCTATATAGCATGTAATTTCGGCTTATAAAATACAAAGCTTCGCATCACTAACGAAAAAGGTAATAATAGTATGCATTTTATTATCACATAATAGTCATATCTGATATATTAAGGGTTGTTTTGATCTTTTCTAACGGTTGATGCATTTTAAAACATAGACAAAGTTCATTAAATCATTAACTATTAATCAATTCTCCTGAGCTAAGAATAAACTGGCAATAAAAATAACACATAACTCGCATGTACAAAAATCTCGCAATGCATAGTATGTAACTTACGCCTCATTCATATTATAAGAATCAATCAATCAAGTGATTCAGTTCGTGGCTGGTAAAACAATTAGGTCAATGAATATGATATTAAACTTCCGTCATAAAACACAATCCTTACAGCGTTCCTTACTACTTTGAATATCATATATTTGACAAATCCTACTTTAGTAAAACACTAACATACTATAATCAATACGTATTCTGTCAAAAAAAATTCTACAATATTTGTACTCCACTGACGCTTTCGGTAATCATCGTATTTCTTTTCCTCTTATATTATATAATAATGTTATAGAATTAGTCAGTATTTTATCTATTATTACAATCGCTTTAGCGTTATTATACTTATACGAAACAGTTAGCTGTTAAATCGTCTTAGACCATCGCAATTTTACTGTCATAGTAAAACTAGCTATTTAAAATAGGATTTTATCCCGAAACATATACTCATATGCAAACATATTACAATTTATAGAATATAAATAATAATTGGCTATATCAATTTAGAACCCATTGAAAAAGCTTTCTGCACTGAACTACAAGCTAAACCTTAGAGATAAATTTATTTTATTTGCGGTGACTACTACTCCTAGATGACTAAAATAATTAAGAGAACCTCACATATACACCAATTTCCATAATAAACATATACACCTTATTAAGCTGAAGATACTTCGCATTGCGTTAAACGTCTACTTAAATGCCTAAGGCATAGTATGTAGATGATTTTGTAGAAAACGTGATACCATCGGTCCCAGCGCACAACCACCAATCAAATGCATATGAATATGGTAGACCTCTTGGCCGGCATTTTTATTGCAATTAAAGATTAAGCGGTAGCCATCTTTAGCTATACCTTCCTGTGAGGCAATTCTCGCGGCAACAGTAATGATTCTACCTAGAGCTTCCTCGTGCTCGATCGTAACATCATTGACAGTAGGAATTAAAACATTTGGAACAATTAGTATATGAATAGGAGCCTGAGGTGATATATTACGAAAAGCTGTAACCAATGCATCTTGATACACTATGTCAGCAGGACTTTCTCGTCGGATAATTTTGCTAAAAATTGTTTCGATAGCCATTTAGACATTCCTTCGTTTAATCGGTAAGCTAGATACAATATGTATCATCAATGTTATTTTACTTAATATCATTATATGTTTTTAAGATAATTACTGTATGATTAGATCATCCAACGTATTATACGTGTTATTAGTGCATTTTATCCTAAAAGATATACAACATTAAAGTTATGCATAAGATTGTCAAAGTTCCTTGCTCATTGTTAGTACAGCTGATTTTGGAATATGTTAATTAAAACTGCTTTCAAGCAATAGAAAAAATTTATACGCACTATCATTAATAGATAGACACAACAAGTATAACTATATAAAGCTATTGTCTTATTATGTAAGATAGAAAGTCCGATCTGACGGCTTAGGTTCTTTATATGTATGTAGTTTTCACAGACATAGATACAAAGCACCTAGATAATAACTACAAAACAGTAATAGGGCCTTGTAGCATGTTATATGTACATAACATAGATTATAGAATCTATTAGCTATGTAACGAATTATCTTTGCTTGAGTATCTATATTATCTTTAAAACTTCACTGATAAATGGCAAAAGATATACTTGACGAGTTCAGATATTATTACATATTTAAACCGCATTGTTTACATCAAAAAGACGCTTAGTCTATTATATAAAAAAGACGTAAAACAAATATGTATAAATGTATCAACCAGCAATCAGAGACTCGGGACAATAAATACGCCATATATACATAATATCTATAATTCAGCTAACAAAATGTATGCGTCACTAAAATTATTATAAGAAATCTAGCACATAATAACTCATGATGGTTGTACTCTCTAAAGATTATCAGAAACTAAAACCACATGATATAGATCAGTCTACTGATCTGCAAACACAATACCCACAACAGCAAAAAACATCGTCGATTTTTATCATAATCTGATATAAAACTTGATATAACAATAGGCAAATATATACTCAATCTATTCAGATGCAGTTAATCTTCTAGTAATCTTTTAAAACATACCTTGTATGTTATACTACGATGGTATACGGCTTATTTATAGTACTATTGTCATACAAACTGTTTGTAGATATTTATTAGGTTTGTCGCATTTTCTCTATATCTTTTATTACATGCAGTACATTAGCATACTTCTATACTGTTTTCCTACCATCCCATACAAGCAAGCAATACTCCAGACCTGCTTTCATTATTAAAGTAAGGGAATACTTCGAGCTAGAAAATAGGTTGCTGAATATAACTTTTCTTCTTCCACGACAACAGATAGTTGTATACAACACAAGTACGCTTGACTCATGATATAGGTGAGAGATACAGATTTTATGGCTTTTCACCATTATAAAACACATTATCACTAAACAAAAATAACAGTCTATCCTTTTGATAATCAGACTTGGTGTTTTTACTATCAAAACACATTATCATTATTAGCAACCGCACTCATAAACACTACTCTTCCCAGTCTTAGGAGAAAATCATTTTGGATACGAGCACCATTAACAACCTCTTCATTGTCGGTGCCGTACTGGTAGGCTCAAGTATTCTTTTGAGTTCATTTTCTTCTCGTCTCGGTATTCCTATCCTAGTAATATTCCTAGCAATCGGTATGCTAGCGGGCGTAGATGGCCCAGGTGGTATTATTTTTAATAATTATTCATTAGCTTATCTAGTTAGTAATTTAGCATTAGCGGTCATTCTTCTTGATGGAGGCATGCGCACCTGCGTTAGTTCCTTTCGCGTTGCTCTTTGGCCAGCACTTTCTCTCGCCACTATCGGTGTGGTTATTACAGCCGGATTAACTGGAATGGCTGCTGCCTGGTTATTTAATCTTGATTTTCTTCAAGGATTACTAATTGGTGCTATTATCGGATCTACTGATGCTGCTGCAGTATTTTCACTGCTAGGTGGAAAAGGTCTAAATGAACGGGTTAGCGCCACGTTAGAAATTGAATCTGGTAGCAATGATCCAATGGCGGTTTTTCTTACTATTACTCTAATTGCAATGATCTCCGCAAGTACAACTACACTGAGTTGGATGTTCCCGATACATCTAATTCAACAATTTGGTATGGGGATTATTTTTGGTCTTGGCGGTGGTTGGCTATTATTGACGTTAATTAATCATATTAAGCTAGCCGAAGGCTTGTATCCACTTCTAGCCGTTAGTGGTGGTATATTATTATTTGCTCTAACTACCGCGCTAAATGGCAGCGGAATTTTAGCCGTTTATTTATGCGGATTGCTGTTAGGCAACCGACCAATCCGAAACCGACATGGTATTGTGCAAACCTTTGATGGGATGGCTTGGTTAAGTCAAATTGGTATGT
Source organism: Candidatus Gillettellia adelgis (assembly GCA_020541285.1). Lineage (GTDB taxonomy): Bacteria > Pseudomonadota > Gammaproteobacteria > Enterobacterales > Enterobacteriaceae > Gillettellia > Gillettellia adelgis. The sequence continues at coordinate 402,020 of CP047043.1, read as the reverse complement.
TTCTAGTATTAGGGTTATTACTTAATCCACATGAATTGTTGCCAATCGCTATTCCTGCTCTACTACTATCACTGTGGATGATTCTATTAGCCCGCCCACTTTCAGTTTTTATTGGTTTGTTACCATTCCGCAGCTTTGCTCTGCGTGAACGGTGCTTTATCGCCTGGGTTGGTTTACGGGGTGCTGTTCCAGTAATATTAGCAGTATTTCCGATGATGGCTGGATTACCAAATGCGCAGTTATTCTTCAACTTGGCCTTTTTTATAGTACTAGTGTCACTATTACTACAAGGCACTACTGTGTCATTTGCCGCTAAAAAAGCAAAAGTAATTGTGCCTCCAGCGCTCACACCAATTTCGCGAGTAGGGCTGGACGTATATCCAGAAAACCAATGGGAACAATTTGTGTATCAACTCTCAGTAGAAAACTGGTGCGTTGGTATTACACTACGTGAGTTAAAAATGCCCCCCAACACACGTGTTACTACGCTATTCCGAGGCAAAAAACTATTGCACCCCAGCGGAAGCACTCGACTTCGTGAAAATGATATCCTATGCGTCATTGGACATCAACATGATTTACCAGTACTTGGTAAACTCTTTAGCCAGGCATCAACTGTTACCTTCGATGAACGTTTTTTTGGTGATTTCCTTCTACAATCAGATACCTACTTAAGTAATATCTCACAGATTTACGGCCTAAACTTAAAGAGCAATATAGATGATCAACAAACTCTTGGTCAATTTATTGTTCAATTAATTGGTGGTGAGCCAGTTATTGGCGATCAAGTAGAATGGGAAGGTCTGATCTGGACAATTGCCGAAATGGCTGGCAATCAAGTTAGCAAAATTGGCGTAAAAATTATCAATTAATAAAATTCATCTAATATTATATAGCTTGGCTATCTTTAGATCAACATCTCCTAAAGAGAATAATACCCGTTTATTAACTCATAGAAATACCTATAATTCTTAGTTTTTCTTGATTTATTACAGCATTAGATTAAATAAAACTCTCGTATTTCTTTACAGAAAAACAGCAATATACTCATAGTAATTAGAAACGGATTTCCTTAACTTTTACACTGAGTAAGACATGAAATTTTATAAATGCAACTCATTAACCTGGAGTACTGATGTAAGGAAATCACTACAGAAATGAATTATCTAACTCTCATGCAGTCTCAAGTGGACTGGGATAAAATCACTCAAAGTAAGTACCATACCTTAATACAGACACTCTATATTACAGTTTAAGTCTAATGATAATTACAGTTTTTTGATAGTGACAACAATATAGCAATGACTTGATACATCGCTAGAACTGCAGTTAGCTAATTCATAAGTAATGCTTAGGATTATTCCACCACCTCTTGAAAATTTCGAAGAAACGGAATACTTGACGATAAAATGTAAGTGACTTTTGGTAGTTTTCTCTTTCTGCGCGTTGCGAGATAATAAACGTCGTTTACCATCATCCTTAAAATGTAGAAGTAATATCGTTGGGGTGATAGTATTGCCTGCTTCCACTAAATATTTGCGTAGTACTTGAGCTTTTGAAAAGCACAGATTGTTGATGCTAGACGTGTTTAGCTTTTCTAGCGTAATTATATAAACCTTAAATCACAAGTGCTTACATTTTTCTCAATATGTCGCAGCTAGCGACATCCTTCTTCTTTCTTAATCTTCTATGCTAATTCAACAGCAGTATATAGATCGCAATTTAACAATATAAATTTAACTTATTTTTTCTCAACTAACCAATTCGGCTCCTAAATCTTTTGGAGATTGAGTATTGCATTTACTGACACTTGACTAACCTTGACCCTCTTTGTTTTGCTTTTTTTATTTGAATAGAATTGAGCCAAGAATTATTAGGCTGTTTTCCATGCTGAATTTTATTCAAACAACTCATGCTCAAAGGTTTTAGGTTTTATTTAAAATACAATGTAACCGTCCTCATACTAACGATGGTGTTAAAGCGACCGCGTATTAGCTGTCTGTATTAATGAATATTGCTTACCTCAGTAAATATCACTCTCAGTGTAATAAACATATCAATGCGATTTATTGTACATCTTAGTGCAAGTACTATAAAATCTATTTCCGACTGATCACTCTTTTTTTTATCTGCCTTAAAACTGCAGTTATAATTAAGATTATATCTTCTTCCTTATTGAAAAAACTTCTGCAATTGAAATAAAGTAATATTTACTACTAATGATTTTATATCTACGGATAAATGCGCTAACTATATTACTAAAGTTGGTACTTAGTATAATACTGGATGGTGCGACGAGTACATGTGGTTACCCGCTGCATTTTCTAACACGAATACAAACATATACCTACAATACTCTTTATATTAAAGGAGTATTGTAGTGAATGAAATTCACTACTTATTCCTATTCTGCTGTATTAGTTTTGTACTTGTATTATTGTACAAATTTACTATATTTTATAATACACTACATGACTTTTGTACAGATAAACCTATAGTGTAGTCATTGTATTACACCTAAAGTGCTATCGCATATGCCTGGCCATCCATAATCACCAAGATCATGTTATCTGCATAATTAATAACAGTTTATCTGTTGGATACGTGGTGTATGATATACGAATAGAGCTATTGTAGATTTTATATTAGATTGAACCTCTTGTTATTATTTAAGTACTGGTTAACGTACTACACATAAAAGTCTTATATAGAAAAAATCTGAATTAAACATTTTATTGATTGGGTTTTAAGAAATCAGCATAACCGAAGTCGTCTGTTTGTATGTCGCCTATCGTAATATTTTGAAGTAGATATGTATGAGCACTTCCTAACGCTCGATAATAAGTTCAAAGTTTTTCGTGGTAAATACTAGAGTTATCTCAATACATAAAGTACTATTTAAAGCAGTGCAGCATCAATAAATGTATTCTTTAATAAAGTCACACAGATGTAACAATGAGATATCTTAAACTTAGAAACGACCACTCTTCTATAAGGCATAATCAGGCCCCTGACATTCAATGAATATCAAGGGACTTATATCGCTTTTCACATAATGTAATCGACTATGTTAAGTCTTTTAGAATTTAAAATAGTAACTCTGTTAAGTAACGTCTCTACATGTAAAGTACAAATCACACTAATATCAACGCATGAGCAGGTTAACAAGATCTCAGAAGAATGAAAGCTTTCACCTCCTGTAAGACAATGAACATGCATCGCTATCGCATATGCATTACCATTAACAATAGTAGCAATATACTATGAACATATTAGTTGTTTGATGTAACTTATTTAATACGAAATGTTTTAAACTATACATAAATGCTTGAATGCTAAAAATTTCTAAGTACTTTTGTACATCAACCTCGAGTTGATTGTATATATAATACCACTGGTATCCTTTATTTTATATCTTTAAAACCAACGACCTACACCACATCTTGCTAACTACTTTTATTAACAGATACTAACTGACCAACTAACTCATTAGCTAAAATATTATTTACGTTGATATAAACAAGAACCTCAACTGAAATACAAGACTCTTATCAGAGCATTTCTATGTGCAATAGCATCAGCATTAATATAATGTTTTATAACATAAAAATTTTTTAATCATTCTTAACATGCAAAATTATCACGACTAAAACATATTGCAGTTCACGACATGCTCGTAGAGCATATTGTGTTCTGTTTAATTCCTCTTTTGTACATACAACATTGGCGCTGCTGCTAGCATTATTTCACTCCGCTAATATTAAACATTATACTATAATCAATTACATAGTTTTCTCAATCAAACATGAACTACCGCCTAAGACTATAGATGATTGAGAAGTAAATACAGAAAGCACAAAAAAGAAATAGAATATGTACATCTATTATTCTCTAGTTAGGATACATAACTATTACATATAACAAATAAAACATATAAAATCGCAGAGGTATATGTAGATCAGTGTATTCATAGAGTATTCAGATGCGTATCATATCATCACATACCCTACTAGATTGCACATGAGATAAAAGAGATGACCAGTAACTACGTACTTTCTAAATTAGAGATATACTATTCATATCCATCATCAACTTCGTTAGAACTGCACTTATATTCATAGTAAATATGCATTAACATAGAGATCATCTTACGTAAAAACTTAAGCGATAAAAAATTTATAAAAATTAGTAAAAGTAAAAAAGTTCTTAATATTTTGATATTTAATCAAATAAAAGTTTTTTGACATTCGTTACATTATGAGGCAAAAATATTAACTGCCTATATAGTTTTTTTGATAAACACATATCACTCACTCGTAGTGTAGATACCATCGTATTACTGATATTATTCCAAGAGATCACGATGCAGTTATAGCAAAATATTAGATAACACTACAGTAAGAAAGGCAAAAAATTCTGAATGTCATTTTTATCTCTGAGCAGGTATAGGACTACTAGATATAGCGATTCAGGTGCTGGATTCACTGTATGTAAGGTAGAATTTCCAAATAAGCTACAGCTGAGTTTTCTGCAACACTTATTCACCAATCAGATTAAGATGTTATTTTAGATAAACAGTGAAGATACTGCACTTCCATTAAGTGTACTAGTACTACATCTCATGCGTTCTATTCAAGACAATGTACGTAATCATGCAATTTACTACACACAGTCAGCAACAGAAAGGCAATCGATGCTAGTACATTAAACTAATGAAGAATTTTCATCTACAATAAAATCACTACTATTAAAATATATAGGTGCTGAAACGATGAGTAGCTCACAACATTAAGAAGATCACCAAAGTACTAAAGATTTTAAATACATTAGCAAAAAAATCCAGAATGCATTGAAACACTGATAGCAATATAGCAACATATTAATAACTCTAACTCCAGTCAGACATACCCTAGAATGATGCACTTGAATATACCGACGTGGCTTACTTTGTTTCGCGTACTTCTGATCCCATTGTTTGCACTGGTATTTTATCTGCCATGCACCTGGTCACCGATGGTTTGCTCCATTATTTTTCTATGTGCTGCTCTAACTGACTGGTTTGATGGGTTTTTAGCTCGTCTATGGAGACAAACTACCCAATTTGGAGCATTTCTTGATCCAGTAGCGGACAAAATAATGATCGCAGTAGCATTAGTGTTAATTATAGATTATTATCATAGTTGGTGGGTCACCCTGCCAGCAGCCACTATGATTTCTCGTGAAATTATTATCTCGTCACTACGTGAATGGATGGCTGTACTTAATAAGTACAACAGCATAGCTGTATCGTGGGTCGGTAAGATGAAAACAATGATGCAAATGGTATCATTGATTGGGTTACTTTGGCATCCTGAGCGTGTTGTAGAGTACATAGCATTTAGTTTATTATATATCGCAGCGATACTAACTTTCTGGTCAATGCTACAGTATTTAAAAACAGCGAAAAACCATCTAAACTCACTCTGATCAAGGTGTTGTAAAAAAACAAAAATAGAATATAATTGCTTAATAATTTTATTGACTCGTCATATTATAGTCGTAGAATACATATATTAGTTGACTAACAACATTATTAATAATGATATCTTAAATAATTTATAAAAGATAGCTATATAAAATCTTCTCACCCGTGCGTCTGTTATGGAAAATAATTTTAACAAGTAAATAACTACACCATACATACTTTTTAAGTATCTAGAATGTTATAAAATGTAGAAGGTTCGGATAAATGCGGGAATAGCTCAGTTGGTAGAGCACGACCTTGCCAAGGTCGGGGTCGCGAGTTCGAGTCTCGTTTCCCGCTCCAGATGTAATCATACCAATATTCTGACTTTAGCGTAATAAGTAAGTACTGTTACGGCGCGTTAACAAAGCGGTAATGTAGCGGATTGCAAATCCGTCCAGTCCGGTTCGACTCCGGAACGCGCCTCCACTTTCCTAGCCCGGGTGGTGAAATTGGTAGACACAAGGGACTTAAAATCCCTCGGCTTTTAGCTGTACGAGTTCAAGTCTCGTTCCGGGTACCATAAAACATAATAATATATAAAAACTTTTGTATAAATTGACAATATCAAGGCGGTTATTTCGTTTTTATTCAACTCACTAAGCAGTGATAGATATATAAAACAGACTTAATATCGCATTAATAAAATCATTTGAACGATTTTCTATCATAATTTGTTATGCAAAAAAATCACCGATGCAGCGAGTTAGAAAACATCATTATATGAGCTGGATCAATTATTTCTATACTCTTCTACGATGCGCTTTCAATCAGAAATAATGAACGTCCAATAAGATTGAGTACAGCATAAAATAATAATATTAATCATTTAACAAAATATGTCTTCAAAGTACCTGCATATATGCAGGCGATTCTTATTTACGTATTTCTTTGCTTATATAGTGTTTTATACCATATGATTTGATGCATGCATCAAATCAATATAAGATAATACAAAAGTTATATATCTATATTGATTTTTTATCTATTCTATATTATTAAATTATTAAATAACTCTTTGGCTTATTATGCTTGACAAAGCTGAATGTATTTGTATACAATCGATAGTTATGATAACTATTACATCTTCGATGTAACAAACTTATTACATAATCATCAACCCTCAATTCACTCGTGCAAAAAAAAGAGATATAATTCTCTTTCGTTGTAAACGCTAAGATAGCAGAGCATGTAATTTATATAAATTTTTTCTAATTTTTAGCATTAATACTTAATACAAGTGATTAAGTTATAGATTTTATATACTTGTATGCATCGAATACTCAGTAAGTATTTTAGTCAAAAAAACTACAACCTTAGTCTAAATTCGACAGAGAACTTTTAACATATGTCAAATAAATAAACAAAAATTATTATTTATTTTCAAGCGTGTTTTGACGCGATACATCCTTGTCTACAATATATTACTGGGTATAGCAGAAACTTATCGCCCAAGATGTATAGTAATTATCAAACAAAAGTGTCATTACATAATAACTCGGGAGATCTTGACGAACCTAAATGTGCATAAAAATAAGCGATGAACTTATTAATAGCTTCTCTAGATAGAGAAGAATTACCAGTAAAAGTATTACGTCTATATTCTGAAAATACTTTACAATATATCACGTACCTCACAGAAACATGAAGAGTAAACTTATTGCATTAGTTTCACATGCAGTTTAAATCACTCTTTAGTATATACCTAGTTATTAAGTATGGAAGCATAGCAAGAGCTAGAATTGATATTTTAAGGAGTAACTTCAAGGAGCTTATTCTAGGCCAAGAACACAACTATAAAATGCATTCATCCCAAGAATATTACTTTAAGCAAGTGATTACGATAAACAATCTTAGCTTATCATAAAGGTACCTTGCTGTATGATCCGGTTAATTAACTACATATGCTGAGTAACATGGTCTGCTGAATACATTTTCAGAATAATCTAATTAAAAGATAACTCAACATTTCACAGAAACTTACTATAATGGGTGGTTTACTTATGTAAGTAATACTACCTACTCAGGTGAGTAGGTAGAGAAACAATAGAACAGTAATGTACAACACGCTCGGTGTATAGAGTTTACGGCATAAATTAAAAAACTAATCATATAAGTAACGCATACAATTAATCAGTCGTTAGTAACTTAAGTGTTAGAGCTTCTTGCTCAAAATATCTTCTCTATCAACGATGATGACACTACAGTCTGTACAAGACTACTAAAAATATAAGTAAAATATAAAAAATATCAAACCGGCTATACAAGCCGGTTTATTTATTTCAATACATTATAACTGCGCAGCATGTTCAGATAAGTATTTCACTACTCCGTCTGGAGATGCATCGATACCTGTTTTACCTTTTTCCCACTGAGCAGGACATACTTTACCATATTGCTCATAAAATTGTAGTGCATCAACAATGCGTAACATTTCATCTATATTGCGGCCTATGGGTAGGTCGTTAACCATTTGAGCACGCACTATACCTTTTTTATCAATTAAGAAGGAACCGCGAAGAGCAACACCCGCTTCAGGATGCTCAATACCATACGCTCGCTGAATTTCACGCTTAACATCAGCAATCATAGCGTACTGCACCTTACCAATTCCACCTTTTTCAATAGGAGTTTTACGCCATACGTTATGGACAAATTCAGAATCACATGAAATTCCCACTACTTCGACATGACGCCTTTGGAACTCTGCATAACGATGATCAAACGCAATCAATTCAGAAGGACATACAAAAGTGAAGTCCATCGGCCAAAAAAACAGAACACCTGGATTGCCGTTCAGATGTGTTGTTAAGTTAAAACTTTTAACAATTTCTCCGTTTCCTAATACGGCAGATACAGTAAAATCAGGGGCCCGACGAGTTACTAAAACCATATTTACTCCTATAAAAATTCTTTGGAGATTGAGATAATACACTATTTAGTATCAGAGCTGCAGCTTAATTAATAAATAACGTATACTTACGCATACAGTGTATCTTGTAGTTAAATGCTAGCTCTGTTTCTATCAATAATCCATAGCATTGGTTATGCTTTCTAGGTTTCTGTTATTTATTATGTAATATACTGAATTGAGGATTCTATCATTAAATCACTCACATACCATATACTGTCATAAAGAATATAGCACATCTTGTAAGCCAACTGCAATTACGGGATATGACTTATAGCTTTCGGCAACTTTAGCATATGTGTTATTTAAATCAGCACACCAGTAACCACTTTATATAACATTATTTTTGTCTGGACGCTTTCTATAAGATTAAAGGAATAAGATATATTCATAGCCTATCACTTAAATAGTCCTCGCACTTCGTATGCGATAAATTTAGAAATAAATCTTATCGAAAACCAATAGTGTATCTTAGTGCATTAATAAGATTTCAAGATAATTTTAAGCATATGTACGTTATAAGATAAAATATGTAGCACAACATTTGCCACATTTAATTTTTTATACATCAAATATAATCACACTAGATCATCATGCTTCAATATCATATACATCATTATATCATTTATATATCATATATATCATTTATATTTATGCTTTTACCCAATTTTTACGAATAGCAAAGAAAAAAAGAAAACGATAATATCTTGTCAGTCTTAAAACTATGATGCTTCCATATATATTCCATATCCATCGCGCAAACAAACAACTAATCACACTCAACAGAAACGCTCCCACTATATCTAATGGCCAGTGAACGCCGAGATAGACACGTGACCAAGAAATACCCAAAGCAAGGATCATCAATAGTCCGCCGCACCAAATTCTATACCAAAATAAAAAAGCTAGTGTACATGTGAACATAACAGTACTATGATGGCTTGGAAAAGAATTATCTGGTGCATGTGTTAAAAAAAAATAACCAATACCAACAACAAAAGGCCTTTTTTGTGGTAGAAACAGGCTGATAGCTGTTGCGGAAAACATTGCAAAACACACTGCAATCGTTGTTTTAATTACTGCTTCACGTTGTAATCTTAATTGGCTACATGGCCCCCATAACCATAATCTAGCGAGCAGCAATGGTACTATGATAATTGCATGACATGCAAGAAACACAGCAATATTGATAAGCCATATGGAAGAAGCTGAATTAGCATTCATCCAGGTAAAAAGAAGATAATTTAATTTCTCCAAAAGCCGTGCCGTCTGATTGATTACTCATTGCTGATAGAAGAAAAGTAGCATATGTAATCTATTTATAATTTTTAAATAAAGATTAGCACATGTCTTATATTATCTGCTAATATTATCTTCTAAATGTCGTATGAAAAAACTCTGAATATTTATTTTCGCAAAAACACAACATATTTCTGAATCAGAGAGTAACAGACAAGTGATAAAAATATCAACGATCGCACATAATTTGCCAAACTAAAATTATTATCACATCATTCGCATCTTTAATATTAAAAGCACTTCAAGATACCTAACAGCTTTGGAAGTCATATGATGAGTTATTTATTGCTAATTAAATACTATTAGCGAAAATTACCAAGAATTAGCTAACACTGCACCTAATTGTTCACAGACTATATATTTACTCAACATAAATAACCATTGACTAAAGTGATACTAAAAAACACCCGCGTATAGCAGTAACATTAGCACTATAAAATTTTTAACACGATCCCCTAAAAGTAAGTTATAGAAGTCACTGCAAAATAAGCACAGTCGCTAATTGACATTAAGCAGATCCTTATGCTCCACTGATTCACCATGCTAGCCCGCTGGTAACATACATACCGTCACATACGTTAATGATGACAATGTTGTCTTGCTTTGCATAACATGTGTAGCTTATAACGATTATCAAAAATACTGTTGATCTACTCACCATAAATTATCTTATCACTATCGGATACACACTACTACTGGGTAATAAAATAAACAACTTCCATCAAGATTATTTGCGTTATCGTTATAAGCTTTTAAGATACTCTAATGACTTTATATTTATGAGTAAACGTATTAAAACGTTTCTTATTTCTTATATCTAAGTTATTACGGGATAGTCCTTGACGCATTGATTATACGTCTTACATAATGGTGCTAATCTCTCATCTAATATATAGAGAACAATGATTATTTTGTTAATTCTTGTGTGAAAACCATGAATATTACGAGTCGTCATAGACAGTTTCTCTATAATAGTGCTATTCTATACACTACTATCGTTATCATTTATAAAAAATTAACTATGCCAGTATCTTTGCTGTGCGTTATTGACTTTTACCAAATAATCGCGTGACTCTGCAATTGGATGTTTAGTGGTAAGCATCTGATATACTTCCTCTGGTTGCATGCCGTTAATAACGCTTACGGCGCGGTTTTTATCATTCGAAAATAGTCGCAATACACTACCTGCACCACTATTATACGCAGTAATTACTGCATAACGATGCGACGCTGAATTCTGAATACCGCCTAGATAGTTATTCTTTAATAAAGCCAAATAAGCAGTACCCGTGTCAATATTATTTTTTGGATTAAATAAATATCTGCGACTCGGTTTACCCCACTTTCCTTGCATCTGAAATACATCTTTGCCAGCGGTATGCTGTACAATCTGCATTAGGCCTAATGCGTTTGAACCACTTATCGCATAAGGGTTGAAGCTTGATTCAATCTGCATAATCGCCAGGATTAGCGACAACTCTATACCGTATCTCTTAGATGCCTTTTGCACTATCGGCAAGTATTTATTCGCACGTTGCTTGAGATGATTCGATACTAATTGAACTCTAATGGTATAAATTACATGAGCACCAGAGACACGCTTTTGTAGCTTAGTTTTTAACAGCTCATCAGCAAAATGGGCAGCTTGCCATTCCCGACGTATAGGCAATCCTTTGTTATCTAGAACTTGACCATAAAGAAACGGTTCTTGATTAAACTGAATCTTGTTAACATCAGAATAAAGATCGATAGAGATAGGATTATCTCCCATCAGTAAAGTGCGAATAATCGCCTGACGCAAATGTAATCCCGGGTTATCAGAAGTAATAGTTTCAAGAAAAACCGCACCAGAAAGAAAGTTGATATGACTACGAGTCCGATACTGATCAATATATTTAACGTAGTCTTTTGGCCCAGCCATTAAGATCTCATGCACGCCCCAAATATTCTCGACATTGTGAGCAAATTGGCCTATAAGAATATCAAAACTATTTGTATCTTTGATCCAGTCTTGATTGATTTTATCACTTTTTTTATAAGAACAAGCAATTAGAAAAAGTGCCATCATAAGCAAAACTAATAGTTTCTTCATATTATTAACACCACATACACGAAGAATGATTAGAGTATAGCAACTAAGTCGAATAATATTATTCACTAGGTAGTGTGCGTCGTTTTATGTGTATATCCTGCCCTTTAAAAAGAAATTTAATCATCTCTTGTTCTAGAAATTTGCGGTCATCAAACCGTATCATACTGAGTTTCTTCTCATTAATTAGCATTGTTTGTTTTTTTATCCATTTATTCCATGCTTCTTGAGATATTTCATTAAATATGCGTTTTCCCAGATTACCTGGATAAAACTGAAAATTCTGTCCTTTAGCGACGCGCTGCAAAAAAACACAAAAAATAGTGCGACTCATATTAATGCCTTATTAACTGTAATCAATGTATAGTTTTAAGATTGCTTCATCAACAAACTCAATAAGTAGCTAACCGGTGACGCTAAACCAACTAAAGGTGGCCGTGCTAAATTATACCAAAGGACGTCTCCCTCATCTATCTCGCTTATATTGCTGTGCTCTTTACTTATTTTCAGTAAAACTGGTTTAATATCAAGATGAAAATGACTGAATGTATGGTGAAATACATTCATCTGTTCCATATTGTTACCTTGTATACCACGTTGTTGCAGCCAGAATTTCAAACCATCCCATGTATCAAACTGCAGAAAACAAAATAAACCACCCCATAATCCAATGATTGGGCGTCTCTTTAACCATATATATTTGCCATATTGCAATATTAAAAAATAAACCATTTTTTTAGGTAAAGTTTTTTTCGGTTTTTTACCGGGATATTGTGTCCAGCGATTATTAACGCACGCCATACAGCGAATACTGAGAGGGCAAACCTCACATTTAGGTTTTTTTCGAGTGCACACCAGAGACCCGAGGTCCATGATTGCTTGACTGAACTGACTCACATCTTGTACGGGAGTTACAGCTTTACTGATCATCCATAGACGATTCTCGACTATTTTTTTACCAGGCCAGCCTTCCACCGCATAGCAACGAGCTAATACACGTTTTACATTACCGTCAAGAATTGGATAATGCTGACCAAGTGCTAATGAAAGTACAGCACCCGCAGTGGAGCGACCAATACCAGGTAAAGAAGAAATATCTTGAAAGGTGGTCGGGAACTCGCCATGGTGCTTCGAGACAATAATCTGCGCTGCTTTATGCAAATTACGAGCACGGGCATAGTATCCCAAGCCCGTCCATAAATGAAGCACTTCATCTAATGATGCCTGAGCTAATGTGCACACGTTGGGAAAACGAACCACAAACCTCTTAAAATACGGAATAACCGTAGCAACCTGAGTCTGTTGCAACATCACCTCAGATAACCATACCTGATAGGTGGTTTTATCAAGCTGCCATGGCAAGGTTTTTCGACCATAGCATTGATACCAAGAAAGCACTACTTGTGTAAATTGTTGTACTGGCATCATAAATAAATATAATATCTAATAAAATTAGGCAAGATTGCAGCATAGCGTGAGGATGCGGTATACTATAATTTTCTAACACTACATAGTAACCTTTACTATCCACCGTAATCCAGCAAGGTATTCTGTTGTAATGCACTATCCTACATGAGCAGATAAATAACAATACTATGGTTAAGTACATTATTTCTCCGGAATTTGATCAGCATAAATGCACAGTGCATCGTATACGTAGCTTTGTTCGGCGACAAGGGCGATTTACTAAAGGCCAAAAGCAGGCACTGAAAAAACATTGGCCTTTCATGGGTTTGAATTATGAAGATAAACCTGTCAATATCGCCACAATATTTACACAAAACGCACCCATAGTACTAGAGATTGGTTTTGGAATGGGATCTTCTCTAGTAACCATGGCAGGCAACCACGCAGAAAAAAACTTTTTAGGGATAGAAGTATATTTGCCTGGCATAGGTGCATGCCTAGCAAAAGCTCACGCAGCTAAACTCAGCAACTTGCGCTTGATGTATCACGATGCAGTAGAGGTTTTACAGAACATGATTCCCGACAGTTCATTAAATATAGTCCAATTATTTTTCCCTGATCCGTGGCATAAAGCACGACATAATAAGCGCCGTATCGTCCAGCCTTACTTTGTTGAACTGATAGCGCAAAAACTGAAAGTAGGAGGAATATTTCATATGACCACTGATTGGCAACCTTATGCAGAATACATGTTATCGGTTATGAGCAAAGTGACAGAGTACCAAAATCTTTCTAGTAATAGCGATTACTTACCGCGACCAAAGATGCGGCCATTGACAAAATTTGAACTACGCGCACAACGTTTAGGACATGGCGTCTGGGATTTGATGTTCAAAAAAAAATCATTACTAAGAACTATAGTCATAACTTATATCAACTATGATACATATTAGACATTACAAAGAATAGATTGCTTGATATTCTGTTATGATGCTAAAGAAACAGACTTTGAGTACATTATGTATGTACTATAGTGATTTATCAAAAAGCAATTAGACTACATAATTATAACGTTTAATAACGTAACGATTACGATAACACACCAAAACAGTAGTTATGGTGAATGTATAATTTTTTAACTTGTATTCTCACATAAATGCTATGAATATAAGATTCATTCATATATCCTCTGAATTTTATTATTTGAGTCACTTACTAGCATATGTGATAGGGAAACAATAACTCTCATATTTGAGATGCATCTTGCAATTGAAGATCATTTCTATTCTTGTAGCGCCCCGTTATTTTTCTATATTATTAGCTTTTTAGAACTTAGAGCATAATGATATATATCGTCTATCTGGAATCGTATGAATAAAGTAGTCTCTTAGAGCTTAACATTGTTTAGACTAGCTACAGAAGCAACATGACAGTGATTAACAATCTAAAGGAAACAATTAATGTTATTAAATTTTATCTATATATCCATGATATCTATCAATCAAACAATACCGTAATATTACGGAGAACACAGAGTTATAACGTAACTTTTGCATCACACCACTAATAGTTATAAATATTTGGTTACTAGATAGTAATGTAACTAAAAGAACCGCACTCATCTATTTAAAAACAGGTTGACACACCATTAACATTAAATGTTATGAATTTAGAAGTAGCCCAAGCAATAAAATTAGATGAACCATCTCCACTTAATATAAACGTAAACTAGAAGTGTTTTCTACTCAAGATCATAGGATCAACACCAAATAGAGTAAAAACTGTTAATACACTTGTACTTTACGGTTAACAGGTTAATACGTGTAGCAATATTTACTTTTTAGCAGAATTCGCGCAGATATCGAGCGTAGTGCTAATAGAAAGCTTCGTATCTACCTGTATGATGCATAACCATGCTATCATGAGTATAGCCAACAATATACAGAACTAAAGTTTTTATGCACTTAAATATTAAGACTCGCTGCTATTTAAGAATAGTAAGAGTGAAACAATAAGATTTAAAGTTAAAGTATTTTGATAAAAACGCATTGCAATACTAGTATTATAGTTGTATCAAATCACAAGGAACCACTTAGACTGTTACAATATACATATGACTACTAGTTATACCTCGCACTTCAAAAATTATAATACTTGATTTTAATAGCAACTTGCGTACCCTTAACTTCGTTAAGGATTGCACGCATAAGATGATATATAATTTTATTAACGTTATTTTAGATGATATGACTGTGCATCAAAAACTAACACAGGATAAGGACATTACAAAGCTTGTTATCCTACCCGATAAACAAATACACACTTAAAATATGTTGACCTGTGAAGGTATTAAACAGATGTACAATAATTTCAGTCAAGTAGATATTTCTTTATAATTTATGATTTGCTCATTAGCATGAAAAAGGTACTAATAACGTTATATTTTGTTAATACATGATCATCACTATTAACCTGGAAGTTTCATCCGTCCGTAACATTAACCGTATTGTAGGTATTTTTTTACAATTTAGTGTTTTGAACAGTCATAATATCCATTAAGAAACACCAGTTACTTAATAATATAGTGCTGAGCGCATAAGTTATAAGATTATACAAAGTATAGTGGACGTGCTAGAAATGTTCTTATTTTACGAATGGACATAATACCAGAAGACTCATTCATATTTCAGATATCTAATCAAGACGGCCGATTATACTTGATCTCAATCAGATTACTAGCAAAGCTTATAGTTACATCGTCAGGCGCTTGTTAGCAGAAAACCTTCCGTACTATTATATAAAAGAATAAAAGAAGGGTTGCGTGAAACGACTTTTTTTGGAGATAAATCATGGCCTTATTAGACTTCTTTCTAGCCTGCAAAAAACAGACAGCTAATATCGCTAAAGAACGGCTACAAATTATCGTGGCAGAACATCGTCATCGCGATAAAGAACCTCCATATTTACCTGATTTAAAGCGCGATATTTTAGCAGTGATTTGCAAATATATTCAAAGCGATCCTAAAATCTTGCATGTGAACTTTGAACAAAAAAAAGATGATATTTCAGTACTTGAGCTTAACATAACATTACCGGATCCGGGAGATGCAAAGAAATCCAAATAATTCATACATCTACTTTTGTAGTATCCATGCTAATAGCCTGCAGATGCTAGAAGAGAGAGGACTATGACATGACTCTTCGTATTTTTCCTTCTGATTATATAACTATGTCTTATGAGATATATAAGTTAAGGATTCTTAACGATCTAATACTCTTTAGTATATACTTAATTCATTTAAAGTATTATCCCTAAATATTTGATAGTTATCATTATTTTGTAATATAATTGTCGTTATATCTTGTAAATATGCTATGAAATAGCATAGATGTTTACTAAAAACCCTAAAAAACATAAACACCAATGCCATCTTATATACTCAGTGATTACTTTTTACGAACTATCTATTAGATTGAGGCTAGCGCTATAACAACAAACATCATCAAACACAAATTTATCATTATTAATTCATATTATATTAATTTTGTATGGTAACAACCATCATCAAGGATGAACAATTTCTTTTTGAATGATCTAATCAACAACTGTGGTGGTAATAACACAGGTAATCTTTTGATATTTAATATCTTACATTTGTAACTAGCTAGATTAGCTGTATCTTTTGTGGTCACTGCGCTTCTAATGTGTATATGTATATATAACATTATATATTTATAACTAGAATATTTTCACTACAAATACTAATATCTCAATCAGTATATAGCGGATCGTCTGCTATCGATCAATGAAATTATGATAGTCTATTTTGTTGAGATACGAATAATCCATTAGATAATTAATAAATTCTTTATAATTTATACTATACTCCAACAACTGTTTAGAAAATTTCATCTTATATTTTGACTTTTAATTGCTCAGATGTTCATTAACACTACGATATACAAAACTTCATGCAAGCAAATAGTCGAAGTAATCACGTCAAAATTAAAGCTTTTAACATCCAGTAAGATGGATTTTTCTAAGCATATGTTCTTTTATCTGAGAATTTATAAAAAGAGAAGAAAATTCTGACGTCTGCCTATGGTTTACGTAACTATTAAGGTAATAGAAGAGTTTCTTTATAAAAAGTAAACGTCTTTAACGATTATAAATATCATTTATATCTGTATACCGCAAATACTAGACACAGTATTTGCAGTATACAGATATCCTGATACCAGGAGATTAATATGGAAGTAACTTGTATATCTCAACCCTGTGACCTGGTAATTTTTGGCGCAAAAGGCGATTTAACACGTCGTAAACTCATCCCTTCCTTGTATCAACTGGAAAAATCTGGGTATATTCATCCAGATACACGGATTATTGGTGTTGGTCGTGCTGTATGGAATAAAAAAATCTACACTGCAATAGTAAAAGATGCCCTTGTTACCTTTATGAAAGAAAAACTAGATGATAAAATTTGGGCTACGTTGAGCGTCCGCTTGAATTTCTTCAATCTTGACGTGAATGATAGTAAAAATTTCATCAAGCTCGGTCATATGCTAGATCAAAAACATCGAATTACCATTAACTATTTTGCGATGCCACCAAGCACCTTTAATACGATTTGTCGAGGATTAGGAAAAGCAAAACTACATCATGAACCAGCACGCGTAATTATAGAAAAACCATTGGGCACAGATCTAGCGTCTTGTCGCGCAATTAACGATCAAGTAGCTAAGTACTTCAATGAATTACAAGTGTATCGTATAGATCATTATCTCGGCAAAGAAACGGTATTAAATCTACTAGTCTTGCGATTTTCTAACTCACTTTTTTCTTCTAACTGGGATAACCGCACTATTGATTCTGTACAAATTACTGTAGCGGAAGATGTAGGTATTGAGAAACGATGGGGCTACTTCGATCAAGCAGGCCAAATGCGTGATATGGTCCAAAACCACTTGCTTCAAATCTTAACTATGATCGCTATGTCACCTCCAAAAGATTTATCGGCTGACCAAATCCGTGATGAAAAAGTCAAGGTACTACGATCGCTCCGACGCATTGATAAAGACAATGTACATAAAACTACTGTACGCGGACAATATACAGGTGGTTTTATTCAAAGCAAAGAAGTACCTGGCTACTTAGAGGAAGAAGGGGCAAATAAAAATAGTCATACTGAAACTTTCGTCTCAATCCGCGTAGATATCGATAACTGGCGTTGGTCTGGAGTGCCATTCTACCTGCGCACCGGTAAACGTCTACACATCAAGTGTTCAGAAGTGGTAGTATATTTTAAAAATCCACCGCTGAATCTTTTTAGCAATTATCACAAACAACTCCCACAGAATAAGTTAACCATTCGTCTTCAACCCAATGAAGGTATCGAAATCCAAGTGCTAAATAAAACACCAGGACTAGATCATAAACACCATTTGCAGACCACCAAGTTAGATCTACGTTTCCCAAAAACGTTCACTCAGGAACATGGAGCAGGTGCTTATGAACGCTTATTGCTAGAAAGCATGCGTGGTATTCAAGCGTTATTTGTACGGCGTGACGAAGTAGAAGAAGCGTGGAAATGGGTTGATTCTATCATCAACGCATGGCAAGTAGATAACGAAGCGCCTCAACCATATCAGGCTGGCACATGGGGGCCTATAGCCTCGGTAGAGATGATCGCTCAAGATGGGCGTGCCTGGAACAACTGTGAATAAAAATAAAATTTTAAACTATCTTTGACTGTTTTCGTCATCATACTCTATGCAAGGCCATATGTGAAACATACTTAATAGCAGATTGTATAACATACTTCAAAAAAACAAAGTTCATTATCCGATTATTAGTTAAGGAAAAACTTGTTTAGCTCCAACCGTCTCGCTGCACTTACCGAAAATATCTATAAGGATAGTCATAAATTATAGTTAGATGAAATGATAAGGCTATTCTTTTAGTTTTTTCGACTACCCTTATAATATAGAGCAGGGAGTCTATACTTAATACTTTAGCTTACTGTTGACATCATCGCTACTCTGACTTTTAACGTTAGTTTTTAATATATAATCGCATATTATAAACTGACTTCACTAAAGAGGCTTAATTTTATTAATATACTATGTGTCATAGTTATAAAAAATTAAAATAAAATGATAATATAGAATACATAAGTAATGTTTTCCATCAAACGTTTGTAATTAAAAAGATTCTATTATATATACTTGTTATCCTAGAATTGCATGTATCATGGTGTCTTGTAGTTAATCTGATTACTAGAAAAATTTGATTTTGTCAAAATGCCATGTCGTAGTTTCTTAATGCTTAGTATAATAGCGTATCACATCTATTCTTCTTAGCCTTGAAGGAAAAGCATCCTGTAGAATTTTGCAAATTCTTTGTCTGAATTTAGTGTTAATTGTAACATTACTTACCATATTGTATTTATATAGTACAAAATAACAACAGACATTCGTAAAATTTTGAATAATCTTCAAACAGCGCAATTCAACAAAATTATCTTATATATTAAGAGCATTATATTCCATATAAAAGAAAAACATACAGATCTGCTTACCTACTTCACAAAGTCAACAGCAGAAACAAAGGTGGTTTTACTCATTTAAATATTATAAAAGAAATGCGACTTATACATATAGCGAACATAGAAATTCGAAAAATTGTTATATTACATCATAACAGATCATCCACTTCATTATAATCAAAATATTTATTTAGTAATCCAGAAGACGCATATAGTATATATCGCATACATTACCAACGCACAGCATTAACGAAAAGTAGATGATGATAATAAACGTTAAAATTTCTTGCCTTTCTCCATGGAGAATATATCTAATGTTTATAAATATACGACTATAAAGGAACAAAGCATAACAGATAACATTTCTGCTAAGTTTTCTAATACTTATCCCAATCAGGATCGACAAAACTACTTCCGCAAAGTATTATCTGTAGTTTAACAAAAGTTTATCTCGCAAAATTATTTATAATTTTTAGACACAATAACATAACACTATAAACTCAAAGGCATATATTTAAGAGGTTTTAAAAGACCAAAAATCTAGGTAACTCTCGCATAGAAGGTACAGCAAGTAGCTATTTTAGCTATATCTTAAATATTATATTAACAGATACTTATTAAGTATATCATACATCACTCGTACTGTATGAGTATTCATATCTTTAATGTATTAATATGTTCGTAAAACATTTATGCTGTTCGCCTGAGTCATTTAGAATATTGTTCTTTTTTATTATTACTTAGCTCCCATGAATGAACATTTCTAATAAGAAATAAATATTTCAGCAAAATATGCTATCTATCTACAAGACATTTTTTTACTTATTGCACCATAAACTTTTATTTCTATAAAATAGAGCAACATCTAGAGTTATTTATAAATGATTAATTATTTTTTAAGTAAGTTATGAGGGTTGTTTTAAACATTAGGTAAATCCACTATATCTATGCCACTACCACAAGACGCAAAATGCTGCATCTTATTCATAACAAAATAAACGGCAAGATAATGCATATTGGTATACCAAAGAAAGGTAAATGATGCAGCTTTAATAGTAGGAACACAAAACTGTGCAATAGTTATTAAAACTGAGCTTTACTCGTACCATTGAAAGTTAAACGGATAACTTAGCAAGTTTTAATAATTCTACATTTAGTGTGTTGATCTTCACATTGAACATTGAGTATTATTTGTTCTTTTTGTTGGCAGTGAAAATTTTTAATATAATCATTATATTTAATATTAGATGATTTATTGCATGTTCTATGATATTATCAACAAGAACAGCAAACTGGTATATTAACACATAATTTAAAATCATCATAATATACTATGATATGATCGATATCATTATGTTACGAATTTCAGTGTGGCTAAGCATTCACCAATCGATTCGCTAAGCATTTATTTCCTTATGAACA
Source organism: Candidatus Gillettellia adelgis (assembly GCA_020541285.1). Taxonomy (GTDB): domain Bacteria; phylum Pseudomonadota; class Gammaproteobacteria; order Enterobacterales; family Enterobacteriaceae; genus Gillettellia; species Gillettellia adelgis. The sequence goes on along the minus strand of CP047043.1, from coordinate 380,841 downwards.
TGCGCTAAGTCTCAACCTTAACAATAAGCATTGTGGATTTTTAGTGGTTTAATATCAAAGATAAGCTCAAGTAAACTATTACCCTTGATCGTGAGATAATATAATACGATAAGTACAGACTCTATCACTTAAAAGTTTAAAGTGTTTGGGTTGTTGTTTATTGTAAGTAATAATTTTCAATCCAGCCCTGATAATATGGTTTAAAATATTCATTACCTACTAATATTTATAGCGAAATATAGTAATAATTTCTAACTTTTTCATTTATTACTTTCTGGGTGTATATTGTCGGAATTCAAGTGTAGACTAGAATAAGGTTAATTCTTAACTTTAGCACATGTTACTGTCATTTAGTCTTTCATTAATTTGGTCATAGCAAGTTACTCCATCAAGTATGCTCTTCAATTCTTATATTATATAACCAATATCTTTGGCAAAGATAAAATAGATAGAGCATATTATTCACTTTTTATGCGAAAATTAATAATTTTGTTAGATTTTGCATGACACAGCTCGACTCTTATCTATGAAAGCTTTACTTAATATTAATCAAAAAATAAAATTCTAAATTTTGTTATTGTAAAAATACAAATAAAATAATATGAACAAAAAATTATTCTCCTTTTAAAGCTAACACTCTAATAGATTGTTGTTTTTATTCGACGTTATATGTATTAATATGTGAGTAACTACTTAAATAATAAAAAGTTTAAGACCAGAAATAGAGGATGTAACACTTAATTTAAGTATTACATAAAGTGTAGAATCAAGCAACAATATATTAGTGCATATTTAACATATTACTCTGGCCACTTTAAGCAACTAAAAGGATACTAAGCATTTGTGTGATTCCATTTATATATCAATAAACCGCTATACCTAAATAATTTTAGCCACAAAACCTGCATAAAACACTGTTTATACATTTAAAATATATTAAAATAGCATCAAAAATAAAACTATTACGTTTTATTCATAACGCGTTTAATTTTATTACGCATTTTCTATTGTAGAATAAGTATCTATATTACACATATACACAATAACTTTACTATAGTGTGTGACAAATCAGACTACACTCGTTTTATTACCAATGAAAACGAAGGAGGAAATTCATGTCTAATAACCTTACCTGGCACGATGTAATCGGAAAAGAAAAAAAACAACTCTATTTTATGAAAACACTAGATTTTATTAAGAATGAACGACAAAAAGGAAAAACTATTTACCCATTACAGAAAGATATATTTAACGCCTTTCGGTTCACCGCCTTATCAGATGTAAAAGTAGTAATTCTTGGTCAAGACCCTTACCATGGCCCCAAGCAAGCCGATGGTTTATCTTTTTCAGTACACCCCGACACACAAGTACCACCCTCACTGGCAAATATATATAAGGAGCTTAAAAACGATATTCCTGGGTTTACGTGCCCAAACCACGGTAGCCTGCAGAGTTGGGCTAAGCAAGGTGTATTATTACTCAATACAGTACTCACGGTCGAAGGTCATCATGCAAATTCACACGCTCATTTAGGATGGAAAATCTTTACTGACACAGTGATCACTACACTAAACAAACACTGTAATCACCTAGTCTTCCTACTATGGGGAGCTTATGCGAAAAAAAAAGGTAATCTTATCAATCGCAAATGCCATCACGTACTAGAGACGTCGCATCCGTCGCCATTCTCAGCTTATCGCGGCTTCTTTGGTTGTCGTCATTTTTCAAAAACAAATCAATTTTTAAAGCAACACGGTGTGCAGCCTATCAATTGGCTACTTCATCAATATACTTCAGAAGCGCGCAATTTTTTCTAATGTTCTGTATAGTCCCACGAAATTTATGCTTTCTTCATAAGAAGAAAGGTTTTTGTTATCTACAAGTCAATACCTATACGTGTAAAACGTATTTATATTTTAGCTTTAGAAACTGCAACCATTGCGGGCCGTAGTAATCTGCTGTTTAGCATATAACCTTTTTGTATTACCATTATTACATGATTTTGTTGGTGATCAGTGGATTCAATTAGGCTCATTGCCTGATGTATATCAGGGTTAAATGGCACATTCACATCATCAATAATCATAATGCCATACTTATGTATTACATCCTTTAATGACTTTAGCGTTAGCTCAATACCTTCAATCATTACTGTTAACTCAGGATTTTTCTTATCCGCTAATTCTAGCGCACGCTCTAGATTATCAAGTACTGGTAACAGGTCACTAGAAAATTTTTCTAAAGCAAATTTATGCGCTCTTTCAATATCTAACTTAGTACGGCGCCGCACATTCTCGACTTCTGCCTTAGCGCGAAGTAAACTATCGCGCCCATCGCGTTGCTGTTGTTGGGACGCAAGCAATTGAAGTTCTAATTCGTTAATACGCATGTCACGCACATCAAGATTTTCTATTATTTCTAGTGGCGTATCTTCATCTTGAACTTTTTGTGCTATTTCTTCAGAAACCGGCTCATTTGGCGTCTTCTCTTCTTTAATACTCATAAATATCTCCGCGTTTAAGATTCATCTCTTGACTTAGTTTATTATAGGGATAAAAACCCAAAGTTTCAAGTCTATCAATCATAATGCAGTTATCAACTACGTTGCCCAAGGAATATTCTAAGAATGAATAAAAAATTTAACTGTATCGGTATTATTGGTCACCCACGTCATTTTTCATCGCTCGCAATACATAAGATGCTATGTTCTTGGCTTGTTACGCGGGGATATTGTGTAATTATTGAACAAAAAATCGCTCAAGACTTACACATAAAAGATGTCATTACCGGTAGTTTACCCGATATAGGTCAGCAAGCCGATTTAGCGGTAGTAGTAGGTGGTGATGGAAATATGCTCGGTGCTGCACGCGAATTGGCATGCTATGACATTAAAGTTATTGGAGTAAATCGCGGAAACCTTGGTTTCCTTACTGACCTTGATCCTGATAATATATTACAACAGTTAGCAGCAGTGTTAGAAGGAAAATACATCGATGAGAAGCGCAGTTTGCTAGAAACTAGCGTACATAAAGGTAGTAGTCAATGCTGTATTAGCACTGCTATAAACGAAGTTATACTACATCCTGGAAAAGTAGCACATATGATTGAGTTCGAGGTATATATTGACGATCGCTTCGCTTTCTTCCAGCGCTCAGATGGATTAATCATCGCTACTCCGACCGGCTCTACTGCTTATGCTCTCTCAGCCGGAGGGCCAATCCTTACACCATCGCTAGATGCTATTACTCTAGTACCGATGTTTCCGCACACACTCTCTACTCGACCATTAGTAATAAATAGCAATAGTACTATCTGTCTTAAGTTTGCAAAAGTTAGCTGTGATCTTAAAATAAGTTGTGATAGCCAAATCTCCGTACCTATCCAACCAGGCGAAGAAGTATCAATCTATCGTAGTAATGTTCAATTAAATCTTATTCATCCAAAAGACTACAGCTATTTTAATGTATTAAGCTCCAAACTAGGTTGGTCAAAAAAATTATTTTAAAAATCTTGCTAAGAATTTAGTGATATTCAACCAGTATACTAAATCAGTATGCTTATACTCCCATAATGCGTAAAATAACATATAACGAAATACATGCAATTAGAAACCGCTGAAGCAGCACGTATATTGTATCACAGATTATATCTAAGGAATTGCATGAGTTTTCCTTTAAGATTAATCGTTTACTAGAATATTCTTTTTGAGAAAGCTTCTTCTGATTTATTTTCAGCGCTTCAGTCAAAGGACCATACTGAACATATTATAAGATGTGGTAAAATTTCTAGAAGTAGAGTCTAGTAGAACAATCATGCTGCTTCTACGCCGCAGAAATAATTAATTATACCTATGAAGTATAGTAATTAGCTCCAAACTAAAAGTTTTGCGCCTATAAGACATTGTTTGAGGCACACAATTTTACTAATATTTACGCTATACTGCTACGTGACTTCAATCTTTAACGCATCACGGTATAAAGAGTGCAATAAGACTTATAGTGCAGCGATGACATTATGCACCTCAACCTCAACAGGATGATCAGTATCCTCTAAAGACGTATATTGTTGCATGATGTATAGAAAACAGGTGGTAACAGGTATGATCTGTTTTCTTGTTAAATCGACTCCAGAATCATCGCTCTTTGTATTGTATCACCGTTACCGTGTTGCATGTCATGCAACAGCGATAGAATTAGCTGTCCTTCATTTAAATTATTACTAGTATTGTACCAAAAATACTACGAATAACTTTATAATAAAAGCAATCATCGATCAATTGGAATAAAGTGCCAGAGTAGTGTAAACAATCTTGCAATCCTCTCCCTCTGTTTTATTAATTAGCACTGGACAAAATCGCCGACTCATACACTAACCGCATCACCGAATGTCGCATTCGAGGTAGGTTGACCGCAGCATATGTCAGATTCGTTCATCACATAATTATTTAAGAATGTAATTGTATGAATAAATTCAATCAGCGCCATAACAGTAAGATGTTTTACCCTATCGTTTAACGTTCGTGCCACTAATATAACCATCATTATTGATTGGATACGCTGGCTACCATTGCTCATCATATCCTAACTGATTGATAAGTATCATATCGTATTGTAATTTTTTAAGAATTACTTTTTTTCACAACTATCATATCTTGTGCAGTTAACTAAGTGGTTTGGTCTAGATTTATGATATCGTGATTGTATTTCTCTCTATTTTATATATAAAGTGATATTCGCATTCTTATATGATGATAACTATTGTGTGATTATACTCAAAAAACACAAATAACTACTATAAAAGATACTGTTATTTTCTTCTTTCTATTTCTAATTTTATGCTACTCTTGTCATGTAATGGTTTTTTAAGTAAAATTTATTGCATATTATAAATATTTAGAGCGCGCTCTGTACTAAATTAGGAGAGCATGCGAACAGTGGGGTTGTATATGTACGCAGTTTTCCAGAGTGGTGGTAAACAACACCGAGTCAGCGAAAATCAAACTATTCGTCTAGAAAAATTAGATATCGCAATTGGTAAAACCGTTGAGTTTACTCATGTCTTAATGATTGTTCATGGTGATAATATTAAAATAGGTACTCCTTTCGTCGATGGAGGAAAAATCAACGCTACGGTTATTGCACACGATCGTGGTGAAAAAATTAAGATTATTAAGTTTCGTCGTCGTAAGCACTACCGCAAACAGCAAGGTCACCGTCAACATTTTATTCATCTTAAAATTAATAGCATCAACACTGAAGTTAAAGGGGTAGAATAATGGCGCATAAAAAAGCTGGCGGTTCGACACGTAATGGCCGTGATTCAGAATCTAAACGTCTAGGGATAAAACGTTTTGGCGGTGAAGAAGTACTGGCAGGCACTATTATTGTTCGTCAGCGCGGTACTAAGTTTCATCCCGGTAGTAATGTGGGTTGCGGCAGAGACCATACACTTTTTTCTCTTAAAGACGGAAAGGTAAAATTCGAGGTTAAAGGATTAAAAAAACATAAATTTATCAGTATTGATGCGACACCATTGTCTGCACTTGTATAGATGTAAGTCCATATTTTATAGCGGAACTACTTCTATTTCTATGTATAGTAGTAGTATTTTGAAGAGATATGCTCAGTGTTTTCTAAGGTTGGTACGAAATAAAAGTTGTACTGTAATGAATAGAAACGTCAATACTTTAAGCACAGTAACATAGCATATATCAAGGTCGCGAAGTCATCGACGTTCCACATCTTCAAATTAGTAAGTATACCTAACTATTATTAATAGCTGTTTAATACTCATAATCTAACCCTATTTACGACTATTAATAGCTAAGGCTGCTCTATCGAAGAAAAGCATTCAAACTTTTCCATTCATACATGCTGTAAAAGAAACATGCAGTAGCATAAACATGTATCCATATCGCGAAAGTCTAAAAACTATAACATAGTTACTTAAGCTTATAACTTATGCTACTTTTATGTCTCGGCATATCAATACCATATCTAAATAGCACGTTATTACATTAAATGATAAGTAAAAACAATATAAATTGTTGTGAAAGTTACATAACTTATGAAGATATGATAAATAATCTTATGCTAACTCTACAGAAGTATTCCAACACAAACCAATAACTTGTAGATACTCTATAACTGATTTTAATATAACACGTATATAACGCGTAGTTTTATAATCATGCCTACAGCTACACACCAATCGTCTAATGTACACATAACTATATCATAACAGCATAATACATATATACAAAATCTATCAAAATCAATACAGATAGTCCTCAGACGCTATATTATCTAGCTTATTAATGATATTTAAAGGACGCAAATCATAGAGAGGGGACATACTTACACACTTTACTGAAAAGATAGCAACCAATGGCAATAGCACTCGTAAAAAATTTATAAATATGATAAAATCATCACTATATAGACAGCGTAGAATTCACTACTACTGCATATTGAATACTAAAACAGCGCTTATTTCTCGTTGTCAACGATACCTGTCTAATAATGTAAAATATGTATATCTTATTGAAGATAAGTTTCACCGTATCGAACTCGCAAAGACTAGATAGCATAAAATTCTTATCCCTTACTGCTTACTTATATACTCATCTCTAATGGTTAACAGCAAGTTGTGAAACGCTATATAAGTAAGTTTGAAACAACCGCTGATTTACTTTACAAGTATACTGTATGAGATAAAAACACTTTTTTAAATATGTTACTCGCACTAAACGGCAAATTATCTAAAATAAGAAATAATTCTTTATACACGATAAAAACTATTTAAGGTATATCACATGTGTATGCAATTAACTTAAAATTTTAGAAAAACCATACACAATTACCTAGCTTTTCAAATTTACTATTAGATGTTTCACTGTATCTGAGAATAGTATCAGAGTGTTTATCTGAAATAATTTAAGTTATCGAAAGGAGCACGCGTGGCAGATTCATAGGATTATACATGAATAAGTTATAAGGTATAAGCGAGGAAAGTTAATATATACACCTTTTAGCACAATACACGCTGTACATTTTCTGGTTTTTTCTGTAAACCTTTTAACCTTATAGTATACTGTTAATATAAAGGTAACCGAACTCTGATAGTTACAAAATACGCGACATTGCTTACCCATAAGTTATTTATGTTAGCAAACATTATATTTTATAGCGCTTATAGAGAATAATCTAATTAAAAACTATAAACCTATTTTTTTGAACAAATAATATATGGCATGAAGTATGGATGGAGATGGTTGATGACTTTTGTAGATGAAGTAGTAATTTTGGTTGTTGCAGGTAATGGTGGTAATGGTTGCGTGAGTTTCCGACGAGAAAAATATATTCCATATGGTGGGCCTAACGGTGGCAACGGTGGAGATGGTGGTGACATTTATTTAGTAGCAGATGAGAACCTTAATACATTAATTGATTACCGATTTTTAAAAGTTTTTTACGCTGAATGCGGGAAACATGGCCAGAGCAGCAACTGTACCGGCAAGCGAGGTAGAGATACTATCATTAAAGTGCCGGTTGGCACTCGTGCTAAAGATCAAGGTACTGGTGAAACCCTTGGTGACATGATCTATCATAAAAAAAAATTAATGCTTGCCAAAGGCGGGTGGCATGGCTTAGGTAATACGCGTTTCAAATCCTCAGTAAATCGTGCGCCGCGCCAGAAGACACTAGGTACTACTGGTGAGACTCGTGAGATTTTGCTTGAACTTCTTCTGCTAGCTGATGTCGGTATGTTAGGCTTACCTAATGCTGGCAAATCAACTTTTATCCGAGCAGTATCAGCCGCAAAGCCAAAAGTTGCTAATTACCCATTTACTACGCTTTCACCAAGTTTGGGTGTGGTGCGTATCGATAGTAAACAAAGCTTTGTGATCGCGGATGTTCCAGGACTTATTGAAGGCGCAGCTCATGGTGCTGGCTTAGGCGTCTGTTTCCTTAAGCACTTAGAACGTTGTCGCATATTGTTACACCTAGTAGATATTTCGCAAATTGAAGGATCGAATCCAGCGCAAAACGCTAAGATTATCATTAAAGAATTAAATCAATATAGCAAAAATATAGCACAAAAACCATGTTGGCTGGTTTTTAATAAAATCGATTTATTATGTGAAAAAAAAGCCGCTATACATGCAAAATCGATTGCAGCGGATATAGGTTGGAAAGATAAGTACTACTTGATTTCCGCAACAAATCATAAAGGCATCAATGAATTATGCTTGGATATAATGCGTTTTATTAATACACAAAAGACAGTGCCGGTCATCCAAGAACACTTACCAAAAAAAACAGAATACATGTGGAATGACTGTTGTTTTTAACAAAATATTGAGATTGAATAGCAAATAACTGCCATAAAGATAACAAAGAGTTTGTTAATGTATAATTATCTAACTAAAAAGCTGACTTATTATAGTCTTTTGTTTATTTGCTACATGTAATGTTTTATGTGACTTAACTACTCGTCAAAACTACTAATAGTTCTTTTGAATTATATAACAATACTGTGCGCTGTAATTACAGCCTCTAAAATAGACTGAAAGACTCTAAAATTATTAGCAGGGTATCATAAAACCCCCGAGTAAATATAAGCAGCCCCATATTCTGAATTTATCATAGGCTATATCTTTATGATTACAACCCCGTGAATCACTGAGTATTGTTTTTGTTTGATTAATCTTAAATACATGTAACTTGCAAGACATACCAATGACGCATTATGTAATTTTAACCCTACAAGAGTATAATCCTAGCCTAATAAACAATATCTACCAACCCAACTACGTTATTAAGAACGTAGTTGGCATATTTTAAAATCCCTACTAGTACAGTGGTATATTTATACTGTATCATTTCTATATATCTTTATATAACCTATTATAATTATGCCAGTTATACACATAGCTAAATAACTAGTAGTATTAGAGATAAGTTGTCTTTTATATAAAGATATATCATGAAATATTTAGTAGATTCACGGATCTACCATACTAATACCTTAGGTAAAATCTTTCTTACTCTCTATTATTTTATCACTTATTAATATAACTGCTAGGACTGCATACACCTCAATAAATATTGTGTGCCTTATAGTGCAGATTTAGCGTTGCTCCGATCGGTCCCCAATGACTTGACTACTACATGATTACCGTACTACAACTTTGTATATAACATGCATAGCTATGTGAAAATTTCCTTAATCATTCCAAATGATACACCAGCTAACTTTAAATAACGAATATATAGCTCTGTTGAGTAGTTTTGCATAAGGAAATATTGATCTGCAACTCAATGATCTTTTAGTAATTATATTTCCACTATAAGAAACTTATGTGTCTAATAAACACTTTATAGTTTTATATATGTCAAGACAGGGTTATTAAACTTTTCAAGCATAATCTAATTATAATTATTGAACTACTCCAAACATAGTCACACACTGCGTAGTACCAGCACAAAAGAAGATTCTGTCACTTTCATGCCAAATAAAAATCACAGCAACGCACTTAATATAAGTGCCTGAATTGAATAATTCTATTTCTTTTTTACTCTCACTAGCATTTCCAATTAATTGCACACCTATTGTAATATTTTACTTTTTACATAACTTCATTGGTCCTTAATCAATTTATACGTGTTCAAAACAAGCAGATTTGATACTCTAAAAGCAATAACATCCTAAAGAATCAGACGTATTCTTAATGTCCAACTCACACAGGTGTTCTAATAATTACTAATCTTTAATCGCGAAGCCATGCACATCAGGATTGTATTGATCTATATTTATAGCGCCAGTTTATTATTTAGAATACTGCCGTGACCGCATTCTGAGTACCGTTTAATATACTTTATTAAATAACCTTAAAATACACAAACAGTTTTACTGCTGATGCTAAAAGAATCATACCTATTATACCTCCTACTATACCTGCTACTACAAGGGTCTTACTAACTCCTAATAGTTATCAAGATCATAGAAAACTTAAAATCCTTAGTGATTAAATACGGTTTAAAAATACAAAATATAATTTTTATCCGACATAAAAATAAAATTTATATATTAGGCAAAAGCCGTCTGAAAAATAAAATAACAAAAATAGTAATAATTATACCATTTATATATTATAAACGTACTATATCTGAATAATACAGTGAGTAGAATAATCGATGATTACGATATATTCTAGACGGAAATATTGACTGTTTTATTAGCATCCCATCACCTGACTCGATGATATAAAAGGTACTGGTTACCTCTTGTAGAGTAACAGATATGATACAGAACTGCTAGTAAACTAAGCAATAGTAATAAATAGATCAAAATAACAGCTACTGCATTGTGCTAAAAGTCTTTCAACAGAATGCGTACTATTTTTTACGATATATCATTGAAAGTGGGTGAAGCACTACGATCGCGTATAAATAATATAAGCCTTTCATAATAAAACAATTTTTAAGTAAATCAGCATATAGCGATATCAGATCTATGAGATATAATATTGACATAATATGCAATATATTAAAGAAATTGAATGATAAACAGTTAAGAATGGCAACCAGTATGTGCTAGCTGCTATATATTTTGTGTCACTACCCTTAAACTTATTCTTTACTTCCCAGCTGCTACTGTTATTATATACGTAATATATTATTGCAATGTTAATAAAGTTAAAAATTACACTTATGAATCAAGATATGCAAACCACTCTAGAACCAAGCGGTATAAATATTAATGTATATAAATCGTATCGGTAATAAACATCTTTATCTACAAGTAGCTTCGTCAACCTAAAATCTTTAATATCAAATGCCACATTAGTATAAAGATGATAAGAAAACATGAAACAACAGGCATGTAACTATCAATAATATGCGCCTAGAGCCACATAAGGAAAAATACGAATGGCACTGAATTTTTTAGAAAAATTGCAACTATAGACTGACAATTATTATATCGTTAACTATAGTCATGCACCTCGTAAAGAACTATATGCAATATGCGCCACTCTTGTATTAAACAAAGGTGGAAAATAAAATACAAGATACTATGAGAACACTAAAACAATGGTGGCTAAATATTTGAACTGCTCTATTAACCTATAAAAAATCTAGCAATTTACGTAACCTAATAATCCAAAACATGATCAAAAATCTTCGCAGACACTGCCAGTACAGTAGACATAGTGTATCTTTTAATTAGACACTACACATCCTGACTGATATGAGTCACTATAGTAAGAATACAACACAACCAAAACAAGCGATTCGCTAAGTATGAGAAGAAAAGGACTCACACCCAGTCCGTTATAGATCAAAGTATTAAGCACAGCTTTATTCTGAACACTTTAGGGATAGTTTTAGTTGAGCATCTCTAACACATTAGCAACCGTGGAAGTATTATCATAGCAAAACTTCTAATCAATAAACGAGAAAGTCTTACAGGTATTTTCTATGAATCAACCCCTGGCTAAAATAGTAAGATTACTTGAAGAAGCTAATTCTAGCGAAAAACCATCATAGTAATCTTACCTTTTTCCCATAAGCAATACCGTATTGCTTCCTTATTTTACTAGTCTATTTAACAAATAAGCATTAACATAATGAGATTGATAGCATAAAAAAAGTTAAAAGCGCCTTTCTAGGTGCTTTTAACTTTTTTATGAGTTGAGTCATATTCGATAGCATTCAAAGATTGATTTTTTCAGAATGATTTAGTATTTAACCGTACATTATTTAATATATAAACTTGTCACCCTGTTGATTATAGTGAAATCTTTTTATATTGATTTATCGTTAAGAACGTGACCGATATAATCAAGATGGGTTAATTGTAATAATCGGCAATTATGTTTGTAATTTATCGCGCCTAACATATCGTGTTGTGCTGAATGAGCATTTACTATAATTAGATAATAACCAGTATAATTAAACGCCGACTTGTTAACGAAATTTAGTAGTATAATAATTAACTCTAATAATTTTGAGGAGATATCAATGTTTCAGCAAGAAATCACTATTACTGCGCCAAATGGTCTACACACTAGACCTGCGGCTCAATTCGTAAAAGAAGCTAAAAGTTTTTTTTCTGATATCACCGTTACTTCTAATGGTAAAAGAGCAAACGCTAAAAGCTTATTTAAACTTCAAACTTTAGGGATGACTCAAGGCACCAAAATAACCATCGAAGCTGTTGGTACAGATGAACGGAAAGCTGTCGAGCATTTAGTAAAACTAATGGCAGAACTTGAATAATTCATCTATCCCTAGTTATAGTTAATGCTAGTCAAAAAAAGGTAGGGTTATGATTTCAGGTATTGTAGTATCACCAGGCATCGCTTTTGGTCAGGCTCTTCTATTAAAAGAAGATGAGATTGTTATTAACCGAAAAAAAATTTCCACAGATCTAATAGATCAGGAAATCTCACGTTTTCTATCTAGCCGCGCTAAAGCATCTGAACAACTAGCGGTAATCAAAAGTCAAGGCAGTAAAAGCTTGGGAAAAGATCAAGCAGCTATCTTTGAAGGCCATATTATGTTACTAGAAGATGAAGAGCTTGAGCAAGAAATTATCGCCCTAATCAAAGATGAACATGCCTCCGCTGATGCGGCGGCTTATAGTGTCATTGAAGGTCAAGCACATGCCTTAGAGGCATTAGATGACGACTATCTAAGAGGGCGAGCAGCTGATGTTCGCGACATAGGAAAGCGTCTATTGCGGAATATGCTCGGCATGCCCATTGTCGATCTCAGCACGATTCAGGACGAAGTAATCCTTGTAGCCACTGATTTGACTCCATCGGAAACCGCACAATTGAACCTAAAAAAAGTATTAGGTTTCATCACAGATTTGGGTGGTAGCACATCGCATACCTCCATCATGGCACGTTCTCTAGAATTACCAGCTATTGTAGGCACGATCAATGTAACTAAGCAGGTGAAAACTGGTGACTACCTAATATTGAATGCGATTAATAACAAGATTTATATTAATCCTACTACTGAAACAATAGATCAGTTAAAAAAAATCCATAACCAGTATAGCGCTGAAAAAAATAATCTAGCTAAGCTAAAAAATCTTCGAGCAATTACATTAGATAGGCATCAAGTTGAAATATGTGCCAATATTAGTACCATTCGCGATATTATAAGTGCTGAACGTAACGGCGCTGAAGGTATCGGCTTGTATCGTACCGAATTTCTTTTTATGGATCGTGATACATTACCAACTGAAGAAGAACAATTCCAAGCTTATAAAGCCGTTGCAGAAGCTATGGGTGCACAGGCAGTAACAATTCGCACCATGGATATCGGTGGAGATAAAGACTTGCCGTATATGAATCTTCCTAAAGAAGAGAATCCCTTCCTTGGCTGGCGTGCTATCCGCATTTCGATGGATCGTAGAGAAATCTTGCATACTCAGCTACGCGCGATTCTACGAGCCTCAACGTTTGGCACATTGCGCATTATGTTTCCGATGATTATTTCCGTAGAAGAAGTACGCGATCTTAAAAGCGAAATCGCTAGTTTGCAAGCACAATTATGTGCAGAAGGTCAAGCATTTGATAAAACTATTGAAGTAGGTGTCATGGTAGAGACGCCAGCTGCAGCATCGATTGCTCACTATTTAGCAAAAGAGGTTGATTTTTTTAGTATTGGAACAAATGATCTCACGCAGTATACTCTAGCAGTTGATCGAGGCAATGAGATGATTGCTCATCTTTATAATCCATTATCCCCATCAGTACTCAGTCTAATTAAACAAGTAATTGATGCAGCACATGCAGAAGGTAAATGGACTGGTATGTGCGGTGAACTAGCTGGCGATGAACGTGCTACACTATTATTATTAGGTATGGGGTTGGATGAGTTTAGTATGAGCGCAGTATCAATCCCTCGAATCAAGAAAATTATTCGAAGTACTAACTTTTCTGATGTACAAGCTTTAGCAATACAAGTTTTGGCACAGCCAACCGCACAAGACCTAATGAATTGCATAAATACATTTATTACAGACAACGCTCTTCTAAACTTTCATTGTACTGAAACGTGGAATACACCCTAATTTAATGTGTAGGAGAAAAATATGGGATGGCTCAAAAAACTAAAATTACTCATTTCTAATGATCCAAAAGATATAACTACTATTGAGATTTTTGCCCCTCTTTCTGGTAAGATTATTAATATTGAAGATGTGCCAGATCTTGTGTTTGCTAAAAAAATTGTTGGCGATGGTATTGCAATTAAGCCTTCTGGCAACAAAATGGTTGCGCCTATTGATGGAAGCATTGGTAAGATATTTGAAACTAATCACGCTTTCTCTATTAAATCTAATAATGGTGTAGAACTATTTGTTCATTTCGGTATCGATACTGTTGAGTTAAAAGGTAAAGGTTTTTATCGCATCGCCGAAGAAGGTCGGCATGTTAAAAAAGGTGATACCATCATTAAATTTGATTTAGATTTCCTAGAAAAGCACGCCAAATCAACCCTCACTCCAGTTATTATCTCTAATATAGATGAACTAAAAGAATTCATTAAATTATCTGGTAATGTTATTGTTGGCGAGACTCCGATTTTTCGAATCAGTAAACAATCGTTAATTAACACAGAAAACGGCGTTTAATAACACCGTTTTCTACATCTAGAACTTAAGGTAATTTTCTAAAAATAGCAATAAAGATGATAAACGGTGAGGTTGATCACCGTTCTGCTTGTTTTCGTGCTAAATATGACACAACTCATGTAGAAATCTTTCAATGTCTCTTTCTAAAAGATCATTCTTTTAGAAGTATTATTGCACAATATACGACTTATTAACATTAGAAAAGATATTTGGTTAGTAGGTACTCTATGCTGGTTCTAAATATAAGAGACGTTACTACTTTAGTTGAGTGTAAAATAACCAATTTGACTTATATGACTACACTTCTTTTGGTCATGGTTCACGTTGCTCACGATATTTATCGTATCTATGCTATCAACAATATACATGCACCCTACAGTCTATGACTAATTTTTTATACTGCCAGCTATATGCAGACATACGAGACATCGATATTACAATATCCTATCTAATAGTATCCTGAGTCTATTCTACAGAATAGATAACACTCCGTCGTAGTGCCCATGTGACTTACGTGCAATTAATTAAAGCAGTTACATTCCATCAGCATCCCTGTTAATTAGCATCCTAAGATTATACTATTGCGGAAGCAGTAGACTGATTTATAAGAAGATCACCGACAATTCCCAATAGATACCGCTATTACTACTCACTGCTGACTAGATTTATAATTCGTATAACATTAGATTTTCTCACTAACGGTTACAAAACATTATTTATTGTCGCTTGTACAACACGCAATGTTTTGCTAGCTTAGTAAGCCATGAGATTTGAATTTGAACTACACGCGCTATTAAATAACCAAAAACTAGCTACCGCAGCTTCAATATGTTTTTATTTTAAACTGTTATAGTCGCTCCAATTAACTCATGACTTACTAATGTATTGAATATAATAAACACAAAACTGGTCCTTAAATAATATTATACATGTAAAATGGCTGTAGCTATTGTCGCTGTAGGTATTCGTGAATCATTTATGTATCTCATTCTCTCTCACAAAAGTAAAAAATATAACAAAACTAATTATTAATGTCTGCATAGATTAGATACAAAATTTTCAAGCATGATATATAACATCTTAAGATATAGGTTGCAGTTCTATACTGCAACGTACTCTTAATATCGAATGAATTATTGTTACTCCGATAATCGGCATATTAAGCATATTACACAATATAATCTGATAAAAACACTAGAATCTTCACAGCGACTCTAATATCGCTAGAAGTATTATATATCTATCGTAGCTATTTAGATAGAGTAAAATAAATCCTGGATCGATGCAAACTAGGCCATACAATATCTAGCGATAGATAGAAGTATCAACCTATATAAGGCAACTAAAACGTTGCCGCATAAATCTTTAATATCAGTATATAGTTAAGTCGGGTTTAATGCAGTAACCTTGCATGTCTCTATAAATAAAGTCTTAGTGTATTTGTTACTATTACTTAACTGTTTTCATAAACAAAAACAGGGAAATAAATTTCCCGAATCAGACATGATATTAATCATAAAAAACTGCATATTCCCTAAAATATTAAATGTAGCTTCCAATATATTATAGTTTAATCATCAGCCAATCTTCATATCATCTAAAATCGCAATAGATACTGTAATAGTAGTATATACTACAAAATTGGTTAACAGAGTCATTTTTAATATTAAAGCTTGCTAGAGCAATTATCTAGCCCCTATAGAAAGAACAGACGTAATACTAGGACCACAAAATTTACCGAAACGCAATTAGCTGTAATCTCGTACACCATGGATTTTAATCCCTATCACTATCAACAATCTGTATTAGTATTAGACAAACTTAATGTCATAAAAATAAGAGAAAAAATTCTATAAACAATCATAAAAGATACGTATACATTGTCTATTATAGACCTTATACTTTACATCGTATATGCATTAGATTTTCTCAAGTATCAGAGTCACTGACTAATCTTAATTAGCAATAAATACACTGACTTTTGAAACGTAGTACATAGGTAAGTATCGTAACTATTTACATTTATTGTTTACGTTATTTACTGATTTATTAGTATTAATTAATACTATAAATCAAATACATATAAAATAAAAAAAATCTGTGATCTGTGCTATACGAAAATTCTACTATCACGACTATATTTAAGTTTTAGGTTTAATATTCTAGTTGACGTCTAGTCTATTCAAACCAAGAACCTAAATACTTAAGTTTACATCGCATCTACAAGAAACTAAAAAATTAATCACTCTCAAAAAATCAAGATATATGGTCCAAAGAGTGCAAGATTCAAGTAAATGATAACATGACAGATTATAAAGATTTTACTTTAGTTAACTATTAGAGTAAGTCAAAATATACTATATAAAAATATAAAAAAACCCAAATACATCGTTTATATTTAATGAACAGCTTACTTAGTAAAACGATTTATCTTTAAATATAGTACATTCACTTGAATTAACATTGATACATCACTATGTATTGATTTTTACTAAATCTGCATTGTTATTTAGTGTTTAATCTACATTAGACAACTGACCTACTCAGAACTAAAAATCAATAACTACTCGCACACGATATTCAAACGTATTGTATAATACTTATCTTGGTGTTAATTTTCCTAGATTTATTTTTCCCAAAATAAATCTCTGCAACAATAAACTATCATGTAATATTTCCGAACATGCATTATATTAATGATGCCCGTATTATGTGACCCTAGTTGCACTATATATAACAGTTGACCACCTATACCCAAACTCACGATAAATATCTAATTTATCTAGTCTGTTAACTTCTATCCCGTGATATTTCAGACTACGCCTAATAGTCGTTTTACAGTGTAAAACTGATAGTACTATAAATTATCTATACGTTATTTTTTCTGACTTATACATATTATTGAGCAGCAACAATACTTACAGTTCTTCTATTTTAGTATATTTAAAATACTTGTAGTATAATTGTTATACATCATCTGAGCTAGATTTTACAGCAGTAAAAAGTTAGCATATCGATAAATAATGCGTTAAATTTATCATATGTTATATTATCAGAAATAAAAACTCTACTATACATACATGCTTTCTTTGTTGTCGGCTTTAATAACACTAATACTATAATTCATAATATTAAAACGGCGCCAGACAGGAATACCTTCGAGCTCCTGTCGTTCCAAAAAACATATCACATAGTGTATCAGTCATTAGCAAACTGACATCTTATTTTTATTCCACGCCATTAGGGCATGCATTAGTAGATCGGATTCTTGCACACATGCAATCTCACAATATACAAAAAATTTTAAGAACTCTGCACCCAGACACTCACGGTTTAATTGCTCAGATCACCCATATGTGTTTTCAGAACAGACTGAACATTATCCGGAAAAATGAATTCATCGACCATCGCGCTAACTCTTTTTTTATGCGCACTAAGTGAGAAGATATATTTAATAATTAAACTTTTATAAGCGCTTTCAATGTAACACTGCCAGCAAGTATCAGTGCAATAGATACATAACATAGACTGTCTCTGGATCGTCGTTCTAGTCACTCAAGGAAGCACACTGCCTTAGTAACTTGCCCATAATAAGTATCTATTATGGTGGTTTTGATTTGGAAATCTCTGCAGTCATTGGTAACTATGCCATCTACAGGAGCTAGTAGAACGTTTTAACAACTCCTTTCGTTCAATGTTTATCAGTTGTACACTCTTATCATCAGGATTATAAGCGCAGAGTAAAAAATATTAGTGCAATTTCACATTTTTGTTAGTAATAATGCCGACGAAAACCTCACCATATTATAAAGTGTGATTAACAGCGACCACACCTTTCCATCAACAATATGATTTTCGGATCGCGACGTAGAAAAAACATACTTAGCTACGCTCTCTATATCAAGTGTGGAGTAACAACACTTACTTACGATGATCAGAAAATTATTTTATAATGATGGATATAGACAATCGATTGTATCAGTGAGGCATAAAACTAAAAAATTCTGTAGTTTGGTGAGTGAAATCGTAAGGTGCCAGAATACCCGAAAAGAGACATCTATTAATCCTTTATTATAGATTGTAAAAAACTTCAATCTTTCTTTTTACTATAATGTAAAGTGTTTGATAGTTTTTAGTACAATTTCTATATTTGAGTGATTTCTTAGTAGAATGAACGCTATTAGATTACTCCTAAGATTCACCACAATCTTTCTCAAAACTCTATATATTAAGCAATTGATGTTGATTAGAGATGTTTTAGAAAGAAAGTACTTATTCTATAATAGAGTCTCAAATTTTTTAAAAGCATCCTTCAAAATTAATAATCGTTCAATAATTTTGAAAAAGTTAAAACTTAAAATTAATTAAGTATAGTTACTTAAAAATTGCATTATATAATATATGCATATATAAAATCATATTATTCAATTTTATACATTACTGATATCGATCATTAAATACTAAAATACAAAAGTACAACTGGTTAAGAGTCTGATGCTTTAACAGAAAAGGTTAACATACTAAGATTTTTCTTATACTTACCCTACTTGACAAGTACTGGAATATACTAAAATGCTACTCTGGTCGGAGTAGCGAATTATTTGATTAATACTCATTCTAATATGTAGATTACAGTGATAATTTTATCATTCTGATATATACAAATGCAAAACTTGAACAACTTTAACTCATTGATAATGATAAGATTGATCATACTTCTCTAAAAGGTTTGTCTTTGAAAGACACGCTAATATTCCGAGAGACCTGATTAAAACCCTAACTCAAAACAACAAATACCTTCTGTTTTAGTGTTACTAATTACAGAAAATTTTAAAAATAAACTATAACGCACAACCCATGGTACTAGCTGCTTGTAAGTCCGGTAAACAACGGATTATGAATACACTGTTCGCACGTGGTTTATAACAAATCTTTAGCATCTATGTATCATCGCAGCTAACAGCTAACAGATAGCAAATACAACATGAAGTATGAAAATATCACTTCTAAAGCAATTATTTATCTTACTTTAAGATAGCGACTTATATTGGAATATTAAGCGTAAAAAATTCATAAATAGCATCAATATTTAACAAAATGCTAATTTAGGTTGCACCTATTATCTTAGAGGATATAATTAGGACATCTGGTTCACTAAAACCCTACACTTGATGAATAGACAACATTATGTGTCATTTTGTGAAACTATCGATCATTATATACTATGTGAATAGTATATAATTCAATCTTAAATATGTTCCTACTCTCGCATAATAGATTTACAGTATAACTTTAAAATAGCTATACAGCATATAATTTAACGTACTATACTTATAGTATCTCTTTATTTTAAGAATTTCTATAGAAATTCTGAGCATCCTAAGAACATTAGAGTTTTATCTTATTTCGCAAGATGCAATGCAAACCTCTTAATATCCTGTAAGATTTAGATAAATATCCAGACAAGGTGTATAAACAAAGAGTTTGCACTGTCTTAGTGCACACTTTTTAATTGATTGATTATATATAACTATCCAAACACATCTAGATATAATAAATGCATTATGGTTTTTAAAAGTTTGCCTTAAAATTACAGTAATAATATTTCATGATCTAATCTAGATTAGTCTATCATATCTAATATAGAGTTCTTAAAGATTAATTTAAATATTAAGACTATTTTAGTTATTGCAGAAAAGAAAAGAGCACTCTATTATTCTTTGAATCCATACTAATAGAATTTGAGATTAAGATAATGAGCGAAGCGTTAAAAATTTTAAATAACATACGCACTCTACGCGTTCAGGCTAGAGAATGCAGTGTAGAAACTCTGGAAGAAGTCTTTGAGAAACTTGCAGTTGTTTTAAACGAACGTCGTGAAGCAGACAATAAAGCTCAGGCAAAGATACAAGAACGTACTCGTAAATTGCAACAATATCGTGATATGCTCGTTGCTGATGGAATTGATCCAAATGAGCTATTACAAGCAACAGCAATAACAAAATCTACAAGTAAAACACCGCGTCCTGCGCGCCCTGCTAAATATCAATATAAAGATGAAAATAATGCATTAAAAACCTGGACAGGTCAAGGGAGAACACCAGCAGTAATTAAAAAAGCCATTGAAGATGAAGGTGAATCCTTAGATAATTTCTTGCTATAATAACCCCCCTCTACCCGTACTCCTTAACGATACGGGAAGAGGAACATAATGACTTTACTCTGCACCTTTATAAAGCTTACTTGCATCTTAAATATTATAAATGTAGCATGCCTATCTTTAAACTATTTAGTTAGTTTACTTTATAAAATTCCCGATACCAATCTACAAAATATTTTATACCTTTCTGTATACTAGTTGCTGGTTTAAAACCGATCACTTTGTAAAGTTCAGTAGTATCTGCATGTGTATTTATAACGTCACCCAACTGTATAGCACACATGTTTTTGCATGCCGTTATCCCTAACGCCTGTTCAAGCGCAGTGATATATTCAGTTAAGCGTACAGGGCTATCATTACCAACATTATAGATATGATAAGGTGCAGAGCTAGTAGTGGGAGTTGCCTGCTCCATAACCCAGGCAGGATTTGCTTTTGGTATAACTGCTTGCAGCCGCATAATAGCCTCACTAATGTCATCAATATAAGTATAATCACGATATATATTACCGTAATTATATAAATCAATACTCTGACCCGCTAATATAGCCTTTGTGAATTTAAAGAGTGACATATCTGGTCTACCCCATGGACCATATACTGTAAAAAAACGTAATCCAGTAGTTGGAATACCATATAAATGAGAGTAGCTATGAGACATAAGTTCATTCGCTCTTTTTGTTGCCGCATATAGTGATATTGGATGATCAGTAGAATCTACAGTAGAAAATGGCAGATTACGATTTAGTCCATACACTGAACTAGAGGAAGCATACAGCAAATGCTCAACTTTATTATGACGACAACCTTCTAATATATTTAAATAACCAACAAGATTTGCATGAGCATAAGCTAATGGGTTTTCTACTGAATACTTTATACCTGCCTGAGCAGCCAAATGAATTACTCGTTGAAAATTATTCTTGACAAATATTGTCGACACCCTCTTTTGGTCAGTCAAATCTAGTTTTACAAAGTAAAATCTTGGCTTATTCACTAATTGATTAAGACGAGCCATTTTTAAAGTTACATCGTAGTAATGATTGAGGTTATCGATACCAACAACATCTTGCCCATTAGCTAATAAACGCTTTGCTATATGGTAGCCAATAAATCCTGCAACGCCTGTAACCAAGAATTTCATTTTTCCCTCAAATTACTGGGTGAACAGAGGAGCCTCGGCCAATGGCATAATACGTAAAACCCTGATCTTTTAGTCTTTTAGGATCAAACAAATTACGACCATCAAAGATAATTGGATGCTTTAATGTCCGCTTTATAACATCAAAGTTTGGAGAACGGAAGCTCTGCCATTCGGTACAAATCACAAGCGCGTCAGCATCTTGTAGTGTATCCTCTTTAGTATTCATCACTCTAAGATCATCGCGTTGTCCATAGATACGTTGGACTTCATGCTTTGCCTCCGGATCATAAGCCTGTATTATAGCTCCAAGCTGCCATAACTTCTCTATTAATACACGACTAGATGCTTCACGCATATCGTTGGTGTTCGGCTTAAATGCCAAACCCCATAAAGCAAAAATTTTACCATCTAAATGTTCGTCAAAATATTCAGTAATGAGCTGAACCAATTTATATTTCTGCTGAATATTAACCTGTTCTACCGCCTGTAATAACTTCGGAGGATAACCGATGTTTTCCGAAATACGAATTAACGACTGAACGTCTTTTGGAAAGCAAGAACCGCCATATCCACAACCTGGATAGATAAAATTATAACCAATGCGCGGGTCGGAACCCATCCCTTTTCGCACTTTTTCAATATCCGCTCCTAACAATTCCGCTAAGTTAGCCATTTCATTCATAAAACTAATTTTCGTTGCCAACATGCAGTTAGCAGCATATTTCGTCAACTCAGCACTGCGAACATCCATCATAATCATGCGATCATGATTGCGGTTAAACGGTTTATACAACTCACAAATAAGTTTAAGCGCTCTTTTATCATCGCTACCAATCACAATACGATCAGGGCGCATGCAATCTGTGACTGCAGTTCCTTCCCTCATAAATTCCGGATTGGATACTATATCAAATGGAACATAATGTCCACGTTTTTTAAGTGTTGCGATCATTATCTGGCGCAATTTGTTTGCTGTGCCGACTGGCACAGTGGATTTATTCACTACAATTTTGTGATCCATCATATGCTGAGAAATAATATGAGCTACGGTAAGTACATGCTTTAAATCAGTAGAACCATTCTCGTCTGCTGGTGTGCCGACAGTAATAAATTGGATAGTACTATGAATAATACCTACCTTAAAATCAGTAGTAAAATGCAGACAGCCAGCATTATAGTTTTTATGCACCAATGCTGCTAAGCCGGGCTCAAAAAAAGGGATAATGCCTTTTTTTAGATTTTTAATCTTACATTCATCAACATCAATGCACATGACATTATGACCGACCTCAGCCAGCACTGCTGCGTGTACAAGACCAACATAGCCAATACCAAAAACTGTAACTTTCATAGAAAGTCCTAATTTTAAATTAAAAAAATAAATTATTGCTTAGTAGAAGTTATAAACCATTGCAACCATTGAGAAAAATCTTTACCTAGGCTAGAATGTCGCATACCATATTGAACAAAAGCCTGCATATAACCTAATTTATTACCGCAATCATGACTAATACCTTTAAGGTGGTAGGCTTCTACTACTTCCTGTTGCATTAACATCTCGATACTATCCGTGAGTTGAATTTCATCACCTGTACCTGTAGGTGTTTTTGCTAGTAACGGCCAAATATTGGCGCCCAGTACATAACGTCCAACAATAGCTAAATTCGAAGGAGCGACATCTAGAGTTGGTTTTTCGATAACACTAACCATCGGAGCACTTTCGCCAGCCTGCAATTTATAACCTTGGCAATCTGCTATTCCATAATTACCAACATTATTATATGGTAACCGTGCAACCATAATCTGACTCACACCAGTAGCGTTAAAACGCTGCAACATTTCGTATAAATTATCTTGTTTTAGATTGGCACTATATTCGTCAAGAATCACATCCGGCAATACTACAGCAACTGGTTCGTCCCCCACCATGGGATAAGCACACATAATAGCATGTCCTAACCCCTTGGCTACTCCCTGACGTACTTGCATAATAGTAACACCTTTAGGGCAAATTGACTGAACTTCATCAAGAAGCTGACGCTTAACGCGTTTTTCTAGCATTGCTTCTAGTTCAAAGCTAGTGTCAAAATGATTCTCAATGGAATTTTTAGAAGAATGAGTCACGAGCACAATTTCAATAATCCCAGATGCAATGCATTCATTAACCACATACTGAATTAACGGTTTATCTACTAGCGGCAACATTTCCTTTGGGATAGCTTTAGTTGCAGGCAGCATCCGTGTTCCTAAACCTGCAACTGGAATGACTGCTTTTCTGACTTTACGATTTTTAATAGAGATGTTTTCTCTCTTAATATACTTGTGTAGAATGCATATTCTATGCACATAGAATTATACTAGTCTCATGCCTTAAGTTATATATGCTTTAATGATTCTGATGCATTTGCATTACTTGCGAGTGTCAATCCGAAAATCTATAAATTTGATCCTTTAATCTTTCTCTCATAGTGCACACCAACACTATTCAAATCAATTCTTAAGCGATGAATCACTTTTTTTATTTAATTACAATTAAAGCATAATAAGCATAAATAGAGCTGAGAAGAATAAATAACGGAAATTCAATTTTTACTTAACTATAACAATTTTAATTAAAAATGTTGTATAACACAGCATGTCTCACCTTCGATTGCATCAATTCTTTTGAGATTACAGTCATATTTATAATGCTGCAGACAAAACTCAATGTCTTCCGTAAGACATAGACAGCCGATAAATTTTACCCTAATATTCTCGTTTATTTGACAGTGGTCGATAGCAAGGCCAATGTTTAGCACACCTTATCCAGGTATCAACATATAATGTTGCCATACTCAATAGTGCTACTATCATTCAGTTATATAATACTCTAATTTACTAGTGTTCTCCGTAAGAACATACTAAGATCACGACGTAGCAAGGCTATCAAGAAAAAACAAGTTGCTACAACCTCATCGCTCTACCTAGAGTTAGGTTCTAGCAGCACTAAAGAGCATCTTATTATGCTCTTTACGATACTTTAATTGAGTCGCCTAAAGGAATGTTCTTAATATCTTTTATTAGTCTGCGGTACTAAATTATTGACATGCCTAATTAATTCTAAAAGCACTTCATATTAATAGTCAATAAAAGTATATTGATAATATACACAGTATGATCAGTCGATATAAGCATTCAATTAACCCAAAATAACCGTATGTTACAATTATAGATAACTTTAAACAACTCATAGAACTGCAAAACTTCCCGTAAGATATTGTCACTGCAAGCACGCAGGAGAGTAAAGACGACTCAACTAAACGAGCAATGAAAGATAACCACAGTAATCAAAATAATTACATAGATTATGGTGAAATGACAGCACGCAGTCAGTGTGAATAATAATAGACTGATCACTTACTTGCATGATATTTAAAATTATACTATTAAAATAAAAATCAATATCTTATATACTTTGTATGTATTTTATATAAATATCACCATGAACATTACGCTATTAATAATGGCTGATATTAGTATGTCAGAGTGAAAAACAAAAACCTCATTACGTACTAAAAATCGTTACTAATTGTATTAATTAGGTAACCAGTAAAATAAATCTATAAATATCACGCTAAGTTTTGTAATATTTTCCGAAAAACTTCTAATAAGCATTGTCGCTTTAATTATAGTAACATGAATATATTTCACTATAAGAAATCGAATTCTAGTATGACACTGACATTATACTTAACGTCGATGATTATAATGTTTAAGGTATGCTAAAATAAGCACTTAATAGGAAAGTAACAAAATGAAATGCAAGTATTAAATACCAACTTGGGTACTGTATATCTTTTTTAAGTTTTTCCTAAAAACCTTTTCAGATGGCTAATGTAAAAATACCAGCACATCAATACACTCTATGATAAAAAAATAAATAAAGCTTCTATGCACTGTAAGAATCAATGATACTGAGTGCATTTAAAGGTAAAAATGTAGATATGCTGCACCCTAACTACTTTTCCGCTACGTAGATACTTTCTGATATTTTTAAATATTTTCAATATGTCCTTCATTATCAAAATACTAAATTTTTATAAATAAGCCTTAAAGCATGAACATACAAAGTTTTAATGATTATCTGAAGCAAAGAAGCACTGCAATTTTATCATTACAAGCACTTCTGTAAACAATAGCACAACTGTATACCAGAAATGTTTCTGACTTCTACAAATATAATACCAACATAATAACTCAAATTTTTTCATAGAAGGTTTATATGTTATAAATTAAAATCATTCCATAAGAGCATACTAATACCTAAAACAAAAAAATAGACGCTATATTCCATGATCCTTGTGTAGATCGAAAAATTCATTATATGTCAGATAATCTGCTATTTACTACATAAGTTATTAGATAATACATTCATGAACACTAACAAGTCTCTAAGACTTTATGCGTTTAATTAACTGATTAAAATAAAATTTTTATATAAAATGTCGTATGCAGCATGGCGCATGCATATACTATGCAATATCACATACATTGATCGAGGATAATAAAAATTACAATAGAAAACAGAACATTCACCAATCTTATTTGTTGCTCATGTTTACTTGGTACGAGGAAAATTAGTATATAAATAAATGTCTGGCAGGCAAAATCTTGGACGGTGATCAACACATGATAACTGAAGCCTAATAAATATCAGTAGTCACTATCATTGCTGACCAGTTATGTCTACGCGAAATAACAAGCTTTACATATGCACATAGAAGAAGTAAGAGTTTACTCTATTTGAACGTACTAAAGTATTCAGGAAAGAAATAATCCGTTTTATTTTACAAAACTTGATTAAACCTAGCATAAAATTATCTTATGTGATCAGAGTTAATTAATAAATTATCAAAATAATAATACAATTTAATCAAACATACAGATCTAAAGTGTTTTTTTAAAGTCACTAATGTACATAGCTAAAGAAAAAGCTAATCATTTTTATCATCATCACTAAGATAAAGCGGTTAGTATTAATTAAACACTACTACTACTTCACTCTTTAAATAGCATAGATATTTTAAGAAAACATACTTAGTCTATCTTGTATAAATACCGTAAAAAATGCGATTAAAGTTTTTTGTGTCGTATCTTTCGGAAACGTGTAACTATATTGCAGCAACCTAAATTATATACATCAAACATATGTAATATTTATCATACTGAAAGATCTATAGACATTAGCTATACTTGCTTACAAAAATCACTAAGCGGTTTATTCTAAATAAATATTTTAGATGTCATTGATATGAAGTTAATTGTGGCAACACTATATACTAAACATTACAAGATGTAATAGATTGTCCAGAATAATGAAATAGACTAAGATAATCAAATTTTATTTTGGTATCTTTAAGGAAAGTTGACTGAAACGCTTAACTAGTGTTAAGCGTAATAGCTTAGAACTGATACACCATACCCACAGCAAAAATATTATCTGTCGCAGTACCAGTTGCTTTAGTGAATATGCTTTTGTTTAAAAGATTTATATTATAGTTAATATAAGTGGATATATTTTTATTAAATTTATAAGTGCTACCAACAGATATATTTTTAATTATATTTTGGTGATTCCCTACACTTATAGTATGTAGGCTCTTATTCTTAGATTGTAAGTAAGAAACTGCTGGACGCAAACCAAAGTCAAATTGGTATTTTGCTGTCACTGCAAAGTTATGAGTTTTACTAGTATTATCTCCGTTAAGGTAACTATTTCCGACAAATGGCGTTATGTTGTGTGTTTCTACATACATTGCTGCTAGATAAATATTATCTGCATTGTATTTTGTTCCGACAGTCCAAGCATTAATCTTTTTAAAAAACCCTTTCTTAGAGGGTTCTGCAACTCCGCGGCGATCAGAAGAGGCGTAGGCAGCACCAAGACTTACACCTTCACCTATATCATAAATAGAAGAAATACCCCAGACTTCACCATTTTTTTCTTTACTATAACGTGTACTCCCGCTGTTTTTACCTTGATATTGTAAAACAAAGTCCATACCTTGCACTAAGCCAAAAAAATTATTATTACGATACGTGGCAACATCATTAGTAACGTTACTCATACAGTTGTTAGTAAAAGAGTAAGTATTGCTACTAAACGTTACTGGTACATCTGTCCAACTTTCTACATCATGCAATACACCGTAGTTATATCCATAATCAAATGAACTGTAGTCAGTAAACTTTAGACCAGCAAAACCTAGACGCATTTTGCTACCTTCGGAACCTTTAAAGAAATGATGGTTTAATTGCGCACCATATACCCACTGACCATAACCGATGACGCGGTCAGTAATCTGAGCTTCACCTTTGAAGCCTAAGAAAGCATAGGATGTATCGCTACGCTCACTTTTGTCTTTAGACAGGTAATGTAGACCATCAATTTTTCCGTAAATGTTCACTTTATTGTTATCTTTGTGATAAATTTCTAATGCATTTACTGCAACAGGAGCTAATAGAGCTAGAATTATCACTGCAAAAATACTATGCTTCATTATTCGTTACCCTTATTGGTGTTCTTTTCACACTTATGCTACTTTTATCAACAATACTTGTGAGCTGCTCTTAGCAAGTGTATGTGACACTATGTAAACACAATATTCTATTTATTGAAACATTAATCTATAAAATTGTTTTTATTAAAGCTAGAATTATTTTTTAATTAGAATATTTGTTCTATAACTATGCAAGTGACTATCTTATCAAATAGTCAGCATCATAAATACAATATACTATCTTGATAGTCGCTTGCTGAAAATATATTAAAACATTTTAACTGTGCTAATAATAATTTAAAGATACTCATTGTATGAGTAAGCACTATGTCAAAATCATACAACTTAATTTACTGCTTAACGAATAATACAATTCACACGCCTCCATTATAGTTACGAGGACAGGAAGAATTTTAAGCGATACAAGTTATCTTTTTAGTCTAGTCAGATGAAGATCTGACATATTGTCTGAAACTTTATTGCTTTATATAAGCGCCGTATATTAACACACCCTTACCATAATGATGGAAATCTAAACAGCAAAAAAGACTCAATAGTTATATTGAGTTAATTGCAACTAGTAATACCTACTAACGTATCTAAAAATAATCTTTTTAACCACGCATATAACCATTAACTTTAACAATGAATTCTATGGGTATTTTCATAAACAATATTATGTACCACTTACCAGATAATACTGAGATAGCGTTAGTTAAACAAAGTCCATAAGTCGACTAGTAAAATGCAGTATTAAGCATAACATATGTTATGAGCATCTACACACATTGATAACAGGAACAGTGGGGTGAAGATATTAGTAGTAATCCGGCATGCGTCACTAAATATTATTTATTATAAGTGCATTTCATCTAAATAATATAACAACATGATAAGCAACAATAATTATGGACTTAATGCTGTTTAAATTATTAATTTTATCGCAATTACAGGGAATTATCTAATAATAACGAATGTAAATGGCAACTTCTATAGTACTATACTAAAAGTACTACCATAGAAAACCTACTGTTTTCTAAAAAAATATAAAGAGTATTTCATGAAATTAACTCATAGATACATCATGACTTGTAGATACTAAGGCATATAACTTTCAGTTATTAAACCATATATGCTTGTGTATTTAAAATGATATGCATACTCATTGCTCTGCTTAAACTACTTATCAACTGATGCACGTTGCTAGAAACTTGCTATATTCTAGCGGTTTAATACTTAAATTCACTAAAATTTCATGCGTTAAGAATTTATTATGTGCGTAGACATAGGATCTGATTACTCAAAGCTTTAATATTTATAACGTAGGAAATTAAAATATTACACACTTCAACCAACGCTAACTTTTGACTTTGCTGTTGTAGTAACATAGATCATAATCATCGAAGTACTATTCTGGATGCAGCTAGACATTTACCAAATTGCACCCTAAATATATCAGCATGTTCTACCCATAACCTTATAAATGTTTAGTACAAATAATTTAGCACCATCAGCAGTCTTATTATGATACATATATCAGAGGCTATAATGTACTTTATCTCACATCACTGTTGCAATCGTAACCCCGCAATACTGTGCTAATATAATAAAATTGATTTTAAAAAAACTAGTTACTTTTAAGATACATTTGCTTGAAAATTTAACCAAAAGATTTTATCATTTTAAAGTAGTGCATCTAAATAATATTAAAAAATAAAGATTTAAATGTAATTAATATTATTTAATCCACTTATGTAATACGTGCATCATCATATTTATATTCTCATTGAATATGGAATAAAATGTATAATATGATAGAGAAACCTCTCTAATAAACCGCTATATTTCCTAACACAAAAAACTGTGCGCTTCATTATGTATGCTCTATGAGCGCATGAATATATAAAATCTATCAAAATAAAAGTTAGTTTTAAAAACTTAGATTTTAACCCCTTGTAAATATAATCTGGGTTAATGAATAAACTAGATTTGAGCAGGAAAATTGCTTACTAAAAATCTACGAGAAATTTAATAATACATAGCTTAGATAACAGAAAATTTTTATCTCCATAATAAATAAAAGAGAATTGCGCCAAAAACTTTTCGTGTTAGAAACAGTGATGAACGAGCTTAATATCTACAAAACCTATACTTGTAGTAGCAAGGTAATACGACACATGCCTAGTGTATAATAAATAAATACTCGGTACGCATCAGATGTGCAGCATCTTAGCGTCTATACTAAAAAAATATTACATATTTTAATACCCATCTGCTATATAGTAAGTATATAACATTACATATATAAGTTATGGTATTCATAGTGATGTGCGACAAAGTATCACGATAATCTATACTTGACGATACGACAACTTTAGTAATAAATAAAATTCTTCCAACTAATGGAAACACACGAAATCATATCTTGTTAAGGTAGCAGCACATAATTTACTATCAGGTTATAATAGACCATAAAAGAGCTATCATAGGCTTCTAGAATAGAATCAATCTTTATAAACTATAATATATACCTGTCTTCCTATGATAATTCCGTTATTTACTATAATATCGCGATACATACATAAACCTAAAAACCGAGACTAACATATTACTTTTTTTATGTTACAAAAGCATTTTTTCACTCTAAACATTAGAATTTTTTGCCTAACTTACTGTATGACAAAGTAAGATGCTCAAACACTGTAAAATGCACTTGAATATTGCGCTAAAGGTCTGAAAAACATAAATAATCAAATTCCTTCCTCGACATCAGCAAGTATGTACTGAATTCACTTAAAATTATATGATTTAATTTTAGAAACCAGCATTAATCTTGCAAGATAATATTCGTTAAGGATCGCCTGTATGTCTTGAGATAACACTTATTTTGCACCTTGTCACTCATTACCTGATATGGTCTGATCTGCTTCATATACAGTCTAAAAGTAGAGGATTATTCTCAATATTTATTACAATCACATCATCTTGCACGTATTCTATATGTTAGTAAGCCGCTCTATCATATCCATCTTTTATGTTGTTCAGTAACTGCTCGTAATTTTGTGATAAAATAAGCGACTTTGTCGGTGTTCATCATGTAATACTTACAGTTTATCATACTCTTATATTGTTTATACATAGTATATGCGTAATAAATAATATTGAATAAAGAAAAATCCCGACTGAGTTCTTAGATTCCTTTTCCCTGATAGCTACTCGTCTATATACATCGAATTTACTATATGCTATACATTTGTTCAGCGAACACAATAATATTGCTTCTGCCTTTTTCCTATGAAAAATATTCGTAGATTTCTATAGTATATATAGCGGTTTTCTATATTTTGTTCAGTAGACTAGGTATTTCTATAGCTAACATTCTTTTCGGTTTTATCTAGAAAATTAGACACAGTATTATGTATAAAAATATCTAGAATGCATCGTTACATTTAATAACCATATGCGTAATTCACAACAAATCATTTCTAATATATGCCGCAAATACTTCATTCTGTGTTGTGGTTATATAACTATTAAAATTTTTCCCTGTGATAATAGATTATTTATTAGGTAAATACTTACTAATATATAGATATAAAAAGTCTTATAGAAGAAAAAAGTCATACTAGCTCGACTATAGATGAGAAGGTAGAGGAATAATATTTTTGTGTTTATAATCTCTCCGATCTCATCCCTCCATAATTAAAGAGGTCGCGTTATTTACTTCTGAAACATTCATTTAATTTTTTTTAATTATGTAAGATAACAAATCTTCAATGACCACTAGTATCTATTAGGTAATACAAGCATTATCGTGATTTCTTACCTGTAGTAAAATTAAATGCTTTACGTAACGCTTTAATGAATTCTTGATTCTGACAGATAGTTTTCCCTGGACTATCAGAAAGTTTAGCCACTGGTTTTCCTTTACATTCTGCTAATTTAATCACAATATTTAGCGGTTTAACACTGGGAATATCGCAAGTTAAGCGAGTACCTATACCAAATACTAAGGAGATGCGTTGGTGAAAGTAACGATATAGCGCCAGTGCTGTTTCCAATGCTAGGTTATCCGAGAATACTAATATCTTACTCATTGGATCAATACCAAGTGTCTGGTAATGAGTAATAGCCTTCGTACCCCATGCGAACGGATCACCCGAATCATGACGTAAACCCTGGTAGCATTGTGCAAATTTCTGATCAAAATCGCGAAGAAAAGCATCCATAGTAATACAGTCAGTTAATGCTATACCAAGCTGATCCGGATATTCATCGAGCCACACCTGTAATGCGACACGCTGGCTATGCGCTAAAATTGGACTTATCTGTTGATGAGCCTGAAACCACTCATGCGCCTGAGTACCAACCGGTACCAAATTGTACTGATACGCAAGATTATAATTACTTGTACCAACTAAATAAGGAAACTCCGCTTTCATGGTACGAATAATTTCTTTCTGCACACTTTGCGAAAAACGACGCCGCGTTCCAAAATCTACTAGTTTAAAATATGAGATATCTGTATCGCTAGCAAGAACTTTAAACTGCGACAATTTATTGCGAAGATGAGTAACAGCTATTTCTGAAGTAACTTCTGGCGATCGATGGCGATGTACTACTTCGCTTATTACTGCTAGCAGTGGTACTTCCCACATAATCACTTCGCGCCATAATCCAGAAATACGCAGGTGTAATTTTCCATTACAGTTTTTAATAATTACCTGTTGCGGATAGTAGTGAAAATCACGCAGCCAGTGCAGGTAATCTTGACTAAAAAAAGGAAGTACTGAGAGGTAAGAAAATTCTGCATCAGTCAGTGTTAATTGACTCATAAGTGCAACTTGCGCACGAATTTCAGCAGCATACTCACCTAAAAAATCATCTCCACGGCAACAGAATTCTGCTACAACACTAATTGTTGGATAGCGATGGAATACAGCTTGCTGCATATAAAACTTATATGCATCAGTGTCGAGCATCGATGTTAAAATAGGTGCAGAATATCGGGTCATGGCGATTTATCGCATCCTCGTTAAAGGCGAGGTTATAGCTGATGAATGACTCTGCTAATTAGTTGACGATTTTTTGTAAAATCCTTATACAAGCGTCAAATGAGAAAGATTTTAGATCTACTCTAAAAAGCATATATTATGGAATCCCGGTTTAAACAGATGCACTCCTCAATAATTTATGCATATCAGTACTCTTTAGATACAAATTGAAAATCAAGCAGCTATATCAGATGTCTACTCATCGTATATTATTAATAATATACCATAGTTATCAACAAAACACTATAAGTCTAAATATTCATATATTAGATGAATATTTTTCTTGTTGGTTTTAAATATCATCTGCAATCCAAACTACCTTTAAATTCGCTTACATAACATGCCGCTTCTTAAAAGTTAATCCAGAAGCGGGAAAGTATTCTGCACACAAATTCCCAATGTATTTATTATTCTATAACGATATTCTTGATAATTACCAGATAACTAACACACCTAAAATACTATAAATATATTTGTATACTTAGAAAAAACGAAGAAGTGACATAATTAACAGTATTTCTGGATTCATAAAATAATTGAGAACTGTTCTACACTGTAGAATAGTGTCTTCAGTATCTAACAAATTAGGTACATATTACTGATGCATCTGCAGCTCACTCAAGTGCAAATACTGTACATTTACTACGGACTAAGATATCACAAAATTTATGATATAACAAACGCTAACTTGTATCATTGGGAACATTAATTGAGATATAACACTTAAACGGACATGCTGTGCTTCTAATATTAAAAATATAAAATACTAGAGAGACATTAAAGATCGTTCTGATGCTTACTTATGAATATCTAACGCTAATTGATATACAAATTAACGATTCATCCTAGACACCTGTCTTTCTAAGAGACTGGGTTGTCAAGAGTTTAACAGCTAATGTAGCTCTGACATTCATTAATAACATTTTCTGTAGAAATAGCATGTTAGAAACATTCTAATACTTTATTTAAACGTAATGCACTTAATCCAGCACATAAAATTCTTTTTCTGTTACGTGTTATCTTATTCGTCCAGACGCATTAAATATTTTACCTTACCATTTGCGTTCTGGATAATAAAAAATCTTGTTTATCCCAGTTATCAAAAAACTACACAAATCAAAATAAATTAGAAACAGCTTTACTAGATAAAAGAATAAGATTCTTTGCTAAACTCTTGATATCTACTTACGAGAATTGTTACAGTAATTACAAAGCAATACGTGATCACTACACTACATACCCCACATTTTTAGTCGCATTGCAACTATTTAACCATAAAATCTGAATAGTGTTGACTGGCCGCAACTTTATTTACATATAAAACATAGTGGAACAAACTTGTTGTATCTAAAATATAATTTTAATATTTACATAATCATAGCAGTACACTCACCATATAACGGTATTAACCGTACAAGCCTAAAAGTTTACGCCATCAATATTTTTCGGGAAAATAAATATTTTGAATAATAGTGCTCAAGTATACAAGAAGTGATTCACTACAACTATTTCTATCGCTAAGCCCGAAACTATATAATTTTTTATAAATGATCTCTTGAAAAATTAAAAAAATCAACGGAATCCTTGCGACTAGTAGTATGATTATAATAAACACTTATGCACTGCTAAAAATATGTGTACTACATGTGCAACATGTAGTACACAGTTTATATCGATGTAGTGCATATCACCCTTGCGCATTTTTTCTAAGTATAATCATCAAAGATGATTACCTTTAAATTTAGATCACATACTAAAAAGACGTTATAGTTTTTCATATATTACATGTCGTACTGGGGAAAATAAACTGCCAAGGAGTTTTAAACTCTTACTAATATCAAAATTTATTGCAACAACGGTAGCATTTATATTAAAAGGAGTCATTGTCGACCAGTAATATACTCAATTTTAGTTGATGTAGAGTAGTAGATCTTCAATGTTCACGTTATACCGCTATATCCATAGTTTTGCTGTTGTATGATTTTCATGTTTATAACATGTAATTATCTATATAACTCTCAATAATGAATTTATTTTATACGATAGTAGTATCGTAAAATATCTCATTATCGTACTATGTACAGCCAGTTAATCACTTATATTATGTTTAATATAACTTAGGTATCATTAATAATGATCAATATTACTTCTACATATCATTAATGCATTGTGTGTTCTATTGCCAACTATACCACTCAATTCGATGTGAATGCCATAGATTATATTTTACTACATCACACAAAATCGGCGCACTATTCATCACTACTAATATAATAGTACGTAGTACTCAGTATAATTGTTCACTATATAAACCAAGAAGCTGTTTAATACATGCATAACATCATATGATGCTAATATAAAATAGACACTACCTTATTAAGCAAGCTACGATTTCCATATAAATCTTTATACAATATCCGTTTAGTTTGTTTGACGTACGCAAATTAGCATCTCGGTCTAACTAACGAGCACTCATATATAATTCATAATCATAGCATCAACTTGATAGTAACTTTAACAATAATCGTGGTTGTTGTATAGCGAACATATGGATGGGTTATTAAAACTAAAACATATGCAAATCATCTGTACAAATACTTGACGCAAGATACACAAATAGTATCTGCTATATAAAATTATATAGGATGTAAATGTATACACCGTTCTGTAATCAAAAAACAGCCATGTATGTAATACATAACAGATTTTTTATGATATGTAAAATAGCACCTTTTCTTT
Organism: Candidatus Gillettellia adelgis; assembly: GCA_020541285.1. Lineage (GTDB taxonomy): Bacteria > Pseudomonadota > Gammaproteobacteria > Enterobacterales > Enterobacteriaceae > Gillettellia > Gillettellia adelgis. The sequence continues at coordinate 344,550 of CP047043.1, read as the reverse complement.
TGAATTAACTTGTTAGCCGTAGTATAATTTCTAGAGATAAATAAATCTTTACGTTACCCTTATGTGATTCATCATCAGCATTAATACTCATTTCAACGTGAGCATAGTCTGTGAATCTAAACGGGAAGCGTATGGGTGCTGTCGAATTAGTTATCTGTATTGTTTTGAAAGAGATAATGATTGATTAACAGATATCATATCGTATAAATCGGATCCTTTTTAGGATACTTGAACGAAGCGTAAGCATTTAATTATTCTGCCTACTACACTGTGAGATGGAACGACTTACATTCCTTCATCATTAAAGAAGGATGATACTAATAAAAATTTAAATAAATGTATTTATTAACTTTGCAACAGTGATAGCAGATCAAAAAACCCTTACTGAGTTTTATCCGCCACTTAATATTATGCAAACTGGTAAACCATATTAGCCGCTCACTTAAAAATTTTCTAAGATTAGAGATACATCTAAATTAATATAGTTATTGCTCATGTATACTGATGTAATTCTTTTAACTATATTAAATATGTATTATTTTACTCTCTCTACAGTTAGAAAATAATTCAGCACGTTTGTCTATATTATAGATAATATAGTTTGATTAAACACAGAATCTTAATGCTTAAGATATAGACATTATTAGAAAAAATATTAACAATATTTATTGTAATAAAATGATTCAGGATAGCATTAGCATAAATAAAGATAAATACATCCTTGCAGATAATATATGTATTTATTCTATATAAAAGTCTTCTTACTTAAAATATGTTAAAAAAAAATACTTTATGATAAAATAGTTTAGGTGTCTAGCATGTCAGCATAGAAAAATAGAATCATTTATCTCAAAAATTAAATAAGAAAAATAAAATCTAACACAGTTTATCACAACATATCTCTATAGCTATAGAGGTCGCATAAATATTCATAAAACAATTATAATATCAATATCCGCTAACTTAATCGAGTATTGTGTCAATGAGATAAGAATTACAGATATCCTATAAACTTTACGCTTATTTAGTGAATCCATTCTCTTAATACAAGGCGTCTTAACGAACGTCTAGTAAAGTAGTATAATATTGAAGCAACACTGATTATGAATACAGTTGTAACTATACACATTAATTATCAAAAGATATGGGATAGAAGTACTCACCGTAGCATATGAAAGAGCAATAAAACACCTTAGTATAAATGTATTCCAACTTATCTTTCAGAGTGTATACGTTCTTAAAGATATTATACCTATATCTAATATTTTTCTTTTATTTCTTTAGGCTATATGTATAATTATAATGAGTAATAATTTTAATGAAAATTGATATATCTCGCTACATTAGCTAATACTTCAACATTTTATCAACAACAATGAATGTTGAATATTCATAGAATTTATAGACATTTACAATAATTAAAAATATTATATATTTCATTATATAATTATAAAGGTTAAGTACACTATCAAGTAATAGATAGTACATATGATTCTCTTGCATAAATACTATCACATAAGAAAATCTAATCGTATAGTAGCTATTCTCTAAGTTCTAAGGACTAAAATTTTAATATAATATTGAGGATCTTCTCCTGTATAAAACTTATATATATCAATATATTGCAAATATCTAAATAATAGTAGCAGGCTACTGATAAATATAATCTCCTATCAATATTGACGTGTGCTATATAGTAGAAAAACTCATTAACTATTTAATAAATAGCATTCTGTATTCCAATAAGATAAGATAGAAAATTTAATAGATCACACGATGATTATCTTGTCACTCCCATTATCGATGAATCACGAAACCTTCATTATTCTTAACTATAGAAAATTATTTTAATACATCGTATTAATATAACACGCATAAAAACATTTATAGAACCCTAAATAATAAAAAAATAAGAAGCACTTCCATTCATGGAAATACAAGACATGCTTAGTAATTAATAAATTAAATATAGCACGCATAAAGACATAAAAATTACTGGTTTTATTAATAAAAAAACGTGTATCTGATAACGACAACGATGTCTTGTTTTTATAAAAACAGCATTTTTTTATATTCCATGAAATTCGGCTATGATGCTAAAATATAGTCAGCAGAATAGATAAAAATGCTCTTACAGTTATTTGTCAATTAGCTTATTAATCAATTGATATATTTTGAAACTTCTAGAATTTCATATGACGTATATATCTGAAATACTCTAAAAACTATGGTATATTTCATAGGATTCACAATAAGTCACAGCGTTATACGCTCCACTCTATCGTAAAATTCACGTGGCATATTTTTATTTAATACTTTTTGTTAACATTAAAACTATTAATTAATCAAAATAGTTAAGATTATTCAATAACTATGAATAGAAATCACTAGTTATTAAGCTATTCCCATTCAATAGTTGCTGGCGGTTTTCCGCTAATATCATATACTACACGCGAAATACCATTTACTTCATTGATAATGCGGCTAGAAATACGGCCAAGCACATCATAGGGCAAATGTGCCCAATGCGCTGTCATAAAATCCACAGTTTCTACTGCACGCAGTGAAACAACCCAGTCGTATTTACGACCATCACCCATTACACCTACTGAACGTACCGGCAGAAATACAGTAAATGCCTGGCTAACTTTATTATATAGGTCGGCCTTACGTAACTCTTCAATAAAAATAGCATCTGCGCAACGCAATAAATTACAATACTCTTTTTTTACTTCACCTAATACGCGTACGCCTAGACCAGGACCAGGAAATGGATGACGATACAGGATGTTATACGGTAGCGCTAGTTCTAGGCCGATCTGACGCACTTCATCTTTAAAAAGTTCTTTTAACGGTTCTATAAGATTTAGCTTCATCTTTTTTGGTAAACCACCTACGTTGTGATGTGATTTTATCATATGTGCTTTACCGGTAGCAGAAGCGGCAGACTCAATAATATCTGGGTAAAGAGTACCTTGCGCTAACCATTTCACATTAGGTTGCCTGTAGGCTTCTTCGTTAAATACTTCTACGAACATGCGACCAATGATTTTGCGTTTTGTTTCTGGTTCTTTTACACCCGCTAACGCACTCATAAAACGATCTTCTGCTTTTACATGGACAATATTTAATCCAAAATGATCCCCGCACATTTTTAATACTTGATGAGCTTCATTCAATCGAAGCAAACCATTATCGATAAACACACAGATTAAACGTTTGCCAATAGCACGATGTAACAGTATTGCCGTAACAAAAGAGTCAACACCTCCGGATAGCCCTAGCATCACATAATCTTTACCAACCTGCTCGCGAATACGTTCAATCGCATCCTCAATTATAGTCGCTGGAGTCCAAAGAGCTTTACACTGGCAAATATCTAAGACAAAACGTTCTAGCATACGCTTTCCTTGGCAGGTATGAGTCACTTCCGGATGAAATTGTACGCCGTAGAAATGCTTTTCTTCATTCGCCATAATAGCAAACGGGCAACTTGAGGTACTAGCGATCACTACAAAGTCAGATGGAATAGCGGTGACTTTATCGCCATGACTCATCCAAACATTTAATAACGGTTTTCCTATTGCATTCAGAAGATCTTGTATACCACTTAATAACGCGCACTCATTAACGACTTCCACTTGTGCATAACCAAACTCACGTTCACTAGATCCTTCAACACAACCCCCTAATTGCATAGCCATCGTTTGCATACCATAACATACCCCTAATACCGGCACTCCAACAGTAAATACGCACTCAGGGGCACGTGGGCTATCGTCTCTAGTAGCGCTTTCCGGACCACCAGAGAGGATAATACCACTAGGATTGAATGCATAAATCTGTTCTTCTCTTATATCCCAAGGCCATAACTCACAGTAAACGCCGATTTCTCGCATACGACGTGCGATCAATTGACTATATTGTGAGCCAAAATCCAGAATAAGAATGCAATGCTGATGGATATTTTTTTTCATAATACGGCAAGTTCCAAAAAATAAAGTGAAATTGACATTATCTAAATCGTAATTAATCGAACAGTTATTATCTCACTAATATATCCTGAATATTAAATCAATAAGTTACATCCTAAATCAACCCATACGATAGTTTGGGGGCTCTTTCGTGATGGTAACATCATGTACATGGCTTTCCTGCATTCCAGCATTACTGATACGTACAAATTCTGCTTTGGTACGTAATGCATCAATAGTGGCGCAACCAGTTAGACCCATGCAAGCACGCAGCCCACCCATCTGCTGATACACGATAGCTTTCACCATACCTTTGTATGCTACACGACCTTCAATTCCTTCTGGCACTAATTTATTAGTGGTATTATGAGCTTGAAAATAACGGTCTGAAGAGCCTATAGACATTGCACCTAAAGACCCCATGCCACGATAGGACTTAAAAGAACGCCCCTGGTATAACTCGATCTCCCCTGGTGATTCGTCGGTGCCTGCGAGCATAGAGCCAACCATTACACAGGATGCTCCTGCAGCGATAGCTTTGGCAATATCCCCCGAAAAACGGATACCACCATCTGCAATAACGGGAATGCCAGTACCTCTTAACGCATCAACTGCATCAGAAATAGCTGTAATTTGTGGCACACCAACACCAGTGACAATACGTGTCGTACAGATAGAACCAGGGCCAACACCTACTTTTACTGCGTTCACACCTGCGTCAGCTAATGCCATGGCGCCAGCTGCTGTAGCAATATTGCCACCAACAATCTGTAATGTAGGATATTTTTTCCGGGTTTTTCGAATGCGTTGCAACACATCATAAGAGTGGCCATGCGATGAATCTATAAGCAGTACGTCAATACCTGCGGTAACCAGTGCATCAACACGCTGATCGTCATCAGTACTCGCACTAACCGCCGCACCTACGCGTAAGCGGCCATGCCTGTCTTTACAGGCATTTGGCTTACGCTCGGCTTTCTGAAAGTCTTTAACAGTAATCATACCTACTAAGTGATAGTGATCATCTACTACTAATGCTTTTTCAACGCGTTTTTCGTGCATTTTTTTTAGCACACTCTCGTGCGCTTCACCTTCTTTCACCGTAACCAGACGCCCTTTAGGGGTCATTACTGCAGTAACTAGCTGTTGAAGATTCGTAACAAATCGCACGTCACGCCCTGTAATAATACCTACTAATTCATTCTCTTTACTAACAACCGGATAGCCAGCGAAGCCATTACTAGCGGTCAAAGCTTTAATTTCTTGTAAAGTAGTTGTTTGGGTGACAGTCTGTGGATCAATCACTATACCGCTTTCATGTTTCTTAACGAGACTAACCTCTTCAGCTTGACGATCAATAGGCATATTTTTATGAATAAAACCCAAACCACCTTCTTGTGCCAGTGCAATAGCTAAGTTAGATTCAGTGACTGTATCCATAGCAGCAGATAACAGCGGAATATTTAGGTGAATATTTTTTGTTAGTTGTGTGCCAAGTTCTGCGCTATTAGGCAAAACTGTAGAATAAGCAGGAACGAGAAGTACGTCGTCAAACGTTAGCGCTTCTTTAATAATACGTAGCATGGGCAATATCTCACCAAGGTAGTGATAAAAGGATAAAATATTGCAGTAGTATTATACAGAGCATAATTAATTACCCTTAGTTCTTTTTTTTAGAAAAAGAATTTATTACTTCTTAGGTATGTATCATCAGAGACTTAAACATTGACTTTTAGATGGTATGTAGCTGACATATCAGGAGCGTTGCGATTTTTTTACTATTCGCTTGATAGTCAAATACTAACATGCAATAGTGTTACAACTATTAAACATAGCAATAGAAAATTTGAATCTTTCGCGAATCTCTAACTTGTTCTAAACAAAATACAACCATACACGTGTAATCTTAAAAACAATCCTGCACACATACGTTTTGCACTTTCATTGCAAAACACTTTATATCTTATGGGTTATACAAACACTAACGAATTCTAGTACCGATAAGGTGGTATTATATAAATTTTATAATAACTATAAACTCGTCGTCATCTAATACATAACGTCAACACTCCGGCTGATTACAATAACATGATTATCTGCTATGCGTTTACTTATTCAGTATGCAAGATTAATGCAATTATAGAATCAACAGGCATAACTTAGTCCTATTGAAATATATTTAAGTCATCATCTCCAATTAAAGCGCGGTATTACATAATAATTTTTTAGATACTAAACGATACTACCCTTCATGGCTAATTATCATTCCTACTGCATTGCAACGAAAGGCTACGATACATTCTTGTAGATTATTCAAGCTATTAAGCTTCATGACAGTCATCGTAAAATATAATGTTCGGATCATTAGAAAAGTTAGCAATTCACTGAGAAGATCTATAAAACTTTAATAATATATATAATAGTTGCTCACTAGCGTCTCAGAGTCCGTACAGTCGACCATGATGAAAGTGATATACCATAGTGGTATTTATTGCTAGTTTTCTAATGTAATCTCTTTCATTATCATTTAAATTAATGAGTCTTTATCAATTTAATGTAGTACATTCGTTGCACAAACAATCATAATGCTTGGAAGTAACGATACATTACTATTTAGCTAAACATTAACACATGTATATATATTTACTGTCATTGATGATTGTTTACAACAATAAAGTTACAGATTTCCCAGTGCTTAGCAGAAGTTATCCCGATTGTTAACGCTTAGTATAACCTGTAGCTGTTGTAGTAATTAGTGTGCATATGATCTTGATGCTGTACTGCAGGGTACATCAAATATAACATACAATATCTTATTAGCTACTATAAAAGAATTGATAAACCTTCATTCATGGTTGGTACCATTTACTATTTACTAGCTAATAGCTAATGAGATAAGGCGTGCCGCTTCCACCAAATATCCACAAAATAAAGTTTTACTTAAAATATCAACGCGAATAATTGATCTTTATAGTTTTTTAATAGAAAAGAAGTGAGTATTGTTACTGTGTCGTTTATAGTGATTATTAACTCTTCCTTATATGTCTGATTAGACGTTTACGCTTATATAACTGATTTGGCCTTAGTAGATTGCGTTTTGTAGCGAACGGATTATATCCTTCTTTACACTGAATACAAAGCGGCGTTCCTATCACTTGTAAAGAGCGGTGGAAGTAGTTGCTTAGATAACGTTTATAAGCATCGGATAGATTGCTTACCTGATTACCATGAATAACTATAATCGGTGGGTTATGTCCACCGAGATGAGCATATTTGAGTTTGACCGGTCTATGTCGTATCAATGGTGGTGGATGGCTATCAACAGCCATCTTCATTATCCTAGTCAGAAGAGACGTGTTCATACGCTGTGTTGAACAAGTGTAAGCTTCTAATACGGATTCAAACAATTTATCAACACCGCTACCATGTAGCGCTGAAATAAAGTGTATACGAGCAAAATTCACAAAACCTAGACGCAGATCAAGCAGATCCTTAACATGTGTACGATTTGCTTCGATGATTGTATCCCATCTATTAACTACTATGACTAATGATCGACCACTTTTCAAAATAAAACCAAGCAATGCAAGATCTTGATCACAAACTCCTTCATATGCATCGATAACCAGGAGTATTACGTTAGCATCTGCAATTGCCTGTAATGTTTTAATTACTGAAAACTTCTCTACCACTTTGATTACTTTATCACGCTTGCGCACTCCCGCAGTATCAATCAATACGTATTCTCGCTCATTATGTATCACAGGTATATAAATACTGTCTCGTGTCGTTCCTGGTATATCGTATACTACGACACGTTCCTCGCCAATAATACAATTCGTCAGTGTAGACTTACCTACATTGGGACGCCCAACAATAGCGAGCTTCACTGGTAGTGTCTGTAATTTGCAGTCACTTTGTAATATGTCTTTTACACCCGTAAGATTTTTATCATTATGCTTCACCAAGTAAGCAGTGTTATTTTTTTTTGCAAAAAACTCCCTTCCTTTTTTAACAAGGAAGGGAGTAGTATATGTTTAATTAGTTGTTTTATACCACGGCCACGTGAAGCGGCAATCGCATATACTTCAGAAAGACCCAGCGCATAGAAATCAGCAGTCGCTGCGTTCGATGCTAAACCATCAATCTTATTAGCAATTACAAAGGTCGTCTTTTGGCAGTTACGTAGATATTGAGCAATCTCTTGATCGGCTGGCATCAGCCCAGCACGCGCATCAACTATAAACAGTACAATATTAGCTTCTGCAATTGCTAAAAAAGACTGATCAACGATGCATTTTTCAACGCCATCTTGATGTCCGTCAATACCGCCAGTATCAACAATAATAAATTCATTGCCCTCAAATTCAGCGTGCGCATATTGACGATCCCGTGTTAGCCCAGGAAAGTTTGCCACTAACGCGTCTCGCGTCTGTGTCAGACGATTAAACAAGGTTGACTTTCCTACATTAGAGCGTCCGACTAGTGCGATGATAGGTATCATTGTAAAAGCCTCATAATTTAATATATAATATATCACTATACTTGGAACAGATGTTAATATTATACTTACACAACTAAGAAACAGCTGCTGAGAATTTAGAAGCCGTTTCATTTTATCTTTCTCACCCTCATGACGTTAACAACTTGTATGTCCTCACTTAAACAGTCAACTACGCGCCGTTTAGGGGATTTACGCGCATTTTAATTATCTTTTGCATGAATGTCTCAATATTGGCAGCGTTATGACAATTAGCAGCACTAACACATAAAAGCGTACACCTTGCCATTTCGCGCCTGAATAACTAGTTTATCACCCGCTATCACTGGTGCAGATAAAAAAGCACAGCGATCAACGTGCTGTTGAGCAATCAAGCGGCCGTTCGTAAGGTTTATCCAGTGTAACCAACCCGTAGCATCACCGATTACAAGATAACCATTAAATATTACCGGTGACGTTAATTGATGATGAATCAGATCATTTTGTATCCATACGGTTAATCCATCTGTCTCTCTTAAAGCTACCAGTTGATCATTCTGGTTGATTAGATAAATACGGTTTTCATTAACGATAAAATCATTCACTGTACCTAGATCACGTTTCCATATAATCCGGCCAGAACGCAACTCTAATGCCGTCAGGTTACCATTATAACCTGCAGCATAAATGATGTCGTCAACAATCACTGGTGTAGTATCTATATCATTGATACAATCGGTGGTAATCATATTACTCGGTTGAGCAATACGTTGCCTCCAAATTAATTGACCTTGCTGCATTAATACGGCACTAATACAACCATTATCACTGCCCACAATAGCTGCACCAAAGGCTACAGCCGGCGAGGATTCACCTCGTAACGATAGTGGTGTTATGTCTAGATGTATCATCCACGCCACCATACCGTCAGACTCATTTAGTGCCTGCAAGTAACCATTAGAAGTGTGGATTAAAACTATACCGCTGCTAATTACTGGATAAGAGATTGCTTCGCCAGCAACTCTACTTTGCCAAATTATTCTGCCATTAGTAATATTAAGTGCATACACTACCGCTTTCTCACTACTAACATAGAGCTTATCTTCTGAGACCGTTAAACCGCCCGATAGAAGTGCTGATGAGTGTCGAGAAAATAAACTAGTATCTTCTGCAAGATATACCTTCCACTTTTCGTTGCCGCTAGCAACGTCCATCGCTTTTACCATACCATAACGATCAGCTGCAAAAAGCACACCGTTTTGAAAGACAGGACGCAGATGAGAATAAAACTTACCAATGCCCTTACCAACTGAAGCGTTCCATATTTCATGCGGTATACATTTAGAGTCACCTTGCGATACCAGCGATGTAATTGCTATTTCTTTTCTTCTATTCAATACAGAACAACTACTTAGCGTTGTCATCACAACTAACCATGCTAAGAGTGTTTTATGTAACTTCATAGAAATTCCTTAGTTGGGTAGGTTATGCAGTTTTATTCTTAAAATCATACGCAATACCTCAGAAGAATTGGACGCAACACTGTTACTGTAAGCCTCACGTGCACCTTGAAAATCACCTATAGCTAACAATACATCGCCACGCATCTCCTGTACAATCGGCGCCCAGTCAGCAGATTTAACTTGATCTAGTATGTTTATTGCGTAATCCCATTTTTTTTTCTGTATCTGGATACGCGCTAGTCGTATGTTGATCTGAGAAATCAGGTGATTATCTGTAGTATGGCTATGTGCCTTAAGCAGTTGTTGTTCTGCTCTAGTAAAATCATTATGCTTCACAAAATATCTAGCTAACTTTAAGGCAGCGAATACACCGTAACTATTATTGTTATTTTTTATAAATTTTTCGGTTTCTACTATATCCTCTATCTGACCTATCTGCAGATATGCATTTATTTCTTGATAAGCTTGAGAGACTGCTATCAAATTGACATCTTGATGATTGCGCCAGTAATACCAGCCAGATAAAACCAACAATCCAAATACTATACCCAATATTAGCGCCGTCTTTTTTTTAGTAAAAAATTGACACAAGATCTCAAGAATTTTGCGCTCAGTGCGATAGATTGTCATGGCATCCCTTTATTTTACTGAACACCGAAGCTAGATACGCAGAAACTTCATTTTGCACTAGCGTAACTTGTTTGCCACTATATAAATCTTTTACAACTATCTGTTGTTGTGCTGTTTTATTTTCACTAAAAATTAATACAATGCGCACACCCCATTTATTCGCACGGGTAATTTGCTTTTTAAAGCTACCACCACTGTGGTTGGTTATTAATTTTATATGAGGTAAGACATTGCGCAGTTCTTCTGCTAGTAACATCACTGTACTCCGCATCGCCGCACTAGAAGAAATTATACACACATCAATACTAGGTGTTGAAGTAAACACTGGATGCAGAGTCTGTATAAGCAAAACCAAACGCTCTAATCCTATCGCGAAACCAACAGCTGGAACTTCACGTCCGCCTAACTGTTTGACTAAACTGTCGTAGCGCCCCCCTCCACATACAGCCCTCTGTGCACCTAAACTGGTAGTTACCCATTCAAATACTGTTCGGTTATAGTAGTCTAGACCACGTACCAAACGTTCATTAATAGTGTATGCAATACCTGTCTTTGCTAAAAGTTCACATAACTCAGAAAAATGAGTGTGGGATTCTTCATCCAGATACTGGGATAGACGCGGTGCATCATCTAATAATGCTTGTACATTAGGATCTTTAGAGTCTAGCACGCGCAGAAGATTCCGGTACATACGATTCTTGCAGTGTTCATCCAGATAGTTGGTGTGCGATTCGAGAAAAGCTATCAGCGCTATTTGATAGCGGTGACGCGCCTCTATCGAGCCAATAGAATTAAGCTCTAATTTAACATGCCCTGCAATATTTAGTTCTTTCCAACAACGAGAAGTTAACAGAATAAGTTCGGCATCAATAGCTGGACTATGTAGTCCAAACACTTCCACTCCTAATTGATAAAACTGACGATAACGACCTTTTTGCGGACGTTCATAACGAAACATCGGCCCCAGATACCATAAACGCTGCTCTTGATTATAGAATAATCCATGTTGAATACCTGCACGAACGCAACCAGCAGTACCTTCTGGGCGCAAAGTTAAACTATCACCACTGCGATCATTAAAAGTATACATCTCTTTTTCTACAACATCAGTCACCTCGCCAATTGCACGTTTAAATAACGACGTCTGCTCCACAATAGGTAATTTAATTTCACTATAACCATAACTATTTAGTACCCTCTTAAGGATGCTTTCAATATGCTGCCATAAGACTATGTCTTCTGGTAAGTAGTCACTCATGCCGCGAACAGCTTGAATATTCTGTGTCACATACATTCTCTTGCGTTATATTTAAAAATAAATCCAGTTATAAAAACTTTTGTTGTCTTTTATGCAACGTACATGATATATTTTATATCTACCTTGTAAAATTGAAAAAATAAAGCCTGCTTTATTGATAAAGCTCATCTTTACAATATATTTACTAAGATACGATTAGCTTGATCAAGCATTGATGCTTTAGCGCGGATCTTCATCTCTAATTGATCAATGATTTGCTCATTATTAAGACGCTGATTTTGACGCACGCCATCTTCATAAAAACCGCTATTTTTTCGACCACCAGTGACACCGAGAGTTGATACTAGTGCTTCACCCGGCCCGTTGACTACGCAACCAATAATTGATACGTTCATTGGCGTACTAATATCTTCTAAACGATCTTCTAATGCATTTACCGTGCTAATCACGTCAAATTCTTGGCGCGAACACGTTGGGCAAGCAATAAAATTAATGCCGCGAGCGCGGATCCGTAACGCTTTTAAGATATCGAAACCAACTTTCACTTCTTCTACTGGATCAGCTGCTAGTGAAACTCGTAAAGTATCACCAATACCTTCCGATAGTAACAATCCCACACCTATCGCTGACTTAACCGCACCACTACGTGCCCCGCCAGCCTCAGTAATACCAATATGCAGGGGTTGATCAATACACGATGCTAGCAAGCGATAAGCTTGAATAGCTAAAAATACATCAGATGCCTTAACACTAACTTTAAATTGATCAAAATTAAGTCGATCAAGAATATCTACATGACGCATTGCTGATTCTAGTAACGCTGCCGGTGTTGGTGCACCATACTTTTCCTGTAGGTTTTTCTCTAATGACCCACCATTAACACCAATGCGAATTGGTATATTTTTGTCACGAACGCAATCCACTACTGCGCGAATACGTGATTCAGCGCCAATATTTCCAGGATTAATGCGTAGACAATCTACGCCATATTTAGCGACTTGCAGCGCAAGACGATAATCAAAATGGATATCAGCGACCAACGGTACATGAACTTGTTGTTTAATCAACTTAAATGCTTCTGCGGCATCTGCCGTAGGTATTGCAATACGCACTATATCAACACCCGCACGTTCTAGCAATTTAATTTGCTTCACTGTCGCAGCTACATTGGTAGTACGTGTATTCGTCATCGACTGCACGGTAATCGGGGCGCCATCACCGATTGGTACTTTACCAACGTAAATACGTGTTGATTTTCGGCGATGAATAGGCGTTTGATTATACATAAGTCGCGCTCCCTTACTGTTCTGAGATTACATCCATGACTACATAATTATTTCAGAGGTAGTGATTAAGTGAGTAAAGCTCTCAGAATAAACAAACCAAATCACATTAACTAGATTACCTTGATAGTAAATCTACACTAAAACAAGCATATTGATAATCAATGTATAGTATATATAGAATATTACTGACTAGGTTTAGCTTAATTATGCTTTTATATACCAAGAAATAAAGTTTTGCTTATATACTAAATTATTTATGCTCGCAATCATCTGCAAAAATTATGACTTATCCATTAACATGGATATGAATAGTTATTTTTATGTTTTTGTTATAGTAAGTAACAATGTTTTATACGGATTGAATCGCATTTTTCTAGTAGTCTTATCTGATGCAATAATCTAGAAAAATCTCATAGCAATAAGAGACAGGTCCCGCAGCTTAGGCATAGTATAACAGTATTAAGCAGTTTAATAGTATGATTAGTAAAGCATCCTATGGTACCTTAGTATTTTTTGTCCGCGTAGCAAATTGATTGGCCATTGTAGCAATTTCTTCCTTCTGTACTTGGTGATTTTGCCACCACCAACCACCGGTTAAACCCAGCACCACTAGTACCACACACCAAGTACACTTCATTAACCATTTATCGCATGTTGTATGGTGTTTATTTAATGAAAAACACTGCATTAGTGTCACTGCTTCTGTTTTTTTTGGTGTCTCTTTCGCTAATGTTACCAACAGTTCAGTGTCTGCAACATGCACTAACTTAGCATAAGAACGGATATAACCCCTCACGAAAGTCACAGTAAGATCGTTGGAAATCTTGCCTTCTTCAATATCGTATATAATAGAATTTTTTAAACAGAGGCGCTCTGATACTGCTTGATGACTTAGCCCAAGTTGTTCACGAGCTTTACGTAGACGCTGACCTATCATCATAAATGCATGTTGATCCTGTAAACATTTAATTTTCATTAATGAAAAACTTTTTATTCTGTTTAGGTGATAAAAATTTCGTGCTGCTTTTTATAAGCATATTATAAACTTTTAAAGTTACTGCTAACACGGTACAATAAATCTTTCAATATATATGTTCAATGCTAGATAGTAACCCACGTTACTACTTATAACGCAATATATCGCAATATACCTTGCACTGTCTTGAATGATTTTATATTTTATTAAAATACCTTTTACTTTGATTAACTCGTAGTATGCAGGTTACAGATACAGTCCAAACGTACTAGTTCATTCTAGTATTTAAAAAACAATAAGTGGCTTTTGAAAGCTTACACTAGGTACTTAACTATAATAGAGTATCCATGCTCACTCATGGAGTATGGATACCACTAAATATAGTGGGTTTATGTAAATATTTTAGAAAAAAACTATGAAGAAACGCATTCTAATTATGCAACAGTGCATAATTGTTGCATACAATAGCTTATCGTCTAATAACTCGGCAAAAGAGAGAGTTATTAGACATCTCTCATCTTAGATATATCATTATATACTTATTCTGAGTGCACTGACCGTGTTCTATTATAACGATAATTTTTTCTTATTCCATCGAATAGTATGGATGTTATACTATGATAGATACTTTGATTTAAGCGCACACTACATTTAGCTTGCATGAAGGTGCTCTCTATTTCTAGCAAGAAAACTTAAATAATAAACCAGAAAACCAAAAAAACTTCTTAGTATTAACAGCTCCATGCCAATGTGGTTTTCTCATCATACTATTAATAAAAATTAGAGGATAAAAATTCATTTGTAGTAAAATGGAACTTAAATCGCATGTATATCAATAGCTTGTCTATCTATTACATTTCTGAAGATTCGTTTTGTGCGGTCAATTACTTCGCCTGTTAGCTGCCCACAAGCAGCGTTAATATCATCGCCACGGGTTCTACGAACAATCGTGGTAAAACCGTATTTTATTAACACTTTAGAAAAACGATCTATTCGACTATTAGAACTGCGGCAATAAGGGGCGCTCGGAAATGGATTCCATGGAATTAAGTTAATTTTGCATGGTGTATTCTTTAGTACTTCAGCTAATTGATGTGCTTGGTCTGTACTATCATTAATCTGATCGAGCATTACATACTCTACAGTAACCCGCCCTTGGCTGGCGTTAGATTTTGCTAGATAGCGGTGAGTTGCAGCTAAAAAACTTTCAATGTTGTACTTACGGTTAATCGGTACGATCTCATTACGGATTTTATCATTAGGAGCATGCAGTGAGATAGCTAGTGCTACGTCAATCATATCACCTAGCTTCTCGAGTGCTGGAACTACTCCGGAAGTTGAGAGTGTGATACGGCGCTTAGATAAGCCAAAACCAAAATGGTCGAGCATAATCTCCATTGCTGGCACAACGTTGTTTAGGTTAAGCAACGGCTCCCCCATTCCCATCATTACTACATTAGTAATTAAACGATTACCTGTCACTTTTAACAAACTAATAATTTTAGCTACACGCCATACTTGACCAATAATTTCCGATACACGTAGATTACGGCTAAATCCCTGCTGAGCAGTTGAACAAAATTTACACGCTAAAACACACCCTACCTGCGATGAAACGCATAGGGTACCACGATTACCTGTCGGAATATACACACTTTCAATTTGCTGACCACCCACTTTCATTCTCCACTTTATAGTGCCATCAGCTGCATATTTTTCTTCAGCTACCTCCGGGGCGCGAATCTCAGCAACGTTTTTTAATTTACTACGCAATACCTTATTAAGGTTGGTCATTTGTTCAAAATCATCGCAGTAATAATGGTATATCCACTTCATTACTTGGTCGGCTCTGAACAGTTTTTCACCTAGTTGCTCAAAGAATTCATGCATTTTCTGGCGATTTAAATCTAGTAAATTTATTTTTGTTACAATCGGCTGTGCCGCATTAAAGGAGTGAGTTATGATTAATGAAGAATCTTTAGAGCAGGGATACTCAGATTTGATAGATTTTAACATAATGCTCTCTGATCGCGTGCTTACACGCTATAATATTAAAAATATATTATAATAATTCCATTGCATCTGCATTAGTTGTTGTACTGATTTTAATTATTAGCATACACCCTAAGAATCAACCTAATGTATATGATTAATCCATCATCCTAGATAAGTGATAATTAAATCAATTAATACTAACTTATCACGGTATGCTAAATTACGGTGTCATTGCATCACAGGAATAGAAATAAGCTATACCTTGAGCTTGAAGCGCATAAGACTTTAAACTATTACACATCAAAGTCATACTTTTGACTGAATAGTTGTCACATATTAATATGAAAAGATTTCGCTATCAGTAAAAAAATAACATATTTCACGTCGTGCAGATTCTATTGTATCCGAACCATGGATAGCATTAGCAGTTAAGCTATCTGAATAATCAGCACGTAAAGTACCTGTTAGTGCGTTATTTGGATTTGTTGCCCCCATAATCTCACGGTTACGCTGTACAGCATTTTCCGATTCCAACACTTGTACCATAATTGGGCCAGAAGTCATAAACATAACTAACTGATTGAAGAACGAGCGGTGTTTATGCTCATCATAAAAACCTTTCGCTTGATCGTAAGTCAAAAGCAGCATTTTAGCTGCAACGATTTTAAATCCAGAACGCTCAAAGCGAGCATAGATTGTACCAATGTCATTATTAGCTACAGCATTAGGTTTAATGATAGAACAGGTATATTCTATAGTCATGCTAGTCCTTGTATCTTACAAGAGTCGATCTTAATTAAGTGATGAAAATTAATAAATGTACTGTTTATATTTAACTACATGCAATCAATATATCAAACACATAGAACGTCATTTTAAAATTATAGTAAATTCCCTGTATTGAGGGGTATAAGAAAGAAAGCTACACCGTCCTTTTCCTAATCACATTGATAAACCACCCAATATACTAATATGCTCATTCTTAATTGCGTACTCTTTTAATATCTAATATTCTTTTAATTAACTCTTATAAGTACCTAATGTAGCCACTACGTCTACAACCTTATGAATCAATCTGTTAATTCCGGCTAATTACCTTGAAGTTTTAAGATAATAATCAATGGTTCTGCTGATTTACTACTCGATTTTGCATACGTAATAAGCAGTGCAACTTATTAATATAAATTAACTAGATCATATAAGTTAATATTGTGACTCTCACTAAACGGATAAATCTGTGTCTTACGCATTATTATATGTATCGTTTAATTAACATAGCGTAATAAATAGTAGTGCACCTTCAATATCTTTATCGCTTCAACTATAAAAGAACAGCGTTATACTGTTGATACACTTACCTGATATTAGTAAGTGGTAAGGGTCTTAATATTTAGAATAATCTCAGCGTTCTGTGTAATCTATTAATGCTCAGCATAATCAACACCGTTGTATTAATTAGCATTATGAACAAAAACCAGTTAATCAGCTAATCTGGTAACTGCAATCTTCAGTATATGCTAAAGATTGCTTTTAACTAAAAGTATTTTATACTCTCATTCATAATGAACTACAATCATTACATTGTATTGCTTAATATACTCGAAGAGAGTAACAAAAAAATAAGCGGAAGGCTATGTTGATTGTATATTTTATAATATGTTTATTAGAAATAACTACATTAAGGTTAACGCTATTCGTAAACGCACCTACTAGAAAACCGTTAGGTTTTTGTAGCTAGTTATCGACACAAAGTAAGTCTGAAAATACGACGCAATTAAATGCAAAACTAGCGACTTTAATATTAGATATAGTGAAATAGGCATAATTAGTGGTATTATTTCATGTAAAGATATTAGATCGCAATTGACTATGCTGACACTTTACAAACAGCATCACTCTAACATTCCTATGCAATAATAGTGATGAATGAGAGTATTACTCTAATAACACATCACTGATACGACACAGAGAGCGCGTTTACTATCGCGCATAGTAACCTTACGGTACATCAGTTAGAATGGAAAAGTAATGATTCATTTTAAATTTTACTCGCGGCGTCAATGACGTTATCAGTTACCACTAATTAGTATACTATATTGCTTTTATAATCTTTGCGAGATTTCTATTGTATATATATTGGTGAAAAGTAGGTTAAAATAACGTCATTCATACCGACAAACACTCAAAAGATAGTCCATGATATCAAACCCTATCGCTAGATTTTAATGGTTTATTACTGTACGTTGATACAACATGCAATTAACTTAAAATTAAATTTTTAGATCTTCAAACTTAATGTTTGCTCTACTTGATAGTTTTCGATGAGTCCGTTAGTTTTTCTAAAAGCGATGTATTCATTATAGGATATCTTTTTAAGAAAAACGCTAGTTAATTAGGTGTAAGACATGACTGGAAATCAACAAAAACTCTCACTCTGGGTTAAGTTCCATATTGATCCTACTTTCTTATTGCTTATTTTGGTTCTTCTACTTTACAGTGTGCTAGTGATGTTAAGCGCTAGTGGCCAGGATATTGACATGATGGAACATAAACTCAGTCAAATCATTATCGGACTTATTGTGCTAAGCACAATGGCACAGATACCGCCACGAGTGTATGAAAACTTAGCACCTTATCTATATATAACCTGTATAATTTTACTCATGTTAGTACATGTCTACGGTCAGAGCACTAAAGGCGCACAACGTTGGTTAGATCTTGGTTTTATACGTTTTCAACCATCAGAAATCGCTAAAGTTGCTGTACCGCTAATGGTAGCGCGTTTTATAAATTGTGATGTCTGTCCACCGTCCTTCAAGAATACTAGTATCGCACTAATACTGATCTTCTTACCATCCTTACTAGTAGCGGCTCAACCAGATCTAGGGACCGCAATTCTAATCGCCATATCTGGTCTTTTTGTGCTCTTCCTATCTGGTGTCAGTTGGAAGCTCATCGCTTTCACCATTCTACTAATAATAACTTTTCTACCAGTTCTATGGTTTTTTTTGATGCATGCCTATCAACGTGACCGACTAATAATGCTACTATATCCAGAAAAAGACCCACTGGGTTCTGGGTATCACATCATTCAATCAAAGATTGCCATTGGTTCTGGTGGGTTAGTAGGAAAAGGTTGGCTACATGGTACTCAATCACAGTTAGAGTTTTTACCAGAACGCCACACCGACTTTATCTTTGCAGTATTAGCCGAAGAACTCGGTTTAATTGGAGTATTGGTGCTACTGGCACTGTACTTATTAGTCATTATTCGTGGACTAATAATTGCTACTAAAGCACAAACTACTTTCGGTCGGATGATAGTTGGTGCCTTGACGCTAATTCTTTTTGTATATATATTCATTAACATTGGCATGGTTAGCGGTATTGTGCCGATTGTTGGTGTGCCTTTACCTCTAGTCAGCTATGGTGGTTCGGCACTCATTGTTTTAATGGCCGGTTTTGGGATTATCATGTCAATTCATACACATCGAAACATGCTATCTCAAAGTTTATAAAACAACTAATTCGTAAAGAACTACAATATCTCATTAGTCATAAGACAACTTGTTATCTACTACCTGTGCTTACAAGACATTTAAATAACCTCTAGTATATCTAAGATATAGAATATAAATTAGTCACATATCACCTAAGTATAGACTCTTATTATTTAAATAATCTAAAGCACTAGATTCATAATTAAAGAATTATACTTATAATTATAGCAAGATGCTTCATATTTTATTATCAATGCTCTTAACAATCATCAATTCTGATTGACTACCGGATGCACGGGGTACTTAAAACTTCTCTATCGCCAAGTATGATAGGAGATACTCTGATTACATTAAAACGCTGATTCTAGCTTCGATAATCTAACACTCGCATGGATTATTAAGACTCTGAATCTTTATGAGAGTTTCATCATCAATATATCAAAAATACCTGCATAACAAAAAGCATGTCTTAACATAAAACCTCACATAGCCACTAGCTAAATTACTATCGATTAAAATCCCATAAACTATCTTATAGATAATTTTTCGCTAACTAGCATGAGTGATGATGGATATGCTAACTAAATGCTTTTTTACTTTCTATACTCTCTTGAGTATAATTATATTATCTAGATATTATAATTACAATCAATAAAAAGTAAGTGGGAATACTATATGTTTTACAAAGGACAAGAGACCTTTTAATATTATATTAAATATATCAAATAAATTGACAATGCACATCTATTGGATGTATTAATGACATATATAAAACGTCAAAAACTAACGTATGTAGAAATGTTAACAAGAAAAGTCTACTCGTCAATACTAACGTAATATTCTACGTACTAATATTCCTAGTGCATCCTACAAAATAACATTATCAATATAGCAATCTACAATATGTTCACATAACAGTGAATACCTTAGGTTTTCTGATTATAGTAAACAATAATTTACTTAATTAAGTCAATGCATGTATTCACAATAGAAAACATTGTTATCACTGTTAACTCGTCAAAAACTCAATAAGGTAATGCACAAGCAATGTACAACAATCACCACTATCATGTAATTAATAAAAATTCCGCATAAAGATACTTCTTTTTTAAGATATTACTCAAACGTGATACAACCATATTATAGAATGAAAAATCACTGAGATATCCTAAAACATAATGTTAGTACATCTAGTATAATGCAGTGCATTAACCCATCTAGATTGTAGGAAAATGAATATTGTATTAGCCAACACCTACACTTAAGTTTTTTTAAAATAACCCAGAGATCTCGTAAGCCTTAATCTATATGAGAAACTGGTTAGCTCAGAGCTCTGTCCTGACTAAATAAGTTTTATAGCTATATAAACATACGTACTAAACGTAGTTATCCGCAGAGGTTGATATTAGTTAATCAGGTTATCACTGCAGTTATAATAACGAAACCTGCCACATGCACGGTATAACACAGCATAACTAGTTTATAGTAAATATCACCATATTCTAGTAAAATATGGACATCTCGAGTTAATCATTGTAATCGGGAATACTCTCCCGGATTTTAATTACTATCGTCGATACAGCATCTAACACTCTCTAGCTGTTTTTTAGAAGATGTTGTCATGCTAGATGAAACAACCACATATCCTACGCAATGTTAGGATGTTACTTGAGTCAGTGTAATAGCCTACTAGCATTAGTTGTACCATTTATATCAACACTTCTAAAAGCCAAATAACCTTATCACTTATTCATTTTGGTGCACAATAACTCTCCTTATATACTAACAGTCTGCTCGCCATTAGTAATCGTCACTTAGATATGCTAATAACAAGGTACTAGCAAGACGTAAGCAAGCTAAATGAATAGTAATATAGTTAAAATGCCCAACGAAAAATAAAAGAAAAACTAACTAAAATCTATCGTTAGATGATAACTAGTAGACCGCGCTGTCTGATGTTCATCAGACATTGCCAACTAATAGAGTTATATCGTTATTGAATAATAACATTTAGTTCCATAAAATAAAAGATCTCATTAAGCCACTGATCAATGAATGGCTGATCAAGCTTGCCATCAAAGCATTAAGATACATACAAACATAAAAATTAACATCTGTTGTAATCGGAGATATTCGTACCGCAGTTACTTGCTTAATCTCCCGTTGTACTAACTTTTATTATTCCTTTACTCTCTTATATTGAATAAGATTAAAATTCTTGGTTTAACTATAAGTTATTAAAAACCCACTCATATGCTCTGAAATATATTATTTAACTACTCTGCTATATTGAATTAATAATGCTGCCTTCGCGGTAACTAGCATATTCAAACATCTAAGTATATGTTTATATGCCAACCATCACTGCTCTTTTATATAAAATCATATATATGGTAAAGAGAGTCTGCTAGTTATTTGTTACACCCATATCAACCATAATAGCAGTATTAATATTTTTTTATGTTGAGGCTATATTGCAATCATTCATATCCTTGCTGTTTTCTACAAAAAAGTAGATCTGTTTAAGCCACTGATACATACTGACGCTTATAATTATCCTACCAGCGCGTTGCATAAAGTCTTTGATTACCCTATTAAGTAATAGTAAAAAATCTTGCAGGCGCAATACGCCGCACACTGGTAATATCATAAGCATGGCACAGTGACATCATACATTACAATATACTTTAACATTAGGTGTGTGAGAATCACCATTCTACCTTCATAGATAAAATCAATTATCTTTTCTGCTATTGCGCTCAACAAGGACGCAGGGTGCACGAAAAGACCATGATACGTGCCAAGTAAAACATAAAAAAACCATTATGGTAGTAATGAGGATTAACACTAAATATCCAAGAGACAAGAACCCATGATATAATTATATTATATGTAAAGTTGACCTTCAAAAGTGAAAAATTTTTCTATCTAACGCATGGAATACATGAAGCGATCCAGATATATATTGACATAATATATAGTGATCTTCTTCAAGAAAAATCACCATATACATCATATGAGCTGCAATGCTGGCAACCACAGACTGTTGTGCTGTCGTTGATCTCACTAATAAAAATATCATTATTTATGTAAAATGGTTCCAAGTATCCTAGCACCACTGCATGTCCATATCAATAAGCTATTAAATGCATGTTAAAATTTGCTATAGTAACGCGCTAATGTGAATTTCTATGTAGGCATACAAGATACACTCACAGCATTAGTATTTTAGACTAACAATTAAAATCTTATGATATTTAAAATTTTAGCCTAGTAATTTACTATGACCTATTATAAATCCTTGGCTTCATAAAATAAAATAATCATTAATTTTTCATAAAAACCGGAGATTATTAGTGCTAATTCTAAAGTTATTATAGCGTTATGTACATGCAGCACAACAGTGCAGTAGCCAGATCGACCAAAAGTAACTATTGTTTTACCCGACCAACATCGATAACACTAGTTTTATAGCATTACTTCATCGACAGATTATTGTGGCATAACCTCGTTCAACCTACTGCCTTGTTTTAGTAATAGCGTCAACTAGTGAGCTAGCCTCGTTTAGTTGTTACATTAAGTATGCCAGATTCTCTCCGATGCATAGCGACGCTATTGCACTTCGTTAAAATCATCGGTACTGCCGGTTAAGGCAGTTCTATAAAAATAAGAATAGTATTAACATCGATATACTGACATTCTACAATGCATGACATAGTTAGTATAACTATAGATATAGTACCTAACTAAAACCTAGCAGGCCAAGTATAAATGTATTTTAAATAAGAGGTAGAATTATGTGGTGCGCAAAATCCATCTTCCTAATAAGAACGTAATCATAGATAATGTGTTTATTCATACCTGCTCAGTTAGCAGAAGGTAACAAATAAAGATCTAATCCGTTTACTAGATTAACCACAAACTATACTAGAGCAAATGTCGCTACTCATTATTACTTACCATGCAATAATCACACCTGTTAAATCATTCACCTTATGCATAAGCTTCACTAGCAAATTGAATAATATTGTAGTATTGCTAATACTAACATTACCCAGTAAGGTGAAAGGAGTGTTATCGTCTAAA
The DNA here is from genome assembly GCA_020541285.1 of Candidatus Gillettellia adelgis. Classification (GTDB taxonomy): domain Bacteria; phylum Pseudomonadota; class Gammaproteobacteria; order Enterobacterales; family Enterobacteriaceae; genus Gillettellia; species Gillettellia adelgis. The sequence goes on along the minus strand of CP047043.1, from coordinate 320,902 downwards.
GTGATACTAGTAAGTACTAGTAGTATTTTGGTTATAAAATAACAATAATCTGACCCAATATTAATAACTTGACATTACTGATCAAGAATCTGCTGCACTTGATTTTTTTCATAACAATCAGTACTGGTATAATAAATTTTAATTTTTATCAAACTGTATGCTTATTGCCTATGCATTGCCTTAAAAGGAAGACATATAGCATATAAAATGCTAAAAATTCTAATGATATATCAATTCTATATCTCTAAAGATAAGAAGTACCTAGACGCACCTAGGTAGACGATATATATGATACATCGCGCGGAAATAAAGGATATTAGAACGAGTGACTGTTATAGTCTACTACTAACAGGCAATGCTATTAGCGTGTTTCTATAACATTATAAGAAAACTAAACGATAAACATTATGATTATTACTGTTAATATAAAAGCAGGATTAGCAACAAACTAGAAAATAGTATGTACTCTTAACTCGATTACTTTAATGAAAAGTATATGTATCTTTAAAGTATTTTTAAATTAAATCAAACATTTAGCAACAGATCTTAGGAATAAGGTTATTATAGTATGTCCTCTAAAATCTTTCAGTTAATTAAAGCTATACTTGACTAAATCACAACCAGATGCTTCGGCATCTAAGAGCGAACTTAAATTCTAAATAATTATTTTCGCTATTAAGCGATGTGCTATTCATAGGTTGACGTACATAATCATGCTATACAATTTATATACTTATACTTTAAGGTAGTCACAACTATCAGTCTCGTCTATTCTGTAAGTTTTTATAGAACGATCTCTATCTTATGTACTAATGTATTACAATGTTGAACATACCTCCCCAAGAAATAGGATTTCTTGTTATCCTAACTTGCTATTTATTTCTTTAAAACTATTGCAAAACGTAATTTAATTGTCTTGTTCTATTGATAGAATATACATATAGTGATATGTAGATGCGCTTGTTTTTATTATATCTTCTTTCTATATTTAAGTATTTTCTAAAATTCTTATGCATGATCACTTCATGAGAAAAATCTTTTGAAATGATTACAGGGTATTACGCAACTCATTTGAAGATACATAAGTACAGCAACTTAACATTTAGCATATTCTAAAAATATCAATATAAATCCTGCAGTATTTGAAAAATGAAGTAAGGCACTAACGTTTTTCAAATATCACACAATAAGACTTACTGCAAAACTTCAAGATTCTCTAAGATGCTTTATGAGATTATTAGATGACCTCGGATAAGTTGATATCACATCTAACAAAGCGCTAAAAAATCAAGTGAACATGGTCGACAAATCAGCCTCATGCTTACTTACCTAATATGCACATCAAGTTATTATATTAACAATAATTTTACTGCGTCACTACGCACTAATATATAAAAACACTCGGTATTTCAATACATATTCATTACTCCGTGTTATGCTGATACAATAAATCTAACAATGAATAATTAACAATGTATGCTTCTTGCATGAACTTTTAGATAATTAATAATTGCACTTTAAGTACGTGGCGTTAGATAGAAGAGATGCTTCTAAAAAAGCTAGAATCACAACTGATCTGATAAATGTGTAACAAGAAACTCTGAAGATATATCGAGTATCTAAGTGATTAGATTTATTGTATTGTTAACTATGACTTCTACTATTAAATATAGAAATCTAGCATAGCAATATCATGAGTATACGCTACGCTCAGTTCGTTGGCTACTGAAAGTCGTTAGGTAACCGTGAGATCAAGCACGCAATAGCGATTAGACGTATCCATTCTCTTTTAGGTATGAAATCTACCTTGTCATAAACCGTGATATCATACCTCAAGGATTAGTAGTAAGCTTGACAAAGTTTTCTTCAGCTGCTCGCAATTCAGATGATGCATGCTTACTTAATGTTTTATGACTAAACGACCAGCATTTATAGTCTTAACTACTTAAAATGTGCATACTCGTAATGTTAGATAATCACTTCTTTCATGATTACTAAGGTAAAATAACCGTGAATATTTTACTGATTCAAACACATATAAGAACTTGATATGAAAGTAATACTTTTCATTAGATAGCCAGTCTACTATTTTATTCCTGTGAAATCTGTTCCAAAGCAATAAGTTCTTCGATAGTCTGACGTCGACGGATCAAACGTGGGATCTTTCCCTCAAACAGAACTTCTGACAACAGTGGTCGACTATTGTAGTTAGAGGACATAGATGCACCGTATGCTCCAGTATCATGAAATACTAGATAATCGCCCACTTTCACCGGTGGGAAATCGCGAGTTTCTATGCTCCCGCCTAGTTTTTGAGTAAACACATCGCCGGATTCGCACAGAGGGCCGGCAATCACCGTGTCGCGTAGCGGTTGGTCTGCTAATGTACGACCGTCTGCGGGCAAAAGTGAAATATGATGATAGCTACCGTACATTGCTGGGCGCATTAGATCATTAAACCCTGCATCTACTAATACAAAATGACGCGTGCCCATATCCTTGACTGCTCGCACTTCAGCGAGCAGTACGCCGGCTTCAGCCGTTAAGAAACGCCCCGGTTCAATTTCTAGTTGTACTGGATGACTTAAATGGGAAGCAATACGTTCTCGAGCGCTATTCCATAAATAATAATAATGTTCAATATCTATTGTTTTTTCTCCATCCTGATAGGGAATCGGTAAGCCACCACCAGCGGAAATAGCACGAATATCATGATCGAGAGAGATTACTTGCTCTACTAGCGTCTCGCAGACGCGTTCTAGATATTGATTATTAATGCCAGAACCAATATGCATATGTACACCAATTAACTTTAAACCATAATACTTAATTTTTTCGATTACTTGAGGTAGGGTAGTATACCAAATACCGTGCTTACTATTCTCACCGCCAGTATTAGTTTTTTGACTATACCCATAACCAAATCCTGGGTTAATACGCAACCATACTGGATGCTTAGCAGAAACTAAACCAAGCTGATCTAGCATATCGCTAGAGCCCACGTTAACTGGAATTTTTAGCTCACTAACACGTGCTAACGTTGCCTGATCCAGTACATCAGCGGTAAATACTATCTCTTGTGATGCACTGCATGGTTGAAATCCAGCTTTTAATGCACGTTCAATTTCCCCTAGAGATACTGAATCCACCTTTACACCCTGTTTACGCATCAAACGCAAAATATGAATATTCGAACATGCTTTCTGTGCAAAGCGAATTACATCAAAATAACGTAACTGTGCAATACGTTGATTTATGATATCTGCGTCATAGGCCCAGACGGGGCAACCAAAATTTGCAGGTAATGCTAAAAGATTAGCGGCATTAAAAGCTGTACTGTTGTTGTTTAAAGAATATGGCATGGCAGTATTCCGAAGAGCATACGCGATAATTAAGCAACCATGACACTGCACTTTTAATGTTTGTAATATCTCTATTCCAAGTAAGGCCGCTTGATTGATGCAATAATGTTTATTAGAAGTCTTGCTGAGCGTTTTATAAACTTATACTAAATTACATGCAGTGAATGTTATTAAACAGCAATAATCTAACTGAAAAGATAGCCTTGCTAGAAAAGTCATAAACTCTTACTAGTCGCCAGCTAATATGCTATGCATAACATATATAATTATATATTTTGAATCAAAACTATAATCAATCGCTCCTTATAACAAAATACTAAACTGTTAATGACAGCATATCGATTTTGTTATCATCTAATTTAATTGTTAATACTAGCGTGAGACTTCAGTGGTTTCAGAAACATAACTTTTAGTAATTTATCTCCATAATTCTTTGTCTAAGTCAGTAAGCGCAGGGCATTCTTAAGTGTACATTATTACACGGCATATGTAGGATTAATCTGTAAAAATTACACCTACTTAACATGTAATTAGTCAGCAACACTCTAATCTAGAATTCATACAATAGACTAACGTAGCAATTACTAAAATAATGATTTTAACCATATTGCAAAACAGTTCATATACCTTGTTACATCACGTATACCTTTGGCACTTAAAACAATAACTTATCTTGTAGGATATAGGATAACCTTGCAATAGTCTGATAATCTATCAAAATGTTAATAAGGTGTAAGAAAATAAAAAATAGAGTACACCAGCTGTTGTAAACGTATACTAACAATACTGCCTAAGATTACAGCTTAATAGAAAAGATAATATCTATACAATATTAGCAACTGACTTTAGTAAATAATTCTAATGAATAGTGCACAATAGAAAAAGAGAATAAATATGCAACTTGCAGTATAATGAGTGTATACTTAATAATACTTTCAATATCGTTGAATGTCTATCAGACAATGACACTGTAATTAACATGTTCTTTTTCTATTATTAATTCAACGAATCATATGGGAATTTAATGTAAAAATATACAGATACTCGCAACGAAGTCAGACAAGCAAGTATGAGCGAGCTAATACTCTTTAATTTTTAAAGTTATACTATGCTCAGGATGAGATAAGGTACTATGTACCACAACGTTTTTCTGAGTTCAAGAACCAAATACAACCTAGATATATTTCAACGTCAGAACAGTTATAAGTTAAAATGAATATTATTGTGCAATAATTACGACCGCTAACAAAAACTGGATAGCATCAACCCCATTTGAATAACATATTCCGATAAATATTAATTCATTTATCTCTAACTATATGAAAAAATATAAAAGATATAAAAGAGGGCAGTATCACTGCCTACTCCCCTTCTCATAAAAACTCAACTATATATTAAATATTATCTAGCATTATAAAGTAAGCGCAAGGCAATAGTTGAAATAAATAGAGTATTATTTATAATAAATACCATGGTTATTTTTAAAATTACATGTTTAATTGCACTTAAAACCACTTCAACAAAAAACTAAAATCTGCAGAGTGCAGACAGCACCACAGCGTAGGCCGTAACAAAAGCTAGCTATAGATCTACCGCTACTATCAATGTCCTATATATAACTAACATGCACATAGAATGAATGTATATCTTTTTTATGTACCATAATTTAATTCGCAGCGAATTACATGAAGCAGCTAATACACTAAACAAATTTATTAGTGACGATGCTAATATCAATGCTATCCAACGCGCAGCAATACTGCTAGCAGATACATTTAAATCTGGTGGTAAGGTTATTTCTTGTGGTAATGGCGGTTCTCATTGTGATGCGACCCATTTTGCTGAAGAACTAACCGGTCTCTATCGAGACAAACGCCCTGGGTATCCAGCAATTGTAATCTCTGATGTCGGTCACTTGTCCTGCGTTAGTAATGATTTTGGTTACGATTATGTATTTTCACGATATCTAGAATCAATAGGTCGTGAAGGCGACGTACTACTAGGTATCTCTACTTCTGGGAACTCTCGTAACATCATGAAAGCCATTGAAACAGCACGGATTAAAAAAATGAAAATCATTACCCTAACCGGTAAAGATGGAGGGAAAATAGCAGGTTTCGCTAATGTAGAAATCCGTGTGCCATACTTTGGCTATTCTGATCGTATTCAAGAAATGCATATTAAAGTGATCCATGTGTTAATTCAAGTGATTGAAAAAGAGATGACAAGAGCATAATTAGTAATGAACAAAATGACAGCATTGCACAGAGTATTGTGCTTTTATGTTACAGTATCATTATAAATGAACAATATTGTGATGAATGAAATATTCTTAACCATGTCTTTTGTTAGTTTTTAAAAATAGTGTAACATCGTAAGTGCACTATGCTACATAACGATCCCTTGAATATTACTGAGTAATATAAAAGTAAAATTTTCATAGAATTACAACCTGACACACACATCGACGAACTGATTATCTAATTACTACAACACTGACCCCTCATAAACCTCAGTGATCATAACAAACACATATCAATAAAATTAATGCACAATAGTATTTCTAAAACATATAAACTTGATTTGTCAATTATGTACACAAATAGTGATCTAGTGATATTAGAGTATACTTTGTTATTTTATACAGCGGATGTAATAAGCTTACGTGCAAGGCGTAGCTATATTAAACATCTTAATTAGGAAAATAGTCTTGTTGACAGGACAAGTGATACCGACTGCCGATGTAGTATAACTTTTTACATAGCCTGCGGTTGGCACGGAGTCTACTTCTAAGCTCATAGAGCTATTGCATGATACTGTTACACTAATGGTAATATCATGAGCGTATGTGTAAATGTATTACATACTCACGCTAATGCGCATACTGATGTTGTTGGACATAATATATCTATGTAAAATAGATATAGATCTATATTATTAACTATTCTACCTGGCTTACGGGTAGACTCTACTATAGTTAATAATGTATATCCATAATATATAATATATTGCAGCTCAATAATAATCGCAATATTTAATATAATTTTGGATGAAAATGTCATCTTATTACTATATTTTGAGACTTGTAAAATAAAAGACAAGGATGGCCGCTCTCATCTCTAAATGTTTACTAAAAAGTCATCTGTAAAACGCTCGGATCATTTATAGCGTCTTTAAAATTATAGATAAATCTCATGAGATCAATATTGCTACGTTCCTTAACTTCTCAGTAAATACAGCTGGCATTTGAAAAATACCCCTACACATTAGGCCTATAGATATTATAAGATTAGCAAAAAATCGTATTTTTGTGTAACCTTATTTTAACAATTAAGACAAGTTCAGATTGCAATCTACGGGTCTCTTACGCATGTAAGCTATAATTATGGATTTAGAAAATGCTAATTATTATATTTTACAGTACTGAATACATCAGTTTTTATATAATCTACGTAAGCTTCATGTCTCTTTACAATCTCTAGGTAATATCGCAAAATTTTTATTCAAGTAAGTTTAGAAATGCAGGCTTATCAGCCTGATGCTGTTATCAGGAAGGCCCTATACTATATATTAAAACTAGCCTCTCTGCATCATTAAGTATCGGATGATACACGCATTAACTACCAAAATAACGCAAAAACATTAAGATCATAATCATTCTTTTAAGTGTATATTATTTATTTTAATTCATTGATTTACTTTGCTATAAGCATGAATGTTTATCTTCAAGAAATAATAACCACTCTAAGAAAATTCCCTTTATCATTCAAGAGCAAGCTTGCTAACTGCTTTATGGTAATGTCATTACAGCCAATGCATATAACTTTCTCTATAATTTTATAAATGTAATATTTATCCAGAGTGTGTTACCTTTAGTGCCACTACTTTAATTTACCAAGCACAAAGACCATAATATTATCAATAATCGCATATCGTATATAAACGTTATAGTATTAACAGATACAGATTCAGTTCAATGTCATTGCGCTCACGGTTGTGGTGTTTAATGTCTACTTTTCATATCTTTTAAATTATTTTAGAAATTGATCGTGAACTCATTAAATAACTAGGAAGAATTCCCTAAGTGCAGTGATACCGATTTCTACTAATAACACATAATTTTTTATAAACCATTTTACTGTATGGCCGCGTCCTTCAAATTTAATATCCAACCAAAGATATAGCGTGATGTTACTAACTTTTAAGGCTATAATTCCGATATAAGTGCTCGGGATCTGTATTTTTTTAGACTTTATTCACTAGTTTATCAACAAATGCCCAATACTAACGAGCTCAAGCTGAGAAATAAAACCATCACTCTAAAATCCGGTTAAGTGTAGTATACACTACAAAACCTATTAACTACCTCATAGTTAATATTTTTTAGGTACACGCATGAGCATTAAACTAATCAGATATCATCATAAATATCCGCCATTCCGCTCGGATCGTACGTAACGCATTCATTATAATGGTTTGACTTATAATAGCCACCTCGTATAATTACATATATATAATTCATAAAAATGAAATATTTTTTTAAGTTTATCAAAACTAAAACAACTAGAAATATGGAGCGTATTCAATACATGAATCTTGTTAATATAATACAAGTCACAAAACTACATGCAAGATGATATAAGTGATCAATAAATAATCAATAACTGTTGTTTCATTCTTTACAGTAGTATTGTAGCAAAGTCAGAAACTTCCTATTAATGCCAACATTATTAAAATTTGATAGAAAATCAGCGAGAAATATACGATAAATTCTAAACGCTGCATATACAACTTCTAATACATTGAATATAGTGTATTTATTACACTTTAATACAATGTAAATAGCACCTCAAACCATTCAGATTTTTCAGGAAGGTTACAACGCAGAAAATTCTTAGGATCTTACACCAATGAATAGCTGATATCAAAAAACAGATAATGCACATGCAATTTGGCATGCAAGCTATGAATGCAAGATCAATTTTATATGGTATTAAATATTATGTCCATTGAAGGCGTATCTTTAAAGCATCATAATACTTTTGCACTCCTAGTTAACACGGCACATCTAGTGATCGCAGATAGAATAGAATTAATGCTTAAAGTTTGGCAAAAAACACAAAAGCATCAAACACCACTACTAATTCTTGGTGAGGGAAGTAACGTACTATTTCTTGAAAACTTTGCCGGTACCGTAATGATTAATCATTTAAAAGGCATTTATATCAGAGAAAAAAAGGATACATGGCACCTTCATGTTAGCGCTGGTGAAAATTGGCACAATCTAGTCTGCTACACCCTTAAAGCTGGTATTGGAGGTTTAGAAAACTTAGCATTAATTCCCGGTTTAGTAGGGTCTGCTCCTATTCAAAATATCGGTGCTTATGGAATTGAACTGCACAACGTTTGCGAATATGTTGATCTTTTAGATTTTTTTACTGGTACTGTTAATCGTATCCCAGCAGCTCAGTGCGGATTTGGTTACCGAGATAGTATCTTTAAACATCAGTTTCAAACTGGATATATCATTGTTGGTTTTGGCTTACATTTAAGAAAAAAATGGCGACCTACGCTTAAATACGGATCTTTAACGCAGTTAAATCCAGCAACCGTTACACCAACTCAGATATTCAATGCTGTCTGTGCTATGCGTCGCAGTAAGTTACCAAATCACCACAAAATAGGGAATGCTGGTAGCTTTTTTAAAAATCCATTAGTAAGTCTCGAACAATCTAAAGAACTGATCTCTCAATATCCAAATATCCCGAATTATCTACAAACAAATGGATGTATTAAGTTATCTGCAAGTTGGCTCATCGATCAATGCCAGTTAAAAGGATATCGGGTAGGCGGAGCTGCTGTATATCCTTATCAGCCGTTAGTATTAGTCAACGTACATAATGCTACTAGCCAGGATATCGTCATCCTAGCACGTTACGTGCGCAATACCGTTGCAGATAAATTCAACATATGGCTTGAACCTGAGGTGCGTTTTATTGCTGCAAGGGGTGAATTAAATTCGGTAGAGGTGCTATCATAAAAGATAATAAGATTCCGTTAAAACTGATTACGTTATTAGCTGATGGTGGTACTTATTCAGAAAAAAAACTTAGTGCATCGTTATCTATACGTCCAGAAATAATTTATAAGCATATTCAGACCCTCCGTAAGTGGGGCGTAAATATATCTGCCATATTAGGTAAAGGATATAAGCTTACATCTTCACTTCAATTATTAAAAGCTGATCGTATCCTTAATCTGTTAGAAGACAAACGTGTGACTATATTATCGGTAGTGAATTCAACTAATCAATATTTGCTAGATTATATGTATAAACTTCAGTCTGGTGATGCTTGTGTTGCTGAGTATCAACAGACTGGACGGGGTCGGCGCGGGCGGAAGTGGATCTCACCGTTTGGTGCTAATTTGTATCTATCAATTTACTGGAATTTCGCACAAGAACTTACTGCGGCTGTAGGATTAGGTTTAGTCATTGGTGTTGTAGTAGCTGAAGTCTTACAACGTTTAGGCGCTAAGGATGTGCGAGTAAAATGGCCCAATGATTTATATCTTAATGATCGAAAATTAGCTGGTATACTAGTCGAAATGATTAAAAAAACTGATGCTTTAACCCACATTGTAATAGGAGTAGGCATCAATCTAACCATGCATAATAATCATGCTAGTGCCATTAATCAGAAGTGGGCAAACTTAAAGGACGCAGGCATTAGCATTGATCGCAATGAACTAACCGCAACTTTACTTAATGAGCTTAGAAAATCTCTAAAACAACTTGAAACTAATGGGTTATCTTCATTTATAGCACGTTGGCACTTGTTGGATAATTTTATTAATCGGCCGGTTCAATTACTTATTGGCGCACAGTATATCTTTGGTATTGCTAGAGGTATCGATCGACAAGGGGCTTTATTACTTGATCAACACGGTGTTATTAGCTCGTTTATTAACGGGGAAATATCTATGCGTAATAGAAAATAAACCTATTAACTAGTACAACAATCGCTTCATATCTTTCTGATTATCTTCTTAAGAAGATGCTCTCTATCACGTGGTTGTCACGCTTCATCATGATCAGACTTGCTTGTTTACGTGTCGGAAGTATATTCTCCTGCAAATTCAAACCATTAATGTCATTCCATAATTGTGTAGCGATATTTCTTGCTTCACACTCTGCTAATTTAGCATAGCTATAAAAATAAGAAGTAGGATCTGAGCATGCTCCATGGCGGAATTTTAAGAAACGATTAATATACCAATCTTTCAATAATATTTCCGGTGCATCGACATAGATTGAAAAATCTACAAAGTCTGAAATACATACATGATGTGCATCATAAGCTCCAGGCATCTTACGCTGCAATACGTTCAGACCTTCTAAAATAAGAATATCTGGTTTTTTGATAACCTTACTAGTATCAGGAACTATGTCATATATAAGGTGCGAATAAACTGGAGCCGTTACATGTTTGATGCCTGATTTTACTTTTGAAATACATTGCACCATACTGTATATATCATATGATTGCGGGAAACCTTTTTTCTTCATTAACCCATGCGCATTCAATTTTTTATTAGGAAACAAAAAACTGTCAGTAGTGATAATCTCTACGTTCCAGTGCTCTGGCCAACGACCAAGCAACACTTGTAATAGACGCGCAGTAGTACTTTTACCTACTGAAACCCCACCGCTTATACCAATAACATAAGGTACATTTTGTCTATCTTTATTGGGGAATTTCTTAAATACTGCCTGGCGATGTAAGGTAGAGCGAATGTAGAAGCTCAGTAATCTTGATAACGGCAGGTAAATCTGCACTACTTCGTCTAACGACAGATCTGCATTAATTCCTTTTAGGTTACCTATCTCTTCTTCCGAGATCGTCAGAGGCACCGCATCTTGTAATGCGGCCCATTGAGTACGACATAACTGAAGATAAAGCGTTGATAAAGATTGATCTCGATTTATCATAAGCTAAATTTTAATTGGTCAACTCATATCAGAAAAGCGCAGAGCAATCACTCTAGGTAATAAACACCCTACATATTATATATCTATCATACCACAAGATACATAGGCGTTATTATTTCTTGCTCCCTCAGTTACTTACCTGCAATTGCTCCTGATGAGCATCTGAGTTTTTGTTGTTTATAATTTACACTATTTAAGATATAGCATTATTTTATTTTGATACAAATTAATTATTTCTAATAATTATCGATATAATAACTGCGCTTTCTTCATAAAAACTTAACTATATTAAAGTATTTAATTATCAGTTTATAATATCGACATACTAAGACTGGGAACCTCAAGTAATGTGTTATATTTGCTTTAAATTCTTACAGATGATCTCATCATTCAAGCACGCACTACTGACTTTTATTTGGAATAGTTATACAAGTAGTACACTTATGAAGTTATAGTTCAAACTATAAACCTTAATTATTTAGATCTTTATTATTGAATAACACGTTTACTTAAAGCGTATAAACAATATTATATGATTTTCTAACTTCTAAACAAATTAAATTTTTAATTACATATAATTAAGTAACCGTTGTTTAATAAAAGACCAAAAGCAATAATAATTTTGACGTAGATCTTATATCATATTGTAGAAGCCAACGCATTCAAAGCACGATATCTGTCTATATAATTAGGCCGCTTATTAAAACTGCACGATAGCTGTGACTGCCTGCAGTACAGTAGGATTAATCAACCACATATACATACATTTTCAACTTACTTTAATAGCAAGATCTTGAACACTGAATGAAAACTCCATAAAATTAGACATGGCGTTTACCACCACCTATATTCATAGTCACTATAAACCGTTAGTTAGTTGAAAAAATATCAAGCAACTGACAGTCATAAAGTATTGATATTGATCAATCAATGCAAATATTTAAGAAACAAAGCATTAAATTATGCACCTTCTAATATTATTTATGCGCATACTTTTAAACTAATATCTTCTAAAATACACTCTTAATATCTTCAGGATCAGTCGGGAGCTTTTGATATTCCTAAAAGCTCCCTCTATATGCTATTGAATTAGAATATAGTGTACTTCCCTTAATTCATATATTACTATCAAGAAAACGTAAAGTACCAAAATATTTAGATCAAAAAATTGGAATATTTTTCACAAAAACTAGGCAAACCTATTTCAATTGAATATCCTCAAATATTAAGATATCTTCACATAATATATAACACAAACCAACACAGCAGCTAATAAGCTATTAGCTCTCTACTTTAGACGCCTATAGATACAATAGATTTTAAAAAAAGCATACACATTGTGCTGATATGATAGTGCATACAACCTACTCTTCTCACGAGCACTATAGCGCAATTAAGCCTTATTGTATAATATAAGTTTAATATTAAACAAAATTAAGAGATTGTTTCATAAATATTTAGGTGGATCGATCAAAATTGGTGAATCACCATCGTCATGGTGTATCAAAGCGATATTTGTTATGCTTCGTGAGTAAATGGATCGTTTTTCATCGAGATTCTCTATGTTAAACCATTTATTCACAGATTTGTCATAAATGACTTTCCCTGCTTACAGGAAGTCATTCACATAATCACTAATCTAAACGTAAAATCTCAAAAAATAGGAACAGGAAGTGTAATTTAGCTGCTCTTAAATATTTGCTTTATAAAACATGCTGCTGATCATCTTATCTCAATCTCGCTGATAATTTAGAAAAATTTTTTAATTTCTTTAGGTAATTAATGCGGATCCTACATAAAAGAATACTGATAAAGTATAAACATTTGCATAAAACAATAATTTTTTAAGCAAAAATACACATAATGAAATTTTTCTCTTGCATATACTGCCAACTCTCCATAGAATATGAGCTATTGAATGCCGGCTTAGCTCAGTTGGTAGAGCAACTGACTTGTAATCAGTAGGTCACCAGTTCGACTCCGGTAGCCGGCACCATTGAAAGTATGATAATTTAAAGGGTGGGGTTCCCGAGCGGCCAAAGGGAGCAGACTGTAAATCTGCCGTCATAGACTTCGAAGGTTCGAATCCTTCCCTCACCAAAAAAATGCTTCTAATAAGTAAATGAATAATTCTGCTAGAATTAACTCTAGCATATTCTTTTTTTAAACACAAAATCTTCCGTAAGATGTTACCTTAGACTATAAATAACAACCTTATTAACAAAAATAAACATAAAGTCACAGATAATCTTTTATCATTTACGCTTACCTTGATTGATTAAGTATAACTTACTCAACTGCACTGAAAATCAGTGCAATAAAATAAGGAGAAATCAAAATATTAAGAATGATCTAAATCATGTTTTATAAAATAAACTGACTTAAAATAAAGTATAATGCTACATAACCTATACTCTATCTTTACACTCCATAAAACATTGAATAGCTAAATTTTAGTATGCGGGCATCATATAATGGATATTATCTCAGCCTTCCAAGCTGATGATGTGGGTTCAATTCCCACTGCCCGCTCCAACCTGCGCTGATATAGCTCAGTCGATAGAGCACACCCTTGGTAAGGGTGAGGTCGGCAGTTTGATTCTGCCTATCAGCACCACGTTTCGCTTTTTTTATTCCTGTTATTATACGCTAATTTCAATAAAAGATATTTCGTTTATATAAACTAGCAGCAAGATTGATCTCTTAAAAGATATTCGATTAAAACTTCGACAGATCTAGCTGTAGGAATCAACTCTTCATGACATTCTTCATAATACTTGTTTGTATTGGTATTACTGATCATCATAATTACTATATTACAAATAGTTATATAAACTTATTTTAATACACAGTATTATTCAAGAAAATAAAATTTGCAACTATTCACTAAATTAGCGTATGCAGGATTTATAGATGTTTATAATATATCAACACTCTAGATCAACATTACTAGCGACACCTATTATAGCGTAAGTTTTAACTATATTAAAACAATCTCAACTCTGACGGTCTTGCTGTTATTTGTAATACTTAACAATAGTTAAAAGGTTTGACAGTAATACACGCAAGTTATTAATGTTACTAATTTATTGACCAATATACTAACGACTATAATCATGCTATGTAACTTCTACGTTACCCGTGAAGTTGGGTAACCTAATCTAATGAGGTATGTGGATATTCATTATTCGTTTTATTATTTTCCTAATTAGCCATGTCTATCAATGTGTTTACCGTCATATAATTGAGTCCATCTGTGCTAAAACTAATGATTCTTTTAAAATCATTATAGACTTATGGTTTCTGGCGATAAAAGTATATGCCATGGAAATTACAACTACAGTTGTAACATTAATATCATATATAGCTGAATAATATTTAATGCAGCTTATATACATTAATCGATTAACCTTAAACATATTACTATAAATCAGGTATAACTTATTCGTATGACGACGTCGTAATAAATCAGCAATAGCTATAGAAGTTGATACAGTGCACTTATTTATAGCATTATTTAATCAGCATCCTTGCTTTTTTAGCATTCCACCGAATTATCTGATCAAATTTAGATACCAAATTACAATAATGATTGTATGACGCCATTCTATCAGATAGCAAACAGCATTAACATAGCGTTAACTACTATGATTTTATGCTGTATAGAGTAATATATACATGAAGTATAGCTTGTATAAACTTATATAGCCAGTATTTAATGTATAAAGAGAGTGCTTTTTCTTTTAGCTACTCTTCATTACGACACTGCTGAACAGGTTTTTCTATCAAAATTTAGCATAATCGGTATCAGCGGCTTTAGTGAATAAGAAGTTTATCATGATAAATATGAGTGAATATGTCATAATATTCTCATAAAATATAATATCTCAAAATTGACTTCAGTCTAACTAATTATGACACCACAGTCTTTCTAGACTATTTAATAAATTTCCTCTAAAATAACCTCGTGCTTAAGTAGAATACCGATACTTATATCGGCAGTTATGTAAAATCCTAAAACCTTTATAAGGAAATCCAATTGCAGAACTGTAATTCTTGAGCTCAATGCTCCTAAAAATAAAGAAGTCTTGTTTACTTATTAATCAATACTATCATTAAAGCAATATAATTCTATAAAATCTATGATTCTAATTGATAAAAAATAAACTGCAGCCTAATTATTTAGGCTTATTATCTTTCCATGAGAGAAGCTGGCCTTGACCTATTAAAAGAAGTATCTGAGTAATAGAAAGATACAACCTGGAAGAGAGTTGTGTATCTAAATAAAAAGTACAGGCAAAAACGTGTTAATTACCTAAGGGTAGTCCTTACCTAAGATCCTAGTTATTATTAAATGAGTGAGTAATACACAGGGTGTCGATGACACCCCGTAGATATAAGGAAACAGTTATACAAGATACCGTCCTAAATATAGGACTGTCTATATATACTATATACAATACTATAAAGCACACAGATATCCCCAAAGAACTATGAAAATTAGACGAAGTAGTTTTATGTCATTAGATCGTTTTTTCATTTACTGTTATCATTCAATAACGAGACTATAAATAGAATATAACAACATATTTATTAAATAAATTTGTATATGTTAAGCTCACTCAGAATCGCATTGTTCTGAACATCATAGATGTACTAAATTAAAATGATATAATTCTAACATAGTAAGTTGCACAGCGCATAAAATTCAAAAAACAAATATCATCCATGTCATCATCACATCACATAAATTACCGGATAACTAGAAAGTTCATAAAATTTTAAAACGGGTTATCATTGTGACAAACGCCCTTTAAAGATAAAAAATAATAATACATATTAAGTCTTATGTGATACCTCTATCCTATGCCTCTCTCAACATTTAATGGAAAGACTGTAGAATATAATAAGTAAGAAGCTAAAACTACCACTACACTAAAAGTACACTTATAAGAAATACAATATTTTTCACAAAATTATACTAGGAATTAACAGGAGATAGCCGAGGAAATTTAAAATAACTTTTTTAGTAATGCAATATCACTAAATACTCATCACATGTATAATAAGTATATGAAAGACTTCGTATTTAATGTCTAAAAGTAAACAATCTATAAGCGATCAAGTAAGGTTGTCTGTATGTATTGAACACTACAAATATGTTAATTAACAAAAAATTAAATGTCTCATATATCTTAAGAAACTTGAAGGATATTAAGGATAAGAGTAAACTAGTAAAACTTATGGATTCAGTTGTTGAATTAGAGATCGGCATCTGTAGTTATCAGCTATTATCATAATCTGGAGTGTTACTATGTCTCTAAGTGTTAAAACTAAAGCGCGCATTACAGCTGATTTTAGTCGTTGTGCTAATGATAGCGGATCCACTGAAGTTCAGGTTGCTTTGCTAACCTCGCAAATTAACCATCTACAAAATCACTTTTCTGAGCATAAAAAAGATCACCATAGTCGCCGTGGTCTATTGCGTATGGTTTCTCAACGTCGTAAGCTATTAGATTACTTAAAGCGTAAAGATGTAGCATGTTACACCATCCTAATTGAGCGTTTGGGTTTGCGTCGCTAGTTCTCCAATTTCAATGCCATTAGGACCGCACATGCTTAGATTATAAAGAACAAGCAGATCAAACTAATCTATTGCTTAATATTTTAAAACAGATTTTTCGTTATAGCAGTTCTCGCGACTAATGGAAGACTTTTTACCGAAATTTTAAATAAATATTATTCTTAATCGTAAAGTTATAATAAAAGATCAATCGAGTCATAGGTGTATCAATTCGTTACTATGAAGATGCACCATTAATCAAGGACATAATTTTGCTGATACCGATCATTCGCACATTCCAATATGGCCAGCACACAATTACTATAGAAACCGGTATAATAGCACGCCAAGCTAGCGCAGCAGTTATGGTGAACATGGATGATACTGCTGTTTTAGTTACTGTGGTAGGTCAGAAAAACGCTCAGATAGGTCGTAGTTTCTTTCCGTTAACGGTACATTATCAAGAGCGTACGTATGCCGCTGGCCGTATACCTGGGAGTTTTTTTCGTCGTGAAGGCCGTCCAAGTGAGGGTGAAACCCTCACATCGCGTCTCATTGACCGTCCAATTCGTCCTTTATTCCCAAAGTACTTTCTTAATGAAGTACAAGTGATTGCTACTGTAGTCTCTCTGAATCCACAAATTAATCCAGATATCGTTGCAATTATTGGCTCCTCTGCTGCCCTGAGTCTATCTGATATCCCATTTAATGGACCGATTGGTGCAGCACGAGTAGGTTACATAAATAATCAATATGTATTAAACCCGACCATTGATGAATTGAAAACTAGTAGTCTGGACTTAGTAGTTGCTGGCACTGCTACCGCAGTTCTGATGGTTGAAGCAGAAGCCGATGTGTTAAATGAAGAGAAAATGCTGGGCGCTGTAGAATTTGGTCACCAGCAACAGCAAGTGGTAGTAAAAAACATCAATGCTCTAGTTGCTGAAGCTGGAAAATCTAAGTGGGTCTGGCAGGCACCTATGATCAACACCGCGCTGCATGCGCGTATAACTGAACTAGCTGAATCCCAGTTGAGTGATGCTTATTACATTACTAAAAAACAAGAGCGTTACGCGCAAATCAATGCAATTAAAGATCGCGTCGTTGAAACGCTTATAGCACAAGATGAAAAACTAAAATCTGAAGAAATCCACACGATTCTTATCAGCATTGAAAAACATATAGTACGTAATCGTGTTTTACGTGGACAATCGCGCATTGACGGCCGTGAGAAAAGTATGATCCGCAGTTTAGATATTCGTGTCGGCATACTACCTCGCACTCATGGCTCAGCACTTTTCACTCGTGGTGAGACTCAAGCGTTGGTCACCGTAACACTAGGAATTTCGCGTGACGCACAAAACCTAGATGAATTAATAGGCGACAAAACTGACAGCTTTCTTTTTCATTACAACTTTCCGCCATATGCCGTTGGTGAAACTGGTATGATCGGGTCACCTAAGCGCCGTGAAGTCGGTCATGGTCGTCTAGCAAAACGTGGTATGATGGCGATCATGCCTACATTAAAAGAGTTTCCATATACAGTGCGTGTCGTTTCTGAAATTACTGAATCTAATGGTTCTTCTTCTATGGCTTCGATTTGTGGTGCCTCTCTAGCACTAATGGATGCTGGCGTACCAATAAAGGCTGCCGTTGCAGGTATCGCAATGGGTTTAGTAAAAGAAAACAATCACTTTGTAGTGCTGTCCGATATTCTTGGTGACGAAGATTATCTCGGTGACATGGATTTTAAAGTAGCTGGTAACCGATCCGGTATTACCGCGCTTCAAATGGATATTAAAATTGAAGGTATTACACATGATATCATGCAGGTAGCACTTAACCAGGCTAAGGAGGCTCGACTTCATATCCTAAGTGCCATGGAACAGGCAATTAGCAAGCCGCGTGACGATATCTCCCAATTTGCACCACGCATTCATATTATTTGTATTAGTCCTGATAAAATTAAAGATGTGATCGGTAAAGGCGGCTCAGTAATTCGTGCGATAACCGAAGAAACTAATACGACTATTGAAATTAGTGATGATGGTACTGTAACAGTCGCTGCAATCGATAGTGAAAGAGCAAAATTTGCTATTCGTCGTATTCAAGAAATTACGGTAGCTATTAAAGTTGGCTGTATTTACCAAGGTAAAGTTACTCGTATTGTTGATTTTGGTGCGTTTGTCGCTATAGGCAGAGGAAAAGAAGGGTTAGTACATATTTCTCAAATTTCTAATAAACACGTTGATAAAGTTACTGATTACCTACAAGTAGATCAAGAGCTTCTCGTTAAAGTCTTAGAGGTTGACCGGCAGGGTCGTGCACGCTTCAGTATCAAAGATATCACTACATTAGACATCAAGTCTTCTCCTGCAATATAGGAGTATAATGATATATACTGATATAGATTGAAATGCTTAATTTTTATAAACAATTTTTCATAACAACAAGAGTTATATTTATTATTGAGCTAGAAGATAACACTCTAGCTCCTTCATTACAGTCGCTAATAAGAAACATATGTAATCAAGTAACATTTATTTTAACAACTGAGAATATTTTACATGATAGCAAAATCAATCAAGCTATTCAATCTTTAAAATCGCTTTGCATTAATACAAAAAAGATACCTAATAATTTTATGTAAAAAACTAGCAACAGAAACTTCCAAGTTATCTAAGTGTAGTAGAGCCTTTAAAAGCTATAAGATAGCCGACAAATCATCATTTACAAATTAAGAAAATGAACAGCACGTTCATTAATAAATCGTCAGATTATTCGCTCTACTATTCTTCATATAATTCAAAGACCATAAAAACAGTATAACCATAGAACTTATATAGTACAAATGCATAAAATCAAATACCGTGATGCAACAAAAGTTTATAAAATGCTTACAACACTCAAAAATTCCTTGGAACACTGCTATGCTTTTATTATTAAGACTGCTAATCTAATATAGAAAATAAACCAATATATCTTTAAATGATCCATAAAACACATTAGTATAATAACAATCAAAATCAGTGCTATTTTCTAAATAGCATGCGCGTGCTGCACTTAAGCTACATAATCGATTGTTATACTATGGTTAATAATAAGATTATCCACTTTATTATACTTAAACAACTTACCTAATCATATAGATAATCCATATGGTTCTTGAATAAAACAGAGATCACCGTCCGACAAAAGTAAAAACTTTGTCAAATATTACATAGGAAAAACATTCAATATTAGGCATCGAAGCATGAAAATATAATCCCTTGCAGTGCACACTGAAAGGGATCAAGATACAGTGAGATATCTATCAGAACAATGCCGCAAGCAAACTAGTCGTGCATGCACTGTTGTTATATGATATGATTAATATCAATGCATAACTACTGAGATTTAACTAAATCATTAATCAATAACAAGTGTTATTTTGCATAATACATATACGTTAAGAACATTAAGATAATAATGCTATTGCTATAACAATATAAAAGATAAGTATCAAAAACTTAGCAACCTTACTATATAGGCAACTTAAACGGAACGTAGTTTTCCACTCAAAATAATATAAAGTGTATCAACAAATTGTGAATTTTCTCAGCGTCAGTCATTATAAAAATCTTAATATCTTCTGATGGGCGTAAGAATCACAAAACTATATAACTTAACTGCTACAACAAATCAGACGATATTAGAGCAACTTAATAAACTGAACATTAATAAGCTCACTAATGTTTTTTTATTCACATTATATATATAATGCTAGAATCAGCAGAGCAGACTTTACTCGCAAAAAAAAGCATTATTTTTAAATTAAAAAACTAAGAAATAGACTATTAATTTTATAATAAGCCGCCTATATACCAATAGTGTAAGCATGCGCGTATATTCTTTGCACGAATCAAACTCTAGGCTCACAAAATACATCAATATCAAACTTTTTGATAATTTTACCAATTGAGATCAGTGTACATATAATCAGAGTGGGTACAAGAAGGTTAGCAAAACAAGTTGTCGTGATAATAATCACAGACAATACTATGATTTGCTACATCTAGATTATTAACTACGCTTAAATGTCGCTTTAAAAAATAGGATATAATTCAGAGAAACATGTTAAAATTAAAAAAACACAAACCACAAACACCAAAATAGCACCAAAACTATTTTAAGTTTTTAACATTAAAATTTGTTGCAAACGGAATATATTTATATGGTTATGCATGGGTAAAACTAAACATAGTAAACTACTCATCCTGGGTTCCGGACCAGCTGGCTATACCGCCGCTGTCTATGCCGCACGTGCTAATCTAAATCCAGTATTAATTACTGGCATGGAACAAGGTGGTCAGTTAGTAACGTCTACGCTTATAGAAAACTGGCCAGGCGATACAGGAGAGCTAACAGGCGCTGCTTTGATGCAGCGTATGCGTCAACACGCAGAAAAATTTAACACAGAGATCTTATGTGATTCTATCAACCGTGTTAAGTTGCAGCAATATCCCTTTCGTTTATTTGGCGATCACAATACATATACTACTGAGGCACTAATTATTGCTACCGGTGCTTCTCCTCGTTATCTTGGCCTACCCTCTGAAGAAAACTTTAAGGGAAGAGGTGTATCTGCATGTGCTACTTGCGATGGTTTTTTCTACCGTAATCAGAAAGTTGCCGTCATTGGTGGCGGAAATACCGCAATTGAAGAAACACTATACTTATCTAATATCGCCTCTACAGTACATTTGATCCACCGAAGAAATAGTTTTCGTGCAGAAAAGATTCTAGTTAACCGCCTCATGAAAAAAGTGCAGAATAGTAATATTACACTTCATACGAATTATGAATTAGATGAAGTGTTAGGCAATCAAAGAGGTGTTACTGGTGTACGTATTCGCAATACTAGCACAAAACATACAACCCGCGAACTGACACTCGATGGTGTATTTATTGCTATTGGACGTACTCCGAACACTAGTATCTTTGACGGTCAATTAGTGCTAGAGAATGGTTATATTAAAGTAAACTTCACCCAAACTTCTATGCCTGGTGTGTTTGCTGCAGGGGATGTAATAGACCATCTCTATCGCCAAGCGATTACCTCAGCTGGTACTGGTTGTATGGCGGCTCTAGACGCCGAACGTTATTTAGCTGGCTCTGACTAGTACCATCGGAGCATTCTCTAACTAAACTTTATTTCTTCTTGGGCAACACTTTTATAATAAGTACTATACACTCCTTGACGCACTTTATGATTTTAAGAGTTATTACTGAATTTTATATAGCCAGAAGAAGCAAAAATCCTCAGAAATAACAAATTTACACCATGCTGATATAAGAAAATTGCTTCTCTACAAATGTTCTTAGCATGAACCAGTGTATCCAGTCTTATCTGTAATAGTTATAAATATAAATTATCAAGTAGTGCAACACCTATAAAAAACAGAGAAATATTTAACCATGCAAAATAAAAACCTAAACCGGCAATTATATTTTGATGTTGCACTCACTTAACAATTAATTATGATAGGCAAAAAGTATGATCTCGAGTTATTCTGCTATATCAGACTTTTGTATGTATTATCACAGCTTCTTAAATAACATAGTTAGACTGATAGACAAAATTTTCAGCGTATTATTTAATAGTTTTTAATATAATCTAAATATTAGTAATACCAAAACATTAATGCTAGTTGTATATAAATGAATATCGATTTGTTTTTTACTAATAAATTAATGATCCAAGAGTTACTAAACTTCCTAACACTTGATCCTACTGTTAATGTTTTTACATAGTCTAAAAAATTTATAAGCAACTTCGAAGAAATCAATTAGCAGCCACGAAATCAGTCCTATATTAAATATAGGAAACTCTATAGTACTTTACATAATATAAAGTATTGCATAGAACAGTTATTATGCAGAAAATAACTTTTAAGACGGTTTTAACAAGCACAAACAAGCATTTGGTAATACAGATAGTCGATCAGTATTTTGATACTGTAACTAATACTATAATTTTCTATATAAAACATGCAGATTTTTATATGACGCAAAACTCTTCAACATTAGTATTACATCTTTAATCTTCTATATTATATTCCTCAGGTTACGACAAATTAATGTACTCATAATGTATGAATGCATAATAACATTACAAATATATGAATACATCTTACTAAAGCCAGAATAGTATGTTTGACTAATTAATCAAGACTGAAAGTATACTTGCTGTATTCATGTATGCCATACACTAATCCATTTAATTACCACATTAACGAGTGAGCATGGATCATTCATATACTCTAATCTCATTTATAGTCTGTGATAATATTAAAATGATCACTATATATAATCTTATAGCCAAAATCGTTAAGGTTAAGAATGCTAAAATGATTTTTTTAATAAAACGTAAAATAGCGTTCTACTTGCTAGGCTACAGTACTACGAATAGCATAAGTACAGCTAGCATGTAGACTATTACAGGACTCAGGTTATTTAATATTAAAAATTACAAAAAATAAAAGATCTATCGCACGATCGCATTCACTACACCCTGATATTAACAATGTGCTATTTAGAATCAGCGTCCTTACCTATGACGCCTATTTTAGCGCGAATTAATATCATATAACCAACAGAATATTTACAGCACACAAGAAAACATAACAAGATAATGCGACTAAAAATCTTTTCTTGACTTTTAATATTAGATAATTACTAGCGTAATCTAGTAAATATATATATTCATTGTTAATGTTGATGCAAATCACGTAAAATAATTTACGTGATTATAAATCATGTGATAATCATGAATTTTCTATAATACTATATAATCAGTGTATAATTTACACTCACTTAAGTTAAGTGATATTTTTTAGAATATAAAAGTTATTATTTCTCTGATATGCTAGTTCATTACTAACTTTTAGCACAGCATTACCAGAGAACTAGTGTGTAATATATTATAACATATTTATAAAAGCAATATTGTCTGATCTTTGAAATCAATCGTGTCATAGTTTTTATGTCATATGCGAACCTGATCTATACAACAATACATCACAAAATTTAATATTTATTATTATAGATTTTTATATAAACACTGAATAGTTAAAAATGTTTTATTAACGATAAATACTTTTCTACCTTATCAAATAAATTTTGCATACGTTAATCACAATATACAACATATTCACTCTTACATACGTTATATTCGCGAATTATACTATTTATTACATGATGATATTGCAGAAACGTTATAATGGTTAAAACGTTCAAGTGCATACCATAAATAAAAGAACAACGTTAATGTATCTAACAATTTATTTTAGTTTTTCATAGACTTTTATAAACGTCTGCTATACTGCTTCATTTACATATACAGCATACTAGATTGTTCATTCAAGCATTGCAACGTATTTGTATTACCGCACTTAGAGTAGTATAGTAAATTATTAGTTTTTTAACTAGCTCTATGATAGCCGACGTAGTTAATAGTAAATCACCCTGAGATAATGTATTAGTGCGATATGTTTGTTTTACTTATATGACGTTTAAACCCACTATCTTTAGCGTTTAGTTTTTATAATTTAGATATCCCTAATATACGAAACAATCTTATAAAGACAAGCGTAGTATATTCCCGCCGCTCTAATCAGTTAGTAACAATTTGATATAATCATATTCTTTCTCTATTATAACCTATGATGGAAAAGTTTTTATCCTTTCTGCTACCTAATGCTAGGCCTAACTTTATAGTTATAAACTGTACGTATTTATTCATAAAGAATACATATGTTCTACAATGTAATGCAGATGATATATTCTGTGTCATGCGCTAGGACTATCAGGACTATCATTATGGTCCGCTTATTACAAATGATATAATTAGCTTATTCTAAGGTAATCACTCCTCATAAAAAAAGATTAGTGAAGATCATCGACAGTCTAATAAAGTAATGCTGTTCTATTAAGAATCATTAAATATAAACTTTATAAAAATGGACTGAAAAAGTAGAAGAGCCGCTCACATAATCGGTGCCAAAATGGTCGATTTTTCCACTCCTTAGCACTCAGCAACGTTGCATGCGCAATATAGTCTTTTTGCACGCAGGCTAGATCGCTACCAAACTCATTATCATCAATCACCAATGTAATTTCAAAATTTAACCAAAGACTTCGCATATCAAGGTTCACAGTACCGATCAAGCTCAGTTGACCATCTACCAAAACACTCTTAGTATGTAAGAGTCCACCGGTAAACTGGTAAACGTTCACCCCAGCTTCAAATAACTCAGAAAAAAATGCCCGACTAGCCCAGCGTACCATCATAGAATCATTATCACGTGGCACGATAATACTTACCGCTACCCCCCGTAAAGCTGCGGTGCAGATAGCGTGCAATAAATCATCACTTGGTACAAAATATGGCGTAGTCATAACAAGCTGCTCACGAGCTGAATATACAGCCGTTAGTAGTGCTTGATGGATTAACTCTTCCGGAAAGCCAGGTCCAGAGGCAATAACTTGAATAGTGTGGCCATTTTCTTGTTCGCAAGGCATGATGTTAACATCTGGCGGTGGCAGAAAAATACGTTTTCCTGTTTCAATTTCCCAATCACAAGCATACACGATACCCAGAGTAGTAGCGACCGGACCTTCCATACGTGCCATTAAGTCAATCCATTGACCTACTCCAGCATCCTGTTTAAAGTAATGTGGATCAACCATATTCATGCTGCCCGTATAAGCAATATAGTTATCAATAAGTATCACTTTACGATGCTGGCGTAAATCCATACGGCGCAGAAAAACGCGTAATAAATTAACCTTCAGCGCTTCAACTACTTTGATTCCGGCGCGCTGCATCATGTTAGGATAAGGACTACGGAAAAACTGTAAGCTGCCAGCAGAGTCGAGCATTAAACGGCACTGTACACCACGGTTTGCTGCAGAGATTAGCGATTCAGCTACCTGATCCACTAGACCACCAGGCAACCAAATATAAAAAACTATATTAATATTATTTCGAGCTAAGCTAATATCACAAATTAGTGTTTTTAGTGTTTCAGTTGTAGTTGTAAATAATTTCATCTGATTACCTTTAACACCATTAATGCCTTGTCGGCGATCGCAGAGTTGAAATAAAGGTTTAGCGACTAAACTATACTTTGTCGCAAAGATTCTCCGACTTTTCTTAAGTTTATGCAACCTATTAGCGGTAGAAGGCCACATTGCTTTAGCTCGTTCAGCGCGACGACTACCCAAATGTAATTCACCAAATGATAAATATGCAATAATACCAACAAGCGGCAGAATATAAATTACTAATAACCAAGCCATTGACGAAGGTACTGCACGGCGTTTCATTACAATACGCAACGTTACCCCTGCAATAAGCAGCCAGTAACCGAATACGATCAGCCAATTAATAACAATATAAAATGTTTGCATAAGACTGAAACCCCGTTTACCCGTCATACACAACATGTGTACGCATAAAGTACAAAATGAAAAACTTTTCTCAGCATTGATGCTGTGCAAATATAATGACATTAAGGCAAGCAAAATTGTAGATTTTATATAACTAGAGCAACCTTTTCATTAAGACTATTTAGAAAAATGTGAGGTATGATTAGAGGAAACGGTAGGCGATTTTCACGGACAAGATATGTCGATTAAAAAGATAATAAAATATCTTTAAATTATCACAGCTACAGCATGTAAGTTGGAGGACGCTAGATACAACATATTTCTACGAGGCAGATATATTTAGTCTACTGTGTATAACAATCCACCACGTGCACTGCTTTACAATAAGTACTAAATGTTTTCATCTAAATTGAGTAAGATTCTCTTCTTACACTCCTATAGTTACTTCAATAAGAATATTAACTTCTATATTTAAAATAAAATAACTCAACTAACTATCAATACAGATAATACTGATAAATAAGTTTTAATAATGTTTTATTATAACGAGCACAAGCTTAGAAAATTATGTGATCCTTCATCTGAGAGTCACTTAGAAACTTTAGCAGTTGATACATAGATTACAATGTAATATCAATTCATACTGATATCCTAGATTTTTATATCTCTTAAAGTGTCTGCTTCTTATAGAATAGCATAACTAACCTCTAATAAATTACATACTATATAAAAAATATAACATGCTCTGGTCAGAGATCTGAGAATGCTAGCAAGTTATTTTAGTAACAGGAAAGGTGCGCTTACTGCATCTTGTAAAGCGCAAAGTTAAAATAGTTGGTTAGATAACTAACTAACTCATGAATGTAACAAGTACTAACTCTTAGATGTCATTTTATAAACAACAGCAGGAATCCACACGTACTAAAACTTCTGATTTTCTCCACCGTTAATCAAAGTTATATAATATAGCCAAGTCTGATGAAGTAACGATGTTAACATTGAGATAGGTGATTAATAAAGTAAGTAATAATAACTGTAATTTACAGTGTCATTAACTAGTAAGCTAAGCAATATTAATATCATTAGATTCAGCAAAATTCCAAAAATACTTCAACACATCAGAATATTTGAAATGCAAAATTTGTATGTAGTCTTTTACGACAAATCAATAATCTTCTACATCCATCGAAAAATCTGTAAGTACAGTATGAATATTACCTCATATAAAATATAGACTGATAAATAATCGTTGCGATCTATGCTATTTACTTACAGTTGTATACCTGAACTTCTAGTAACAAGTATGAAGCATATATAATAATTTTACTCAATTTCAGAGAAAGATCTCTGATACATGTTATGTTTTACAATACCAATGATAGTAAAGTGCAGTAGAATTATTGTAAATTTTTTTAATATATGATTTTTATCATCACTATATTCAATATATGTGCAGACTTTAGGTTAATAATAAAATAAAATCATCTAGTCTCTCGTAATGACTATAAAATCATAACTTAAACTAGGAAGCAGTAATGATCTGTTTCTTCATTGCATAATCCGCTTATTTATAATAAATAATTTAGGTGTTAGTATTAATTACATTATATTTACACATCATTGTAATAGATATATTATTTAGTTCATATGTCTATAAGTTATAAAATAAAAATTTTACTATTTAACTCTTTTCTATAACAGAGCTAGTCATACACAAAACTTTATCTATCGTTGGAGCAGCCATATAATCAAATTAATTTAGCTGGCACATTACCCCAACTTTCTGTTTTATTGTTATATGTGGCACAATAATACCTACTATTTTATTATACAGTATAATTCTAAATATACTAAATAGTGTTTTATTAAAACTTTTACAATAAAGTTTTCATTCATACCTAGTAAGATACATCGGATATCAATTATCCATTAACTAACGCAATAGAAGTTAGTATTTTGTAAGCAATCACTCGCAAAACTATTCATACGGCCACAGCCTACTACACCACACTCACATGGTTCTTTTGAACTTCTATGTTGAGATTTTAGTTGACTATCATGGATATACTTAATGAGATACCGAAGCAAAGAAAACCCATGAAAGGAAGCGCTGCAACAATCATGTTAAAGTATAGTACTTAAAATATAATAATATCGCTATTATGTTATAATTGTTTTATATTATAACCTTTTTAATAAAAACGATTTAGGATTTTTTCTTCTAAAGAAATGTTAAATAGTTTATTCTTAAAAAGAAAACTTACCACTAAAAATTAATCATTTTATAGTGAATAAAATATTCTTAATTATTTATATTATAAAATAAAATAATATAGTAAATTTTAAAAATATACGTTAATGCATCACTAATGTAATTAAAAAACGCTAATATATATAACTTATAGTGTTACGTGTATAATAACTAGATAACTTAGCACTTTATTAGCCTTCAGATAAAGTCAGAAAATATTTATGATTGACTGCCGAGAGATTAGGTGCAATATATTTATTGATCATCTATTACAACATGAATACTATATCTCTACTTCATTCTTATTATAATAGACATATTGATATCCAATGCATAATAGAATTTACTGAATTAGTAAACAGATTATATAAGATAACATTATTTAGTTGCAATAATTACCGACTTTCCAATATCAAGAGCACACTAAGTTGCAATGCAGAAAGAGTAAGCATCTGAATTAATTAGAAGACCTATAATATTGTAAGCTACATTACACTGCATTATTCTTTATATTCGAATGTTTTAAGCTATCAGTAAGATTTTTTATGACTATAGATTAGTATTAGTTGCTAGGCTTTATTTTAGGTTAAGATTACAGCAAGATCTTTGCTATTAAAAATATATATTAACCATTTTCTTATGTTTATGTTTTCACCTTTATAACTATGCGATTACTAAAAATAAGGCACTGTTTTGACATCGCTTAACTCAGTATCAGATACAGCAAGAGCAAACTAGGTGCTCGCAGAAAAAATATTAATAAGAACGTTTTATTAAAATGACCGCATTAAATATGATGCTTTATACAAAGCGTTATCAATACTGTAATTATAAAACATAAGGAAAATCGAAAATAATAACTTATCTTGGACAATACTACAAAAAGCTTAGATATTATATTTATACTTAGAAAAATCATTCTAGACTCTACTCATATACACTAATCTTCCAGCCTTGCGCTAACTATCACTGTCAGCTACACCAGTTCTGGTTTTCATTAAAGTTAATACAATAATACTCAAACGTGTAATTTTTTAAAAATTATTTTCATAAAAACACTGTATATTTTTACTTAAAAGAAATCATTCTAAAAGTTTAGCTCTACAGATAATCATCAGAACCAAGTTAAGCTTAACTGATTGAATCAATCACGATTCCAGAACTGCTAACAGATAAAAGAGACCCTGACGTCGAATTTACTGTATTATCAATAAGATTACTGTAATGATTCAGACTACTAGCATACTAGAGAGATTTGACGATCGAGCTGATTTAAGGCTCATTAAAGAATAATTGACTATTGAACTAATCTGTGAATTCAGTAGTTTTAATGTAAAAAACAGCTATCTTCCAGCTTTATTGGCTATAAAGCGTTTATTAGATTTAGTACGTTTCAAACACTGAAATGAAATGTTCATACTATTAACACAATATAAATCGTTCTGCATAAACATTAACAAGACTATTATGCCAACGTTAAATATCAAACTAAAATGCATGAAAGATCATCGTTGACCACGTCAATATCATAAATGTTATATGATTAATGTACAGCTAATAAATTTTTAAAAAAATCTAATGCATAATCAGTGCGGTTCCGCTTCATTATTACCTTAGAGTATTGTATAGATTAGCTGAGTATAGCGAATTTTATTTATCGTCCGTCAATATTAATACTTTTATGAAATCAAAACAATACAAAACAGATAAACATATATCTTATGTTGCTTGTATCAACTTTACTTGTCATCCTTTACATTAATTTAGTCTTTAGTCGATCCGTACGCCCAAGAAAATCGTATGCGTAATATAGTTTACCAATAATCATGATGATCTTACCAAGATCACTTGATCATCTAACACAATTCAGTACCGCCCATCATTATATCTTTGCTATTGCTAATAAAATCTCAGTAATAAAATTATATCAATCACTTCTATATGCATCGTGTACACTACTATATTACAACTATTTTATTGTCTTGACAATATAGCTACTAAATCTATATACACTGCTACTGGGCACTTCTTATTAGCTTACCATCCTGCGTCTATAGCTGAAAAATTTCACTAACTAGTTGGTGAGGACGTTTAAAACATCAGCATCTAACTGAATTTATAATCTTCACTGTGTTAAAAATTAACCATTAATATTAACCTTCTAAAGTGATAATTCCAAATATGCAAGCCTGCCTTATCATTAAACTTGTAAGCACTTATTGATTAATGGTGTGCATATATACAAGGCATAACACTCTGAACAGATACCGATAACCACAATAATATCTTATTCATGTAATACCAAACAGTTAGTTTAGGAATTTCTCATAATAACCCCCAAAAAGAAGACTGAACATATAATTCGTTATTACCTTACTTTTTATTATAGAGAAAAACGTGCATACATCTTTTACTATGTAAAATATCTTATAATTTTCGACAGTATATCAGACACCACTCACGATAATATAATCGTGTCTGTTTTTATGTGTCACTTTATTCGATAAAACAAATACTGCTATTACTTATCACAAAATGTGAGTGTAGATTGTCTAACAATAACCATAATAGTAGTGCTACGTCTCAACCGTAATATCGTAGTGATTACTTCCTTATAGTGATTTTATGAGATGGTTACCGATAGAATTGGTAACTATGAAAATCCGTGAACAGATATAATATTTTATTATCATATGATACCTAAAAAACCAACCACCGATCATTAAATGTATGATGTATATGATAGAGAAATCATCTTATATGTAAGGACTATGCAGTATCATTGATAATGATTGAATATATCATGCCTATAGGCGATCACTAAAACAACGCATCTCTCCAAACTATATTAGTTTGTTTATTACACTGAATACATAACACACGTACATGCAAGATAATTAGCTTTTACCAACCAACATAACTGCTTAAGAATGATCTGACTGCATCAATTAAACTCTTTATTCTTTTAGGTAATTAGTTTTATGGTGCTCACTGACAGGGGTCGTATGAAACTCAAACTTACTGACTTTTATTTTTATTTTAGATTGTAAGTTAATTGATACTATTTCATATCTGTAGATTCTATCTTAACAGACCTGTGCAATGTAGTACTTAGTATACTATCATAGTAGTATCATTCTTAAGAAGCATTTGTTTGCATTATTTAATGTTATTATTAACATTAGAACGTTTCTGAATGTTTTATGAAAAACACTGACTTCATTTTTACTTGTCACTCAGACTAAATTAATTAGCGCGTAACTACAATAATACAAACATCGTATAGCGTATGGCATACGCCATCTGCAGGTGCTAAAAATAAAAACTTACTACGAAACATAAGGTTAATAAATATCGCTACCTACAACTTATACAGACCATTTAACTACATAAGATATACATATATTCCAATGTATAAAACTAAAAGATCAAACTCAATACTAAATATACAATACTTAAGAAAAAGGTATTACAATTTTAATCATCGATATCAGTAAAACGACTTAGAAATTATAACTAACCTCCGTGAATTCATATAACTCTGAATAGCTGACTAAATTGATCAATCCAGATGATTGCTTACATCATTTCTTCTATTTACGTATAGTGAAATTATTGTTGAAGAACTGTTAAATAAATTAAATAAAATACACAAACGTCAGTTTTGTTAAAAATACAGTAGATGAATATCTTAATAGGATGATCTCTATAAAACTATACATGATAAGGTAAAAAATTACATAAAGAAAAAGATGTACATCGTATCATCGTCTGTTTAAAAAAAGCTTAGTAGGTACTAAGCGATTGGTAGACATAGCGGATATAAAGTGCCACTTATAATGGCTATAAAGATAAATAAGTAAGACAGCACAAGCATTAAGAAGATGACTAAAATAATACACTAAGTTAACCCACTAGATTCAGTCATATTAGGGGTTTATAAATTATCTTTTAATGTAGCGTACATTAATCTCAATTGTACTGATTGCCGAGGTATTAAAAAATAAATTACTATAAAGTATTTGTGTTTATAGCGATACAGTGTAACCTATTAATATTAACTAGCATATCACATATAGCCATGGTTGCTTATTGATTTTTAGAAAAACAAAATAATCTTATCAATAAGATTGAAGCACTATGACAGTATTATAGATTTTAACGTTAAAACACCATATACACATACTACGCATAACGTATTCTAGGAATTTTGTCTATCCGCGTCTAAACTGATAAAATATTGTCGATTATTTGTTTAAATCGCCTGTGATCACTAAGTATGATAATCAGGTATAGTCTTAGTTAGATAATTTATAGATATGAGTTAGTTACTAATATTTAACAATAGTGCATTCAAAAAACTAGTCTGCTTATTATATATCAACATGACTACCGATGCCTTATTGCTGAAATAAACACACAGAGCATCTTTATAAAAATAAAGAGGCGTTGCTTATATATTTCGTATCAAACCATACTAGTAAATTGTGAAGCAGCCTAGTCTATAAAAAGGTTATGCTATGAAGCAGTTACTATAGATAGAGGTAAATAATAATGATAACTTCTCTCCTAGATATGCATAATCTAGCAATATAAATTAGTAAAATCTTTATACCTGATAGATTCTATTACAAATAGATATCATAGTCAACACTATATATCGCAGAGAAATACTTGTCACAAACAATTTTCAGGTATCATGGTAAAAATAAATTAGTCAGTTAATAAAAAGTATTATTCACCTGTAATTCTACAATTATATCATTTTACTCAGACATGGCAAGAAATATTCAATTTCGGTAATATGCTAATTATAATATAATTATGGCTATCTGAAGACTAAAAACTGCATTAATAACACAGTGCTACTGTTATATCTAAGCGCTGGGATTTCTGTTTATTACTATCGTCTATAAATAATTTATGATACTGTTGTAAAAGTAACCGATCCACTAATAGCAATGGAATTGAGTCTGTTTAGCTATAAACATAGATCAGATTTTAATACATGATAAGAAATTGCTATATTACGTACTCTATCCGGCATGATATTATAATGAGTACCGACGCATATGCTATCTCCTAATAATAGAAAACCGTGACGTTATAACTTAAAACTTCATATCCGTGTCTCGCTACATTAGCTATATATTCAAGTCGCACTACTAAAAATAATAAGCTTACTAATATTAAAAGTATATTCTAGAATCTGCTCTTATAGCCTAGTGTGATCCTTCTAGAACGTGTTACTATTTATCTCTGTGATTGATCGCTGCTCTCTAGATAACCAACTACGACATTTATTATTTTATGATTAACTCTTAATACATTAATCTTATTTTTAATAATATTGTATATTTAATCAAGTAAAGATAAAAAGTGCATATACTATCTTAAGCAGCTACAAGTATTATAAAATACATTTATGTATTTTATACAATAAACATTATACTCTTTCTAATAAGAAAGAGTAATTATTACTATAATTTATAATACAATTATTAATGTTACATATTAATAGTTATTATTTATAGTAATCAAGCTACATTAGTATACAAAATATTTTTATAAAATAAATTAAAAAAACAATCAATCTTTTACAATATTTTCACGTAAGCAGGCTCCTCATTTTATTAAAATTAAAGGTAAAAACCTGAAATTAACATTGAATATTCTCATGGCTCACTCTGTAAGGCCCCCTTTTTTACTTGATTTTTCAACTTCTGACCCGGACGAAAGGTGACCACGCGGCGGGCCTTAATCGGAATATCTACACCAGTCTTAGGATTGCGCCCAGGACGTTGATTTTTATTACGCAAATCAAAGTTACCAAAACCTGATAGTTTTACTTGTTCGCCATTTTCAAGAGCCTGACGCATCTCTTCAAAAAAGAGTTCAACTAACTTTTTAGCATCCCGTTTGCTCAGGCTAAGCTTTTTAAACAAGTATTCTGACATTTTAGCTTTAGTAAGCGCCATAAGTTCAATCCCTCAAGGATGCTTGAAATCGCTGTCTTAAAGACTCTACACACTTTGCAATGGTAGCCGCTATCTCAGCTTCTTTTAATGTACCGGCTGTGTCCTGCAATATTAGATGTATAGCTAACCCCTTATAACCCTTTGCTATACCTCTCCCACAATATACATCAAATAAGTTTACGCCAATTATCTGATTGATGCTAACCTTTTTACATTCTGCTAAAATATCGTCTACAGCAACATTTTCAGGTACAACTATAGAAATATCCCGATGGTTTTCCGGAAAACGAGAAATCTCTTTTACCTGAGGTAAAATAGCGCTTGCTATCTTCGCCCATTGCAGCTCGAAGACCACAGTGCGACCATTAAGATCTAATTTTCGACCTAGTTCTGGATGAATCACGCCTATACAACCTATTCGTGTGCCGTGTAAATAAATTGCAGCCCTTTGCCCTGGATGTAGCGCTGCATTAGCTTCCTCGCGAAACTGTACGCCTGACACATTACCAGTCAATTCAAGAATAGATTCCACTTCCCCTTTTAAATCATAGAAATCAACTGGCTGACTTACCAAGTCCCAGTGTTTATCATAGGTATGGCCAGTCGTTATACCAGCAAGCATAATATCCTGACGAATACCTAGATGTGCTGTAACATCAGGTTTAAAACATAGGCCGCTTTCAAACAGGCGCAGACGTGTTTGCTGCCGATTCTGATTATATACTACTGAAGATACAAGGCCTGTGTATAATGACAATCGCATTACTGACATATCAACTGAAATAGGATGTGGTAGAATCAATGTTTCTTGATCCGGGTGCAATAATGTTTGTACTTTAGGATCAACAAAGCTATAAGTAATCGCTTCGTAAAAACCGTGATCTACTAGCAGCGTCTTTACGCGCTCTAATTTTAAATCAGCCTCACAGTGTTGAAGCATCACAAGATCAGCGTGCACCGGTACTTTAGGAACATTATTATAACCATAAATACGTGCTACTTCTTCTATTAGATCCTCTTCAATTTTTATATCAAAACGCCAGCTAGGCGCATTTACTAACCAGCTATCGCCTTGCTCAATAACCTGACAACCTAGACGAGAAAGAATATCACTCACCTGTTTGCTTGGCACAATATATCCAAGCAAGCGATTTAGTTTCTTACGACGTAATTGAATAGTCGTGCGTTTCGGTAATGTTATTATGTTAGTAACATCGATCACAGGACCCGCCTGACCACCACAAATCTCTATCAAAAGACAGGTGGCGCGCTCCATAGCTTGATATTGCAGCTCAGGATCTACGCCACGCTCGTAACGAAAAGAGGCATCGGTCTGCAAACCGTATCGACGTGCACGACCGATGATCGCAGTCGGTCTGAAGAACGCACACTCTAATAGCACATCCTGAGTTTTATTGTTTATTCTAGAAAACTCACCACCAAAAATACCGGCTATCGCCAATACTTTATCATGATCAGCGATTACTAAGGTATCAGTATTTAATTGAGTTTTCTTACCATTTAGCAACGTCAAAGTTTCTCCTTCTGTAGCCATGCGGACAACAATACCACCTTTTATTCGTTTTAGATCGAAGGCATGCATTGGTTGACCAAGTTCTAGTAATACATAATTCATCACATCGACTACTGTATTAATAGAAGCAATAGAACTACGACGGAGTTTTTCACGCATCCATAATGGCGTAATAGTTTTAATACTAATTCCCTGTATAACACGACCAAGATAACGTGGACATCCGTGTGACGCGTCAACACGAATAGGAAGCGTAGTATTAATAGTAGCAATAACCGGACTTATTTTTGGAACAGCAAATGTCATTTTATTAAGCGCGCTTATATCACGTGCGATACCAATAATAGCTAAGCAATCGGCACGATTAGGCGTCACATTCATTTCAATTATATTATCATATAGTTGCAGATAGTCACGGATATCAGTACCAATTGGGGCATCTTGTGATAATTCAATAATACCGTTATGGGCGTTTAAAATACCCAGTTCAGTAAATGAACACAACATACCTTGAGAAAGTTCGCCTCGCAACTTGATCGCCTTGATTTTAAAATTACCTGGTAATATCGCACCTACAGTAGCTACTGCTACTCTAAGGCCAGAACGACAGTTTTTTGCGCCACACACTATGTCTAACAAGTGATCTCCGCCAATATTAACTTTTGTCATACGTAATTTATCAGCGTTGCGATGCTGCATACATTTGACTATTTCACCTATTTTTACACCGCAAAAGACACCAGAAACTGACTTTACCTTAGCTACTTCTAAGCCAGCCATAGTGAGCTGATTACATAATGCTTCGACGCTGATTTTAGGGTTTATCCACTCTCGCAACCAGCGTTCACTAAACTTCATGTGATACTCCTGTCTTACTTAAACTGTTTAAGAAAACGTACATCGTTTTCGAAAAATGCCCGCAAATCAGTAACACTGTAACGTAACATAGTAAGACGCTCTACACCCATTCCAAAGGCAAATCCAGAGTGAATCTCTGGATTAATGCCGACATTTTTTAGAACGTTTGGATGAACCATGCCACAACCTAGCACTTCTAACCACTTTCCATTTTTATCTGTAATCTCAATTTCTGCAGATGGTTTTGTAAATGGGAAGTAAGACGGACGGAAACGCACCTGTAACTCTTTTTCAAAAAACTTGTTCAAAAAATCATGTAACATACCTTTTAAGTTCGCAAGATTAATATCTTTATCAACAATTAACCCCTCTATTTGATGAAACATGGGGGTATGAATCTGATCATAATCTTTACGATATACACGCCCCGAGGCAATCATACGAATTGGAGGTGGTTGGTTTTTCATCGTTCGAACTTGTACACCAGAGGTTTGAGTACGCAACAGGCGCGTATCATCAAACCAAAATGTATCGTAATCAGCACGTGCTGGGTGATACCAAGGAATATTTAATGCATCAAAGTTATGATAGTTATCTTCA
Organism: Candidatus Gillettellia adelgis; assembly: GCA_020541285.1. Taxonomy (GTDB): domain Bacteria; phylum Pseudomonadota; class Gammaproteobacteria; order Enterobacterales; family Enterobacteriaceae; genus Gillettellia; species Gillettellia adelgis. The sequence goes on along the minus strand of CP047043.1, from coordinate 283,334 downwards.
ATTTCTGGTCCAGTAGCTGTAGAAAATCCTAATTCAGCAAAAAAAGTTTCAATGCGATTAATGGTACGAGTTACTGGATGCAACCCACCATTTTCCATACGACGACCTGGTAGAGATACATCAATAGTTCCAGAAACTAAACACTCGTTTAGTGTTGCAGTTTCCAGTATATTTTGACGTGCTTTCAATGCATTTTGTACATCTCGTTTTGCCTGATAGACAATCGCACTAGCTTCTGGACGCTTTTCTGCCGGCATATCACGCAGAGACTTAATTTTTAAGGTAAAATTACCATTTTTACCTAGGTAATGCACACGTACTACATCCAAGGTCATCACATCTTGGGCGGCTTCTATCGCTGCTTTAGCATTGGCAACCCACTCTGCAATATATAGCATTACTCTCTTCTTCCTTCATCTAATACAACGCTAAGTAATTATTATATAACATACAACACGTCAACGGCTTAACCGTATGAACTGTCAATTATAGTTATTAGACCTACTTACGACATATTATTAGTTAAGATCTAATGTTAATAAACCAATATACCTCAAGACAATACTTACCTAATTACTAATAACTGTCTAGAAGGTGAATTGAGTGACTATATGTAGTAATCATGCTACGTCTTGATCACTAACAAAACTCGCGCCCTAAAAAAAACCTCCACAGAAGGAGGTTTGTAGTTTACTTGTTAAATCTTTTACTCAAACAATATCTCCTAAAATAAAACGATAAAAATCGAATTTATACATATAATTAGGTGATTTGGTTAGCTTTATGTACTAAATTCATCAGTATTAGTTATAAACTTCAGCATTTCAACTATACACTTCATTAATATTACACTGAATAAGTAGACGAGATGCTAGCACGATTCTTTGCATATGCCACGTAAAGCGCAATATGTTTTATACGTAATGCTGTTATTTATAAAAAATAAATAACATTCAATTAACTGTTTTGTTCTTTTCTTACGCTAGAGCTGCTTTCGCTCGCGCAATCAGTATACCAAACGCGACGTTGTCAAAGACTGCAAGATCAGCTAAAATCTTACGGTCTATTTCAATAGAAGCTTTTTTCAATCCGCTAATGAATTTGCTGTAAGTCAAGCTACCTTGACGAGCAGCAGCGTTAATACGTGTCACCCACAATTGACGAAATTGACGCTTGCGTTGACGACGATCGCGGTAAGCATACTGATCTGCCTTAATTACTGCCTGAAATGCAACACGATATACTCGTGAACGAGCACCGTAGTAGCCTTTTGCTTGTTTGATAATCTTCTTGTGACGTGCCCGTGCAATGACACTACGTTTTACGCGAGCCATATACTTCCCCTTTTAATCTTATTCTAATATCATGTAGTTTTTTTATGCGTATGGTAAGTATACACTAATCAACAACTTATCACTCTTCGAAACTAAGCCTTTTGAGCATAGATGACGTTTACGCTTAGTTGATTTTTTAGTAAGAATATGACGCAGGTTAGCATGCTTATGCTTAAAAAAACCACTTCCAGTCTTTTTAAAACGCTTCGATGCACTACGCATAGTTTTAATTTTTGGCATGTTTATGAAACCCACTTCGCATTATTTACAAGCAGTTAGTTAACGAAAGCCCATACAACAAAAATTCGGTGAAAGTTAACTTTATTAGCAAGTCTTATTGTTTCTTTTTTGGTGCAAGTACCATCATTATTTGACGACCTTCAATCTTGGCTGGAAAAGATTCAACAACAGCTAAATCAGTCGCTTCACATAGATCTTTACGAACACGGCTTAGCATTTCTATACCAATTTGTTGGTGCGCCATTTCACGTCCACGAAAACGCAAAGTAATTTTAACTTTATCACCATCTTTTAAAAAACGAATTAGATTACGTACTTTGACCTGATAATCACCATCATCCGTCCCAGGGCGGAACTTAATCTCCTTAACATGAATAACTTTATTCTTTTTTTTCTGCTCTTTTGTCAATTTACTCTTCTCATAAAGAAACTTACCGTAATCCATCATCCGGCATACAGGTGGCTCGGCATATGGGCTAATTTCTACTAGATCAATACTCGCCGCTTCGGCTTTTTCAAGAGCTGTATTGAAGCTAACAACGCCAAACTGCTCACCATTAACACCAGTAAGACGAACGTCTTGCGCACGAATTTCTCTATTAATACGATGAGGATGCGCTTGTTGCACTCGTTTTCCGACTTTAATACTTTATTCCTCCAGTTGATAAAGACTACGGCTACGAATTTCTTGTAGCAGCTTATCTAAAACTTCATTAATATTGTGAATTCCTAAGTTTCTTCCATGGCGCGTACGAACAGCAACATTTCCTGCTTCGACCTCTTTATCGCCGCAAACTAATATATATGGAACCCGACGTAATGTATGTTCGCGAATTTTAAACCCTATCCTTCCATTTCTTAAATCTGCTTTCGCACGAATACCAGCATCTTGAAATCTCCTAGTCACTTTATGCACATAGTCTGCCTGACTATCAGTAATATTTATTACGACTACTTGCACTGGAGCAATCCATGTTGGGTAAAACCCTGCATATTCTTCAGTAAGAATCGCAATAAAACGTTCTATAGAACCTAATATAGCCCGATGAATTATAACCGGCAGAGCGTGATTATTGTCTTCATCAATATAAAATGCGTTTAAGCGATTCGGCAAGAAAAAATCAAGCTGCACAGTACCACATTGCCATGCACGATCTAAACAATCATGTAAAGTAAATTCAATTTTTGGCCCATAAAATGCCCCTTCACCCGGTTGGTATTCAAATGCAATACCTTTTTCAGTTAATGCAGCAGCTAAGTCTTCTTCCGCACGCGTCCATACATCATCTGCCCCAATGTACTTATCGGGGCGCGTAGATAACCTAACTGCAATCTTATCAAAACCAAAGGTAGCATACAAATCATAAATCATACAAATACATGCGTTTACTTCAGAACGAATCTGCTCTTTAGTACAAAAAATATGCGCGTCATCCTGCGTAAAGCTACGTGCGCGCATTAAACCATGCAACGAACCAGAAGGCTCATTTCGGTGGCAGCTACCAAACTCTCCCATGCGTACAGGCAAATCGCGATATGACTTTAATCCTTGATTAAAAATCTGTACATGACCTGGGCAGTTCATTGGTTTAATGCAATAGTTCCGGTTTTCTGATGACGTAACAAACATTGCATCTTTATAGTTTTCCCAATGACCGGTTTTTTCCCATAGCACATAATCCATCATAAACGGACTCTTTACTTCTTGATATTCATATTCTTTAAGTTTTATGCGAACAAAAGCCTCTAATTCACGGAAAATTATCCATCCGTCGTTATGCCAAAACACCATTCCAGGTGCTTCATCTTGAATATGATACAGATTTAGCTGTTTACCAATTTTACGATGATCTCTCTGCACTACTGCTTCCAAGTGTTGTAGGTAATCATTTAGCTGCTTTTTATCTGCCCAGGCAGTACCGTAGATACGCAATAACATTTTATTTTTTTGATCACTGCGCCAGTAAGCGCCAGCAGTTTTTTGTAGCTTAAAATGCTGACAAAAACGCATATTCGGTACATGCGGACCACGACACATATCGATGTATTCTTTGTGCAAATACAGACTAGGAAAATCTTTATAGCTAATATTTTCATCTAGAATAGCGACTTTGTAGGTTTCATCGCGTGCAACAAAGATATTACGTGCTTCTTGCCAACTAACCTTTTTTTTAAAAACAGTATAATTTTTATCCGCAAGCGCATGCATACGTTTTTCTAATAGATGCAAATTTTTCTGTGTTAAAGTGTCGTTAATCTCTACATCATAGTAGAAACCATTATCAATTACAGAACCAATGGCCATCTTAGTATTTGGCCATAACTGTTTTATCGCATGTCCTAATAAATGCGTACACGAGTAACGAATAATTTCTAATCCTTCAAGATCCTTGGTGGTGATGATCTGTAGTGTAGCATTAGATTGAATCCGCTCCGAAGCATCGATTAACTTCCCATTAACTCGACCAGCAATACAATTTTTCGCTAAGTCAGGCCCGATATTGCAAGCAACATCCAAAACAGAGATAGGATGATTAAAATCATACCGACTGCCGTCAGGTAGCGAAATAATAGGCATTAAAATCCTTATTGATACTAAATACTGCAAGACATAGTAACATACATGGTCAATGCTTCCGAAAGAAGTCAGGCCATCCCCTTAACTTTAAATTTTATTGAGCATATCATCGACACTTATACCACAGACTATATTTATATAAATAATACTCTTTAAGCATAATCAGTGACAAATACTATAAGTTCGAGTATGCCGTATATAGATGGGTCTGTATCTTCGGTATCTTTCTATTTTCATATGTTACTGTTCTGCTTGGGCTGTTTAATTAATTCCCTGGAAATTTATTGCATTGCCGTTTTCCCGACACTGGAATTATTTAGGGTATATGCTATTTAGCATATATTATCGTTTAACATAATAATGCAATAAGTATTTCTCATATAGAAATTTATGTATTTTTACTGATAATTTTAACAATCATCAATCAGTTATTCTCCAGAAAGATAGTGAATTTCTATATATTTTATAATCACTGATAATGCGATATACTTAATACAATAAGTCTTAGTATAGCACCATGTAAATTTCATATACTACCCAGTCAGTAGAGTTTAAACTATTTTACAATGAATATTGTAATAGAAGAAAAGACTCTAACAGCTACATCAATGTAGTACAGATGATAGATTAATACTCTATACCCATTATTTTCTAAGCTTTAACGATATAATAAAGAAACCGCAAGTTGATCAAATATACTTTTAATAACGTTATCGTTATACAATAAGCTGTTACTTATTAATATAATCGCGTGATCCTTATAATTTTATCTCAGAAATATCTAGAATACGCAACATTAGTTATACATATACAACTTTTACTGTACAAACGATGCCTAATAGGTAGTGCATTCTAAACTAGGTAGTCATTATTGAGTCAATTAAAAAATTAGGAGGTATCTAAATCCTAGAGAGGGTTGGATAAACTGATGATGCTATTATACGTTTAAGTACACACAACATTCCATTTTTCTACTATGAATATAGTAGCTAATGCAATAAATCTTTATACCAATCTATGAAATACTAACAGCATCATTGTAATACTGAACATGTGAGTCAAATTACGGAATAACATAAAAGAAATAATTTTTAGTGAAACCAACATTACGACTACTCACATTATCCCTACTGTCTGCAATACAGTGATAATAGTCAATACAAGTACAAAAAACTCGAAGCCTAACTACTTTTCTAGTAGCTAAGCACTTCTATACAGTATAAATTAAAGCAGTAAATATAAAATCTATTCGCTCTAATACCATGCTTGCCAAGATAGTACTAGGCATTAATAACGTTAATTTTCATCGACTATCTGTAATACTGAAAAACTATTATCAAAATATATTACTTACGCACTAAGTGCGTGTGGATATACAAATATCCCCTCAATACAATCGTGATCGAACAGATAAAATCACTATATTATCTTATTTCACCTGATTTCTCTTTTACAGATAGCCAATGGTGACTATATAGAACATTTCAAACAACAATTTCCGAGTACAAGTAGATCCTACTGTATATGTCATAACTAAGTTTAATAGTATCGAATGAGCAAAGTATCATCAAAATAACTAACTCTATAGCATAAAATCACACAACAGCACTTTTCAGATTAAATCTGCAACGATAAAAAATAATCACGCACTGTAAAAATGAATCAACAAACAGTGCATTAATAATTGGTCTAAATGTTATCGTAATTTTATAGGGTATGCAAATACTATGTCATTTCGAGGCTAATACAGTGTTTTCAGAAGTACAAGAAAGTTATTAGCAATACCGACGTTTGTAAAACTATAATAACGTCGCCAATAACACGATTAAAAACTCGAGTAAAATAAATAGCACTACTTCTAGTACTATAATAATAGAAGTAATCAGCGCTCAGTTAAACCAATCAGTGAATATATATAGTAGTGCCTAACGTGCTGACTGTCGCGATCACTAAGCGTACATGACGGGTTTTTCTGCTATTGTACAAGTATTGAGTAGAATGAAGAAAACATTTTAAGTATAGTAACGACATACTGAGTCGAATCACATGATTTATATTAAAATGTCATCAGCATAATATTTTTTTGCAATAATGATAATATCGAGAAAGATATTCTAAAGATACATTTAATTTATTGTACATTTTTTCGGCGATGCTGAGAATATTTATAAAGTTCACCCGCTGCATATTAATTAATATTAAATGGAGTGAAAGGATTAGTCCACTAACCAAATAGTTAAAGGTAAAAAACTAATATCGCATTTTAACACAGTTGAGTAATATAACACATCAACGTTATTACTAACACTATTAATATATTAGTACAAAATATACTAGCAAGAAGCTAAGGTAGCTTAAGTACATCAGCCTTATTTATCTCGAGAACCATGATATGTGATCATGCATTGTCTATCAATGCCTATGCCTATCATCTCGCAGCATCAAGTAAGTTAAGCAAAACTCGCAGATATCATCAACGATAGCACTGATCTAAACAGTTTTGCTATATAATTATAATTACAAGTTGTATGATGCGTTCTATCATTTACAACAACTTTCCTTTGTATTAGTTTCGTACTACTGCATCAGCTCCATCATGACTACAGAATAGTATTAGACGCTCCTCATCAAACACAGTGATAATCTACGAACCGTTATCAGTATGTAAAAACCCTGTTTAATAAATGGATAGCTGGTTGTATCTCGCTAAACGCCACCTTTAAATTATTTTTCGCAAAAGTAATGACTGTAAAACATTTAGTAACTACCGCGTGATTCATGAATAATGAATGTACTTATAAAAGGATATACGGGTAGTTTTTACTAGAACCATTTATTATAACTACGTCTTCTATAATTACGTGAAAATTGTAAACTATCTCCTTGCTCTACAGTACCTAGAAAATCAGATTGTTTAAAAGGAATTCAGACCAGTTTTTCACTAAGTAGTGCCAGTCGCACAGCAAGTTTTACTAGGTTAGTATAATCTTTAAATAACATGGATTTCCACTTTTTTATACCGATTAATATACAAATACAATCGCCTTACAATAGTAAACCTAGCATTGTGAATTATAGTATTATCGTTGTTATAAATTACTACTATATCGTCCATGTTTAACTTTGGATAACCACACGTTTTAAATCATTAGCTCAGTTTTTGGCGAGAGTTGTTACGGTGTAACATTACTCAATTAAGATTGATGGGGAGGTAGTCTGTTTTAGTGAATAATCAGTAAACATACAGTGCACTATTATATTTTACACTAATCTCTTTTACTTGTTTTTTTGAGTTGCCTGAGATGATAGCGTCGCTCAATACGACAGGAATATGATAGATGCTAACCACATCGATTTACGTATCATACTTTCTGCAGCGCAGCCTATGCATCGACCGTTATTAACTAGAGAGAACACTCCTTTAGTCTGTAATCCTTCGCCAGATCATTGAACTTCTCCGTTACTGATTATTAATTAATGCTCAGCCGTAAGTAAGGGGTATATTGCAAGTATCCATGCAATAAGGTATAAAATACGATCATTTAGAGAGATGAGCCTGAATATTACGGGTATAACCTGCTATATACGTGGGGTCATGTTGTATGAATATCTTTTTGATATTTTAATAGCCACTACTGCATTTCCTAGTTACAAGCAAGCATGTAAGTTTAGATTATTATTGCAAAGGACCTTCCCGTATCAACAGTAGCTGTAATACCTATAACAAAAAACTACAGGTACATATTTTATCTTAACAAATCATTAGAACCAACGTTCCAATCCATGGTAGTTCAGAAGATGAAATACACATGCATACTATAATAGCTCGCACTATTAACTAATAATGGTAAACTTCTTTGTACAATGTTATGATAAATTTACTACAACAGCCTTACGTGCTAAACTTTGCGCAATGTCCTGAAGAATAGTAAAAATAGTAAATATAAAACATTTCTTCGCTAAAAAATTTTATTTAATCGATTTATGCTGGGTGTTAAAAATAACATATAAAAAGCATATGAAAACAATCAGCCAAAATATCTACAGGTATAAATAAGATTTTTTAAAAAACGCAGTAAAACTCATTTAACATTATCATTTAATACCGTTAAGTATCAATATCACTTGTTATATAATCACATATTGCAAGTAAGTTATTGGAAAATATTTCTATGAATTATAGATCACGCCGATTAGTAATGTTGATATCTAGACTACAAAATTCTATTTGCTTCATCTAATTGCGTGCAAGGTAAATTATATTCATAATACTGCGCATTAAATATACGTTAGCTATTATGATCTATACTGCTCTCTTAATTACTGACTAGAGTAAGCGTTTTTTGGAGTAACACACTGCATCCCTATGTTTTACCTGTCTACTGTAGATAAACGCTATTTACACTGTACATCAGTTCCTTAAATGCTTAAGTATTTATTATCTAATGCCTTACGGATCATCGAGATATAGCACTGTCCATGCCTATTTTTTTAAAATAGAAATTTAACGCTCAGAATATTTAAAAATTTGTACATAAGTCATCAAAAAAAATAAATTTAGTGCTGATTCTGAACAATAATTAAATGAAATAGTCAATTTTACCGGGTATTTTAACGTCTATAATAATCCTTGGATTATATCTAATTTAACTATAAAATACTATGATCAGAGGATTTTTACTATTAAAGTTTGATACTTTACACTCATTATCCTGATCGCACGATCTATACTCTTACCAAGATGAGACGTTGAAAGGAAAATAAATTAATCTAATACCGATAAATATCACTCGTCCAATACAATTAGTTTTATAAAATACCTCAAATAAACTTTCCGATCACATATAGAAATTTTCTGACGCTGATAAACAAATAACATAGCTCCTGACAACTACACCGCATAACTGTCTTATTATAGATGTTTAGTTGCGCTAAATAGCCAGACATAAAACTAGCAGAAAAACTGCATTATTTTAATCATTCGCTTATCATGACGACCAAATAATATAGCAGTAAATTTATGCTAATTTAAAAATCGTTATTACGACGATCTACCATACATATATAGTATCGTAGACTATAGTTGATCAACTATGAGCCAGTAGTTATGCTAAGTACCTCAGTTCAGTCACTTAGTAATTGAAGCATATGCTATTGGAATGCCAAAATCAAAGTCATGCCCAATACGCATTGGTAATAGATTTTTACTCGTTTCACAAGCAAATAAATTTATACTAACATTATGCCATCAGCAAGAGTGTCTAGTCATTATATGTAATGTAAAGACTAGAATGATAATACCGTTTGTCCATAAAGCTATCTTAGCTTATTAAATTACATAAGATTTTTGAAATAAAAAACGATCTAATAACTATAGCCCAAAACGATCATTACTTATTCTAGATCCATGAGTCTTACTGATGTAGCAATTACCTAATAATGCAATTATGTAAAATACTTAGTGATTTATAAAACAATCGTTATATTCTTAACTTACTATTGCTCGGAGTATTCTCTAGAAAGATAGCTCGCTCTCTCATTTGTGTATCATAAGATAATAATTAGAGCGTTGAACGATATTTTTGTTAATTAAAACGGCGCTCCTAGTTGTTACTCACACTATACAGTCTGGCTTCTTTCGAAGCTTCTTCGCCATGTCAGTGATCTCACGGCTATGCTTTGTCTACTATAATACACATCGTTAAAACCAAAGAGTCATTAAAAATCCAGCGCCATAACTGAAATTATGAGGTTACTGCTCTATATAAAAGTGATAGAGGAGCGTAAGCTTTAGTGTGATTATATGATTGTGAATTGATTATCAAGATGATTATCGTAGTAACGCATGAATTACTTTTATCTTCATCATTATAAATCAAGGTTTATTAACTAATGCTCAATAACAATCCTAAACTAACGGATTCACTAATAATTTGTCGTAACGCTACTAATATTAATTAAAATAAAATATTGTGCTACTAGTGATACCTGATGAGATGCCATTAATATTCTGGGATTTTCAAAAAAATAAATTAAAATACTGGTAGTTTTAACATCACAAGACACGTAACATTATTTAGGATAACGAGTTATTAATAGACATTAAAACTAGCACAACAATAAAATCAAGTACTGCTTTTTTCACTACGCAAGCATTGAAGAACCGCTTAATAAATCTAACATTAAAAAAATCAGTAAGTTTTTCAGACTTTTACGTTTCATGAATAGATGTTATGTTCAACCTCTTATCAACTTAAATTATATATGTCTAGTATCTAGAATAGAGGCGAATCATTCAAAAGAGCGGACACGAAATCTCTCTTTAATAGGTTGCTTTTTAAGGCAACTAAACCCACTCATATTAGTATTGCTTAGCTTTCAGATTCAATAGGTCAGTAATACGACCTACGTACATCTCTGCTGATCGGCCTACAGATTCATACAAAGTTGGGTGTGCGTGAATAGTTAATGCAAGGTCTTCAGCGTCACAGCCCATTTCAATAGCTAGTCCAATTTCACCTAATAACTCGCTACTATTATTCCCAACAACAGCACCACCAATGATGCGATGCGAGGTTTTATCGAAGATTAGTTTAGTTATACCATCTACACAGTTGGAAGTAATAGCACGGCCAGAAGCACTCCATGGAAAGGTAGCAGTTTCATAGTTAATATTTTTGTCTTGTATGTCTTTCTCGGTTAAACCTACCCATGCTACCTCTGGTATAGTATAAGCAATTGATGGAATGACTTTTGGATTGAAATAGTGCTTCATGCCAGAAATAACTTCTGCGGCTATATGACCTTCATATACACCTTTGTGTGCTAGCATTGGCTGGCCAATAATATCGCCGATAGCAAAAATATGCGGTATATTAGTGCGCAATTGTTTGTCTACATTGATAAAACCAAACTCATCGACGTCCACTCCTGCTTTTTCAACATCTAATAGATTACCATTCGGTATGCGTCCAATAGCTACTAATACTGCATCATAGCACTTTGACTCGGCTGGAGAGTTTTTCCCTTTCATCGTAACATAGATGCCAGTCCCTTTAGCATCTACTGCGATCACCTTAGTTTCCAGCATAAGGTTAAACTGCTTTTTAATGTGTTTTGAGAAAACTGAAATAATATCTTTATCTGCAAGTGGTATTACTTGATCTAACCTTTCCACTACGTCGATCTGTGATCCCAACGAATGGTATACAGTACCCATTTCCATACCAATAATACCCCCGCCAATGACTAGCAAACGTCGTGGGATAGTGCTTAGTAATAATGCGTCAGTAGAATCCCAGACACGTGGATCGTTGTGAGGAACATGCGATAATTCGATAGGACGAGAACCCGCAGCGATAATAGCATAACTAAAATTAATCGTAGTAAAACTACGCGCCCCTTCAACTACCAAAGTATTCACACTTGTAAACCTTCCTAATCCATTGACTATTGTGATTTTTCTTTCTGTAGCCATACTAAATAGCCCTTGAGCTAATCGCGTAATTACTTTTTCTTTCCAAGAACGAACTGCATCAATATCTGTTCTTGGTTTATTAAAAATGATACCCTGTGCGATTAATGCTTTAGCTTCTTCAATCACTTTAGCAAGGTGCAATAGTGCTTTAGAGGGGATGCATCCTACATTCAGACACACTCCTCCTAATGTTGAATGACGTTCAACTAGCACGGTTTGAAGACCTAAATCAGCACAACGAAAAGCTGCAGAATAACCTGCTGGACCCGCTCCAAGCACAACGACCTGAGCTTTAATTTCAGTACGCATGACCACCTCTGCATTAATTATCAGGGATAGTTTTTATTGCCCCGACCTTTTATCTTTTTACGCTGAAAGTCTTATTGACTATATTCATTTTATACCAATCTTGTTGCAAGTTACCTTCACATCATCTGTTCTGGTATATTTCAACGATTTGCTAATGGCAGCTTCAATAGATATATAGCTCTCATTTTACATTCAGATAGAGAACCAGTGTAAACGCTATTTATATTGATGTCTGTATTATTTACTAACTGACTAATATCTTGTTAAAATTATTGTATAATAAATGTAATAATTTAACGTCCGATGCAATTGATATTAATGCAATAAGGATATAACAGTAATGTATTTTACTGTCATTACATTACTAAACAGCGAATATCAGACAACATATTATTAACAATAGTAATAAAACGTGCACCATCAGCACCGTTGATTACACGGTGATCAAAAGAAAGTGATATTGGCATTATAAGACGTAGCATAAACTCTGTACCATTCCAAACCGGCTCTATATTACATTTAGAAACACCTAGAATCGCCACTTCTGGAGCGTTAATAATCGGTGTAAAATGAGTTGTCCCAAGCGCACCTAGACTAGATATAGTAAAACAGCAACCCTGCATATCTTTTATAGTTAGTTGGCCATCATGCGATTTTTTAATCGCAGCTGTTAGCTCACGCGATAGCTCAGTAATGCTTTTTTTATTTACATCTTTAAATACTGGCACTACTAAACCATTGAGTGTATCAACTGCCACACCAATGTTTGTGTATTTTTTTAGGATCAGCTTTTGTCCGTTTTCAGAGAGCGAACTATTAAAGCGTGGCATCTTCTCCAAAGCGACTGCTGTAGCTTTCATAATAAACACCACCGGCGTTAACTTTATACCTAGATTATGTTTAGCTGCGTCTTTGTTTTGTTTCTTACGAAATACCTCCAGATCGGTGATATCAATTTTATCAAAGTGAGTCACATGCGGAATCATTCTCCAGTTTCGGCTTAAATTAGCACCAGACACTCTCTGAATATGCCCCACATCGATTTCTTCAATCTCACCGAACTTACCAAAATCTACTTTTGGCCATGCCTTCGTACTTTCTAGAGTAGCTATTGGTATAGTATTTGCATGTTGTGCTAATTTTTTCACATATGCTTGTACATCTTCGCGCAATATGCGACATTTACGACCAGAACCTTTGATTTGTTCTAGATTGATACCAAATTCACGCGCTAAACGACGAACAACCGGAGTCGCATGGACATATGAAGCATTTTTAGTACATCTGTTTTGATTATCAATATGCGTATTGGATGTAGTCGTATCAACGGATTTCTTAGTTAATAGTGTTTCAACTTCTGTATTTAGAACAGATGTGGCATTGGTTAACGTTATAGCGTGTACGGTAAAGATCATAATTAAAAAACCGGTTTTCACTTTGTCACCAGATTTAATGCGAATCTCTTGTACCGTACCAGCAATTGGTGCAGGAACTTCCATAGATGCTTTATCGCCTTCTACAGTGATCAACGATTGTTCAGCGGCAACTTGATCGCCAACCTTCACCATGATATCGGTGATTTCCACTTCATCTTCACCGATGTCAGGTACCTTGATTTCGATAAACATTATCCCGTACCTCTTATGCTAAACGCGGGTTAATTTTTTCTGGGTTGATATTAAATTTTTTAATTGCATCAGCAACTATCAGTACTGCAATTTCACCACGTTTTGCTAATACACTTAAAACAGCAAGCACTATATAAAATTCATCTACTTCAAAGTGATCACGCAGATTTTTACGACTGTCTGAACGACCAAAACCATCAGTACCTAGTACAAAATAATCGCTCACTGGAATATAAGCGCGCACCTGCTCTGCGAATAATTTCATATAATCGGTGGCTGCTATTACTGGCGTATCATTGATTACTTGAGCAATATAAGGTACATGTGGCGTTTCAGTAGGATGCAGCATATTCCAACGCTCACAGTCCTGTCCATTACGTGCTAATTCAGTAAAAGAGGTCACGCTATACGTATCAGAGCCTATACCGTAATTTGTCGCTAAAATCTTTGCCGCATTACGCACATGTCGCAAGATAGCACCAGAACCCAATAACTGTACTTTACCTATTCTTCCGTCTATGGTCTCTAACTTATAAATTCCTTTACGAATACCTTCTTCCGCATTATGCGGCATTGCTGGCATAAAGTAATTTTCGTTGAGCGTACTCAAATAGTAATAAATATTTTCAGGTGCATCACCATACATGCGTAATAAACCATCATGCATAATTACAGCTACCTCATAAGCATAAGCTGGATCGTAAGAAATACAATTCGGAATCGTTAAAGATTGAATATGGCTATGACCGTCGCCATGTTGTAAGCCTTCACCGTTTAAAGTTGTTCTACCTGAAGTACCACCAATTAGAAAACCACGCGCTTGTTGATCCCCTGCCGCCCAACATAGATCACCGATACGCTGAAAACCAAACATTGAATAGTAGATATAAAACGGAATCATAGGTAGATCGTTAGTGCTATAGGAGGTTGCAGACGCCAACCAAGAAGCCGCTGCACCTAGTTCATTAATACCTTCCTGCAAGATTTGACCTTGCTTATCTTCTTTATAATATGCAACTTGTTCACGATCTTGTGGAGTATATTTCTGGCCATGAGGGCTATAAATGCCAATCTGACGAAACAGACCCTCCATACCAAAAGTACGCGCTTCGTCGGCTACGATAGGTACTATGCGATCTTTTATTGACTGATTCTTTAGCATTACGTTCAAAGCACGCACAAAGGCTATAGTTGTAGAGATTGCTTTTCCTTGCGCTTCTAGTAATGAGTTGAAATCCTTTAAATCTGGTAATTTTAGCTTTTGGGTAAACTCTAGCAAACGACTTGGTAGATATCCTTTTAAGGCTTGACGGCGTTCATGCAAATACTGATATTCTGGAGTATTTTTTTCGAAAAAAATATATGGTAATTTTTCAATATCAATATCAGAAACCGGTATGTTAAAACGATCTCGGAATTTCTGAATCCCTAACATATTCATATTCTTAACTTGGTGAGAAACATTTTTACCTTCTACCATTTCCCCCATACCATAACCTTTAATAGTATGAGCCAAAATGACCGTAGGTTTACCTTGGGTATCCTGTGCTTTTTTTAATGCAGAAAAGACTTTTTTTGGATCATGACCTCCGCGATTTAATGCCCAAATTTCGTCGTCGGTCATGTCCTGAACTAACGATTGAGTTTCTAAGTAACGACCAAAGAAATGCTGACGTACGTACGCACCGTCTTTAGATTTAAAAGTTTGGTAGTCACCATCTAGCGTCTCATTCATTAGTTGGATTAACTTACCGCTAGTATCTTTACTTAGTAATGTATCCCAACGACCACCCCAAATTACTTTTAGCACTTGCCAGCCTGCTCCAACGAAGACGTCTTCTAATTCGTTAATTATCTTACCGTTACCAGTAACCGGTCCATCTAAACGCTGGAGATTACAGTTAATAACAAACACCAGATTATCTAGGTTTTCACGGGCGGCAATTGTGAGTGCACCTTTCGACTCTGGTTCATCCATCTCGCCATCACCTAAGAAAGCATATACAGTTTGTTCTGAGGTATCCTTTAAACCCCGATTATTCAAATACTTTAAGAACTTAGCTTGATAAATCGCACAGATTGCTCCCAAACCCATCGAGACAGTCGGAAATTGCCAGAAAGCTGGCATTAATTTTGGATGTGGATAAGCAGACAATCCTGCCCCATAAACTTCTTGGCGGAAGTTATTCATTTGTTCTAAGGTAAGACGGCCTTCAAGGAAGGCGCGTGCATAAATACCCGGTGAGATATGTCCTTGAAAGTAAACCAAATCTCCGCCATCTTTTTTATTTCGAGCACGAAAGAAGTGGTTAAAACATACTTCGTAAAATGTCGCAAAAGACTGGAAAGATGCCATGTGACCACCTAGCTCTAAATGTTTCTTAGAAGCACGAAGAATCATTATAATAGCGTTCCAACGGACAGCTGAACGAATACGGCGTTCCAGAGCTAGATCTCCTGGATAAGGTGGTTCATCCTCTACGGAAATAGTATTAATGTAATTCTGACATACAGAATTACCCACTACGTTAACACCGCACCCACGAACCACCCCTAATAACTGCTCAATTAAAAACACAGCGCGCTCAACACCTTCTTCACTAATGACCGATTCGATGGCCTGCAGCCAATCGAAAGTTTCTAATGGATCCACATCATTAGTTAGATGTTGTAGCATGGTGTATTCCTTCTCTGTCTAAGTGTTTGTTAAGCGCCGGAGCCTATTTTTATACAATATAGGAAGACTGGCTGTGCAGTTAATGTAAAAACTTAACTATACGCATCTTTTTGCATATTCCAGAAAGATAGCAATGCGGTAATAGAATTGTCAGACACTGATATTCATAGCATTTGTTATTAGATGCAAGTGAATTTTAGGGATGCAATTCATGCATCCCTAACAGTTTACCTAAATATATCACTAGAGTAAGAAAGAAAACACTGATACATATACAACCGAAAAATCACAACCATAGCATCTTAGGTTTACTTTTTATATAACTGTACTCTAAAGAGAGTCGTTCTGGGTGTTGCACTGTTAAAAATGCCATGACGTTCTGGTGTCGATTACACTCCAAAATAAGAGCCACTAAGACTTCTTTTATAATCATAAAATAATGACATCAGCTGCATATATCTTGTGCAGGAATATACAACATAATCCCTTAAAATTCTGGGATGACAATGATATACTCCGTCTAATATTCTACTATTCTACAGATCGAACAGATTTTTTAGTTTTTTTATACTTCATTACAGAATTAGCTGTTAACTTTTATAGTCAGTAACATAATATTATATTACAATCAGTGCTTATTGTCGCAATTTTTACTATGTAATAAGTTAAGCCTAGCATTAAAATCATACATATTCCAAAATACCTACAAACTATAGCATTTAAGAATACACATCTAACATTTGTTAATACCATGTCACGTTATATCACGAACAACTATATCTTACAGATATATAGCGCATTTATTAGATCAAATTTCAACGCTAGATAGATAAAAAAGAGGTCACTGAAGGCTAGAAGACCCCGTATTTCTTTCAGCTCATGCCACATATATGTTGACTTTCTGATGTCTAATGAAAGCCTTTAAAATTCTAACTACTTACCAGTTTTTAGAGAAAAATGTCAACATAAAACAATTTCTCTAGCTTACCTAATAAAATACACTCTTCTAAGGAACACTATGTGCTCTCTAAGTGAAGTATTGTAGTGAAAGGTTCATAGTATCGAATAGGTTTGACGAAACGTCCTGTATAATACAAGTGATTTCTTTTCTGAAAAGCATACGAATTTCATTAGTAATGGCACTTACAAGTTATCCTATATATTCATATGATGCAACGAGATAAAACGCTATCTAAATTATCCGAATTATCCTAGTCTTCATACATGGTCATACTTTAGTTATTAAAACTACTTTCTTGTTTACAAACAAACTTTGTTTTATAACTATGACAGTAAAATTTAGCACGAGAAAAAACATTTAAACTGCTCTGTCACAAATGTCTTGACATAAAAACATATATACGCATTAGAATGGTTTGCTAACTTGTAGTGTTAGCCTACAAATATATAGTTAATGTTATTTTTCATGTGAGATTTTCATGTATTGGCAGACTCGAAAACACTTACTTAATAATAAGCTAGAAATAACATTATAGTCAGAGCGACTAAAGAAAATAAAGAATGAAAAATTTACTAATCATCTAATTAATGTTTGTGCATTAAGCATACAGACTATTATTAAGCAGACTAATAAATTACTAAGATAATGAGCTGGTTTTGTTCATTAAAAGCATATAGCTCATACAAGTAATAAACATTACAAGATCACTAAATACTTTTTGAAAAAACTAAAAGAGCAAAACGCTAGAAATTGTTATATCTCTGTGCACATTATGAACACACTAAAGTTAAAAATATCACTAAGACGGCAATCTGAAAATATAGTGTTCTAATAAAAACATCACTTATTCTGTTATAAACTTACTCGATAACACCACGAATATCTTATCCTTAATAAAGCAGTTTTCTATGGCACAGTACTGACAGAAACCGAGCGCTATTAATAGATAGTTAGTTTTGTTACCCTGTGTCTTCCGACCATGTCTAAACCTGATACAATCATGCAAGCAAAAATAAAGACGCAACAACCGTTATGTCATTGCATTGCAGTTTTTCCGGTAAAATACACTATATTTTCTATATATCACATTACCTACTCTTAATTAAAATTATTAAGCAAAATCTATTCTTACTGCCAGACATTAAAATATGATGATCACTGGATCAGATGAATAATTCTAATATTTTAATATACCGCATAATGTCTATTAAAAATAACACCCAGGATATTACACCATATCCGCTCCTAGCTGGCAGTTTACTTAATGTATACCAGCGGATACTATAAGTTGTATTTTAGTAATTTTTGCTCATTCAAGTACTTACTCGTATCTCCTTTTTTCAGGGATCGACAACATTGTTATTTCTCCGTAACGTGCTAAATTATAGTGTATATAATTATTATATTTCAAAGTTCAAAGAGGTTACGAGAGAAGTATCATTAACTAAAAACCATTAAAATAGTGCTGGAATTGAGTCAAAATCCGCACCCTTCGCGTAAAGATACGATCTATCATTATTTTTTCAGCCTACTCAGTGAAAATGTAGGATGCATAAGATATATTAATATATATGAACCTGACAATATATCTCACGTCAGCTACATTATTTAGTACATAAGAATTAATATTAAAGTATATTGTTTGTTGTTTTGTTCCTTATACTATTAAACACTAACATCACAAATAAAATGTCAACTATTATACAGAATATTATTTTTTATAATTTATAGTGATCCAGAAAAATTAAGCACTATCATGCCATAAATAAAACAGGTATCCTAACCACTATTCATACAATATAAGTCATTCTGCAATAACAAGAGGTTTGATTTATGGACGGTAAAGAATATGGCAATCAGCTAAAACGTGGCTTGAAAAATCGTCATATACAACTTATTTCTTTAGGTGGCGCAGTTGGTACGGGATTGTTTCTCGGTATTTCTCAAACCATAAAAATGGCTGGTCCTTCAGTGATTTTAGGGTATGCTATTGGCGGTTTTATTGCGTTTCTAATTATGCGACAACTAGGTGAAATGGTAGTAGAAGAGCCAGTAGCCGGTTCCTTTAGCCATTTTTCATATAAATACTGGGGTCATTTTGCTGGCTTTGCGTCCGGCTGGAACTACTGGGTGCTTTACGTATTAGTAGCGATGGCAGAACTTACAGCAGTTGGTATCTATGTACAATATTGGTGGCCAGATATCCCCACTTGGATTTCTGCCGCTGTGTTCTTCTTACTGATTAATGCTATTAACCTAGCAAATGTTAAGATCTATGGTGAGATAGAGTTCTGGTTATCTATCATTAAAGTCGTTGCTATAATGGGCATGATCATATTTGGTATCTATTTACTACTGAGTGGCATGGGTGGCCCAGAAGCTACCTTCACTAATCTATGGAAGCAAGGTGGTTTTTTACCAAATGGCGGCAGAGGGTTAACAATGGCGATGGCGGTAATAATGTTTTCATTCGGTGGTCTTGAATTGGTCGGCATTACCGCAGCGGAAGCTGAGAACCCAAAAAAAAGCATTCCAATTACTACCCATCAGGTTATCTACCGTATCCTTATTTTTTATATCGGCTCACTGACAGTGTTATTATCACTCTACCCTTGGAAAAAAATAGTCGAAGGTAACAGTCCTTTTGTACTCATCTTTCATGCGTTAGACAGCAAACTAGTTGCGACTATGCTAAATGTCGTCGTACTAACTGCAGCGCTGTCAGTATATAACAGTTGTGTATACTGTAACAGTCGTATGTTATACGGCCTAGCGCAGCAAGGAAATGGGCTAAAAAGTTTACTAAAAGTTGATGACCGTGGCGTGCCGATCCTCGCTATCGGAATTTCTGGTATCGCTACTGCATTGTGCATTTTAATTAACTACTTAATCCCTGAACGTGCTTTTAAATTATTCATGGCACTAGTAGTATCAGCACTCGTAATAAATTGGGCGATGATTAGCTTAGCGCATCTAAAATTTCGTGCAGCTAAAAACCGTGAAGGTATTAAACCTCAGTTCAAAGCATTCTGGCATCCGTTCAGCAATTATTTATGTCTGATGTTTATGGTTTTTATTTTAGTCATTATGTATCTAACACCGAGTATACAAATTTCAGTATTACTACTCCCAGTATGGATGGTAATCCTAATTATTGGTTATACTATAAAGAAGTATAGCACCCGCATTGCTAAATGTTAAAATTTAGATAAATACTGTATATACTCTAATAATGTAGATATTTTTTGAGAAAAAATATACTTTATATTAGAATTTAAAATTATTCTTGCACAAAGCTTAAATGCTCATTTAATTATATTTTTAGAATAAGTGATGATCTTTTCCAAAATATACTAGAATAATCTGGCATTATTATTGTTTCGATTCGCTTGTATCTACAGTAGTAATATTTTATAAATTCCAATAACTTACGGTGCTTCTCTTATAATATAGTTATCGAGTATTAATGTTATTAAGATGTCACTGTAACACTGAAAGTAAATTAAAATTGCATAAAACAATCAATTAACCAGGAATTCATTTAATATGCTTTTTTCTACAAAAGTGAGCCCTTAAAAAAAGGGGTTGATAACTAGCTCATGATAGTCAATTTTATGTAACTTATCATGAAGAAATCACTCTGATTTATTTAAAATGCAATATCTATAATACAATTATATACTTTAAGATATACCGTGCTATCTAGTCGCGTAAGTCGTGTAACTATTCCACCATAGCACTTACCTCAGTAAGTGATTAAGTCACGTAAGCACGCTAAGGTAAAATGCAACCTTCGGTATAACTAATGTACTAATCGTATTAAGTAATAATTTTATATTGACGCTCTAGCGAATTAGAATAAAATTTATGAGCACAAACTCCTAATAAGTCTATTGTAATAGCACCTACTATCTTCATGCGTTTTTCAAGTACCACTTTATTAATTGTACTTTTATTAGTAATCCCTTTGGTTGTACCTGGTATGATGCAATAATATTACAATATTTGGAGGAATGTTCTAAAGATTATTAGAGAGGGTGCCATGATGGCTATAACTTTATTCTAAACAGAACGATTATACAGCCTTCCTAATCATCAATGTGTTGTAATCAAGCATTGAACCTTCTTAAAGCAACATCATCCTCGCCACTAGATTATAGGGCCACATATGTCTAACACTCAATTACAGAACCATCCATGGTTCACTGAATTAAACATACATGACCCGGCCCCTCTGTATAGAATTCAACACACTGTGCGAGTTCGCTATAATAGTCATACAGAAATTAAATATTAAGTTTTTGCTAAATTTATATTTGTAAGGCAGCATTTGATGACTGACAAGTGCGATGATTAACACCATGAGTATAAATTTAATAGATATCATTCTGATAGCTCTAGATACACTGTCGACAACGTTATAATCTTCCTGCACTAAATTATATTGAATAACGCAATCAGAATCAGACACATTTTATCCAGTTATATCATTGAGAATATCCGCTGGAATCAACATCTAAAAAAACCATATAAATGAAGGTTATATTTTTAAAGTGTCCAGTATCTAGAATTGTTTAATAAATTTATTATAAATGAATTAGTGACTATTTAAAATTGTATAATCTCTTTGAGGTTTAGTAACAATCGCTTGATCACCTTAAAGTTACATCATTTGAAATGACCAATAAGTCTGGCGATATTCCTTATACCTTTACATGATAATTTCTGTTATCCTATAATAGATTGAGAAGACATTAATATTTAGCTTAGTAAACACTATACCCATACTAAAAAATATCTTGCATAAACATTTACACCTAGAGAGGAAGTAATGACTTACTCAAAGAGATGATAATGTAAGATACGTATGACCTCCTCGGCATTATTACTAGGCACCAAGAAACATAAGTTATAATTGCTTGCACCATAGCAGATCATTCGAATGTTAAATGCATTAAGTACGCTAAATACTTGATTACCTACACCACACGCTTGCAATAATTTATTACCTATTAACGCCACCAATGCAAGGTTTTCTTCTACTTCTGTTCGACACAATGTAGACAGTTCGGTTAACAATGATCTCGTTAAGGGTGTTCTGCTAACAGATGTAGAAGTTGTGGTATCTATTGTGAGAGCTATGCTCACTTCTGAAGTAGTGATTAAGTCAACTGAAATATTATGTCGCGCCAGAATATTAAACACTTCCGCTAAAAACCCATGTGCATGCAACATATTTAAGCTGTGTAGCATTAACAGGGTTTGTTGATGACGTAATGTTAGTGCACGAAATAATGGCGGATTCTGAATGGTATTACATACTAACGTTCCGCCGGAAGCGGGTTCTTTACTGGAACCCACAAATACCGAAATATCGCTACGCATCGCTGGTAACAGGGTTGCTGGGTGCAATACTTTAGCACCAAAGTTAGCCATTTCCGCCGCTTCTTCAAAAGTAATACTATCAATACGCTTCGCTACCGATACCACATGCGGATCAGTAGTATATATTCCAGGCACGTCTGTCCAAATATCAATCTGGTTCACATGCAGCGCTTCGCCTAATAATGCGGCACTGTAATCACTGCCGCCTCGCCCCAACGTAGTAGTTCGACCTTGCCGATCGCTACCAATAAAACCCTGAGTAACGACAAGGGACTCTTGTAAACATGGTTTTAGTCGCGTTTGAGTAAGTTTACGCAATGCAACGCTATCCGGTGTCGCTCGGCCAAAATTATCGTCAGTACGCATAATAGTTCGTACATCAAACCATTTCACCTGCACATTACGAACACGCAAAACCTCAACGAATAATAAAGTAGATATGAGTTCTCCATAACTAACCAACTCGTCAGTTATAGCTAAGGAAGGTGTCAACGATGCAACTTCTGAGAGAACAGAAATACTTTCTAGCATGCGGTCTATTTCTTGACGACAACTATCTGATGCCTTTAGGCACTCAAGAATAACATATTGAATGTGGCGAATTTCATCAATCCAATGGTTACGTTTATTAGCGCTACAACCTTCAGCTAGAGCTATCAGTAAATTCGTAATTTTAGACGAAGCAGATAATACTACTAGACGTATGCTAGGATTAGCAAGTACTAAATCAGCACTGCAATTCATGGCTGTAAAGTCCGCAACACTTGTGCCACCAAACTTAGCTACTACGATAAAATCGTGCAGTTTTTCTGGAATCATATGAAGTCTCATATCAGGGATACTGTCTGCAGACTGTAGTGGTTTTTTAAACCTTTCTACCCCATCTCACCGTTGTAGAATAAGTTAAAGGATAACTATCGCCATGCTTTAAAGCAATTAATCAAAGCATTTGTTGAACTATGATGGCTATTAACCCGCTGAATGCCTGCTAGTTCTAACAATATTTTGTTAGCTAAATTCTTTCCTAACTCTACACCCCATTGATCGAAACTAAAAATATTTAGAATAGCACCTTGAGCAAAAATCTTATGCTCGTATAATGCGATCAGTATGCCTAAGCTGAATGGAGTAATTGCACGTAGGAGAATAGAGTTAGTTGGTCGGTTACCCTCAAATACTTTAAATGGCGCTATATATTTAATGTCTTTTGTCTTTTTTCCAGAAGCTACCAATTCTGCTTCTACTGTCTCTAACGATTTTCCAAAAGCTAATGCTTCAGTTTGGGCAAAGAAATGTGACAATAGTTTATCATGATGGTCATTTAATGGATTAAGACTGACCGCCGGAGCTATAAAATCACAAGGAATCAACTTCGTTCCTTGATGAATGAGCTGGTAAAACGCATGTTGACCATTAGTACCTGGCTCTCCCCAGATGATTGGACCAGTCTGGTAATTTACTGGATGACCGTTTCTGTCTACGTATTTACCATTAGACTCCATATTTCCTTGTTGAAAATAAGCGGAAAAACGGTGTAAGTATTGATCGTAAGGTAAAATAGCTTCTGTTTCAGAACCAAAAAAATTACTATACCAAATACTAATAAGTGCTAATAGTACTGGCAGATTTTTCTCTAACGGAGTTTCCATGAAATGCTTGTCCATCTCATGTGCGCCACTGAGAAGTTGTTCAAAGTTCTTATAACCTACTGAAAGAGCAATTGATAAACCTATTGACGACCACAAGGAGTAACGACCGCCTACCCAGTCCCAAAATTCAAACATATTGTCAGTATTAATGCCAAACTTCATGACTGCGCTGCTATTAGTAGAAAGTGCAATAAAATGTTTTTCTATATCTTTATCGTTAGAAGTATGATTTAATAGCCAATCTCGAGCACTATTGGCATTTGTCATGGTTTCTTGAGTAGTAAAAGTTTTAGACGCTACTAAGAACAGTGTTGTTTGTGGGTTTAAAAATCTTAATGTTTCAGTGATATGCGTGCCATCAATATTAGATACAAAGTGCATATTTAAGTGATTTTTATAAGGCCGTAATGCTTCAGTAACCATGTAAGGGCCAAGATCAGAACCACCAATACCGATGTTTACTACATCAGTAATAGGTTTTCCACTGTAGCCTTTCCAATCGCCAGTGATCACCCGCGTACAACATTGCTGTAGCTTAAGTAATACCGCATTTACTGCTGGCATAACATTTTTTCCGTCAACAAAAATTGGACTATTACTACGGTTTCGAAGAGCAATATGTAATACCGCTCGATCTTCAGTGCGGTTAATTTTTTCACCAGTAAACATTGATCTGATTGCGCCCTGCAGATCAGTTTCCTGCGCTAGCGCCTGTAGTTTTCTTAATGTTTCTGTAGTAATACGATTTTTGGAGTAATCTACTAACATTTGATCTTTAAAAATGACAGAAAATTTTGAGCAACGGTCAGTATCTTGTGAAAATAAATCGGAAATATGAATGTTTTTCATTTGTAAAAAATGCTGTTGCAAAGCTTGCCAAGCAGCAGTATGAGTTGGATTAATATTTTTCATAGCAACTCTCTTAGACTAAAAAAAATATGCTACAAATGTTCTATTGTAGCTTGATTCGATTGTGATTTCGTGTTCACAATAACCAACTATTCTATTTTGCTCGGTGCTATTTGTTTACTTAACATTCTAATCAGAGCGTAATAGTATTGTCATGCTGTGTAAAAGCATTCGAACAAACCTATACAAGGTTACAAATGAAATTTAACAATCTAATTAATTAATTTCTAGTAACGCATAAAAGTTAATAATTCAGGTAATCCAGAAAAACTAATAATTAAAATGAGATAATACCAATATATCTTGTCGTTTAGTGCCTCTAAATAATGCAAATATATTTTCTACTCTAGTATGTTGTGAGTTTATAGAAGATTTTATTATAGATGGAGACAATGATGTTAGTATACATTATTATTTACTATAAAGTTTTTAAAAATTTTTTAACTTATAGATGAATAAATAGAATACTCTCTCTAAATAAACTTGCTTCCAAACATTAACATATCAATATTATAACAATACTAGACCGAATTTACTCTTTTCTTTAGAACTGATCGTCATAATTAATACTATGAAAGTATCAGTCATGATGAACATCGCGCTTCTAGCTTGTCATGAACTGTTTCTTACTGTCTAGGTTTTATGTGCTAGTTTTATTGCGTGACCAAAGCAGGATTTCACGTATTAACTAGACCATTATAATATCTCTTGTCTACTATTATAGTAGTAGATATATCTCTAATATAATAATACAATTACTAATATCACACGATAATTTTTTGTCCATTCTTAAAACCGCTCCGTAAGATCTATCTTAATAGCACAGTAATTTTTTACATTGTACACTTTACGTATAAGACATGATATTTACTACTGCAAGACAATACCTTTACCGCAAGATAATACCTTGTATTTATTACGAGTTTAAGTGGAACAATAAATGTGGAATAGAATTTATTCTATAAGAGCTATTTACTATTTATTTTAGTGAGGCAATCAATGATAGTTACATGAAAAATTACGCCATACAAACTATTACTGCAAAACATCAAAGTAACCATAAAGATACTGAGCAGAGATAATGCCATGACTAATATCAAAATGACATTTGATATTCAGTATAGTCTCAAAAAACACAACAACTAATACCAAACTATCTATTCAAGAACAACAAGAAGCAGAAGATATCGAAGCAACAATAGTTAACACACGATAGTAAATGTATTAACACGATGCTGCACTGATACGCTCGGTACATTTTTCTACTAAGCATTGCAGTTGTAAGTTTACTATAATTTTTCAAGTATCACAATAGAATTTTCAAAACGAAAGTTCCGAGTATTATTGCACTGATCATACTACTCAACACACGACGCCTATAGTATAGAGATCGATCATACAGAATTGTAATAACATATAATGTACTAAAATAGCGCTCACGCTAATATCAAAGAAATAATAGTTATGAATTACTACACTGTTACTGCATAGTAATCTTAAACAATTTCAAAATTATACTTATTCTTTTTATAGAAAACACCTAAATGTACAATATAAATGCATTAAACCCCACTTAAGTGTCACTTAGCACGAGATACCAAAAGAATCTTTGAGTCAATCAGGAGGATTGATATGTGTTACTATAGAATCGTAACACACACGTACTGTATTATGAAGTGAAATATCATGCATCACCATAAGAAATAGTCGGTTTTATATAACTGAAATAATTGTGCTGCAGACATAAGTGAGGCAGAATTTAAATAGTATAGGGATATTTATTTCTCATTGATTATCTGACTCATGATTTACCTAAGTGACAGCAGCCTTATCCATAAGATAAATCAACAATTTTGCAATCTCTAGTGCACCTAAGTCGCTGCTAGCTCTCGTGCGTAAGAACTTTTAGATTGCTATGATTTATATGCTTTCTGCTATGTTGATGCGCCAAATCTTATAACGACGTACGCTGTTAGCTATGATATTTAAGCTACGTCTTTATAGTACGTTGAGAGATCTGTATGCAATCATATTTTTTCTTACCAAGATATCTGCAAGAGAAGCATGCACAAGTTACTATCTGTCTGAAGTGCACGAGAATGTTACAATCATGTTATTTAAACTGTTTATACGATATGAGTATTGCAATGATTACAAGAAGAATACTGTAATCATTGCTTAAGATAGCATCTTATCACAGGCTGATAATGGCTTTCATCGTATAATATATTATTGCTTAAGCATTATATAATAGGGTACAGCATGCTAATGCTAACAGCTATGAATCTAGCATATAGGGTAATGGCTTAATTGTCAAATGACTAGTGGCGTCAGCACGTATTCGTAATTTGCTATTAGTATTGAGTTTTTTATGCATAACTACCTGTACCCATAACATATCATTGGCCAACATACTAGCAGCCAACACTGTTCCGGTACGCCGCCAATGTTCACCTAATTGTAGTTCTACATCTTCTGCTATCTGAGGTACACGACTTGCCTTACCTTCTAGCAAATACAGTGCACGTTGATTAGTACCACGAAACTTAGCACGTGCTATCATTTCCTGGCCTATATAGCAACCTTTTTTAAAACTAATACCGTGTAAGGCTTGTAGATTAGTAGCCTGAGGAATTAACTGCAAACTATTAGCAATATCAATAATTGGGTAACCAGCCTCGATATCCAATACTAGCCACTGACGACTGTTATTCAGATCAGTCTGATTATGCATTTTTGTTACTAACTTCTCAGCAGTGATAGTAGTCGTAATCAGCAAGAAACGCTCAGCTGGTTCAGAAAAATGCAATAAAGTAACATCATCTTCTTGTATTATTTGGTGTGCATTATCTGGAAGAGTCACAAAGATACTGGCTAAAAATTCGCGAGCATTAAAACCAGCGATACCGAGCAATACTCGATCATTGTCAACAGCAATAACAACACTAGAGAATACTGCGTATTTCTTAATGTTAGTTAGTTGACTCGTGAGCACGCTACGGCGCAATATATAAGCATAACCTTCTCGATAATGAAACACACGTAAGTTACTCCACATTTTCCCTGCAGCATTGCAATGACCACACAGTACGTGTTGATCAACAGCTAACCTAGTAATGTCTATTGTTATTTGACCCTGCAGGTATTTTTGTGTATCCGGACCATGTAGCGTTACTAACGCCCAATCTTCTAATGAGATTAATGTCAACGTTAAATGCGCAGAGGCATAAGGCTGACGTGGTGAAAATGAAATATTATTGGTCATAGTTAGTGCCTGCACATTGATTAGGACGGCGCTTATTCTAGTAAGCTGTGAATTATCTAGAATGACTACTCTGTGCTGTTGAGATAATCTACGGTATATTTAAATATATTAATAAAGGACAGAGAGATTTCAGGCTGCTATTTGTGCTTACATTTTCGAAAACACTATAAAATATGGAGTGATACGTGGTATGTTTATTGTAAATATCTTTCATACTTGAATATCATAGTTGATTCATGTTAACCACTTCACTTAACTTTTACTAGCTCAGTTCTTCTTATTGAGTAAACGTTAAACTTTTATGATATTCATATCATATCATTGAGTAATATCGTTAAATATTAAAGATATCACCTTAGTAAATTCTGTTATTCTATCATTTTTTGTTTTCAGAATCCTAGAGAGTTGCTCTATTAAATTTAATCTTATAATTTACTTATTACTTCATGACTTACATGCCGCAATAACACCATAGCACTTCCAATATATTTAAGTAGTATACACCTTCATAAGAGAAATATTGATTATTTTACTCTTAGTATCTATCCCATGAGTATGCAAGTTATATGCACTGTAGAATAAATCAAAACACCCAATCTTTTATTAAAGAGGATGGTATATCAACAAATATAATCGTATAATATCTATTTTATAACATATCTAAGAAAACGATGTACATATAATGGCTAACGCTTTATAGTTATACAAATATGGTACATTAATAAATTAACGAATATCTGCATTTTAGTAATTTAAAATCCTTCTAAAGAAAGCTCTAACAACTAAATAAATTTAATAAAAATTGCAGAACTATGGCATTATCTTACAGATAATGCTTCTGTGCTTAAGTAGATGATAAATAGAGCATTATAGATAATTAATGAGAACTAAATACCCCTATACTATGCTAACTCTGTCGAACTCATTCCTACAGCTCAATCTTTTAGTTATATAAAACCGACTGCTTTATCGCATATAAACACATTGGGTGTTTTAAACATTTACAGACGCTATCATACGAATCCAGCGAGGTTAAGTAATATCTCTGTTGATTGGCCATTTTCATACTAAATAAGAGTACAACTAACATACAACTTAACACCTGCCAGAAAACCTTACATAACAGGTCGCACTAATAGTGATACCTCTCTAAATATCATATTGATGTGTTACATTTACATACTACTTTTGTAGCTATAGTAATTTATAAATATACAACACTTAATAAAGATAATACCGTTTATTTTCTTTACATTAAGCACATTTAACCTTACAATCTACAGACAATACAGATTACTTTTGATAAAAGTAGATAATTACTCAATGTTAGTGGTAGCAAGTAGACAATAGTAATACATACTACGAACAATTCTTTGTCTTCCTATAAGAACAAATATATTTTTGCTAGATAAATTATATAATATGGTACAAAACAAACTAAGAATAAGTGTAGCCTTTATTTCTATAAATATTTCATCAAAACATATTACTATTACTATGTGCAATGATAAAACTCAGTAAAACAATTGCTAAAATACATGTAACTCTCTAAGTATCAGAGAATATAGTATGTAAGTTCATCAGATGAAACACCATCTTAATCACGACAATTGCATTTTACCGTTAAACTGATGTTAAAGTTATTAAACTATTTGCCGTAAGAATAACATGTGCGCCAAGTCTACTACTATCACAGTAGTATAATTTAACATTTTGGTAAAAAAATCAAACACCACCATCAGTTCAGTGATACACTTATCTATTCGAAGAATAATAACACCTCCACAATAGACCTGATTTATTACATAATTATGACGCTTAAAAACTGTAAAGTTCTGATGTTCTTTGCATTTATTATTAATTAATTAGGTATTTTAGAAGCAGCAAGTATTATCTTTTAATAACCACTACGTAAGCAACGACTTATTATAACATATAAGCATATATTACAATAAAAGATAGCTTATTTGCAATACAATAGCTATTTCTGCAAATGTATTTTCTTCATTTCAGCATATTAAACACCACACTAAGTATACAATTTATCAAACTAAGCATAACATTAACAATAGTGCAATCTTAGGACACATGTAACATATATTACATAATGCGACGACTGTATATTAAATACTAATTTTATTAACTATGGAAACCATAGCAGTATATCAATCTTATAGAGATAATTTTTTCTTATAATTTTATTATTTATTGTTAATATATTTTATGCACTTTTATAGCCTTAAAAGGCATAATATATTTAATAAATATACTTATTAATATTTCCTTTTACTATTTATATAGTCGTCATACTACATAAATAACTTATAACTAAAAGTTGATGTTTATAACTTGAGCTCCTTATACAGACATTGCGTGTTCATTAAACGAAAAATCTACTTTTTTGAATTAAGAATAACAGTAAATATCTTCTTATTAGAGTGCTAATATTTGTTTTTTAGTAACTTTTACAAAAGTCGCAATCAAATAATCCATCGGTTTTAAAGAACTGAAATCCTCTAATTCAAGTTGCTAGTCAAATCTTAAACATACGATACATGTATTTCTTTTAAATTTTATAATTTTAGTAATTTTAGTGAGCACTAAAAGATATGCTGTGTTACTAATTAATAATGCATACAAGTATGCTAAAATCTATTAAAAGATAGATAACTAATTTTAGTATCCCTCTACATAAACATATTTACTACCTTAGATTACTGACAGCTCTATAATTACTGTGACTTGATGAAACATCAGGCAGTACGTTTATTAACTTTACGCTAGAGCTACATTATCATATAACTTTCTAGGCTTTTCTAACACTAGATGTTAGACTTTACTATCTTTGATCGTATAGTGACGAGTCATTATTTCACGTGCGTTAAGGTGTATTTTTTACGTTTATACACTACGTTATGAAATTGATCTCTGTGATATAATGGCGTAAAGAACATAATATTGTTATCAAGAAAATTTATCGTTAAAGCACGACAAAACCACTGAACACTATACTAAAAGCTATAAAATATCATAAAGTATCTAATATAAAGAAAGCATGCTACTAAGCATCTTAAATTCTAAAGATAACAAAAAGCATACATTTTAACATAACGCAAGTTATAAAAGCCCTGTAACACTCATGATCCCCAATAGATACGCCTGTAAGTATGGTAGGTCAACACGGATAGATAATAAATCTTTAATTCAAAACAGCAAGCGCATATAAATTAATCAGATCATTTACATACTTAAAATGCCATAACAAACATATTAAAAAATAAAAGCTTTATGTTACTATCGTTACTGGTAGCTTTGGTAAAAATCGTAGTATATACCAATATACCGATATTACAGAAATTATAAAATTGCTCGATAGTATTAATCATCACAAGACTCATATACAGTCTTTACTTATCAAACGTTTAAAACTGTAATCACTAACATTATTAAGCTATACGCATCTAACAGTAGCTAGTATCTTACTAGACTAGTATATGAGATCAGTGATACACATCATACTCCTTACCGATAGTAGAAATTAGTAATTATTAAAACTACAATTGATTAAAAAATAAAATGATTCTTTATAAAGATTACAAAAATAATTTATTATCGCATTTACTGGTATTGCTTATAGTTATTAGTGCAAGCCACATCCATAGATTTATCAAACTAATTATATAGCTATTACAGTGTACTATCTAGTAAATCACGTTAAGTGAGGCTTTAGTAGCCATAAAGCGAAACACATACTATTGAATTCGTATACTGCCCACAAGGTAAAAGTTTTGGATAACATAATCACAGGGAATACAGTGTCTCCAAAAATCATTCTAGAAATTAGCATCTTCATCCCCAAACTATTAATCACTCAAAGCGATCACTACAATGCCAGTAGTCAATCTGATAGTTACTGAAGATAGACTATATGATTAGAGAATCTAACCATACAACTTTATCACCAACTGGTAGTACATGATTACTGCTATTAACTAACCTTCATATCTTCGCTGTTTTTAATATGTTATGTGGCGCTTAAGATTAAGAAGTACTACACCTAGGAGTCCGGACATCTTACTTTACTAATAGCAAGAGTTCAGTAAGACAAGCTTTTTAATATGCATTGACAATGCTTAGTATCAATTCCAAAAAAATTGTACTCATAATTTAAGTATTACTTAAATATTAGTAATCACATTCATAAACTGAGACGATAGCATTTAAACGACAGTGACGATTTAAAATTTAAAATAACAACACAAACAATCACATAGAGTACTGAATTACGCCTCACTACCTATAACGGTGTTTCTTTTGCTAATGTTTAATATTGATGTGCCAATAATATGTGAATATTGTAATTCAGTATCATGTCGAGTATTACGTTTGCCAGTAATAAAAGAAATTATTAGCCTATTCTGCACACTTGTAAATACTACTTTTACTCTCGGATTAGATTAAATAATAGTTTCTTTAATACTAGTGCTATATTCCCAACTATGTCATGGTAAGCAGTTTATACGGTGCATAATAGTAACACCTAATCTATTAAAACTATTAAATCTAGCAATGTTTGTTGCGGTCATTGATATAGTATTGCTAAATACTCAATCACATTATGATTTATAATGGAATGCAGCGCATCATAATCAATACCGACGAGTGTGTACTAGTTGTTTTAAGTAGCTAACCTTTAATGCGTTGTAACTAGTAACCAGTGACTGAACAGGAACATTTGCACACTAGTTAATTTG
This sequence comes from Candidatus Gillettellia adelgis, assembly GCA_020541285.1. Lineage (GTDB taxonomy): Bacteria > Pseudomonadota > Gammaproteobacteria > Enterobacterales > Enterobacteriaceae > Gillettellia > Gillettellia adelgis. The sequence continues at coordinate 250,168 of CP047043.1, read as the reverse complement.
TAAGTCGCTTAGATGATATATTAGTTGGACAACACTATTACTTAAGTAACTACAAAACCTACACGCACATACTCACGAGCATTCTTAATATGCTGTGCTAAAGGTGAGATAAAATTGTAGACGGTATAAGGTAAGACCTTGAATCTATGCAATTAACTAAAAAAATACTTCGCGTTTCTCTTACCTGATAGCTCTTTCCACACTACCTAGTCTTTCCAAGTGGCGTACAGGATATAACTCGTGCAAGACTCGATTATTTTAGTTTTAAGATAAAACATATGAAATTCTAAAATAACTAGATATATATTTCCTTAATGTAATCGCGATGTTGAGTGGTATACAGTACAGTGGCGGTACTACATAATACAAATGAATTTAAAAAATTTCGCTAACTTTAATAGAATAACACAGATACACTATCACGATAGAAGTACCGATAAACTTATGTATTCTAATACTACATTGCTAGATTGTAGCTATCGCTAATAATAGTAAAGTGGATATGATGATCTTAGGGCGAAGTATTTCTATAGTCAAGTGTGTATTCAAGTTATCCGCTGCAGCAATGGCTGCCGAGTTAGCAGTATTCCAAGCTGCTTACGCAGTGACTCGATAGTAAATGACAACTAAACATATCGACTTAAATACATACTACTCTATTATTAAACAAAACGACTTGATTGTTAGAGAGATGACTTTACAAAATGTAGATAATCGATACAATCTATATCAATGAGTTTTTATAGCCATAATACATAGTGATTGGTATAACATCTGTAATTATATGAATTTTCTGATCATAACAAAGATTTGAGTAAGATGCACCTTATATTATCTTCACTATCAAAAATTAACTAATTAACTACAAACTGATAATAAAATCAGTTAAAATCATCAATTAATTTAGCATTTGTTATCCACAATAACAATACAAAAGAACACACAATCATGTTTGAAACTAATCCGTTAAAAAACTGCATTCAAGATTTATCTAAGCGCACTAACATGCTTAAGAGGTATCTTTAACTATGAATCTAAGAAGGAACGTCTGGAAGAAGTTCATGCTGAGTTAGAGCGACCTAAGGTTTGGAATAAACCAAATCACGCAAAAGCACTGAGTAAAGAACGTGCAGAATTAGCAACTATCATAAAAACTGTGGACACATTAGTACAGGACCGAGAAGACGTTAGTGTTCTATTAGCATTAGCGCTAGAGGAAAGCAATATAGAAACCTTAAAGGAAGTTTCTACCGATCTGAATAAACTAGTATATAAGCTGGAGCAATTAGAATTTCAACGTATGTTTTCAGGTGAAAACGATAGTGCTAACTGCTACCTAGACATTCAAGCTGGTTCGGGTGGCACTGAAGCACAGGATTGGACTAATATGTTGTTACGTATGTATCTACGATGGGCAGAATCTCAAGATTTTAAGACCGAAGTGATAGAAAAATCCAATGGCGATATTGCGGGGATCAAATCTGTTACAACCAAAATCATTGGTAACTACGCATTTGGTTGGTTGCGTACTGAAACTGGCGTGCATCGTCTAGTTCGTAAAAGCCCTTTTGACGCAGATCGACGTCGTCACACCTCATTCAGCTCGGTATTTATCTACCAGGAAGTAGACGATGATATCGATATTGCAATTAACGCGGCGGATCTTCGCATTGATGTTTACCGCTCCTCTGGCGCAGGTGGTCAGCATGTCAATAAAACTGAATCAGCCGTCCGTATTACTCATCTTCCTACTAATATTGTAGCACAGTGTCAAACTGACCGTTCTCAACATAAAAACAAAGATCAAGCATTTAAACAATTGCGCGCTAAACTATACGATCTTGAGATACGCAAGAAAAATATCAACAAACAAAGAATAGAAGATAAAAAATCTAATATTAGTTGGGGTAGTCAAATTCGTTCTTACGTGCTAGATGATCCACATATTAAAGATTTGCGAACAAACATTACAACACGCAATACACAAGCTGTACTAGATGGTAATCTGAATAAATTTATCGCAGCAAGCTTGAAAGCGGGATTATAAAGGAACAAAAATGTCTCAGCAACCATCAAAATGCATCGATCAGATGACAAATCTTAATCATGAGTTGCAATCTCGCCGTGATAAACTGAATCACCTACGTCAAAACGGCACTGCATTTCCAAATGACTTTCGGCGTAATACAACCTCCGATAAACTAAAATTCGCGTATAACGACAAAGACAACACAGAGCTAACAGCGCTCAATATAGATGTTACTGTTGCTGGTCGTATGATGACCCGCCGTATTTTAGGAAAGGCATCGTTTGTCACTTTGCAAGACGTAGGTGGCCGTATTCAGTTATATCTTACGCGCGACAAACTCACTGCGAACGTCTACAACAAGCAGTTTAAGCTTTGGGATTTAGGTGATATAATTGGTGCACGAGGAAAATTATTTAAAACTAAGACGGGTGAACTATCGATTCACTGTAGTGAACTGCGTCTTCTAACGAAATCTCTACGTCCACTACCGGACAAATTTCATGGCCTTACCAGCCAAGAAACCCGTTATCGGCAGAGATATTTAGATTTAATCACCAATGAAAGGGTTCGCAATATCTTCAAGGTGCGTTCTCAAGTAATGGTATTAATTCGAAGCTTTATGATAGAGCGTGGGTTCATGGAAGTCGAAACACCAATGATGCACGTTATTCCAGGTGGTGCCATAGCGCGTCCGTTCATTACTTACCATAATGCATTAAACCTCAATATGTATCTACGTATCTCACCAGAGTTGTACCTCAAGCGACTAGTAATTGGTGGTTTCGAAAGAGTGTTCGAAATCAACCGTAACTTCCGAAATGAAGGTGTTTCACCACATCATAATCCAGAGTTCACAATGATGGAACTCTATATGGCTTATGCCGATTACAACGATCTTATCGAACTAACTGAATCCCTATTGCGCACTTTAACAGAAAAAATACTACATACTAATTTAGTAAAATATGGTAATGAAGTATTTGATTTTGGAAAACCCTTCAACAAACTAACCATCACTGAAGCAATTCAAAAACATAGCCCAAAAATTAATGTAGCTGATCTAACTGATATGGGAAAAACAATCACTATCGCTGAATCGATCGGTATTAAAGTAGAACATAACTGGAAATTAGGCCGTATTATAACTGAGATTTTTGAAACAGTAGCAGTAAGTCATTTAATTCAACCGACCTTCGTTACCGAGTACTCAGCTGAAGTATCTCCTCTTGCACGCCGTAATAATCTAAATCCAGACATCACTGACCGCTTTGAGTTTTTCGTTGGTGGTTGTGAAATTGGAAATGGTTTTTCTGAACTCAACGATGCAGAAGATCAGGCAAAGCGCTTTACAGATCAAATGATCATAAAAGATACAGATAATAATGAACTAATGTTTTACGATAAAGACTATGTCACTGCATTAGAACACGGCTTACCACCGACTGCCGGTCTAGGTCTTGGTATTGATCGTATAGTGATGATGCTTACTAATAGTCATACCATCCGAGATGTTATTTTGTTCCCAACAATGCGCCCACAAAAATAACATTTACTATCCTTACACAACCTAGTCCCGCGTACCGCTTATAATACTTATATAGACTGATATACAAATATTGTAATCGTAACACAGCAGATTTATACACCACATATAAACATTTAATTTTTTTGATTTAATATAAATCTATTTACCTTAGTATTCCTTAAAATTAACAATATTCCATCATTATTACAGCACTACTCTTATTTTACGCATGTAAAAAAACTCTTTTATACCACTGAAAACCAGTAGACTGTTTATAATACAAGTTATATATGCATTAAATTTCCTCGACACATTATATTACTTATTAAGATATTCTAACTTTTTTAAAGTTATTTTTATACTTACAGAACGTATTATATATTATAGGTAATCTACTACCGCCCTAGTCATACTATTTAGGCGACTGATTATGGTATTTACGTTTTTATCTGCTATATTTGTTTGACACCAACACTGAACGCTACTCAGCGTAACTATAAACCTTAGGAAACATATGTAGTCATAACACAAAAACGAAGCTAGTAGGATAAGTTTTATAAATTTTAAAACATTGAATGAATCAGATCACTAATACAACTAGCTTATTTATGACTAGCAATTCATACGTATAACGTTAATAAACGTGTTTCGATCTTGACTCTGATGAACTATTAGTATAACTTGCTACCACTCAATTAGTCTTGATGCAATCTAATCTATTAATACTGAAAATGTATCGTACTCATTAGATCTCGCGATACATCTAGAACTCTGTGCTCGTAAATCGATTGAGAAAAATGAAACTTATTAAACTGAGTAGTTACTATAGCAGAGATGTACATATACCTTACATTTCACATGACTATCTAGTTGAGTGTTTTGTAGGACGACTCGCGATACTGCGACATACTATTATAACGGCGCGCTCTTTATCATCATAGTAAAACTGCCAGTATGAGTTCCCGGATTGCTTACCAGGATTCCTATTTAGTATTGTAATGATTTTGGCGATTAAAATAAGATCTTTACGAACAACAAGTTGGTAGTATACATCTAAACACACACACGGTCACTAACCCTCTAACATAGAGTGTTATAGCATGATGAAAGTCTCATTATATCAATCAAGGTACTCATTAAACACACTGAGAGTATTTTATGAAATGCTAAAGAAAGAGTGGTGAGGATGATGCAATTATCTATTATTTTAATTATATAAGAAATAAAATTTTTATTATATATACCATATTTTCGATTATTATTCTGGCAACTTTATTGCATATGGCTTTCTGATATCTATCACATATTAACAGAGAGGATCTCTTGGCCGTTTGGGCGTGTTTATTTTTGTATTAGGGTCTTGAAGGCAAGTCGTCTTAGGAAGCGTATATCTCAGCTTTCTCCTCTTATTATAAGATAACAGGAGAAAAGTTAGACGAATCTAATTCTTCTCACAGTGTCTGTGATAAAGAGTTTATGTTTACTACTAACAAACGATTAATGTAATATTATTATAAGTAAATATAATTGATGCTACATGCAGCATATTTACTGATAAAGTAAAGTTCACAATAAAATTACGAAAGTATTAAATGATAAAAATATCTTTTACTAGAAAATCCAGTCTGATAAATGTATCATGATAAAAAAAAATTACATAAACCTAATGATTCTATCATTGCACAAAATAAGCGAGCATATTTCGAATATTTTATAGAAAAAGAGATTGAAGCTGGTCTAGTACTGCAAGGATGGGAAGTAAAGTCATTGCGTGCTAATAAAGCTAATATTAATGAGAGTTATGTTACTCTTTATAACGGTGACGCCCATTTGTTTGGTGCTACTTTTACGCCACTTCACATTACCTCATCATATAGAGTATGTGATCCAATGCGTACTCGGAAACTATTACTCAACAAACGTGAGTTAGAGTTTCTATTTAGGCGTGTAAATCGTGCTGGTTACACGGTTGTTGCAATTTCTATATATTGGAAGAATGCATGGTGCAAAGTTAAAATTGGCATAGCAAAAGGTAAGACAACACATGATAAACGTGATACGATTAAAGACCGTGAATGGCAGAAAATAAAATCTCGTATCATGAAGCCTACTAACCATTAATTTTATGGTATCATACACACTCTAATCTAGTAGTACATGCAGTTACTTGGGGCTGATTCTGGATTCGACGGAGTTTACAAAACTCTAGGCGCATGCCGAGGGGCGGTTGGCCTCGCAAAAAAACCGCAAAAAATAGTCGCAAACGACGAAAACTACGCACTAGCAGCATAATTAGCTGCTGAGCGCCCTCTCTCCCTAGCCTCCGCTCTTAGGACGGGGATCAAGAGAGGTTCAACCTACAAGAGATCGCGTGGATATCCTGCCTAGGGTTAAAGCGTTAAATCTAATTAGGCTAGTTTTCGAGTAGCGTGTCCATCCGAAGCTCGAAGGCAAATGTAAAGATTGGACTAAGCATGTAGTACCGAAGAGGTGTAGTAATTTTCGGACGGGGGTTCAAATCCCCCCAGCTCCACCACACTTCCTTTCAACAGTAAAACTCGGTACTGTTGAAAGGAAGTGTGGTTCCACATTATCATGAGAAATGTATTTACAGTGCTTGAGTCATACTTTTAAAAGTGACTTAAACTCAAAAATTTTAATAAATTTTGCTGCTGAACTAGTTAAATACGTACTATGAAATACATCCATTATATTCTCTGCACTATTTAACAGGTATAATCGTGCCTTTTAAAATATTTTAATGTAGTACGTGAGTTATATAATGAGATATATAAATATAAAATTTACTAGTATGTCGCGATACTGTAAGTAAAAAAGAGCAACATAAGAAACTCTTTTTGACTCTACACACAGAAATCAACAACATAAACAATAACACTCCTATCTTAATGATGTTTGTATAATTAACATATATACACACGTATGGATCGTTATTAACTTGACGTTATATATTTCATCTGAAACAATAATCATACATTCCGTTCTATAATATCCTATAGAAGAACGATACCCTGAGATATTACAAAGATATCTCCTGATAATGCCTTTAGTAAAACTCAAAAGAAGGTATTTCCTTTTTTATGTCACTTGCTATAGCCTGTGTCTTGAATTTTATAAGACTATATGGAGGTACATGACAAAAATCCGTTTTATATTCTGATCACTGAATGTTTTGGAAAACCTATATAGCCCTCACTTTTTAAAAGGAAAAATCTTTTATATGTTCATTACATATATTCTAGGCTTCGCGCACAGGCCCTACGAGTAACAATAACATTTTGGTCACTATTCATTATGCATAAAATCGCGATCTTTTGTTATCGCTTTTATAAAAGGAAAATTTAATCTGATAAAATATGCTGTTATTTTCTTGAAAATGTAATTCAAATAAAGTTCACATACTGTACTTCTATAAAACCCCGTGTCATATGATGACGTAAGCCAAATACCTAAAATAAAACAGAAAAACAAAAATAAAACGATCGGTGGTTACCTAAATACAGTACACATACGAACTTATTAACGATCTGATGGATCATCGTGTAATCACTACGCAAGTAGTAATGAATTTGAATAATGTATCACAGAGTATAAGGTATATAAATCTGTATATACTAAAATAGTACTACACTAAATAATGTACTATTGTTTTATAATTTTGTATAAATTTGTAATAGTCGAGAATCGTAACTAAGATAATCTACGAAGCTAAATATTATAGGTTTCAATAAACCTAAATAATATTAGTTACTTTATAATTCATTAATATATGCACATTAATTGTGGACTCTCATACAATTAACAATATTATCGATTTCTGACTTACTTAGATAATATGGATAGCATAGATACTATGCTTAATAAATCCAGTTATTACCACACCATTCTGGAGTACAATGGAACAGAATTTATTATGATTGTTTAACGCTAACCATACAACATCAAGTGAATCCTTTTATTATACTACAACCATTCTATTAAGAATAGCGGGAATTAAAAAGCAAAATAAATAATACCATTACTCTATAAAGAGTAATGTAATTTATCTTATATTGAGATAAACTGTTGCAAACACCCAATATTCAACAGCTGACATATATATCACTATATGCAATAATTTAAGCACAGATTGCCTTGATAGTTTTTATATTTAAGAACAAGAGTCTCTCCCTACGAATAAAGAGATAGGATTTTGAGTTATAAAGCAAAGTCTACATTCTACATCTACGATTACGAAACCTTTGGAATAAGCCCATCCATAGATCGGCCGGCGCAATTTGCTGGTGTACGCACTGATACAGAATTCAATATTATTGATGATCCACTAGTGATTTATTGCACCCCTTCTAATGACTATCTACCAGAACCTGAATCGGTACTAATTCATGGCATCACGCCACAAGAAGCACGTTATAAAGGCATAAATGAAGTCGAGTTTGCTCGACAAATCCATCAGGCTTTCAGCAGACCTGGTACTTGCATTCTGGGATATAATAACATCTATTTTGATGATGAATTTAGCCGTAACATTTTTTACAGAAACTTCTATGATTCTTTTTCCTACAGTTGGCAAAACGGTAACTCTCGCTGGGATTTACTAAATGTAATGCGAACTTGCTATGCATTACGCCCTGAAGGTATCATCTGGCCTAAAAATAAAATCGGATTTCCCAGTTTCCGACTAGAAGACCTGACTTACGCTAATAATCTTGCACATAGTAACGCTCATGATGCTATGTCAGACGTTTACGCTACCATTGCTATAGCAAAACAAGTGAAGCTCGCACAACCAAAGCTGTTTGATTTTTTACATCAACACCGCAACAAAAACCAACTGAATACTTTGATCGATTGCGCGAATATGACACCCTTAGTACATGTGTCAAATTTGTATGGCCGCGCGCGAGGCAACACCAGTTTAGTTGCACCTGTAGCTTGGCATCCAGGTAATAAAAACGCCGTAATCATGTGTGATCTTACTGGTGATATGACACCACTATTAACGCTAAGCGTCGAACAGTTATACAAACAGTTCTATCGTACCCCATGTAACACAACGATATCGCCTTATCATCTGCCAATGCCCATTAAGCTCGTACGTCTTAACACGTGCCCTGTGCTGGCGCCAGCCAACACACTACTTATGGAAAACGCCGAAAGATTAGGTATTAATTGCCAAACTTGCTTAAAAAACCTACAATTTTTACGCAAGTGTCCAGAAATACGAGAAAAAATAGTAGCACTTTTTTCTTTAACAGGCCCTTATAAAAGTCATGACGATGTTGATTCTCAGCTTTATAATGGCTTCTTCACTGATACTGACAAGATAGCTATGAAGATAATTCATCAGACTAAGCCGCAGAATTTACGTGAGATAGATCTTATTGTCAATGATAAACGTATGAAAGAGTTACTATTCCGGTTTCGTGCACGCAACTATCCGAACACACTGAATGATGCCGAGAAACAATATTGGATAAAATATTGTCAAATAACACTAAGTGCAGAGCGCATAAAAAAATACTATCTAAAACTACAAGAGTTATGCAAGCTACACAAGAACAACAAAGAAAAACTTACCCTGCTAAACGCATTGTTTAACTATGGACGCGAATTGACAAGTACCGTACTAATTCATATGATTTGATATCATTACCATTACCACAAGAATATGATGTTAAAACACTTTTCATATTTGTTATATAATTTCTCGTTGTCTACAGGTCTGATGGATAGAGCATTCAACCTACAATGTCTACATAAATCATGCCTAATATACCCTACAATTACCTGAACACACTTGAGATCACTGCTAGCTTGATTCTAAGTATACTCACGGTCAACATACCCATTATTAGTAAATTTAAATAAGTCACAAGATCCTTAAGTTGTAATTGATTTTATCACGGATGTACACTACATAACTGCTGCTAAGTGCACATAATAAACGCTATAAACGCATTCAAGTTAATCACTATAGTAAGGAATTATTAAATAAAAAAATGCCACCGATCACCTGAGCATACTAACAACAACATCTTCAATACTGGAGCATGCTACTGCGGATGCATATAACTAACAATCGGCCTAAAAAACACCGCCACTACTTATAATATACTCAAATGTAGTACACTAATCTACGCCGACATGCCAGGCGCTAGTACGATTATTCTGAGGATTATTAGGCAACAACTAAAAGAATTTGTCCGCAATATACAATATACTTTCAAAATGCGCGGTTTGAGTATCTTGAAAATATGAAAGATTTGGGAGATATTATAGTATAACATCAGACATTACGATAAAATTTAAATCACCGATGAGTGCTGTCAGCACAATAAATTCTAGAATGACTTGATGTGCATTATTGGTGTTTCTAACACAGCACTAATACTGTCAAAACCAAACAATAACAATACAAGATCGCTGCACTCATAATTATAGGTGCTATATGAGCACTGCCTAACCAAAACAGACCATCAATTAGTGTAGTAGTAACATTTTATTATGATAAATACTGTGACTGCTAACACAAGGAATATAATCATAATCGTCGTCTGTTGCATTAATATAATACTAGTATTAAGATAAGATAACACTGTATGCTACACAGATCAAAAAAGTTAATGTACTAACCAGTGCAACCATAACGTTTAAAAATGGCACCCCAGGGAAAACTTCTAAGCAAATCCTAGCCAATAGAATATCGATCATCGTCAAAATAAGCAATGTAGTAGAGTTAACTATTTTTCTATGCAACCAATATGCAGACTAATGATTTTCTGTACATCAGCATAAGAAGCACTAAATAAAGAGATTTTTTGCTCGTTTAACAGAGCTTATAACAGCAAAGAATTTTCCTATTAAAAAACAACATATGTAGTCGCAACATATCTATTGGTTAATCCAGATATAACACCAAACGCATCAAAACAGTCATTGACTGCAGATAAACTACATCGATCATTGCAATCTTGCTATAGCCAAATTTTATTTAATTTCATCTGTTGCACTAGCATAATATAAATAAATTTATAAAACATAACTCAATCCCAGCTGACACTCTTCTTTACGGATACTTGATGCACTAAAACTGATAATTTTTAAGAAACCTTATAACGCACAACTGTATTTAAAATAGAACGATACGTTAGATAACGTATTTACTCAATATTAACTGTACTATCATTGCTACGTGTACAGTCAAATAACTAGATATACATAGTAAATAATTACTCCATTACGTATCCTTATTCAATAAGGATTATATATTATATAAATGTGCACATATATTATGTATCTATCGGGAATATTTGCCGCGCTCAGCTTAATATCAGCTATGTATACGCATACTCTAAAGTATAAACAATCGATATGTTAAAGTTTGAGGTATTTATCTAAAATTTACTTATTGCACTGCTATTCCGCATAGTAAAATCTTTGATCCCATTTACTTACATACATGATGTAGTAATAGCGTAAGAAATGCATAAATAAGTAATATGCTCCTTAAATTATCAGGGCACAATAAATAAAGAAAACACTGTTTAAAATTTATATTCGACATAGGTATAAACAAACGTTAATTTTTTTGATAATTTTAAACTTTATATAACATAAGGTATTATGAATAAGTTTATTATAAAATATATCTACCTTGAATACTTAAAGACTATGCTCATTATGCGAAAGGTTTTACATACGCTATTGTGCGCATATTTTAAATGAGTCATCTCATTTAATTGATGAGGACTCTATAATATAACTCAATACATCTTGCGCATGTGCATATTAAATTTTTTCACTTAATTTAGGTATGATCTACTTTGTCAAAACTCATACGTATCACATGTAAAAATTAACTACTATATTGAGCTTTTATAAGGCGGACACTTATCTTTTATGCACTTTTGCTTATAAAGCAGTGCTTACTACTATGCACGTTAATTATTTTTTTATTATCTAGTCATCGAGTGTGAAATATTCGCCTAAAACGACAACAAAAAGTTAGCGTATATACGCTAACCCCTCATTAAACAAAGAAAAATTATATGGCAGAAATTATACTCTTTTGAGAAAACGCATGAGAATTTAATAGACTCTTTCATTGTCAACATGAGAATTACTCAACACGATTGTGCATGAATACAAGCTAGTATTTAATACTAATTCGTATAGTTGCGAGAGATTGTTTTTTGAAATTTGTCGCAGACATCATTAAGAATGATATAGTCGGGCCTATACGGTGTATAATTAATAAATGTTTTTATACCTTCATAAAACTCTCATACACAGTCACCACTAACACCCGGGCACTTATCTATTGTTATTTGTATGATACTATCAAAGATAGATGGTTGATGGTTAATGTAACGGTGAATCAAGAAGATTAGAAATCATTCTATAAGATAATATCCGTTTATTAAAATAAAAAAGAAATAACGAATACGTTTTACCCTGACTCTTTCTGACTATGAGTCTTGCATCATATAACTTAACACAATCTAATACAGAAAGATTACTTGTATTTAGATGGAGAAATACTTAACTTCTTTGCGTATAAGTTAACACATTACATAGTATCGATTATATAATATGCTGCTTGATTTTATCAACATACAGACGTCATGCAAACTTTATGAACAATATTCTCATCAAATATAGCGCTTAAAGTGATCTGATCATACTTGCTAAAAAAAATCAGCAGGCATGTATCGTTGTTCCATAGTACATAGCAATCACCATCAAGATTATTGCTGCAATAGTAGCTTAGTAAAGCTTTTTTTAGCATAACAAATAACACAATATACTCGATAAGCCCTCGAGAATTTACTGAACATAGTTGACCATCACGATGGAGTATCACAGTAATATGCTGTATTCATTTAAAGTTATGTGATACAGAACCTAAAAAGTTTTATATATTTTAGCAGATGGTTTTTCTAATCCCCACAACATATCGAGTAAAATATCATGTTACTTACTACAATGCTTTTATTGTAGATGAATAACATTCATCACTTGCTAAAGTGTTGTTGTTACTTCGATATTTTATCGATGCTGTAAAGTCATCACTTCTTTTCTATTCAGAATCATCCCTATGTTACGTGATGAATTAAGTTATCCTGAGTCAATAGGATCAGAAACGTTGTACTGTTAGGTGAACTATGTTTACAACATCATTATTCTGACTATATCATTCAGATTTAGCAGGGCTATATAACATGCAGGCAAGCAAATCCATTCTAGTTGTACGTTCCTATCTATTTCTCTCTACATATTTAGTCATATGTACTATATTATGTATATTAGATACATAAAATCACGCACAAGATGAACATCTTATCTCTAACCTGCGGTTTTCGCTGTTTATTAGTTTTGTATATCTCTTTTATGTTTTAGTATACTAATTTTTATAGCGACAACTATTGTAGTTTGCAGGTTATGCATACCTGAAACGATACGATATATATCTCATTATTCCTGATTCCTTAGAATAACTCAACGATAAGATGCCTATTTAGAAAAAGATCAACCATTGAATTATTCACAGGTTATGAAGTTTATTCTGTAAACAGATAGCTATCGAATCTCTGAGTTGCAAATTTAACGTGCTATTTTAGCGATTCTTATCTCTCTCTTGAAGCATAATAACTTTATAAACATAAAAACTTTAGTAAAGAGTCAAAGTGCCTGCCCTTAGTCAACAGGCTCATTAATATTAGTTGCACTATATTGACTCAGTTAGCATAAAGGTACTTTTAGTTATTCTTATATTTATTTATCTGATAGAAAAATTTACGATTAATTAATCAATATGATATCTCTATCAATACTCAACTACTGATTACTTAAATCATCATTAATGCCATACTTACAATAATATAGGGGCATACAGTGAAATTTGTCGGTGCACATGTCAGTGCATTAGGTGGTATAGATCAAGCAGTAATCCGTGCGCATAAATTAAATGCGACTGCATTTGGATTGTTCATTAAAAACCAGCGTCGATGGCAAGTAGCTCCGTTACATGCCAAGGATATTTATCAATTTAGAAATGCCTGTACTTTGTTTGGATACAGTGCTGAACAGATCCTACCTCATAACAGCTATTTAATTAACTTGGGTCATCCAGTAACGGAATTCCTAAAGAAATCACGGGCTGCTTTTCTTGATGAAATGTACCGGTGCCAACAACTAGGATTAACACTACTGAATTTTCATCCAGGTGCTCACTTATTACAAATAAGTGTCGATAAATGTCTAGAACGAATTGCTGAATCAATTAACATGACGCTAGACAAAACACAAAAAGTAACAGCTGTTATTGAAAACACCGCTGGTCAAGGTAGTAATGTAGGATTTACGTTCGAACATCTAGCGAAAATCATTGATGGTGTTGAAGATAAAAAGCGAGTAGGTGTTTGTATTGATACCTGCCATGCATTTGCCGCAGGATACGATCTACGCAGTACAGAGAACTGCCAGAAAATTTTTCAACACTTTCACGATATCGTGGGCTTTAACTATCTGCGTGGTATGCATTTAAACGATGCTAAAAGTACATTTAACAGTCATATTGATCGACACCACAGTTTGGGTGAAGGAAATCTCGGTATGACCATCTTTCACTACATTATGCGCGATCTGCGCTTCGAAAACATTCCATTAATATTAGAAACAATAAATGCAGATATCTGGGGTAAAGAAATTGCCTGGTTACAAGCACAACAGTAACTTACATACACAATCTCCCTATGTATATCAGTAAAACTAGTAATCAGAAAAATACATATTAAGTTTATTTACAAAAATTTAATTAACATATAGATCGTTACTGTATATTTTAGGTAATACTTACATCGTTATTAGCAACCAGCACAGTAGCGCATTTTAGTAAGGCATAAGTGATGTTTTTTATAACGTACTAATAAAGTAATCATCAGATAAAAAATACTGAAAGAATACCAAAATCAGAAGCACAAACAAGCCATCGTGCGGTATTATTTAACTTAACGCCAAATAATATCGATTATGCGTCGATTAGCGATTTGTCAATCAGGCAATAGGATAAAACACGCCTCGGATCATCAGCAGTGAAAAGTAAAGCTCCTTTGAAAATATAAGATAGGCCCGTAAGAAGCTTTGCTTTACCGCCTTATTGCTTAGACTAATTAAATTTACTGCGCGCCAGTAGTTACTAACTACATCCAAATGTAATACCATAACAGAAGCCATAATTGCCGTTATTGACTTATACACTACCAGTTAAGCTTGTTCTCAACCACAGGCACACGTATCCTTACTAATCCAGCTCCATGCAGCAGCACACATCGTTGCTCTAAGCGTCATTCTTAATGTTATAGCGTTAGCTGTGTGTATCTTGATAGTAACTAGTGAATTAGGACTACCATAACTTTAGCGACTGGTGTCGCAACAACATAAATCATTAGCAAGCTATACATTATACGGACTAACGATGGGATCACTGGTGTCATCTGGAGTGCCATTATATTCTTAGTTAGATACAATCTACTGCTATTTACGCTAATAAGGTAACACACTAAAACCAATAATAATGCCACCGAAAAATCTGCACCAGTGCTCGATTCTAACATGCCGTTGATTAATTTAGTCGTTAAGCCGGGTTAGTCAGAAATAGAGAAAGTAATAAATAAGCTAATACTGATACCATCAATATAAAAGTTAATCCATTATACCAACCTGCATAAGCGCGGACGCTAGCGTCGCTTAACTTTTAACTTCCTTGAGATATTCAATATAAATGACTAAGAGATACAGAGTTTTCACTCTGCTGTTTTTAGTAACATATAAGACACGCTGGTTAGAAGACGGTGATCAGGACTCTTGCATGCATACTTTTATACTCTACGATTTTGGTTTTTTGTTACAACACTGTTCTTCTAGTAATGCTTTATCTCGTTCCTTTGCGGGTTTTCAAATGCTCGCGTAGTGGAGGTAAAACATACTAGCTTACCTCAAAACTTACTGAGATCTACTAAAATATCATCTACTATAATCACTAGATTAATTGCCTAAATTTCTTCTGATATAATCGAAGTACTAGCTGTTACTGAACTACGAATTTCCACCTGTATCAACTAATTAAGCCGCTTTACTTCGTTGCTAATGCTTCCCAAATTCTATATAAGATATATGCTATACATATCAGTTGCACAGGCGGTAATTTCGGAGCGATATTTGGTAGTAGTCTTTTTAAAATTCACTACATAAGTAAATATGCAATAAAATTTGCAGAAATTTTAGCTTTTACAGGAAAGTTTTTAGCTTACAACAGACAGATTAATAGTTTTTATTATGAACTAATATACCCTATTAATACAGCATCAATAGGCTTAATTTCCTAGTATTATGACTACTACAGTCATTAGCTAGTCATATGATAAACAAGGCTAGTGTTTAAAACTATGGTCGATTCGAACACACATTGAGCCAAGTGGTTATGTGATTAACCTAAAGAACTCTCTATTGTAAACACCGTGTTCATTTGATCTCCTTCTTGTGATAAAAGATTTTAGATTAATAAGAGCAATGATAACAGCCAACTGAAAATGATATGTCACACAACATTACTTTATCTGACTGCCAAAGAAGTTACGCTAGTAACTAGACGCCGAATTTTATCAGATAGACCTACACATTCAATAGCATGAATCAGGACAGCGACCATTACATTACCAGTACCACTGGTACTCATTATCTCATAAGACAGTAGCTGCAATTCAAATACCATAAACACTAACCAATCACATCTTTGATAACTAAGAAAATAGCCAAACGAGCCATACCTCTGCATACAGTATTTGCATTGCTGACACTACATCTTTTAATGCCGGAAATATGCACCCTGCTAAGCTCTCTAACTCACAGAGAATCGGCTTATAACTAATATGGAATAGTTTGATCCGAAAAGATCACACTTCACAGCTGCTATCAACCACAATTTTAAGATAAAAGCAGTATAATGAATGACACAAGCTTATTCCATTAGATAAGCATTTACACTAATACTAACGCCATAAGTTTTTCTTCAAAGACAATCTCTATCATTCTAAACACGTTATATCAATACATTATATAATAAGCCATGTTATCTCACATTTATATAATTTTCAGTATATCATAATCTATAACTCCAGTATCAAAAAGCACTTTATTTTACTCTCTCACGATAACGTATTGGTAAAACACATAACCAACAATATAACAAATCAAAAAAATCAGTCTTTAAAAAACTTAGAAATCATAAGTACTAACAAGAGGCGATCAGAGCCTTATTTAATCAAAATTATTCGTCACTCTCTTTCGCACAAATATAATACTCTTCACAAGAGTAAAGCATTACTTTTCTAACATCTAAAAAGCTTCTTGATCCATGAAGATAGCTTATGGTAATGTTTCAATACATATCATAATACATACTCAATTACTATTGAAATAACTTCAAGAAGAATATAGCAGTTTTCTTGTCTGCTCATTGATCATTCTCTACAACCGATATATCAGATTCGAAATCAAGAAGATGAATCGTACGACTTAATATTAATGAACTATGATCTAGTCTATTATTATCGATATGCAATGATAGTCTGTATTGTCACAGAAAATAGGCCGCTTCTTCGTTATCAGATAAGTTTACTAAATTACAATAAAACATTCGGTATTTATGATTAAAGATGTTACATGCATAAATTGCTATGCTGACTATATTTTTTCGAAATACACATTCTAATAACAAGCGCGTCAGTACGAAGGAATCTTGTTTCCATCATCATAAATCTTTTTCTAAAAGACGTAGAAGTTATATACCATAGTTATTTATTATTTTTAGATTCAACAGCGCAAAGCAATAGGATTAGTCTTGTTATCTTTAACCTTCTATTGCAATTTTATAAGATTTTATAAATATTTATTTCTATTATACGTACACCAAATACTAAATGATTTTCTATATCTCAATACTGTTAAAACACAGTTCAGTGAATTATATTTAAAAAAGAAAGCTATTTTAAATATACATTGAATAGTTTAACAGTGGCTCATGCAGTATAAAAAGTATCTTCATGATTATTAATCAATTCTTCGGTCTATAGTGCGCTAAGATAACTATCTAAGTGATATATTTTAATAAATTCAACTTCTTATTTACTGAATGTGATGATTTTTATATTAGCACACAGTAATCTCAGACAGCATAGACAACGAACTTTAATAATCAATACAGAGAGCGAGATTTTAAAAATAACAAACATCTTATATACAACGCGGTGCCTTTCATAATGCATTTATAATAGATGCGTTGAAATACTAGATTGCTGAGTAATGAGTGTCACATCTATAATTATCAATATGATGTAATCATGAAAATTCAACATATTTAATACTAAGGAGTACGTTATTGTATTATGATTTATCAGTATCAATAGAATTTCAGGCTTAATCAATTAACATAGTTATTCCGTGAACATCATATAGGGCAGACAATATTAATACAAAGTTATATGCTAGTATGATAAGTTTTATAATTCTTACTGTATCAGATGTATATGACGCATATACAGTTATCATTATCTGTTTAAACGTATAGAGTATTCATAAATCCAAGAATCTGTCCAGGGTCAAAACACTACGCGTAATCACAAACACTATTTAAAATTTTAGTCGTGCTTTTGCTATTGTGTAAATTCATGCTAATCTTTTGTTTATGTATTTATCGTCTGAATGTTATACCAAATTTAAGGTTAATTAGAACTGTTTATGACTAATCCATTACTGACCCCTTTTCGATTGCCACCATTCTCGGCGATCCACCCTAATAATATCATACCGGCAATTCAATATGTGTTAGAAGACTGCCGAACCACAATAGAGCGCATAGTCGCACAACCAGAGTCATTTACCTGGGATAACTTGTGTCAACCGATAGCAGATGCAGAAGATCGTCTATCGCGTATTTGGTCACCGATTAGACATTTAAATTCTGTAAATAATAGTTTAGCATTACGCACTGCCTATGAGCAGGCACTACAGCTATTATCTGAATACAGCACCTGGGTAGGACAGCATGAAAAGCTGTATCAAGCCTATCGCAATTTAAAAGAAGGCATAACGTTTAGCCAATTAAGTTCATTACAACGCAAGGCAATAGATAATACATTACGTGACTTTAAACTATCAGGTATTGGTTTGTCAGATAATAAGCAGCAACGCTATAGTAAAATTATAGCACGACTCTCAGAACTGAGTTCTATCTACAGCAACAATGTTCTCGATGCCACTATAGGTTGGAATAAATTGATTACTGACAGAACAATCTTGAGGGGACTACCTGCTAGCGCTTTAGCACAAGCTCAGGTAATGGCAAAAGCTAAAGGGGAAACAGGCTGGCTGATCACATTAGATATGCCAAGTTATTTATCAGTAATCACTTACGCTGATAACAGCGCATTACGTGAGGAGATATATTACGCCTTTGTTACTCGTGCTTCAGATCAAGGACCAAACGCTGGACGATGGGATAACAGCCAAGTAATGGTAGAAACGCTAGCACTGCGGCATGAGCTGGCTCAATTGCTTGGCTTTAAAACGTACGCTGATCAATCACTAGTAACAAAAATGGCAGCCAGCCCAAAAAAAGTTATTAGTTTTTTAAACGATCTAGTCAAGCGAGCTCGTCCACAGGCAGAGCAAGAATTAATGCAGTTGTACACTTTTACTAAGCAACATTATGCTATAGATCACTTGGAAGTCTGGGATATCCCTTATTATAGCGAAAAACAAAAACAATGCTTATTTTTGATCAACGATGAACAACTACGCCCATACTTCCCGGAACAACAAGTGGTTAAAGGCTTATTTGAGGTAATGAAGCGTATTTTTGGTATTACTGCTCAAGAACGCAAAAATCTAGATGCTTGGCATACTGACGTGCGCTTCTTTGATCTATTTGATACTAATAATGAACTACGTGGCAGCTTCTATCTTGACCTATATACGCGTAAAAATAAACGTGAAGGGGCTTGGATGGATGAATGCATCAATAGCCTGCGCAAGGCTGACGGCAGCCTTCAGAAGCCAGTTGCTTATTTAACCTGTAATTTTAATCGCCCTATAAACAACCAACCAGCATTACTGACTCATAATGAAGTAACCACGCTGTTCCACGAATTCGGTCACGGATTACATCATATATTAACTCAGATTGATATTGCCGGAATATCCGGTATTAATGGAGTGCCCTGGGATGCAGTGGAATTACCCAGTCAGCTGATGGAGAATTGGTGCTGGGAATCAGAAGCATTGACATTTATCTCTAAACATTACCAAACTGGCAAATCGTTGCCGCAGGAGATGCTCGATCAATTATTAGCGGCCAAACATTATCAGACAGCATTGTTTATCTTGCGTCAGTTAGAGCTCGCTTTGTTTGATTTTCTTATGCATCTCAACTATAGTCCTGAAAATAAAGAGCAAGTCTTACTAACATTATCGGAGGTAAAACAAAAAGTAGCCGTGATATCTTCACCTAATTGGAATCGATTTCCGCACACCTTTAGTCATATTTTTTCTGGCTGCTACGCAGCAGGTTATTATAGTTATTTATGGTCGGAAGTATTATCAGCTGATGCTTACTCGCGTTTTGAGGAAGAGGGTATTTTTAACGCTGAGATTGGCCAATCTTTTCTTAAGAACATTCTTTCACGTGGCGGCTCAGAAGATCCGATAGTGTTATTTAAGCGCTTCCGTGGACGTAAACCAACGTTAGACGCAATGCTGCGCCTGTACAATATTCAAGGATAATGTTGTTACATGTCAGTATATCTTAAGATATAAAATATAAGATTCTGATGCTGTTATCTATGTATTTGAGTGCGACGTCAGCAACTACGATCATTCGACAATATATAAATAAGCAGTGATCATTGTAAATCCATTAAAACTTTTTAAGCCTGATAAACCTCAGTTTAATAAGATTTAATCTTTATTTTACTATTTAAGTATGCATGCTCGTTTGAATGATAATAGTATTCTAGATAACTTGCTCACGAAAAGAGAATTAAATAACCAATCGCTGAATATAATAAACACTATAGCTGTTCAGAATACAATAGCTTTTTGTTGGCAGAATAAAATTAGCTTTGCTGCGCATACTATAACATTACCTCATAATGCCAGCGCTGCTAGCGGATCCTGTACAATACTATTATCCAAATAATAAAACTAGTCATATAGTTACGTGAACACTGAGTGTTATTCAATGATATTAGTCTTGTAAAGCTAGACGATCTTTTACATACATATCAGGAGCATACTTTGATTGAAAGCGCTAATATTGCAAGATGTACACTTTTAAAAACAAGAGAAGTTTTTTAATAATTAGTAATCTCAACTTTGATATCAATCAATTGTTAACAGTAATTGACTTATTAACAAACAAATAATTATTTTGAAATACTTCGGCTAAGAACCACTATTATTAAATATAATATTCGATAATTTATATCGACTACAGCACTATCTTATTCTAAATACCCAGTTAATATTATACTGCATTCTTCAATATTTGAAATTATAATGAATTATACGAGATGGTTTTACCAGATTCAGGTAATATTTTGCAGACATCGGTGTCTTGTTGACCTCAGTATCTTAGGGAAAGACTCATAGCAGTTTCCTTGTTATCTTGTGGTTCGTCGCAATCTTCCAGATTTGACTACTACTATAGAGTAATTACATTACCCTGTTTATATAGAAACAGGGTGTTTTTAACTGTTAAGTTAACTATATTCATAATTTTACTATTCTAACTATATTATGCGCGTTTATCGCACCTATGATATTTAAACAAATGCAACCACCGAGTGTTTTATTATTCTGACTGTTTAAACAGTCTATAGATAGATCTTAATTTAATGAGTTATGTGAAATTCTGATGTTTCATGAAACGATAGGTATTACTCTTTAGTACCTATTGCATCTTTGCAGACTAATACGAACTGACGCGATACATTCATTGTATTTTACACGATAAATCAGAGGATGTTTTATAACTATCACTGTTGTCGTTCTACTATCTAATCGTCTTTTAGAATAGTGTAATAAAATCTCAGTGCTGATTAACTGTCTCAATAAGAAACGGCGTGGCTTATAAAAAGCCCTGGTCAATATAGTGAGAAGTTCTATAGTCTACGCTATAATAAAGATTATTATCCGCCTTGTTTGCAAGTTATAATTTATTATTATAGTGTCAATATTCACGGAGACGTTAATAAATAAAAAACTTTTAAGGAAAAATTCTGAGCATTTATCTTGGCGTGCCATTTCTAATAAGTCAATAATACAACTGTCATATAATTACATCGCTCTTATCGCATCATCTTTGATGAACATGATGCGAGTTACTTTATATCTCTTGTAAAATTCAATTATCATAACTACATTCATGGCTATTTATTATAAATTTAATAAGTTCAATAGATTATAATATAATGTATGCCTATTAAATGAAAGATATGTGCTTTATAATAAGAGATTTAACATACGGCGTAGTGGCTCAGCTGCACCCCATAGCAATTGATCACCTACAGTAAATGCAGATACATAATGTGCTCCCATATGCAGCTTGCGCAGACGACCGACTGGTGTCTTTAATGTGCCAGTTACTGCGGCCGGTGTGAGTTCTCGTAAGGTTCGTTCTCGGTCATTAGGAATGACACTAACCCAGTCATTATGCATTTCTAGCACTTGTTCGATCTCTGATAACGAGATATCTTTTTTAAGCTTTAGCATAAATGCCTGGCTGTGGCAGCGCAATGCTCCTATGCGCACGCATAGACCATCTATAGGAATCACGCTAGAGGTATTCAGAATTTTATTAGTCTCCGCTTGTCCTTTCCATTCTTCACGACTTTGACCATTATTGAATGGCACATCAATCCATGGAATTATATTTCCAGCGAGCGGCATCTTAAAACCATCGGTCGCTAGTGATCCGCTATGGATCATTGTAGTTACTTTATGCTCAATATCTAAAATCGATGAAGCGGGATTCTGTAACTCTTTCGCTACTTCAGAGTGTAGTTTTCCCATTTGAACCAGTAATTCACGCATGTAACATGCCCCGGCGCCCGAAACAGCCTGATAAGTAGCGACTGACACCCATTCTATCCAGTTGTTGATAAATAAACCACTTAGCGACATTAACATTAGACTAACAGTGCAATTTCCACTAACAAAAGTTTTAATACCCTTATCTAATCCTTGCTGAATCATCGCATAGTTTACAGGATCTAATACAATGATAGTATCATCCTGCATGCGTAATGATGAGGCAGCGTCAATCCAATAACCTTTCCATCCACTTTTACGCAACGTAGTATATACTTTTTGTGTATATTTGTCACCTTGGCACGTAACTATAATATCAAGAGCGTTGAGTGCATCAATATCATAGGCATTTTGTAAACTACTATACTGATTCCTAATGATTGATACGCAACAACCAAACTGTGAAGTAGAAAAAAAAACTGGGCAAATAGCATCGAAATCATTTTCTTCTATCATGCGCTGCATGAGAACCGAGCCGACCATGCCGCGCCAACCGATAAAACCAACATTTTTCATAATTACCACTTCTTTCCCTAGAAGGAAATTAAAATAGAGTTATATATACTGCTTGTACTAAAAATTACATAAACTTAACTTTTCCTAACCCTCGTATACGTACTTGATGTATACTCTTTTTAATTTTATTGCATTGCTATCCTTAGTGTTTCTATTAAATTTAGCTATAAACTGCAGAGAAGCGAATGATCTATCTGAATTTTATAAAAATTATACAGAGTTAGTAAAAGTCTTGACGACTGTAATCTACATGATTAACAATATGTTATATTATTAATATTTACGTGCATTCTTTTTGTTATATCAACCTCTCTTCATTATTATAAATTTATACTTACTAAAGAGTTACAAAGTAACTCGCATCATGTTCATCAAAGATGATGCGATAAGAGCGATGTAATTATATGACAGTTGTATTATTGACTTATTAGAAATGGCACGCCAAGATAAATGCTCAGAATTTTTCCTTAAAAGTTTTTTATTTATTAACGTCTCCGTGAATATTGACACTATAATAATAAATTATAACTTGCAAACAAGGCGGATAATAATCTTTATTATAGCGTAGACTATAGAACTTCTCACTATATTGACCAGGGCTTTTTATAAGCCACGCCGTTTCTTATTGAGACAGTTAATCAGCACTGAGATTTTATTACACTATTCTAAAAGACGATTAGATAGTAGAACGACAACAGTGATAGTTATAAAACATCCTCTGATTTATCGTGTAAAATACAATGAATGTATCGCGTCAGTTCGTATTAGTCTGCAAAGATGCAATAGGTACTAAAGAGTAATACCTATCGTTTCATGAAACATCAGAATTTCACATAACTCATTAAATTAATGATCTATCTATAGACTGTTTAAACAGTCAGAATAATAAAACACTCGGTGGTTGCATTTGTTTAAATATCATAGGTGCGATAAACGCGCATAATATAGTTAGAATAGTAAAATTATGAATATAGTTAACTTAACAGTTAAAAACACCCTGTTTCTATATAAACAGGGTAATGTAATTACTCTATAGTAGTAGTCAAATCTGGAAGATTGCGACGAACCACAAGATAACAAGGAAACTGCTATGAGTCTTTCCCTAAGATACTGAGGTCAACAAGACACCGATGTCTGCAAAATATTACCTGAATCTGGTAAAACCATCTCGTATAATTCATTATAATTTCAGATACTGAAGCATGCAGTATTATCATAATCATATCTACACTACATATACTATATGTAACATGTATATTAAGTTCTCCCACTAACCTTAGTTAGTTATTCACACAATCTTCTAAGATCAATAAATCTTATTCTTGATATTTAGTTGACAATCTATTGCTAACGCTACTCAACTCGATTTCTAACTGATGATACTGCTCTATTGCCATCTTCCTAAAACTTATAGTATGACACGTATACATCACCATAAACTTAGAGAAAATGGCGTATTTATATTATGAGGTAATAATGACACAGATGATTTCAGCTGTACTATTATTATTTTTAATGATAGATCCACTTGGTAACTTGCCAATTTTTATATCGGTTCTTCAAAACTTAGAGTTACGTCGACGAAGAGTAATATTAATCCGCGAACTGCTGATAGCCCTGCTTCTAATGCTGATCTTCCTTTTTGCCGGTGAGAAGATACTAACCGCACTCAATCTTCGTACTGCGACCGTTTCTATCTCTGGCGGCATAATTCTATTTTTAATCGCTATTAAAATGCTGTTTTCACGACAAGGGGCTAGCTACAGTGATGTATCTAGTAGCAAAGAACCTTTTTTAGTACCATTAGCTATTCCATTAGTAGCGGGGCCTTCAATGCTAGCAACTCTAATGCTACTATCACATCAATATGCAAACTCATTGTTTTATTTGCTAGTAGCACTATTGATTGCCTGGGGGATTTCTGCGCTTATCTTGTTAATGTCTAACCTATTTTTGCGGTTGCTAGGAAAAAAAGGGGTGAATGCTTTAGAGCAGTTAATGGGTTTAGTTTTAACGATGATATCAGTTCAGATGATTTTAGATGGCATCTTTGTTTATATAAAATTGTAACGCCTATGATTAACTTCTAAACAACAAAATAACAGGAAAGTTATTTATGATTCATAAGAGATTCAATAAACAATCATACTATTAACTATGAGGTTCAAAAAAAAACAATATACTATTAATCATTGATATATTTTCTAAACGTTTATTTAAAATAGCGCCATTATACTAATAATCCACGTTGCTACAAGCTATTTACTGATAACTCTTGCTATGCTGCAACTGCTTAAAACGTTATTGAACATTGAAGATATAGTGCAAGGGGTACATCATTTCGTTCCTAAGCGCATCTGATAATTTATAAATTGATATTTTACTTAATCTACTATGAGTTTAGTGACATATTAAAATGCAATACTACCACTATAAAAAGCTTGTCACACCAATTCTAATGGTAGTTGTACTTAACTAAATTAACAACACAAACTGTTACTGTTGAGGGATTGAATTACATTTTCCTCTGAAACGCAAAAACCTAATAAAGTACATATTAATCACTTTATCTGACAATAAAATCTGAATCATTTCTAATGCAACAATGAACACTAAGGATGTTTGTCAAAATGCAACAAATGATCAACCCAGTTCATCACTATGCCTGGGGCAGCTGTGATAAATTCACTAAACTTTTCGGTATAACTCGTTCTAACCAACAACCCATAGCTGAGCTATGGATGGGAGCTCACTCTAAAAGTCCTTCCTATATCACAGATAGCACAGGCAGACTACGTTCACTGCGCGCACTAATCGATGAAGCTCCATCTAAACAATTAGGAGTAGATATTGCTAATCGCTTTGGTCAATTACCATTTCTTTTAAAGGTACTATGCGCCGATCAGCCATTGTCAATTCAAGTGCACCCAAGTAAAACCGCTGCTGAAACGGGATATGCAAAAGAAAATGCTATTGGTATTCCAATGAATTCTGCAAAGCGGAATTTTAAAGATCCGAATCATAAACCGGAACTAGTATTCGCACTAACACCATTTCTAGCAATGAACGGCTTTCGCACTCTAGATGATATCGTTTCTTTAGTACAACCAATTGCCGATGCACACCAGAATATTCTTGTGTTTCTACATCAACCGGATATTGCAAATTTATTCAATTTATTTGCTAGTCTATTAGCGATCACTGGTGAACAAAAAGCACGAGCGCTAGCTGTATTAAAAATCGCGCTAAACAGCCAAGAAGGCGAACCTTGGGAGACCTTACGTTTTATTTCTGGGTTTTATCCACAAGATAACGGTTTATTCTCTCCACTCATGCTCAACCTCGTTCAACTTCAACCGGGTGAAGCAATGTTTCTACATACCGAAACTCCGCATTCTTATCTGAAAGGTGGAGCGCTAGAAGTAATGGCTAACTCAGACAATGTACTACGTGCTGGTCTAACTACAAAATATATTGACATTCCTCAATTACTAGCCAACTTACAATGCCATCCACAACCAGCATCTGCTTTGTTAGCACAGTCTGAACAGAGAGGTGATGAGATATTTTTCCCAATCCCAGTAGAGGATTTCGCTTTTTCGCTTCATAAATTGACTAATTTACCACAAACGTTGACGCAAAATAGTGCAGCCATTTTATTTTGTATCAATGGTAAAGCAGTGCTAAAAAATAAGGGACAAAAATGGATATTAAGACCAGGTAAATCCTGCTTTATTGGTGCATTCGAATCGCCCGTCAGTGTTAGTGGTCAAGGACATATAGCCCGAGTCTATAATCAGATACCATAATTTTTTCAAAAAAAATCCTAGTAAATAAGTTATTATGCAGCATAAATTACCAACTATATTAAACGTAGAGCACAATCCACACATCATAAAACATTATAATTAGGTATTCTATTTATGTGAGAGTAGCATGACAAAAACTTGCAACACCAATAAACTTATTTGACAATAAATACACAATAATCATAAATCGTACTAATCGCTAATAACGTATTACTTTACTACAGTTTTCATCTACACTAGACCATAAAATACTGAGCATATTATTACATTAGCAATTTCATATACTGCCTTCATTCATTGCAATAATAATATCCAGATTAATATTAGCGTAACAAAACTTACCAATAAAAGATTTTTAACAACTATCTAGTGCATTTATTTCTTATGCAATTTAAAATTTAACCTAATATCATATTTAGGAATAGCACATACTAAGTGAAAGCATACATTCATAATAAGAACTTTGTTTAGTATAATCAAAAGAAAATCGCCATTCACGACGAATATTGTATATCGCTCAAATAATAATATATTTTATAGCAACAATATTGCAGTGCTGTATTTCACTGTACCGTACAATCCTTCCTAAGAAAAGGATGGAATATTTTATAAAACTCAACAAAGGTACTCGTAGTATGAGAATATCACGTAACTCGCTCAGTATTAAACTCATAAAGTTTAGTAGTTTCAATAGATTAAGAACAACTAAATAAGTCAGTATTTATAAGATGAGTTGTAAGGCAAGAGACGTGCTAGTGCATTTCATGTAAACCTTGACATTCGCGCTATAGCTATAAACCGCCATACACTTATCGTTAAAGATAAAAATACTGTTATGTTAAACAGTGTTAGCTTAGTAAATTAGTTTAATAAATAAGAAAAAACGAACTGCATCTCTTATAAAATAAGATGTACCTATAATAATGTAATGTAACAATTGTACATTACTAAGTGAGTATAATAGATCAATCACATTAATTATACTATGTTTAGAGGGCCTAACTGATTAATGCGATTAAAATATATGCTTTTGACAGAATTATTAACATATGACATGTGTTTTCTTTTATCAAAAACATTAACATTATTTTATAAAACTTACCATAGCTAATGATGGAATAATCTAACTATTAGTGTTGTCATGACTAAACCAAAATAGCTTAAGTAAAGTTTTTAGCAGCTCGAGTCAATATTAACTCCTCTATCATAATATGATAAAAAATTCACTGATCACTTTTTTGATAAATACAATGAAATACTTATTCAAATTTCTCACTATGTAAAATGATCAAATCACAAATGTGAATTATACAACTATGGGTGTATAATGAAAACGATGCACACTCTATTGCAGGGTGATAGAGGTATAATCTCCTGACAACCAATAATAATCTCTAATAACACCACCTAGTCAATCTTACGCAATTAATCGTAGCGAAAATACTATTATGCTAACAATTAATACGATTTAACAATTTCATAATACCAATAAAAAGTTCGCGTGTATATATTAAGAAAGTTTTTATGGAAAAACCAGCGATGAACTATATTTATCTGAGCATCTCACATCCTACAGAGTTGCTCTTACTGTTTATTTTAGCTTATACAGCATTTGCCGTGGGATAATCTGTATCCCGAACGCGTAAGATGTAATGAGTTATTACTACTCTATTATTTAGAGCTATTAATTTCCTGATATTATCACAGAAATTCTTACAGTTTTCAATATAAAACATTAAAATAGCTGGTCTAACGGGTTTGTACTGATAAATCACTTTTTCAATAGCAAAACGTTCATAAGATGCGCATCTATAAGATAGTACTTATATCACTATTATGAACGCGAATCACAAACTAGCTCCGATAAATACATATTATTCCTCTATAACGAACTTCTGACTGAGTTACTAAGGATGTTAAGGAACCTTATTTGAGAGTTAATTGAATATTGCAATACAAGCAGTCTATCAATCGGCTTACGACCTATTTAGCATAAAAGCTATCTTTCTGATACTGCAACTACAGTAACACCACACCTCTATTAATATAACGGCATAGTCTATTTTAATAAGGGAACACTGCTAATATATTATTGTAACCCCAGCTTGATTTAAGCGATTACAGATATCTTTAATCACACTGATAGCCAGGAGACACCTCCGCGGCATCATGATATTTATAATTCAATAAAGTAGAGTGAACGTGGACACTGTAGAATAGAACAGCGCAAAACCAACTAAAATTACCCTAAATATTGTATAGCAATATTATTTTTAAGTCAATCAGCCCATCTAAATTACTGATATAATTAGCAGATATTCTACTGAAATTAACATTCCACAGCATACTAAATAAAAGGTAAACTTTTATACAATTAACGAAATACTTCGAGAGTATATTTATCTAAACATACATTATTTTTAATATTATCGTCAATATTACTTAAGATTCTTATATAGACAGTGAAGAATATTTATTATATTGATATACTTACTACTTTTAAACCAAATTTATAAGTGCATGTTTATCCACTAACTATTGTTCACTCTTATGTTCATTACTACATTAACTCATTGCAGCTCTCCAGTCCATTACATAAGTTCAGAGATTCAATGTGTTATCACCGATGAAGACGCCGATGGCGTTCTAAATTTTTATTCAATGAACAACATTAATAAGCTCAACATACGATATATCCAGTCGGCTATACCATCGTTAATAATTACTGAAAACATCATAGTTTACTATGGTAAGCGCAACCAAATATTATGCATTAAATGTGTTGACTAGCGATAATCGCTATATCTTTAATATTAAGAGCGCAATAACATAACTATTTGGAAGGATCTTATAATCTATTGTAAGACGTAATATCTTTTGCTTCATCGCATTCAATACCGCTGGTTTAGCTGCAATATACACTTCTTGTCTACGCTCTCTGCTCAAAACGATGCTGCTCGCTTCATACTTGTAAATGTACGACGGATATTGATATCTAGCATTGCTTCTGTACGCATATAACGTTACTTAAAAAAATGAATAACATTATTCGTTTAAAGTTCATGATGCACTTTTTTCTTTTAGATTCCCTATAAAACCTCAAAACAAAAAAAGGATTATAACTTAAGCAGTTCATTGTAGGACACTGCTATCAATAAGTATTCTAGTAACGTTACCTAAATCACATCCTTAAAATACTAAGGATTGCATACATATCAAGGTTTGTTACACACTCTGAATTATTCAATCATGTCAACACATAAAGATTTCCTAGGTTAACATCTTTCTTACACTAAAGTCATTGTCGTATAAAACTAGTATTTACTTAACAAAAATACACTACCCGTTTATTTAAATAGGTCGTATAGTTACAGTAAACTAAGTTCAAGTGATACAACAAAATGACTCAAATTTATAATTTTAGTGCTGGCCCAGCAATGTTGCCAAGTGCAGTGTTACATCATGCAAAAAAAGAATTGTGCAACTGGTGCGGATTAGGCGTTTCAGTAATGGAAATTAGCCACCGTAGTAAAGCATTTACCACAATTGCTCAACAATCTGAACAGGACCTCCGCGATCTACTGAAAATCCCTTCTAATTATAAAGTACTATTTTGCCAAGGTGGTGCTCGTGCGCAATTTGCGGCATTGCCACTAAACCTACTGGCGGATAAAACTACTGCTGACTATATTGATAGTGGTTATTGGGCACATAGCGCAATCAATGAAGCACAAAAATATTGCACACCTAACATAATTGACGTAAAAACTTACATTGGTAATCTACATGCCATAAAACCGATGAAAGAGTGGAAACTCAGAGATAGTGCGGCGTATATACATTATTGTCCTAATGAAACTATTGATGGAATAGCCATTGATGAAATAGTAAATTTCGGCGATAAAGTAATGATCGGAGATTACTCCTCGACTCTTTTGTCACGCCCACTAGATGTAAGCAGTTTTGGTATGATTTATGCTAGTGCGCAGAAAAATATCGGTCCTGCCGGCCTAACACTCGTCATTGTACGTGAAGATCTATTAGGCAGAGCACGTCGTGAAGTACCATCAATTCTTGATTATACTATTCTCGCTAAAAACCATTCAATGTTCAATACACCGCCGACTTTTGCTTGGTATCTATCTAGTCTAGTATTTAAATGGATAAAAAAGCAAGGTGGTTTAGTGGAAATGAGCAAACGTAACCACGCTAAGGCTAAACTGCTGTACACAACTATTGATAATTCTGACTTCTACCTTAACCTCGTAGAGCCATTTAACCGTTCTTGGATGAATGTACCATTCCAGTTAGCTGTCTCAAAGCTAGATAAGGTGTTTATTAGTGAAGCTGAAACTATCGGTTTATTAGCCCTGAAAGGTCACAGGGTAGTCGGAGGAATGCGCGCCTCTCTTTACAATGCTATGCCACTAGCAGGCGTACAAGCATTGACTAACTTTATGCACGATTTCGAACGTCGCCATGGATAATAAAATTTTATCCCATGAAGGTTCGTAATATTGGCTACTTTACCTGAATGATTTCCCGCCATTTACATACTCTATGTACGCTGCAGTTATGACGTACCATTCATATTTAAAATGATATATCATGCTACACACTCTTACGCTTTAAGATAAAAGTAAGCATTTTGTAAATAATGTAAAAATAACTAGCCTGTACCGTCTTCCCATCGCGCATCTTACATTTTGTTAAATCTATCACTAATGAACTTGGATTAATGTGCTGCATCGACTTATGATGATTATTCACTCTACATAACAGCTTCCTAACATCTCAACACTATATCACGGAAAATTTTACATTTATTTAAAATCTTTGACGAAAAACTAGGTAGAAATTCTGCAACTCTTCTTGCTCATAACCTCTCACAACCTTATTATGTAATTTATATTACGGCTATATATATACATAGAACATCCAGTGTAATATATATTATTACAATGTAATCATTATATTAATAACCTCAATGACATTTTAATATATGTTTTTTATTAATTATCGAGACACTTCTATAAATTTCAGTAAAACTGATAATATTTTATAGTTCAGTATCTTCTTCTTCCTGAGTTATCGTGCTCATTATATTATTTATCTGTATTGTTCCATAACATTAAGGAAGAGTTGATTCCCTGGCTTTCCATTCATCTTATAGATAACGGATATATCGCCATATACCAACCGTGTTCTGATATATCATACTCGGGATCAAGAAGATAGATCGATTATCCAAAGCCTTCTATTTTAGATAGCTTGCATTAATGTCTTGTATAGTTTTGCTATCTCTTTATATAGCACATTATATCGTTTTATCATTAAAACTATTGTGATACACCTACATAGATGCACCTGTATCGGTCTCACGGATACTTTGATATCCTATCATGAAAAAATGGAGTAATCACCTAAGTAGTTGACAGAATATTATTCATCATATAGTTAAGGTATATTAAAGCGTTGCTAGGTTAAGATAAAACTATGGATTCCTACGCTCAGAATGTATCGCACCATTATTAACTACCTAGTACGCTTCGAATGCAAAACGCCTCATGCAAACGAGGAGCCCCAAGTAATCGTATTATAATGCTGACTTTCAGAGGCTAAACGTGTAGAATGGCTATGATTAGATATCTTCTATCATAGAGCGTCCATGATAAAGAAATTCATATTCTACGTTGTTCAGGCTGAAAGATAACTTTTATAGCATGAAATCAAAAGTACTCATAACAAATTAAACACCTTTAATAATTATAGATATACGGCTATTGGAATACGCTCTATAGCAATTTTGTATTTCCATTATGTAGAACGGAAAACTACTTACCGTTGTTATCCTCCTCTAAGCCGGTGCACCCAACATTATGACAGATCCGCTTTATTTATCAGAATTTGGAGAATTTTATTGGCATGATAACTTCACTGACACTACAACCAATCGCCCGTGTTAATGGCACAGTTAACTTACCCGGCTCTAAAAGTATTTCTAATCGCGCTTTAATTCTAGCAGCTATGGCAAAAGGAAATACCAGACTTTATAACCTACTAGATAGCGATGACGTACGTTATATGCTGAATGCATTACGAGATTTAGGTATAAACTATAAACTATCTAATGATCGCAGTACATGCCAAGTCTATGGTATTTCTGGGCCACTCGTTTCTACTAAACCAATAGAGTTATTCCTCGGAAATGCCGGTACTGCGATGCGATCACTAGCAGCAGCACTGTGTCTACATTGCAAAAATATACTCTTGACAGGGGAACCTCGAATGAAAGAGCGACCCATCGGTCATCTCGTAGACGCATTGCGTCAAGGTGGCGCAAAAATTGATTATCTAGAGCAATCCAATTATCCGCCAATTTGCTTACATGGCGGTTTTTTAGGGGGAGATATCAGTGTTGACGGTAGCATCTCTAGTCAGTTTTTAACAGCATTACTAATGACTGCACCTATGGCTAAAAAAGATACGCGGATTTATGTTAAGGGAGAATTAGTGTCTAAACCCTACATTGATATTACAATAAACCTAATGCATAACTTCGGTGTTGAGGTTAGTCACGAGAATTATCAGACATTTTTTGTTGAAGGTCGTCAAATCTACCTTTCACCTGGCGAATACTTAGTGGAGGGTGATGCTTCTTCAGGTTCTTACTTCCTGGCGGCAGCAGCGATTAAAGGTGGTACCGTTCGTGTAACTGGTATTGGCCGTAGTAGTGTGCAAGGCGACACTCAGTTTGCTAACATATTAAAAATAATGGGTGCACATATTACTTGGGGGGATAATTTTGTCGAATGCAGTCACGGTGCACTACACGGTATCGATATGGATATGAACGCCATGCCAGACGCAGCAATGACGGCGGCTATCATTGCATTATTTACAAAAGAACCAACTACCTTGCGTAATATCTATAACTGGCGAGTAAAAGAAACTGACCGTCTAATCGCCATGGCTACAGAGTTACGTAAAGTAGGCGCCGATGTTTATGAGGGTCAGGATTCTATCTGCGTGATACCACCCAATAAGCTTAAGCGTGCTACTATCAACACTTACAAAGATCATCGTATTGCGATGTGTTTTTCTCTCGTAGCGTTATCAGATACGCCGGTTACTATTCTAGATCCAATATGTACTAAAAAAACGTTCCCAGACTATTTTGAGCAATTCGCGAGCATCAGCCAACTAGCATAACGATCAGATGATTTCTTTTAGGTTTATTTAAAATAAACTTATCATAATATTAATAAAAATTTATTTTTATTTGCCTCATTTTGATGATTTTTACTGAATTAACTAGTCTATTTACAAATATAATGCGCCATAAAATGATGGACAATATATTAGAATATTTACCTATCGCAAGAAAACAACAAGCGTCCTAATAACTTGTGTTTTTATTTTAATTAAAGCACTGACGATATTCTTATATGTTTTTGTTTTTAACTGAGATAGCAATAAAAATGATAGTTCCAGTAATAACCGTCGATGGACCCAGTGGCGCTGGAAAAGGCACGCTATGTAAAGCTTTAGCTACATCCCTTGGTTGGCATTTGCTAGATTCCGGTGCAATCTATCGTGTACTAGCGCTAGTGGCATCACGTCATCAGGTTGATATAACTTCTGCGGAAGCACTTGTTCCGTTAGCCACACAGCTTGATGTTCGTTTTATTGCTCAGCATGAAACACTGCTGGTAAGTCTAGAAGGTAAGGATATTAGTCATGCAATCTGCACTGAAACCATTGGTAATATCGCTTCACAGATAGCTATCTTACCTCAAGTGCGAGCAACACTGCTAGATCTACAAAAAGCATTTCGTAAAAAACCCGGCTTAATTGCCGATGGTCGAGATATAGGTACGGTGGTATTTCCAGATGCCTTGGTTAAAATTTTCCTAGACGCTAGCTCAGAAAAACGTGCGCAACGTCGTCGACTACAGTTGCAAAAAAAAGGTTTTGATGTTAGCATTGCACAGCTGTTAACTAAGATAAAAGAACGTGATAATCGTGATTATAATCGCATTATCTCACCTCTAGTGCCTGCGTTTGATGCCTTTGTACTGGATTCAACCAACTTGTCAATTGAAGAAGTTATCAAAAAAACACTAGGGTATGTCAAAAAAGTTTTAATGTTATTATAAAGATTAAAATGGTGAAAACCGCGTATTTCATCCTACTTTTATAGAAATACAATAGGATGTTAAATACAACTTATCTATAATCCACTAAATAATATAACTTGTAGAATGCTAAGAATATCGTAAATCCCCCGCAGAATTTATTAGAAAATCATGGGATGAGCGAGTATAAGTAAGTACTTATACTATACAAAGCATGACTAGTATACAACCTCGACCCTGTCTATATGGAGCTAACAGCAGGGTATGTGAAATAACCCCATTCAGCAGGATGCTAGATGGACGTTAACTTAAAAACCCTAAAGATCAATAACATGAATGAATCTTTTTCTCAACTCTTTGAAGAATCACTAAAAACAATCGAAACTCGCCCAGGTTCCATCGTTCATGGAATTGTTGTTGCTATCGATAAAGATATCGTATTAGTTGACGCTGGCCTGAAATCTGAATCTGCTATTCCAGCTGAACAATTTAAAAATGCACACGGCGAGCTAGAAATCCAGATTGGTGACAAAGTTGACGTTTCGCTGGACGCTGTTGAAGATGGCTTCGGTGAAACCCTACTATCTCGTGAGAAAGCCAAGCGCCATGAAGCTTGGATCAAGTTAGAGAAAGCTCATGAAGACACTGCTACTGTCATTGGTATTATCAATGGAAAAGTCAAAGGTGGCTTCACCGTTGAGCTTAACGGTATTCGCGCGTTTCTACCAGGTTCGCTGGTTGACGTTCGTCCAGTACGCGATACTCTACACTTAGAAAATAAAGAGCTTGAGTTTAAAGTGATCAAGCTCGATCAAAAACGCAATAACGTTGTCGTTTCTCGTCGTGCAGTTATCGAGTCCGAGAACAGCGCAGAGCGCAACCAATTGCTAGAAAACTTGCAAGAAGGCATGAAAATTAAAGGTATTGTTAAGAATCTCACCGACTACGGTGCATTTGTTGATCTAGGTGGTGTAGATGGCTTACTACATATTACTGACATGGCCTGGAAACGTGTTAAGCATCCTAGTGAAATTATTAATGTAGGTGATGAAGTATTTGTTAAGGTGCTGAAGTTTGATCGCGAACGTACGCGTGTTTCTCTTGGTCTCAAACAATTAGGCGAAGATCCTTGGATTGCTATCGCAAGACGTTATCCAGAAAACACCAAACTAACAGGTCGTGTTACTAATTTAACTGATTATGGCTGTTTTGTAGAAATCGAAGAAGGTGTGGAAGGTTTAGTTCATGTTTCTGAGATGGATTGGACTAACAAAAACATCCACCCATCTAAAGTCGTTAATATGGGCGATGCAGTGGAGATTATGGTTCTAGACATTGATGAAGAACGTCGTCGTATTTCTTTAGGCTTAAAACAGTGTCAAGCGAATCCATGGAAGCTATTCTCAGAGACGCATAATAAGGGTGATCGCGTTGAAGGCAAAATCAAGTCTATTACTGATTTTGGTATTTTTATTGGATTAGATGGTGGGATAGATGGCCTAGTTCATCTTTCTGATATTTCATGGCATATTGCAGGAGAAGACGCAGTTCGTGAATATAAGAAAAGCGATGAAATCGCCGCAGTTGTTTTGCAGGTTGATGCAGAACGCGAGCGTATTTCTTTAGGCGTCAAACAACTTGCTGAAGATCCTTTTAATCACTATCTGTCTGTTACAAAAAAAGGAGCGTTTGTTATCGGTAAAGTCGCCGCAGTTGATTCAAAAGGTGCTACAATAACATTAGCAGACGGTGTAGAAGGGTACCTACGTACCTCTGAAACCTCTCGCGAATACTCTGAAAATACAACTCTTGTTTTAAATATTAATGATACAGTCGAAGTGAAATTTGCTAGCGTTGATCGTAAAAATCGCATAATCAGTCTATCCATGCGTACTAAAAGCGAACTAAACGAGAAACATAGCATCACTAGTGTGAGTCATAAAAAAGATGAAAATCACTTCTCCAATGCAATGACTGAAGCTTTTAAAGCAGCAAAAATCGATTGATATCTTTTATTAAATTATACTGATAGCAGGCGGCTTCTTAGCCGCCTAACATGGTAGTTTATCCACAACACTTGGAGGAATAATGACCAAGTCAAAACTCATCGAAAGACTTGCTAGGAAGCAATCGCATATCCCTACAAAAGCCATTGAAGATGCAATTAAAGCACTGCTTATATATATGACTTTAACACTCGCTAATGGCCAACGCATTGAAATCCGTGGATTTGGTAGTTTTTCCCTTCACTATCGCCCCCATCGTTTAGGGCGAAACCCAAAAACCGGTGATATAGTCAAGCTAGATAGTAAATATGTTCCTCATTTTAAACCTGGAAAAGGGCTACGCACTCGCACTAATATTGATATATAAGCGTTTATTTTAATGATTTGTCTTATAAACACACACAAGAATTATGCCTTAGAGTATTGTTGTTTAATAGTTTTTAAATTTCTACCCTCTCCATAAGACGATGACTTGTGTGCAACATTTTTATTCAAGATCAACATATCACAACTATATCGTTACTCTTTAGTGTTCATTAAACCCCACTATAAATTCTAGCCCTTTATACGTATACAGCATGCACCCTTATATATTTGCGATGATATATAACAGGATATCCTGTGGACCAATAAAACTGTTGCGTACAATCTAGTTAGATGGATGATTATTTTTATTAACTTTGTTATTTTTATGCTTATTACTCCTTCTAGTATGAGCTGCTATGTAAAAAATAGCTCATTGTTTTCCTATTCACATGATACTGTATGTGCATGGAGTGATTACACCGTGTATTCATAAGAAACCGTTTAACTTTCTGTTAATGGTGGTTAACCTTAACATTTTTAGATTCATTAATTCATTATCACCTAGCATCTAAGATAGAAAGTAATTTTAAATATTTTTTTGTTTTATATCCTACAAGCAGCCACTCAGTCTAATTTGGAAAAGAACTATATAACCTTTAGATCACTTATGAATCATTTTAACCATCCATCAGTTCAACATGTCCGCTTGCTGCACAGTAAGTAAAACTGTAGAATTTCTATTATTTATTACACTGAACACAATATGTCTAACTTATACGATTAATCATGATTAGTGCACTACTCTATAAATAAATTTGACTGATTCACACATCCAGCATGCACTGTAATACTAAAACTCAGGATATACCTAATAAATATTTTCGATTTATATATCGCTATAATAGCGTGTAACTTTTCGCTCTTTCAAACCCCTTAATAACTAAGATTTATTCACTGTATAAGCTACAAATTTTCCTATTATAGTCTATGCGTGAATAACATTAGTATATATTTTAAATAACTAGACTGATAGCACAAATATTGATAACGTTGATTGGTCTAAAATAACTGAACATACACTAAGTCGTTTCAGAGGTAGCGGTATTGCGTAAAGTTCATGCTTTATTTATAATATATAAGCAATGATTATAAGTCGTTTTGAAATATCACTATTAATAATCAATTACTCAATTTACTTCTTTAAATATCTACAGTTAACAACTGCGTTCATCTAATCACACTAGATGAATGCATGTTACTGTCACATCTAATTTTTATTATATTATCACTGATCCTAATATCAGTGAAACAATGTTATGTTCATTGAATGCTAATTTTCATGTAAGCTAGCTAGAGAACTACCTTGGTTTGTTGGTAGTGGCGAGGTCGTTTTACTGTTAATGATATATAATCATTATTTAGCGTGCTATCTCGCTGAAATGTTCATCTTGCGATACAATTACTTACGGATGGTCATCCTACTACTTAGTACTACAAATGCATTATTAAGAATATACTGGCGTTTACTATGGTAAAGTATATGCTGATACAGCTTATAGTCATATACTGTGACACATTACAAGAAGAAAGACTCGTCTGCTATTATCCACTATAACAAACTAGATTACTATGAGTTAGCAATAATCATCACGCATAATCATATAGAGACACAGTGTAATATTAACGATATTTAGATCATAGGTAGTGCTAATGAATAATAGATTTTTTATGCTATCACAGTAGGCTATCGCTTTATGCATATTATTACTAGCTACGATTATCTTTATAATATCAGCGTATTAAAATAATCGCAGCAGGTGCTTTCGTAAAATAATATATATAACCTAATTTTTTATACAGATTAGTTGACGTTATGTATTTACTGAAGGATAGCTGTAGTAGCTTTGATAACGTGGAAATTATGATTATTAAAAGCTTTGAGTCAATGCATTAATAATAATTTTATATAGTTTACATTCATTATAACCGATTTAGGTTACTATTGATTAACAACATTATACAGAGTTAGGTGACTTATATTAAAGTGTTATAAATTTATAGCACTGTACTACAAGTTTTTAATTATAGTAGTTAAGCTTCTTAAGCGCCTATTATTTTACATGCAGTGACTCTTGAAGCAGTTAATGAACTTTAATATTTTCATTACCTTTAATGAGAATAATCGCTACATATTCTTATAGATAACCTTTAATAATTGAATGGTTAGTAACCAGATCAGTTATTAGTATTATTTAATAACAATGGATAAATTACAGGTCGTGATCAATCATCAATACTCATTGGTACCACAAACGGTGTGGCGTAGAGGTAATAGAGGCAAGAATGAGAAAATAAACCGCTATTTCTTCCGATGCTGGTCTTTGCATGATGAATGATCAATCTCTCTCTACCTGGCAAACATTTCATCGTCTCTGGCCGATGATTACACCATTTAAGGCTGGCTTAATTGTGGCGGGTATTGCGTTAATTCTCAATGCAACTTGCGACGCTTTTATGTTATCTTTACTAAAACCTTTGTTGGACGATGGTTTTGGAAACACTGAACATAGCATCCTACATTGGATGCCAGTAGCCATTATTGGTTTGATGATGACACGAGGTACAACTAGCTTTATTTCCAGCTATTGCATTTCCTGGGTCTCCGGCATGGTCGTGATGCATATGCGTCGTCGTTTATTTAGTCATATGATAAGAATGCCTGTTGCTTTCTTTGACCAACAATCCACTGGTACCTTACTATCACGTATTACCTACGATTCAGAACAAGTAGCATCATCTTCTTCTAGCGCATTGGTAACTATAGTACGTGAAAGTGCCTCGATTATCGCATTGTTTTGTATGATGTTTTATTATAGTTGGCAGCTTTCCGCTATCTTGATTGTGATGGCGCCGATTGTATCTATTGCAATTTGCATTGTATCCAAACGCTTTCGTAATATCAGCAAAAATATGCAAAATATCATGGGACAAGTAACTACAAGTGCTGAACAAATGCTAAAAGGGCATAAAGAAGTACTCATTTTTGGCGGACAACAAGTTGAAACTGATCGCTTTAACTCAGTCAGTAACCGCATGCGACAACAGGGTATGAAGCTGGTATCTGCCGCATCCATCTCAGACCCTATTATTCAACTGATTGCCTCTTTATCTTTAGCTTTTGTACTATATGCTGCTAGTTTTCCAAGCGTGATACACACGCTAACAGCCGGTACTATTACTGTAGTATTTTCTTCCATGATTGCTCTAATGCGCCCACTAAAATCATTAACTAATGTCAACACTCAGTTCCAACGCGGTATGGCAGCCTGTCAAACCTTATTTTCAATTTTAGATATGGAACAGGAAAAAGATACTGGGACGTGTCAAGTAGTGCGTGCGAAAGGTGAAATAGAATTCCATAATGTAACTTTTTATTACCCTAGCGCAGACACCCCAGCACTTAAAAATATTAACTTAAGCATTAAGGAAGGTAAAACTGTAGCATTAGTAGGCCGATCGGGCGCAGGAAAGTCAACAATCGCTAATTTATTAACTCGTTTTTATGATATTCAGGAAGGTACAATCCTGATAGATGGGCATGACTTACGTGAATATACATTAGCTTCTCTGCGTGATCAGGTAGCACTAGTTTCGCAAAACGTTCACTTATTTAATGACACGATCGCTAATAATATTGCTTACGCGCACGAAGAACATTATAGCCGTCAAGAAATTGAGAAAGCAGCACGTATGGCTTATGCGATTGATTTTATAGAAAAAATGGAAAATGGATTAAACACGATCATCGGAGAAAATGGTGTAATGTTATCCAGTGGGCAACGACAGCGTATCGCTATTGCACGTGCACTGCTACGTAACTGTCCAATCTTAATCTTAGATGAAGCAACTTCAGCATTAGACACTGAGTCTGAACGCGCTATTCAATCGGCGTTAAATGAATTGCAAAAAGACCGTACTTCGTTTGTAATCGCTCACCGTTTATCAACAATTAAAAAAGCAGATGAAATCTTAGTAGTTGAAGAGGGAAAAATTATTGAACGTGGTAAACATATTACATTACTCAATGAGCAAGGTGTCTATGCGCAATTATATCGTTTGCAGTTTGGTCAAAAATGATTAGCCGTATCTGGTCAGGGGGCTCACGGTTTTATATTGCGTTACTACCGTTATCTTTCTTGTATGGCTTGGTCAGCACACTTATTCGGCTTAGTTATCGTCACGGTCTGCGTAAAAGCTGGCGAGCTTCGGTTCCAGTCGTGATAGTAGGTAATCTCACTGTTGGTGGCAATGGCAAAACACCCATGGTAATTTGGCTAACGAAAAAATTACAACAGCGTGGTTACCGAGTTGGTGTAGTATCACGTGGTTACGGTGGTCATTCTGCAGTTTATCCATTAATTTTAAATCAAGATACTTCCCCTTGTGAGGCAGGTGATGAACCTGTGCTGATTTATCAGCGTACCGGCGCAGCAGTAGCTATTGCACCGAAACGGTTTGAAGCAATTCAAGCGTTACTACAAAAGCAGCAACTTGATATAGTGATTAGTGATGATGGATTACAACATTACGCATTACAGCGTGATTTCGAGTTGGTAGTAATCGATGGCGTACGTCGCTTTGGCAACGGATGGTGGTTACCAGCTGGGCCCATGCGTGAACGCGTTACTCGTCTTAACAGCGTTCACGCATGCATCGTTAATGGCGGAATAGCTCAAGAAGGAGAGCTCTCTATGCGCTTGTGCGCATATAAGGCGGTACATATTCTCAGTGGAGTACGTTGCCCAGCAACTGAATTAACACATGTAGTAGCCATGGCAGGCATTGGTGATCCACTGCGTTTTTTTGCGATGTTAAAAAAGTTGGGAGCCGATATTAAAGAAGAGGTGGTTTTTTCCGATCATCATAAATACCAACCTTTATCGCTCATAGCGTTGACGTCCCCCGAACAAACCCTATTAATGACAGAAAAAGATGCAGTAAAATGCCGTTGTTTCGCGCAACCTAACTGGTGGTATTTACCCGTTTATGTAAAATTGCTATCTAGCGAGGCGGAACAATTACTTCGAAAAATTACAAACCTTCGCGTACATTAATACAACTATTGGTGTTATATAAAATTTCTAGTGCAATTCATGCACAATTAGTGACTACTCTGTGTAGTAAAAGATATAAGTGAGCATGCGCTGAGTCTACTCTACTGATAATAACACACGTAAATCTTATTAAACTCCTAACATAGCGTAACTTCCTATCATTCTAATAATTTTAGAGATAAATTTCATATGGTATAACAAGCGGTATGCATTGAAAATTCATAAACTATTAATATAAGAAATTCGTGATAACACGCTATTTTATTGATAAATAAATATAATGAATAATATGGTATGTAACTAACACTATCTATTCCATCTACCTGCGTATAAAATCCGCTCTGATTTATGCTATGTAATCTTTTTATTATAATTATTATTACTAACCATACTATAGGTGCCGTACTGTAGTTGATCATGCCTAACTTTTGTGTAGTACACTATTGACATTCTATCATTATTAGAACACTCAACCTATCTGCTACTTCTTTAAGAAAATTTATATACAGCTTTTAGCCTAAAAGCTACTTATCTTTTGTTTCTCATTACAGAATAATCTGGAAGTCTTTACTTGTCTATAGGTTACTAAAAAGTTTGCCTTATCGTTATGAACTATCAGAATAAAAGATGATTTAAAGCTATATCGTAATTTTCAGCATTATTATAATTAATGTTTCCCTAACAAGCGAGTAGATCTCTAACAACCAGCATACTAACTAGATAATTAGACATTACTGTTCGATAAAGCTAGCACTACCTCTTTATATTTGATCTAAAATGATAATACTAAAGCGCATATGATTATGTAACATTACACTAATAAGTATGACGCTTGAAGTTTGTAATATATTTGTTACTCATCTACTGTATATACAGTAGTAATTGATTTACTTTTAAAATTCGTGCTGATTCTTTCTTATACAAGCTAGCTAAATAAATACCTATTCTAGGTTAGAATATAAGTGATATAGGGTCACTTTTCACATCTACAGAATACTACTGCTAATAGCATTCTATTATTTGTTTTAATATATTAAACTATCTAAGAAAGATAAAGCTAATCACTCCACTCATAGTGGCTACCATAATAAAATTATTGGATCTAACATAGCTATTTAATCGGATGTTATACTCTAAATGAATTAATTACTACAAACTAACGAGTAACTCTAATTTTAAAAACATAGTAATTTTATAAAATTTATTCCATTTTTTATGGTATTATATTTACTGCTTAATAATTTAAAAGTAATATGTTTATTTATGGATAATTAGTTTAATAAAATTTTTTAGAGTTATACGTAACGGATATTTTATCTAATATTTAATTGCTAAATAAGTAAAATATAGCTTAAACAATATTTTATAAGTATATTGTAAGCAGAAAGTAATTTTGTCATTGCGACTTTAAGTATACTTCTCAATGATTGATTCATTAAATTAGTGGCATCTATATCGATTAAGTATGCCTATTATATATAATTAATACTATTTGAGAATTACAAAAAATTATAGTTACTGTCAACCAGATAAAAGAACTTCCAACTTCTAGTGCATATATGCACTAATACTTAAATAATAATAAGTAAAATTTTTAAATATAAAATAATAAGTAACATTATAGTTATTTAAGTGTAAAAACTATATACTTTATTAATTACCTACTAATAAACCTGCTATTAATTACAAAATTAATTGCTTACTCAATACAGAAGTGTTAAGATATCCATATAAAATTTTAGGCATAACACAATCATTGCACTATAATGGCATTGCTTTTAAAGCTTCTAACATACTAGATGCATACAACATAAAAGAAAACAAATTTTCTAAAAGTTTCAAAACATTAAAATACGTTGAACACAGCAAAATTTTTCTGTTTATTTATAATGTCTCTTTAATATCACTAACAAACAACATATAGCTATATTCTTTTTATAGAAAATCTCAGGTATGTAAATTAGCTATT
Organism: Candidatus Gillettellia adelgis; assembly: GCA_020541285.1. GTDB lineage: Bacteria > Pseudomonadota > Gammaproteobacteria > Enterobacterales > Enterobacteriaceae > Gillettellia > Gillettellia adelgis. The sequence goes on along the minus strand of CP047043.1, from coordinate 205,586 downwards.
ATTACACTTACCTAAATTTCATAAAGTGACTAATCCTAAACGATCGAGTTAGTATGATACTACTTGAATATAACACAATAAATCAGTAAAATATTACGCATTTTTTACAATAGATACTAACCTAACAGTATAAAAACGCTAGAATAATCACTTGTTTTCAAGTGATTATTTTCTATATTATACATGGACTATTGTGCGATAGCAATAAAAATTGCACTACGCTTTTAACTCACTATAAACTAGCATTTAAACTTTATAAAATTATAAAAGCAGTCCATGCGCCAGCTACAACAATCACGACTGCACTATAAAAAACCTAACAGCAGGAACACCTTATTATCCCATGATACATTAACAGTGCTCAAAGGAATAACGTCACACAGGATTAATGTATACTGTAAAAAATAAAGATGTGATTCTTATGTAATGAGTTACTACATTAATTATACTGTAAGTAGTCTATTTGCAAGCTTGTTTCAGTCAACTAAATAACTTACTAATATACGATTAAGGATTGATTCTGTTACAAAATTTTTACATTTATAGAAAATAAAGATAAAATTTATGATTACAATCACGCAATAACTTTATGTATTATTTAGGTGCTTTTGCTTATTAAATAATCAAAAATCTCATTTCTTATAGTATAATTAGTAAAACTAAAGTCTGATAAAATCAGCATGTTTATTTATATGTTATTTTTATAAAAAGGCGTGATATAATCACGTATTATTATGCGTAATTAATCGAATTATTCAGTAATATACTTTTAAGTATCTATTACGATCATAATATATAGATATTAAAAATCTGGAAGTCCTTGCTAAAATTTAATTTAAAAAAACTAAAGTAAGTACTTCACCTAAGCTATTTAAAAGAATGATATTAACATTAAATAGAAAGTTTTTATGTATAGTGGATAGCGATCTTAAAAACCATTAGCAAGAGCTACTCACTGGTTTTATATATTTTATATTCTATCCGTATATTTTGCGTAGGATTTAAATCACATAAAACATACCCTTATCATTTTATCCTGAAAATTTTTATTTTGTAATATTTAATTGTCTTGCTAATCTAATCAGTTATTTACTTTAATCATCACCCTCCGCAATATCGCCGTGTCTGTGCTGAGGCTTCTTTTCATTAATCCATTCGCTAAGATCAATTAATTGACACTGTTTTTGACAGAATGGACGATAAGGATTAACTACACTCCATATCACATCATTTAAACAAGTTGGACATTGCACTACAAAGGTCATAAGAATTATGTATCCTTTTTACATATAAAGAATTCTCAAGCAATCATATTATCATGTTTCAATTAAAAAATACATTTTGTCTAATTCACTAGAATTACTTAGGGATATTTTTCTCGGGGTTATGCTATGTGCTCGTCTTTTAAAAAACCCAATCGATTCAAATATATTCAGCAATAAGCTAATTCAAACGCTAAGCGTTCCGGTACTATACCGTGTGCACTATCTAAGGGTAAAAAACGAATGGCATAGCGGGTTTTATGACCAGATATCTGTGGATAGAGTTGTTGTGCCAACTTGATACTTAAGTGCAGCAAATCCGCTCCTTCAGCATTACCCCGAAAAAAACCATTAAGGCTGATTTGATTACGAAAAGATCCTGTTTTTCGAATTAAAGCTAACACCATAGTTAGTGCTTGATTTAGCGGTGCGAGTGTTTGTAACCAGTGAGCTACATTGACATCACGATCCTTTTGAGATGCATGCATCCACATATGTAAAGTAGGTAAATCAAAACTGCAACAACCACCTGGAATACTGAGCCTCTGGCGCACAAGGCTAATTAATCGATCTTCGCGCAATGCTTGACCAAGACGTGGTGCTGCTATCAATGCTGCAGAACGTGTTTTAAGTTGACTGCATAAATGATCGATTAACGACATATCGACACCCGGCACATCGACCCAGGCTAACAATTTCTGTTGCTGACGCTCTAACTCTTTAAGAAGTTCAGCGCGTACCTCACCACGTTCTAAGATGTCTAGCAAATCAGATAGAGTGCGGAAAAAAGTCAGAGCAATAGGTGTTACCGTTAAGGATTGCTCTCCGTGCAACTGCTGTAATAAGAACTCAATACGTAACCAAGTACGCATTTTTTCATTTAGCGGATACTCAAAGAGTACGCTTGGAGAAACATCACTCATGCAGTGTAATCCTATTTTGGCGCTAATGCCGCTAGTTTAAGGTAGCGTTGATGTAGTACATCAACCGATTTTTTTACCTCTATAACACTAACATTATTATCGATAATATCATCTGCAATAGTCAAACGCTTCTCTCGCGTAGCTTGCGTGACAAGGATATCGTGCACTTGCTGACAGCTAATAGCGTCACGCGCCATGGTTCTCACTAATTGAGCGTTTATGTTTACATCAATCACTAAAACCCGATTAGCAAGAGATTGTAAGCTATTTTCTACTAACAACGGCACTACCCAAAGAGCATAAGAACTGTTGGCTGCCGCTAATTGACGCTGGCTTTCTTGAACAATTAAAGGATGTAATAATTGATTAAGCCAAATTTTATCTTCAGGAAAACTGAAGATTCTCTGACGTAACGCTATACGATTTAATGAACCACTCGCAAGCAAGATTTGATTACCAAAATATGCAGAAATCTTAGTTAAAGCTATAGTGCCTGGTTTGACAACGTGTCGAGCAATTACGTCAGCATCGACAACTGCTAAACCTTGATGCGCAAAGGCATTACTTACAGTTGATTTACCACTACCAATGCCTCCAGTTAACGCAATAATATAAGTGATGATCAGTATCCTTACGTTTATAATGTAAACATTAATCATACACAAGCATGAGTGTAGAAATTCATTTATACTAATTAATTTATCTAACTTTTTATAAAAACGCCTCATTCATGCAATGCGCATCCTCCATTATATTCTTAGCATTTCATGGTAAAATACGCCTGCATAATATAATTAATGATAATGGATTTTACTTGAATAAACGTTTTCATAACTTATAATTAGAACTTATCTTGTTTTGGCTACTAAAATGCTTATCCGACTATTATATCAATACTAATCTTCTTCATGCATGCTTATTTTATAAAATTAAACGACAGCGTCTATTTGTATTTTACCTAATACATACCTCTTTTCAATGAAAATCATATGCCTGAATATATAGTATAGCAGCGAGCGTTAATCTTACACAATAGCTTTCCGTTAAGTCTCTACTCTATATTTAAGAAATGTAATATATTCTCCCTAAATATCTTTGGTATAATAAAGCAGTAATTGTTTATGGTTGAATATTTGTTAGATTTGTACTGTGTACTAGAATCCTTATATAAATTTTAAAAAACAACAAATAAGATATAAAAATCATTATTATTTCTTATAGTTTGACTACTTTTAATTATAGACACCTGTTTCTATAGGAAACAGCACGCACTATCTATTATATTAAATAATTTCCTTAATATTAATAATACAAGTGACATTGCATTCGCGCACCTCTTACATGCATGTCAAAATTGTGCTAGTTATATAATTTTAGTTTGTTTTTCCTTGATGTGAAGATAAATAAATTGCCGATAATTTATCATATAGGCTTTTCTCTCACAACCATATCAGCTATATAGTAACCTTAACATTTTATATTACATTAATCCTATTAAAGCGCAGGATAGGATCCTGATTACTACTTGTAGCTTTATATAAGCTTTTATAAATATCTATAATTATGTCTGCTCTATATTTATAGAGGCCACTAAAGCGTTTTACATCTACAACCATTCCAATGTAGTGAGATATTCGTATTGTAGCCGTCAAATATAGATGCGATACCTTATTGCCTATCAACCAGCGCTATGCTGGCTCGTACAGCGGGTAGAAAATCACTTATTAAGTATTAATAAATTATTTAAAATTATAGTTAACGTAGATGATTTTTTTAATTTTTTCATATTTAGACGATAGTTAGAGATATTCTGTTGGTATTAACTATTATAATTTTATACGAATACTGAAGCTTACTCAACACCTGAGTAATTAAGTTACAACTCTAATCTTCATACACTAAGAAATAAGTTTTATATGATCATATACTGTCTGCTCATGCTATCTGTGATAGCAGCGGTTACATCTTTCTGCCCGGCATATAGTTTGATAGTATCGCAATAAATATTGCTATCTTATGAATCATTAAGTTTCTTCAGAATTTTTTGGTATAGAATCTTCATTAATTACTGTGGTGTGATCGCATTATACTTCGTATGAATTAAAGAAGTATCTACTAAGATAGTAGCTTTATAAATTGTTTCTTTAGAAAACTAATAGAATAAGTACTAGCACTAAAATAGGTTTTAGCGCCCAATCGCAGTAGAGTCCTTTTATAACCATTATATTCTAAAGAACACTAGTTACGAAAAGTCGATAAAATTACTCATCCTCACAATCAGATACTATTTCGCTACTTAAGCAAAATAAGATAATTAAAGAAAAAAATTTAAACACAGTCAATATATAACGTTATGACATGCTACTAGCGTTATATATGCATAAGTATTATAGGTATTCAAAGAGCTATTTTGTGATTAGTACCTTTGAATGATACTTATTTGCTAAATAATCGCACTTAGCGTTCGTCTCGGATAAGTGTAGATCCTCTAGAAAACAAGCTTGTTTGAAACGTATATCAAAGCAAATCTAGTGTTATAAAAACAATGTTGTACTGGTGCATATGAGTCATTTAGATATATCTAATGTTAATAATGCTCTACTTCAATGCACTATATGACTACTGTATGTATGGTGCAGTTGAATATGCATTTAGTAGATATATATACATAACCTTGTTAATCGCAAGTTACAGTATCTTATCGATCAATATCATACTGTAATCGGTTATTAATTGCTTATTTTGAAGATCGTGACTTAGTCGACATTGCTTAATGAGATATCCCAAAAGATCCTGCTATCATAACTAATATGTATAACATTTATAGATTTTACTATTAAATGCAGAATTTAACAGAAAAATCAACATTATTAATCGGTTATTTATACTTATAAGATTGTATTTTCTATGTTATAGGATATCCCTGCTGATTCTAGTTAATAGTTAGTTTAAAATTATCAACGATCAATACACTGCATTTATGCACCTCAGCCATAACCGAATTACATAATTCGGTATATTACTGCCCGATTGATTTATTATTTTACTGGAAGCTGCTCATAACTTCTATTATGCCAGATATAATTTCGGTATTTCATACTGCACGAGGAGAGAAGAAAAGAACATGAATGATAAAACTGTAGTACCTGTACACTTTACCGAGGCAGCCGCAAATCAACTAAAATTACTACTCTCCTATGAAAAAAACCAGAACCTAAAGTTACGAACTTACATTACTGGTGGTGGCTGTAGCGGATTTCAGTATGGCTTCACATTTGATGATAAAATTAACGATGGCGATCTAACCATTAAGAGGAAAGGTGTGGCGCTGATAATCGATTCAATGAGTCTGCAATATCTTATAGGAGGACGGGTAGACTATATTGAAGGACTAGAAGGCTCACGTTTTGTAGTAATCAACCCAAATTCTAAAATTACTTGTAGCTGTGGTGCCTCATTTAGTATTTGACTGTTTCTGATAACATCAGTATATCTTTTATTAGTAGCTTGCTAAAAAATCTTAGAAAATTTTTTACCTACTAGTCTATCGATACAAGCCGATTATTCTGCCGTTAACCATACTGCGTTAAAATCATCTGCATCATATGACGTATTATCGTAGATTATTGTTTTCTGTTATAATAAGCTCATCAACGTTAATCTAAGGGTTACTATTGTCAGTATCGGACATTGAACGTACTAGTACAAACGACGAACCAAATACATGACAAACATAATCAATCACCCCAGAATTTTTTTTAAACCAATATACTATCTCAAAAGGTAACCTACAATACTTCAGTGATTCTGCTCTGTCAATAAACACATCACCGCTGAAAATCAAACCATGTAATGCATTCATATTTAAGTATTTAATACTGTAGCTCTGCTACAGCAATTAATGGGCATCAGCTATAAATTCCGCTAGACAACTCGATATCTATCCTAGTACATAGAAAGCGGTAATGTCAGCGTCGTGATAACGTACTTTCTAACACTATGATATCGTCGACTTTTAACGTGCTGACGAGCTACAAACGGTAGAAATATTAATAGCTAAGCATCCTACAATATTCTAGTAATAAACTAGTCCGTATATGATGCAGAAAATTTATTGATACCAAATTGCAACAGGACAATATCAATACCTTTGAGCTTACCCAATATATTTTATTACCTTTTCTATGAAGAATATAATAGTTTTATCGCATTAAAAAACAACGTAGCCTCTCACTCCATTGCGCCAATGCTGTCTGTTTTATAAATTGCGTTTGCTCAGTGGTGGATGTGATAATTCTAGTATTATTTATTATAGTTATCAAAGCGACAATCTATGATATGCAATACTAGGAATTAGTAAAATAGGGTAAGGTATCATAAAAAAATGTCTCGGACGAATGTTAACAAAAATCCGTTTATAGACTATTCAAAAACTTAATAAAATACAAAGAAAATCGCAGAATGATACGATAATTCTAGAGTAATTGCAGTTTAATGATGACTGCTTCATTATATACTATTTATAGAAAATCTAGGTTTTTTATTAGAGTATTATGGAAATATGAATAATTGTGCATGAATTTCATAAAAATACAAAAAAATAAAATGGAATCTCAATAAAGCGATGCCGCGAATCTCAAACTCGCTCAATATATTAATAATTTTAATCTAAGTTAACTATTTGACATGTGTATAACTATCATAAAACATCCTACCTCATTCATAATATCAACGACTCACTAATGTTAGCGATTACAGTAAGTTAGCTATCAACGACTAATTGACTAGTCAGCTAGATCCACGAACTGCCGGATCAAGAATGGCCGCCATGAAAATCACGTTGCTCGATTATATGTACATACTACAAACAGTAACCTGCATGAATTATACAGATGTTGTCGTCAAGAGATGAGTCATTTTAAAGATAATACAAAAGCAATCTATATAGCTTATAATCTACTGACACGAATATTCACTTGCGAGTAGGTCAGTTGTATCTTTAGATGTACGTATACTATTTCTGGATGTAAAAACCCTATATTTCTATAAATATCTAACAAAATGTCAATTATTATTTAATAGGATCATCATATATTAATCACCTATGATAGGTGTTATGTTATAGGAATACTAGATTTCTTCCGATCACTTATCTTGTCGCATTACTAACACGATTCTCGTCGTATTATTGAGCTCGCAAATAATATAGAAAAAATTTACTATTGTAAAGTGATACTATCTTCTTAGTACATCATAAAGAAAAGTGATGATAGAAGTGTCTTTACAAACTATTACTAACACTTTACCATACTACATTAGCGAAAATTAATGTTTATATATTGATAATTATTTATCATGCGAATGCTATTGCGCACGCAGCCAAATGATTTATCAAAAACCTCAGAAGAACATTTTGAAAAACTTTAATCAGGTAATGCTAACAAATCATCAGCCAGAATATATTTTTAAACAATAGTATTGGAATGTATATGCAATCATTGAGGAGTCTATTAACTTATATTGTAGGAGCACCGGGTAATCATTGGTTTTATGAATATCTTCAATGTCTACTGAGAATATCTTCAATGTCTACTGACTGGATATTAAATGGTTTTAAAGAACTAGTACGGCAAAATCACTCTTACAATGATCTTATAGATATAAAATTCTATCATACGCTGTCAAGTTTTATTAGCTAGCCGTTTTAGCACATCAAAATCCTTGTGACGTTTACTAGTAAAACCAAAGGTAATTGTAAGAATAATATTCTTTAACTCATTGATTAAACACTGAATTAATGCTATAATTGATCTTTATGCACTTTATGAGTATCAAGGATTCATGACAATAAATAATCTATTAGATAAGAATTTTTTGTCTCATGTGAGGGTTTATAACTTATTTTATACAATACTAGAACGTCTACACTTAAACATTTAAACTACATTCGTCTATAATGGTTCGTTTGAACCTAGCTGCTTACTAGTGTATAGCGCCTAGAAATCTGTTATGTTTCCTGAAATCGAAACTAGATTCGTAATCTAACCCATTAACTTGCAGTTATATACTATAACCTTTGTGCATAAGTAATAATCTTATGCAACCGCGATGCACTGCATGCTTTAAAATATACCTAGAAGAACAGAGTATATTTTTCGGAACACCTGAAATATAACATAGCAATAATTATTACTAATTTTCTTATACACTATGTTAGTCGTTTTACTATTACACAAAACTAAAAACATAGGAAAGAGTGCACATAGCCTTCTTTACTAATGTCTGCATACTTTGATGATTTCTATGAAACCAGTACATCTGCTATTCCAGATGAACTAACCTTATATGTTATGAGATTAGTAGAACTGTGAGGTTTTATCGTTTGAGTCCTGCTCTTTAATTTCTCTGTAACAATTGTTGCATTATATCGCATAAGTTAATTCTTCCATGTCTTTGACACATACCACAAATAAAGAAAATAGAGTTATTGTTTCTTTTACCCCAATGCAATATTTTATAAAATTTTATAAATAGTGATGTTATTTACAAATGCTATTTCTGAACTCTGATGATCGCATAAAACACGATATTACCCGAGTACTCATTAAGATACGGATATATAGAGAACCAAGAAAAGTCAATCGGCTTCAACACATGCCAGACACTCGCTTTAAGCGGCGACCAGAACGAGTTTATACAATCATAATTTTTTCTTTTACGCTATCTTCTTCTTTAGAAATGTTAGCTATGTTACCTGCTAAACAGTGCATTTTGATTGCATAGCCGTACAATAACGCTTGTTCACAAGATAATCAAAAGTTTTTAATGATTAAAGTTATCAACCCTGAATAACGCGAGTTACAAAATATTAAAAAGATAAAATAGATTAGTTACTAAATGATTTTTTAAAAATAGCCTGTGTGAATAACAAGAGAAATTGTAGAAAGAAGGTTTATTAAACCCTGAAAAATTTACACATTCAATGATTACGACTAGTATAAAATTTGATATATGCACAATTTATAGCCTGAAGATTATACTTTGTTACTATGCACCTTGTTTGCAAGTAAAATACCGGGCATCTATCTAGTACTTCTAAACATTATAGAAAGTGATATATCGAACCCAACATGTAAGATTACATAGGAGACGCAGTGTATAACAGTCTGATTTATGAGATCATTGGGATAGTGTTGTTATTATTTCTTGGGTGGCTAATCGCTAGCTTACGAGCACAAAAAGCTAATGCTAGGTATGAACTTGAGATGCGTTTACTAGCGCAAACGTTACAACGTGCGCAAGAAACAGCTATTTCGCGTCAGGAAACATTACGGCATCACGAGGAAAAAATATATCAGAACGAGATGGAGCTTCATAATTTGCATGATCAACTATCTACTGCACGAGAAAAACTGCAACAACTTAATCATTGGCGTAACGCATATAAGTCGATCAATCAAGAACTACAGGCTCAGCGTGAAATTAACAGCGCTCAAAAAGGTGAACTGCAAGCAGTTTCTATTCAATTAGAAGAAACCCGCATGGCTTCAGAAGAAAAACAACGTCTTCTGATTACCAGCGAACAGCGTCTGACTACGCAGTTTGAAAACCTGGCTAATCGGATTTTCGAATATAGCGGGCGCAAGGTAGATGAACAAAATAAAAAAAGCCTAGACCAACTGCTATTACCATTACGTGAACAACTGGACGGTTTTCGCCGACAAGTGCAAGACAGTTTTAGTCAGGAAGCACGTGAACGGCATACGTTGACACATGAAATACATAATTTACAACAGTTAAATGCCAAAATGGCACTTGAAGCCATTAACCTTACAAAGGCATTAAAGGGAAGCAATAAAACTCAGGGTAATTGGGGTGAAGTAGTACTAAATCGTATTCTAGAATCTTCCGGTTTGCGCGAAGGACATGAATATCATACCCAAGTTAATATACTCTTAGACCACCAGAACCGAATGCAACCAGATATAATCATCCACTTACCTCAAGGTAAGGATGTGGTGATTGATGCAAAGGTATCCTTAATTGCTTATGAGCGTTATTTTAACAGTGACGATGAAACGCAGCGCGAAACTTTACTCAATGAGCATATCCTATCATTACGTAGTCACATCCGCCTATTAGGAAAAAAAGATTATCAGCAGTTACCCGGTTTGCGATCACTAGATTATGTGCTACTGTTTATCCCTCTTGAACCAGCATTTCTGCTGGCACTGAATCATGATCCTGAGCTAATTAATGAAGCTCTTAAAAATAATATTATTTTGGTAAGTCCAACAACACTGCTAGTAGCTCTGCGTATAACTACTAATCTATGGCGCTATGAACATCAGAGTCAGAACTCTAAAAATATCGCAGATCGAGCAGCCAAACTATATGACAAGATGCGTCTATTTGTCGATGACATATCTGCACTAGGGAAAAACCTAGAAAAAGCTCACGATAGCTATCAGCAAGCAATAAATAAATTAAGTAGTGGTCGTGGTAATTTAATTAGTCAAACAGAAGCTTTCCGAAAACTAGGGATTGCAGTCAAACGGCCAATTAATCCATCACTAGCGCAGAAAGCCTGTACCAAACAAGATGCAGCCACGGTGACGTCCAATGATCAAGATAAAAGTCTTCTGTCAAAAGAAAATTTTCTCAATACAGAAGAAAACATTTTTTCGCACAATTAATACACGCTACCAAGCACAACATTCCATAGGTTTCTGATGTTCTTAATGGGATAATATTACTCAACTACAGAAAGAACGTAGGAGCATAATTACAGAAAGCTATTAATTTTTGGTTTTTCATGGTCTCTAAAAAACATACCATGTTAGCGAATTTTTTCATTTGGTAGAAAAATATAACCTAATAAATTATCTAATGTTATTTAGAATCCAGAGTATCTGCAAAGCGTTTTTATTATTAACTATAGCAGCATATATCGTGGACAGAAGATGCGTAGTCTGGCCGGTAGTACCGCGGTGACTTAGGTTTCTAGAATACTCAGTTGCTATTGTTAATAGAATTCTACGACATTATCTGTTCTATTGATCTTCTGTCAAAATTGGCAAGCTAATAGTGTGAGACCCGAATAGCTATAATTATCTAGTCTAGTCGACTTGTAAGTATCCTGACCAAGATGCTTTAATAAGCATGTCAGTAAATTATAATTGACAATGTTATTTATTTTAACTGCACTATAATAGTATTGGTGCAGTTAAATTTTTAATATGAATATATTAGCACTATTTATGCTTCTATTAATTCACATCTTACAAGGTGTCTGAAACCATTAAACTCTTTCATAAGTATAGTACGCAAGCCGATAGGCAGGATTTTGTTGGCAAAGTACTACAAATCGAGTGAGACAAACTAACGTGTCTTGTAGCTCGCTATTTAGCGAGCATGATCTAGGCGTAGGTGTCAATATTACGATAACACTGATTAAAATGCTTTATATAACCGGATCTCAGTGTTACTAAAGCTATATAACTTTAAATACTATTTAGATTAATATGTTATGATGTATTGATAGTAGTAGGCAATACGCAGATTATACAATAATTTATTGCACTACTCAAGCTGATTGAGTAAAATCTACCCAATGAATAACACTCTGTTTTGGCGATATTACAGCTGAGGCTATTACAAAAATATTCAACAAAGGAGTTAGTTTTTTAAAACTAGTGTACATTGATAGCAATATGAAATAGCAGCGACATGAGTGACAGAGTGGCGTTTAGCGTTTATCCCACTAAAAGTAGCATCAGTTATCAAAGATAACTGCTGTCATTATCTATAGTATACAAGACACTAAGCGCTCGAATAAACCAGGTAGAAAGGAAGACTCTAACCCTATATAATTATGCTGCCTATATTCGATAACCCGCATTGCTGAGTTATAGTCTAGATACATTATGACCTAACCAGATCATACCCTTACGTTTTATCTGTTGATTACTATTCTATAATAAATAATAAAAAAAATCAAAATCAATCAACAGACAAGCGTTTTTACGTTTAGCCTTGCAAGGATGGATCGGGCTAACGTATGGACTAATTTTGTTATATACTATCAACCTGCTGATTTGTTACCTCTACATATTGCTCATTACTTAATACTACTACAGGATCAAGCAACCGCTTTGATCGCGCTCAGGCATGCAAGTGTATCGAACAAGCTATTAATAGTTAACTAGATAACTGGTTATACAACCTTAACCCAACAACACTAACATCTGCCTCCAATGCACGAGTACGTAACACCTACATAAACTACTGACAAGGAAGTAATGCTAAAAATAATACAACAAATATTAAGATAGTGATCATTCTGATATTTTCCTAATTGTATCGCTTAACTTATTGAATGTTAGTATTTATGCCAAATAGCTACTATATTTTGGTAAATCAAAGAGTTAGCAAGACAGAAAAGACTTTATTGAATGCATTAAACCTACTGCGTGAATCAGCTAGCGTCATTCAGCGGCATCGTAATTTTATAACTAACCACTATGCTATATATACTTACTACTATGCTAATTACTACTATAAAACATGCTAATAATGGAACGATTTATGGCATTCCAATTGCTGATATTAAACTCCTCATAAAGCAAGGCACTAATATGAGTGTACTAGAGATACGTAGCGTGCAAGTATTTTGGACTTAAGTATTCCATGATACATTTTCCTTTCGAAGATACATCCGGTAATATTTGGTTGATTATAAACACCTAAAAATTCTTTATATATTAGTATTAATTATAGTACTTTAATGCACTCTACAAAGACGATAGACTTTATCTTATGGAAACATTATCACTTCTTCAATCAAGATTATCGTAAGGTAGTCGCATTATAAGTTGACTCAGACTGTGTTATAATTGATACTAATGTAAAGGATTTTGAGTGTGCTACTCACGGTGTGTACAACAATTTTTAATAAAATCATTAGCGAATCTTTTAGTCTAAAAGATGCTATTAACACTGTTTTAATACAGTCAGCCACTTTGATATAAAAATAAAGTCATAATGAATGTTATTACAAAAACCCTTATAATATGTTAAAAGTTTAGGCAGACAACTCTATCCATAGTGAAATTTGTACACACCGAAACACCTTTCTTTGAGCATGCTCCATATCATTCGGTCAAAATGCCCGCTGTAATACCCGTTCTAGAAGAACAAGCGTTGTTGAGGTATAGGAAATTCCTGAATTATCCAAACTATTTCCTATAGTGTATAACACCACACCTTTTTACAAACCCCCTAGATCAACTTGCTAATCAGCTATAAGTGTATTAATGTTAATAGGGAAAAATCATAACATTTTTTGGCATTGGCTGGCGCTACGTTATTAATAATAAATACACTATCACAAGAACATGTTGCAAGTTACTCTATTAGATCATCACTGCGAATATGATATGATGAGTAAGTTAGGTAATAGCGAACCCCTAGATTGTTTTGTACCTAGATAGATTGCGTGGATTGAAAATCTTACATATTATACGTAATTAACCTATTTATACGTAATTAATCTATTAAATATCTAAGAAAGAGAAAAATAACATTAATATTTATACCTGTAATAAATTATTCGATTGACTCTTATAATATCAGAAAGATATACTAAACTAACTTACACTTGTTTACTGCAGCGTCTAAAATAATCGAATATATATCTTTCAAGATAGTATGAATACTATGATTATTCCTTAAATTGCTAGATTTAGCATCTGCTTTATATTTATTACACTGCACATCATAAAAAAGATCTCGACAGGGTAAGGATTCTTTACCAAGATACAAAGTAATTCCGCTCTATCATCACTTAAATTTTACAGATAAGTTTTATATATTCTAACATGCTACTTGTAAGTAGCTGAGATACACGAAATAAAATTAACGTACATCATAATAAAAATAGAAAATTCTGAAATTTTATTCATCACACTTCGCAACTCTTATACAGTAAAGACGCAATACTGAAGTTACATGTTATTTATTATTTACTATAGTGATACAACAGAAAACTGCTAAATTTATTAGCAGTTTGTTACTAAACTAATAAGCATCTTTCATTTAAACAGGCAATATCACTGATCATGACTCATCATTTAACGTTAAAAGATATTGTGGCATTAGGTTTTATGACCTTTGCTTTATTCGTTGGCGCTGGGAATATTATATTCCCACCAATAGTTGGTTTGCAATCTGGCGAACATGTCTGGATTTCTGCGTTAGGTTTCCTAATTACAGGTGTAGGTCTACCGATTATCACCGTGATTGCACTAGCGCGTGTTGGAGGTAGCATGGAAGCGTTGAGTGAACCAATTGGTCAGACGGCGGGCTTACTATTAGCAACCTGCTGTTATCTAACAGTCGGTCCATTATTTGCCATCCCACGTACAGCTGCTGTGTCTTTTGATATAGGTATTGCCCCGATTATTAGTCATAGTAATGCCTCCTTATTCATTTATAACTTAATGTATTTTATAGTGGTGATAGCTATTTCCTTATATCCAGGTCGCTTAATTGATATTATTGGTCATGTATTAGCACCATTAAAAATTTTAGCCCTTGGAATTCTTGGTATTGCAGCACTCTTTTGGCCGGCAGGTTTGCCCATCCCCGCGACACATGCGTACCAGACAATGGCGTTTTCCCGTGGTTTTATTAATGGTTATTTAACCATGGATACCTTGGGTGCTCTTGTTTTTAGCATTGTTATCGTCAACGCCGCACGTTCTAGGGGTGTGAAAGATGCGACCTTGCTAATGCGTTATACTATCTTAGCCGGACTCATAGCCTGTATAGGCTTAACGCTAGTGTACCTAAGCTTATTTAATCTAGGGGCGGGTAGTGGAGTTCTAATGCCTGAAGCTAAAAATGGCACTGTCATTCTATATGCTTACGTGCAAAATACTTTCGGCAGATTAGGTAGTGCATTTTTAGCAGCTTTAATCTTGATTTCTTGTATAGTAACTGCTGTGGGATTAATATGTGCCTGCGCTGAGTTTTTCGCTCAATACTTACCGTTCTCTTATAAAACGCTGGTATTTATTTTAGGGTTATTATCGATGATCCTTTCTAATCTTGGACTGAGTCATCTGATTCAGATTTCTATACCAGTATTAACAGCAATGTACCCACCTTGTATTGTGTTAGTGCTATTAAGCTTCACTGTACGCTGGTGGCAAGACGCAGGACGTACTATCGCGTTAGTAATGTTGACCAGCTTATTGTTTGGTATCATTGATGGCATGAAAGCCTTTGCGATTCATGACTGTTTTCCAAATTGGATGAATCACTTACCACTAACTGAGCAGGGGCTAGCGTGGTTACCGCCTTCTATATTAATGCTAATGTTGATCACTCTTTATGATCAACTATGTGTATACAACAGAGTGAGTATGCGCTAATAATATGAAAGCTTATTAAGTAATAATGCATTTCTACGTGCTTTTATATTTTTAATAATTATGGCCTATTTATGCAACAACAGTCGTCCCTCCTTATTTCTATGAAAAATAAACTGAATCCCGATCTTAGTGCGAAGCATATTCGTTTTATTGCCATAGGTTCAGCTATCGGAACTGGATTGTTCTACGGATCAGCAGACGCTATAAAAACCGCCGGTCCTAGTGTATTACTTGCTTATGTAATCGGTGGTATTGTGGCTTTTATCATTCTCCGCGCACTTGGCGAGTTGTTGGTGAACAACCCCCACGCTAGTTCATTTGCGCATCATGCGCACGACTATCTCGGATCGATGGCAGGCTATATTACTGGTTGGACGTACTGTTTGGAAATCTTGATAGTTTCTGTTGCCGATGTGACAGCTTTTGGGATTTATATGGGTTTCTGGTTTCCTGACATGCCACAATGGATTTGGGTCTTCGGTGTTGTTCTGATAGTCGGAGCTACCAACTTAATGAGTGTGAAAGTATTTGGTGAGCTGGAACTATGGTTTTCGTTTTTTAAGATTTCTGCTATCATGATCATGATTATTGCTGGTATTGGCATGATTGTTTGGGGTCTTGGAAAGAACGGGCAACCAACAGGAATTCATAATCTGTGGTCTAATAATGGATTCTTCGGCAATGGTGTCATAGGAATGATCTTATCACTACAATTAGTGATGTTTTCCTACGGTGGCATTGAAATAATCGGTATTACCGCTAGTGAAACTCAAAATCCTAAACAATCAATCCCGAAAGCCATAAACTCAATGCCATGGCGTATTCTAGTATTCTATATTGGCACTTTATTGGTTATCATGTCCATTTATCCCTGGAATCAAGTGGGCACCAATGGTAGTCCATTTGTATCGACTCTACAAAATATGGGAATTACTATATCTGCAAGTATTTTGAATATTATATTATTAATTGCATCACTATCAGCTATTAATAGTGATGTATTTGGTGTTAGTCGTATGCTATATAGCCTGGCTGAACATGGTCATGCACCAAAGATATGTAATAAAATCTCTAAGTGGGGAATCCCATGGGTACCATTGCTAATGATGATGTTGATGCTGTTTCTAGCTGTATATCTTAACTATGTTATACCAAAACATGTCTTCTTGACGATCTCTGCTCTAGCGACTTTTGCGACTGTTTGGGTGTGGATTATGATTTTATGTTCACAGATTGCTTTTCGTTGTAGCCTCAGCAAAACTCAAGAAAATAATCTAGCCTTCCCACTATGGGGTGGGATATTTACCTCAACAGTTGCAATTCTTTTTCTATTTTTTATCATCGGCCTCATTGGATACCAACCAACCTCTCGCACCTCTTTATACGCCGGTATTATTTGGATGATCATACTATTATTAGGTTATTATTGTAAAACACACTATCAAAAGAAATCGGCAATGCAGGAGTAATGACTGTGATATAAAATACAGTGATTAACTAATATTATTTTCTCTATGCAGTTGCATTATAGGTTATTTATTTTGATTTTATATAACATGCACCCTTTGATACACCAAGAAAATTTTATAAAATCACGGATCTCTACTATATTAGTAGATATAATTCTCACTAATTTGCCACAGCGTTTGTCACCTACCTTAGGCACTCGCGTTCTTTCGGAAGCCTTGTAAAAACTCTATATGACATTAATATTCCAGAAGTTCTCTGCTCGGTTTATGATGTTCTCTAAAATAATCTTTTAGAACCTACAGTATTGTTTAATAGTTATCGTAATCTTAGTTACCTTGGTTAATAGAGAGCCTTCTTCATAACTCTCAGATCACTCATAGTTCTTCTTACACAGTTAGATTAATTGCATAAAATTACATTCTCTAGCTTAGTGACGAGAAGATAAAATTTTAATACTAAAGAAGAACAATCTAACACTCACTTATCTATATAAGTGGTTATAGAACTCTGCATTACTAATTTAAAAATTCACAGCTTTAAAATATATATTATTTTGCACATATATTAGCAATAGCAATATATTGCGTATGCATCAAAGCTTGTCATTAATTTATTGAAGAAATATTAATCTCGCTTGATCTGTGAATATACAATAAAATATATGCACTATTTAAACGCCATAAAATTTTTAGCATTATTTAGGCTGTTCTTAAAAGTACGTTAAATATTACACTTGTACTGAACAACTAATTGTATTACTTTGACCCATACTTACTAACCGCGCAGTGACTGCTATATATACTAAATATGTTCTAGTAAGATAGATTAAATCACTTGTATATTTTATCTTTAAAGCACAATAAGAAAAACTATCTTTAACCTTACCATTTCATACATCAGTGATTTATGTAATAACTAGTAATTAAACTGCATGAGTTTGTTACTTGTAAAACTACTTCATGAATCGTATCACTATATCAGAACGTTATTTATTTTAACGTTTATTCAGAACTAAATGCTTTAATTATTAAATTAATTCTCAAAAACAAAGATCAATATAATCTAATTCAGACAATTCGTTGTCGTATACCATGACACCTTTCATTTCTGCAATAGCTGATTAATCTCGCATATTGATTGCTACTAACATACTAATATTTTCAATAGTTAACTTAATTTCCGGAGTCATCAAATCATTTAGTATAGCATATATCTCAAAAGTATGTTCACACATGACATTACCAAAATCGTTGATATAGCCTTCTTCGCGCAGCGTTGCTATAAGGGTAACAAAAACTGCTTTATCAAAAAATTCCGGCGCGTTAATGCCTTGTAACATTGAAAAATGCTGTGCTATAATACGACTTGTTTTTTCTAGCGCACCGCGGTTAATGCTTGGTTTAGCACTCAAGACTGACATAGTAATGGCGTAACGTTGCAGGATTTCATGTACACTAGCAGCTAGCAACTGTAATGAAAGACTACGCACTGGATTCAGTATAAGATCTTTATCCTTAGCACAAATTAATTGTTGACGAATCATTTCCTTAATTAACAGCTGCAGTTCATCTAATAACTTTTCTTTTTTATAATGCAGGAACAATTCCGCTCTTAACAAGGGATACAGTAGATCAATTTGCCGCAACAGCTCTTTGCGTAATATTTTACGGTGATGCATTAAGATAGTGGCAATCAATGAAGGCAATGCTAACAGGTGATGAATATTATTGCGGTAATAGGTCATCAGAACCGCCTGCGCACGTGGAAGGATGATAATATCGTCAACATTGTTCTGCTCTACTTTAAATTTATTCATGCTCAATGCATGATTTAATAACTCATCTGGTGTCTGAGTGGGTAACACTACATCCTGTGCATAAGGTACATTCCGCATTAATTGTAAGTAGCACTTAAGTTGTTCAAGTAATTGCTGACGAGTTAGTGCATGTTGGCGGGAGGCTAGTAACGCAGTAGAGCATAGATTTACAGCATTAACTACGGCGGCATTATTAATGCGTACCATAATTTTTTCTGCGATATTATTAACTGTTAATGCTAACCAACTGGGGCGTTGAGCTTCAATCGATCCAATTGATTGACGCCACTGTGGTACATGTAAATTTAGATAAGCTGTTAATGGCAACGGATGTCCAAAATTCACATAACCCTGACCAAGATTACGTAATTTACGTAAACCACGCAACATCTGCAATAGACCTTCTTTTTCCTTAATAGCACCGCGCAACTCTTTAGCATAAGTGCCGACTTCTATAACGTGCTCATAACCAATATAAATTGGCACAAGAGTAATAGGTCGACTGCCACCACGTAGCATCGCTTGAATCGTCATAGATAGCGTTCCAGTCTTAGGTTCTAATAAGCGTCCAGTACGAGAGCGACCGCCTTCTACAAAGTATTCCACCGAGTAACCACGAGTGAATAACTCGCTGAGATATTCACGAAATACCATCGAGTAGAGTTTGTTACCCTTAAAGGTACGGCGAATAAAAAAAGCGCCTAGTCGACGAAAGATTGGTCCAGCTGGCCAAAAATTAAGATTGATTCCAGCCGCTATGTGAGGAGGTACTAATCCCTGGTGATACAATACATAAGACAATAATAAATAGTCCATATGACTACGGTGACATGGTACGTAAACAAGGCCGTGACCATCTTGTGCTAACTTTCGTACACGCTCAGCATTTGTAACATTAATGCCTTGATACAGTCTATTCCAAGTCCAACGTAATACACGGTCGGAAAGACGTAAAATATCGTAGGAAAAATTAGCAGCAATCTCTTTCATGAATGCAACTGCATGCCTCTTAGCTTCATTAAGAGAAATTTTCTTACTGTGAGCTTCATCTGCAATCGCTTTTTCAATCGCTTTAGAAACCAAGAGCTTCTTAAATAAATCCTGACGTGCTGGCAGACTAGGGCCGACGGCCGCTAGATGCTGACGTGAAAAATGTATGCGCGCTACACGTGCGAGCTTCTGTGCGATAAATTTATCTGCACCGTATTGAGAAGCTACGAGACGCAGAGAAACAATATTAGAAAAACAAACGCAGCTGTCACGACCTAGCCATAGCACAGAGAATAATTTTTGTATGCTATCTAAAAAGCGTACGTGTGGATTACATTGGCCTTCACGCCTAGGTGAGCGACCAAACATTACTGAAACTAGAAGAACCTGAACATTTAAGTATGGATGACTATAGTGCAAGTTCAAGTAATCACGGAAGAGTTTAACTGACTCGGTTTCCAGTGTGTAATAACGATATAGACGAGAATTATCATGAATAAAGACATAGCTCGGCAGCACTGAACTACCAATTTTAAATGGATCAAAAGGATTAGGCAAATTTTTCGCTAGACATTGAGTACTGAGCGTCAGTAAATCTATTTTAGAATTGTAAGGCAAAACATATAAAATAGGACGTGAAGGGTCTAAACCCAATTCCCTGACCGGATCTGATGGAATGACCGTACTTCTTACTAAAAATCTAAATTGTAAATCTAATAACTTATAATAAATTTTACGCCAACCTGACATAACTACGTGAAGCCTCTTTTAGCAATACACCACTAGCATCCCAGAAACCGAATAGCAGATCTGTGGTCTTGTAAAACAAGAGTCAACATCACTTAGCTAGTCTAGGTTAGTTTGACGCTACCAAAGTCGCTCAACCCTCTTATTAAAGATTTACCTATTATATCGCAATAAATCAGTCATGCTCTAAGAGAATGGAATAGCCATCTAGCGACTGCTTTTATCTTAATGAAAGACAGTGGGTATTTTAAATCTAATCCTGTTTTATAAAACCAGTCATATTCACCTAAGGAAGATGCCACTACTTAAAATCCCTATTAAAATAACAAGATAGAAAATATGTCATTCTATACCACTATGTTCGTAACTATTGAACAGTAAAACTCTAACATAATTTTTAGGCTTCGCGTCTTTAATAAGACTGTTACAGAGCTATATAAGACATACTATTTCTAGTAGTCAGATAAAATGCAACAATAAAAACCCTAAGATGTCGTAAAATTATAAAATAGACGCACTACTTTACTAATAATTTTAAATAACCGAAAAGATCTTTATACTCTATAGATAAAAAGGTATGAACGTACTGCTACCTTATATGATTAAGTAGTTATTCCACAATAATTTTAGCTATGTAAATATTTTCTAGTATAGCATATGAATATCGATTTACAATGCAAATACACTGTTAATAAAACCTACAAAAACTACAATACTAGAACGACTACACTCAGCCTTGTACTGCGTGTAATATTTACACACACAAAAACAATGGGTATATAATGATATCCATAACGGAGAAAAGCTAAAATAATAAACATGCGACAATATACTTATCTATAGAGTAGCGCAGATGATACACTTGAAAATATCACTAGCATAGTAATGCTAGAATAGAATTTACTACACAATAAATATCGTTATTGATAATACATCATCCGCCAAATCACGCAAGACGCAAATATATTTATCTTATCGAAGATGATAGGAAAAGTAATAGCATAACAAATGAATGGGAACTAATTTGAATAGCAATGTTATTAGCGCGATACGATGTTGCACATCAGTGCATCTATTCATGGATATTTAATCACGCATATTGGTCGGTAAGCGCAGTCAATAGAACACGTATTACAGATGTAACATGCAGTATCAACGATATATAATTGTTATATTTAAAGTGCGGTTAAATCACTCAAGACAAACAAAACAATTAAAAAAGACATCCACTCTGTATCTTGAATTAATAATATATATACAAGCAGTTAACACAAAAGTAACCACATTAACTTACATGGTTCATTGTAGTATATCGTCCCAATGTTTAGTCTCTCGAACCACGCGTAATAATACTAATATAAACAATAAACACATCAGAAATTATGCCGGATTTTCAATATCAATAAAAGTTACATTAAAACCATGCTGCTTTACCAACCATGCACTTAGTGCTTTAATGCCACCACATTCTGTAGCGTGGTGACCAGCAGCAAAAAAATGTACCCCCATCTCCCTTGCGATATGAATAGTCTGCTCTGATACTTCACCACTAATAAAGGCATCGATCCCAAAACGTGCTGCACTTTCAAAAAAACCTTGACCGCTACCTGTACACCAAGCTACACGACGGATATGCGTTACTGTATTATTACCATAATGTAATACGCTATGCTTTAAACAATTTTCAATGCGATCTTGTAATAGCATGCTATTTAACGGAGGATTAAGCTCTCCGTATGCAACAAAAGGTTCTACAGTACCAATTACTTGGATACCTAGAGATTGTGCGAGTTGTGCATTATTACCTAGTACTGGATGCGCATCCAGTGGAAGATGGTAACTATATAGATTAATATCATTGCTTAGCAACGTTTTCAGCCGATTACGTTTTATAGAACATACTAAAGATGTTTCATTTTTCCAAAAATAACCATGGTGTACAATGATTGCATCGACCTGTCGTTCTACTGCTACATCTAACAACGCTTGGCAAGCGGTAACCCCGGTAACAATAACGTTTACATGCCGGCGTCCTTCCACTTGTAGTCCATTAGGACTATAATCCTGAAACGCAATAGTATTTAGCTCTTTGTTAATCAACTGTTCTAAATCAAGATTATTCATAATCCTCGCTTATTATATCAGACCTCTAATACTTACTAAACACTAGCTATGGTAGTATTCCACTATTACATACTTAATCTCAATAATCTAGCAAATAGTTTTTCTTATACGTTTAGTCTTACTCCGTCTTGGTAACAACGGAGGCTGTTTGCATTATCATATCCGGTAGTAAAAGAGATATAATTATTTTTAATGCAGGGAAGCATCTAATCTATCGTGAATTCCTACTTTATGGTGCGTTTTAGATATTTTATACATTCGTTGTCTTGGCAGTATGATCTGCATCATTTTATGATTTTATAATATCATTATAGCATCATACTGGTGAGAATTCTGAAAAGATATACGCAAGTGCATTCAGTATTTATAAGAAGAAAATCAATTAGTTAGCTGATTGTTCTTAGTCAAAAATTTCACTTTATCGCATATCACGTCCACGATGAAGTTGCTTTATGCAGAGCGACACAACTGGCAAAAGGTCCACTTTCTAACTATTAGAGGTATCCTTAAATGATTGCATGGCATGGCTAGTAATAAGATTAATGAGGGTAGACATCGCGAAGTACATAGAATAATACAACACAAGTATGGCGCCATTCACAGAGAGGCTCAACATATAACAAGAAAACTATGCATAATATTATCGTACCAGAGATTTAGTTTTATTATGTATTTTCGAACTAACAGTTGAAAATGTTTAATGTTAGTGTATGCATAGCATGCATATTTGCACTGATTAAAAAATACTTATTAAGTGTATATATGCATGCCAGGATTTTGTAGTACGTTGAATATCTTATGCTACGACCATCTTAGCTGTCAGCTAATACTCTTAACGATAACTACTGCAACGCATACTACAAGATAAGCATCTATAAGATCATGTACTACGCTTTATTTTTCTCAACTATAATACAATTAAATTAAATACGGTTGATATAGCGAACCTAATAATCGATTAAAGCGGATACCCTGACTTCTAAGACGTACTATCTACTCTGAATACATGTAATGTTAGTCGAAGAATTAGTTTTAAGATAATCTCACTAATCTCAATAATCAACATAAACTCTAAATCATTACCTTGCATTTATAGATATGAAGTTCTATTAATTTACTCCAAAAATACGTGTGGTCTGACTGATTGTTGCTACTTAGTCGTTAATGCTCTTTTTTATTTTCTTCTGATCCTGCGGATTTCGCCGCTTTAAAGACTGCGATCGTTTGCCGACGAGACTCTTGATGATCCACTATTGGCAATGGATAATCTAATACAAGATTGTGCTTTTTCGCCCAATCATGCGGTTGATGAATAGCATGATTCGGTACATTTGCTAGTTCAGGCAACCATTTTCGAGTAAAAATACCGTATGGGTCAAATTTTTTACCTTGGTTGATCGGGTTAAACATACGGAAATAAGGAACAGCATCAGTGCCGGTAGAAGCCGCCCATTGCCAGCCGCCATTATTAGATGCAAAATCACCATCCAGCAGCTTCGACATAAAATAACGTTCACCGGCACGCCAGTCAATTAGTAGGTCCTTTACTAAAAAATTAGCAGTGATCATCCGCAACCTATTGTGCATCCAAGCAGTACTGTTAAGTTGACGCATGGCCGAATCTACAATTGGATAACCTGTTTTTCCTTCTTTCCAGGCTTGAAATAAGTATGCATTATTCCGCCAGCATATCTTATTTGTCCAAGCGATAAAAGGTTGCCGTTTACACAGCATCGGATACGCTATGATCAGGTTTCGATAAAATTCACGCCAAATTAACTCGTTTAGCCAACTAAATGGACCGCTATCGCACTCTTTTAATACCCCTGGATGTTCAGCGCGCAGATAATTAAAGCATTGGCGAGGTGATAATGTGCCAATTGCCAGATATGGCGACAAGCTACTAGTTCCTGTAATAGCGGGTAGATCGCGCAGGATTAAATAATCTTGCGCTTTTCCCCGACAAAATATCCGTAACCGCTGTAATGCCGCCTGCTCACCAATAGGGAAATCAGCAGGTAGGTTCCGCGTTATACTCTCATATGCTTCAGAGCTATCACACATTAAAAGTGAATTACCACGTTGTTTAGGTGCAGGATAACAAGACACATTAGATATTGTTAATCGACGAATAAAAGCATTACGGAATGGCGTATAAACTTTATATGTTTTGCCGCTGCTAGTGTTCACACTTCCTGGTGGCAATAATAAACTGTCATCAAAATGCTGGCAGCGGACACAACCAGAGAGACGTTGTTCTACTTGTTCATCGCGTCTCCGTTCATTTAGTTCGTACTGTCGATTATAAAATAAGACCGCTACCTCCTGCCTTATACAATAATGTATTATCCAGTCAACAGAATCGGCAAAGTTATCACACTCATGGTAATACAGAGGTATTCCTTTTTGTGCTAATTCCCGTTTTAACTGCTGCAAACTAGCGTAAATAAATTCTTCCTGGCATGGAGCCATATCATGCTCATGCCATTGTTTTGGAGTAGCGATAAATACTACTAATACTCTAGCATTAATCGCGAGACAAGCGGCATGCAGTGCATGATTATCGATCATACGAAGATCATTGCGCAACCAAACTAAGTGCGTGATAATTTGTATAGTTCCTTGTAAGGAAATTTGTAATAAAACTCTACGACTTAGAGTAAAAGTTTAATAATATTAATTTACTAAATAACTATTTTGAGTATTTCACTGTATTTTTTCAGATAGGACACACATAACTAGAAACCACGCCATATTTTCATATAGTTCGATCAATCATACTAATTGATGTGGTTAAAGGCATTTGATTAACAACGAGATGCCAAACAGGAATCCTTAGATTAAGGTGATGTGGCTACAGGTTTATGTGGCAGTATTACCAGTAAGTTACAACGATATTCACATAAATAGATTATCAATAAACTGCATTTACTAATGCTCATAACGTATCAGCTGACCTGATCAGCTTTGATTTGTAAATACCATAGAAGTAATAGATTCCGTCATCTATCAACAGCAACTAAAATATCATAGGTCATCTCTTTTAGGTATGATGTTTAAGTTAAATAATATATATATTATATGAAAATTATCCGCAATAGATATAATATATCTATTTATCATTTTCTAGACAAACTAAAATCTTTAATGCAGCAGGTTGGTGCTATAAAACCTCGTGTTATCTTTATCCAGTATCTTTACTGTATAAAGATAGCTTTATCATAGTTATACTACATTGCCAATGAATATTTTAGCATAAACAACACAAAAATAACTAGTGCAATGTTACCACGTATTACCTATGAGTTTTCTTTATATTATTGGTCAAAGAAATATCAACATTATTCGTATGTCATCTTGTTGATTAAAGCAACTCATTACATGGATGAACGATTAAACAGCGCTGTGCTAGACCCAAAGTGGTTGTCTAAGCGAATAAGATCAGAACACAAAAGCTAGGACTAACTGTTTTTTACAGGCGAGCTATTTTACGTGTATCTAAACGAATTGTATTTCTAGGTAAAAACACTGCTAGTCACTAGACTGGTAGTGTTCATACTACACGTTCCTAAAATACCTTTTTTTAGGGTATGTACTGATGTAAAATTTCTAATAAAATATATATAGAAGAAATAAGGATAAACTGTAAAGCAGTATATTATTGAAGCAATGACTACTAACCTCATATGTATCTAGAGCATCTTGCATAGTACTATATATCGATGAGAAAATCTTTACCTTGTATGGAAACTTACGAAATAAAAATACTAACTATAGTAAGCGGCATGAGCTTATATTACTAATATAATATAAAAGCAATAACAGCGCTAATCTTTTACTATTCTATCAATAGCATAGCACTTAGAGGTACTCGAAACCAGCAAGGAATAGGCGTTACTATAGTGTCATAAACTCTCACTTAGAATGATGTACTTGTATTCATTCTACTAATACGGAAATTGAATTCTACAATATATTTAAATTAAAGGTTATATACATATGGCTATAGTAGGTATTTTCTTTGGGAGCGATACTGGCAATACTGAGCGCATTGCTAACATAATCCAAAAAATTCTCCGTGAACGATGTGGCAATATAATATGCACTATACAAGACATCGCAAAAAGCACCAAGGCACATCTAGAATCTTGTGATATTCTGTTATTAGGTATTCCAACTTGGTACTATGGTGAAGCACAGTGCGATTGGGATGACTTTTTCCCCACGCTAAAAACAATAAACTTTCGTGACAAACGAGTAGCATTATTTGGTTGTGGTGATCAGGAAGATTATGCTGAATACTTTTGTGATGCAATGGGTACTTTACACGATATTATTACGCCGCTTGGCGCCACTATAGTTGGTAAATGGCCGATCCTAGGTTACGACTTTGAGACATCGAAAGGCTTAGCAGACCAAGATAACTTTATTGGATTAGTGATCGACGAAGACCGTCAACCAGCGTTAACTGACGAACGTATTTTAAGTTGGGTGACACAGATCATCGGAGAACTCAACTTGATAGATAACCTCATCTAATTTTATTGTTTCCAAGAGAAGCTGCCAAAGGCTATTACTATACGCACAGTATGATCTACCTCTCATCGTTAAAGTATAGCTAGAGATAGCTATACTTTAACTGCAATGCACAAAAATCAGCGACATTTAACGTGATATATTTAGTCAGTTTTCTTCTTGTAATTACTATTCTAATAAAACTATTAGAATATAGAAAACTTTATGTTTAACACTTAACCTACAGTTAAATTAAAAGTAAATTTTTTAACTTATCTTCCCATTGCTATCATTCAGCACTTACAGTGCATACAAATGCCATTATATTTTGTATTAAACGGCCAAATAATTTTGTCTTATGCATTAAATAATTTTAATTATATAATGTATCAGTGTTATTTGATAGCTGCTAATTATATACGCTGACATACTAGAATGCAGAAAGCTATAATCAGAAAAGTATAGCTCATATACTTAGGCAGTCATAAATATCTTACACTGACAAATACCACTAAATTACTCAGTTTGCATGATTAATAATAACACTATATTAAAAACACTGGCTCAACAAGCATCAGCATCATGATGCAGATGCTTGAATTTTAGAAATACTATAATACCTAATACTATTGTGTCAGCGCAGCGACTTTATAGATAAAAACTTATCTATATGAGGAATAATTTTAGATTAGTGACAATTTACGACCTGCTAGGTTAATTTTATGATATAAGTATTGTCATTCATCATCATTTTAAGAACGGCGCTGTACATTTTACCTTGACAAATAGATAATATAAAAATCCTCTGATGTATTTGGGCTTTATCAAAGCCATACAATTTAGTAACCGATGAATGCATGATCATTAACATGATATCGTTAAACAACATGGTCGAACATGAAGTAATTATAATCTATGCCTATTATCATTGTAAGATCGGTAACTGCTTTGCAGATACCGCGCTACATGACACATGATAACCCTTCGCGCAGTATTAATTAAAGTTACTTATTAATAATGCCAATACAGATCTTGGCATATTCGAGAGATCACTCAAACACGCCAATATCTATATTTAGATTGTATACTAACAAACATACATTATTAACGATCATTACATCACAAATATCACATAATAACCATTACTTACGCAGATTAGGTTAAAACAGTAAAATATCCAGATCTATTAGATAGAAAAATTCTCTTGATGGAAGAATCATTCTATAATAAAATCCTAATGCTATTTTAGTTATCATAGCTGTTTTTTGATAGCTTACTAAGCACACATCAAACCATTCGTATTGAATAACTCTTTTATTATAATTTTCTATGATCTCTAGAAAATTATTATATTTTATCTTTGTAAGATATTTTGTTATGTATCTTAAATTTTTTGAGATTTATGTGTATAACTATGTAATAAACAGAAGACATTAATAAACGTGATATATATTCCAGTTACCCGTGGGTACTAAGATAACTTTTTGACCTTTTATCACTTGAAGCCGGCTGAGTTAGAACTTGAATTAGCGATTACTGTGTTTTTAAACTTATGTAGTCAAGTATTATCAATTTTTTCTTTTTTGTATAAGATAATACTTTTATAGCCTTATAAATTTTACATCTCACCAGGTAGATATATCACTTAAATTGCTCTAGCATAAATACTGCAATAACAAACATCATTATAGAACAGTGACACTACTAGTACTTGATAAAAAAAATTAAATCTAATTATGCAAACTTTTCGATTATGTCAGACTACTATACATACATATATCAGCAGTTATGTGAGTAATAACTAGCGGAATTTTAACATATATCCTGGATAACCGTGTTAGTATCATGAAAACCATAGAGTTACTTAATATTTTATACATGTTTGCTACTAACTATGCAACTTGTCATGACTTTAATTAACAAGTAGTTCAGCATTTAATATAATGTTTTAGTATAAAACTAACTACACTGATACAATGTCAGTTATATATAATTATCGTGTACTTTGTCTTAGGTACACTAGAAGTGTATAATAGCGATAGGCAAAAAAACCACACACCCTCAACAACAGGAAAAGACAATAAAGTTTTCCCATATATCAATAATTGTTATACAACAAAAGTTAAACTAGCATGTAAATAAAATTAGTTGAGTAAAACTATAGGCAAGCATGGACGGCAGTCCGTACTCCTCTAAATATTATATGCTTTCTGAATTTCATAATATCACTAACATTGCTAAACCTTACACGTTGAGTGTCATACATACAAACTCACTTTGACGATTTATCACAATGGGATAAAACCAACATAATAGAAAGTATATACCTTCCTGGATAAAATACGTCATCATGGTGTTAAACTAGTGAAAAAGTGAATACGTATAATCAATAAAGAGGGCGATAAAATCACTGTGTCTTTTAATGAAATCATTCCGGTAGGAATATGATACTGATTCCTGTATCAATTATTACAATGAAGAATCAACAATGTTATTGGAATTACCATCAACTGTCAAAAAATTACATGCGCTCTACATATAAAATAAGGATCTTGACGTAAAACATGTCATCTCCTTAAAACTTGTATTCTTAGGAAAAACTCATTGAATCATGTATATTAGTTGATAATTAAATACTAATTTAACTATTTTACATCACTTTGCCAAATTTTTTAACACTTAATTAAAATAATGATGTTACAATATGCAAAACTTGATATGCCAGATAATAATTCAGTGATATAATATATCCTGAAAAAATAACCTTCGATGCTTAAAGCACTTTGCTAATACTCAAATACCTGTTTTATCTTCATTAGTATAAACAATTAATATGAATTATTGATTAGTAGACTCGCTTATACAATAGTTAGTAATCATTCGTTACCCAACAGTAATATATTAATCCAAACACCGAAACAGTAAACACACTTTAAAATCTTGAATATTTACCGTTCCGTCATGCTTATATAGTAATACTGCGCCTCTAGTGTCATACCATTGTTTACCTCTTAAAGATAAGTGCTAACTTACTTGCAACGATCTTAGATCTATGCTTCATACGCTGATAGTCCATGTGATATTATCACCTAAACGCGCCCTCAAATGTAAGCGCTGTAAATAAAATAGCAGCTCATTCTTTGCGTGTTCAAATAATTCGGACGGACAAGATATCAAGCAAAATAGACGTGTTTAGTAAAATTAAAGCATGAGTAAATTAGATTTTTATTCTAAAATACCAGAACAGAATGCCTTATCAGAAAATTTATGGAAAATATAATTCGCTTCCATAACATATTGTCAAAATATTTACCCTGAGTGGTATATTAGTGGTCATTTTCTATATCATTAAGCACTTTATAGCAATATTATTCTCGTACACCAGAGTTGAAATCGCCCATAAAAAAATAAGCATAACTATTGATTACCTTACAGATAAAATAGTTCAGATTATGTCTCAAAGAATTTTTGTTATAAAAACCATAATATACCTAATCTTTATAAACTCACCCCAGAAAGTAAGCGAGGTAAGCATGGCAATTAATGTATATACCATTAAAATTATAATACATCACAGTTAATGTTTATAGATAGAAAACTTATATTATATTGTTAAATTGTGAAGTAAATTCACGCTTCAATTGCTACTTTTAATTTTTTAATGGCATTTTTTTCAAGTTGTCGTACACGTTCGGCAGATACGCCATACTGATTGGCTAGCGTTTGTAACGTAGATTTATGCTCGCTATCCAACCAACGAGCGCGAATGATATGTTGACTACGCTCATCTAGACCTTCCAGTGCATAGGTAAGTTTTTCTACAGCATTGGCTTCCCAGTTATCTGCTTCAATATTTTCAGCAAAAGCAGAACTTTTATCCTTTAAAAAAAGTACAGGTGCCAGTGATTGCCCATCATAAGTATTATCATCTGGGGCTAAATCAAATGTCATATCCTGTGCTGCCATACGGGATTCCATTTCCCTCACGTCTTTACTAGTCACACCCAGTTCACGAGCCACGAGTTCAACTTCATCGTGGCTAAACCAACCAAAACGCTGCTTCGTTTTACGTAAGTTAAAAAACAGCTTACGTTGTGCTTTTGTAGTAGCAACCTTAACAATACGCCAATTTCGTAATACATATTCGTGAATTTCCGCTTTAATCCAATGTACTGCAAAAGATACTAAACGCACGCCAACTTCTGGGTTAAAACGACGAACAGCTTTCATTAAGCCAATATTACCTTCTTGAATAAGGTCTGCTTGTGGTAGACCATAACCTGAATAGTTACGAGCAATATGAGCTACAAATCGCAAGTGAGCTAGGATTAGTAGCTTAGCTGCTCCCAAATCGCCTTGATAATGCAGTCGTTTGGCTAGATCATGTTCTTCTTTTTCTGTTAGCATTGGATAAGTGTTAGCTGCCCGGATATAAGCTTCTAGGCTACCTTGAGGTACTAAAGATAAATTGTGTATGTCTTTGGTCATGCGTATCCTCTCTTATGAGACATCTATTATAATAGGTAATCAGTATGTCAAACAAATAATTGGTTTGTTGGCAGTTGCTATTTTTTAAAAATACTTTTATATTTTAAATGCTTTATATATCATTTATACTTTAAGACCCTTATCTTATGAATCATTTTACTAGTTTTAATATGAGATTGCACCTAATAACAGGCGTTAAAATATTTCTAGTGATTTTTTAAATATTAATAAAATAACTAGAATCGCCGAGAAATACTGCAGTTGCATAGATACAATTCGATACAATAAATTAATAACTTTAACGATGCTGACATTATAATAATACTTTGCAGTACAGTTAAACGCTTTATAAAAAATCTGAGCCAATGCTATTGGCTCACTGACGTCCATTGTATCTTTAAGTTTATTCAACAACTTGTTGACTATTAAAAAATAACAAGTGTACATAAGTAATCTTGCTATCATATCAAGCGATGTGCATATTGCAGTTCATACGTATCAGCGCATCAACGAATTATCCCGGAGATATCGATAAACACTGGTATCTAAGGTTGGCACAAAACATATAAGTGGCTACAAGCTTGCTTACTTGATTTAAGACCCATTCTATTGTGAATTTTAACGCTAATACAATATCAACGATATGCAGGCATAAGAATACACCGTCTTTTTTACTGTTCTTAAAAAGACTACTGGATGTTATCCAATATGATACTGATAAATTTTATCATGTTAATGATATGAAAACAGCTATAATGCTTATATGGAGGCGCTTTTAAAGACACCACCACTACCGTTATATTAGTAGTGATTACCGGTATTTGATAATTTTACTTATTTACTACAGTAACTCCGGAAACTAGTTGTTATATACGTGCACCAATCTATACACTTAACAAATACTATATGATCGTAAAAGCATGTGATACGTATGACTTTAATAAACGCGTCTTTAGTGTTTTGACCACCACTGGCAATATCTTATGTGTTGTTATCATGTTTAAGGAAGCACGAAATCTAATCATTTTTTTTAGTTCGCGATAAACCAATTCAAAAAAACAGGTACGTATTATACTTGATTCTACGTTAGAATTTACTTTGTACAGCGTTTACGATGTGCAATAAACATCTTTTTTTAGTAAATACTCGACTCATAGTTAATTAAAACATATGACATCATTAGTCTTTTAGGTACAGTATATTACATGAATATAGTATAAGTAAGCATACTCAGGATGAACATAAGCACCCTTATCGTTATTGCGTTAACAACACTCTATACTAAATTACTTAATCTTACCAAACTAAATTACTTAATCTTACCAATACAAGCATAATTTTATATTCACTGCTTGTGAAGGTTAGCTATTTTCCGTGTTTCGTGATTCACTAGCATGCGTTGATTCTTGCCCTATCCGATATTTTTAATCTAGAATCAATATGATAAAGATCACAAAGATAGATAATTGGCTTGGTATTATTGATTATCATTTTAGTAATAATAGTTGGACTAGCAGAGCGTAACTATTACACATTAACAATGTGAGTTACTTTCATCGTATCAGGAAAATAGTGCTTCAATAAATTGATCAGCCTTAAACCGCTGTAAATCTTCAACGCCTTCCCCTACACCAATATAATAAACGGGGATGTTAATGTAATCAGCAATAGCAAAAATTAAGCCACCTTTCGCAGTACCATCTAACTTAGTTAATATAATACCCGTTAAACCAACTGCTTTATTAAACAATGTTACCTGACTAATGACGTTCTGTCCAGTGTTAGCATCAAGCGTCAGAATAATTTCATGAGGAGCTTTAACATCTGTTTTTTTGATTACACGGACGATCTTCTTTAGCTCTTCCATTAGATGCGTTTTATTCTGCAAACGACCTGAAGTATCAGCAATTAACACCTCAATACTACGGGCCTTAGCAATCTGTATTGCATCAAAAATCACTGCAGCAGAATCAGCACCAGTATGCTTTGCCACCACTGGAATATTACTACGTTTACCCCATACCTGTAATTGTTCAATCGCTGCTGCACGAAAGGTATCACCTGCAGCCAAGATGACTGACTTACCTTCAATCTGCAACTGACTTGCTAATTTTCCTATAGTAGTGGTTTTTCCTACCCCATTCGCGCCAATGATGAGAATAATATGCGGAGTGTTTTTACCTATCTCGAGTGGCCGATTAATTTTAGATAACATTTTTGACATTTCTATCTTAAGCGTATCATATAATGCTTCGGCGTTTTTTAACTGTTTTTTATTGGCATGCTGCGTAAGAGCAGCAATAATCTTACGAGTCGTTTCTACTCCAACGTCAGCAGTTAACATCTGCTCTTCCAGCATATTAAATAAATCCTCGCCGACTTTATTACCAAAGAATAAGCCGTAAAAACAAGAGCCAAAATTTTTTTTAGTTTTTAGCAGACTATATTTTAGCCGCGCAAACATGGTTTTTGTCATTAATCTTTTCTGCTTCCGGGTAATGATACTTAACTTTTGTTTAACTAGCACTTTTTAAACGATCGTTACTGAATCTGTAGTAAAAACGGCCAATCCTTCTGGCTTGACTACAAAACTTTTAGCGAAGATGTTAACCACCGGTTTTTATACCTTAGCACTTGACATGCTCTGGGTAAACTTTTTGCAATTAATTTTATTCACTGGATCACTATCTAACTTTTTAAATCTATCTACAGAGTACATAGAATTCAGTGCCTTATTAGCAACTAATTCCATCGATGTCTTTAAGGCCTAAAACTCCGTGCGTCTAAGATGTTGTTGTGCATTGTTTTTCTGACTAAAGCCAAGTCGGAAAAAACTAAATTGTTTATTTTTTTCCATATTGGCGTTCTTCTCTATACTCAAGTCTGACTTAGTATTTATCCTGTCATACTGTTTATTAATTAAAATGCAGTTGAACAATACTGACAGTGCTCATTCTTCAAGAATACTATGTTTAATGTGCAATTTACATCCGAATGATCTATTACAAGATATGTGACTCTAGATAAGGAGTCTACACTACATACCTATATTGAGGTAAAATTATTGGTTTATTTTGATAATTTGCTTTCCTAACTAGTACAGTTTTAAGTAGTGTATAAAATTTAGCACTGCCGAGTGTATTTATTTAGTCATACAGCAGCGAAAATGTGGTATAGGCACTGATATAAATTGAAAACAAGCAATTTACTACGACTTTGATTATTATCAAGCACGATACTTAATACATTTAAAACGGCGTATGTAGTATCTGAAAGTTATTATGCATTCTCTAAGCAATAATTTGTTGTAAAGACTTCAGTTAGTATATTGCAAACATAGTGGTTCTGTTGTTTTCTGGCGGACTGTTAACAACAGCATTGAGTCTTTACTGTGTACTTTATGATTTTCTATAACCTATACCGCATTTAGTTTTTTATTGACAAAGACAATAATAGTATTATTGCCGCGTTGTTCAGTATGCCTCAATGATTACAACTTATTTTATTAAAATAGCGCACATTTTCATGATTCTCGCATAAACATCCAAATTGCGCTCACAAAACACATGGTGTTTCAGTATACAACATGTTATGTTAATAAATTCCGGTGATTTGTACACTATAATATATATGCATTCTGCATACATAAATATATATGCATTCTGCATACATACTGGTGTGTTTCAGCTCTTACAACATTAGCGTAAACCACTAAATTACTACGTCTTACGCCTTATATTTTATATTTAATCTAGAGTAAACACTTGATTCATCAGTTATTGAGCAATGAATTGTTCTATAGATATCTTTTAAGCGCTCGCAATAAAACGTGCATAGCTAAGTAATTCATAGCAAGATTCAAGTAATGCAGTACTTCACCCTACATGTAAACTACTGTAAAAGTTCTATGAATAAATACTATGAGTTTAATATTTTGAACGTACAAGATAAATATACGATCATTGATCTTCGGCGCAATAATTATGTGTCAAGCCACTTGATTTGTGTTCGATTATTGGTTAAAAGAAGCTTATTATACATGTCTTGCCTATCCCACAGCGATGTGCCTTGTTAACCTAAAAAACCAGAGACAACCTTACCAACGCATCGTGCTATTAACACATTGTGATGATACAAGCTTAGTATGTTATACTAACCTGGCTACCTGAAAATTACAATGTTTCATAAACCCCATATATTAGCCTTCCCTTCCCTCAGCATTTTTTGAATAACAAGTGATCTTCCTTGGCAAAACAAAGACTTTAAACCTCATAGATATCACGATACTTTAATAGTTTTCCTAAAATAATCAAATTAGTACCTGGGTTTTCCTTTGATCATCATGTATTTTTACACGTGGTATACTTGCAATAACATACTTTAAATTTAAAAAAAATCTTCAATAAAATGAAATTTTATTACCGATTTTTTAAGAAAATTTCGTCTAAATAGACGCCATTAAATTTTGGCAAGACGACGTGCTTACCGACTACGTGACCGATACTATATCAACAGAACAAAAATAACTGGCACACTGAGTGCTTAATATTCTGAGTCTCAACCATCTTCGTTAAACACTGTTACTAACATCAACACTACCTTGTTCAATATAAAACCTGATTGATTTGTTTCTATTAAATAATAATATATCACTAGAAACAGTGCATCTGTTTACATAAACAATACGCAACAATCTAATTAAATATCTAATAGGGGTACAGAGTAAGGCTTGGTAATTTTCTGTCACATCTTTAAGCTAATTCAGCATTTATGGAATAATTTATGACAAGTAAATACTTTATTAAACAGTTACAAGATCGAGGACTAATTTCCCAGGTAACAGATGCAAAGGGGTTAGAAACGCGGTTAGCACAAGGGCCTATAACACTATATTGTGGTTTTGATCCAACCATGGATAGCTTGCATGTAGGCCATCTCATGCCTTTATTATGCCTCAAGCGCTTTCAATTAGCAGGCCATACACCGATCGCATTGCTCGGGGGTGGGACTGGTTTAATCGGTGATCCAAGCTTTAAGGCAACTGAGCGAAAACTCCAAACTACTGAGATAGTACACCAGTGGTTAGAGAACATCCAAAAACAGATTGCTCGTTTCCTGGATTTTCACCATGTTAGCAACAACGCAATTGTTGTTAATAATTATCACTGGTTTAGTCACATGAATGTACTAACTTTTCTGCGCGATATAGGCAAGCATTTCTCTGTAAGTCAGATGATTAACAAAGAATCTGTTAAACAGCGTTTAAAACGTAATAATTTTGGCATCTCCTTCACTGAATTTTCCTA
This sequence comes from Candidatus Gillettellia adelgis, assembly GCA_020541285.1. Classification (GTDB taxonomy): domain Bacteria; phylum Pseudomonadota; class Gammaproteobacteria; order Enterobacterales; family Enterobacteriaceae; genus Gillettellia; species Gillettellia adelgis. Next base: position 168,509 of record CP047043.1, on the reverse strand, counting down.
CAATTTATTACAAGGTTTTGATTTTAGCGAGCTATATCGCCGTTATCAGGTAGAATTACAAATTGGCGGCTCTGATCAATGGGGTAACATCACTTCTGGTATTGCTTTAACCCGTCGAATACATCAAAAACAGGTATTTGGGTTAACTATGCCGCTCATTACAAAATCAGATGGAATAAAATTTGGTAAAACCGAAAATGGCACACTCTGGCTCTCTGCAAAAAAAACAAGCCCTTATAAATTCTATCAATTTTGGATCAATACAGCAGATGCGGACGTCTATCGTTTTTTAAAACTTTTTACTTTCTTAAGCCTTAAAGAAATTCATGCGATAGAAGCTATGGATAAACACAACAACCAGGCACCATCTGCCCAGCATATACTGGCCAAAGAAATAACTACTATAGTGCACGGCACTGAAGGTTTAGCGGCCGCTATACATATCACAGAAAGCTTGTTTTCCGGAAAGTTACACGAAATGACTGAAGCGGATTTTGCCCAATTGAAGAAAGATGGCATACCAACTATTCAATTTTCAAAAGATCTAGATCTACAGCAAGCATTGATAAATGCTAAACTTGTGCCATCACGTAGCCAAGCACGCACAATGATTATCTCTAATGCAGTAAGCATCAACGGCAAAAAAAACTCTAATGCTAAATACATGTTCAATGAAACAGACCGCTTTTTTGGTCGTTACACGCTGCTCTGTCGTGGTAAAAAACATTATTGCCTGATAGACTGGAAATAACCATAGCAAATAGTTGAACATCTTTATTGTTAAAAATCGAAGCATAATGATATTGTGCACATCATATATATGATGCTAACTATGATAGAATCGAGTGATATTTTACTGTTGAATAATCATGTTTCAAAGACGAGGTCGTATGTATCTCTACATACTCAGCGTTTCTACAATATTGATTGAATATCAGTACTGCTAATTTCCGGTGTTTCAATTATTATCTTCGTTAATATCTAACTGTATGGTAATTGTACTATTTTAATGAAATAATTATTATTAACCGATAGGTTAAGCGAGGTGTTTTCCGACTTCTTTTAGATGTTCTAGGGTTGCACAAACATCGTGGGCACTTCCAAACGATATGTACGTAATATTATACATCCTTCTTGTAGCTAAAACTATTGTAGTGTAATCATTATGCTACATAGTCTTCAAGACACCACCTGATCTGTAATATCAGCGCACACTTCTTATACTCTTTCTAATTCTTTCAGTTAATGAATAATAGTTATATATCAGGATAAAATCCGAAGATATCCTAACGGATATACACTAGTTTTATAAGATTTTTACCATTAATCAATCAATGTTTATCCGGGTTAGTAACTTTCAATTATATACTGCGTTTCAATAGATATTGAAACTCATTTTGCAGTCTTTAACGTCCTATTATTTAGCTATGTGCTCATTGCTTGATACACATTCTCCTTATGTACGCGAACAATATCAAACCATAAAATTAAGGTTATCACCTTTATAAGTAACAGAAGAAGTAATTTTACATAACTTATGTACTCTTACTATAATATCTAAGATAAAGAAGGTGAAACCCCTACAGCTGAGTATATATTGTTATATTTGTACAACTAACTTCACTTATAAAACAGCAAGTGTCCTTAATGATCATAAGTATAAGCTTATAAATATAACCTTCAGAAGCGCCTATTATGGCGTAATGCATTGACTACTGCGGATTTTAATAACGTTTCTTAGTTAAGACTAGATCTTGAAGATAAAATATCATTACCTATAACATCGACAGTCAATAGTCGAGGTAAATGTGTAGCTCTTACCTATATATATTACTTATATAATTAAGAATAAACTAGGAGATAAAGTTGACTAATATCTTTGTGGATAAAAATATATTGTCTTTCTGCTATTGAAATAAAAAATGATTAACTAACTATTTTATATATAAAATATGATTGTAAATCAGTGAAATAATAAGAATCCCGATAGATTATTATCTTTTATATTTCAAAATTATATCAATAAACTGTGGATAAGTCTGTTTATAACATTTATAGCACTCATGTAATTGCAAAAAATCTATGCGTTTGGTAGAAGCATAAAACAAAAGCAAATAATAGAAACTTAAGAAATACAGCAAGCTTTAAAGTAGTTACTTCAATGATTAGTACAATCATACTCTATCAACTGAGGTATTATATATTTATATAGTATATGACTCCCTTCATAATGTCAAGTTCATAAAATCACAAACTGTTTGCTCATACCCAATATAAATTTTTCCTTTTTAAGGATTATACAAATAATTCTACGCTTATTAACCTAGAGATGTACGAAAAGGATCTTATCAACATCAATTACTGAGTCAACTACATAGTAGCTTACATGCACCTCAAAGTATTATTCGTAATATTTGATTAACCTCAACTTAATTATTCAATACATAGTCTGTCTGATTAAAAGTACGAAAGAATTATGCACGTAATGAGGATCATATAGAATAAACAATTAGTTTATTCCTGTACAGTATATTATAAAGATCTAAGTAGCTCTCTGTATTATTTAGTTATTCATGATTTTATAACCCTTATGTGAATTAAAAATCTGAGCTATAAATAGTCAGATAGTGATCTAATATCCACGTTATCGTCTGATCTTTTACGAATTATATGGTGGCATGAACCTGCTCAATTAAATGCTATACATATTCTGCGTTATCGAATTAACATCTCTCTTTTTAAGAAATTAACGATATATTTAACTTCATTGGGTCATATGTGCGGATCACTATGCTTAGTATATCCATTAAATCTAGTCTACTATGACACCTAGGTAAATATAAAGGTTTACTAGTTTCGATCGTTGAGATTTTATGCTTAGTGCATACATAGCCATATTATAATCTATACCCTATATGGTATAGATATACCGTATAACTAGAAGGGTTGATTCTTAGCTATTTAGTGCAATTCTTATAGACTTATATGAACAGCTACTTTATTTCCATATCTTAATTAAGACGATATAAGATATAATCTTTATATCTGTAATTTTTTATAATTCAGTTGTTATTATATGTAACAAGGATAGCAACTTTTATATGTATTAACCAGCTTCATAATTTACTATATAGTTCAAAGCAAGTGATCGAAAGGATAATTAAAAAATCTTTATCTATGCTAGACTGAGATAGTTTTACAAAAATGCTAATCTTTAATCGATATTTACACTGTTATACAAACAATATTGGTATTCTGATAGATGATAGTCTTGGCAGATCAAAATACGAGCACTCATGTCTTAATTGCATCCCTTCATAACCAACCTCATAGCTTTATGTAATCACACCCCTGAACACCACGTCTGTTAGAGAGCATGTTAGTACTTCCTACTATCTGAATATCCATTCAATCGTTATATTATTGTATAAAGGTTTGTATGGACCATAAGGTATTTTAATGCGTAAATATATACCGTACCAATTTCCTGTAGGAAATGGATAACAACTAATGACACAGTTCAATGCGTTTATAAAATAACTCCGGCATCTTCACATTGGTCTGACACCAGAACATTATTCTAATAATAGACATCATCCAGTTCTTTTTTTTTAAACAGACTACACACTCATGAATTCATTCAGTTTCTTACCGAAACTACTTTAATCATAATGAACGCTATCATCGTACTATTAAAAATCTCTATAAAACAAGGTAACGTATTGTACGCATAAACGGAGTTTGTTACCATGAATAGATACTTACTATTGTGCAAGTTGTACAAAATAAAGAGCTACGTTGGTATACAATCTATTGCAAAATAACCGTATTATACAAGAAGGTAAAACCTTAAGGATGAAATATGTTTATCCTTATAAATACGTTAATAATTTACGTAGGGCAGTAAATGCTACTCACACATATGGAGCGCTGAGTTACCAAGACTCTCACAAACTAACTTAATCTTACGCGATATGAGAAGGGTCAGACTCATAAATAACTGGGTAAGAATCACTAGCATTCCTTGGTTGCTACAGTGTGTTTGTTAGAATAACGTAGCGCTTACTATCGTTGTATGCGGTGCACACATTAAGCATGTGACACAAGTTAATAATAAGCGTTGTTCATAAATATCCTTAATTTTCTGAATCTTAAATGCTAAAAAGATTTTATCCCATGAAAAAAAACTTTGTATCTCTGCCAAATGAGTCAGCAACTTCCGCATTAGGCGCTACATTAGCCAAAGCCTGTGATGGTACTCACATTATTTATCTGTACGGCGATATTGGCACAGGTAAAACTACCTTCTGCCGTGGTTTTTTGCAGGGTTTAGGTTATCTAGGAAAAGTAAAAAGTCCTACGTATACGCTAGTAGAATCATATTTTCTAGACTTACTGACAGTGTATCACTTTGATTTTTATCGATTAGCCAATCCAGAAGAACTAGAATTTATAGGTATTTTCGACTACTTTCACCAAAATACTATTTGCCTGATCGAATGGCCACAACAAGGTAAAGGATTTCTGCCAGAAGCAGATCTAAAAATATCTTTCAGTAATTATAATCCAGGCAGATTAGCAAAGATTCAAGCGCTTTCGTATGATAGTATTCAGCTTTTAAAAAATCTTTTTAAACAAAATAAATTGTAATGCTATATCACCCTCAATAATCCGTTTATGTATACGTTAACTTCTTATACTAGTCATTTCCTGATAGGCTTTCAACGATCTGCTGCATTATCACTTTCTTATCACTTGAATTATTTAAGGCATTTGTATTGAGAAAATTTATTGGTATTACCTTGATCATTGTACTAGAATTATTCAGCATAGTTAGTACCTTAGAGGCATCTGCATTATCCAATATTACGATTTCCAACACCCCACATGCAGCTATGGTGTTTGTGAATGTTAATGGTCCACTACATTATACATTTTTCTTACTACACAAACCAGAACGGATAGTGCTAGATATTAACCAAGTCAACAAGATTAAAGGTCTACCAAAAATCTTCAATAGTCATAGTCTAGTAAAAAGAATTCATTTAAGTTCATCAAAAGATAAGAAACGTACACGTCTAGTATTCGATTTAACACAACACATCAAAATCCACGTAGTTAATCAACACCATGATAGCCTTCATACCGTGGTGTTCACCCTCATTAGCAGAAGTAACGTTCATACGACTGTAGCACGTAAAAACACAAAGGTTACTAAGATCTTGCTAACACAACAGAACCCTATTCAGCTATCGCTAAAAAATGCGCATCCTTTTACTAAAAACCTAAAAATAATAAGCGATACTGCAGTAAAAATTATACCACATAGCAAGCGCGTTCCCGTGGATTTGAACAACCAGATCGTTATCGCAATTGACGCTGGACATGGTGGACAAGATCCTGGCGCCATTGGTCGAAATGGTTTACAAGAAAAGAATGTGACCATTGCTATCGCTAGCAGTTTACAGACATTACTTAATGATGACCCTCAATTCAAGGCAGTATTAACGCGTCACGGTGACTACTTCATCTCGGTAATGAGTCGTTCTGACGTAGCACGTAAAAAGGGTGCCAATGTGTTAGTTTCAATCCACGCCGATGCTGCGCCAAATCGCAGTGCTAAAGGAGCTTCAGTCTGGCTATTGTCTAATCAACGTGCTAACAGTGAGATGGCCATCTGGCTTGAACAACATGAAAAACAGTCTGAACTATTAGGTGGCGCTGGCGATATGCTCGCTAATCGCCAGACTGATCCTTACCTCAGTCAAGCAGTACTAGATCTGCAATTTTGTTACTCACAACAAGTCAGTTATGATATGGCAAAAAAAGTGCTGCAAGAGCTGCAACGCATAGGTTCTTTACACAAACGTCAGCCAAAACATGCTAGCCTTGGTGTTTTGAGCGCACCAGATATTCCATCACTATTAGTGGAAACAGGGTTTATCAGTAATAGTGTAGAAGAACGACTACTACGCAGTACTGTTTATCAAAGTAAGATTTCTGCAGCTATTTATAATGGTTTACGAAATTATTTCTTGTTACATCCGCTACAGACTCATCTAAAGATGAAGAATCAGTCACCAGGCGTCACAGAAACTATAAAAAACCCCATATCACATAGCATGCACGGAACATCCATGGGTAACTTAAAGAATTTTAATCAACACATCCGTCGCAATACTCACATCCATGTGGTAAAACGCTTAGAAACGCTTACTAGTATTGCTGACACTCATGGTACGACCATAAGTATGTTACAAAAATTTAATAAACTAAAAAAAAATCGCATATGGATTGGTCAACATATTAAACTCCCTACAGCGAAAAACATTACTACCATTACTTGGATCTCTAAAACAAAAAAGCCAGTTAAAAAAACTACTACATATAAAGTCACTAAAAGTGATACGCTATCCTCTATAGCTTCGACTTATCGTGTCCGGATTAACGCTTTAAAGCAAATAAAAAAAATTAAAAACAGATGTGGCACAGCGAGGTAAAGTGCTGATTATTCTGCAGCCCTACCTCCATGATCATGAACGCTATAAGTAATCTTTTAATGCATTATATGTTATAGTAGACTAATAACAGGTTTGCGTTCACATTCATTGAGCATAATGTGTCGCATAGGACTTCTATATGCAAAATGCATGCTTTTATGCATCAGATCACATCATTCAACCGCCACAGGATAAAATCCTGCTATTAATAGAAAAGTTGCGTTTATATAGTCAGAGTAGTTAGAAAATAACTAAAATCACTTGATGATTAAGATGATAAAGAAGCGATATTACAGGGCCACTACCATGACATAAAAGGATGTTTATCCTAACAATCAAATAAATTAAAAATTGAATCAGACATAATATTATGCACAAGAAGAAAAGTAATACTTACAGCTGTTACTGACGCTAATCCTTATAATATCTTAATGAGCAAAACAGTAGTGATGGTATTCCGTCATATTCTCTTCGAGAATCGGATAAAATTTTTAGAAAAGCATGAGTGCAAATATATAATACTGTATGTATTATTGTGATAGCAACACCAATAAATTTACAAAACCTAATGTCTAAACTATACGGCTACTTAGCCAAAATCAGCAAAGCTCAGTTATAATGCCCATCATGTACATCCCTCCATTATTGAAATAACAAGGATCAAGAGTGACACGTCCGAAGAAGCAGTGCAATTATTGGATAACGTTCAGTAACTTTACTTTTATTAAGTTACATCTCCAACTAAAAAGATTCTACAACTCAGTCATCCACACACCGCTTTAGTGATTGAAAATCATGGCTGACATAACACGAGATTTCCCAGTTATTTTTATCATGGGACCAACTGCTGCAGGTAAAACATCGCTAGCAATTCAGCTACGGTACTACCTTCCCGTAGAACTGATTAGTGTAGATTCTACATTAATTTATCGCGGTATGAATATTGGAACTGCAAAACCAAGTGATGTAGAGTTAAAAAAAGCACCGCATAGACTAATTAATATCCGTGACCCCGCACAAACATACTCAGTTGCAGATTTTCAAATGGATGTGTTAAACGCAATGGCTGATATTACCTCTTCTGGCGGTATTCCACTGCTAGTAGGTGGTACTATGTTGTATTATAAGGCGTTATTATCCGGTTTATCACCACTACCACCTGCTGATCCATTAATACGTAAATATATAAAACAACAAGCAGAAAAAGATGGGTGTCAGATTCTGCATGATCAGTTAAAAAAAATTGACCCAGTTTCAGCCTCAAGAATTAATGTAAATGATCTGCAGAGACTCTCTAGAGCACTAGAAGTTTTTTTACTTTCAGGGAAAACGTTTACGGAACTAACAAAAAAAAAGGGGGAATCATTACCATATTATGTGCATCAATTTGCGATAGCACCTTCTAGTCGTGCGTTAATTCATCAACGTATTAAACTACGATACCATCAAATGTTAGCAGCAGGTTTTGAAGAAGAAGTGCGTATACTGTTTGCACGGCATGATTTACACGCCGACTTACCTTCCATACGAAGTATTGGCTACCGTCAGATGTGGTCATACTTGTCCGGTGATATAAATTACGATGAGATGATTTATCGTGGTATTTGCGCAACACGTCAACTAGCAAAGCGACAAATAACTTGGTTACGTAGTTGGCATTTATTGTATTGGCTGGATAGCGACAAACCAAAAGAAGCTCTGAATAAAGTAATCCAGGTTGTTAGTGCGTCAATGAAATGATGGTGTATAATTGATGAATATTGACAGGTGTATTAACCAGCTCATAAGTTTTATACACCAAAATGCTTTATGCTGTTAAGTTATAGAGACATAGTATAATACCATTAATCAATTAAGAACTAATTTACACAGTGCTTGCGTTAGGCTGTATTCTGCACTGCAAAATACAGTTAATAAATACCTAACAAACTATGCTAGTAGTGTATGGGCTGCTTTAGACAACCTCACGCTTATGCTAGTTACAATATAATATACAAAGCCAGCAAGTTCTGACTTATAAACAATAAGAACATTAAGGAAAAGATAAAATGGCTAAGGGGCAATCTTTACAGGATCCGTTCCTGAACGCATTGCGTCGTGAACGAGTTCAAGTTTCTATTTATTTGATAAATGGTATTAAGCTGCAAGGCCAGATTGAGTCTTTTGATCAGTTTGTTATCTTGTTGAAAAACACAGTAAGTCAAATGGTTTATAAGCACGCTATCTCTACGGTGGTTCCATCACGTCCGATTGCACATCATAGTAACAGCCCATATAGCATGATCAATAATTATCATCAAAGTAATGCTCCGTCTTCATTGCAAGAACCAGTGCAGAAAAGTAATAATACTAAATGTAGCGCATCGTTAGTCAAACATAGCAAAGAGCATAAATAAGCAGTCAACTATTTGTGCTCTTTAATATGACAGCGCATGGATCATTAAACATGCCATGCTATATGCATAAATCATCTTATACATTGCAGTTACTATAAGATATGCTCTTGAAGAGCAATACTTGTTCACCTAATTAATCCTTAATAGTATATGAGCATCTATTACTATAGAGGTCGTAGGTATGCGTGACAACAATATCAAAACAGTGAGCACCCTACTAATATAGAGCAAGGCAGATCATCCTGATATATTATAGAGATTGAACATATATCCTGTACAACTTAACAGAGTGCAAGCGTCACACTAAAAAACGTAGTGCTCTTGGACTACCTGACGACTATCAGTCATATAATATATTTTATTGCTACACTCGATATTTTTAATATAAAATCAAATATCTAGCAAATGCTATAGAGGAGAAAATATCTTGGTACTTCTACACACCTACTTAACTGAATGTAGTATAGATATAATATCCACAAGATCGTCATCTAAATATCTTGAGGATGTATTTTAATATACTAACTGGATCAGGCGTATACTATATTTATAAAAAGAAATATAATTTGCTCTCTTAAGCTATTATACAAACAACACAGGCAAGCTTTGCAAACTTGTTTATAACACTTTTAGTTATAGCAAAAAATAATAGATAGAACTAGGCATCTTTTAAAAAGCCACGCAAGTAATACTTACTGTAAGCTCCAGGTTCCACTTAAGAGTAAGGAATCTTAATTCTAATCTACTGATTTTATAAATAACTCACATAAGCAAGAAAATCTAATAACATATAACGCTTATCAGTCTGACAAGTATACGTCAGACACTTAGTAACTCTAAAGAAGTAGTGTATTATGAGCGATATTTATCGCTACAAGCGTATAGTTTTTAGTCATATTGACAGAGCAAGAATTTAATATTAGTAGCATAAAGTTAGCATATTAACACTGTTATATTTTGTCTAGTGTTACACGAGATAGTGGTTTCGATGTCAAGAGGCATAAGATTTAAGTCACTTTATCGCATAATCATTTCCTATTATGTTTGATAACCCTTCGTACCATAGGCATAAACCTACAGTACGATCATTATAAACTATGGAGCTAAACATGGCGTGGAATCAGCCCGGTAATAACGGACAAGACCGCGACCCGTGGGGGAACGGTAAAAATAATAACGGACACTCCGACGGTAATAATAAAGGTAATTGTAACCACACATCACCTAGTTTCGATGAAATATTTCGAAAACTCAAAAAAAAATTAAGCAACTTAGATGTGAGTAAACACTCTAAAGGCAATAGCAGTAATACAAACAGATTATGTTCAAAACTCAGCAACTCTATGATCGGTGCAATAATATTCATCGCGGTAACGATCTGGGCTTCTAGTGGTTTTTATACAATTAAAGAAGCTGAACGTGGTGTAATAACTCGCTGCGGTAAATTCAGCCATCTTGTACAACCGGGACTGAACTGGAAGCCAACTTTTGTTGATGAATTACACATAGTCAACGTAGAGTCAGTTCGTGAACTAGCAGCATCTGGTGTAATGTTAACTTCCGATGAAAATGTAGTGCACGTAGAAATGAACGTACAGTATCGTGTTACTAACCCAGAAACCTATTTGTTCAGCGTAGTAAATGCCGATGACAGCCTAAGTCAAGCAACTGACAGCGCCTTACGCGGTGTAATTGGTAAATATTCTATGGATCGCATTCTAACCGAAGGTCGTACTGTAGTTCGCAACGATACGCAACGTATATTAGAAGAAACCATTCGTCCTTATAATATAGGTATTACACTGCTAGATGTTAACTTTCAGGCAGCCCGTCCGCCAGAGGAAGTTAAAGCATCCTTTGATGACGCTATCGCTGCACGCGAGAACGAGCAGCAGTATATTCGCGAAGCAGAAGCGTATGCTAACGAAGTTCAGCCGCGTGCTAACGGTCAAGCACAGCGCTTATTAGAAGACGCGAAGGCATACAAGGATCGTACTATTCTAGAGGCGCAAGGTGAAGTAGCTCGCTTTGAAAAGCTATTACCAGAATATAAAGTAGCTTCAGATATTACTCGTGAACGTCTGTATCTCGAAACAATAGAAAAAATATTAAGCCACACCCGTAAAGTACTAGTGAGTAACAAGGGGAATGCTCTAATCATGTTATCTCTAGATCAAATTTTGCATAATCAAACCAGTACTCCTGAGAATATGAGAAAAAAAGTCACCAGCTTTATTCAACTTACGCCTCCTTCCTCTACGAGTGGAGGAAATAGTTCTAATAGCCAAAACACTACTCATAACGATTCGAACATGAACCAACGTCGAGTACATGCACAGCGCGATCACAGCACTCGCGTAGGGAGGGGGTAAAATGCATAAATCATTTATAATGAGCATTCTTGTAATCCTAATAGCGCTATACGCCGCAGTATTCGTAGTGCAAGAAGGTCGACGTGGCATCGTGTTGCGCTTTGGTAAAGTACTGCGTGACAGCGAAAATAAACCACTTGTATATGCGCCAGGTCTGCATTTCAAGATCCCATTTATTGAAACTGTAAAGAACTTAGATGCGCGCATCCAAACCATGGATAATCAAGCTGATCGCTTTGTTACTAGCGAAAAAAAAGACCTGATCGTTGACTCCTATCTAAAATGGCGTATTAGCGATTTTAGTCGTTATTATTTAGCAACTGGAGGTGGCGATGTCTCTCAAGCTGAAATACTGTTAAAACGCAAATTTAGTGACCGTTTGCGTTCTGAAATCGGCTGTCTAGATGTCAAGGAAATCGTTACTGACTCACGCGGTAGATTGATGTCAGATGTACGCATTGCACTAAATACCGGTACCGTAGATGGAAAAGAGGTCACTACTACTGAGGCAGATAACGCCATTGCTTCTGCAGCGGCGCGTGTTGCGCGAGAAACGACTGGAAAACAACTGCCAGTTAACTCGAACAGCATGACAGCACTGGGTATTGAAGTGATGGATGTGCGTATCAAACAGATCAACCTGCCAGCCGAAGTGTCTGGTGCTATTTACCAACGTATGCGTGCTGAGCGTGAAGCAGTAGCCCGACGTTTACGTTCACAAGGACAAGAAGAAGCAGAAAAGTTACGTGCTAGTGCGGATTACGAAGTAACACGTACCTTAGCGGCAGCTGAACGTCAGGCGCGTATTACTCGTGGTGAAGGAGACGCTGAATCCGCTAAGTTATTCGCTAACACGTTTAGTCAGGCTCCAGAGTTTTACTCCTTCATCCGTAGCTTACATGCTTATGAAATAAGCTTTAATAATAATCAGGATATAATAATATTAAGCCCAGATAGCGACTTCTTCCGCTATATGAAGTCACCTCATTCTAAGCATGATGAGTAACTTCTCGGTCTTTATCTAATCAAGAGTCTATTTCTGTTTAGATATCACCTAATTTTTATCATCTGATTGACAATGAGAGGAATTATTACTACAAGGATTAAAATCCATGCTGCTTCCGAGAGCTTTAAAAATCATAATGCTAATTATTACTTAGGGATTGCATATTAAGCATGATCATTCATCATTTGCATGATGACGGTAAACTATATGCTTTATTACACATTTCTAACAAAATATCCACTTAGTTTGAAACACATATACTTTTATGCTTAAAATACTGAAAATAGAAAATTAGGGTGGTAAAATCCATTTTTAAGCAACTGGTAATTTTAAGATGGGTAATAATATCGTCGTAATAGGTACTCAATGGGGTGATGAAGGCAAAGGTAAAGTTGTAGACTTACTAACTGAACGGGCTCAATATGTTGTCCGGTGTCAAGGTGGTCATAATGCTGGCCACACTCTAGTTGTTAATGGTGAGAAAACTGTCTTGCATTTAATCCCTTCTGGCATCTTACATAAAAACGTCATCAGCATCATTGGTAATGGTGTTGTCCTAGCACCTAACATTTTAATAAAGGAAATACAAACACTCGAAGCACGCGGTATTTCAGTGCGTCAACGTCTATTGCTTTCCGGAGCATGCCCATTAATACTCCCCTACCATGTGATGCTAGATAATGCACGTGAGAAAGCACGCGGACAAACAGCCATTGGTACCACCGGTTGCGGCATCGGTCCAGCTTACGAAGATAAAATAGCGCGACGTGGTTTACGTGTCAGCGATCTCTTTAACCCGAAAACATTCGCTATTAAACTAAAGGAAGTCCTTGATTATCATAACTTTCAGTTAGTTAATTACTACCAAGTTGAAGCCATTGACTACCAATCCATACTAGATGATATACTGTCTATTGCTGATATTCTAACTGCTATGGTAGTTAATGTATCTGAACTCTTAAATAATGCACGCAGGCGCAACGAACTCATTGTATTTGAAGGTGCTCAAGGAGCTTTACTAGATATTGATCACGGTACATATCCATATGTAACCTCTTCTAACACAACGGCTGGCGGAGTGGCTACCGGATCAGGTATTGGTCCGCGTCATGTAGATTATGTCCTTGGTATTATCAAAGCTTACTCTACACGCGTAGGTGCTGGTCCGTTTCCTACTGAACTTTTCGATGAAACTGGCGCATACCTCTGTAAAAAAGGTAATGAATTTGGTGCTACTACTGGCCGCCGCCGCCGTACAGGTTGGTTAGACGTTGTTGCCGTAAGACACGCAGCACAAATTAACTCCTTATCTGGATTTTGTCTAACAAAATCAGATGTTCTGGATGGCTTGCAGGAAGTGAAAATTTGCGTTGGCTATCGCATGTCTGACGGTCGCGAAATGAGTACTACCCCGCTGACAGCAGAATACTGCGAAGATATAGAACCCATTTATGAAAGTCTGCCAGGTTGGTGCAAAACAACCTTAGGCATAACAGAGCATAAAAAACTACCACGGGAAACACTGCACTATATTAGTCGCATAGAAGAACTTACTGAAATACCAATAGATATGATATCAACCGGCCCAGACCGTCACGATACTATAATCTTACATGACCCGTTCAATGCATGATTATCTTTTGTTATCTAAGACTGCATCATAATTGCACGGTGCAGTCTATGTAATTGCGCGGCATTACTATATTATCTATTGATTCTGCATGAGCACTTCACCAATATACTAGCTACGATAACTAATGAGTTATAAATTGCTATGCTACATTGATTGAATGCTATATTTCTGTGTGATTAATAAATGCTAATAGCACTACAGTAATCTGTATTATTAGTGGTTTGTACGACTATAGTAGTGATGACCGATTATGATCAGGTAAAGCACCGATAGTTTGGCTGCAGTTTTTATTTCTTCTGTAAGACTTACACATCTGTTCCATTATATCATTATATAAACAGAGGACGATTTTATATATTAGAAGCACATAAAATATGCTTGCTAATATCTTTATCTGGTTTTCAGATTTCTTTGGTAGTCGTAACGAAGTATATTAGATAGTACCTTAAAAGAAATGCTGAGCTATGTAACACTCTAACATAGAGTGCCATGACTGGTGCACAGTCACTACAGATCAACACAGCTTTACGGGCAACACTAGTACCGCCAAATCAGCTAAGCGCTTGCTTATCCAGATATACACAAGATTGCTTTAAAACTTTGTTTCTTTATACAAATTAGAAGTTGATCATTAAAAATGCTAAGTTTTAACGTGTTAGTACTCCGAAGTTATAGAGATCAGTTAGCACTTTAACACTAAAGTTCACTAACTATTTTATAAAATCATTACCAAACTATTAGCTTATCTTGACTCTACCGATAGATTTTATATGATTTTACGTCTCATAGTATCTAGTCAGGTTATGCAAGCTTTAAAATCTACTAAAATAATCTATTAAATAGTGTGCTTAATATTTAGTTTATTAGCTTAGCCTGTTCATGCCATTAATACGTGCTGTTTAAATAAGAACTGCAATATAGCACAGTGATAAAATTGATTGTCGTATTCTATATGTCTTCGTAGCTCAAACTATTCAGTGAGTCCAAGATTAAAAAAGTAAATTTTAGAATTTTATTCTCTATATCTAAGCATTGTCTCTAATTATACCTATTTGCTTTAATTTATTTGGAGTGAGCAACAAATCTAGCAAATCTTTTCCTACTATTACGGATAACCATAACTTATTTAACGGATAACAACTAAATACCTACATTTAAGAAATATAAGCTATGTCTCTGCGGTTTACCTATAAAACTGTTAGGGTGTGCATTATACTTGAGTTGATATCACTACATTTAGTATACTAAGGTGCTCTTTAGCTACAGAGTTACAAAAATCTTTTTTATATCCATCTAACATGTAATACAAAAATAATTAGCTACGCATTCTTTTTCCAAAAATCATCTAAGATAATTATTGTGCAATAATACTCAAGAAGTTTATACTTAGAATCATTAAAACTACATCTGTGTTAAGTATCGATGACTTTCTAACGTCACACAAATAATCAGTCTCTTGTATTGACTGGGTGCATCTCATTTATCTTCACGCTATTATTAATATAATCAATTAATTAAGCTATTGTAACATTATCTATACAGTTTTAAAATACCAAATATTCATTTCAACATACCAGGAAAATTGTTTGACTGTATAGTATAATAAGAGCATCAAAGCTGCTGATATTACTAAACTACTAGTGTAGCTTTTGTTATATAATTATTGCTTAATACTTCAAGTAAGTACTTTGTCAGCGCGTAATATTTTCTTGAAAAGCTACATTCAAGACATCTTGGTAGATATGCTTAAAACTTCCTACTTTACAGGCTAATACTTGTTGAATGAAGTATCCTTGAAAAATAAAATTCAATGATATCCTGTCGATGACAACGGAGGTACCGCAATGTTACAAGATCCATTTTTAGAACGAGAAACTAAAAAATACACATTCCCCATTCCTAGCCGAGAATATATTCTAGCTTATCTAGCCAAACGAGATGCGCCTGCTAGCCGCGAAGCATTAGCAAAAGAACTAAATGTAGTGGAGGGAGTAAGATTAGAAGCATTGCGTCGCCGTCTTCGCGCTATGGAGCGTGATGGCCAGTTAATATTTACTCGCCGCCAGTGCTATGCGCTGCCAGAACGTTTAGATTTAGTGCGCGGTACTGTAATCGGCCATCGCGATGGCTATGGCTTCCTACGCATCGAGGGAAGCAAGGATGACTTTTACCTTACCACTGAACAAATGAAGATGACAATTCACGGAGACATAGTGCTAGCACAGGCGCTTAACCGCGATCGCAAGGGCCGTTGCGCAGTACGTATCGTGCGCGTTTTAGTACCAAAAACCAGCCAGATTATCGGTCGTTTCTTCATAGATGCTGGTACTGGATTCGTTATACCAGACGACAGTCGCCTAAACTTCGATATTCTAATTCCAGATGACGCTGTCAACGGCGCACGCATGGGCTATATAGTATCAGTTACATTAGTCCAACGCCCTACCAGAAGCACAAAGGCAGTTGGTAAGATCGTTGAGATTCTTGGCAAAAAAATGAGCACTAATATGGCAATCGATATTGCTCTACGTACTCATGAGATCCCGTATAATTGGCCGTCTGAGGTGGAGGAACAAGTTGCTCATCTCGGTAAACACTTGACAGAAATGACCAAGACAAACCGAACTGATATACGTCAACTGCCATTAGTAACCATTGATGGCGAAGATGCACGCGACTTTGATGACGCTGTGTATTGTGAGAAGAAGAGTGGAGGCGGTTGGCGTTTGTGGGTAGCGATTGCTGATGTTAGCTATTATGTACACCCATCTACCCCGATAGATAATGAGGCAAGGAACCGTGCTACCTCAGTGTATTTCCCGTCACAAGTCATTCCCATGCTACCAGAGCTTTTATCTAATAATCTATGTTCCTTGAACCCGCATGTCGATCGATTTTGTATCGTATGCGAAATGACTCTATCTGCCCAAGGGCAGCTATTAACAAGCAAGTTCTATGAAGCCATAATGAGTTCCCATGCACGATTAACCTACGATGCAGTTTCTCGTATTTTACAAGGAGAGCAGAAGATACGTGAGCATTATCATGTTCTAGTAAAACATTTAGAAAATTTACATGCAATGTATTATGTACTAGATAAAGCTCGCAATGAGCGTGGCGGCATTGCCTTTGAAACCGGAGAAGCTAAGTTTATCTTTAATGCCGCGCGTCGTATTGCACGGATTGAACCAACGGTACGTAACGATGCTCACAGCCTAATTGAAGAATGCATGATTATGGCCAACGTTGCTGCAGCACATTTTGTTGAGAAACATCAAGGATCAACGCTTTTCCGTGTTCATGATCGCCCAAGCGATGACCACATCTATGCATTGCGCAGCGTTCTAAGTGAGCTTGGATTGATTCTTGGAGGTGGCAGTAAACCACAACCAAAAGATTACGCTGCACTAATAAATAAAATCACCAAACGTCCCGATTATGAAATGCTTCAAACCATGTTGCTACGTTCAATGAAACAGGCAATGTATGACCCGGACAATCGTGGTCACTTTGGTTTAGCGTTAGCTTCATATAGTCACTTCACTTCACCAATCCGGCGTTATCCAGATTTAGCACTACATAGGACTATTAAACACTTGCTAAAGAAAGAGCATGACAAGACCCACGAGCACTCGATACTAATTAGTGGCTGTTGCAGTAATTTTAAAGAAATGTTACAATTAGGCACACATTGCTCCATGGCCGAACGTCGTGCGGATGAAGCAACACGAAACGTTGTTGATTGGCTAAAGTGCGACTATATGCAAGATCATGTCGGTACCGTATTCAGCGGAATTATCGCTAGCGTGACTGGCTTCGGCTTCTTTGTACGTTTAAACAGCCTGTTTATTGATGGCCTTGTGCACGTATCTTCACTAGACAATGATTACTATCGCTACGATAGTATCGGTCAACGTTTAATTGGTGAGTCCTCCGGAGTTGTTTACCGTTTAGGTGATACAGTAAGCATCCGCGTTGCGGCTGTGCATATGGACGAACGCAACATTGATTTCTCACTTATTTCTAGCACTTGCAAGCCATATGGTGCTAAAAAAATTAAACGCAAATATAACAAGAACAGCGGAGGCATACGAATCTTACGTCATAGTATCCCAAACAATTTAACTCGCAGTCAATCACCGATTAAATATTATGATAACAACTCATCCACTGACACTAAATTAAGAAAATCTTTAAAAAAAACAATCAAACCTAATAAGTAGAGTAAAAATCGATAATAGATAATAGTCAACAAGTATATTGCAAACCGCAATAGAATGCAAGAACCAGTCAAGTTAAAAGCTTATCTAAAAAGAACATGCCGACCAGACTTGACCTATGACACCTAATAATTCTTACTAGATGATAACCGTAATCTGTACACTAAGAGAGCATCATGAGCGCAATTGTTTACGGCATTCACACCATCAAAACCCTCCTAGAACTTAACCCACAATGCTTACTAGAAGTCTTTATATTACAGGGGCATCAGAACGCTCGTTTACAAGCATTGCTTACTGAATTAAAAGGACATGGTCTGGCTGTCCAAATGAAAAACCGCCAATGGCTAAACTATAAAGTACAGGGCGCTATGCATCAAGGCATAATCGCTAGAATACATGAAACACAGCAACTACAAGAAAGAGATCTACTAATATTATTACAAAATGTTAATGCTCCATTCTTACTCGTACTAGATGGTGTAACCGACCCACATAACCTTGGTGCCTGCCTGCGTAGCGCTAACGCGGCGGGTGTGCATGCAGTGATTGTTCCACGAAACCGTTCTGCCCAATTAAATAGCACCGTTAAAAAAGTAGCCTGTGGTGCAGCAGAGAGTATACCGCTAGTCCGCGTTACAAACTTAGCACGTACGCTACGTTCGCTACAGGCGATGAATATCTGGGTCATAGGTACTGTTAGTGAAGCGACTCACACAGTATATCAGTGCAAAATGACTGGTCCTATAGCTTTAGTGATGGGCGAAGAAAGTGAAGGCATACGTCTTTTAACTCGGAAACACTGCGACGAATTACTAAAAATTCCCATGGCTGGCACTATCTCCTCACTAAATGTCTCTGTTGCGGCTGGTATTTGTTTATTTGAAGCAGTAAGACAACGCTTGTGCTATACTCCAAAAGATAGCATTACAAAACATTATAAAAAAACAAAAAAAGAACAAAGCTGAAATTCTTAAAATTTGCTCGAATGATGATGAATAAATTTTACGCAGCTCTTGAGTTTCTTCCTACACGCCAGTAGGATTATATGTTATTTTCAGTCGTATAACTAAAATACGTTCCTTGCTTCCCAGGGCTATGGTTGCCCTACTAGGAGGCTCCACAATTCGTAAGGAGCAGTTTATGCGTCATTATGAAATCGTTTTTATGGTTCATCCTGATCAAAGTACGCAAGTTCCAGATATGATTGATCGTTATAAAGCTATTATTACTAATGCACAAGGTCAAGTACATCGCCTAGAAGACTGGGGTCGTCGTCCATTAGCTTACCCGGTCAAAAATCTACACAAAGCACATTATATTTTACTAAACATTGAGACTTCTTATGAAGTCATTAAGGAATTGGAAAGTAACTTTCGCTTTAATGATGCCGTTATTCGTAGCATGCTCATGCGCGTTAAGCGCGCAATCACTGTAGCTTCACCGATGATAAAAACAACAGATGAACGATCTATGAACCGCCGAGATCACGTGCTTAACGAAAATATAGGTAATGAAAATATTAGGGATTCCGGAGAACATTAATATCTTAATTGCTGAGCTAATTATTTTATCAAGCAATGTATGTATTAATGCTTATTCACACAGCAAGTCTTTCTGGACTACCTGCTAAATATTATATTTATGCACCATTTAAAGCAAAGGGCAGCTAAGTTGAAAAGACAAGCATGGTACAAATGCTTGTAGTTTTTAATGTTTTCTACTATAAGCACTCACTCAAGTATTAACAATCGATAGTGTCAGATCACCATGCAAAAATGCTTCCACAGCCATTCGAGCAGAAAGGAATTAAAAAAATCATGCTGCATGCTGATAAAATTAAATTAATAGATTTTGGAGGCTAACTAAATGGGACGTTATTTTCGTCGTCGTAAGTTCTGTCGTTTTACTGCAGAAGGTATTCAAGAGATTGATTATAAAGATCTTGCGACGCTAAGAAACTACATCACTGAAAGTGGTAAAATAGTACCAAGTCGTATTACTGGCACTCGTTCAAAATATCAACGCCAGTTAGCCCGTGCTGTCAAGCGCGCCCGCTATCTGTCTTTATTGTCTTACACTGATTGTCATCAGTAATGAGCTGTTATACGTAAACGACTTTATGAGGATAAGATAATGTACGTTATTCTTCTTGATAGAGTAGAAAATTTAGGCTACCTGGGTGATCAAATTAATGTTAAAGCGGGTTATGCTCGTAACTTTCTAATACCACAAGGTAAAGCTGTCCACTCTACTAAAAAAAACCTAGAGTTGTTCAAAACACGTCGTGCTGAACTAGAAGCTACACTGTCTAATAGTTTAGCCACCGCCATTGCTCGTGCAACCAAGATTAATGAGCTATTAACAGTTACTATCGTATCTAAAGCAGGAAAAGAAGGTAAATTATTCGGTTCTGTTGGTACGCGTGATATTGCAAACGCAGTCACTACCTCTGGTGTTGAGGTAAAGAAAAACGAGGTACGTTTACCAAATGGCGTTTTACGTACTACTGGAAAACATATTGTCTCTTTTCAGGTACACAAAGATGTGTTTGCACAACTTAATGTAGTAGTAGTTGCAGCAGCATAAGGATATAATCGCAACACAACACTAGTACTAAACTACTGTTGTGTTGGGTAGACAGGCAGCAATGTTTTTCCATCTATATTTGTCTTGCAAATCATCCTACCGGGCAGTTAAGAGGATGACTGACGTATGATAAGTCAGCTTATACTGTATCATTTATAAAGTAGTTAATGACTTATATTAACTTGAATCTTTATTATATTAATAAAGGCTTATATGGTACTACACCATATTTTATTACTCTGATATAGCAGCTTTTAATAGATACTCTGCGATATTACTAAGAATTTATTATCGCACCGATATTACTAATCAACTAGAAAATGATATATCGGACGGTAACTTCATCAATTCCTTCATTCTTATATGCATAGTGTAATTCAGAAGCTTCACAAAAACTTATACTTTTTAGCTAATACAGAAATTTGGTAATCATCATAAATAATCATGTTAGCAGCATCTTTTCAAAATTACAAACCATCTGAAGGAGTTATAAAATTACTCTTATATCTAATTACAATTAATATTCCTAACCTATTATGTTACATTGAAACAAATGCGGTGCTATTTTTTAGATAAATAAAAACTTGCTATTTAAATATCTTGAAGATTCTCGTGCTATACTAGGTTTAAATATCTTTCGATGTATTCACAGTGGAGAATATTAAAGGTTTGAAGTATTCATTATCTCTAAATTTATAGTCATGAGACATCACTGACTAATTGATGATGCATTTTTTGTTGAATGATCGATGAACTGAAAATTCATGATACCTAATCAGCATAAGTAGTAACAAATAGCATAATATTAGCACTTATGATAATACTGAAGTCATATTTTTAACTCACTATACTACAATGCATTAGATATCGCACAATATTCAGCACATCAACCAGGTTATGCTTTTAATAATGACCACCACCATCATAAATATTAAAGATCTGATATAAAAAATCTCATAGATTATTTCACACTACACTTCTTTATCTTAAAAAACCGTGACGTCCATCCGATATTAATAACACAAAAATTTTTAAGCTTTTATTTTGTCAAGGAACGGAGTCTGATTACTTTATAGTTTTATATATAATTGATTTAAATGTTGATGATAAATGTATCAATATTATCTGATTATTTTAGACAAAAATTCTTCATCCTTCGACGAATCTTTAAAGGGTAAACTTATATGATTACGATTTCTTTGTGGGTACCATATTACTGTAAGATTAATTGAGCTATTTCTGATTTTAATACAGTTTTCAGTTCTTATTTATTAACTTATTGGTAAGTAGTCAACCTAAAGATAATACCGAAATGTATATGATAAATTTTAGTATACTATTTAATCTGCAACGAATCAGCCGAAATAATTTATCTATCTGTCTCAAAGGGATGCTGAAGCGTTATTTTTATACATATAACATTCTTCGCATAATCAATCATCTTTTAGCATGTTACAGAAAAGAAAGATTATAAATAATATATCAGAATTGCTTTTTAATATCATTAGATATTCTCTTAAACATTAGATCTTTAGTTCTGGTATAGACAAAATAGCATATATTATTTTTTGACATCTCATAACAATTCTTAGAACTAACAAATATATTATAAATAACACAAGCATCAGGCGCAAAAATAAAAAACATCTCTCAGAATCAAATATAAGTTATATTATGATGATAGTCATGCTGTTTACCAGTGCTGGCTACTTAAGCAAGTGATATAATCTGTATGTGCCTTAGTCAACATACTACCTTTGATCTTATGTAACAACTTAGTCCATCTAACGTTTAAATATGACTTTCTTGACAAAGAAAATACAGTTATTAATTTGCCTTTAGATCAACAAAAAAGTACTATAAAGTATACTTACACAGAGGAAAAATAATGTTTACAGGAAGTATTGTTGCACTCGTTACACCAATGGACAATAAGGGCGCTATTGATAGAGTGAGCTTAAAAAAACTTATTGAATATCATATAGTGAGTGGCACTGCAGGTATTGTTTCCGTGGGTACTACCGGTGAATCTGCAACACTTTCCTATCATGAGCATATTGATGTTGTATTACACACCCTAGAATTAACTGATGGCCGTATTCCAGTAATCGCGGGAACTGGTTCTAATAATACTGCTAAAGCTATCTGTCTTACTCACTGTTTTGCTAATACCGGTGTATCGGGGTGTCTGACTGTAACACCATACTACAATTCGCCAACTCAGGAAGGGTTGTACCAACATTTTAGAGCAATAGCTGAAAGTACTTCACTTCCGCAGATTCTGTATAACATACCTTCGCGCACTGGCTGTGATCTTTTACCCTCGACCATTGCGAAACTAGCAAAAATCAATAATATCGTTGCAATCAAAGAAGCCACAGGCAAATTAAATCGTATTAGTCAAATACAAGAACAAGTTGATAATAAAGATTTTATTTTGCTAAGTGGCAACGACGTTAGCGGACTGGACTTCATAAGACTCGGTGGAAAAGGGATTATTTCTGTTACGGCTAACGTGGCTGCACCAGATATGGCGAATCTTTGCACGCTAGCGTTAGAAGGTAATTTTGTTAAAGCAAAACATTTAAATAAGCGTTTAATGTTGCTACATCAGAGTTTATTTCTAGAAACTAATCCAATCCCAGTAAAATGGGCTTGTAAGGCATTAGGGCTTATGGCCACAGATACACTACGTCTACCTATGACACCATTAAGTAATGCTTCACGCTCTATAGTGCAGTGCGCACTGAAACGCACGGGTTTACTGTAACTTTAATGGAAATATAATGCTTGAATCATTGCAAAAAATCATGGTAACAACAATCATATGCCTTACGCTAATCATGATGTTAGTTGGTTGCAGTAGCGATCAGAACTATACACACCAAGTCAATGGAAATGAAGCATACCTTGATGCCACGCCTCTTGAACCACTATACACCCCGGAAGGTATGATTTTGCCACTACAAAACAATAATTATAAAGTAAGCACTACTACGTTGCCAGGTAGTATAGGAAAGCAATTAGATATTCGTCCGCCAGCACAACTTCTGACGCCACCTCAAGATTCTTTATAATACAATCTCATTGCAATAACAGTGTTCTTTTATTAAAGCATGTTTTTAAAAACAAAAACCTATAGTTAACTATAGTAACTATACTAAAAACCATATTACTATCGCCTTCTCTCAAGATACAAAAATATTGAAGACTGACTGGTGGTGCAGTGGAATCGCTTGGATGAAAAGAACCAGTATCAATGACGCTACTAGCAGATTCTAGTCAAAAATCAACATAATCAAACTGAGACTATCGGTAAAGTTGATTAGTTTCAACGACAGATAGGCATCACTACAATGGTGAATGATTTATCTAAAATCCAACGTTACAACGGTTTAATGATGAGTATTATTATTCAGCATAATAGATAAGTGAGCTAATTTTACAAACCATTTTATGCAAAAGGCACCTGTGCTCTCTATAAGAAACTATAAGTAATCAAGTTTTTCGATGACTAAGAAGAAGGTAATAATCGCAATATAAAGTATTACTCAGGACTATGGAGAGAATTGAGAAATCCCAATAGCTTAACGCTTATTCAAAAAACAACGCACTACTATGAACAACCTGAAAGCATATGCTCACTTATAACATATTAATATCAAGAAAACACTACTATTAATTAAGTGTTAAGCGATGTGCAAGCATACCATGTATTTTTTAATGCATGAATTTATTCGAATCATGAATTAACCTAAAGACACATAATCTTCGATTATTACATAATAAAATTATGTTGATTCTTTTTTGTCATTTGAGGATAAATTTTACTTTATTGTTAAAAAAAATCAACAAGACATGAGAATTAAGAGTCTATCTATTTATAGAATAATGTTTTTGAAAAAGCTATTACAAAAAATTTATTTATATTATAGAAACTATTATACTGACTTCATCAAATACTTCATTCCTACTACTTTTTAACTACTATCTCAACGGTGTTATGCGACGAACTATTATTATAGCAAATCACATTATTAATTGCTCGTCATTAAACCTTTCTATATAACACCACAAGTGCTGTATCCAACCCACGAGACAACAAACCGATACAGATCTTTATAGCATTACTGATATTTTTAATAATCTTATTACTAAGAACTACTTTTTAAGCAAGCATCACCAGATGCGTATTAATGCTCTGAACTATAAGAATAATCATAGCCAAAACCAGCGAGCTTTTTTATAATATTCATGATATATAAAAATTTTTATACATCTATTATAATAGATGGTAGTTCATGTACATCTTATCACTTACATACCTAAAATATCTTGAAGTTTTTTAAACTTCTGTACTAGTTAATAACTCGTGCTTAGTATTTTAAGGAAACTTCTAACGTTATGTCTGCGTATAAATTGAGCTACTTAAGCTATCATCTATTAACAACTTGCATTGTGTGGTGTCCGTGGAAACGGAATCACATCACGCACATTTTGTACACCAGTAACATAGACCATTAAACGTTCAAAACCTAAACCAAAACCGGCGTGCGGTACAGTGCCATAACGACGTAGATCGCGATACCACCAGTAGTCTTTTTTATTAAGACTCATATCTGCTAAGCGTTGATCTAGCATGTCTAAACGTTCTTCACGTTCAGAACCACCAATGATCTCACCAATACCAGGTATTAATACGTCCATCGCTGCTACAGTTTTACCATCGTCATTCATACGCATATAGAAAGGTTTTATGTCTTTCGGGTAGTTTTTTATTATTACAGCAGTCTTGAAGTGCTTCTCTGTTAAATAGCGTTCGTGCTCGGAAGACAAATCGACGCCCCAATATATCTGATTTTTAAAAGTTCTACCAGAATTTAACAAAATATCTACCACTTCAGTGTAGTTAACTTGTACAAAATGCGACGAAACAAAGCGTTGCATGCGATTCATAACATCTTTATTGACATGTTCAGTGAGAAATATTATATCATCCATACGCTCATTTAAGATGGCTGTAAACACATATTTAAGCATGTTTTCTGCTATAAAAGCAATATCATTTAGCGTTGCGAAAGCCATTTCTGGTTCGATCATCCAAAATTCCGCGAGGTGGCGACTAGTATGTGAATGTTCAGCACGAAAGGTTGGGCCAAAGGTATAGATCTTTGATAGCGCACAGGCATAGGTTTCGCCATTTAACTGACCGGATACGGTGAGAAAAGCTTCTTGACCAAAAAAATCTTTACTAAAATCTATGGCACCTTCATGAGTATGTGGTAAGTTTACGAGATCTAACGTAGACACACGAAACATTTCGCCAGCACCTTCAGTATCAGAAACGGTAATTAGTGGAGTAGAAACCCAGAAAAATCCATTTTCATGATAATAGCGATGTATTGCTTGTGCTAAAGTATGACGTAGGCGAGCGATAGCGCCAATAAGATTAGTACGTGGACGCAGATGAGATACTTTGCGTAAATACTCAATACTGTGGTGCTTAGCTGCTATCGGGTAAGTATCTGGATCATCTACCCAACCCACTACCTTAATAGCCGTCACCTGCAACTCGAAATGTTGACCTTTACTTGGTGATTCGATGACCTTTCCAGTAACCTCAACAGAGCAACCAGTAGTTAAACATCGCACTTCATTATAATAATTTGACAAAGAACAGTGCGCTACAGCCTGTAAGGTGCTAAAACAAGAACCATCATATACAGACAAAAAAGAAATGCCTACTTTCGAATCTCTTCGAGTACGTATCCATCCACGCACGGTAACCTCACGGTCAACTACAGCCCGTTCATGCAATACGTAAACTATAGGTACGATGTTCATAAATCTTTCTCTTTAGTATTTTGTTGAAAGTTAGTTGATATCTCAAGAACATAAGAAGATTTACTATATTACTTACTGTAAAAACTCTGTATACGTAACATATTCAACATATCTAAAAATATAAGCTGATCTCTAAAATCTTATATATGGAATAAAGGTATAGCGTTTTTCTGAATTATATTTCAAGTTAATTAATAAATTTCAATATCATTTTCAGTGATATACTTTCTCACCCGGTATTTATCGGGGGCATCTCGCACGATTATTGTTGCAAATCAAATATTAGTTATATATCGCAAATGAGCACTATATTCCTGATTCCTGTTATAGGATTGTTATTAGTATTTCTAAATAGCTTCTTCCCTTTCGTGATTACATATCATGTTATAACCTTGTATCATATTTAGAATACAATGACAGAAAGATCAATATGCATCTTCTGAATTATTAAGGGGATGTTTTCAATCGAGAAAATAAATGATGTCTTTATTTTGAAGATATTATATGTTAGGATAACTGGTTGTTTATATCACTTATATTATAGCACATCTATAATACTAAAAAATAACACAATCGCTAGTAGTTTTTTTTATCTAAGTTTTCCGTGGATATGCAGCTATAAATACTGTTACACCCTCGGTTAAATAAAACACCATTAATGCATCGGATAAACTGATTCGCCTTGTTTCCTTTTTGATATACTTACCTGCTATAAGGGTATTGTCTTTTCGCACTACATGTATATACCATATCAAACAACTTTATATCACTAAAACTATTATAGTTTAGCCACCTAATTATGATTAAAAGATACAGACACACCTTATGATCTATTAACGAAGTCAGTGCTCTTTGATATAATTGCAAGATTACCCGATAGATCATTAAAAGCACTGAATTTGTACTGCACTTACCATGAACACTAAAGACGCTCTATATATCTCGCCAGAGCATCCTGAAATGCAACTACTTATGATTTTTGATGCATGCAAAACATATGACGATGAATAGCCTAATCATGATGTGAGGGGGCTAATCTTTAGCATCCAAAAAAAAGGATTAATACGATTATGTATGACTCTATTATAGAAGCGTCAACCAGACAATGCCACTGTTCACTGTCACTTAACAATAAGTATAACTTTTGTTGTCATGAAATAGAACGGATTGATAAAGACAAGAATTTTCAACGATTGTGAATATGTAAAATATTGTATCACCTAGATACTAGTTTTACGGAACATTACTCATTACTACAAACATTAAGACTTTTAATGATAACATTAACATATTATAAAACAATAAACTGATATTAAAACCATGGCTTCAACAGTTATTGCAAATTTATTACACGACGTAATCATAAGGCAGAGAGAACACTGTAAAGGATGAGTAACATGAAAAAAATTATTATATTTGCGCGTATTATTTGTATATTTTTAGTGATTGTTTCTACTAGATCTATATGCAGTAATAAAGGAGTGATATACTTAATTTCAAGTTCATCTGCATATAATGAAAACATTATTAATAAAATTAAAAATGTTTTAGAAAAGCAAGATTTTGATGTCTCCACCAAATATCTTAATCAGCAAATATCTGATTTTGGTTATGTTAATACTGACAAAGAAAGAGCTAAAATCCTGATTCAAGCATTGACAGATAATAATGTTAAGTATCTATGGTTTATTAGGGGAGGCTCTGGCGCTATTAACATCTTTCCTGATCTCTTTAATAATATAAAAAACATAAAAAACAGCCAAGAAAAAATCATTATTGGTTTTAGTGATGTTACAGCAATTCATTATTTTTTAAATACTTATATTGGGTGGAAAAGTATACACGGAATTGTTGCGGCGTATAACAAAGATCTCTATAGTAATAAAGATCAGGAAAAAATCAATATGAATAATGGGTTTCAAGAGGTCGTGACAGCTATAAAAAAGGGGGTTTCCTATAATGGACTTCTTCCAATGAATTCTCAAGCTCACTCTAGTATATCGGGAATATTAGGAGGTGGTAACCTCACTTTAATTCAATCTTTTTTTTCCACTAAATATGAAAAATATTTACCTTGTCAAATCTTACTACTAGAAGATACCGGTGTTACTTATAAACAACTTGATCGCATATTAAATCAAATTTTTCAGAAAAATAAAAAAAACTTTAAACTTCAAGGAATCATTTTTGGACAGTTTTATTCTTTATCAGGACGTGATGAAGAAAGACTAATGTTTAAAACGGTAATTAAAGAATTCGCTAGAAAAATTACTATTCCAGTATATTATTATCCCTACTTTGGTCACGGGAAAACAAATAATCCATTAATTCTAAGACAAAAAACGCTTATTAAGTGCCATATGAACAATGAGTTTTGTCAATTAACCCAAGCAGGTATTTAATTTGATATACTTAAGTACTCTAAAGAGTTTGTCCGATATGGAAAAACCACTGTATGATAATAAAGTAACGTTAATTACCCGGAAAACAGAATGTTAACCTAGTGGATTATAAATATCATAACAAAATAATATGAGATTATATAAAATCTGCTCTTCAGTTAAATTTAAAGATTTTGGTTATCATCTAAGCTTTGTATAAACGATAGCATTTTAAAGAGCAGGAATATCTACTAATTAAATAGATAAAAGTACAGATAATTAATAAAGTTAATATTGTCTCATGTACATTCTATGTATAACTCACTTACTAAATATCAATGGTGCGATTGTCAAAAACCAATCGTATACTGCATAGATATAGAACGTAAGTATGCTACATCTTTATGGTAACCTACCAGAAATAGCAATATACAGAGCATACACAAGAAATACTTTTTTTAGTATTGCAAGCTATTCATTTTAATTGATAAATATATCTGCAATATCACTGCATTTTTAATAAAAAAAATCCAAAACGCTAAACACTATAAACCATCGTATCTCTATAGATATTATACGTGCACTAACACTAAATAATAGTGCTAGTATAACGATTCTTTGACATATTAGAAATATTCTAAATAGCGTTTACTTTACTAAAAGTAAAAATTGTTTACTTAATAACATAGATAGTACATTGTTCTCATTAAAAGACAATACTAACAGAGAGAGTACTCACATTACTTATCAGCCTTCTGCTAAATTTTACATAGTATATTGAAAGATGCTGGATATATACCGAGATACCGCAAGTAACAACCAATACAGTAATGAATAACTATCTAAATAACATCAATAACGTCTTCGGTAGACCGAAAACTACAGTGTACAAATGGATACTTTAAATCTCATTATTATGAGACTGATGATAAAATATTAACTTACGACTCTCATTCGTATTATTTTCTAGATCTTTGGTATACATGAAATATAGAAAGTTTTCTTGATCTCAATAATACTCATAACCACTAGCTTTAAGCATCATGTATAATGGCAGCACTAGCCTCACCTCAAGCGGTCATCATTGTTCAAATGCGATATATCTATATCTTCTATTTCAGCGCTAAATGCAAGAGTTACTTTTTTTGCAATTGATACGTAGTTAAAGCCACGCAGTATGTAGTTGTCTAGTTCAAAATAATCCGATAATCCAGCAATAAAATTGTGATTTTTTATACTATTAGTGTAGTAGAAGCAGAAAAAGCACTTAAACATTGACACAAAAAAACGGAACGTAATAGAATTTCTATCAATAAGTTCTATTAAGATGTTAACAGACGTATCATGATACTATTATCTTGAACCACAATTGACATAACATAATTATTTTATAAATACTATACGCAATCTTAGCTTATCTCATTTACAGCATGAAAATGATAAAAATTAAGTAAGTGCGATCTTAGATACATGAAAAACCTTTAGTAGAGAAAAAAACTGCATGCATCACTGAATGGGCTGAATTCAGATACAATTAGTGCTCGACGTATCTGCTCCTTTTTTTGTTCGGATGTAATGCTAATATATATCTAAAACAAGTTGATTTCATGCATCTAACGCTATACGCGAAATATTATATAGTGATAGTACCTTACTTGCTTTGTAACATTCATCAGTCATCTTTACTATAGTGATTGACTAATCTTAACTCTCAAAAATTCATGGATTACATTTTTAAAATTCAAGCCTCGAATCATAGAAACTGCTTTACAAATCGATTATTAACTATTTGTTTCACCTTTAAATGTGCGAAATTTGCAGCATGAAAAGTCCGGAAGGGAGACAAAATTAATTCTATAGCATCCGCGCTAACTTTAATCATTGAGCCTTCGATATGCCAAGCACCTAGCACAGCACGATAGGCTGTAGTATTATTTAGATTCAGTTGATGTACTGCCGGACGGTGAGTGTGACCATGAATCATACACCGCACCTCATACTCCAACATAATTTGTTTAACTGCCTGTTGACTAACATCCATAATACTTTCTGTCTTACATTGATTAGACTGTTGACTACGAGTGCGAATTTTAGCAGCAATGCATAACCGCAAGCGTAATGGTAAGTCTAGAAATAGTTTTTGGATCAGTGGGTTGCGTACTATCCGTCGAAAATATTGGTACGTTTTATCTGCAGTACATAATGTGTCACCATGTAAGATAAGGATATGATGTGTATAAAGTTCTAGCACTATTTCATCTGGCAAAAGCTGCATACCGCTAGCACGAGCAAACTTTTTGCTCAAAAGAAAATCACGGTTACCATGGATAAAATAACACGGTACGCCAGAATATTTTAATTGTCTGAGTACGACAGCAATCAGCCTCTGTAAGGGATGCGTCTCATCATCACCAATCCAAGATTCAAATAAATCACCTAATATATAAAGTGCATCAGCATGGACTGCATCACTCTGCAAAAAACGCAAAAAACCAGAAGTAACTTCTGGTTTTTTTGGACACAAGTGCAGATCTGCAATGAATAATGTACTCATATAATACTAATCATACTCTCACGGTAACAGCATGGTGACTAAATTGCCTACCTATACAGCTTGATACATAACACTATACCCAATAGAATAGCAGTCGTTACTACATGTATGTTTATAGTAATACTCATAAATACGCAGTAGCTTACTTCTCTTGTATGTTTGAATAATCACACAGTTAGAGCATATTTATCTACTACTCAGATCAATATGACATATGCAAAGGTATAGTCTATAGATAGACACGTTAGTTAAAATACTAAAGTATTTTAACATATTAATAGCAAGTTTCCGGATAACTATCCGGCCGAATCTCTGATACATGTTAAACTAATAATCCTTGATTTAAATCAGTAATCTATATATGTTATCATTAAACTAATATTTTTATAAAAACATAAATAATAATGCGAAAAATTTTACAAAAAATTAGCGCTGTATTAAAAATGTAACAAAACATTTTTGTAATTAGTATTAAAAATTTTTCAATCTTATTGTGATAAAATATCAAAAACTTATTTAGGTAAAATCTTTGGCACAAATTTATAATTTTATTATATATTCATTAACTCAAACACGTATCGATAGAAGATACGGTACTTCTCGTAAGGTTTTATTAAAACACAATAAACATGTCGCATAACATAAACAGCACTGCTTAATACTACAAATATAATATTTTCTGTATTGAATACATACATCATACTATCAGTTTCATGTATATCAGTACATATTACTTAATTTAGTAATGTAACGCATACATATACTCTATTAAATTTCGTATATTTTATCTTATTAAAGCTTAAATTATTTGATCGCATAATATTTACACTGTCGTCATAAGTAGACTACATTCTATTTTCTTGTTGTGATCTGTTAGAATATGTGCCTTTTGAATATTCAATACTTTCTACTATGCTAAACTACGATACCCTTTTCTCTGATTATATTGATAAAATAAGCGACTGGACCTTCGACGCGCACGTTACTAAAGTGTTCTCTGAGATGATCCAACGTTCCGTTCCTGGTTATTCTAATATCATTGCAATGCTTGGCATGCTTGCTCAACGTTTTGTACAACCTGATAGCCAAGTATATGACCTAGGGTGCTCCTTAGGTGCAGCAACGAAATCTATACGACGGAATATTAAGGTAACAGGTTGTAACATTATTGCTATTGATAACTCTCCACCCATGGTTAAATGCTGTCATAACTCTCTTAACTCCTCCCAGACCAGCACTCCAGTCAAGGTGATTGAAGCTGATATTCTCGATGTTCCTATTGAAAACGCTTCAATGGTAGTGCTGAATTTTACTCTACAATTTATTAAGCCCATAGACCGCCTTCGGCTTTTAACGCAGGTTTATAGTGGATTAAAAACACTAGGCATATTAGTATTGTCAGAAAAAATTAGCTTTGAAGATACTAATATTGGAGAATTACTATTTAAGATGCACCACGATTTTAAACGGGCTAATAATTATAGCACACTAGAAATTAGCCAAAAACATAGCATGTTGAAGCATGTTATGTTTACAGAATCTATAGAAACGCATAAAGCACGTTTAAAGCAGGCGGGATTTAAACACGTTGAAACATGGTTTCAGTGTTTTAATTTTAGCTCACTAATCGCGCAAAAGCAGGTATAATGCATGATTAATTTTGGTGATTTCTATCAGCGCATTGCCAATAGCAACCTCACCCATTGGCTTAATGTCCTACCTACACAGCTCAGTACTTGGCAGCATGAATTACAGCATGGTAAATTTAAACAATGGTTACGTGCAGTAGAAAATCTACCAAAACTTCAACCAACCTATGTTGACTTACTGCACAACGTATGCGCTGCGATGGAGCCTGAATTATCTTCAGGTCAGTTAGAAAAAATAGAAAATATGCTGCGCGCATTAACGCCATGGCGAAAAGGACCATTTTCACTGTACGGTATCAACATTAATGCTGAATGGCATTCCGACTGGAAATGGAATCGCCTAATACCACACATATCATCACTAGCTCGGCGTACCGTACTCGATGTTGGCTGTGGCTGTGGTTACTATCTTTGGCGTATGGTGGGTGCTGGCGCCAAACTAGCTGTTGGCCTAGACCCAATGCAGTTATTTTTATACCAATTTGAAGCAATACGCAAACTACTAGGCGGTGAGCAGCGTGCTCATTTACTACCAATAGGTATTGAACAGTTGCCCACTCTTACAGCCTTTGACACAGTATTTTCTATGGGCGTGCTACATCATCGTCGTTCCCCATTAGATCATCTCCATCAATTAAAAAATCAGTTAGTATCCGAAGGAGAACTGGTACTAGAAACCCTCATAGTGGAAGGCGATACTGATCAGGTACTGGTTCCGAAAAATTGTTATGCAAAAATGCGTAACGTCTATTTTATCCCTACGATATCCGTATTAAATAGCTGGTTAGAAAAATGTGGCTTTATTAATATTAATACTGTTGATATATGCATGACTAGTATTGAAGAACAACGCCGTACAAGCTGGATGACCAATGAATCCTTAGCGGAGTTCCTAGACCCTACTAATCATCATAAAACCATTGAAGGCTATCCAGCACCGATACGTGCAATTTTTATCGCAAAAAAACCTTGATGTTTCTACAAAATCGTGCGCTAGTTACCACAAATCTATATAATCTATCGTGATAGGTTATATAGATTAATCTTTACGGTAAAGTCATTGACTTGTTTTACCATACGTCAAATATTATAATATATATAAATCTTCTGAATTATAACCTGTATAAATTGTTAAAAGAATTATCATATAATTAATAAGTTTATAGTTTGTGCTACACTACACGAATTTTTAAATAACCATTACTTATCGCTATTGCTGGAAGATTATATACTATTGTTAATAAATAGAAGCTGCCTGAAATCGTAAACTCTGAACATCAGGTGTTAACGTGATAATTGTAGAAAAAATAACTTTCTACGATTTACTCTGTTCATCTCATAATATTTACTACAAAACAACTAATCTGTGTGCTTTCTTTAAAGAAAGAGTTTAACTTTTATGCTGATAATAGAAAGCGCTAGCATAACT
Organism: Candidatus Gillettellia adelgis; assembly: GCA_020541285.1. Lineage (GTDB taxonomy): Bacteria > Pseudomonadota > Gammaproteobacteria > Enterobacterales > Enterobacteriaceae > Gillettellia > Gillettellia adelgis. Next base: position 133,936 of record CP047043.1, on the reverse strand, counting down.
AGAGACATCGCTAACAAACACAGCTATATACTTAATTTACCTAAGAATATCAGAGAAGGTATTTGTATACTCTTGTCTTACCATTAGATACTTGCAATGCATCTTAAAATATTTTATTACATACTGAGTTTGCTATGCGTTGTACGCAGATAAATAGAACAATAAATCTAGCCAAGAATTTATTTAAATATCATAGATATTAGTGTAAAATTACACCGAATAATAAAATTTATTACTTAAGAAGTTTCACTTCTGGTAAAATAGAATGGTACAGACAGCTAATGCATATAGAATGTATAATATAACAGTCTAGTCTTCTAGAGACATTTGACTGGTTTTGGCAAACCAGCTATTTTAGCTACTTGTTTCGCCGGGCCTTGTGGAAATAAACGGTATATATGACGACTATTACCTTTTTCTTTTCCGTATTTTTGTGCCATAACTTTAACTAACATTCGCATGGCCGGCGAAGTATTAAACGTTTGGTAGAAGTTACGAACAAAAAGTAATACCTCCCAATGTGCATCAGTCAGTGTAATCCCTTCCTGGGCTGCTATAAGCAGCGCTAGATCGTTTTGCCAATCTGTACTATTTTTTAGATAACCTTGCGCATCAGTTTCAATTAACTTACCTTTAAACTTTAGCATCTTGCCTCCATACATGGATAGTTTAAAAAAGATATGAATCTTAGCAAGGTTTTTAGAACCTTCTTTTTTTGGCAAGCACTACAATTAGTCGTGTCTATTCAAAGATTCGTCTTACCTTCGTTGTTAGAGATCATTTTATAAGTCAAGTATTGCTTATGGAACTAAAATTTAAGAGTGCAGCACTTATTTCAGATTATATGATATTGATAAAGCAGAGGCCAAACTATATAAATCAACTGTTAAGCTATTAGTTTTGGTAAGTAAGACGTTTAACTTTAAGTACTATGGAAAACAATGGCTAAGCCTATTATATCGTCTTAAATAAAGAGTATTTCTCTCGAGCAGTCAATAAATATACTTTAAAATAAAAAATCAGATTTAAAAAAGTTTATGTACTCTGCATTCTAAATTAATTTAACACGGTTATTAGTAAATACAGTGAAAGTACGATAGCCAATGATTTTTCTATATTAGATTTTTAATGCTTATTGTTATAGCCATGTCTCATAATATAGTCAAAATTATAAGATGAATGCTAAGTGTATTACTATATGCACTCTCATAGTATCAAACGACAACACCATGAGTAATACTGAAGGAGTTGAAAGCATCTCATTTATTTTACCTATATCACGGAGTATAATAGTTTTTTCTAGATTAGTATGTGAATATAAAAGTTAGAAACCTGTGATGTTGCGTTAACACATTATACATGCAACCTCAGAAAAAATAAACACACTAAAATCTTGCATTGTATGAATCGTTAAGCTAAGTTATGTTTTAATGCGTTTAATTTTATAAGATTGTATATATCCAGAATAAATATTACGTTGATTGATGGATAGTACTAGGTTTTTGCAACCTGAAAGCATTCAGATTGAGCTCAGTTAGCTCCTATTAAACTAACGTATTTGTGAAATCATCTAGATATTGATAAAATATCAAAGAGTTTTTTAAGATCAAACCTCAGCTCAACTAAGACGATCTACATCGTAACTGTCAATACTATTACATGTTTTCATTTTATTGTGTACCATAATAATATACGTCAAAGAGAATAGTTAGAATAAGAGCATTAATGTAGATTTACTGCAAGCACTGAGCGGTGGTACAAATAATTACAATAGTTTATTAAAACGTTTATGGCACCGTTTTCGAATATCACATTATACCTGCGATATTGTAAATGGTTTTAATATTAACTATCTTTGTATGTTCTAGTCACCAAATTATGATACATTGCTAGTAATCAGCGTACTATATGTTTGTGTATGAGTTATTTTATATCTCACCGTATTATTTTGTGGCAATGCTTGCGCAATAAATGTGTTACAATATTGCTAATTAACTAACACTTAAAATATAATATGTATAGAATATGGCGGAGGAACAGAGATTCGAACTCTGGAACGGTTTCCCGTCGACGGTTTTCAAGACCGTTGCCTTCAGCCACTCAGCCACTCCTCCCAAAATACAAGCAATTATATAATGCAGTCTCTGTGTTTGTAAAGATACAGACTGTATAATTATACGAACAGTTTATTAAAACTCAAACAGATAAACGAACTTAAGACAATAAATATTGTATCATGATGCACTAATACATAGCATTTTATTTATCAATTCATACAGCAGACACTCTATAATGTTTAGCATCAAAACGTAGTATAATAATACTATATTATTTTGCTAAAATTACCTTGATATATCATGAGTTATCGCTCATGCATAGATAATGCATCACAGTATTAATTAGTTACTCATACTTTTTTATGCTACCGCTCAGCGCTTGCAGTAAATCTACATTAATGCTCTTATTCTAACTATTCTCTTTGACGTATATTATTATGGTACACAATAAAATGAAAACATGTAATAGTATTGACAGTTACGATGTAGATCGTCTTAGTTGAGCTGAGGTTTGATCTTAAAAAACTCTTTGATATTTTATCAATATCTAGATGATTTCACAAATACGTTAGTTTAATAGGAGCTAACTGAGCTCAATCTGAATGCTTTCAGGTTGCAAAAACCTAGTACTATCCATCAATCAACGTAATATTTATTCTGGATATATACAATCTTATAAAATTAAACGCATTAAAACATAACTTAGCTTAACGATTCATACAATGCAAGATTTTAGTGTGTTTATTTTTTCTGAGGTTGCATGTATAATGTGTTAACGCAACATCACAGGTTTCTAACTTTTATATTCACATACTAATCTAGAAAAAACTATTATACTCCGTGATATAGGTAAAATAAATGAGATGCTTTCAACTCCTTCAGTATTACTCATGGTGTTGTCGTTTGATACTATGAGAGTGCATATAGTAATACACTTAGCATTCATCTTATAATTTTGACTATATTATGAGACATGGCTATAACAATAAGCATTAAAAATCTAATATAGAAAAATCATTGGCTATCGTACTTTCACTGTATTTACTAATAACCGTGTTAAATTAATTTAGAATGCAGAGTACATAAACTTTTTTAAATCTGATTTTTTATTTTAAAGTATATTTATTGACTGCTCGAGAGAAATACTCTTTATTTAAGACGATATAATAGGCTTAGCCATTGTTTTCCATAGTACTTAAAGTTAAACGTCTTACTTACCAAAACTAATAGCTTAACAGTTGATTTATATAGTTTGGCCTCTGCTTTATCAATATCATATAATCTGAAATAAGTGCTGCACTCTTAAATTTTAGTTCCATAAGCAATACTTGACTTATAAAATGATCTCTAACAACGAAGGTAAGACGAATCTTTGAATAGACACGACTAATTGTAGTATTTATTATATCATTATGCCCCGATGCTACTGAATATCACTACAAAGCAGTATTAGGTAATAATTTTATCAAAGCATCGCTAACATCATATCAGAAATTACGCCATTGTGATAAACTCTCTGTACATCGTCACAATCTTCTAATATTCTCACTAAACGGAGAAGCTTGGGTGCATTTTTTATATCTATATCAGCGGTTATCAATGGAACTAGAGCGATTTTTACTGATACTGCATTAAAACCAGCAATAGTTAATAAATCCTTCATCCTATACAAACTGTCTCGAGTAGTGAACACATCAATCGTACCATGAGCATGACTAATAATATCTTCTACGTTTGCTTCCATAGCCGCCTTTATTAATGCATCTTCATCTACCGAAGATGCATAAGTGATTACACCCTTTTGAGTAAATAAATAAGCGGCAGAACCATCGGTTCCCAAATGACCACCACATTTAGCAAAAACATGACGCACTATAGACGCTGTACGATTGCGATTGTCACTCACGCATTCAATCATCACGGCAGCACCACCAGGCCCGTAGCCTTCATAAGTAATACCAGTCAGATTAGAGTAAGCATCGCCGCCCATACCGCGTGCTATTGCACGATTTATTGTTTCTCGCGTCATGTTGTTTGCTAAAGCTTTATCTATTGCTACGCGTAAACGCGGATTAAAATTAGGGTTTTCGCCATATGAACTTGTTGTTATTACTAGATTTCGAATAATTTTTTCAAAAATCTTACTGCGTTTAGTATCTTGCACAGCTTTTCGGTGTTTTGTATTAGCCCACTTACTGTGACCCGCCATGACATCTCCGAAAATTCATACAGTAAATTCCTTACATCTTCTATTATAATCACCAACTAATTATTCCACAACTAATTAATATTATGGGCTGCACTAACTCAAGACAATTGATAGATATCATACATAATGCCGATAGCTAACATACGATTATTCGGTATCTTTTGACGATTAATATTCTAAATTATATAAAACCCATAAAGCGTAACAATCTTATAAACATATAAATAATGTCAGTACTGCATAGCGCATGCATATAACTTATTTACGTCTTCTATCTCGATACCTGCTATGCTTTTCATGTATTAGTTACTTCTGCCTGCAACACCTACTGCGTCCGTAAAACTTGGTGCATCAGTCATCAAACAAGCTGCAGCAGTAGTTTTTGGGAAGGCAATGACATCACGAATATTATTAGTGCCAGTTAATAGCATTACCAGGCGATCTAGGCCAAAAGCCATCCCGACATGCGGTGGCGTACCATATTTTAACGCATCTAGTAGAAAACCAAATCTCTCACGTTGTTGATTTCGATTTATACCTAAAATACTGAAGACAGCTTGCTGCATTTCACTATAGTCAATGCGCATAGAACCCCCACCTACTTCATAACCATTAATTACTAAATCATAAGCATTCGCGACAGCATGGGTTGGCATACTAACTAGTGCCTCCAAAGTCATATTACGTGGCGCCGTAAAGGGATGATGCATGGGTGATAAACCGCCTGCACTGTTCTCTTGAAACATCGGAAAATCCACCACCCACAGTGGCGCCCAACTATCCAGTTTAGTAATAGCTAGATCTTTCCCTAGTTTCACCCGCAGCGCAGATAATGCATCCATAACAAGCTGCACACTATCAGCACAAAAAAATACAATATCGCCGCTCTTAGCGTTCGTTCGCAGTAAAATTTCTTCCAAAACTTCTGCATTAAGAAATCTTATAATTTTTCCTTGCATACCAGCTAAACCGGCAGCGCGGTCCTTTACTTTTATCCATGTCAAACCTTTAACACCATAAATATTAACAAAAGCGTTATACTGATCAATCAATTTACGCGTTAACTTTGCACCACTTGCAACACAGATCGCTGCCACCATTCCTTTGGTGTCGTTAGCTGGACCTGAAAATAAGTTATACGAAGCATCTTTTACTAGATCTGTAACATCAACTAATTCCAGTGGATTACGCAAATCTGGCTTATCAGAACCATAGCGACGCATAGCTTCTTTAAATGTAATAACCGGAAAGCGCCCTAGATCTTTTCCAATTACTTCTAACCAAAGATTACGCACTAATTTCTCCATGACTTCACGTACCTGTTCAGCAGTCATGAAAGAAACCTCAATATCAAGTTGAGTAAATTCCGGCTGGCGATCAGAGCGAAGATCTTCGTCTCGAAAACATTTGACTATCTGATAATAACGATCAAAACCAGACATCATTAGTAACTGTTTAAATAATTGAGGAGACTGCGGTAGCGCATAACATTTTCCTTGGTGCACACGACTCGGAACTAAATAGTCACGTGCGCCTTCTGGAGTAGGCTTGGTGAGCATTGGAGTTTCAATATCTAAAAAACCATGGCTATCCATAAAACGTCGTACTAGATTGGTGATTTTTGAACGAGTTCTTAGGCGTTCCGCCATCTCTGGACGACGTAAATCTAAATATCGATATTTTAAACGTACTTCTTCACTATTAACTTGATTTGAATCAATAGGTAATGGTTCAGAATGATTAAAAATCTTTAATGCATAAGCGCACACTTCTACTTCACCTGTAATCAACTGTTTATTAATTTGTTTGTCTGGGCGCGCGCGCACAGAACCAGAAATTTGAATACAGAACTCATTACGTAGCTTACATGCCTTATCAAATACTACGTGTTGGTCTGGATCAAAAAATACTTGAATAATGCCTGTACAATCACGCATATCAATAAAAATTAACCGGCCAAGATCGCGGCGGCGATTGACCCAACCACATAAAATAACCTGCCTGCCTACATTAAATAAACTCAAGTCTCCACAATATTCAGTACGCATACGTTAATCCTTTTGTACACCTATTATCACGATAAGCTTTAGGTGATCTAGTGGCAGAGCTATCGTCATTATGCTTCTGATTTACCCTCTTTGAGGGTCCATAATAAAATCTTAATCACCCTCGTGGTTAGCCTTAACATAAAAACAATCAAATACTCTTGAGTCCTACTAATTCACTGCAGAAAAATATTATATGTATGAGTAATTGAGGTAACGAATGATGCAAAACGTTAATTATATACTACATTAACTGAAATATGGGAAAGGTAGCCTGAATTCTCTCGCCTTGTACCGTACCACTCACTTTATCTTGCAGTATTTTAACGCACATAGAATATACCCTACTAGGTGAATAAATATCATATTCTTATTGATTTTAATGATGCGCTATACAGTAACATCCAGATTTATAGTATCTAATCAGATTAGTGTTCTAATCTAGACATATCTTAGCTCTTTACTATGCAATAGAATTGTAATTATTTTTCTAGTAAAAGTTCAGTCGTCTATTACTCTACTTTACTAGATCGGCAGTCATCTCTGTAACAACTACCTTGTGTGTTTTCGCTGAAACTGTACAGCCTCTAGATTCTCTGTAAGGTTATCTTGACAGTAAAGTAAACATGATGTATCCCGACTATATTTCTATAATCAAATTCTTCAATATCTTTTATAAGGATGATTATCACGTCGCGCAGAGTAGCCCATGTATCTTGCTTACTTTACCTAACCATTCATAACAGTCGCTTTAAATGGTTAAACATTATAACTAGAATATATAATCTATGTATTTTGAATTACAGCAAGGTACCATCAACATAGATCATAAAATAACATATGAATTTCTACGATATAAGCAAAAATAACACACATACAACTTTTTGCATTATAGATACTCGATTAAAAAAATACGTTAAATTAGGTGATAAATTTTAGTATGTTCTTGGAATGTATAGATTTTCTATAAGAAGTAGAACGTTTCTTGAAAAAGACTGCCTACATTATGGCCGCATTTTATCAGAAAATAATATTATTAAGGAATCGCCAGCTTTGATTGTACTATTATTGTTCTGTGTGTTGTTGACAACATATGATTTTCCGAGAACAATGGCGACAATAATAGTATCTGGTAGTAATAAAATTTTTTGCTATAGTACGACCAGCTATTTTCATAGTACTTTTATTGCCGTAAGCAACATTCCAATTACTTCAGGTACACCGCAACACAATACAAACATACTAACAAGTCAGCGTTATGCACATAACCTAAGAACGCTGCAATTATTGTTGGTTGTGAAAATAGTCATACCAGTCGCACTGTCTTGTACTAGATAAATATAGACAGAACGTTGAATGAGCACCATTACCATCTTAACACTCATTTTTTGGTTAACATATCGACATAATGTTAGTTTCATTACTGTTAGTAATAGCGAAATATATCTATCTGATTAATGCATTCTACTGGTAAAAGTTATTAATCAAAAGCGTTTCCATAAAATATGGTAGTATGATATAAGTGCTTGGCTAATGTAGCCGTATGTTACTGGTTATACCCAATAAATTTGACATGATATAATTTTTCAAACCGCTAAGCCAATCCCACACCGACATTTCCGCCACCTATAATTACAATATGTTTGTAGGAGTTCTTCAGTCGTTGCGGTGTACTTATTACCGCACAGATATGCTGAATAGCAACGCTAAAATATCTCACCTGCACTTCAATGATAGTTAAACTTTGTCAATAGATAGGTTGATTTTTCCTAAAAAACAACAAATAGATCAATATCTAGCATATATACATAGATTAAGGATCGCGTCTTATTGAATAACAGTAAACCAAAGTCAGTGTTTACTGCTACAATACTACGCTTTGCATTAGACAATGAAACACTTACAGGACGTCTAGGTATTTGATTATCTTGTAGATATAATCAATCACTAGAGCTATTTTAGTGCACTGAGGTGACCAAGTTGTAGTACCGATTGTAGCTAAAATCTGCTCTCTGACTCACAGACATAATTTAGTGCAAAGATACGAGAAGTGCGATTGGGAGTATGAAAGAGAAAATAAGCAATCTGATAGACGACCATATTAATTTTATCAAAGTTAGTGACAGTAACAAACATTATCCGAGTGTTCAACGCTGGCTTTATGCAATACAAACAGATGCGAAATAAGCCTCTGCACCATTAGTAAGTCAAAGCGCTCTTATAAATATTATAGACGCAAAAATCAACATCAATAATCATATCATTTTTCTTCCTACAAGGTTTTTCACTAGCGTGCCACCGACCTAACTTACACTAAGCATAATTATTTTCATTGTACGCCTTATACTACATTGTAATAATTTAGATCCAAGCATTCCATAAAAATTATATTTTTATTAATTTAGCGTAAAAAAATCCATCTCCACCCTCGATCTGAGGCAGGATCTGTCTGCCTGGCTTCTCTAAATTTCCAGTTTCAACTAACCTAGCGTCGCGATGCTGTTGTAGGAAGGTCGCAATTTGTTCTCTATTTTCTTCAGGAAGAATGGAACAAGTAGTATAAAGCATGACACCGCCAGGCTTCAAACATGGCCATACCGCTACCAGAATGTCCGCCTGCAGGTTAGCTAACCTAGCAATATCGTTATCACGACGTAACCATTTGATGTCAGGGTGCCGACGAATAACGCCGATGGCTGAGCACGGAGCATCTAGCAAAATACGATCAAACTGCTTATTATCACACCACTGCTGAGGTACGCGGGCATCACCTAGTTTTACTGTAGCACGTAAGTGTAAGCGCTGGAGGTTTTTTGTGATATGAATTAATCTTTTTTGATCAATGTCAATAGCCATTACTTGTGCCTTCGGCGCAATTTCCAGAATATGCGTGGTTTTTCCACCAGGAGCTGCACATAAGTCAAGAATGTGTTCACCGTTTTTTGGGGCTAGCAAACCCATGCAACCTTGAGAGGAAGCATCTTGCACCGTTACCCAACCATCAGAAAATCCCGGAAGAGCATACATAGTGCATGGTGTTATAAGACGTATCGCATCAATATACTCAACGTGAGGTTCAGCAAGTATGTTAACCCGGGCCATTAATTTTAAGTATGCAATGCGAGTATGATATAAACGATTCACACGAAGCCACATTGGAGGTTTCTGATTGTTAGCATTAATGATTTGAGCCCACTCCAACGGATACGCCTGCTGGATACGTTGCAAAAGCCAGAGTGGATGCAGGTAACGCATGTTATGATTAGCTACATGATACATCAATCTGTTCTTTTTACGCTGAAACTGGCGTAATACAGCGTTAATCAATCCTTTAAATTGTGGATACTTTAAAGCTATTGCGCCGTTCACTGTTTCCGAAAGTATCGCATACGGTGGAATGCGGGTATATAAAATTTGATATAGGCCAACCAGAAGTAAATAATGTAGCACACGATGCTTACCAAGCATCGGTTTAGTAATTAACTGCTGTACACAATATTCAAGTACAGGAAGCATTCGTAATGTACCAAAACACAACTCTTGCAACAGTGAACGATCTCGATTGTTTATGGCATTTTGCATAGTTGGTAAGACAATGCTGAGTGACTCCCCATGATCTAATACGCAGCTGATAACTTTAGCAACATAACTGCGAAGGTTATAAGTATTTTCCATCATAAGACTCGGCGTTTAAATAAACAACTCAGATATTAAGGACTGGGCTATAGAAGTTACTAAATCCGGTTTCCAGGAAACAACCACCATGCACTACGTGAATTTAATAAATCCTGTGCTGACATCGGCTTTTTTCCCGCTGGTTGCAATTTAATTAAATTTAGAATGCTATTGATAGTTGCTACCTTCACACCATGCCTATCAGCATGAATAATTGTACCGGGTTGTTCATTTGCAGTATCTGCTAGTACGCTTGCCTGCCAAACTTTCACCGACTTCCCATCCACTATAAAATAACTGCAAGGCCATGGGTTAAAAGCACGAATACAACGTTCCAACTGTGCACTAGGTAGATTCCAGTCTAAACGCGCTTCTTTTTTACTCAGTTTTTTGGCATAGGTTACCTGCGATGTATCTTGGACTTCACGCTTCACTGTCCCAGCTGCTAACTGTTGTAATGTTATCAGCATCCCTTGTGCACCATATATAGCTAGTTTTTTATATAAACTTTCGCTGGTATCGATAGTTTCTATAGGACAAGTAATTTTGTATAAGATATCTCCCGTATCTAATCCGACATCCATTTGTATAATCGTGACCCCTGTTTCAAGATCACCAACCAATAAAGAACGCTGGATCGGCGCAGCACCACGCCAACGTGGTAGCAGTGAACCGTGCACATTAATGCCGCCAAAATAAGTCATGTCTAGTATTGTTTTTGGTACAAGAAGACCATAAGCTACCACTACCATTACATCAGCGTTAAGAGCAGAAACTAATTTCTGAGTTTCTTTAGACTGTAATGATATCGGCTGAAACACCGGTAGTTGATGTTGTTCCGCTAATACTTTAACTGCACTGGGTGTTAATTTATTTCCACGCCCAGCTGGGCGATCAGGTTGGGTAAACACCCCCACGATCTGATGCTTAGATGTTAACAATGCATTAAGGTGAAACTTTGCAAAATCTGGTGTTCCAGCGAAAATAATACGTAAAGAATCAGACACGCTACTTTCCTAATCAGTTAGGCACGGGCGTTAGATTTAGCGATTTTTTTAAATTTCTGGCGAATTCGCTGTCGTTTTATTGGCGACAAATAATCCAAGAATAACTTACCTATTAAATGATCCATTTCATGTTGAATGCAGATCGCTAATAGATTATTGGCTTCTAGTTCAAAAAGTTTGCCGTCTCGATCAAAAGCCCGTATCTTTATGTGAGCAGCACGCGGTATAACTGCTCGCTGCGCAGGTATCGATAGGCAACCTTCTTCTATGCTCGTTTCTCCACTTTTTTTTATGAGCTCCGGATTAATTAGTACTAAACATTGATTACGGTGATCAGAAACGTCAAGAACAATAATACGTTGATGGATGTTTAGTTGAGTTGCAGCTAAACCAATACCCCCTTTTGTATACATAGTTTCAAACATATCATCCACAATGCGCTGAATACCTGTGTTCACTGTTTTTACCGGTGCTGCGATTTTGAATAATCTAGTGTCCGGAAAATGCAAAATCTGCAATACTGACATATATCTCTAGATCTATATCCGATTAATAACGAAAGTTTATATTCTATGATAAACATTGCTTGACTTGCTTAACAATAATATACATATATTACTCGAACCAGTAACACTATTAATTAGTATGAAAGATTGTAATTCAAAAAATAGTTTACAGATTCATAAGTTAACAAGATTACAACATCGTTAACTAATTGCATTATATCATAATTGATAACAGGCAGCACTAAGATTTTTAAGTTATTTCAGGAGATGTGCCTGCACATAACTAACAATGCGCTCAATTTAAAAGACATTTTCTGATTATTTAGCTAAAATGCCATACTCTTTAAGCAGGTTAAATACCTACTATGACATTGTAGTAATACTAAATTCTTCAAGGATATTACTATAGATCAATAATACACCTTTATTATTGTTATCCATCATGCAACCCAGTAGAATTTGAAAACAATACAATACCATTATTAATTGTTAATAAATGACTTATGCAATAAATCAATTAGCTCTACTAAAAACAGAAGAGCTTTCTGATGAGAAAAGGATACGATAGTGGTATCATAATTTCTAATAATTGCGTGGTAGGTGTGTTATTACATACTTTTTTATCCATAAAATTATGATAGCATTTCAGGAGCACTAGTAACACTTCACAGATACGTATGCATCTAATTTTTGTCTGATCCTTATTATTTAATAGTTTAGCTGCTAGGACTAACGCAGTATCTTATTGAATAAGAGCTGTTTATGCTATCTAGAGATAATGTTATTTTAAAGAAGATTATCTGTATAATCACTTTATTTTTATCTTATTTATACTCACAACATAGCAGTGATATTTTTTATTATTAATTCTACTGACTTCTCTAGGCAAAAAGCTTTAAAAAGCTAATAAAATTATAAGACGGCACCTACTGAGACATAGTATAGCACAGTGCACCTATACTACTTAATCTCACTTATCTAGGATCTAGATGTGCTGTTGCGGAGCATAGCAGAGTCATCTTTATATGATGAATCATTTGCAATGAGACGGAGAAACTCAGCTTCATCGATTATTTGAATACCAAACTGCTTTGCCCGTACGAGTTTAGAACCCGTCGCTTTACCTGCAATTACTAGATCAGTTTTTTTTGACACACCACTACATATTCTAGCACCTAATGCCTGTAAACGCTGTTTAGCATCATCACGTGACAATTGATCAAGCGAACCGGTTATGACTATAATTTTTCCAGTGAATAGAGAATTAACCTTGTTCTTTTCTACTATAATTGGTAGCGGCCATGTAATCACTACACCAGAACTAATAAGCTCAGAAATAATTTTTTGATTAAGTGCTTCGTTTAGGAAATGACGAATATAATTTGCTACCACTACACCAACGTTTGGTACTTCTTGTAACGCTGTAATGTCAGCAGCATACAGTTTGTTAAGCGAACCGAAATGTTCTGCTAAATTAGCAGAGGTTACTTCACCAACATCACGAATTCCTAAAGCATATAGGAAACGAGCGAAAGTAGTTTTTTTCGATCTCTCCAGTGCATTCACTAAATTCTGAGCCGATTTTAGCCCTATATGATCTAATCTAGATAGAGTATTTACAGATAGTCGAAAGAGATCTGCTGGATATTTTATGTATTTTTTTTCTAACAACTTTTCGATGATTTTATCACCCATACCATCTACGTTCATTGCCCGACGCGAAATAAAATGCTTAAGAGCGGCTTTGCGCTGGGCGGGGCAAATCAATATACCGGTACAACGTACTACCACTTCATCTTCCAGCTTCTCAACATCGGAGCCACACACCGGGCAATACTGTGGAAAAATTACTGCTTGAGCATTCTTTGGTCGGCGATCTTCTAATATTCCTATTACCTTCGGGATGACGTCTCCTGCACGACGTACAATCACAGTATCGCCAATCTGCAAGCCTAAACGTTTAATTTCATTTGCATTATGTAATGTAGCATTGCTGATCGTAACACCAGATACTACCACTGGCTCTAGTTTGGCTACCGGTGTAATAGTACCAGTGCGCCCCACCTGAAATACAATGTCCCGCATTATTGTGATCTGTTCTTGAGATGGAAATTTAAATGCTATAGCCCAACGAGGTGATCGCGCCACACAACCTAACGTTTCTTGTAGATTAATATTATCAATCTTTACTACGATACCATCAATCTCAAAGCCTAGATGCGGACGATACTGTTCTATCTGACGATAAAAAGAGAGCACCTCATCATTACCAACACACAACTGAGTGTGATTATTTATCGGTAATCCCCATGCCTTACACTGCATAAGTCGCTTAAAATGACTTTTTGGCAGCTTTCCACCTTCTAAGAAACCTATGCCGTAACAAAAAAAAGTTAGCGGACGTTTAGCAGTAATACGTGCATCAAGCTGTCGAATAGAACCAGCGGTAGCATTGCGCGGGTTAGTAAAAATTTTTTGGTTCTTGCGTCGTGCCTCTCTATTCATTTTCTCGAAACCATCTTGCAACATAAACACTTCTCCTCGCACCTCTAACCGACGAGGAATATTACTACCGACTAAATGCAACGGAATAGCATGTATAGTACTCACGTTCGACGTGATATTTTCACCGATAGCACCATCACCTCGAGTAGCACCGCGCACTAATTTGCCGTTTTCATACAATAAACTTACAGCCAGACCATCTAACTTTAACTCGCAACAAAAAGTTAGTGGACTAATAGTTTTTAGTCGATTCTGCACACGCTTATAAAATACTAAGAAACCTCGTTCATCCACTACATTATCCAACGACAGCATTAACAATGCATGGCGCACTTTCTCGAAAATTTCTAGTGGTGCAGAACCTACACGTTGAGTAGGTGAATTAGCCGTAATCAAATCAGGATATATACTCTCTAGCTTACGTAATTGGCACATTAAGCGATCATATTCTACGTCCGGTATTTTTGGTGCATCCAGAGCATGATATTGATGTTCATGATATCGCAATGAGGCTAATAACTGATTCATTTGTTGAACTATAGAATGCATGTGGTTTTATCTTAGAAGATACACTCCGTCAAAGGGGTTGAGTTGATAAAACAATTAAGTAAACCGAGTTACAAGGAAATTGTACTATATCCAATAGCACATAAATGGGTATTTTACAGGTTTTAGGCGTTGAGCCGACCATCATACAGCACTTATGCTTGTATTATATATTAAAAATCCTGAGTAACATGCTGTTTTAACTTTAAAATTAATCAACAGTTTTAAATAAAGGTTACTATATGATAAAAAAACTATAAATATTAATAAATTTTCTGCGTAACATCCTTAGTGAGGATAAGCTTAACAACTATAATTAACTATATTTTCTAAACTAGATGGTAGTCTACCATCATTCGCTTTACTAATATAAAGATAGAGTAGTGTTCAAACTAACAAACCAGTTATCATATACTATTTTGTAGAATTTCCATGCGATTTGTTCTGTTTTGATCAATTATTATATATAATAGCATTATATACTTTAACTGTTTCTAAAAAGATCGAGAATCACTACATGTGATATCATCTAGGTTTTATTAACATATAGATGCAACGACAATACAAATTTCTATTAATGCTCTCTTGATAGAATCTTATTTAGATATAACTAAAGATATCGCGTAATGTGAGATTTGGCTTGCTATCGATTCTGTTGTAGAGTATTACACAATTAGATATTATAGATAGAACACCGCTCATAGATATCTTATACATAAGGTTTGAGTATATTTATAAAATTTTTTATATAATCTTTAACACTCTAATAATATTTATTATGTAAATGTATATTAAACATTCTCATTACTTCTATATGCTTCATGAAAACGTTCTAGAGAATTTTCTATATAAGGAAGTTATAGATATATGATTATGGGAAAGTAATGAATGTTATTACAACTAATATATATCTATATAATATAGATATTGTATATTTTATTTAAAAAAACAACAATTAGATATCAATTTTATATCATTATTATATTTTATTTTAATACATCAATATAATAATAAATGTGCTATTATACTTATTAGCTTCCCCAAGTACATGCAAGGTTTTGAGTTTTTTTAAAATGATTATTTTCAAGTCATATTCTATAGCATTATTAAATTACCATGAATTTTAAATAATTATTATACTCCGCATGTTAATAGGAGGCCTTCGAGTAACTCATATAGTTTTCTATTAAAAATAGTGCAGTAAAAACTAAAAAAGATTATTTCTTGCGCTCCTGTCATTATTCTGAAAAGCCTTACTACTGCATTCCAATGCAAGTTGCACAAAGAAATATGATAAATTTACGTTGTTCATTGCTGTGGCCTATTTCTATCGCCAGTTCTGCATAAAACTGCCATCTTTTACTAAGGTAGTAAACCTTGTCTACATTATCAGAGCAGTTAAAGTTTCTAGCAATAAAACAGATAATATATTCATTATTACATATGTCGTATGCGCAGGGCGCTGTGCTTCTTATATCATATAATTTATGTACTCCAAAACGTAAAATATGCATAACTCTTACTGTTGTCTAGCGGCTTAACTGTATTGTTAGTCAACATACGTGATATATCAGATTTATTTTTATCTTAGATAAATAGAAATCATTCAGAAAATTAACGCATTGTTGCTCGCTTTTTTTACATTTGTTCTAGAAATTTAGGAGATTTCCCTCTATATGTCTGTGCGTATCTAGTGAGCAAGACAATTGCATATCGCAAAAACACACGCTACGGCTATTAAATAAAACCTAAAATTATAGGGAATACTCTATTATTTATTAACCATATTAATAGGTAGTTTATATAGTTGAAAACTATGTCTTAAAGAATTATATTTACAATATTTGTGGTATTTATGTAGCCGTCTGAATTCTTATGCGTCTACCTTGATTATACTATCTTTTTGAAACCTAACAATATACAATACAGCACGTATTCTTATCAAGACAATTCTAGTGAATTAGCTCTAAAGTTATAGCTTTAGACACTCTTAGGATCGCTCCGCTTGCACATATCCCCCTCTATGTAAAACTCCGTGGTATGAGATAATAAATTATAACTTATGTTTAATAGCTATTTAAACTATTATAGTTATGCAATTAAAGACGCTTAATAAATCACTAAATATCTTGAATAATTATAAATATTCACTATGTTAAGTTTTAACATGCGCCTACGGCGCATGAGAAATTCTCGTAACAAAATACAAGCGCACAATAAAACGCTACTATTATTAGTGATAAACAATAATATTCCGTGGATCACTAAATAAAATTAACCATTGACTACACAACAGTATAACTATTAAGCGAAGTTGCTTCTGGTGTGGTCAGTGCATATACAAAGTTACAACATCTGCTGCAACTTCTGTTAACTCAGTATAAAGTCATTGTCTTGCATTTACCTTCCACTACACAGTGGCTCATGTTACTAATCTCTGTGATTTAATCATTAGCACAGTATACCAAGTTGATTGCTATGTTTTCTAGAGTATGCTTAATGAATAACACACAAATTTTCGTATTAATATATTTGATATAAGAAGATTATAATCACCTAAGTGTCCGTATATTGATTGCCTCGATTCCTTAAAAGTACAGCATAGCATTGACTATTTGTTATGATTATATTAGATCCGGTAAAAAGATCATCGATTAGTTTATTGATATCACATGTCAAAAATAACATTTTTGTTAATTTAAATAAAAACTATTATACATGCACGTTATATTGAGTACTTAATGAATATACAGGAAAAAATAAATAAAGCATGACTAACATTCATGATCAGTGATGCAACCATTCACCCGTTATTTAAACTCTTATGTCATTTGATTACACATTTATATGACCAGCACATATCTTATAGGCTCTATCCTTGAGTAACTTTGAGAAAAACCATACCGGTATTTTGTAATAAAATAATCTGATGCTACAAAATCTGTTATACATACAGATTAAAAACTGAATCTCCTTGTAGAGTGTTATAAATATAAACAGATAATATACTCAAGAAAAATCATAATCATTATGATACATCACCGTTAATAAAACATAATATTAAATATGTAGTTTTAACTAAATTTTCAGCACGCCTTTTAGAAGATAGTCATCTGCTTCCATCATATGCAGCTCAGATGACAACTACTGCCTCTGCGAATGAAGATATCAAGATTTTCAGGCATTTGTAAAATGCGCAACAGAGATCATAATATAAGTTATCAAGTTTAACCTTAAACAACATATAAGGGAAAACAACAACACAGATCATCATTATTACTATAAAACTCGTGTGCTCTTGATCTTTAAAGCACATATATATTATTAACCACGCTTGCTAGAATTTTCTATTTATTCTGTTATTTGTTGCATTTACCTATTTATTGTATCGACGTGATAGAATCAATAGGTGCGTAATAAAATAAATCATTTAATGTATGCATGTAATAATAACCTCATTGTTATTGCAAATTGTTTCTTGCACAACTTGTGTTCAACAATACGTAATTCTTGTATAATTTAACTAATAAAGTTGTTCTCAAAAAGAGTTACCTTAGACACTCATAATATGTTATATTATTATTTTACGTGATTTAGCATGGCTGTACCAAACCTGCAAGCAGTCAATTTTCACATCTGCTCATATAACATAGAGTGTTTTATCAATATAATGTTTTATATGCTTTTCCCAATATCTAGAGCCAATTGTTAATATCCTTGTTAATATTAATATTAAGATATGACATATACACTACTTGACGATAGGTGATTATATTATTTTAAATTAATAGAAAAATTGACTTGTACTACCATGCAATAAACTTTAAAATTATGTAATAAGATTTATAATTCATAGTGACATTCTGCAATTACTTTTAAAATACTATTTATGCATATTATTTTACATCTCTATATAATAGAGATAAAACATCATATGTTATTTTTATTCTGTTATTTCTAGCTATAATTCCTATTTTTAATACTGCGCGGCAGTATAAAATAACGAGAGCACATAAAATGCCTAAATACTATTTTACACACACTATAGCAAATACTACATGAATCACTTAAGTCGTTCATGCTGAACTTAAATTCTTATTTAACTATAAAAATCAAAATATGCTTATTTTATAAAAATTTACTTATAAAATAAATTGTACTCACTGATCAACAAAAATCTACCTTATTCCTATGTCGCAGATAGTATGACAAAAAATATAAATATATAAAACTATTCTTCTTAAGATCAACATTAAACGTGCAACCTAATTGCTGCAGTGCTTTGCATGTATAGGACTTCTATTGATTTGTGTGTCAGTAACATCTAAATCATATAAAAGAACTCCGGAAATTCAGTGAATATGATGTACTGTGCACTACTTATAAAGTATCTGATGAACAATCGTCTACCGACCCCGAAATTATAATTAATCGTATTGATTAATCATCGTACGTTATTATACTATGCTAAATATCACCTCCTGACTGTATGGTATCACTGTTTTCTCTTATTAGATTTTGAGTATAGTTCATGCGAATTTAGTATAGAAATACTACAGGTGTTCGTGAAAGCTTGCATGAACAATAATAGGGTAAGAATTCTATAATAATTCTCGCTGATTCATTTAAATATTGATATAACAAAAAACATCAAGCATAGATATAACTGTATGTCTAGTTTAACGTTCAGATGTTAAAACGCAGTAAAATCGTACTAATCGCTACATCATGTATATGCCAAACCTAATTAATATAGCGAACACGATACTCTGCAAAATATATGGATTGCATGGTAAAAATCGTACGTTTGTTATAATCAGAAAAGCTTAACTAATAATGCAACAGAGACATCTATGTGTTTTACGTTAAGTAACGAACACATAATAATACAGCAAAAATCAGTTGAAAACTAATTTATACAGTCTTTTAAACACTCTAAATTATTAGATATGACGTGAAAATCCCTAGTAGTATATAAATGTAAGCACTTATATAGCTTTAGTACTGTTCGCTTTTCTAAGATTACAGTATGATATATAGGTTGTGCTTACCTAACGAAAAAATGAGTTTACATGAAACATCCGAAAAAATTCCAATCAGCACTATTGCACCCGCGCTATTGGAAAACTTGGTGTGGTTTATTCGTGCTATTCTTACTAATTCAACTGCCTTACCCATTATTACGTCGGTTTGGTCTTTGGATAGGACGCAGTTCAATGCGTTTTTTAAAACGCAGAGTTGCCATTGCGTATCGCAACCTAGAGCTCTGTTTTCCAGAGATGGATACATTTCAGCGTCAACGGAAAGTAGTCGATAATTTTGCATCACTCGGCATGGGTTTGTTAGAAACTGGTATGGCCTGGTTTTGGTCGGATAAACGCATTAAGCGCTGGTTTAACGTAATCGGTATTCAGAATCTAAAAGCAGCACAGAAAAACCAAAGAGGTATATTAATAATTGGCGTACATTTTATGTCACTGGAGTTGGGAGGGCGCGCTATGGGATTGTGTCAACCAATGATAGCAACGTACCGTCCACATAACAATAAAGCAATGGAATGGGTTCAAACCAAAGGTCGTATGCGTTCTAATAAAGCTATGCTCAATCGCAGGAATCTTCGAGGTATAGTACGTGCACTAAAACATGGTGAACATGTCTGGTTTGCACCAGATCAAGATTACGGCCCACACGGTAGTGTATTCGCCCCATTTTTCGCCGTCGAAAAAGCTGCGACTACGAGCGGCACCTTTATGCTAGCGCGTATAGCTAAACCGTCGATGCTTCCGGTGGTGCTAATTCGCCGTGAAAACGGCTTTGGCTATGACTTGTTAATTCAACCTGTGCTAAAAAATTATCCGATCTCTGATAAGATAGCTGCAGCTGCTTATATGAATAAAGTATTAGAACAAGAAATTATGCGAGCGCCCGAGCAATATATGTGGCTACACCGTCGTTTTAAAACCAGGCCATATGGTTCGACGTCTTTGTATTAAAGAAATACTTCTTACCTTTATGAGGTGTACTTCGTTTGATGATAATTCTTTTATTTAATTATTAGTAACTTACCCGCATATCTATTGATAAATACACATATCTTATATGTAAATATATAGCTATAACTCATAATAGTAAGCCATCGCTTTACTTTTACTTTTTTTTTGCTAGCGTTAGCATAAAAAATGCTCAATACTCTAATCTGTATTGTACGAGATACGAATATTAAAACTCAGAATAATAACATACTTAAAATCATATAATACTCATAAATAAAATATAAAAATTTTTGTAATATAAAAGATCACCCTAAACAAAATGACCACAGAACTTTAGTTGCATTCACATGGTGATTGACGATCATTACTAACACTAAACATCCCATGTTTAGTGAGATTTATGTTGAATTTTAATGCATATCATCGTGAACAGTGCTTCAAGGCTAATTTAGCAGAGATTAAAGTACCATTAGACACTATTAATAAATACTAAAAATCATCAAAAAGCTCCTTATCCATAATAAGGATTACATTAACCAAACTTATACCATAAAAGAAATAACTTATTAATTGGACGATTAGTTTTAATTGGACGATTCGTCAATGTAAAACTAGATACTTTATACTTACAAAATAATATCTGATAAATCAACACATCACAGAAAGATATGATTTTTAACTCTAATGTTTGACATTATAACGTTATAATGAGACAACTCATCCAAATCTAAAGTAGTAATATCATGTACATCTAAAAATATGTTCTGGAGCTCTTTGGTAGCAGTGCTAGACTTGTCATATAGTAACTACCCATCCAGGTATATTGCTATTATTAATGGTGGCGTTAATCATAACAGCATTTTTAAATTATCCTGAAACTTTAGATGATTCTATCAAAGTAATGCTTTTACGGAAACTAAGATAGCATTGAGACTTATCAAGATATTAACAGATCTTATCATATGCTCGCATAACACAGAATATTCATCAGCAACGACTATTATTCAGATAGTAGTTTGCTAATAATGTATCAGGTAACTTGAAATAAATAACTCACAATTCTTAACTAAGAAAGCGTTATTATAATACAAAAGGAAATATCTTACCGTATCACAGTGATTATAAAGCGCATAACTTATTCATATAATGAATACCTTAACAGTAAGCAAATAAAATGATAAGTTTTAAGAAAAACTAAATTGATTTTAGCCAGTATGAATAAGCTAATACGCAGCATTTTATAATGCTATAAATTATATGTACTTTAGCTTGTTTTATTCATCTTAGTTGCTTATTAAGACAAGATAATAGAGATTTATAGTAATCTTAAAGACTGATCATTCCATTATCAGTAATGGAGATTTTACATCTAAATCGGATAGCAAAATTTCACCATGTATCACTCCAATAGATTACGGTCTACATAATTTTGTCAAGCATAATTTATGATATAGTTCATTATTTTTCAAACAGGTATCTTACTACGATATCCATCGTATCTTTTACTGCGCGATAAGTGTAACTGCATGATTATGTGATAAAAAGTGCTCGTAAAATAAATATTTTAATCAGTAAAGATTTATAGCTTAAGGTTATAAATACATTTGAATATTCTCATGTAGACCTGCATGGTATATTCATTCAATTATCACGACATTAGAGTGTGTATGATTATACCTGGTCGTAATATCAGATAAACATTTATGTTTGATATTTCCCATAAATAGGAAAAATTATATTTTGTCAGATATAACATGGATGTTACCATATAATACTTAAGAAGATACGTATATATTTCTTTGGCAAATCATCTTGAGTAGATAAATATACACGTAACTAGGCTATTAGAGTTATTGTATGTATTTACAGTAACAGAAACGAGCTAGGCATGAAAAGATACAGAAGATATATCTTAGCACTTACCTCGTCAGTTCACATAATATCACTAACCATGCTTCTTATGAGAATTATAGTAGTGCTTTCTCTAAAATTAATACATTAAATATCTTAGGATTATGAGTATCTAGTACATCTATAGCATCATTCACACTGTATACAATAAATACAGTGTGAATGACAACATCGATAGATACAAGAATCTCAATTCTAAAATACAAATAATAACAAATCATTCGCATGTTACATGCGCATATTGATACCCATTGAGAATAAAAACTGCTTGATCCTAAGATTATAAGATTCTTTACTATAACATAGCTTCAACTCAACACCATGCGATAATAAACAGTTTTTTAATTTTTGCTATATAATATTTAGTTAAATAAATGAATATATACTGATTAATTCCTAATATCCTTCAAAACAAATATCATAAAATATTTATCTATTATAGTAATAGTATATGCAAAGTAACGAAGTAAATATTATTTTAAAATATTAGGTGTTTATATCCTAGCTATACTATATAGCATGTATAATCATCTATTACAGTATTAATAACCATGACCGCTTATTCTTAAAAATCATAATTACTCTAAATTTAACATGTATACTAGTTAGTTCATGCTATATTTTAACTTTTTATACCATATACACAGTGAACCATCTGTCATTAAAGCAGCTGCAGTCGCATAATGAAGAATGTATTCTAGTACCATGTTCAGTGCAGCATTCTAACTTCAGAGAATATAAGTACATATAAATCATTAATATTATTAATTCTTTACTTAATACAGTAGTTTGTTTGGCTTTTTTACTTAATTACGTGAAGGTTTTAAGTTACTTAACCTCTTAAATAAAATACACAACAGTCAGTGAAACAGATCTATACGTTTTTTCACATAGATTTATGAGATATTTTATACGCTAAAGTATCATGCGTGACATCACGAACGCCTTATGCCATTTTCAAATATCCTCTATATATAATAAATTTTATTTATACTGATTGTTCGGTTTGACTACTAAAAATATAAGAACGTGCAGTGACAGATAATCTAAATTCCTTACTTTAGTCGTAAAATCTATATAATTTACAAAATACACATTATGCATAAGTTTTTATCTCAGTGAGCAATATTGGCAGAAGTGCTCTAACGCTATTTGCCTCAAAGCTTAACTGTTTCCTGGAGCTACTTGACTTTATATAAATAAGCGTTAATATTAATACAGTTAAGCGCGGAGGGAATGCTATATAGCTTATTGATATCTCTCTTGAAAACGATTAGTATATGAGAATTCTACGTCAACCCGTATACTATCATAGTGTATTAACTCTTCAACTCATCAGCTAGACTTAAACGTTCAATAAAAAGATTAAATACTACAGCACTTAACGAGTAAAGCAAATTCTAGATAGTTATAGTGGTTGCTCGTCAGTGATAGATATATCTTAAGTAACGATGCCATATATACAGTATTTAGTACCTTATAAATAAGCTATCCAGACTTAGATAACCAAAAAATCTGGATATATAAATTTCTAACACACTGTTTTAACTAACAATCTATATTAATGTCTATCCACTGCATAGTGTCTCACATGCATTGTGTATAGCGTCATTACTATGATCGTCTAACTCATACTACATAGCCTAAAAAACAACGCAGTGTCTATGTCTATGCACTAGATATAAATATCAATAATCCATCTCTTATACCTACTTTAATTGAAAGGATCGCAGACTAATACAACTGGCTTAATATGTGTTCCTTATACAAGACGCTCTAAACAAACGCTTCATCAGAATAATTATCAGAGTTATAATGAAAAACATGTAAGTTAGTAATGTCGTTTGCTCATAAAAAATTCACCCTTATACATTGACAAGGACCTTTACATTAAGTTTAATGATTAAAACAATAGACTAAATTTTGAACGATTTAAAATATTCGTTAAAGAAAACGTTCTATTAAAAATAATATAGTAAAATTTTATTAACTAATCAAATGATATTACTTGTTTTATAAGTGCGATCACATGTTTTATTACCATAGGTATATTCTTATAAAATACTAAAACGTACGGTTTAAAGGCATACTAAATTAGAATACTAATAATTTTAACTGTAATTAAGACCATGTATTCCACTACTGGAATACTATGGTAATTAGTACCGTTCTCTAGATTATCACTCCATTACCAGGACTAATGGTGAAGCAAGAGATAAGAATATCACGTATCTATCATGGCATGATGAACTACCATCTCTATTTGAGATTTGTTCATTCTTTATAGTTTATAAACGTAAAATACGTGGAGATAGAAGATTATTCTTCTGCTACCAGTACTTGCTGTCCGACATTTAACTACACCTGGCGGTATGTGCATCGATATGAATACTTTAAATATTACATAAAAATGATATTCTAGCACACTAAAGTCTAAATTTTAGGCATTACATTATTGATACAACATGTTACATACTATTTTCTTAAGCAATAATTAGAAAAATCATTATGTAATCTATACACATTGATAATATAAACATTTTATGGCATATTAATGATACTGTGATAGTCAGCCAACATGTTTTCAAAAACCACACTGTAGATGGATATCTTGCTATTATGCACACGTATGATATTATCAATTTTTATGAAAAACATTTAAATTTACATGATACACTCATGAAAACATTAAAGTATTGTGTAAATGAATAATACTTTCACAGAATACAAAACATTTTGATTTATAGCTATATTTACACAGTACCCAAGTTTTATATAACCTTTTGAGAACAAGTAACATACTTTTATCTATAGTCAAAGTATCATAGAAATCACGAAAAACGTAATCTAATACCCTTATGCTTATTAATACACTGCAGTTCAGTTTTACAACATAGGATTTATTTAAAATATTAAATTTTAAGGTTAAAATTACTAATAACACAACTGATTTACTATAAAAAGATATATTTAATAAATATTAAAGATATAAAGATAAATAAAGTATTATTCTTTTCATTCTTCCTATAAGATACTTAAATATTCCATCTAGTATTTTACTATATCTATATTATGCAAGAAATTTGTTTGATCACGACTCATGCCTTAATAAGGCTACGCATATTGAGTTAACGTTTTCAGGACAATAACGATCACACCTAACAAGCTCCTCACTTATAGTTCTCATTGATGCCCGACAGGCTTTAATTGGTAATGATATTAAATATGTATTTATTTTAGTTACTATATGAGAATTAATTAGACTCATCCACACCACTTGTTGTAGCTGTTAAAATCGTTTCTCTACGCATTTATTTCGATGAATTTTGGTTTCCATTCACAATAAGACAGCCATAGAATATCAGTTATTGAGAGCATGAAACCTATTTCAAGGGGAATCACTATGAAAGTTATTGAGGATGTGAGTACGATTCTAAATATGCACGTAGCTATTGCAATTGCATGTTTTAATAACTTCATCAATAGCAGTTGATTTAAGATGCCATTGATATACTTAAGTGTATGCGTAAAGTTGCTAACAATAATATTACCATAGTTTAAGTGCTAGGCGTTGCGATCTACCTGAGCGACTCGCGTACTAGCTAATACCGAAAAGATGAAGAAATTATCGAACTAAGTATCCTGATTTTTGGAAACAGTGCGCATTGCAAGTATGTAGAAAAATGCAATTAGTTCTGGCATTAGTAGTATTGCTACCACAACTGATATCTAGTTGCTTTGGGCGTGCTAACTACAAGAACCATTGAACAGGCTATTGAACTTGCTAGCATAAAGCAGGCAATAAAGCACTGAGACAGCGATCATTGTACTTAAAATGATTAATATACTTCAAGGTTAAAACCTTAATGTAGTAAGGGAAATTGTGTGAAACCTATTACTCGTCGTCGTGCTCGTGAATGGACTGTTCAGGCTCTGTATTCTTGGCAGTTATCTAAAAATAACATTGCTGATATTGTATCTCACTTCCTTACAGAGCAGGATATCAACGGTGTTGATATTCCTTATTTTCGCGCGTTGTTTTTTGGTGTAGCAATGAACATAAATATGCTGGATACACTAATGACTCCCATTTTATCACGGAGACTTGATGAACTAGGGCAGATAGAGCGTGCAGTCTTACATATTGCACTTTTTGAGCTGAAAATGCGCAAGGATATTCCTTATAAAGTAGTTATCAACGAAGCCATTGAATTAACAAAAATCTTCGGCGCTTCAGATAGCCATAAATTTGTAAATGGTGTATTAGATAAAGCGGCACTCATCCTTCGCAAGGAACAATGAAATATTAAAGCAATATCCTTAATTTTACATTATTATCATTGGAATTATGATTATGACATATAGCGAATTTGACCTTATTTCACGCTATTTTAACCGACTTAAACATTTACGCCAGGATGTAAAGTTGGGCATTGGAGATGACTGTGCACTTCTCACAGTAAAAGATAATCAGATTTTAGCTATAAGCACAGATACCCTTGTTTCTGGTATTCATTTTTTACCAGATATTGATCCAACCGACCTTGGCTATAAAGCCATATCAGTTAACTTAAGTGATTTAGCAGCAATGGGTGCCAATCCATCTTGGCTCTCACTGGCAC
The DNA here is from genome assembly GCA_020541285.1 of Candidatus Gillettellia adelgis. Lineage (GTDB taxonomy): Bacteria > Pseudomonadota > Gammaproteobacteria > Enterobacterales > Enterobacteriaceae > Gillettellia > Gillettellia adelgis. The sequence continues at coordinate 106,860 of CP047043.1, read as the reverse complement.
TAACTTTACCTACAGTAAATACAGATTGGCTTCAAGCGTTTAGTGATAGCCTATTCAAAGAAATTCATTATTATAACATGCAATTGATTGGTGGCGATATCACACGTGGTCCGCTAAGCATAACACTAACTATTCACGGATTAATTCCACCTGGAAAAGCTTTGACTCGCGGTGGAGCGCGAATCGGCGATAAAATCTATGTTACTGGTACACTGGGTGATAGTGCTGCTGGTTTAGCAATTCTTCAGGGTCATCTAAAAGTTCAAGATATGCAAGACCGAAATTACCTCATTGATCGTCACCTGCGTCCAAAGCCACGTATATTACAAGGTAAAGCTCTACGTGATCTAGCCAGTTCAGCCATCGATATTTCCGATGGTTTGATTGTAGATCTCAAACATATTTTAAAAACTAGCAGACAAGGAGCGCAGCTTAATCTAGATAAGTTACCGTTATCTAAAACACTGCATCGCAACACCGATGCTAAACAAGCGTTGTATTGGGGGTTAACGGGCGGCGAAGATTACGAATTATGTTTTACTATACCAGACATTCAGTGTCATGCAATGACGGCAGCATTACAAAATTTTAATACTAATTATACGTGCATCGGTCAGATCATTGCGCTCTCAGAAGGAATAAAATTCTATTACCATGATAAAATCGTGAAACTAATATGGAAAGATTTTGACCATTTTAGCATCTCTTAGAGAAGCTCTTAAAGATTCTGCTAAACGCCGCATTCGCATATGTAATCCGTGGCACCTACTAGCTACGGGATTTGGTATTGGTTTATTTCCTGTAATGCCTGGCACTATGGGGTCATTAGCAGCAATCCCATGCTGGTTGCTATTGATTCAATTATCATGGCCACTCTATTCACTACTAATAACATGCAGTATTTGCATTGGTATTTATGTTTGCTATCAGACCACAAGGGATATACAAGTACATGATCATAGCAGTATTGTATGGGATGAATTTGTTGGTATGTGGATTACGCTAACAGCATTACCAGTTAATAATTTGCAATGGGTGATCGTTGGTTTAATAATTTTTAGAGTCTTGGACATCTGGAAACCTATACCGATTCGTTGGCTTGATCACAACGTACGTGGCGGAATAGGTATTATGATTGATGATATCTTTGCGGGGATATTGTCAGCCGGGATTATTTACCTAATAAATTATTCCTGGTTAATGTAACTGTTGTATTACGTTAATAGATTGTGTACACTTCAAGTTATCTGTACGTTTACTATTTTATGCAAGTGACTCACGCGTTACTTTTAGCTGTATTCGTGATACTAACCATAATTATTCTATTCAACTTCTTAATAGAGCAGTGATTACAGCATCGTTAAGATCAAGATTAGCTTATATTATCGAATATGATATTCCCATGCCTCATGATATAATCAGTAATACCTACTGATTACTATAATAAAGTACTCACGTCGTCAGTGCCTATCGCTCGTTAAACGCGCAAAAAACTCTTCTATCATACTGCTATTTTAATAAGTACCTTCATTGCCTCTTCCTTGCTTGTGTATCATAAAAAAATCATAATGTTTAGCAGCATTATTATGCTGCATTAATAATAGTTATTATTTCTTATTTTATGCGATAGCATCCTAGAATGCTAATATCGAAACTCTTTCGATCCATAAAACCTATTATAATCACAATTTAATCTGACATTATGAACACTACTGTACCAAAACAGTAATATCCCCATTAAATAAATCAAAAACTTATTTATTTAAATGCAAGCAACATCCAAGAACTAGATGTTTAAAGTGTTAATTACTAGCATTTCGTATGTATCAATCAGAATCTAAGTACTCATAATTATTAACTTCTGCATGAACAAAACAGGCAATCATCGTCCATCGTAAATCCTGTTTATAGATTGCATGAACCTCCTGTAATTTACAGGAATAGATAAATATTTGACTTTCTATATTACATACTATTTAATCAACTATATTGGATTAATATCCAGCATTTTATTTGTTATACTCACTATATTTTTAAAAATTACTAGTAAGTATAGATACTAAAAGATAAGACAAAGATAAAATAAGATCTCATGATTTATCTATATTCATTACGGTAAATCGCTCACTAGACTCAACACAAAGAACATATTTATCCTTTAATTATCAGATTTTATCACTAAGCCAATATTTTGCTTGGTGATGGTCATAAGTATTATATATTACAAGGACAACAAAAATCTAAGCATATCTTCCTTGCCCAATATAAAAGAAAAGACATACTTATAACGTAATACAACAAAATAACTGATATGCATGTCTTCATAATTTATTGATGAATATAATGTGAGTAAGGTACGATCCTAGATATGTCTATTTATCTGAAATAATAAATCCTTTCTCTTTTATAGAATCTATAAATAGCGTCATCACAGATGCAATAGTATAATACATCCAAAACTCTAATCACACTATAAGATAGTTATCTACATCTTAATTTTTTCGCATAGAGATTGTCAAACTAGAGCACAACTATCACATTACACTTTGTACAACATGATATACATGAGTATCAATTACTTCACTTATAAATACTACACGCTACGGAATGATTAAATGATTACTCATCATACTAGGTATAACATATTGTAGTCACTCAATTAATTTACTACTATAACGCCGTATATCTCTCAAGATTGGCATATTATAGCGATTATAAAAGCACCTATTTAGCATCACTAAATAGGTTGAAACACATCTTTGTTATCATGTATAATGCGCACAGGATATTAATAATGATTGCTAAATTTAAGATTCTTAGAATCACGCAGAATATTGTTATTTATCATCTTTAAGCAAAACTACACTGGTACAATATTAATAAAGTGCAAAACATTATGTTTAGTACCCAGAAAGCCCTTACAGAATCACGTAATCTCATGATGCTTAGCATGCGATAAATTAACCCTGCGTCGCACAATTATGGTGCTAGAATCGGCGTTTACAGTCAACTTGAACTACCACATTACACTTTTAGCAATTAAAGAACAAGATTGTAAAATCCTACCTATTTTCAGAATCGCAACAAAAATCATTAAAATTTAACGCATGTAAAGCATCATAAAAACCATGGATTGTGTATACTGCTTATCTGTACGTAATAAAAAGTAATCCTCATAATATTTCTTGCATTTTCAGAGACCTACATACCAAAGAGCGAGCAATTACTGAACAGTCTATCAGCACTAGTGTACTGAATGCTTTTAAGAAAAATAAATAGTATTAAATTACAGTAATAATCAAACTACTATGCCAGATTTTATCCGATTTTTAGAAATAAAGTTAATACTTTCGTGTAACGGATAATAATATAATATCTGAACGATTAAATCACCAGAAATACTTAGTGTATCGAAATTTCCTCTAAAAATTTAAGGTATATACAGTCAGAGATCTGAAAACATGGAGTTAGATAGCTGGAAACAACTTATTTAAGTTTTTCAAATATTATACTTTATAACTGCTATGCTAACACAGCTATCTCTACCTCTTCGTACGAGCATTAATTTTTCAACGACAATAGTTACTGTCTGTAGTTTTTACTAAATTCGCGAAGATTCTATACTACAAGTGCAGTATGCATGCTTTCGATGTAATGAACGTCCGCGCAATCATCTTAACTACTGTATAGTAATCTAAAAAATAAATCACGTGGTATTCGTTAATTCACCGCTAATAGCAACATTAGTCTGTTGAATTTAAACTCGGAACAGCCATCATACTCTTAATGTAGTATTATATGCATGACACAACAGCTAAATATATAAAAATTGGCCGTTTAACAGTGAGTCGGTAGATCAAAATATCCATTTTAATCGATAGGTTGCTCGATATTACTATGCATCTTTATATGAGAGATAACTATTCATCTTTGTATAAGATGCAATTTTATCCATAAAAGACGATATCACGCCTTTAAAATACACTCTAATCTTCAAAAGATCTTTTTACTATTAATATATAAAGCATTTAAAAGTTTTCTTATATTTATAATTATAGCGTATAATACCCTATTGCACAGCTGTTTAAGCATTAAATGTGAATTGTACTAAATATCATCAATATAGTGGCTTGAATTGATGCGCTAAATACTGCACGAATTTTCAGTGTCCTCTATAAAATAAGGCTGAATATTCTTAATGACTTCAGTAGGTAGAGTAATAGTACGTTAATCACCATCCATCTGTATAAAATAAATATACAATCTTAATTAGCTAACGAGCTTAGAAAACCCGAAATATTACTTATAACATAAAAATTTAAACATCATATATAAGCAGTAAACAACACATTACACTTACAAGCTTCTCGACTGTTATTTTATAGTCATGTAACTCACCTAGCAACAGTGAACAACATTACTTTCGCCTAAATAAAGAAATGCCAGGATCGCCTAGATCGTGATTAATTTAGTTGCCCTGCCGCCTATTATTAGTACATAACGCCTGAATTAAAATCGGTGCTAACTATAACAAACCAACACGTTTTATACTTAGTATGGATAAGGTTATCAAACCGCATAAGATATACTCTACATAATATGAATTTTAAAAATTCACGACGTTATAGATCCTCGAGAGTCTTTATCTAATTAACCAATTAAAACAGACAACTTATTACAAAGATTCTTGCTCTTTTGGAAGGTATCTGCGTAATAAACCAGTGATGTATAAATAAATTACTTTTTATTGATATAAAAAGTACTCAGCGTTATTGAACCTCTCAAATTAATACATTATAGATATTTAATGTTTTGCCAGTAAATACGGCGGCGTTTGGTTATAATAACTACACCGGGATAGCCGAAAGGATTATAGAAATAAGGAACAATAACTTATAGATTCATTAGTTATCCTATGCAGGACTGCGTTTTTATAACAACATATTTTGTTGCACAGGGGAATGTGACACAAGAAAACGTAAAAATCCTGATAATTTTCATATCGAATTACAGTGCTTATCTTAGATACCGATATGCAGGAAATACGATTACTAAACGAAGTGTGAATCGGTACTTATTGGTAAATAGTCATGTAGATTTCAGCAGATGTAACTACTAAGCGTCTTCATAATCATTATGAAAGAAGTTGCTCTATAATGCGCTGATACATACGGCTTAATAGTTGAAGATCTGCTGCATTAACACATTCATTAACCTTATGAATAGTAGCATTCATGGGGCCTAACTCAACTACCTGCGCCCCCATCTGAGCGATAAATCGACCGTCAGAAGTACCACCTGTACTTAACAACTGCGGTGTTAATTCGGAATAGTGCTGCACAGCATTAACTACAGCATCTACTAACGCACCATGCGTTGTCAGAAAAGGTTTTCCAGATAAATACCATTTAATGCTATAGTTTAACCGATAGCGTGCGAATAATGCTTCAACACGTTTTTTAATTAACGCATCAGTGAGCGCCAGGCCAAAACGGAAATTAAATTGCACCGACAACTTACTAGGAATCATATTATTAGCACCCGTACCTGCTTGTATATTAGAAATTTGCATATTAGTTGGCGAACAGCATGTATTACCATCATCCCATTTGATTGACATTAATTCATTAAGTGCTGGTATAGCGTGATGTATTGGATTATCAGCCAGATGTGGATAGGCAATATGGCCCTGTACACCATAAATATGCATATTAGCATTAAGCGAGCCACGACGACCATTTTTTACTACATCGCCAATGCGATAAGTGCTAGAAGGCTCACCAATTAAGCAATACTCTACTCGTTCATTTCGCGCCATGAGCACCTCTACCACTTTGACTGTACCATGGGTGGCATGCGATTCTTCATCTGAAGTAATGAGAAATGCCAAGCGACCCGAATGAGTCGGTCTAGCAGCAACAAATCTCTCTGCTGCTACCACCATTGCCGCTAAAGATCCTTTCATGTCCGCGGCACCACGACCGTACAAGATACCATTTCGAATAATTGGTGAAAACGGTGGATTATGCCAACGTTTTTCATCGCCCGCTGGCACAACATCAGTATGACCGGACAACACTAGCGTTTTACCTTTACCACGCCATGCCCAAAAATTTTGAGTATTACCAAAATTTAAGTTTTCTATAGAAAAACCAATCGACTGTAAACGCCTAATTATTAGTTGTTGACAACCTTCATCATATGGACTAAGTGAAGGACGCTTAATTAATTGTTGAGCTAGATTAATAACCGGACAAATCATACATAACCCTCGCAAATAAATTTTGATAGTTATTGAGGTTTAAACCTAGTGGACGCAGCCTTTATGACTTCTTCAAGTATAACGCTTTTCTTATTTAGAATTACGTCAATATCAACTGGATAGCAACATGACTACTATTGTAAATATTACACTGAATTTTATTGAGCTATGCTGGTGTATTACTGTGATTGCACCGCAGTCATTCCTAAAAATCGTTTAAGAAAACCTTGCAGATTTTTCTACTCTAACTCGTATATGTCTAATGATAACAAAAGCTATATTTATCTATCTAGTAGCGAATATTTTAATAACGTCAGAGTTTTCAATAAACACATCACACAACATAAACTAGTAATCCAGTGTAGATCAAAAAAACATCCCTGTGTTTTATTTTATAGCATGTATCATAGCTATGATCTTTACAAGTCATACACTTAATAAATTCAAAACATTTAGTGTATACATTCATTATATCATAGACAAGATTTATTATAAGATTGAGTAGTTATTAATAGTATTACAGTAATTCAAATGCATCGGGTTACCCCGATTGAATTGTCTTGACTTTTATAACTAAACTATATTCATAATAATATGATTTTAAAAAAACTTAAATAAAATCAATCGCTAGAATTCCGAACTATTCGTTACTACACTCTATAAATAAAATTGCTCAATAAACCACATAGTTTACTCGGTAAATGTTACAAAGCATTTTAAATCTATTTATAATATACCACATGTTCTTTGTAATAACTTTATAAAAAAATTTCAGTTGTATAAATAAACTGCAGTATCTTACTAACCGAAAACCTAATAAAAGCAAAAATAATTCTTGATTATTAGCTTTGTGATTGCTTTATATATTCTTACATCAGATTTATATTTAATATATCAGAAAATATCAAGCGCAATAAATATTTATTTAATCGCTTAAAGATTTGCAAAGAGTATATTTACCACTGCTTTTATTGAGTAGAAGACATTACTATAATTGTCAAATTATCAGCTCTGATTACAAAAATAGACAATGTTTTACTATCGATTACATTATATATTGACTACTACGATAGTTAAAAAATTAACATTACTCGCACCGATAACATGTGAAATATAACTGTTTTTAATTGCTACTATTAAGAATAGTGCTGCTTAAACTTTTGCTTATTATGCAGCTTATTTTAAGTATTGAGCAAAACAGGCAAAAAAGACAAGTGTAATTTGACACCTTATAGGATATTTCCTATGTTTTTAGGAAAATTTATTATTTTACCTATTATATCTATCAATACTAATTAATAATTTTTACATATGAAATTATTATGTGGAAAACAATCAGATATATTACATAATGTATTCGGCACTCTAATATTAATCGATTTACTTTATGTGTTCTACATGATTAGCAATCAACTACTTATTACATGCTTGATAAGCACTATGGTCTACGCTATACTTTAGTTGCTGATGACTCGCATATTTTAAGTTTTAACTTCTTATTATATACCCATGAACGTTCTAACATACAATAACCTCATATAAAGACGTAACCTGACAAATCCTGTAAAATTCTGTTAATAGAATAACTGTTATGTGGTTAGATCATTCGCGGATAGTAAAATCTACAATATAATATGTATTGTGTTTTATACATAAAAATTAATACATATATAAAGTTATGTAATAAAAACTAACTAATAAAAATCATAGAATATTTAATTATTATTTATAAAAGTATAAATTAGTAAGTATCGCAATAACACTAAATTTGGCAGCATAAAAACTAATAGATTTCTCACGAAATTAATGAACGATTTTAGAAGGTCTACGTATAAATTATCTCAAATCGTTAACTTGATATATATAATGTAATAATCAAATTTTTAAATGACACGTCATCAAAATTATAATAATTCAAATAAAAATATTATATGCACTACGAATCCTTAAAACGTATGAATATTACAAAAACATTAAACTTACTACTATAAAAAATCTATCGATTCTTTGATAAATGTCAAAATTATATTGTAACACAGCAATTTCAGTGCCAATGGATAACTGAAAAAATGAATGCGCCGTGTTACTTTTCGCACAGTCATGAAGGATGTATAGATCTTTTTAATCTATAATACTTTTCACTAGGTAAAAATACGTTTACCGTATATTGAGTCTCTCAAAGCCAATAATTTAGGATCGTAACCCTTTTCGGTTAACTCTACCACAACGACTGACAAAGTTAATAATTATAATGTAATATGGTTCATTGTAACACTTTTCTCAGATGAAAATAGATTGTTATTTTTAATGAAATTGCACAAACTTTAAATATACAAAATTATAAAGTTAGCTATAATATTCAATGTATTCTATACTAAACTTTCACCATAACTATTGCTAGCAGCTTGCTTTCCATGAATTATCTAGTTTGATTTGTATTACATCTAAGTTCTATGAATAACCATGATCATATTTTCCTTGGATTCTATAACTAGAAAAATATGATTCGTCGTTGCTGTATATCGCCATATACAGATTACCAAATGTACACTAAATATATAGTGTTTGCCCGGGTTACACGCTTAAACAATGTACAAGATTCTATAAAATCTCACACTCCTGAGTCATATCATAGAATACAGTCAATCGACCTTGACTAAGGTCAATGATTTTACAAAAATTTTCTAGCACGGTATTTTCTTCGAAATACACTCACTTAACTATCATAATATGATTACACGATCTGTAGATGAGAAAAGAAAGGATGTAAGTAATATATGTTAATTTATTATCACGAGAACTCCGGTTATACAGGTAAATCAACTGACTTAAATAGTCCCTTAACTTTTTAAGTTATCACCGCCCGCACCACTTCGATTCCACACCGCAGTTCAATGACGGTACACACTATTAAGCATGTCATTTTACGTTTGCAGATGACAACTCTCTAGTCAACAATTTTAGTTACCCCATAATGTTCTCTTCGGTCTCTTTAGAGACAACCCCCACTACTGCGCATACCAGTAGTGGGGGTTAATCAAGTATAGTGGATATTATTAATAGTACCTTCATGACCCTATACTACGATTAGTATATTCCTAATGTACGTTGATCGATTAAGATGTTTGTCAAAAACGACATCACGCTAATAAAAGTTGATCCATCACTCATTTACTAGTTATTTTATACACTAATCTAGTGAACCAATTAGATTTACTATACCGTACTGCAAAATAGGCGATTGACTAAGAGTTATAGCAATTAATAATTATCAAAACATTGATTTAGATTTGTAAAAATGTCTGATTTTTGTTAGCAACTTATGCGCATTTTCTGCATTGGCTATTTTCTTTTTTCTGGAAGCTACTATAATAGGAGATATCAGAATATTTACTGATAAATTTCGCATGAACTTTTACGCAGCGCACAAGCTATAGTCTTCTTGTAATAGCGGTCTATGTTAGTGTGCAGTATTCCCCTTTGCGAAGATGGCTATACAACACCATATCATCGTGATTATTACTATCTTTTCATGCGATTGCATCTGTGTTCAAGATTGTAGTATTATGCGATACATTGGCACTTAGAATGTTACATAACGTTGTAGTATTACGGGTAGTCATATTCTGCTAAGATTCGTAATATCTAAAAGTGATAGAAATTTCTGTCATCTTTAATATGAATCTCACGACTGGTTAATAGTCACTGAAACCTCTGCGACATATAATCCAGAGTAAAAGAGATTTTACACTCCTAGTGCTATCACAAGTCAGTAAAGTGCACGATGGATTGTGAGTTCAATATACAAAACACTCTAGTTTAGATGGTCATAAACGAACATTTCAACAACACAATTCACAAAAACAACAGCTCTTCGATATTTTTATGCTTTATATTAATCATACTCTTGTATCTCGGAACAATATCAACGTGGTTTTAAATAATTTAGCTAGGCGATACGTGAAGCTTTAACGTAATTTAAAACGATCATATACTGTGTAAATTTTGCGTTTCTTTTGTTACTCCGACTTGAATGGATAAACGCGTATACTTATCGTCTATACATGCAAAACCAAAAACTTTAAGTAGAAAAATTTCTAGCGCTTTAAGACTATTGACTTTTGCAGTTTTTACTGTTCTAGCTAATAAACATATTAGATATATACTTTGGATGGATTGAGTATATTGTCCAGCAGTAAAACAATAGACTCCTGCTATTAGCAGACAATTTTCAAATCATGTAATTTACTACACAGGTGTATAACAGAGATAAGATCCATAAATGACAAAATAGTCGCAATAATGAATATTAAGTAAAGAAAGATTAATTATTTTTAAGAGATTGTTTTTGATAAACTTGCCATATAATCAACATCGAGTTTTTAAAATATTAAAAACTATTATGCATAAATAGATAACAGCGCATTGCAAAGGTATTACTACTTAATAACTTTTCGTATTAAAAGTCCACAAAACTTGCAGAATTAGATAGACAGTCATTATAATCAACTTGTTACATAATATATATGGTTAATGTTGTGAAGTTTTTCAATCCACTTAAAACCGATGATATCACTATCATTTACAAAATATTATGCTAATATGCAATTCAAACGAACATTATAATATATTCCTGTAATCATTAAAGATGCAAGAGCTAAATTAAGCTAAAATTATTAATTATATTAATCGATAGCTAAGATAGCATGGCTTACAGCATCACTAATATATGCTTAATGAACTCAAAACTGTCCTTTTAAAATTAAAACATTGTTATTCTTGCGCGATTAAAATTTTCCTTTACGCATAGCAATACACTATACAAGAAATCTTGCATGATTTCTAATATATACTAGGCAAAATCAATAGGAATATTAAAAAATTTATTTATCACTTTTCATAACTTTTCTACGAGATTAGCGTTTTAACTCGGCAGGTTAGCACCATTCATACACACTGCTATCGCTGCACTTTGTACAGATGTTACATCTTAGTATATTTTCTATATCAAGGATAATATGCATGTTTTATATTTAAGTAAGTATTCTCAATTTTTTATACATAAATATTGTAGTATTAAGTATATTATAATAACAATTGGCTATACTACTTATGTTGTAGATGACATCAGGCTAGTCAGAGTAAATAAGTAGGACCAACGTTTTATCGTGAAGAACGTAGCCTAATTAGGCAACTAAATATACTAGATATGCTTATACATTGAGCATACCAATTCTAACATAAAATAAGATAGTTTGTCCGTTACCTGATTTTATGTTTAGCCAACTGCCAAGAACGTATACTATGCGTCCACAGATAATGTGCGCGCTATATACATAATTTATAGCTACAATATGCATAACAACACCGGCATAAATGCATCTTTACATAATCGTGAGAAACGCCATGCTTGGTTAATCAGAGTCTATAATAGTTATATAGTTGACTACCATTATCCATCAGACAGATAACAAATGCTGTGGTTTTTATTATAAAAACAGAATTATGCAAGCCACTATGTTCAATCTAAAACTTTTGTTTATCCGTTGATTTATTATTACTATGCCAACTTAAGGCAGACCTTAATAAAAGAGAAAAATCTGAAAATTATCATGAAATATAAATTATGTAAAGTAATTAAAATAGCTTGAATATAAGCATATTTTCTCTAACGACAAAGATATAAGATCTAAGAATTTAGATTCTATCTTCTACTCAACAACAAATATAACTTTTATATTAATATTGTAAGGTTACTTGTAAAAATAAACACCTTAAATCATTATATTTATTAGTGTATTAGTTATATAATACTTGGCATGCAAAAAATTGCATAACATCAATGTAGTTTTACACTATAAGTATTAGACGAATGCATTTGTACTGAATAATAATTACTCATAAGGAGAGTGTGTATGGCCACTAGAGGCATCAATAAAGTAATTCTAGTCGGGAATCTTGGCCAAGACCCGGAGATTCGTTATATACCTAATGGAACAGCAGTAGTTAATATTACCTTGGCGACCTCTGAAAGTTGGCGTGATAAAACAACTGGCGAACAAAAAGAAAAAACCGAATGGCATCGTGTCGTTTTATTCGGAAAAGTAGCAGAAGTAGCAGGAGAATATCTGCATAAAGGGTCGCAGGTTTATATCGAAGGTTCCTTACACACACGAAAATGGACTGATCAATCTGGCATAGATAAATACACCACTGAAGTGATAGTGAATATTAACGGCACTATGCAAATGCTAGGTAGCAGACAAAGCACTGCTACTCGCACAGGAAATAGCCAGCAAGCACGTTCAATACAAAGTAGCACATCTGTAACTAGTAGTCATGAATTACCAATTACTTTTGACGATGATATTCCATTTTAAATAACTATTAAAGGTTCTATATGATTGCGGCAGTGTAATAATTCATTTGCATTAATATTTTATTCCTTCGTCGCACCGTAATATACTACGATTCTTTAAACGATCCAGAAATATTCATGCTATCAATGATAAAATGACTTGCATGTATAAATAACATGTCATAAGAATGAACATTAATAGACGCGAACCGTATAGTACGGTCGTTGTCTCTATAACTACATTCAACAGAACAATAAAAAAAATAATACAGCGATGTATGACACTATCATACGTAACTGAGAGAGTATTAATCTCCAACATATTCTATGATTACACGTTGTGTTAATCTAGTTACTAACTCATAGGCACTCGTACTAGTATAAGCAGCGATGCGTTCAACCGATAAATTTGGACCCCATAGAACTACCTTGTCCTCTACCTTGTCAGTGGCTCTGGGCCCTAGATCCACCGAGAGCATATCCATCGATACTTGACCAACAATCGGCACTTCGCGTCCATTCAGCCAAATCGGTGTACCAGTAGGAGCATTGCGTGGGTATCCATCGCCATAACCAATCGCTACCACACCTATACATGTATCTCTTTGACTAACCCAGGTTCCACTATAACCGACTGACTCACCAGCGCGGTGGTCACGTACAGCAATTAAATTTGATTGTAGTGTCATTGCTGGTAATAACTGACACTGATGACTATTAATACTATCCCATGGCGACACACCGTATAGAATAATACCCGGACGCACTACCCACTGGTTATGTTCATTGGGCCATAATAGAGTACCACTTGAAGCAGCGAGAGAACGTTGACCAGGTTTACCACAGGCAAATTGTTTAAAGCAGGCAATTTGCTTTAAAGTATCATGAGATCCTGGTTTCTCAGCACAACTAAGGTGACTCATAAGGTTAACTGGTTGCTCTACATTGCGACAAGCGCATAATCGTTGGTAAAAGACTTCGGCTTGCTCTAAACGTACACCAAGACGATGCATACCGGTATCTAGCTTCATCCAAACATGTACAGGGCTCGCTAATTTAGCTTGTTCTAGAGTTTCTAATTGTTCATTATTGTGGACTACAGTTTCAATTTTATTCGCCACCAACATCGATAAAGCTGCAGCAGAAAAAACACCTTCCAGCAATAGGATTGGTTTAACAACACCTCCTGAACGGAGTATAAGTGCTTCATTAATGCGTGCTACACCAAAGCAATCAGCGTCTTGAAGAGTGTGTGCTGTTTCTAACAAACCGTGACCATAAGCATTCGCCTTTACAATAGCAATGAGACGACTATTAGGTGCCTTTTGACGCACCTGCTGCAGATTATGCCGCAGAGCACAGCGATTAATTACTGCGGTTGCTACTTTCATGTCCTATCCTGGTGTAATCATTCATACTCATAATGCGACCCTGCATAATTATCAAAGCGAGAGCACTGGCCGTTAAAAGTTAATCTAACGGTACCAATTGGACCATTCCGTTGCTTACCCAAAATAATTTCGGCAATTCCTTTTAAATCACTATTATCGTGATACACCTCATCACGATAGATGAACATAATCAAATCAGCGTCTTGCTCGATGGAACCGGATTCACGTAGATCAGAATTCACTGGTCGTTTATCGGCGCGTTGTTCTAGGCTACGATTTAGTTGTGAGAGCGCTATTACCGGAACTTGTAGTTCTTTTGCCAATGCCTTCAGCGAACGGGAAATTTCAGCAATCTCTAGCGTACGGTTATCAGATAAACTAGGCACACGCATCAGTTGTAGATAGTCAATCATAATTAAACTAAGCCCATCATGCTCACGAAAAATACGGCGTGCGCGGGCACGAACATCTGTAGGTGTCAATCCAGAAGAGTCATCAATGTACATGTTTCGCTTTTCTAAAAGAAGACCCATAGTGCTAGAGATACGTGCCCAGTCTTCATCATCCAGCAACCCGGTACGAATGCGTGTGTGATTCACACGTGACAACGATGCTAATATACGCATCATAATCTGATTGCCAGGCATTTCGAGGCTAAAAATAAGTACTGGTTTTTTCTGTGTCATCGATGCATGTTCACATAGGTTCATCGCAAAAGTTGTTTTCCCCATCGATGGACGGGCAGCAATTATAATTAAATCTGATTTTTGTAAACCAGCGGTTTTTTTATTCAAGTCTTGATAACCTGTGTCTATACCGGTGATTCCATCGTGCGGATGCTGAGATAGTTGCTCAATACGCGACACAGTATCTTCTAGGATGCGATCAATCCCTTTTGGACCATCGTCTTTTCTAGTGCGATTTTCAGCAATTTGAAAAACACGAGATTCGGCCAAATCCAGTAGATCCGCACTGCTACGACCTTGAGGATCATAACCAGCATCAGCGATCTCATGAGCTACTGCGATCATTTCTCGTACTACTGCGCGCTCTCGCACAATATCAGCATAAGCGCTAATATTAGCTGCACTGGGGGTATTTTTCGAAAGCTCAGCTAAATAGGCAAAACCGCTCACTAAATCTAGCTCACCTCTCTGCTCTAAAGAGTCAGATAAGGTGATCAAATCAATTGGTTTTCTTAGTTCTAGTAAGCGCTGCATTTCAGTGAATATTAATCGGTGCGGACGACTAAAGAAATCACTAGCAATAACGCGCTCTGATACATTATCCCAGCGTTCGTTATCGAGCATCAAACCACCTAATACCGACTGTTCAGCCTCTAGCGAATGTGGTGGCATTTTTAATCCTTCGATTTGACGATCTCGTAGACTGTGTTTGGTTTTATCTTGAATGAATTGATTAGTTATTTTTTTACCTTCCATGTAGTCTATTTTTTTATCTATTTTCGAATAAAATGTCGAGGTGCATTAGTATACCTAAAATCATTTAAAAGGCAAAAAGGACATAGCGTAGAAGAATTTGAGTATACACGTTGATAAATCACTCAGGCAAAACATAAAAAAGCTAACGCATAGATAGTATGCAATATAAGAGTATATATTATTTAATATGGTTCCTGTTGGTCTCATAGCACTATAAATAGTGCTCGGAATTAAAGTATTCAGCTAACCTGTAGCTCTGATAGGCTGAATATATTCGACTTTATATGCTGCAATCACTTTAAGAAACACTTAGTTTTATTAATGTGTTGAACATGTCCTTGTAATGCTTTTTAGAAAACTCATATATTTATTGCAATATATTTTGAAATGCTAAACAGCAGATGTTACTTATTCCTAGCAACGGATTACCTGTTAATTTTTAATACTTTATTATATAATTTTTAAAAACATAGATACTAGAGTAGATATTTATAATTACTCTAATTTATTGAGATATTTATATGTAGTTTTAGATAATTTATACCGTTATTACTCTTGTGATAAATTCTTCAGCCATGATGACAATCATGGCACATACTTCAATATTTATCAATCTAATACATAGTAGTTTTTATATCTGTATCATGTCATCATGAAGGTTCTTACGCAATCAAACTATAATTTGATATCTTATGCAGTCACTGTTCTCAGACTTTAAATAGTCATTATTTAAACTCAATGTAATTTACTATTATTATAGATAATTATATAGAACAGAGTGTTCAAAGGAATATTTCATGCTCTCAAAAGAATTTAAAATTATGTGTAATGATATTTTCTACTACCATACTCTTTGTAATGCAATTACATAAATTTTATCTATTCGCATACAGTAAATATCATATCATAGTTATAAAAATTACATTACTCGTAAATAAAATATCTTTCATAACCAAAGTTATATAACCAAAAATTTACCAAGAGTTGTCTTTAGGCACATATATTAAATTACAGACATTAAAACTTTTACCTCCAGCATGCCAGTTATATGACTTTCTAGTGTCTGTATCAGAATACAGACTAAATTTTAAACAAATTAGATGATTCTTATAGATAGCGTTAGAAAAAATGATCACACAGATATTATAGGTATTTATAACCCAGGTGACGCACTCTAGATGTTTTTTAATATTACCATTACTTCTCTGTTCCACTCTCTCAATGAGGAAAAAGTATTTTTTCATCAACAAATAGACTAGCTAGTATCATAATCGTAGTAAGCGATTAATCTACTTGTAACTTGTCGTTAATTTAGAGGAATACGGTGTTTTATGAGCACAGTACAGAATTTTTAGCTAATCAATTCACTATAATACATATCTCCTTCAAAGAAGATATAGAGTAGTATGCATGTAATTGCTATGATAATTATTACAGCAGTATCACTAATGGCCATTAGACCAGCAACGTTAGTTTTAAGATTGTAGTTTTCAGTTTAAATAAATATACAACCTTGATGACCTACTAATATTACCTTAATCAATATGCTAATAGTGAACATAAACATCACAAAAACATAATAACATATCATAGTCTGTCTATGAATCAGCAGGGAGTATCAATAATCGCGCACGCTTTATGTCTGCAAGGTTTTTCTAATAAAGATTGGCATTTCAAGTGACTTGGTATACCTATGATAGAAATCGACTATTGGCTAAATGCATTGAGGTCTTTTAAAGAGCCTGTGTTACTGCATTAGTAGTATTAAAATACATAATTATTCAGGTGAGCGATAATTTTATCTTATTGCTTGTAGCTTTTATTTTTGTGGCGACAGATTGCATGCATAGTAAGTAAAAAATACATATGGATATTTCGCAAAGATAGATATTTGGATGGTATGCTAATCATAGTACATTATTGATCTCTGAGCGACAAAAGACAATACAGTCGCGTATAAAATCATTAATACTTTTCTTGAATAATCTCTCCGTTTATTAAGCAAACTCGAAGATGTATGGCTCTCTTTTATTCTTACTATTTCTACTTTTTCTTTAAAAAAAGCAAATGATTTACTTGATTAGATAACTGATTTAACTTTAAAATTATACCATCAAATTCACTTGATTGAAATTTTTACAGGGTATTAATATCTTCAACAATAGTGCACTGCAACTGCAGAAAACTTGAATCATGCATAGCTTCTAGACTACTATTTGCATGATTCAGTAATCTTACTGCAGTTGTAATATCTTGATAGCTCTATAATTTATAATTAGCCATTTTACTAAAAAATCTATTTGTGTCAATATCTAGGCTCTATTATCGCTTCTAGAAATCGTAGAAATCTTGTTCTTCAAAATTTTTACTTGACGCCTTAACTTTAATTTTTCGCGATCTGTCGCGCCAAAGACGTGACTCTTTTTCCGTGATAAATGTTTTAACAAGTTGTGTGTATGTTTCTGGTTCTGGTTTAGTCTGTCTAGATTTTTTTGGAGTGCCTGATTAGCAGAAAGAAAACGTCTAGATTCTTGACATGCATTATAATAACTACTTGAACCTAACGCAATAACTAATATAATCATAATTACACTAAGTATCGTATTTATATTTTTATCATGACGACGCTCAGTATCTAGTTTGTGGAGTCTCTTAAGTAACAGGTTTAACAATGCAATCGTTGTGTATGGAGCTTTTTGTTCCGTCATTATAGTATATTCGATGGTTAGAGTAATTTTTTACGTAGATTAATAAATCATTATCGGAATTCTTAGTTATTCAGCATTTCATTTTAGTCAAAGCCTTAAAAAACAATTTAACGTTCACTACTACAATTTCATGGTCAATATTAAAATCACACGGAATAATAGTACCTAGAAAATACAGTAAGGGCGTGATGATCACATGTAAAGATCAATAGTGACGAGAATATTATATTAATAGAGGCTCGCTGCCAAAAAATAATGCTCTTATTGTCATTGTAATGTCTTAACGATATTCATATCATGCGCGATCACTTACAACTGTACTCAAAGTACACAATTTTTATCTAACTACTCTACATCTACCGTCGCTACACAACATGAATACTTACTTGTCGTATAATTTTATAATACTGGTAAAATTAGTGATATTTTTAACTGAACGCTTATATTAGTATAATCTAAGCAGATAATTCATACCATCATTAAGACACTACGCTAATCCGCTATATTGAATAATAGACACATCAGTCGAGAATACTGACCAAGTGTTACTAATCACTGTATTAACATAAGTAATGCATACTACACTTTAATAAATATACAATTACCAACGTTTAGTTACAGTAAAGTAATGGAAGGATTGGTGAACAAGGCTAAGATAGATCTACTTATAATATACTGCAAGCACCTTGATCGCATAAATGTACGGTTTTCACTTAGTTTTCTCTTGTAAGCAAAGAACGAAGTCACTGGAATCAATATTCCACATGAACTGCTTCTAAAAAGCATCATAAGAAGACTATACATATTCTACAAGACAATTGGCACTACTGCTGATTTAATATCTATTGTACCGTTAACTTATCAGCCTATAATTGATAGGCATTATTTAATAACTTCTGAGCTGAGCAGGGTTTAAGCTAGGGGTTATCTGCGCGTTTAGATTTATTATAATATATAATGGGAGTTTTATTGATTCTTGTCAGACCTATATGCACCTTAAGTGCAGTACATTCATATATTTTTAAAGAATATGCTGCATTCATACTAGCAGTGTATAAATTATTGCATCTTTAAGACAATGTTCAATGCCCTTTTTTGCTATTTCTATCGCGTTCGCTTCAGTAGCGAATAGAATAGAGAAGGCGCCAACGGCAGCTCAATCACTTGAGGTTAGACACTGTTAAAATGATGGTATTATTGCTCCTCTCCTTTTAGTATGTGTAAGCGAGTATCTGCATTGCTACATAGCTGATATACTGCTAGAATTAATCAATGTTTTTCAAGTTAATAGTTGACGTCGCAGACTGTAAAAACTAATTAAACCTTAAAATACAGCACATCACTTAAGGAATAATAGAAATATTTATATATAACACTAATTATCGCATTCACTAAATGTACTCCACGATAGTTAGCAGGATAAACTAATACGAACATTTTTATAAAATACACTCTAACAAAGAAGGACTATTGAGCGATGTTCATTTTAGTAATGTAAAACAACCTGTGATGGCATAGTAATTGCTAACCGTGCAATTAGAATAATATCGCTACATCTTATTCTTAAGACTAATGCAAAATTTGTTTTAGAATGCCTAACCATGTAGCGTTTATAATATACCTACTTATAAAACAAATTTACTTTTCCGGCAAAATTGGAATAACCTCTAATATACGTCTGGTTGTTTATGCTATACTTTTAACATTGCTATCGCATGTTAACTATATCGATGTTAGTATGATCGATCAAAGGAAAAATTTTCATATGAAACATTTCTTGATATTTTAGAGTATACTGGATTTTTAATGAGACCTTTTCTACGTCAACAACAATTACGCTCACTATTGCCTCAAAAACTTTACACTCCTTACTTATCGTTGCTATAATGCAAAAAAATAGTCGTAAAAACTCTTTTAGCTACTTAAAGCAACACTTAGCTATATGTGTTCAAAATGTATTCTTACATAAAAGTTTTATGCAGCAATATCTTTCCAAAACTTTAAGTTTTCACGACCGACAGATACGATAAAACTCTAAGAATGATTACAAGAACAAAATACCTGCAAAATTATTAACTGTTTACAAGCAACCTAGTGATTAAGATGTAGACCATAATTAATGGCGTATTTATGAATAATAAAACCTATTGTGCTATGGTGAATATTGCTAAAGCACTACTACACAGTACAATATTCCCCGCCAAAATAACTATCTAGTATATTACATAAAAAGTATCAATCATAATAACGCCACAAAATTTCAAAGTTAATAGAAAAGCCTCAAAAAGAACAGTACCCCGCCGCTATGTTTGTTAATGACATGTATCTAACATACAGAATACGTCTAGTATATAGTATACAGTGTACTAGGAAAATATTAGATGATAAGATCATAAATCATTATATTTAATTTTTAGTTATTGACACGATAAACCTGCTTACTATACTAAGTTTAGCTCTCTAAATATACGATGTAATTAACAATAAACATTGTACTAGCTTTAGTGTCATAAAAGAACCACCGGATAGTATAGTACGTATATATCAAGCTATGATATCATCAGTAATTATCGTTTAAGATTAACGACGCATTGATGATCAATCTACCACTTTCACGAAATCAGATATATGGATACGCTATAAAAATCCTTTACTCTGATATTTATACTAGAAAGGCTGTACTCCGCTACAGTTCACAGTGCATACATAAAAGTAGTGAACATAATGAACATTAACTGTTCTTTTATGCTTTCTGAATAATCACTACTCTTACACAACCAATGACAATGTTATCTAGGTAGATATTAATTCCTAAAATATTGCAGATTAATGTATGATGCAATACATACATATACCTTAAAAAAATTCTAAGACCGATCACTGTATGATAGCTTTTAATCTTATGCAATATGTGTAGTACTCGAGACATAGAGTTTAATACTTTAAGGTGTCATAGAGCTATCTTTATAATATTCATCATGGTAGTTATTAAGAATAGCATGATTAATCTAATGCACTGACTACGGAGTACGTCATGTAACATATTTTAATAAGCAAGAAAAACTCAGCAAAAACTAATCGAATTAGTCGAAAAACTTTTACCTTTATCGTCTGCTTAAAAATAATCATAGGTTATTAATTAATTCAACATTGATGATAGCGATAAAATTCTTAATAACCGCGCAAAGTTCACATATATAAAAGAAAAAACACAAGGGATACATAAATATTAATTTTCTAAGTTTGGCAACTATTAATTATTTATTGCACATAAAAACTAGGTTTAATAAGTTAAGTGGTACTGATCTTAAGAGATCAGTATTCAATATCTTTATCAGTAGTGCTAAAGCTGCTGACTTATAAAGTGGAAGAGAGATAATCTCAATCTCCACAGACTGATGACATGACTCATGAAGACTGATGACATAACCTATAAAGGCGCTGCAGATTTTCTGAAGACTTCAAAAAATACATATCTAATCTTTTAGAACAATTTCAATCACGGAGACTAGACGCTTTTTTAATAAACTCACAATACATAACCACTCCTAACCGATGATTAACAATATAATCCATAGGCATCAGGTATTATTACTATACATCACGCAGCAAACTACTTAGATCATTTTAAATAAAGACTTTCAAAAGTCAGAGCCTCCGCACTCCAAATCTCTTATATGAAATACTTCACTGCATTTAGAATGCATGGTGGTGTGTAACACTGTAAAGATTTATTAATGCATACCTGTTTATTACGTACAGTATTCAAAGATAGTCACAGAGAAAATGAGTTAATACTTTTTTTAAACAGTCCTTGACAGTCCTCCTTGCACCGCATCCTCTGATTAAATTTTAAAGATAAAATTTGCGAATCCTCAAAAACTAAAAATGGTCACCAAATAAACGTACAAAGCGCGTGAAGCGACATATAACTCCAAACAGTATTAATATATTGCTATCATCCCTAGGACAATAATTTAAAAGCTTCTTTTAATATACCGCCGCTTTTAAACAATGTTAAAATTGAGTTAAAGATTTTTAAAAAAATGACTTAACAGCACAAAGTATATTCTTAAAGTAAGATATGCAAAAAAACAATATATTTCTGGATCACTAAAACATACTTAGAAACTTACATTAACAATGCCGTTATCAGACGATAAATTGACTTCGCCCGCCAGAAAATAGTAAATCTTATATTAAGTGCAAAGAATTTTATCAACAAACTGCAATATAGATATATCGATCTAAAAGACAATTCCTAAAAACAATACTAGAGACCTTTTAAAATATTTTATGCACAGGTTTGTTACTATCGTTTATGATATCCATTATTTCAAGTTATTGGCCTACACTACCATTGCTTTTATCACATCACCCATGCATTATTTAAAAAACTTAAGTGTAATCAAATATAAAAAACTAGAAAGCAACATTGAAACTGGCAGAGTTAGTAACCAAGATAATAAGATGTTTTTTACAGTCTTGTTCTGTATGCCGCCGCCCTCTACAAGCATTGTTCCAGCCACCGCCGAAGAAATTACATGCGTAGTCGATACGGGCATACCGGTATAACTAGCTATACCAATCCATAAAGCAGCAGTCATTTGAGCCGATACTCCTTGAGCATAGGTCATACCTTTTTTTCCAATTTTCTCTCCAATAGTAGTCGCAACGCGTTGCCAACCAATTATGGTACCCAGCGATAGAGAAAAAGCTACTGCGATGATAATCCATATCGGCGCATACTCAACAGTCTTTAGCAGATCCTGATGTAAGCTCTTTAAAAATCGTCGATCAGTTACAGAGATTTCCGATAATTTAGCAATGTTATCTACTGTTTCGCTAATACACATTAATAGACAACGTAGTTGGCTGCGCTGCTCTACAGTTAGTTGACCGTAACTCTGTAAATTATGCAGCCAATCCTGCGTTAACTCAATCGTCGCCATAGCATGGAAAATATCGCAATGAAATTTAATTGGTTGGTTTAATAGCTCGCCTTCATCCTTTCCTTGACCGTGAGAGATCAAAGAAGCTATCTGTGGTAGTGCATCGCTGTGCTGCTGATAATACTTCTGTAAGTGAGAGACTGCATCACGCGTATGGATGATATCATAACCAGTAGCATTCATATTAACTACAAAGACTTCTGGTGCAATACCGATTAGCACTAACATAATTAAACCGATACCCTTTTGCCCATCGTTAGCACCATGCGCAAAACTAACGCCTATCGCCGATAGAATTAGTGCGACTCGAATCCAGAATGGTGGTTTGCATTTACCGTCTATCTTTTCATATTCTGCTGGAGTCATATGAATATGCTGTTGTTTTGTGGTAGTACACCAATACCGATGTAAAAAAAATACCACTAGTCCAGCAACAAGCATTCCAAGTAATGGTGAAAGAAGCAAAGACAAGATAATGCCCATCATTTTCGGAATATTTAATGCGGCTATTACTGATGTACGGGTCATTAAGGCGTTAGTTAAACAAATACCTACAATTGCACCAATCAGCGTATGAGAACTAGAAGCTGGTAAACCAACATACCAAGTACTAAGATTCCAAATAATTGCCGCTAATAACATAGAAAATACCATAGCCAATCCATTCGTTGAACCAATATTCAACAATAGATCGGTAGGTAATAAATGAACAATAGTATACGCGACACTCAAACCACCGAGCATCACACCAAGAAAGTTAAATAAACCTGCTATAATCACCGCAAATTGCGAGCGTATAGCACGGGTATAAATGGCTGTAGTAACTGCATTAGCTGTATCATGAAATCCATTAATGGCTTCATAAAATAACACAAACAACAATGCAAGAATTAACATCAAGCTAGTATGAAAATCTAACCCAGTAAAAAAATGTAGCATAAGCGTTAGGCCAGTGTCTAGACATGAACGCCAGACATTATCAATGATAATTATATTTAAAAGAGAACATAACATTTTTTTAATTTTAAATTACTGCATTAATTGTATTGTAACAAATACATATACTTGTTATGCTGACTGTGTACCTACATTAAGTAATTTGACCGTCAATGACTAACCAAGCAATGCCTATCATAAGCGGAATAAATGGCTAGTTTTTCATATATTCATAAATGAATACATTCAAGGTAACTGAGTATTCAATAAACTCTCTTGAAAGGAATAACAATACCCCGTAATAAAGAAAATGCTCTTTTCAAGAGCAGATACAACAAAAAGTTTGCATAGTATTACACATTGTGTGATACTATATTTGCTTACTCACTATATTGTATATTTCTATTTATAACTATTATCACCTCATTCACCTATTGTCGGGTAATTACCCTAGATTCCAAAATCATCCAGCACAATATAATAAAATCACTTTAAATACTATAAAATTCAGAGAAGCTTTAGTTAATAACATTATTATGCATAATTATGCATACTAGATAGTGTTTATGCTCAGTATTAGTATATCAGTATAGTGTTTGGGTAATTCAGGTAACACAAACCCACTTTTTACGCTGGTCCTTCATTACATACACGAGTCAATACTAATCGAGTCAGCAATATCGCTACATCTTGACAGATAAGTGCTACACTAACGCAACAGTGCTACGCGATTTATTACTCTGCAAACATATAGCTTAAACACTCTCGTCCTCACGAGATCTAAACTAACTTTCAAAGTACTACAAATAACTTAGGGTTACGCAAGTATATTGCATGAATACTCCATAACTGCTAGTGATATTGCTAAATCAGTTAAATAATATTGGTTCTGTAATATAATTATGCAACATCTAGACAACTAACTAGATCACTCGTGGTATATCAGCCTAATAAAAATTAGGGCAACTACCAAATAATTAGTAACAATTAAATAATCTGTATTCCATCAAAAACTATACGCGACATTACGAGTTAGATTCTTTATAATCCACAATATTAGAGACTTATCACTCCTTGTAGTTTTCTTGGTATTATTTGCACTTTATGATAAAACTCGGATAATTTGCTTTATAGACCATTATGTAAAATGTTTTGTATTAGAGAATCGCTAGACTTATTTTACTTAAAACGTACGTCAGAATAACCTGACCTTTAGGTCATCTATTCAATGCTAAACCATATTGTGTCGTATTTCAGCACATACGTTAAAACAATCGTTTGTAGGTCAAGAGACTTTTAAGTATAGTGAGTGATCATTATAAAGGATAAGTCCCTTTATATGCAGGATAAACTCCATTTTTATACTGAGACTAATGAATATCTCAATGAGCTAAAATCTAACACACATAAAACTGATAGTATCATCAATATAGCTTTATCTTCTATTGCCTTAAAACCAACACTTTTTGGGTTTAGCATGACTGTTAATTATATTTTTATAACTGGCGGGGTCGTGTCCTCACTAGGTAAAGGCATTGCCGCAGGGTCTCTAGCAGCAATCCTTGAAGCCCGCCATCTTAATGTTACTATCATCAAACTAGACCCTTATATCAATATCGATCCAGGAACAATTAGTCCTATGCAACACGGGGAGGTATTTGTTACTGAAGACGGCGTAGAAACTGATCTTGATTTAGGTCATTATGAACGCTTTATTCGCACTAAAATGTCGCGTCGTAACAGTTTTACTACCGGACGTATCTATTCTGATGTTCTACGTAAAGAACGACGTGGCGATTATCTTGGTGCTACTGTTCAAGTGATTCCACACATTACTAATGCAATCAAAAATCGTATACTGGAAGGCGGAGCGGGCTATGATATAGTGTTAGTGGAAGTGGGTGGCACTGTTGGCGACATCGAATCACTACCATTCTTAGAAGCTATCCGACAAATGGCGGTAGAAGTCGGTCGTGACTATACTCTTTATATACATCTAACACTAGTACCTTATATGGCAGCAGCAAGTGAAATAAAAACCAAACCCACCCAACATTCCGTTAAGGAATTACTATCTATTGGCATTCAGCCAGATATATTAATCTGTCGTTCGGATCGTACAGTTCCACTTAACGAACGTGAGAAAATTGCACTTTTCTGTAATGTACCAAAGCAAGCCGTGATTTCCCTTAAAGATATTGATTCTATTTATAAAATCCCAGGTCTTTTAAAATCTCAAGGGTTAGATGATTATATCTGTAAACGATTTAACCTCAACGTTCCCGCAGCAAATCTCGTGGAATGGGAACAAGTAATCTACGAAGAAGCTAATCCGGGTGGCGAAGTAACTATTGGAATAGTAGGCAAATATGTTGAGTTGCCAGATGCTTATAAATCAGTGATTGAAGCATTAAAACACGGTGGCCTAAAAAACCGCCTAACTGTAAGCAACAAGTTGATCGACTCGCAGGACGTAGAAACGCGTGGCGCAGGCATTCTAAAAGGACTGGATGCAATTTTGATCCCTGGCGGTTTTGGTTATCGCGGTGTAGAAGGAAAAATCCTAACTGCATGTTATGCACGTGAGAACAATATTCCTTATCTAGGCATTTGTTTAGGAATGCAAGTAGCGTTAATAGAATTTGCCCGTAATGTGGCGGGCATGGAAAATGCTAACTCAACAGAATTTACCCTAAATTGTAAATACCCAGTAGTAGCATTAATTACTGAATGGCGTGATCAAGACGGTAACTTTGCAATACGCACCGAAGAAAACGATATAGGGGGAACCATGCGTGTCGGTAATCAACAATGCCATCTAACTAATAACAGCCTAGCCCGTCAATTATATGGCACATCGACTATAATTGAACGCCATCGTCATCGTTACGAAGTTAACAAGACGCTATTAAAATATGTTGAAGCTGTTGGGATGCGTGTCACTGGTTTTTCTACTACTAATAAACTAGTTGAAATTATTGAACTACCACATCACCCATGGTTTTTAGCATGTCAATTTCACCCAGAATTCACGTCCACACCACGCGACGGACATCCGCTCTTTTCTGGATTTATAAAAGCCGCAAATGAGCATCAAAAGCGTCAAATAAAATAATAAAATATAGTATACTCTAAATATACATTTCTTGTATATAATTGTCATCCAACATATACTAAGGTAATCTAAATGTTTAAAATCATTAAAGTTATTGGTCGTGAAATCATCGATTCCCGCGGTTATCCAACTGTTGAAGCCGAAGTACATCTAGAAGGTGGGTATTGTGGTCGAGCCTCAGTACCATCTGGGGCTTCTACCGGTTCCCGTGAAGCATTAGAACTACGTGATGATGATAAAGCACGTTTTTTAGGTAAAGGTGTATTAAAAGCTATTGCTGCAGTAAACGGTCCAATCGCTCAAGCTGTTCTAGGTACAAGCGCCACGGATCAAGCGCACATTGATAACATTATGATCGATATAGATGGTACTAAGAATAAAGCTAAATTTGGTGCTAACGCTATTTTGTCGGTTTCCCTAGCCGTAGCTAAAGCCGCTGCCGCATCCAAGCGTATGCCATTATATGAACATATCGCTGAATTACATGGAACGCCAGGAAGATTCTCTATGCCACTTCCGATGATAAACATTATTAACGGCGGGAAACATGCGGATAACAATATTGATATTCAGGAGTTCATGATTCAGCCAGTAGGTGCTAGTACGATTAAAGAAGCTATACGAATAGGTTCTGAAGTATTTCATTACCTAGGGAAAATACTCAAAGCAAAAGGCATGAATACCGCAGTAGGCGACGAAGGTGGCTACGCGCCAAATCTCGAATCTAACACTGAAGCGTTAGAAGTGATCGTTGAAGCAATAAAAGCGGCGGGCTACAAGTTAAGGGAAGATGTAACCTTAGCCATAGACTGCGCTGCTTCTGAATTTTATAAACACGGTAAATACGTTCTAGCTGGTGAAAAAAATAAAACTTTCACTTCCGAAGAATTTACTCACTTCCTATGGAATTTAACCACACAATACCCTATAGTGTCAATTGAAGATGGTCTAGATGAATCTGACTGGAAGGGCTTTGCCTATCAAACTAAAATACTAGGTGAAACTATTCAATTAGTAGGCGATGACTTATTTGTGACTAATACACAAATTCTAAAAGAAGGTATTGCAAAAAAAATCGCTAATTCTATTCTTATAAAACTTAATCAGATTGGTTCTCTAACAGAGACCTTGTCGGCCATAAAAATGGCAAAAAAAGCCGGTTATACCGTAGTGATCTCTCATCGTTCAGGTGAAACAGAAGATACCACCATCGCTGACCTATCCGTAGGCACTGCAGCCGGTCAAATCAAAACAGGTTCAATGAGTCGATCTGATCGTATCGCGAAATATAATCAATTGATTCGTATAGAAGAAAAATTAGGTCACTATGCACCTTTTTCTGGATTAAAAGAAGTGCAAAATCAATCATATTAGTTTGTCATTAGGTGAACCTTTAAAATTAAGTAAGCATACTAATACTCTTAAACAGCTATTACAGGGAAAATTTTAATCTTACTATAGAACGTGATAATGTGCACAAACTATAGCTTATATGTGATATATAAGAATGATATATACTATTTTAGTAAATCACCAAAATCAAATCACTGCATAAAGTTTAACAGAATATATACTTAAAAATTTTATAAAATAATTAAGAATTTTAGAGAAGACGCAACGAAGCGCAAAACTATAGCGCCTCTACCGCTACTGACTCCAGTTCATTTAACGTAACGCTAAAATTTAAGTTGTAGGAAGAGGAGGGAAACAATTCTCATTACTCATATTAGTCGTTGACTATCTTATACATCAAAATATCTAACATATATACAACTTGTATATGACTAATGGCATATTAAAGATGAAATGACAGAAAATCTCTGATCTACTCCACATAAAACACATTAGCATACTTCACATGTATATAAGCTATATCACACTACATAATAGTCGCAACTAATGAGGATTACCATATATGTTAACATCACAGCGTAAGCACCATAAACACACTGAACTTGCACCACCGCGTGAACTATAAAAAACTCTGACAATGACTTTGCAACACTGTGCACATGTCATCTATTTACTAGATACTCAGAGATAATGCATTTTAATACAGCAAAGACATTTTGCCCATGTAAAACAGATAGTCAGAGTACAAACCTGGCCTAAAGCCCAACGTGTACAATTAATATTATTTCTAAGGATCTGCATACTTACTGTCTCGATCGCAAGATAGTAAGCAAACGATCCAAGCCACGCAGAAATAACGACATATAATCTCTACCATGTCGTACTATAGTGTCTCTGGTAAGAACAGATTAAGTCCTCGGTAAATACATGCTTATTACACTAATAGTTATATAAGATCTTTTAAACCCTAATCACTGACTCTTTATAATGTCTATTGATTAATGAAGTTTATTCATAACACTCAAATGACACTTTAATAACATAGTATGAAAATTAATGGTGTATTAATTGAGTGGTATTGTTTTATTTCTATCTTACAAGATGTAAATACTGTACATAACTACACTTGTGGCCTCTGTTCAAGGTAACTATACAAACAGTCATAAAGACTACAGAATTATATGGCTTTTCCTTTATAGCGTTTATTACCTTTTGCAGGTAACACTACTTATTTATCAGCGCTAAAACTACCATAAAATACTTACTAACACATTGATACTTAATTTATTGAAATTACAAAAATTGGTAATTTACTAAAACTTTTTAAGATTAAACTAGTAACCAATTACACCAAAGAAGTAAACTAAAACACACACTACCTATCCTCTGATAGATATATAGACATTTTAAGATAAGAGTGGCCTTTTAACTTGGACGACAAGTTTTAATATGCTATGACATTGACTCAAATAATCTATCGCTAATATAGCTGTAATTTACAAATGAAGTGTCGATATCACTAAGCTGCATAATAACCTATTTATTTTGACGACATTAAATAGTCATCTCTAATGCTGGGGGTGTTGTGAAATACGAATTGCTCATAACTAATGATTTTGCGCGTCGTGGTCGTTTGTTTTTTAAACGTGGCGTAGTAGAAACACCGGCTTTTATGCCAGTGGGCACCTATGGTACCATTAAAGGTGTCACACCCGAAGAGGTCAGCGAAGCTGGTGCGCAAATCCTACTGAGTAATACTTTTCATTTATGGCTGCGACCCGGGACAAAAATTATAACACTACACGGTGACCTACATGATTTTATGAAATGGCACGGCCCAATCCTTACTGACTCTGGTGGTTTTCAAGTATTTAGCCTTAGTGACATACGAAAAATTAAAGAGGAAGGAGTTTATTTTCGCAACCCAAGTAACGGTGACAAAATTTTTTTTAGTCCAGAAAAATCAATGGAAATTCAATATGATCTCGGTTCTGATATCGCAATGATCTTTGATGAATGCGTTCATTACCAAAATGATTGGCACTACGTGAAAAGTTCAATGGAAATGTCACTGCGCTGGGCACAGCGCAGTCGTCAATCTTTTGATAAGTTGCATAACAAAAATGCTTTATTCGGTATTATTCAAGGTGGCCTATACAAAGACTTACGTGATATTTCAATAAAAGAACTACTAAATATCAGTTTTGATGGTTACGCTATTGGTGGTTTAGCTGTAGGGGAACCCAAAGAAGAAATGCATCGTATGCTCGAGCATATTTGCCCTAAAATACCACATGATAAACCACGCTACCTCATGGGTGTTGGTAAACCTGAAGATTTAGTTGAAGGTGTACGTCGAGGTATCGATATATTTGATTGCGTAATACCCACGCGCAATGCGCGTAACGGTTACCTTTTTGTCACTAATGGTATAGTTAGAATCCGTAATAAAAAATACAAAGATCATCTTTATCCACCAGATAAACACTGCAATTGCTATACTTGTCGCCATTACAGTTGTGCCTATTTACATCATCTAGATCGTTGCAATGAAATGTTAGGCGCTAGATTAAATACTCTGCATAACTTACACTATTATCAAAGACTTATGGCGGGTTTGCGGCGGGCTATTGAAAATGATCAGTTAGCGCTGTTTGTAATGAAGTTTTATGCGCAGATTGGAAAACCTATACCAATTTGCAATGCTTCATAGATGTTCAAAACATCAAAGGAATCAAATAGTATATCTAGACTACTTACCTTAGTTGATAGTTTAGATAAACGATGAAAATTGATGCATATTCAACTATAAGTTGAACTTGTATATTACTTGATAACTTGTTAAAGGAATTTCAATGAACTTTTTATTTTCTGATGCTACTGCATTTTTAGAGACTCCTGCTAAAGGAAACCCATATTCTCTAATCATAGTACTTATGACATTTGGCTTAATTTTTTATTTTTTGATACTTCGCCCGCAACAAAAACGTACTAAAGATCATAAAAAATTAATGAATTCTATCGGTAAGGGCAATGAAGTTATAACTACTGGTGGCTTGATTGGTCGTGTAGTCAAAGTGACTGATACCGGCATACTCACTATAGCATTAAATGATACTACAGTAGTAATGATAAAACGTGACTTCATAACAGGTGTTCTACCTAACGGTACTATGAAAGCGTTATAATTTTCTCTAAGAGAATAATCGTGCTAAACCGCTATCCTTTATGGAAATATCTGATATTAATCATAGTGACCCTGATTGGGCTACTATATGCGCTGCCTAACTTGTATAATGAGGAAGAAGCCTTACAAATAACGGGTACACATGGTGTCGTTGCAAATCACAAGATCATAGATCAGATTTGTATTATCTTAAAAAATAATCATATTGCGAGTAAGTCCATAACATTAAAAGACGATGTTATTTTAGTGCGCTTTAAAGATCTTGGTGTTCAACTTCACGCGCGTGAAGCACTCTCAGAAAGACTAGACGAGAAATTTATTATCGCACTGCATCTAGCGCCCACTACACCCAGATGGCTAACAAAATTAGGGGCTACGCCAATAAAACTTGGGTTAGATTTGCGGGGTGGTGTGTACTTTTTGATGCAAGTTGAAATGAATACTGTATTTAATAAATTACAAGAAAAAACTATAGATGCCTTGCATACTGAGTTATATAAACAGCGCATTCCTTACATGTTTATTCGTAAAACTAGCAAAAATCAAATAGAAGTTTGTTTCTATAACGATGCTAGCAGAGACAAGGCTATACACTATGTTAGTCTACATCAACGTGGCTTGATAATTTCTAACAAAGGCAGTAATACTTTAATAATTGAGCCATCTGATGCCCTGCTAAATGAAGAACGCGAATATGCTATGCAGCAGAATATAACTATTTTGCGTAATCGCGTTAATCAGCTTGGTATTACTGAACCTCTTGTACAGCGTCAAGGGATCAATCGCATTGTAGTTGAGCTACCAGGCACACAGGATGCTGCCCAAGCCAAAGAGATCATAGGCGCAACAGCAACACTAGAGTTCCGCTTGGTTAATACTAATATTGATATTATGACAGCAGGTAGACACCACATACCCTGGGATTCTGAAGAAAAATATACACGTGATGGTCGATCCATCGTGCTATATAAGCAAGTAATTCTTACTGGTAACCACATTACTCATGCTACCTCTAGCATTAATGAATACAATCGCCCACAAGTTAATGTCGCGCTAGACAGCTCGGGTGGTCGTTCAATGTTTATGTTTACCAAAAAAAATATCGGCAAACCGATAGCGACGTTATTAGTAGAATATAAAGATAATGATAAGAAAGATAATAATGATCACTTAGTTCTCAAAAAGATAGAAGAAGTTATCAATATAGCGATTATTCAGTCACGTCTAGGACAACACTTTTGTATTACTGGCATCAACAATCTGCATGAAGCACGACAGCTTGCATTATTACTACGCGCTGGCGCACTTATTGCACCAATCCAGATCCTCGAAGAACGCACTATCGGACCAACATTAGGACAGAAAAACATCACCCAAAGCCTGAAAGCCTGTTTATGGGGTTTTTTAATCTCTGCAATCTTTATGATTGTATGGTATCGCATTTTTGGCGTCATTGCCACTGCTGCGTTAATTGTTAATTTAATATTAATTATTGGTATACTGTCTTTACTACCAGGAGCAACACTAACTATGCCAGGTATTGCTGGTATTTTATTGACATTAGCGGTGGCAGTAGATTCTAATGTTTTGATAAACGAACGCATCAAGGAAGAGTTAAAAAATGGACGATCTATTCAAAAAGCTATTAATGAAGGCTATAATGGCGCTCTTTCTAGTATTGTTGATGCCAACATTGTCACCTTGATCATCGCAGCGATTCTATATTTCATAGGAACCGGCTCAATAAAGGGCTTTGCCGTTTCTACTATAATCGGTGTAATGACCTCCATGTTTACTGCCGTTCTTGGCACTCGTTCCATTGTTAACTTACTTTATGGCGGCAAACGTATTAAAAAACTATCTATATGAGGAATACGTTATGTCGCGAAATTATTCTGTTGAACAACTTAACTATGGTCGTCAAGTCTATGACTTTATGCATTGGGATTACCTGGCTTTTAGTATTGCAATACTGTTGATAATTACATCAGTCTCTACTATATTGATTCGCGGATTTAACTGGGGGATCGATTTTACTGGTGGAACAGTGATTGAAGTGAATCTAAAAAAATCGGTCAATCTTGATCTGATGCGCCATACGTTAAAACAATCTGGTTTGCAAGATTTTATTATCCAAAATCTTGATAGCAGTCATGATGTGATAATACGTATGCCTCCAGTAGCCGCTAACATAAGTCAAGAGATAGATATTCAAGCAATGAATATCATTCATCACTTTATAGATAAACATGCTATCGTGAGACGTATTGAGCACATAGGTCCAAGCGTAGGTAGTGACTTAGCGCAGAACGGCGTTCTAGCGTTATTACTAGCGCTAATTTGCATTTTAATCTATGTTGGCTGCCGCTTTGAATGGCATTTAGCTTTAGGAGCAGTGATTGCATTAGTGCACGATGTAATTATCACTTTAGGTATACTATCAATATTCTATATCGAAGTTGACCTGACTATTATTGCATCACTCATGTCAGTTATTGGTTACTCACTAAATGATAGTATTGTAGTTTCTGACCGCATTCGCGAGAATTTTCGTAAAATCCGTCATGGTACATCTTATGAAATCATAAATATTTCCTTAACCCAAACATTACAGCGCACATTTATAACATCGAGCACTATATTATTAACTGTGATGATGTTATATATATTTGGTGGTGCAATGTTACACGGGTTTTCTCTAGTCATGCTGATCGGTATATTTATAGGAACTATTTCTTCTATCTATATTGCTTCAGCACTAGCATTAAGACTAGGTATGAAGCGCGAATACATACTACAAAACAAACAAAAAAAGTATACGAATTAACTTGCGCTGTCACCACCGTACACAAAATGATATTTAGCTAGATAATGTATAACAAGTTACTTAGTGATCTGCTCCCAACAGACTAAAAAGTCTGGATTAATAGTAATTACAACGAACACGTTATTAAAGACTGTATGCTTAATACATTGTCAAAAGAAACTAAGTACTACTAAAAATTTTAAAATTAGACTATTGTATTTTATCTAATACACTTCTTAGTAGATGTAGTATCGCTAGTATAATATAGTGGCTATATTAAAACAGTTAAGGATCTTTAGTATTCTTATACTATCGAATTAAGCTGCCTATTATTATAGAATCTTTTATCAGAAAAAATATGCACATCATTTAAGATCATTACTCTGCATTTAGTAAATAAAAGCTTATAGGTACATTAATCTGATCATCATAATATGTAGTGCATAGTTGACTACTGTTGCACCGGATACATTAATAATGCTGCAAGTGATTAAAAACAACGAGATATATTAACCCTGCGATGGCGATATAGTATATCTTTATATAATGCAAGCATTAAGTATCAACTAATGCTTGCATAGAATGTAAAATAGCTATTTACTATGTTAAATGAAAACTGGATGATATAAGAAAGACATCAAACTAATTTAGTTAAAACGCTCATAATTAAAAAATTAAAAATTTAGATCAAATAAATTATATTCACCAATATATTGGTTTACTAGTATTCTCTGACTACTCATAGTTGTAATAACAAACTAGTTCGCTTGAAGAACAAAATAACAGCGCGATAAAAGTAATACATTTCATATGGTAAACACACTTAAACTAACTCAATTCAGTCGTTTTACCAGCATACTTAATCTAACACGAGCTATGTTATCGGACATAATTTGCGATCCGCAAGTGAAGTATATAATCTATATGCTAGTTTACAACGTAAAGAGGTCGAGTTTTCCATATGGAAAAGAGAACAAACGTTACATAAGCTACTGTTAAAATTAAGTGCTAACTGTGTAGTGATTACCGTCGTACACCACCATGCATGGATATGCTAGCTAAGAGTTGGTATTACTACAATGCAGTTGTTGCTATACAACCATTTTGCTCTACAAACAAAAGGTGAGGGTTGTTAGTGGTTGCAAAACCAGGGCATTGCATCACAGATTACTAAAAAGACGATGAAGCGATAAATGTTAAACATTCAAAATACATGCATACCGAATTTCTTTATGCGTAAAGTATCATGCAATAGCTGTATAGCAATGATCTTTGATGAAACTATAATGATCCTAAAATAGCTCGCTAAAATGTAAAAAGTTTCAAGCACTAGTCACTTCTACCCTCGGTACTTAACTACTGTACTGTCAAGTATTCCTCTAATAAAAGTACACTGAGGTACGCTGGATGCGACAAAAAACAATTTACCCAAAAACGTGTACCAACCATGCTGTGTTATCCTAATAACCACAACCACGTTACCCTCCCCTGATCAACACGTTATATAATCATTAAGCAAACCTGACTATCTCGCTTAAAGTCAGATAAATAACTTTGACCTCAACGCATTACATATTAATGTTTTCCAACTTACGACAACACAATCTATCTAATGGCCAGAGTAATATACCTAGCGTAACATCAGATAAGTTTAATGTGCATTTAAAAAACCTATTAATTATTTCCAGTGATTCTTCACACCGTATTATAATATAGTAAAATAATTGATACCGTTCCCTAAAAATATTGAATCATAACAATCAAGGGTCTCTTTTATTTTCTTAAGTTTGATAGACTCTATAATACACCTGTTTTATTTTTGTCGAGACACAATATCAGACTAATCTGCTTATACCACCAACCGTTACACAAAAAATATAATCTGCGAAAATAGGCGAAACGCTATACCTGTAAAATACTTTAAACAATTTACATAACATACAAAGAAAAATATACTACCTTGACTAATGAAGTGGAAGTGATAAATACAGTCACTTATATCCAATTAAGTTATATATGCACTCAAAGTCTTGAGAAGTTGTTATAAATCTTTTCACGATAGTTTTATTACATATAATAACTTCTGGCAAAGAAGTGATTTCCTGTTAAAACTTTCTTCGAAGAAATGCAACAATGGTTTCTTCTGTGTTATAAGTTTACTATTTCTTTCTAAATACATGCGATCACTAAAAGGGTATGAGTTATTCTTCGCTGTTTATTTTAATATTTTTTAAAATCTTAAGAATCACTATTATTCTTCTTAATTAGCTTCATTGTGATAACTTAAAAAATGTAAAAGATTTATGATCACTATCGTATAATTATTTTATCATCCTATAAATATAGGAAAGACCTTGCTATTCCTTACCTCACTCACTAATATAACACTGTATAATAATCTTATAAAAAAACCAAACCCAAGAATCTTATCAAAATTCTATCTCTTAAAACTAAAAAAAAATCTAACACAATCAATCTTATACAATGTAAATCCTAATTATCATAGCTTTTACGATCCAAGCATTACAGACTATATTATACCTAAAACAAACATAACGTTGTCATTATGTAATAGAGTTTAATGATAAAAATTAAACGTCTTAAATAATAAGAAGTATCGTCACATTTATATAATACCTATCATTAAAATTATACAGAATATCTACTGATTCAGTATCATATAAAATATATTATGCATAAACCTCATTAACATATCTGATGTTATTATTTCAAGGGTCCACTCAAATTTGTGAATTATAATTTTCTTGTTAAACTATGAACTAAGAATTTTCATAAAACGCATGTCACTAAAACGATAGACGCCAAAGTTTATAGGTTACTCTGTAGTATGAATATGTTCTTTAATTAATTATTAATTGTTTGAGTTATACAAACAAGCATAGTACTATAATACTTTCAATCAAACTAAAACTTATAGTCTAGTACCAATCAAATACACTTGGTATTTATTTTGTTTTTTAAGTATTATAATACTGATAATTAGTAATATGTTAAAATCATAGAATTATCTTAATACATTCAAGATTTTCTACCGGAATAATGAAGAATTAAACATACGGTTTTATTATTACTCTAGAGAATCTGCGTAATAAGTATATCCTGTATACATTAATAGCACATGTTACGACTCAAATAAAATATCTGCTTACTCATCTATACTACTTGTGAGTAAACAATCTCATGGATTTCTATAAATCTGTGGTAGCATTGTTTAAAGTAACTTAACTTATCTAGTATTTATGAATTATCAGGTTCTCGCTCGTAAATGGCGTCCTCAAAAGTTTACAGATGTTGTTGGACAAGAGTATATCTTAACCGCACTTACTAATAGTCTTTTTTTAAGGCGAATACACCATGCTTATTTGTTTTCAGGAACTCGTGGCGTAGGAAAAACTACCATTGCTCGTCTACTAGCGAAAGGGCTTAATTGTGCAACAAAAATCACTGCTACGCCATGCGATCAATGCGATAGCTGCCAAGAAATTAAACAAGGGCGCTTTATCGACCTGATTGAGGTCGACGCTGCATCAAGAACTAAAGTAGAGGATACACGCGATCTGTTAGACAATGCCCAGTATATGCCAGCCCGTGGCCGATTTAAGATTTATCTCATTGATGAAGTTCACATGCTTTCACGCCATAGTTTTAATGCGTTGCTAAAAATTCTAGAAGAACCACCTGCACACGTTAAATTCCTGCTAGCCACTACTGATCCACAGAAGTTACCAGTTACTATTCTTTCCCGATGCTTACAGTTGCATCTTAAGGCGCTAAGTACTCAACAGATCCAAAAACAGCTACAAAAAATACTGAAGGCAGAAAAGATAACCGCTGATATTTATGCATTAAAATTATTAGCAAGCGCAGCTGATGGAAGTATGCGTGATGCACTTAGTTTAACTGACCAGGCAATTATTATGGGGAAGGAACAAGTGACTTTTACAACCGTCAGTCAAATGCTTGGTACGTTAGACGCTGAACAGCCTTTAGCGATTCTTAAAGCCATGGTCAATGCGGATGGTGAAAAAGTAATGGTGCAAATTTCAGATTTCGCTACACGTGGCATGGATTGGGAATCCCTATTAGTAGAAATAATGGTGCTATTACACCGTATTGCAATGATACAATTTCTACCTACTATGCCGAATAACCAAGACACCAATCTCGAACAACGCTTGCATGAGCTAGCTGACATCTTACCGCCTGAGGAGGTACAACTATATTATCAGACACTATTAGTGGGTCGTAAAGAACTAGTCTATGCTCCCGACCGTCGTATGGGAGTTGAGATGACTCTACTACGTGCATTAGCTTTTCATCCAAAAGCACCAATTATCACATCAAATAGAACACCTCAACAGGTTAAAAAACCAGTACAGACACCACAATCTCAAAGTATACAGTCACCATTACACCATATTACTACACCGATAATCAACACCAATTAAATTGACTAAACTCAACTATGCAGTTATTAAAAGCACATAGTCAGCTACGAGCAAAAGAGGTATCTATAAAAAAATGAAATGAAATTTCTAAAAACATCTAACCGAATCAATGCAGTGCTAAAGCAGATACGTTTTGCTACTAAACAAGCAGCAGCGTCAAACAAAAAACTTGCCGAATGCACTGACTAAGTGAGAAGCTGATTCGTGGTTTACCGCTAGAGAAATAGCCGTGGGTAGTAATCATGACTCAAATGTACTTAAACGTAGCGCGGAGCACAAGCAAACTTCCAGCACGATCTTTTAAACTCATAGTAAGAGTCCTTAACGCATCGTTCCTGAGATACAGCGGCTGCTACAAAAAAAGTTATTAATCTTGGTAAGAATTGAGCGATGAATTCCTGTAACAACAAATGAGATAGACAATATTTGTCTTCATCTACGATCTATGTAACGTCACCTAAATTCTGTTTTTTCTACAACATTTTAACTGACGCCTTCAGTGATCTTTATAACCACCGAGTTATACTAACCGTAGTAATGATGATAATCTATCAAAAAAACTCCTATGGAACAACACAAGCCATGCATAAAGAAATAACCTAAGAAAAGGAGCCTTTCATTGCCGATACTGACATCCATATATACATTATTTTTTTGCAGTAGAACCAGGTGAAGAAAGTTTTCGCCTTATTTAAACGTAAATGCTACGTGCTATCTGTAGCATAATTAACGAGATATAACTATGTTTAGTAAAAGTGGTTTAGGTAACCTCATGAAACAAGCTCAACAAATGCAAGAAAAAATGCAACAAATACAAGAAGAAGTCGCTAGATTAGAAGTCACAGGCGAATCTGGTGCAGGTCTCGTAAAAGTAACGCTTAATGGTGCTCATAACTGTCACCGTGTAAAAATTGATACAAGCTTGTTAGAAGATGACAAAGAAATGCTGGAAGACCTTATTGCCGCAGCATTTAATGATGCTGCACACCGTATTGAAGAAACACAAAAAGAAAAGATGGCATCTGTATCCAGTAGCATACAACTTTCACCTAACTTTAAGATGCCATTCTAATGCAAATTAATCTATTTCTTAAGTAATTAGTAATTTTACTACGTTATTCTTCAAAATTTTTTCCTAAAATTTTAGGTAAGCAGACAATACTATATATTGTCACACGATTACAATAACTGCATGCGATCAATTCCGGTATTAACGATAGTTATTGTTAACTGTATGATCGAGCGCATTGATAATGCTTGAGTGTTTCACAGGTAACTTTAATTACATCACTATAATATAGCTTGTATCAACGCGAAAAAAGTCAAGCTTATACTACTTGCATACAATAGTGTATTCAGAAAAAACCTAGGGAGTGATTGAAAATCATGAATGCAGCTATATAATATTAACATTTAGTGTGTTAGTGAGTTATGGTTCAGATGACCTCATAACAACGGCTTTAAACATGTTCGCTAATAATCAACAGACATATGTGCTATCTAATAACAAATTAGATAGCTCTCTCAGAACAATAAATACTGTTAATGCAACTCATCAAGGCTATATTTGGCATTAAAGTATTTCTCAATTTAAGTCCAGTCAATAAAGCAGTCTTACAAATATGTAATAACGTGCTCATTACTAAATACCTAGACCATCTAGACTATACTGATCATCTCACTCAGACATAATTTAATAAAATGAAGAATCTTCCAGAATTTTACGTATATAATAGCATTATCACTAATTACCTAAATACCGATTCATGTAGTGTATAATGTTTAGTGAATGAGGCACCTTCAGTGCTAATTCGTTATTTTGGGTAGTATTATTAATACGTTCAAATATTGTCAATTACTATAAAAAATTACCTAAACGCGAAGAACGTATATAATAGTGAACTCAGATTTGTAAAGTTTTACGAATTTTTTATGCTTAATCTAAAAATCAAGATTATGTATGCTGAGTAATGAGTTAGAATAGTTAATTAATAATATATTATGTTCAATATGTTAAAAATACCAACTAACGTTATTCCATAGAAACTGCAGTGTTGTATATGTTACTTCGTCAGAGAGATTACTAAACTTTTACAGTTGGATTGACAAAAAGACACTTATAAAGTGATTATATATTTACTATTTCATAAACGGTATAAAAGATACTCTTGAATATCTAGCCAATAGATCAGGCCTGCATAGCAACTTAGCTATCATAAAACTAAATGGCAGTTAAGCGCAACATCACAACTGAACACACAATATTAGCAGTATATGATGTCTGATAATCAGACTTTGATTTTTATTCATAGTACATTATACTTCTTCCTCGATTCTTTTTATTATAGCAGAGAAGCATTCGAATTTGGATAAACTGCAAAAATCTTAATAATTTTAAGGACTGTATTTTTTCGTAATTATCTTGAGTTATCTTGAATTGTTAAGGCGTTTATATCGTTTTACAGTTAAAGTTTTTATATTTTTCAAAAAATTTACAAATAATCACAGACACTATACTGCTTTAATGATATTCACATATAGTAAGAACTCTATAATAGATAACACATAAAGGCTGACTGTTTACTTATTCGCCTACTGTTGTACAGTCCTGCTTCATGCATCACCAAAGTAGATACGACTAAGTAAAATATAATAAAACATATAATTATCAGCACTTAGCTAGTATATTCATAAGAATATAAGATGTCGAATGCATTAATAAATCTAATACTTCACAGTCTTACAAAGAGTATATTGAAATCATTATTAATTTTAATGTAGAAGAATAAAAGTCAGACGCTTAAAAATTAATCTTTACAGTCAGTTGTTTTATTCAAGCTTATTAATGGTGATTACCGAGGTATAGAAATAACTCGAGTTTTTGGTGAATAGCCTGCACACTCACGCATTACAGATATTTAATACTGATTAAAATTTTTCTAATGAGATTGACAGTATTATCTACGCATATTCTATTAATCACTATATCTTATGTTCTTTATGATTTTAAAATAAATACTTAGCCTAGCTAAGGACGTTCAAGCAATTCTTTATCAGAAAAGTATTTGTCTGAATAATTGATCAATAAGTATTCGAGTTTTTAAAAAACCTTAGCTTTTACGTCTTAATAGTTAGTAACTGCTACCTCTATATTGCGCCATAAATCTCATCGATACTATGCCAAATGATCAATAAACTACATTCTATTGTTTCTCAACTAACCCAAATAGGCAAGGGATGCAACCTGAGTCTCCTTGTATTCTAAGAGATATTAGATGATATATAAGCTTGTATCACACATCAATAGTACAGTCCGATAGGACTTAAATATCATGGGTTTCCAGTCGCTTACGAAGATACGTTACTAATATTTAGTATATGTATGATTTTACTTATGTTTAGGACAAATCTAATGAATATACTCTTGCGTCTAGTGATTCTCTGATTTACAGCGGTATGTTCACCTTCCTATAACTTACACTATTACTCGTATGCAGTTGCAATTGCTAATTCTATTATACTACGGCATTAAAGGTGAGATTATGAAGAATACTTCATAAAGTACAGTACTCTGCTACATCCCACAAAAACTTTAAAGATCACAGACGATCAAAGTAACCCCATACTTTACTACACACTTAAGAATACTTATCTTTATAAGTTCGTCATACGCATCAAGCTATCTCTCAAAATCATAAACGTCGCACAAATACACTACATACTCGAAAATAATACGACATACAACTATGATAATATAGTTACTATAATGCAGGACCTATCCACCTACTGAAACTACATTATTTCTACGAAATATACACGCTACCAGTGCGATCTTTGTAATCAAAGATGCATATTAATTTTATGAATTAATTTGTTATGAAGCTAATTTCATTATTGACAGTCTATGTGCCCAGAAGAAACACTGGCTATTATAGCCCGTTAAAATAGCGATAACTAATTTATTCTCACTTAATTAAATAAGTTGCTTTTAATTTTCAATACAATAACTATCAGTTGTGTCTAACATGCAACATGCAATACAGCTATTCTCTCTAAAACTAAATAACAAATTAGCATTATATGAGGGTAATACTTTGTGATTTACGATCTTATAAGAGAAGAATTATAAGGATAAATGTTTCGAGAAAACCGATATTTTAAAATACACACTTAACCTAATACTTTCAGTAAAAATACAAAATGCACTAACCTATATGTCATCTAGCAAAAGTACGCAGAAGTTTATTTTTATTATCTACTGGTAATATACTTTATCCTGCTAAATAATATCTCGATTACATAATAACTGCTTGCTTAGGCTAAAATAACTAAGCCAGAGTGTTCTCTGTGAAGAACATGATTATCGACGTCAATATTGACTGTATTCTCTTTTATTACCGATGTACTCCTTATTTTATAACATCAATCTTAATTGCGAAAGAAAAGGCAGAAAAGACATGTTATTAATAAACAATAGTGTGTGCAAGTTATGGCATGTATTTATGCCATAACAGGGTGTCGAGTTACAGTGAATAAGCTATGATTGAAAATGACTCTTACCACATTTTACATGCTAAAATTTATTTATATTATTCTTCCTGATTGTTATCGATGTTCACGGCGAATGTATCATGTACACAAAATTTGGTATGGAATGATAGTCACACCAAATACAATCACTCGCTCAGTAGAGCTGAATTACCTGATTTTCTGGCTTGATTTTTCTCTTTTCATGATACACGCCCCGTTTCCTGCGATCCTGTTATACAGTATGCGAAACAAAAACATATTGATTTATGGCAGTATACTGTGTTATATAACATATAAACACGCTATTGAAAATAGCGTTACCTTCCAAATAAGTTTCCGGTGATGTACGAAGATATCTTGATAGATTTATACAACCTTTATGCTTCATTAAAGCATTAGTATTACACTGGAGAAATTAGTACACAAAGTTTTAACTTTTGCGTCTTTATAAATGTTACAATGCACGTAAAATCATTCTTGGAGTGACATCTTATACTGATAAGACGCAATAATCTTAACCTTACTGAACTATATTTTCCTATGTTCATAGCAAAAGAAAAATTACTATGGCACCTTAGGCAGAATCAGGCAGTAGTTATTCTACATCTATGTGCCAATCGGTGTATAACTGATTCAAATCACAAAATATATTTGAAAAAATTCAGCAATACAAACTGAGCTGACTAGCGTCACAGCACTAAAAATAGACATCATCGTGATCAGTATACCAAGAGAATTACTGCAACATCTAAATTCTCAAGGTTACCAACTATACTATTTGAGTAGTATTAACTAAAAATGAGTTGAATAAAACAATATTCGTTCATAAATTCAAAATAATTTAATGCACATTGATAAGAAATCAAGCAGTAGTACCAAATATA
The DNA here is from genome assembly GCA_020541285.1 of Candidatus Gillettellia adelgis. Lineage (GTDB taxonomy): Bacteria > Pseudomonadota > Gammaproteobacteria > Enterobacterales > Enterobacteriaceae > Gillettellia > Gillettellia adelgis. Next base: position 62,467 of record CP047043.1, on the reverse strand, counting down.
ACACATAAAGTATACTGCACAATACAATTTAATTTATTAACCTATTGAGTCTGTGATACACGGAGCACTCACTCTCAATCATTTAATGTATCCTATGAAATTTATATACTCCAAAATATAGTACCGCAAATAACTGGAAAGTTATTCTATATGATATATGTCCTTAAAACACGCTTCCCTAAAACACACACACCTCTATATGTAGTATAGAGATAGCAGTACAACAAAATACACTATAAATACACCATGAGATTTTAAAATGTTATCCGATATACAATCTATAGTGTTTATCTTTAGACAAAGATAAAGTAACGTAGAACAAGTTGTCTTCACTAAACAAAGACGCATTATACTTTAAAAGCATTGCAGATATGTAGACTATTAATTAAAAAAACAAGCGAAATTTATTTTTAGTTATTGCTTATGAAGTATCAATCTTGCTTAATATATTAGTCTTATTATGCTATACTATCAACATACCTGAATTATTAAAATAGAATAAAATTCCCAATATCTTTTTAAGATTACCTTTAAGTTCTACTTTATCATAATTATTTATAGGAGAATAATATCTTTTAATATAAAATAATTTTAGGTAAAATATTATTGTATTAAATTATTAATAAATATTAGGCTATAAGAGCACAATATACTTGTTGATTTTTTCTGTTTGTATCCATACACTGCTTCTTGTAAAAATTTTTTATAATGTTGCACTAAGCACGATAAATTTTAAGCCATATTCCTTGCTATTAACAGCATAGTGATGACGCCTATATTGTATCATAATCGTGATGATCTAGTCACGTAGTACGATACTATCGTCTGTCATGAAAGATATATCAAGACAATTGATGCAAATTAAGCTCTTGAACATCGTCAACTTAATACGAAAGTTTTACATGCTTGCCGATTCTATAAGAGACATTACCTATGATGTATAAATTATATAATATTCAACATAAAAGAGCGATGCGTTTAAAGGAGGTCGCTAATAGACTCAAATTATACCATATCACTAAATACCTTATAGTTTTATTCTATATTATAGAACAATGATACTTAGTCTTATAAAGATCTTCACTACGTGTATTAACGTACTAAAAATCAAAGATACTTTTTACTTGAAAAATCTTTACTACAGCGCAGTAAAATTGTCTTACACCTCTGTGTATGAATGATTTTAGCTTTCCTTTTGCACTAAAATGTAAATTTAAGCAGATAAATAATAGACGAAGCATGTCTATCATAATCGCTAGCCTTTCGCTGATTATAAATAATGATCACTTTTATTTATGTAAAATGCATATAATTCATTAACAGATTTGTATGCCTAATGGCGATAAACTCAAAACACTTCATTATCGATCCTATAATATGTCCAAAGAATATAGCGAAGTATATTGCATATATTTAAAATGCTCACAATATCTTAACATATAACAACTACTATTCATACAATGCGACTGATATTAAAAAATCTCTAGCCATCACTCAGCTATATTCCTGCATTGAATATACTTTATAAATAAAGCGCATCGATTTTTGTAGATTCTCTGGAGGGGTATTGTAGACGCCTGTAAATGTTTCTCGTTTTCCACACGCTACATTTATAATATAGACTACGTTATGTTTTAACTGAAACAGTTATGATAGATCGTGTAATAATTAAATGACACATAAATAATCATTACAACCCACTGATATATCGCAAAATCGTTTCATAATCTACCCTTAGTGATTGTAATAAAATAGACTATGAATATATATAAATTATAAAATATAACCAGAAAACACAAGGATTTTAAGAAATCTAGCATACACGCAACCTTTAGATTCTAAAGGATCTAATAATCCTAAAACTACTAATAACACTAAGCATTTCTCTGTATAGTCAGAGAAATATGACTAGTCATCTAAAGTCTGTACTTAAAAAACATCTATATGTTAATTTAACTATTTCCAATAAACTACTTAATAATTCATATTTATGATATTTCAAAAATTACTCAGACTGTCAGTAAAAAGACTTAGTTTCATGCTGCAGAACTAAAATATACAGTAATCTCTATCTGATTCATTCAAGGTGAAAGAAAATGGCTAAACACCTGTTTACATCTGAGTCTGTCTCCGAAGGGCATCCTGATAAAATCGCGGATCAAATTTCCGATGCCATTCTTGATGCTATTCTACAACAAGATCCGCAAGCACGTGTTGCCTGTGAAACTTATGTTAAAACTGGTATGGTTTTAGTTGGCGGTGAAATCACTACTAGTGCCTGGGTTGATATCGAAGACATTACTCGTAAAACAGTACGTGAAATTGGCTATATTCATTCAGATATGGGTTTTGATGCTAATTCCTGCGCTGTACTGAGTGCTATCGGAAAACAATCTCCAGATATTGAACAAGGAGTGGATCGAACTAACCCATTGGAACAGGGTGCGGGCGATCAAGGTCTAATGTTCGGATATGCTACTAACGAAACAAAAGTATTGATGCCAGCACCAATCACCTACGCACACCGTCTCTTAGAACGTCAGTCCGAAATACGTAAAAACTGTACCCTACCATGGCTTCGACCAGATGCCAAAAGCCAAATAACCTTCCAGTACAACGATGGGGAAATCATTGGCATCGATGCTGTCGTTCTCTCCACTCAGCACGCTGAAGATATCTCCTACCAGAATCTACGGGAAGCGGTTATGGAAGAGATTATCAAACCAGTATTACCCTTAAAATGGTTGAACGCAAACACCAAATATCACATCAACCCCGCTGGTCGTTTTGTTATTGGTGGACCTATGGGAGATTGTGGTATAACTGGTCGTAAAATTATTGTAGATACTTATGGTGGTATGGCGCGTCACGGTGGCGGAGCATTTTCTGGAAAAGATCCATCTAAGGTTGATCGTTCTGCTGCTTATGCTGCACGCTACGTGGCTAAAAACATTGTTGCCGCAGGTCTAGCTGACCGCTGTGAGATTCAGATATCCTATGCTATTGGCATAGCAGAACCCACCTCTATTATGATAGAAACTTTTGGTAGTGGAAAAATTTCTAATGAGAAACTAATACGTCTGGTACGCAAGTTTTTTGATCTGCGCCCTTACGGCCTAATTAAGATGATGAATCTTCTAAAACCCATCTATAAGATGACTGCTACCTACGGCCACTTTGGCCGTGAATATTTTCCGTGGGAAAAAATAGATAAAGCAATACTACTTCGCGATGCAGTTGGTCTTTGCTAACAAGCAATATTGATGTGAATAAATATAAAACGAACGTACTTACTTTTTTTGTTGCCATTTAATATTTTCTGTAACCTAAATATTAAATGCGCGAAGAATAAAATCAAATTCAACCTAAAACGATGTATACCATTTTAAAGTTCTGTAATATTTTCATTAGCATCAAGATTCGTAACTTATTATTTTTACGTTTCTACGATAACCAGAGCTTTACATACTGCTTGTACTATTACGAACAAGCTTTCAATTAATATGCAAGCAAAGAAAAATATTTTTACACGCTATATCACTACGATGATAACAGTTAATTCATATTAAATAACTACATTACAGTCATACTAATCTATGCTGCTAAATATTCATGGACGTTAAATGACTAACTGAGAAAACTAATAGTACTTTCAGTCAATTTAATCAATTTCATTGCTTATGTAATCTAATAAATACATAACATTTAGTATATAAACCATCATGCTGTTATTGTAGACTAATAATATCAGTGGTTAACTCAACAGAATATTTCTTAAGACGTATGTGCAATATATATTCTGTACATACCGTTTAAACCCTGATTAACCTATAGATGTGCTAATTGCACATCAATATAAATTAATAGTTTTCGTATAATACTCTAACGGTAAACGACTAAATTCAGCAGCTTATTAAAATTACGCGTTTCTTAGAAGTCAAACGTCTGTATAAAAACATTATTACAAAAAAACATAACGGAACCTAAGTGATATTCATCATACACTATCTATTATTAAATAGAGATTTTCTGTAGCTATTGCAACTATTATAATACCATCAAGATTACTACTATTATTATAGTAGTAATAATTAGATTATCATCGATAGCTAACTAGCACACTAAAACCCCAAGATTTTCACCATGTCAAAATTATAGTAAAACTACTTAGTAGCTGGTAATATGAATTGTATCTAATGTGTACGGATATTTTTTGATAGTAGTTAAAAACAGAAAATACAGCATCAACAATAGATAGTACTGCTTTATTAATATGAAACGTACCAAAAGACATGCTAGGCAGATTTCTTTTAAAGGAAAGCACGGTGTTTACAGTTTATCATTCTAATCAATTACATCGATTAAAAACAATAATGAGCGAATTGATAGATAATAATCCTTTGCCAGATCCTTTGCAACAGGAAATTATCGTAGTGAACAACTATGGCATGGCACAATGGATACAAATACAATTAGCAGAAACATGCGGAATTTCTGCTAATATTGCTTTTTTCTTTCCAGAAATGTTTATCTGGAAGATATTTACCCATGTGTTACCTGATGTTCCAAAAGAAAATGTTTTTAACAAAGATACTATGCGATGGAAACTGATGTGGCTCTTACCAGAATTATTGACTATACCAGATTTTTTACCACTACAGCATTATCTCGTAGACGATAATGAAAAACATAAAATTCATCAATTAGTTGACCGAATAGCTAATCTTTTTAACCAATACCTCATATATCGTCCTCAATGGCTAGAAAGCTGGGAGCACGGCCAATGTATTAATGATCTGTCTGAGACTGCACGGTGGCAAGCTCGACTATGGAGACGATTCATTCAGTATATTTGCAAGTTAGAAAAATCAGAATGGCCTCGTACTAACTTATATAATCGATTTATTAGCGTTTTAGATACCAAAAAACATTGCCCACCTCACTTACCAAAACGAATATTTATCTTTGGCATATCAGCCTTACCGCCTGTATATCTTAAAACATTGCAGGCGCTGGGTCACCATATCGATATTCATCTTATGTTCACTAACCCTTGCCGCTACTATTGGAGTGATATTGATAATCATCCATTGCTAACTCAATTGAAAAACAAAAAAAAATACACTTACCGTTGTATACAAGAACCACACTTATTCTATGATTTCAATCAAACAATAATATTACTTGATAAAAAAACACAAAAACTCAGTAACTCCTTGTTAGACTCCTGGGGAAAATTAGGACGAGACTATCTCTTTCTCTTATCGCAATTAACAGAAATAGAAGAAGTAGATGCTTTTGTAGATATTCCTGATGATAATATGCTACACACTATTCAGCATGACATACTAGAATGTAAAGATTCCGCAGTTCTTGGCATTACACCAGAAATATTCAAGAGCAGTGTGTCTAAGCGCCGGTTAGCACCTAAAGACCGTTCTTTTAGTTTACATCTCTGCTATAGCGCATTGCGAGAAATCGAAGTATTGCACGATCAATTGCTAACCATGCTGTCTGAAGATTTAGAATTAATGCTGCACGATATTATCGTGATGGCGGTGGATATCAATAGCTATACACCATATATTCAGGCTATATTCGGCAATGCTTCTTCAGAATGTTATTTACCCTTTTCAATTTCTGACCATAAAGCACATCAAGAACACATAATGCTAAAAGCATTTCTTTCATTACTCAACCTTCCATATAGCCGATTTACTAGTGAAGAAGTTCTTGGTTTACTAGAAGTGCCCGCACTAGCAGCACGTTTTATGATTAATACAGAAGAACTACAACTATTACGTTATTGGGTAGGCGAATCCGGTGTGCGATGGGGGTTAGATGACGATAATGTACGTGAACTTGATCTACCAGAAACAGGACAAAACACCTGGCGTTTTGGCATTACCCGTATGCTTCTGGGTTATGCAATGGACAGCAAAGCTGGTTGTTGGCGAGGCATTTTACCATATGATGAATCAAATGGGTTAGCGGCTGAACTTATTGGACAACTGGCGAATCTTCTTGCTGACCTTAGCCAATGGCGAAAATGGTTAAGCGAAACAAGATCGCTAAAAGAATGGTTGCCTTTATGCCGCCAACTTCTGGATACCTTCTTTGTACAAGAAAGAGACAATGAAGTTGTAATTAAATTAATTGAGGAAAAATGGCAAAAAATCATCAACGTTGGTATAGCAGCAAGTTACTCACATGCTATATCGTTCAGTATTTTACGGGACGATCTGATATCGCATCTTAAGAACGAACCTATTAGTCGATATGTTATATCTGGAAAAATCAATTTCTGCACGCTAATATCCATGCGTTCTATTCCATATAAAGTAGTTTGCCTCTTAGGAATGAATGACGGCGTTTACCCACGCACTCCTCCTCGACTTAGGTTTGACCTACTGTCAGAGCATCCAGAATGTGGCGATCGTAGCCGACGCGACGATGACCGCTATCTCTTCCTTGAGACGATTCTGTCAGCGCAACAGCATTTATATATTAGCTATATTGGTCGTTCTATTCAAGACAATAAAAAACGTTATCCTTCAGTGCTGCTGACAGAGCTCCTGGAATATCTTAAACGCAGCTATTATTTACCAGGCGATGAAAATTTAGATGTTGATAGTAGCGGTCAGCGCGTCGGTCAACACTTGCTTCAATGGCATACACGTATGCCATTTGCTTCTGAAAACTTCTTGCCAGACTCTAAACAACAAAGCTATGCTACCATATGGTTACCCGTAACGCATGAGTGCAATGCGACATCTTTACCTTTTATTCGACCATTATATCCTAAAGATGAACCAAGTATTTCGCTGGATGATCTACGGCGATTTTACTATCACCCAATCCGAGCCTTTTTTCAGTTACGTCTTGGTGTTAGTTTTAAACTAAACAATGACATTCTATCTGAAGAAGAGCCATTTATACTCGATAATAGTACTTGTTATCAATTAAACAACCAACTATTAAACACTCTGATAGAGGGTGATAACTCAAATAATCTTTTCAAAAAAATACGTGCTACTGGTCAATTACCCTGCGGCGTTTTTGGTGAACTTTATTGGTATAACCAACAACAACAAATCATGGAATTAGCCGATAAAATAAAATCCGAGATCAAGATTAGTGAACACCTAGAACTAAATATTAAGATTGGGGGTGTATATATTAACGGTTGCTTGACTCATATACAAAATGATGGTTTGCTACGCTGGCGCCCTGCTAATTTGTCAATTATTGATGGAATTTTACTATGGCTAGAGCATCTAATATACTGCTATATTGGTGGAACAGGAATAAGTCGTTTATATGGTAAAAAAAATACTACCTGGTGTTTTGCAGCGCTTACACAAGACCATGCCAAAAAATATTTATCAGAACTGATAGAAGGATATCAATACGGTTTATCCCAGCCACTTATTCTACTACACAAAAGTGGCTGGGCGTGGCTAAAAACATGTTACCATCCAAAAACACAACAGATTGACTGGCAACACAAAGTGCAACTTAAAGCACAGGATAAATTGTTACAGAACTGGTATGGCAATCAGTATATGTCGGGTGAAAGAGACGATCCGTACATACAACGAGTATTAAGTCATTTAAAAAAAATTGATTTAGCGCAAATTTTATTAGAAACAGAACGCTACTTGCTGCCCATAGCACGATATAATATCACCCGACCTTATAACCTTACCTCGAATTATCCTATTATTTGTGCTGAATGATCTTCCACTATTCATCATATATTCTCATATCAAGAATGTTGCAATAAACACAGACAGGAAGAGCAGTATATATTATCAAAACAATTCGTAAATGCGTTAGCTTTATTTAATTATCTTGGTTAATTATAGGGTGATAGAGATCACAAAAATTTTTAACTCTGTTATCTTTTTTACACCTATGATATAAGTGATATATAAATATACTAAAATGCTTTTATTTATTAAAATCATGTGATACACAACTATTTCGCTGACCCTGGTGTATCTTTCGGTGAGTGAATTGAATGATTCAATGGAGTAGTATTGAATTTATACTCATTATTCTGGTATCTTTTGATCAAGCACTATTGAATATATGCAATCACTGATCTTATAAAATTCAATGGATTTAACAATATTATATGTACAATGAATTTGCAAGTACATGCTTTAGCGGCTAGAAGTTATCATTAAAATTTTTAAAAATTTTCTCTAAATCTTACCGAGACCTTAAAAAGGTGGTGCACTTTTATCAAAAAAGTGCAGTATAACACATATAAGTTGTTAATTCATCTATTATTCTGTACTATATCCTCGTTTTTTAACTATACGGTATGCTAGTTATTTTAGCTATTTAAGTAGACCTGTATTTAAAGGGTATATTTAATATTAACAGATTAGACGATATTTTATTGCTACAAAAAATCATATTTACAAATTATTTTGCTGCTAATATTAGTATATATAGCACAATACTTATATTAAGTAAAATAAACTTTTGTTAATTTCTATAATATAAGATTTTAACTTTGAAAACATTTATATATATTATAACATTGCCCTATCTCAGATGTAAAATGTTAATATAATAGAGTGGCGTGTTATACTAGATCTTCGATTTACAATATTCATAAGATTCTGAAAATACATGTCTCGTTTCCAATTTTTATAAATATCATAAATGCAGTGGTTACCTGTGATATAACTCATACTATTCAGTAATTTCATTGTATTCAATATAATAGACCAGATATCTAATGCATCGTTAAACACATTAACGACGTCCTATATAATCAATACAAGATAATGCTTTGATATCCTCAAGATATAATACGCTCTATACGATACACTAAAGCGGTATGGTAATTTTTATGATTGATCATTAGCTTACTTATTATTACACAAATACCAGTGACTATCGTTATATACAAAATGCATGATTCTATACTAGACACTGAGTCTCTAAGTGAGTGCGTACTCACGTCTTAAAGATCTATGATCGTTAAGTGCACTTGATTACTTTTATTTTTTTAGAATTAAGAAGTCATCCTAATAAAATGAGTGATTTCTTTAAAAATTAACATAATTAATAATGATAAATCTATACTCTAAATTATTGCTTTTTATTAAAAATATAATAGATATATAATATCTGTTTTGCAAGTTGTCCTATCAGACAAGACAACCAATTTCAACATAATAAAGACTGAATAAAATAGAGTAATTTCCCAATAATAACCAAAGAAACAGTTAATATTAGTTAGTGACTCTAAATAAACACTAACTAATATATAGAGAGTGTATCATAAAAATCATTAAAAATAACAACTTGACAACTAATAAAACTACTGGTACTTACAACAGTATAAACATAGATAACATAGCAGAATATACTACCTGATAATGACCAATATGAAATCAATCATCACTTTGTAGTATATAATCTCCTATCGATGAGGAAGTTAGTTTATTGAGACCGTGAAGCACAAATATTTAACGCAAACATTATCGGATAATATAATACGCATATAAATAATAGCGACATCGATCAGAAGATTAGCACTGTACATATCTCTTGATTAACAGGCGAAGTAGTTAGTAAAATTTTACTCGAGTAATATATATCCAGGTATCTATAGTTAATGGTACGTATAGTACCGAAAGAGATAGCCGTATTACCTGTCTATATGCGATTTTTAGATTTTCTATTAGTTATTTATTGTAAGGTCATTATTCGGGTTGACTATGTATGACATACTCACATTAAAGCGCGACATTTTATTTACATTAAGATTCAATAAATGAATTTGCTATTAAGTATAAATATGCTTACATACTTATCGATATAAACAAAACATATTACAGTATAATGCACAACTCAAAACATAGTTGTTTAACAGATAACTAAAAATTTTTTTCTTCTTAAACGTTTATTAAATGTTTATCTTAGAAGATATTAAGAATAAAATGTGCTAATGAGTTATACCATCAAGAATTATTAGGTCGTAACTATTAATAACTAAAAACTCTATGCTATAATACGGACAGTTGAGATAGAAACGCAAAAACTTGCTAATTAATACTGAGTACGTAAAGCAGATTATATCGTAAAATACGATTATCAAACTATTATAGACAGTAAGCACTTTGAATGCTTACTATTTTCTTAATACAAAAACTATAGTGCCTATAATAGTTATTATGTACTATTATTTTATTGATAAATATTATTGCTATATATTAGAAGACATAACTATTTTATATCTAACGAAACGACATATATTGCTTAGTATTTTTATTTTCTACGTTATTCTTTATTCTGGTTATCAGCATGACTGATTTCACATTATATATCTGATATATAAGTCGTGTTTTATAACAGTGAGGTTCACGCTACACATAGCATAGTATTTTTTAAAAAACGTGATGCGTAATATTAACAATACTCAATATATCATGGAATATTTTCTTACTACACTTCTACCTTAACAAATAGAAAACTTATGGTATCATCATTGTGTAGTGTATTCTACACAAAACTAATTCACTATTAATTACACTATACTTTATTTGAATCAATACAGCAAGAGGAATATTTAGTGTAACTATAATGAGAATTCTACTTTCAGAGTTATCAGTTCTTGCTAGAACCTATATTATGCCATGATATTGTTAATACTAATAGTGCGATTACTTCCTAATTGACTACACGTTGCCAATAGTAAAGAATCTATCTTACTAAGTATGCTAGGTCGTTGGGTGGAAACTATATAAAGACTATAGTTAACTCAATGTTCACTGTTCACTGTTTACTGTTTACTTCTGTTAAATTTGCTGACTCAATTAAACAGCATATATGTATATTTCTTAAATCTATATTAGTGCGTTAAGTGCAACGTTTTAGTTTTTTATGTTTATAGGTCTTAATCCATATACGCGCTACAATAATTGCTTTTAAAAATATCGATGCTCATGCACTATATTAGTTCTGTGTTTCAAAAAAAATACTTTATAAAATCTACATGAATTTTATAATCTTCTTATTTTCTATCCATATCCGATATTCTTGGATGTCAATCCACATACTAGAGATAACTTTAGTAAAGTTAGTCTGTATTTCTGTTACCTGGTTTTATTAAATCTGCATAGCCAATCAAATTTAGCTATCAATAATAATGCATCTATATTCCTGTTATTGATAAATATTTATATTCCATAATTATTAGATGAAAGATATCAGATCATATTATAATGTAACCATAACCATATTATGGCTCTTAAACTATAACTGTAAAATAATTACTGAGCCTGTTTATCCTGATCGGATGTTATACATAAATATCTTCAATAGTATGTAAGTACTAGCTAGTTAGGGCCCTCTAACGGACACTTAATATCTCTGTAAATATGTGTGTATTTGTAAAAAAACCCAGAAGTATTGCAATAGTCGTATAAGGTAATAAATTACTTACTAATTCAAATGACTTATCTAATAACAGAGATAATTGATCTTTAGATATATATCTGCACAAAACTTAAATAACAACCACAAATGCTTTACATATTTCTCCATACCTTCTGAATACATCAAATCCTAATAATATAATATGTGTCTTCATTCAGGGATATAATACACCAAATGAAAATATTACTTGTTTATCGACATTAAGAATGACTAGATCAATAATATATCAACATAGGTGATTGGCTATTTAACACTTAATAAAGTAAATAAATAATAAAACCATTAAAATTAATACAAAAGCACCTTATACCAAGTATAATACAAGAATTTTAAAATAAAAAAACAGAATTTTCATGCTAGTACTATAGTGATAGCTTAAGCAAATCAAACCAATACGAACTTACTATCAAATAATACACTTATATACTTAAATTAATCGGCATGAGAGGATTCGAACCTCTGACCCCCGCCACCCCATGACGGTGCGCTACCAAGCTGCGCTACATGCCGATATAACCACATTATACTACTCCTTCTTAATTACTAATACACAATATTAATTACTTGAATATTTAGTCGTAATTATTTAATTAACCATAAAGTGTTGTAAATCTGTTAAATATACCATAACGCATATATCCTAGTTTCTAAGCTGTCTTTTATAATTATAGTTATGATAGCATCATATGACGATTGACTATGTCGTATTAGTATTTTTTCGATGTAGTTATTACAAGTTGATTACTATCACCTATAGCAATTTTATTGTTTTAATATTAGGTGACCAATAAGTTTAATCTCTTATAAATAATCAAGAAGTATAGTGTGTATGTACAATAAATGTTATTTAGCACAAATATCACATCATTTTGTAATCACCTTGCTAATAGTTTACACCCGTATACTCACTGAATAAACCGCCTATAGTCTATGCAACTTACGTTAGCTACAACCATTGCTCTTTTCCGTAGTTTTATTAGTATATCAAAATATAACACTATTCTTAGCTATAATTATTATTATAGTTTTATCCGAAAGAGCTAGTTACGTTAATCTTCTTAATATTAAAAGGATATGTCTTTCTAATCAGACATTATGTTTAATCGCGGTGCTACGGAATACAATCAGTTAATGACCATATTCTTTGTGGGTGTCACTAAAACACCGCTAACATTAATTTTGGCAAGGTAGAACATTGTATGGTTCTTATCCTCATACTAATATAGCCATAGCTATATATTTATTTCATTTTTTCTTATTAAGCATTGATGAGGAACAGTTCATCAAAAAACCTCTAAATGAAGCCAAGACGTGGCTGAGCTATCTCATAAAACAGACTAAAAAATATTTTTGTATGTACCTCTACATTCACTTATGTTGACAATATTCTGAAATGAAGAGGATTAGTATTAATGAGAATATACGTTATTGCTTAAAAATATAATTTAACATGTATAAGCAATCAAAATTCTATACGCTAGTTTTAATTTCACCTCAGAGACATATTATAGAAATAATATACTCTACACAAAATACTTTAATTAAATAACACAGTGTTTGTTGTGATATTTAAATTGCTGATTGCTCATAATATCTTGGTTATATATAAGAATTATTCTTTTGGTTACATCATTTAAATAGCATATATTTATGATATCTCGATGCATATGACCATCATCTATGGTGATCTTCCAGCGTTTACCTCAAGCGATATGCCAAGTGTGTTAATTTTATTACTTGTATTATATGAGTAGAATGAGCTAAAAATTAATCATTTTCCCGACTGTTTTCAGTATTCATAATCTTCTAAAACATGTCTGGAAGTTTTTTAATTATTTAATAAATACACTCAATAATCTTTTGTAGAGATCACTGTGACGATATATCATTGCATTATAGCTAGTACGATTAACATGTACTTTTTCTGCTAGGTAATTACACAATCATAGCCTCTATTATAGATAAAAAGCATTGATAAAAAGCTCATTAATTTTATGATTCTTAATATCTGTAAATATCTTGCATTTTCTAGATTTATTTACTAAATATCTAGGTATTCATTACTATATAAGCACATATAAATCCGTAAGACAAAGAATCTAATTAGCATCTTACACCATGTTTTAATGAGTTAGACAACCTTGAATATATTAAAGGTATTATTGTTGCTTGTAATCTTAGTGATTATTAAGGTATTTAAGCAAAAAGATTCGAAGAAGTTTACGCATTAATCATACTATATATAATGTTATATAAGTATAAAAAACAAATATTAGCTATCTTGTTTTTTGACTCATGTTAATTAATAATACAAAAAAATTAAAGATAATGGTGATACTTCAACATATTTATAAAACAAATCGATAGCCTACTTAATAAAACCCAAACTAGAAAAACTGTATTATTCGATGAATTATGTCAAAACTTTTTTAATGTTCACGCCTGTTACTATTACATACTGATAACCAGCTAGTTTATAGGATGCGATATACAAGCGTCCTACTATATATTTAATTTTTCTACGTAATAGATAAAATCTATTCGTAGTATTGTATACTCATGCTCACATATAAATAAACACTATAAAATATCAATACTATCTATTTTTTAACGTCAAATCAATATACACTTTTAGTATATATTGATTTAACCAAGTTAACAACATATTCAAATTTAATAATTTATTTTAGGATCTATAAGAATATAAAGTGTAATCTTCAAATTTTATATAGTTTACCTATTAACAACTAAACATCTTTATACTTAAGTAAAACATGAATAGTTATATTCTATATGTTTCGTAATTTTTAGAATGTAAAACCCAAAAATTCACATAGATCTATGCCACCACAGGTGCTTATATTACGCTAAAACAAGATACACGCAATTTCACATAAAGATAACTTCTGATTGTGCTACAATTAAGTGAAGAGTACTATTATTAAAAATAATACTATCTTATAAAAAACGTACTACTTTCCTTGCTAACTTCAATATATTACATTAGTTAACTAGCGATTACAAAAATTGTAAGTAATATACAGGTATACTATACTCTAGTATTATAGAGCAAGCAAATCGTAAGGCATTTTTTGATAGACTAACCAGTCACATAACTAATCCATTTTATCAACTAACTTATAGTCATAAGTTATTACTCAATAATGACAAATAAAATATAATTTTACTATTGTGCATATACGTCGATATCCTCAAATGTTCTAATATATTGCAATTATTTGCGCAAAAAGTCAATATGGGTGAGCTGCGATTTAAAAGGGTGACGTTGTATCGCCTGAACCTTAACAATGGTTTCTTTGCCATTAATTACTAGCATCATGGTTTCGCTATAAAATTCCGCCTTAGACTCTATGTTTTTAACAGAGTATTCGTCTAGAATAATAGCTACTGGTAATTCTTTTCCACCATACAAGATAGCTGGAAATTTATTCTCTATACGTAGACGACGGCTTGCACTTTTACCGTGATTTTTACGTAGCTGTGCATTAATAATAAACATTTTTTTCTCTAAAAATGAAATTTTTCGTGAGATAGGCAAGCTAATAGAAGCTTAATAACTTACCTAAGAATTTCGAACATTTATATTAAAAAGTAGCCTTTTAAATACTAAATTCTCTGCAGAACTATACAAATCCAACTAAAGTAGTATCCATTGCATTAATATAATTTTATTATACAATAAACCTCATTGATAATCAAGCGCTTTCCTGACAGTTACTGTCATGAATTACATAGGCATATTGTAAAATATAAGTTATGCAACAACCACTGTAGTTTGTTATCTCAAAGAGAGTTTTATAGAATTAAAAACAACTATTATAAATTAACATAAATAAAGTAAGACAGTTGAAAGATTCTGCTGTACTAGCGTCTGTCAAAAACGTGTGCTAGTACTCATTATTGCTGTGCGACTGCATGTGTGACCCGAAGATACAAATTTGTATAGTTACAATTATGTTATAAAGTTATTTTACTAGGTTATAGTACTACATACTCAAATCTCAGTGTTATCTAACTCATAACGTGAGGTTTGAATAATGTCTGATAACCTACAAGACAGCAATAACAGGTAGTACTTTTTTATTCTTGTATGTTAAGTACACATTACAGAAAAATAGCAGTTACATGATTAGCCATAATTCTCGTTATCTTTATGTATCTTAGTAGTAGTCGTAACACGTCCCATACAATGATGTTACTATTTTGCAGCACTTACTACCTAGTAATTATAACTATAACTACAGTTCATAAAAAACATTAGGCCAGTTGCATGTTGTTGTGAATTTAAGTAATATCTTTATAGGGTAAATAATCATAAGGATTATTACTCTGTTCAAAATATATCATTATCCTTTTCCGTATGCTAGTTGTAATTAAAACTAGCATTGTAAAATATATCTAATATATGCGATGAAGTATAAAATAGCACTGCAGTTAATATATAATACGTTGAAATTAACGTTCCGTGCTAATTTGTTGCTTACAATTCTAATAAATTTTATTAAAACTTATACTTATCGCGCTACTCTATAGCAATATAGCGATAGCAGCAGACAAATTTGTCAATTACAACAACATCTTTAACTCTCACTGACATATTTCGAATAATATTACAAAACATGTTTGCTTTTACATGTGTCACGGTATACTGAGCATACTTATCTAATCATGCATAAAAATAGAGTCGTGTTGTTTTTGATAGTACGGTAAATCTACCGTATTAGATAGCCTATCCTTTATCATAATTAGACGACTACACTGTGCTCGTGCAACCAGAATATTTAGTTGCTGCAGTGACATTATAAATAAAACAATTGTATTATATTGAGTAACAGTCATTTCAGTAAGTTTTCTTACTGAAAGTATTTGCAGATAAAAATAAACAATCAATAAAGCATTATTTACATAGACTTATACAAACTGTATACTGTACCGTTTTCTAAGATTATCAATATCTAAAAATCTACGTTACTTGACTATATAAGAGTTCGTCAAGTCTAATCATTAGGTAATGATAGTGATACAATCTGGCTACTCATGACATGTTCATCTATATTTAGAATTAAATTCTCTATATCTATAGAAGTAACTCACCTTATATATGTGCCTATTTTGTTTCGGTTATACTATTGTCTAGTTAGAAGCATTTCACTTATTTAAGTTTCTAAAAATCATTTTATCTGCCTGTAATTTTAATCATTACCTTCTTTCTCACCTTTATCTTCTTAATAATATTATGATATTGATTATGCTTTATACGTAGCATAGTTATGATGAGTCAATGTATCATTACACGATTAACCAAGCTTTGAAAATCATGAACAATCTATTTTAAGCGCATTATAATAAAATTATAATCTTATTACATTAGCATTACTTCTTGTAGTACTGACAGATGAGAAAATTGGTTATTATGGTTTGATAAAACTGGTACTAACTGATGTAAGCCTATCCTATATTTCTATAAGAAATCTTATATAAGTAAGTTACTACAGACTCATAAAGTCAAGAACTGTATAGATTCTAACATATGTAATATCTCTATATTTATATAAGTACAGTGTAAATTTAAACTTGATAATGCAAAAACTTTTATTAGATACAGGTCAATTTAAAAAATTAACTTTGATTAATTGTAGCCTCGATACCTAGGGAGGCAACGCCTTTAATTCGCGACTAGTCAACACTAATTCTCTATACTGCGCTTGCTAACGTACATTAAATTTATGCTTTAATATCTCAATTATCAGTAAAACTATTCTATTAATAGCATTATTTTAATGAATATATTAAGTATTGAACGGATATGTAAATCTATCTTTCTAAAAGCTTGCAACCTTCGTTACCCATTTTATAAACTTAGTGTTAAAGAGCATAACGGTTGCTTGTAAAGCGTAACTTTGTATATAAGAGTGCTTTCTTTGTCTATCTATGTTCTATAAACTGACATTAAACTTGATAATAATATATCAATAAGTATATACTATAATACTGTATTGTTATTACATAACTACTATTTTACCTCATGACTTAGAAATAAATATTACTTCTAATACTTAGTACTTTAATTTATTCCTCATCACTAAATACTCACCACATTCAGATAAGCTGTGTTGCGTTATAATGTAATTATAAACGCTTGATCTGCTAAAGCGTCTAAAACATAGAGTATTATTACGCTGCAAATTAGGTAGCTAGTTTTAAACCACCCATACACATATAGTTTACTAAGACATATAAAATATGTCACATAATGCATCTCTACCCATAAGTAGAGCAAATACTTACGGTTTGATTTTATCAATTTATTTTTATAAGTACATGTATTCAATTTTATTAATAAAAAATCTAGACATCTCTAACAAACTATTAATATCAAAATATGCAAATATATGCAAGTGGTCTTAATAACCACTAAAATTTATAACTTAAGATTACACTCAAATGCTTTCACTAAAAAATCTTCTTTTCATTATATCTTTTGGAACCTAAATAATAGCGCACATAAACTGCACATCAAGTTTCGACAAAACATCAGCTTGTAGCATCAACACACAACTTATTAATAAACTAACAGAGAAGTTTCTAATAATTTGACATTTGATTACTTAGCAGATTATTGAGGAAATTAATGCATATGAGTTTTACGTTACTTATTGCATTATTCCAAATATAATACAATAGCTATGTTGCAATGGTGTAGCGATAAACACTTGATCTACAAAATAAATAGTATGAAACTTCTAAATAGAACGGGCTATCTCTATATAACTAGAACAAGACTAGATCATCAGAATCAATATAGATTCTAGAACCTAACACTCTGCAACCCGCTTCTACATTTAGAAAAGATCATAGAAAATCACACACAACAAAACAAGCAATAAATGCGTCTTTTAATAAATCATGCTGGTAGGAACATCTAGCTTTTTAACAAAATTTCATTTTAATCAAATACAAACAATTATAAAAAATTCATCATGCTTTCTCAACATCGAAGTATTTAATTCAAGAAAATTTAAGATATTTTAATAGGTATATATTATTTGGTGGGTTTAAACATCACGAACCACAACCGCCTAATATATCTAGCGTTTAAGTACACGACATATGTTCAGGTAAAATAAAATAAAACAACCCGTTAGATAAGATTCTTAAATAGCTGTTCTGGAAAATTGTTTAAACCCATCTCTTAACGCACAATCTTAGAGTTAGTACCTAGTAAGCTATGTATTAGTTGTAATCTAGTACTTCGTACTAACTTTGCTAAACATGATAACTATATAAATAACTTAAAAACATCTTCCATAATAATTCGCATCATCATATTGTCACAATTTTTACGATATTCATCACAACACATATAAATACTAATTAATATCCTGTTTGCATCTCTGAAAACAACAAAGCTCACTAATTAATGCGAAAGTATTTATAACACTTAAATTCACCTCAATGCTTAAATTCGCTTCCTTTCTAGATAAGGAGTTATCGTATGCATCACACCCCAAATATAGCACTAAGCTATACGTCGACACTTCTTCGACTCATAGAAAGGTTATACGCTCACTCTCTAAATAGCAAGGGTTTAATCACATATCAAAGGCTACTACTAATCGGTAATTAAGTTGATCGCGTGATAATTGCTATAGTTGTGCTGCATTAAGCGCTGTGATTGATGATATCATTAAACTAATGATGCGGACTAGTAAGCAAAAAAACATTAGTATTCTATTACCATAAATACCTCCTGCGCTATTAAAAAATGCGATACTAGCGTGAATGCTAGCGATGAACACAGAACAATGAAAATCTTCATCGGTCATAAAAACAATGGTGTGCTGACACAATCATGAATCTGCACTCTTTGCAACCATCATGAGTTGAATATTCCAAAGTTGTTCATTTTCCATATAATACAGACATTACAATTTCTCTAGATCGCTGGTTTAACAATAGCTTATCAGCAAAGTAATACCTGGTAAGTTTGTAACACATCTCCACAATACCTTTTAATTAAAACTTTTCTATAATATGACCCAGATCGCTCAAGCCATATTTTTGAACAATAATACCCCTAAAATCATCACCATCCATACCTCTATTAAAATTATAAGAATTTATATGGCCTTTAAATATCTTGCTAGGCCACCGATATGTCGCAGTAAATACTTAATGGGATTATCGATAACTAAAACACGTAGTTCTGGCGTTTTGGTGTTTGAATAATATTCAGAACTGCCTTGCTAATGCTGTAATCAATCAACTACTATATTCTATAAGCTACAAGCTAGTGCTTGTCCTATCATATCGCCGCTAGCAATAATCAAATTCTTACATTTAGATTATTGTAGTAGCATACTATTCAGGTGAGTAACTAATATTAGTCTAATGCATAACTCATTCCAACATACGTTTTATTAAACATGCATATTATTGGTAATTTCGCCATAATTAGCAAAGCTAAATTTCGACTAACAATCAGAGAACCATAGAAGCTCGAGAATCAACGAATTAACCGACATTCACAGCAATAACTGCTTTATGATTCTTTGGTTGCCATTGCTGATAAGGATCAAAAAATATATCTACCAAGCTTTGTGTTATTATTTGTGATGTTCTCTAATGTTTTCGCTAGCAATATTACGTTGCACAATTAAAGCTAAACCCTTACTCAAAAATCGGCTGGCATTCCTGTGCAGCATATCACCATTACAGCTAATCGATGGTTAACGTACCGATTAGTTTTGAATAAACTAAGAGGATCATAGTGGCATTTCATAAGCTTTAAATATTCCTAAATACTCACTAAAACTTTTTATAACGTGTTAATAAAGGCTGATCATCCCAATCGTTGATATTTTGTGCGATTCCTGTGAACGACATTATACTATAGAGTTATACCCTCGTGACGTTGACGTTGACAGAGTCACCAACGGTTAGTATTTGCGCGAATCGTTCAAGATTAAACTCTGTCATCTTCTGCAGTAGTGACGATTGTCAATATTAGCAAAGTGCGCATAGTCAGAGTCAGCTGCAAATAGGATACTGAAAATCTTTATTCACGCAGAACACGAGGCATTAGTTGCCACTAGCAGTTGCTTGCTAATACACTGGCTATTATTCAACGTTACTTATACATGTTCATCGATAAGAAGCACACTAACTATTCGTCTGAGATAATGCAATGTCAAGCGGTGTACATTGTGAAGCTAAATAAAAGTCGCTGGTCAGCGACATCATGTGGCTCCACTACCTCATCCAAACTAGAGACGCATTAATAGTGCACGTATAAGTTAAGCTAGAATTGAATGATCTTACTAACATAAACTTGAATAGTAGTCGTCGCATAGTCTCGTAGTACTGAAAATATCGATACACCTCAACTACTGACAAGTAGTATTTTACACAACTTTAACGCGAGCATCACAACCACATGACTAATGTCTAGATAATGTATTCCAGTAAATCTACTGCCATGCGGCTATAGAGTAGTACCACAATAGCTAGGTGATCAAATCGCACCAACATACCACCGTCAATAATGATTATACTCAATCTTTTAATCTAGTTTTAGTATAAAATATCTATATAATCTACGTACTTTATACGCTGAATTAGCTTTTATTACTATCAAGCATATTTCAATAATATACTTGATACAGCTTCTAACACCATGATACTCTGCTAGTCATCCGTATTCCAACACGCCATACAGACCGAAAGGAAGTACAATGTTTCATGCCAACACCCCCAATTACATGTGAATGTTTCTAATCACTGATATCATGTAATTCGAAACCCGCATAATCACTAAATATACATAAAATTGACAGCACGCCTACTTGATATGTAGTAGCTCTACTTCCACTCTGTCTTCAATTAAATGTAGTAATAATCGCGCGAACTACTTAGTGGTCGATTGCCATGATAACAGTGCTACGTCTAAGCATTACTATGATATAACTATACAATAAATAGTATTGTATAAACTATATAGGACGGTTGGGTAATCTCTCCTTTGCATTAACCGGAAAGCGAGTCATATCACCTATGTATTCTGGATATTTCAAGTGAATATCCATTAACGCTGCATCGCCATCTTGCATTATAAATGCATGTTCGATGCAATGAAAGACACAGCGATTTTTCGCTACTCACAACAATATTGTCAGCAGACAACAAGTACAAAATTAACAAATTCGCGACAAATTTTCGCCTTTATAAGTCTTGATATACACTGGTCAACATACTGCTAGTTTCGCGAATATGCATTAACATACTACTTTTAGTTGTGCGGCGTATTATCTATAGTTTCTTTAAACATCTATAAATCACCCTATATCACGAAATTATAGACGACAATCAATTTTTATTAGCATATCTAAAAATTGTAGAATCTATCTGTACATAGATCATTAAATGCACCATAAAATCTCTAATTAGCTTCATGCTTTTTACTTGTCGCGTAATAGATTACATCCTCCTGCTTAATGAGGAAAGTTTAGTCGTTTATGCACGGTATGAAAAATCAGAATATTTATAACTAATATAACTGGTGTCACAGACTTTAGACAACAACCCCACTATATTTCCATTGTTAGATAACCTACTCTAACTAAAACATGCTATATTTATAATGTTCCTGATTTCACTACACTGCATATTTCAACTAGCTTCTCAATACAATTTTTCTACACCTGCCAGCGTCACTACTATAATATGGTGTTTAGTAGAATACTTATTTAATTGTCTGGTATAACGAACCATCATAAATGCATCTTATATGTTCTAAAATGATCGTACTTACATATACCACCACTCTATCTAGCAACTACTCTAGTATTATTGAATTTTTTTATTTTAGTTACAGTATATAAACAAATATAATAGAGATTATTATTAGACTCATTGAGTGTACAATGCATTTAAGCTAAATCGGATTATGTTGTACTGAACCGTCATGGGAAATGACCAAACAGATGGCGCATCAGCATATTTAAGCATCTCACAGTTTTCATAAAAACTCACAGATAATATGCGACTCTTTATCTTAAAGAGAGCCATACATTTATTAATGTATTGTGTCGTCATTGATCAAGCGATTTTCTTGAAAATTACATCATCTGTTCTTAGGTTATAAGTAACTAACTGATATCACACTGCTCTATTAGAGCAGACTATATAATCTCTTCCACTATCAATACTTAATTGTATTGATAGTCATCATCAAAGATAAATAATTAATATATTTATTCTGTAATCATAATGCTTTAGAATACCAAGTCGTAATTTACAAAAGCATTAGAAAGCACGACTATTATGCCACTGCGTGTTTTAATGTCTTTAGGATTATAGTAAATTAATAATATTTATATTGATACTACTACCGCGAGTATCTAACCAAATGATGGTGATTTATTCTGTATGTGAAATAAATAATCTCACCTATAGAATTACTTGGAGATTCTTAATCATTTTCTGTGTTTATAGGATTTTAAATCCGTAGTATCTGCACTTTTAGGGCACCGATATGGTGTATATAATTTTTCGCTAAACTTTCATTATACAGAAATACATTATCTCTAAAATAATATCAAAAATACTTGACGTGTTATCATAAAACTAAATGATAGATGATATCTCTCACAGAGGGTAATCTTATATGCATGAAAATTTTATAAAAATCAAGCTGCAGAGCCATGGCTATCAAGATGATAGTACAACTTATTATTCTCAAATTGCTTGCTAATATAACGCTGTACGCATACTTTTACTAAAGTTTAAAACAAAATAATTTTTTAAAAAATTTTCGTTTTTAAAATCTAAAATAATAAATTTGTTCGAGTGTATCTTATATTAATTATAGCGTTTTAATAGGAGCGTTCAAGCACCAGAATTTCCTTGCAGGAAATGTAACATTCATTTTTATAAATAAAGGATTTTTATAAAAACAACTTTAACAACTATGAGTGTAATCATTAACATGCATTGTCATTATTGAAACCCTGTACTTATACATCTCATGCCATAATAAATGTACTCTCAGTACATACCAGTGTATGAATATTACTTCTTTGCTTTTATAGGATCGTTTAAATAAAAACATGTTACTTATTTAATAGTATATTACTACCATGCAACACCACTATATTAGAAAGTCATGAGTCGTTCTAGAAGGTGTAGTATGTAAGTGCAAATCAACTCAGTATTATTTAATGCTAAAATATTTAATACGATCCGCTTTAGCTATTTAATACAATTAAACTGAAGCTAACTGACATTAATGTGGGAAGGTAACATGTCTGCAACATTAGTAGATGTTCGAATTTTTGGTCGGTTGTTAAGAGTAAACTGTCCACAAGAACAACAAGATGCATTAAATATAGCAGCAGGCGATCTTAATCAACGATTACAAAATCTAAAAGATCGCACGCATGTATTGAACACTGAGACATTACTTTTTATTACGGCATTAAATGTTTGTCATGAACTAACACAAGAAAAACTAAAAACACAAAATCATGAATCTAAAATTGAGCAGCGCATTCGTATTTTGCTACAGACTATTGAGCAAGCTTTGCTTGCACAAAGCAATGTATCTCTAAAACTGGAATGAAATAACATATAATATATTTTATAATATAAAACTTTTAGCAACTCGTCAATACCATTCTACTCTTTGAAATAGTAATGATAATATCTATAGGATAAGCGGGTTTTTGTGATATAGCAGCACTTGATGTAACAAGAGATTACGCATACCTCCTAGGTTACTCCTTAATGTCTAAATAACTTATAAACGGTTAAATCTTTGAAAACTCTAGAGAATATTGGTTCATTATCTTAAATATTGCTTAATCAACTAACGTGACGCTAGCGATATTGATCGTGTTTGATGTTCTAGTCAAAAATCGATATGGCAAACATGTTACATACTCTCAGATTGTACTTTTAGTAACGGAGTGAAAGTATTCTGTAATACTCACAAGTAACCTATAGAATCGAGTAAATCGTCACTAAATACTGCCTATGCTACTACCAGACTGATAGACGCTTTAATTTAATTTGTAGTTAATCGCATTATTATAACGACGTATCGATACAATCGGGTACGCTTGAACTTATTTAACATCATACTTGCTATTGTAAAAACAAAATAAACGTAGATACAATGCCTACAACAGACTACGTGCATTGTATAGACAAGTATTACTATGATTAATATCTCGGTAGATAGCATTACTATATACCTGATATCATCACTGAGTTTTCAAACACACCAGTTTTTCCTTGCTCACCGCTGTCACTGATTCATCTAATCTATGCGTATTTATAGATTTTACCGACAAAATTCAGCTTCACATCTACTTTAATCACTCTTTTAAATAGTTTTGATCTTTTGATTTTATACTAATCTTTCACGTTATAATATAACATGTGTACTATACTGATAATCTACAAACACCTATTAACAAAAAATTACTTATATTTAAAGCATGAAATGTTCATAAAAGAACAAATACCGTTAATTTTAGAGTAAAATAATTTTTATTCAAAAAAACTATAAAAATAGCTTGCAATAAATTCTATGAAAAGATAAACTAGATATCTGTTGGACGCGGGGTGGAGCAGCCCGGTAGCTCGTCGGGCTCATAACCCGAAGGTCGTCGGTTCAAATCCGACCCCCGCAACCAAAATTATCGTTATTAAAATGATTTTTATTTCAACTAAATCACACTCTTTTATCTAAAAACAGAGCGTAGTGATTTTGTACTTTTTACATCATTAACGACCTTATATCCCATTAAAATATTAAATCAATCTTGCAACATTGAATTGATAAATGTTCGTAGCTAAAATTATGAATGTCTTACTAATTTCTCGTATTATTCCGCACAGCATCTCAATTTTTTATTATGTATTACCCCAATCTCCATTAAACTCCTAACATTAGTATATATATTTTCAGTACTTCAATATGATTATTGATCCTATGAGAGAAACATCTTAAACCTTAAGAAGCTCTCATACGCATTATGTAGTTTGAAAGAATTCACTCAGCACAGAAAGATAAAAATTATTTCTCACTCACTCATTTTGTTCTCCATTTTTTTAAAGTTTAAACATCAGTTATAAAAGATACGATCAAGATCAATATTAAGCATTAAACACGTAGAACTCACCACTTACCTTTGTTATGTAGTAATATTCCAAACTGTAATAAAATAACTAGTATGTTACTGCTGACAGCACAACATATATGGATTGTTAGTCTAGTTATGCTACGCATATATAACTATCCAGTATGTTTTGAAAATACCATGTATCTACATATACTATCTAAATTGTCTCTATCTAACAGGTAGCCGCATGTCAATTTTTGCTTTTTGTGTCAGATATATAGCGTTGATAACCATTTTAAAACTTATTATTCTTGCTCTCATTTTTATTGTTTATAAAATTCTAAAATATCTTATATAATTAGAAAAGTATATAAGATACCATTTATAAAATGAACTTATTCTAGCGAAATCATTATCATTTAATGAATTATTATATATAATTATATATAATTATATAATTAATATTGTAGAATACATTAATCTACTCAATTATTTACTATGTAATTCATAAGATTTATGTATAAAATTTTAACAAACTTGCAAGATAATATGTTAAGAAACATGGAAATACTAAGATAAAAATCTTTATTGATTAGGTTTAAATACACAATTAATCTATATTTTTGAATATTCACGCAAACAGACAAAGTCTGATCACACGTTATACATGTTAAAACAATAACAAAACATCATAATATTTTATATCTCAATTACTTTCATTGGTATCACTACTTACAACATAATGATCTTAGTTGATAATAATTCTTTTTTACTTTTATCAAAGGTAAAACATAATTTTAATATTTTCGTATAACACTTTCATGGAAATACACTAGAACTTTAACCTCATTTAATGATTATAGTAATTAATTTTAAATAATTAAATCTAGCAAGTTTTTATTATCAATAAATCAGGCTTGATTTATTGATGATAAAAATAAATGACTTATTTAATATATTAGTTAAATAATCCACACGAGTATTCTTTATTAAGAATAATACCGTATATTAACGTTTGTTTATTAAAAGTACGTGCGTCAATACACTTATACTACCAGATTGTATTATTAATGATTCATGCACTAGGATAATAACTCTTATATAATCTACTATAAACAATAAAATATGATACGCTTAAAAGCGTCTATCTTGTCTGCATAACTGCTAAATTGACGAACGCGATATAGTAACAATAATAATAGCCACTATTAGTTATGATGATAGCCTCACCTTTGATGCCTGAAAGAATCTACGAATTGTTAAAGTATTGATTTTTACATATAAATTAAACACTTCACTAATCTGAGATTAATATTATACACACAAAGAACAGAACAAATCTATAAATATTAATCCTTCAATTATTAAGCATTTATTGAGAGATCTTAGTATTAAAGAGCAATAAAATTATTGCGGGCTTACCATCACACTTACAGTGTGATGCTTAAACCTATTAAATTCAAAATATTCTTTAAAATAGAAATTAGACCCTTTTAAAATATTTATAATCTTGATGTACAACTAACTTGACGATTTTTTAACCAACATGCTCACAATATGACATTAAGATGTATCAATGCTTCATGTCGTCATATCTACCACAGTAGCTATTAAAGAACATCAAATCTAATACACTACATGCTTAATATAATATTTAATGTACACAATCAAAGTACACGAAAACCGAGTATAAATGAAACCGGCACTGCAATGCATGACTATTGATGTTTAAATCTAAACATTGAACGTAGTTTATTAGGGTAGTTATTTCTCTAAAAAAAGCATTACACTCCTAACTGATCGCTCATCACTATAATCTCTACATCGGCTCATACAGTACAATTCTTAATATTTTAAACTATTAGATCATAATGATACAATTATATTAAGTTTAATAAGGTACATATTATGTATAGAGACAACTAATCGAATCATCCAGAGATTTGTCCAGATTTATTAATCAACCCTTAGAACAGACGCAGGCGATCGCGCTAGATTTCGCAAGTACTATAGAATACTCTACACACTATAAAGTTTACAGAACAAACTTAAAATCTAGTTTTCTGTGCTAGTCATGCACAGTGTATATTTATAGAATATCAAAACCTCTAGTATCATTAGAAAATAACAGTATACGTTAACGAATATTGCTGCTAAAATAATAGCCTAAAATAGGAAAATTATTTATAAATTTCAAAAACAGATTTGATACTATCAACAAACTTTAGACTTATATTATTAAATGCCATCACAAAAACATACGCAATAACATATACCAAATGGTATATGTTAAATTTTAAAAAATAGTTAAGTAGCGCAACTCAGGGAGTGATTTAAATCATGCGGACACATATGCTAAACTAGAATATAATCTTCAATTTTATAACACTTTCAAGTCTTATACAAACTAATAACTAAAAATAAGTAAAACATCATGTATACACCTAGTAACATAATCAGCGTACATCAATTAAAATTATATGATGTAACCAATAATTATATTATGTCTGTTATATTTGGGAAAATCTTAAAAATTATTGCTTATAGCAGGTGTCGTAAATATTCAATGCACTAATTACTTTATCATAGTCATACCACTTTCTGTGCACATCTTATCGGGTATCATATAGGTTTAAATGTCTAATAATTCTTAGGCATTTTACTAAAAGCAACAACAAGTAATCAGGTTGTTAATCAACAACGCTAGTTATACAATTAGGAATAGTTATTTTAACAGTATTGTCTAAGACAATACACTTTTATAATCATATTGTATACACCAGAATTAGTTATTCACTATTGTATAGTAGCATGTATTATACAAAAATTAATAACATTATTGAGTCAAATGAATTGCATACTATTTAGTATATAAAACTGCGTGATATAAAATTCACACAAGCAATGAACACTACGATTACGTATTAACTAACGTTAATATACTACTCATTGAAGTATGTTTTAAAAACAAAAATCTTTTATATTAAATTAACAATAATTATACCGAATTTGTAGATCTTGTAAATAAAAATCGTGAAAAAGTCTTCCCATGGTGAACTAAAATATAGATTCAGAATAAGGACGGTAATTCTACTTTAATAAGCAGTCAAGTCTTACCCTATCATATCTACAAGTTAAAATGGGAAAGAGATACATTATGACACAAGATGAAATGAAAAAAGCAGTAGGTTGGGCAGCACTTAAATACGTAATGCCAGGTACTCTTGTTGGAGTTGGTACCGGTTCGACTGCTAGCTATTTTATTGATGCGCTAGGCTCTATAAAGCACAAAATAGAAGGCGTGCTGTCCAGTTCTCATACGTCTACTGCTAAACTGAAGAATCTCGGTATCTCTGTTTTTGACACCAACGAAATCGATTCATTAGATATCTATGTTGACGGCGCAGATGAAATTAACGATTACATGCAAATGATTAAAGGTGGTGGTGCAGCACTCACACGTGAAAAAGTGCTTGCTGCAATCTCGCATAAATTTATCTGTATTGTTGATATTACCAAAAAAGTCAATATACTAGGAAAGCGCCCAGTACCAGTAGAAGTAATCCCAATGGCGCGATCCTATGTAGCTCGCGAGCTGGTGAAGCTTGGTGGTACACCAAAGTATCGTCAGAATGTTATAACCGATAATGGCAATGTAATTCTTGATGTCTATCACTTAATGATTACAGATGCTGTGGCATTAGAAAACCAGGTTAACCAGATCGCCGGTGTAGTCACAGTTGGTTTATTCGCTAACCGTTGCGCTGACGTAGCTTTAGTATGTACAAAAAATGGTGTTAAAGAAGTTATTTTATGATTTTTAATACGTTGTAAGATACCTTGGTATACTTGTTCAAGTATACATAAGTAACTATATTATTATATCGCAGTCACAAAATCAATTATATTCTAAATAAACATAGCACTCATTTATAAACCTGTATATAAATTTTATGATATCTAAAACTGCAGAAAGGAGGTGTAAATAGTCTTTAATTTTATTGATTAAAATACTCAATCAATAAATATTAGGAATAAATAGCATGTGTTTATGTATTTCTCAAAATGCTACAAAAATAACCACTTAGCAGTCTAAGACTTACGTGTAGTTTACAAATAAACTCATTGTATCTTATGTCACCAGTAAATACTGTGTACACATAACATCGAAGACATTAGAGAAATCTTCTATTATCAATAGCAAAAATCTCTCATTCAACTACAATAAAAGGTCTATACACTTCATATTACTTGAATTACACTACAATAACAACAAGAAAAAACAGTACACACAGCATATACTGATTCTAAGTCATACACTGATATTGAGACATGCAGTGCATGGATTGCTCAGAGCTTACACAGTATATAAAGACAATCATATTTAGTATAATAACCGCATATATAAGGCTAATTAACATAGGGTTACAGACTTTAAATACATACGTTTCTCCAAACAAGCAATACATGACTTAATAATTATCAAGAATTATTCTATTTTATAGAAATTACGGAGTGCTATTCTTCAGACAAATACTACGTCTTTGTCTCTAGAATTTATGGGTCGTGCAGGATTCGAACCTGCGACCAATTGATTAAAAGTCAACTGCTCTACCAACTGAGCTAACGACCCAGAGAAATGGTAGGTGATGACGGGCTTGAACCGCCGACCCCCTCCGTGTAAAGAAGGTGCTCTACCAACTGAGCTAATCACCCGATCTGCTACCCTAATATTATAGGGGTAGTTTAAAATGAGTCAATAGTTTTTAATAGACTTTAAAAGTATAATATAAAACTATATTAGTAGTATAATAGCTGTCATTAATACAAGCATGTCTTTTGTAAAGCAAATTATTTGAAGAATAATGCAGAGAACAGAAAATACTACATCAGTGCTAAGAAATATACCTGTTGTGATACAATATTATTCACTTATTAATTGCGAGCAACTTCTGGTAATTACCCAGACATGTTGCGCAAAAAGGCGCTTAATCTAATGAAAATTAGAACTCGTTTCTCACCGAGTCCTACTGGGTATTTACACGTTGGCAGTGCACGAACTGCACTATATTCTTGGCTATTTAGCCGTCATCTAGACGGAGATTTTATACTGCGTATCGAAGATACTGATTTAGAACGCTCCACTCAGGAAGCAATTGATACAATTATAGCAAGCATGCATTGGTTAAATCTAAAGTATGATGAAGGACCTTACTTTCAGAGTAAACGCCTTAATCGTTATAACTTAGTAATAAGTGATATGTTAAAAAAGGGGACAGCTTATAAATGTTATTGTTCAAAATCGCGTTTAGAAACAGTGCGTAAACAACAAATCATACAGCGTAAAAAACCACGTTATGATGGTCACTGTCGTAATAGTCAACTGAACTACAATGACGACATGCAGCATGTAGTACGCTTTCGAAATCCCAAAGAAGGATCGGTGGCTTTTAATGATATAATTTGTGGCACAATCAAATTCAGAAATTGTGAACTAGATGATTTAATTATTCGACGTACTAATGGCTCACCCACTTATAATTTTTGCGTCGTTATAGACGACTGGGATATGCAAATCAGTCATGTAATACGTGGCCAAGATCACATTAATAATACCCCTCGACAAATTAATATCTTACAAGCATTAGGTGCACCGATACCAGAATATGCACACGTTTCAATGATCCTAGGCGAGGATGGTAAAAAATTATCTAAACGACACGGAGCAGTAGGAGTCATGCAATATCGTGATAATGGATACCTACCACAAGCATTGCTAAATTACTTAGTGCGTTTAGGATGGTCGCATGGAAATCAAGAAGTGTTCTCTATCAATGAGATGAAAACGCTCTTTACGCTGGATTCGATTAGTAAATCTGCTAGCACCTTTAATCTTCAAAAACTACAATGGCTTAATCAATATTATATCAATCATATGCCCGCGCAAGAAGTTGCAGTATATCTGATGTGGCATATTGAGCAATTGGGCATCAAAACCTGTCAAGGCCCTCAACTAAAAGAAATAGTTAAACTATTTCGAAAACGTTGTAAAACCTTAAAAGAAATGGCTGAATCTTGTCGTTATTTCTATGAAGACTGCCAAAAATTTGATACGGATATCGCTAAACAGTACTTGTGTCCGGTCGTTAGACCCGCACTAGAATCGGTGCGCGCTAAGCTAGCTACACTTTGCTTATGGACACAAAAAAATATACACAATATAATTACAGCTACAGAAAATGAATTAGGTATAGGGAATGTTAGTATGACGCTTCGCGTAGCAGTTACGTGGTCTAAGCAATCGCCTGGTATAGACGTCACGATCTACACAATCGGAAAAACACGTTCTTTACGGCGTATAGATATGGCGCTAGATTATATTAGTAATCGCACAAACTCTCCTAACTACCCACAGAAGAATCTTGTATAAGATATTGTTCTGTGTTTGTGTTTCAAATATTCGGTATATTTGCTTTTTAATCTTTAATGTTTTATTAAACATATACTTAGCGATTAATCATGCATCTAAAATTCCATACAATAAGAATATTTGTAGAACATTCTCATAATGGTATGGGGCTATAGCTCAGATGGAAGAGCACTTGCATGGCATGCAAGAGGTCGACGGTTCAAACCCGTTTAGCTCCACCAGTAATCAACTATATTTTTGCTCCTTTTATTTATTGTAAATTTATTCAATTGCTTTTATTGTCTTTGTCTAAGATCATACTAAACATCTGCTCAATAGCCTGATATCTTAGCATGTAGAGGCTGTGTTAAAAAACTTGAAGCATTTCTTTGCCTGAATTTTATTGTTATTAAGCTCATAAATACTGCAACAACCAACACCCTAATAACCTATAGTATTAAGCATTACATGTGCTGAATTTTATCGCTAAACAACTATTTTTTATAAGCGTATAATCTGTCTTCATAAATGAGCCATGGGAAAACTTAGAATGTTACACTATAGACATAAAAACATGATTGTATAAACGACTCGTCTGACTCCTGAGCACTGAAACTTTTAATGCTTTACCAAAATCACCTTCTGTATAAAATGTATAGACATTTTATGTGTTAGCTATCATCTGTATGCTAATAAGCTATAACTTTACATAAAGATTCCATGGTTTATACTAAAACACTACAACTCATAAGAGTTATGAAAGATTTTATGGATATTTTTTGCAAACTACTAACGTAGTCGTTAAATGTATGATAAAAAATTAATATTTTAAGCTGTTATATCAATCATTCAATAGGAATTGATAATGGTTTGAGCTATCGTAGCTATCTAGTACAATAGACCAATACAGTCTACAATATTCTCAGAAACTACTCTAAATTATAAAAACCACAATATAACCCATGAACAACATACTCATACTATGTATGCATAGTATTTATGCAACGCAAAACTTTAAATAGTAGTTGTAAGTTGTCTATTTTTAGACTATAAGCCTAGAAAAAATCAGGAAGATTATAATGATCTACGTATTATATATACGATATTTCTAACAATATAGCTACCCTAATAATCTAAAAAACAAATATATTTTTGTTGAAAATCACTTCTTTTATCAACATTAAAAATTATTTAATTAACAAAAGATCTGCTGTATCTTCGATACAGCGGTTTTAGTTCCGCCGAATTAGCGCACACTACGCGATAATAATTAGCATCTAGATTGCCCTATCTACTTTTTTATAAATTAGAATCTTAGTTGGATGTAAAGTTTGAAAGTAATAAAATATCATGGAAAGCACTAGGAACCTCCCCGAATCAATCATAACGTTTATGCATAACACACTATCTTCAATCTGTAAGATATTATTAAAAATTCTATGATAATTATTGCACAAAATCTATCAAAACCTCTATATGTTAAAATCTATACTGAAAGCAATCAACTATAATGTAGGTGTTTGTGATATTAACTTAACACTAAAGCTGCTACAGCAGAAGACAGGATGCTAACCAGTGTTGAGCAGTATATTAGTTTCATGGAAAAGCGTGTCACTACGCGACCCTGACGTTCGTTAATTCCTTTAATTGCTCCAGATATAATACCAATAGAAGACAAGTTAGCAAAAGATACAAGAAATATGGATAGGATGCTTTTGCTATATCTTGATAGCTTAGTAGATATGTTCTGTAACTCCATCATTGCTACAAATTCATTAGAAACTAACTTTATTGCCATAATCATACCGACCTGTAAAGCTTCGTGTTTAGGCACACCTATAATCCAAGCGAACGGATAGAAGCAATAACCGAGAACATTCTGAAAACTCACACCAAATATAGCGATAAATAAACCATTAACCGCAGCAAGAAGGGCAATAAAACCAATCAGCATCGCTGCAATAATAATTGCTATTTTAAAACCAGTCAGAATATATTCACTTAGCATTTCAAAGAAATTTTGTCTTTGATAAAAATTTATCAAATCAAGATCTTCTGATGCACTAAGATCATAAGGGTTGACTAATAATAGCACAATAAAAGTACTAAACATGTTTAATACCAAGGCTACCACAACAAACTTAGCATCTAACATTGTCATATAAGAACCAACAATAGACATAGAAGTGGTAGACATCGCGGTTATCGACATAGTGTACATACGCTTTTCTGATATATTGCTGAGAATATTCTTATAAGCAATAAAATTTTCAGATTGACCAAAAATTAAAGAACTAACAGCATTAAATGATTCTAACTTACCCATACCATTTACTTTTGATAGTATAGTACCGATAATCCGAATAACATATGGCAACACCTTAATATATTGCAATATGCCGATAACAACGGAAATAAACACAATAGGACAGAGGACTCTAAGAAAAAAGAATGCTAAGTTTTTTTCAGACATACCACCAAATACAAAGTCAGCACCTTGCCCTGCAAATCCTAGCAATTTTTTAAATAATTCTGTGACCTCTTTTATACAAACTAAACCTACTGTTGAGTGCAAAAGAAAATAAGCCAACAGTATTTCAATAATTAACAATTGAACTATGTAGTTAATATGGATGCTTTTACGATCTTGGCAAATTAACAATGCTAAAAATACTACTACTATTAAGGCTAAAATAAAATGTGTAATGGAGGACATTTTTTCTCCAAATTTGAGGCTAGTAAAATTTTGAAGACAAGCCTATGCTTAATGATCTTAAAGAACCCGGACGGGGTAGAACCTATACTTATGTTTATTCTCTAAGATTCATGGTAAATCATACACTGCATCCCATAATACTGCAGTATTATGGGATGCAGTGTATGATACGCACCTTACGATGTTTACCTTTCAACTCATATAAAAATAAAAATTAAATAATACATTAGGATAATTGCTGCTAATAACCAGATCAATCTTTATAAGAATTTTTGATTTTTAGAGATCAAGGCTATTAATGTTATAACCATGCTTATTTTGATTTTAATCACAGTAAACAAGCAGATACCGCGATACTTTGCTAAAATTTGACGGAGTTTTTTAATACAAAACATTATATATCTTTATATATTAAAAAATATTATACACATCTCTATGTATAAATAGATGTTGTGATATTTGAAACACTAATTACTAATGAGACATCTTATCGCACCTTTAAAACACTAGATAACCTAACATCTTCTTATACGTTACTTTTATGCAATACATTACTTAGAATTCAAAGAAAATGCCACGATACTCACTAGATAATATCCGCGTATTACGCTAAATCTTATCTTGCATGTGACGTATGTGATAGTAAACCATAACATTTTACCATTAAAATAATTCGACAAAGTAATATACCAACAAGATTAGTTCTCTCATTTACAAAGGGATACATTCATAACAATTATCTACTAAAGTTGATCACAAGATCATTTACGATAAACTTATACGTTAAAAATTAATTAACGCTAAAATCACTACCTTAAATTCATCTTATATATATTTAGATGATAAATTTAAGTATCAAATTTAATATTTATTTATATTTTTAAACAATCATTATTTATAATTTATTTTAGCAATTAAAATTATATTATTTCTGCTATATTACGTCTGTGATACTGATGATTTTGAGAGAACACTCATAAGAAAACACTGATTAGAAATCAACTTATGTGTTATTTATTATTAGAGAAAAATTAAACCTTAAAGATGAAATTTGTCACTCTCTAAATTTAAATTAATACTTAACTAAGGCAAAAAGATTACGAATACTTATTAGTATTTATAGTATAATAGATATCAATAAACTATCGAAAAGTATTTATTTTTACATTATAATACTCAATATTTATTGCTATATAAATAAATATTCCACACACAGCAGAAGCTAAAACTATAAATAAATCATTTTACTATAAATCTCTTTATGCTTCACTTTTATCTAATAGAGCAAAAGTATCGTTATACTTGCCGTAAATATTTTAAAAAACATATCTCTATATAGAACATACGATATATAGAATATATAATTTTACTTGGGAACTAAAATTATAAAATAAAATCTTGATTTTTAAATTAAGTGAAATACATAATATCTAGTAACCAGTAAACTACTAGGCAATCTCTAGTTGCATAGCTATTTTGAATTTTAAAATTTATCAAAATAACTATTACTAACAGTTTAATTCAGTAGATCATCTGTATGATAGATAAAGAATTTTAACACATTAATAAAATAATTTGAAACGCTAGTAGCGTCTCCATAAACGCTACAAATATTATATCCACTATTCTGTATGTTAACAGAACTAATAGTGATCTTGAATGTATGTAACAATAAAACATCAGTAAGTGCTATTAGGCCTAAAACATATAAACACAGAAATACACATGTAAAGCATCAATTATCTTTGGGTATTTAGTTTATAAGAATCATACTATATTATATATAGTAATATATTATTACGTACACTTAAAGAAGTACAATACTGCATGAATTTATCGGGAACAATAAAGTTATTTCCTCAAAATAACACGCTTAACAATAAAGCACTCATTACAGTTACCGCCAAACATAAAAGTGTTAAAGAAACACATCATATAACAGAACCCTTGAGCATGAGACTTAATAGAAATCATCAAATCCTCTGAATAATAAAAAAATATTTATAATCATTATACTATTATAGTATCACGTCAAATATAATATAAATCGCTGTTTTTCATGAAAACAGATAAAGAGTTTATAAACATAATACTAATAAATTATATTAGCGTTTTACTAAATAAAATTCTTTATAGCCCAAGAAATTATTACAATATGTTCATGAATATTCAAGATAAATACAAACATATACGAGAAGACACGGAGAGCAAGACTATTAATCCTACGGTTTGAAATTAATTTATTATTTATTTTTAATAAATTGATTTTCAAAAAAATAAATAAAATTTAGATCATATCTTTGTGAATTATTACCATAAAAGTTCAGATATATACTCATTAAAGATTATCCTGATTACTAGATTCAAGTATACCATATTTTAAGAAGCCATTGTAGTGCTACTGCAATATGCTTAACATTGAAGATTAAATATTTACAGTCCTATTAAACAAAATAATCGATAAAAACATTGTACCATCACTTCTTACTCAATGTCGTATATAATATATTTAAGGGTGAATTTATAACAAAAATAACGTCGCAAGACTCAGGAATATAAAGAAACCACCGATATCAGTCAACGCAGTAATCAAGACGCTAGAGCCGACTGCTGGATCACAACCTAGTTTCATCATAGCTATTGGAATCACCACTCCCATTATTGCTGCCACAAGCAAATTTAGGATCATTGCCAGCATTATTACCCCACCCATTGCTAAATCATCATATAGTAGCCATGTAATTACACCCATCGTTCCACCCCACACAAAACCATTAATAATGGCAACACCTAGTTCTCTAAGCAACAAACGTGAGACATTACTAATTTCAATTTGGTGTAGTGCTATTGCGCGGACGATCATAGTAATAGTTTGATTACCGGTATTTCCACCAATACCAGCAACAATCGGCATTAGTGCGGCTAACACTACTAATTGAGATATAGTATGTTCAAATAACCCAATAACCCTTGAGGCAATAAACGCTGTACATAGGTTAATCGCTAACCAGGTCCAGCGTGTTTTTACTACCTTGTTAACTGGAGCTAAGACATCTTCGTCTGCACTGAATCCGCCAACACTACGTAAATTACTATCATTTTCTTCCTTGATTAAGTGAAGTATTGCTCCGATCGTTAATCGGCCTATCAACCTATTTTTAGCATCGACAACTGGAGCACTGATTAGATTGTAACGTTCAAAAGCTCCTACTACTTCGTTAGTCTTGTCTTCTGGTCGAAAGCAGATAAGATGATCCTCCATCACCGCATATACTTGTGTGTCTGGATTACTCAACAATAGTACAGCCAGTGGTACTGCACCCAGAAAAATATCTTGTCGATCAGTAACAAATAATTTATCAGTAGCATCTGGTATAGTATTACGCATGCGTAAAAAGCGCTGAATAGCACCAATAGTCACATCTGGTCGTACTGTAAGTAATTCACAGGTCATTATAGAGCTCACGGCATCTTTGCAAGAATGATTCATTCTGCGTAACCAAAAACATTGCTCTGATTCCAAAAAATTAACAATTTTTTCATTAAGTGATTCGCTAAATATATCGCTAAATAAGCTTGTGTACTAATATTTAGGATGTTAATTGCATCAAGCAAATCTTGCGCACTTATATCTTTAGTTAAATTAGCTAAAACTAGGTCCATTACCTCCACCAATACGCATCCACGTCTAGCATTATCTATCAGTTGCCATACTGACCATTGTGCATCTTGGAATAATATTACCAATAGATCCGCTACATCAGCAGCGTGCATATTTTTCAATAAATCAGTTATCTCCACTATTTGATGCAGATAATTACACTGAATGAAGATATTTTTGTCTATTGAGTGCTCAAGTATGCCATCAACTAAAACATACTTGTTTAACAAAAATGGTAAAATATGCTGGCGGTGCTCAATGACTTTCGTGATATTATATAAGGCAGCAGACATAATATTACTCAACAAAAACTAATTCGAACCATATTAATGGTGTTAAATATTCTATAAATGTTATTAAATAAAAGTTAAATTCGTTTAAATTTTATAAGACAAACACTCTAATACTGCACTAAGGGGTAACTTTTTTGGTGACTAAGCAGTATATATGATATAAATTTAAATGAAGCGGGAACGTCATATTATATAGACACTAAAAACATGATATCCATCATCGTAACTATTATATATCTTAGATTTTATTTTTTCTTTTCTCGTTTATATAGTTATAAAAAATAACTAGGAAGTAATGCATTAAACCAGAGGGTTCAGTGTGAACACTTGCAAATAGGCTATTTAATTCATTAATAACTACTATCGCTCTACCTTAATATTTTTTAAACTTCTAATAAGTTTAGAACAAGAGGTTTTGTCTAATGAATAATAATTCTAAATGATCATTAATATCCTTTCTATCCGTGAATACTAGCTATATACCCATCATTATATCACGTGATATAAAATTTTTATTAGTATTTAGGTGGTAAATAAAACTTATTCCTTCATGTTTATCATTGATAGGATATTGTATTGCGCAATATCTCGAACTTGATTGATTCAAAAAACACTCTACTGCGTTACATTATCTTATTAGTATGAGAGCATAGCTATTGAATTATCAACTTCTATGCTATAACATTACTTTTATAAGTCTACTCATATTGTATCTCTAGCTGAATGCAGTTATTTTGCTACATACTTGCATCAATCAGCGTTACAACCACTTGTCGCTACTCTTGAGATGCAAAGTTGTTATAGCAGAAACTAGCTAACGATCGTTATAAAAAATAAATAAAATTTATCGATCCATTGAGTAATATATTAGACTAATCGAAATGACTATTCAACTTGAATGGCTTTGCAGAGTATAATACTCCCAATATAGCTAGTATTGACTAGATCTGCATGTTAAAACTTAAGGGATTAGAAGTACAAAACCTCAACTGTATGACGTTTCTTGTGATTTTAATGAACACTTAGTCCTGCTGGTATAGCATTTTTTAGTAGTGTTAATACTTACTGCGTTTTATTATAGTGAATATTATCTGAATTAAATAAGAAACAATCTTAATAGTAGGTATCAATGCTATAATAGCAGCATGACTCCATAATACACCTCGATCTATACAAATAATAGCGACATACAAGCTAATTTATGTAGTATAACCTATGTATTATATATAAGTAATTACAGTCTATGCTATAAAAATCATCTCCACTAAGATAAATAAAGGTATGTACTTGCAGTTCTGAGTGTTGTCGTCTTCTTAATACAGTACTTAGCTTAACATTCTGTTTTCTCAGAATGTTCAATATTCATGTATAAAAAATTTAAGCATATATCACCTCATAATAATCACGTCGTACTTGTTAGTACACGTAGTTTCATGCTCAATATCCAACCTGGAATATTTTATTACATAAAAGTATTAAGATCTATATAGTATGATTTTTCAATGTTGTATTCAGTAAGTATGAGATTATTGTAATGCAGTGAGTGACGTAACGAATGATCTAGTCTAAAAAAATAAATCTATTGATTATTTTTGGCAACAAAACAGTAGAATTAATCATCTTATAGATAGTTATGAACAATATTAATTATCTAAATAATATTTTACTCCCTATTATATGAATAATATAATAATACATATCTATATGTTAATAGATATATTTTACAATATAAAATAAAACCTTACATAATCACTCTACTCATGTCTTATTCACTACGGCGTTAACTTGTACGTGATGTTTTATTTTGTTTCATTATCAATATTAAAAATCTTAAATATTAGTTAATAGTATATAATTATAAGTTCTATATAAATCAGTAAAATTTTTAAATATAACGAGTCAATATGAATTTTTTATAACATTAAAAACTAATAAATTTTTTATACTATATAAATCTGTAGTAAATAATAAAAATCAGTGTAAATAAATAGTGTTATTTAACTAAAGTCATAGATTTAATGTAAATATTATTTACTATTACTATCGTCTTATTGTAGAGCATGACAAACAACGTAGGACAAATACTAGCCTTAATATCTATTAAACAATATTTACCTCTATTTTCATTAATAACTATGTCTAATAGATACAAATCACGTTCTTATAGTAAGTTGGCGGGTTAACTACTACTATAATTGTATTACGTTATGCTCAACGGATATTATGGCTGCGATGACTTCAAACTCTTTCATTATATATTAAATATTAATCTTTATCGATAATATATTATCACGATACAATCTTTTAATAGAAGTTATAATATTGATTTTAGATGTTAAACGGACATATGAAACATGTTGTATTGATAGATACTATAAAGATATTTTAATAATTAAACTAGATATAGCGAAATTTTGGAAAAATAAAGTAACTAATCTTATTTAATAGATATTTAAAGAGATTATGAACACCGTAAAATTATAATAAAACATACCAGAAATAACTGTATCGTAGTCAGTAATATACACTATGTTTTACAATCATAGTACGTCAGATTAGGTGTATTATTAACTAATAATATGTTATCCTAGTAATAAATTAATATCAAAATATCAAAAAATATCAATTTTATTAAATTATTAATAACCTGGATAATTCGAACGATATTCCGTATTATAAATTATTTCTATCAAATAACACCCTGTGTGAACTCCGATCAACAACCACTACAAATGTTATCTTGTTGAACAATAAGGTGGTGATTGTCATAAGATAATAAGTTGGAAGTGGTATCGCACTACTTCGCATAGCTTTATAGAATTGGTGTGTTCAGATACGCTATTCAGAAGCGTGTTGCTATATATCTTGCGTATTATGGAATAAATAGTATTTCCTGTCAGATAATCATAAAAAACCAACTTCAATCAAAAATAACGTTC
The DNA here is from genome assembly GCA_020541285.1 of Candidatus Gillettellia adelgis. Taxonomy (GTDB): domain Bacteria; phylum Pseudomonadota; class Gammaproteobacteria; order Enterobacterales; family Enterobacteriaceae; genus Gillettellia; species Gillettellia adelgis. Next base: position 20,839 of record CP047043.1, on the reverse strand, counting down.
TATGCCCATATCATTGACATAAAAAATAGATCAGCTAGGTTTGTTGGTTTTTTTAAAATTTATTTATTCATTAAAAATATTAGGTGATACGCGATTTTTAGCGATAAAATCTGATATACTATCAAAACTCTAAACAATATTTAATGCTTTATCCTGGAATGGGTCTTTTGAGAGGTCACGAAAGTTACCAATAGCGCTTCAATCTTTATTAATTAAGATATAACGTTTTAGATACGTAAAAATAGACTTTATAAAGCATATCGCAAGCTAGGATAGATACTCAGACAGAGTATAGCCTTAATTAAAGGGTTAGTCTAATCACTGTTTTTATGAAAAATATTTTCTCAAGGAGAACATATTAAACCTTTTCTTTATTTAGTGCTTTTATTATAAATTATCGCTTCCATAAAAATCTAAAAACTTTAACGCATTATACGAGATAGCCGCTTTATTTTAGTAATGAACTTATGCTAGGTTTATTTAGTTTTTGTAGAACATCTGATTTATGTATTATCAGTAAATTTATTAGTTATAGTAATGAACTCCTAGTAAGATAATTGCATTTATAATATATCAGGTTATAATGCATTCTTATTTAGTCAAACTGAATGCTGCTCAATATTTATATCTTGATCTTATAATTAACCATCTTCAAGCTACTATCTAATAAAATATCTCATCAATTTATGATGTGTATCATCAATCTATATTATACAATATAAAAATATTTTTATGTAATATAATATTTTATTACTAGAAATCTACTAAATAGCTAATCTCGGAGCCTCTAAACTATCTCGTGCTTTATAATTTTATCAATTCAGTAATATCAATACGCATGAACATCTATTAAAAAACTAATAAATTTATCACTACTACTAGAGTAATTAGTTAATTACTCATCCCAATATAAATCACATCAGCGCACTAAACATCATCGTACTATATGACTGTGGATTAATGACTTAGAAGAGATAAACGGCAACCATGTTATCACTGTATTTTTATGTTTATGTTTATAAGTTAACACCAAAAAAAAATCATGGTGATTAATTTTTTAGTAACTAACTAATATTATGTAATTACTTCATACGCATAACGTAAGAAGGATATTCTCCTTATAAAACTAGAAAACTGCTAATATTTTTTATATTTTAAAATGTATCAATAATACAATTCAATTTATTATTCATTCACAAAAGTATAGTGCCATTAAGAAAACATACCAAGACAAATGAAAATATAGCACAGCGATGTTATAGCTCTAACATAATGTATATTTAACTACTAAAAAATGTTTAATGCATTAAATATTAAAAAATATCTTGAGGATTATATTTTACTACACAAGATTTTATGCACCATCTATAACACTATAATGAATTTATTTATGAATTTATAAAATTAAAGCGTAGCGTTATTATACAAGATAAAATATTTATAAATCACCAATAGTTAAATAATTGATTTTCTATTTCATTACCTATTTACTCATATGACGTTAACTAAGGACGCATTAATTCATTTGTTTATTTTAAATGAAGAAATTAATCTTATGGATCATTAAATCATGCATACTTTATCAACTTGCACGTAAAAATGTAAATGAATTTAATATATTAATGTTTTAAATTCAAGATAATATATTAAGTTTAGTATCTAAATTGACTATCTTTCTACATAAAATCAAATTATAGTAGAATAAATGTTATTTAGGGTGTTAATTTAACTATTATACAAAATTAGACTCTCCTAAACTCTCTAAGGTATCTTAGAAAATTATAAGAAATTCAGTATTTTTTTAAAAGATATAGAAAAACGCTTGTCGTAGAACGCACCCTATCGTAATTTACGATTAATCTGCGTACCTCAATCTTCTCATAGGTGTATACTTAGAACATAACACTCTATAATACACTATACAAGTAGACCATATTAAACAAATCTGTCGTGCTGTTTTTTAAGCAATAAAACCACCGCTTCACAAGCAATACCTTCACCGCGCCCAATAAAACCAAGTTTTTCAGTAGTGGTCGCCTTAACATTAATATTATTTTTATGACATTGTAAGTCTACTGATAAACAAATGCACATCTTTGGTATATATGGAGCCATATTAGGTCGCTGAGCAATAATTGTGATGTCTAAGTTACCTAGATAGTAACCTTTTGCACAAATACCATCCCACGCTTTAGCAAGTAGCTTTCGACTATCAATACCCTTTAGCGTGTTGTCAGTATTCGGGAAAAATCTACCGATATCACCCAAGCCTACCGCACCCAACAAGGCATCTGTCACTGCATGTAAAACAACGTCACCATCTGAATGGGCTAGTAAACCGTTTTCATAAGGAATAGGAACACCAGCAATTACTAAAGGCCCTTTGCTACTAAATTTATGTACATCAAAACCATGACCAATACGCATGCTGTAATCCTCATTTATCCGATTGAGCCAGATAGAACGTAGCTAGTGCTAGATCCTCTTTTCGCGTTACTTTTATGTTATTCGAACGCCCGTGCACTAATAACGGATGATAACCACAATATTCCATTGCTGATGCCTCATCTGTAACGGTCACACCGTCACACAGTGCACGTTGTAAGCAACACTTAAGTAACGCACGTGGAAATAACTGCGGTGTTAAGGCATGCCATAAATTCTTTCGATCAATAGTATTAATAATAGTACCTAACTGAAGATCTACACGCTTCATGGTATCGCTTGCTGGAAAAGCGAGAATTCCGCCAACCTTGCTATGTTCTGTAATGGCTAGCAAACGTGTAATGTCATCTAGATGTAAGCAAGGACGCGCAGCATCGTGTATAAGAACCCATTCTTCTTCACCAACTAAATGGAGACCAGCCATGACTGAGTCCGCACGATGTCGACCACCAATAGTTACGCTCACTCTAGGATCAGAGGAAATCGGCAATTGCTTAAACTGATTATCTGTCAAGTTAATAGCCACAATAATACGTTGAATGCAAGGATGACGCAACAACGCATAGATAGCATGTTCAACCATACTATATTGACCAATAGTTAAATACTGCTTGGGACAAACAGTTTGCATACGACTTCCAACGCCAGCAGCGAGCAAGATAGCAGTGATTGTCTTTGTAATAGACTCAGTATAAGTCATATACGATTTATGCGTTATTTTTTAAACAAGAAATTGCATAGTCTTTATAGTTCTTAGGCACGAGGCGATAAAAAGTTTTACCTGGCTCAATCATACCTAATTTGTGATGCAAACACTCTTTAGCTGTTTTTTGTCTTGTATTCAACATATCAAGCTCAGAACACAACTGATCATTACGAGTTTTTAGCTTAGCATTATTTTTTTGTTGAACTATAATATCCATATGCACCTGCAAAAAATCGTAGATACCATTTTTCCCTAGCCATAAAGAATACTGCAACCAACTTAGTAATATTAACAATAAAATCGTAAGTTTTCCAATTTTCATTCCCCGCAAACCATCTAAGTATCCTAGAACTTTGCGTTTTACGCAACACTAATAATGTGTGCTTTAAAACATATTAACATATGATGCCTATCTATTGTTTGCTGTAAGTTATCTATAACATTTCGTTACTCTTTTACCTACATTACGTAGTCTACCTCTTCTTATTAAAGACAGACTGCATTACTAATTCTCTCTAACAAAAAATTTTGCTAGCATGTATTATATAATACATATTCATAATCACTGCAAATACTTGCAGCCTTATAAGTAATCGTATCTGATAACGATAAAATCGTACTTACTAAATATATTAAATACATCTCATGTTCTGAAACATATCAATACTACAAGTAACATAAATCACGAGTAACATAAATAAATATGATCATATGGCAGTTATTCGCTTTACTATAATGGAACCTTCATTTTAACATCACGATATTTAACACTTTAGCTTTTATTAACAATATAAATGTCAACATATCAGAAAACCCAAAAAATCCAAGTTAAAACTAGAACGCACGACCTATATAAGAAATGTGAACACAGTAAATATTGAAGACCTTATTAATCACGTAAAATAGTCTGCTTCGTATTATGCGTAATATTATTCAACTGGTGGATAATAACACATCCCTACTATACTATTTCAACTATCATTTTCACCATCATTGCGTAGCTATACCATAAGGGTTTTAGATAACACCTTAGTATACTATATGAAATAGTATTAGAATGTAATAAACTGACATCAAACATAAATACTACAATGGCAATCAATCACAGCAACATTATTCTGCTAAAATAGCACTGATAATATGGTTGCTTCCTAATTAGGAAAGCTTGCAATGGTAACATTGTGCTAGATTATACTAAACTAAACATTATAAATATGATCAACTTAAACAACATGACCAGAATAATAATCCATAATCCATAATCTATAATCTATAATCTATAATCTATAATCTATAATATGATATGTATCACAGTAAAACATCGCCTGTTATCGTAAATAGTGATTTAGGCAAACTCCGATTATGAATTAATAAGTATATACATAACATACTTTTCATGCAAGACTGGTCGATAATAAAACAAACAATGCAAATTAACTGTATTTTCGCTACGGCAAAGATATCACTAAAACAGTATATATAACGTGTTATATAAAAAACATTAGTGTTTGTTAAACACAATGATCATAAAGCACAAATGCTGATTTTTAATATCTACTATATACAATTCTAAGCTAATCACTTATAGTAAAAATTTTCAAGATGTCTCAAAATTAAACGCTTCAAGAATAAGATCAGGACGCCTATCACCCAATTTAGCAATGCTGGTAATTATACTGTATATGACTAGATAATACGCACTTAAAGTAGCAGTTATTTATTATAACGAATATAGTTTTTATGATATTTAACTAAACCTAAAACACCATAGTATGTATGGTATGATCTATTAACTATATAATACTATATTCGCTAATTATCTAACATTAAGAATATTATTACACTACTATTACGGTATAATAGTTATTATTTACACGCAAAGGAACAAAAAGCGCTTCACTTTTAATCTGTAGAAGTTATAATTTCATTATAACAAAACACCATAATTATTTTCTAGTAATAAGAAAATATTGAATAATTCATTGAAAAAATAGAAAAAGATATCTTGCAGCACTGCCGATACAGAAAAAACATAATAAATGACGCAAACTAGTAATCTGTACTATGCTAGTAAAACCGCAATATTTTTAGTTTACTATCAATGTCTTTACTTTTTATGCACAGCTATTTTGTCATCTGTATAACACTTAATTTGACGCTGCGACTAATTTAGATTACAAAGGTTACCAACTGAAAAGAGTAAAATTTCTGAATAGTCTTAATACGATATTAAAATATATTTTTCATCCGCAGCATAGATAGTGATTAATTTTGTTGTTAAACAACCTAAAGTATTGGGATAATTTATTTTGGAGTCCCGCACTAACACTTCTTAATTTCCATGGAGATACCGTCACTGATTTAATTGGCGGAGCGGGTTAATATTCACGCATCGTTTCAGTAATATTAAAATATGGCAGAAAAACGTAATATCTTTCTTATTGGGCCTATGGGTGCTGGGAAAAGCACTATTGGTCGTCAGTTAGCTCAGCAACTCAATATGGAATTTTTTGACTCTGATCAAGAAATTGAGCAGCGCACAGGAGCGGATGTGAGCTGGGTATTTGATGTAGAAGGTGAAATAGGTTTCCGTGATCGTGAAGAGAAAATTATTAATGAACTAACGGGATATCAAGGGGTTGTACTCGCTACTGGCGGTGGTTCCGTTAAATCAAGCGACACACGAAACCGTTTGTCAGCGCGTGGCACCGTTGTTTATCTAAAAACTTCTATCGACAAACAATTAGCCCGAACTCAGCGTGATAAAAAACGCCCGTTATTACAAGTTAATTATCCACCACGTCAGGTGTTAGAAACTTTAGCGAAAGAACGCAACCATTTGTACGAAGAGATTGCTGATATGACGATTCGCACTGACGATCAAAGCGCTAAAGTAGTAGCTAATCAGATCATCAATCTATTAAGAATATAATGGATTTTAGTGGTTTTTACTACGAAAATGTGCACAAACTTATCTTACCCATATAAGTGAGCGTAAACTACTCAGGAGTTGTACATACTATGGAAAAAATTACTGTAATGCTTGGAGAACGCAGTTACCCAATTACTATAGCTGCTGGATTATTAAACAATCTTAGAGCTTTCGCGCCATTAAAATCCGATGAACAGGTAATGCTAGTTACCAATAAAACCGTGGCACCTCTCTATCTAGAACAAGTTAAACAAACTTTAAAACAAGGTGGCATAAAAGTAGATGAAATAATTCTGCCTGATGGCGAACAACACAAATCCCTTTTAGTACTAGAAACAATTTTCTCAGCACTACTAAAAAAGTCTCATAGCCGTGATACAACATTGATAGCCTTGGGGGGTGGCGTGATAGGCGATCTCACAGGATTTGCGGCAGCCTGTTATCAGCGTGGTGTACGTTTTATGCAACTTCCTACCACATTATTAGCTCAAGTAGATTCTTCTGTTGGTGGTAAAACCGGCGTTAATCATCCACTTGGAAAAAACATGATTGGTGCATTCTATCAGCCTGTTTCAGTAATAGTTGATGTCAGTTGCCTAGCAACCTTACCAGCGTGTGAACTTTCATCTGGACTTGCTGAAGTTATCAAATACGGCATTAGTTTTGATCGTGACTTTTTTATTTGGTTAGAAAATAATATTGATGTGTTAATGACGCTGAATATTCACGCCCTAACGTATTGTATCCGACGTTGCTGCGAGTTAAAAGCCAAAATAGTAGCCACTGACGAACGCGACAATGATTTGAGAGCTCTACTAAATTTAGGACACACTTTTGGCCATGCAATTGAGGTTACTATGGGCTATGGTATATGGTTGCATGGTGAGGCGATCGCCGCCGGCATAGTAATGGCGGCAGAGGTTGCATACATCCTCGGCAAATTACCTGCGGATGATGTTCACCGCATTAAAACATTACTAGAACGTGCGTGTCTACCTATCGCTGGACCAAAAGAGATGCTTCCAGAATCTTATTTGTCACATATGATGCGTGATAAAAAAGTTCGTAATAACAAGCTATGCTTAGTACTACCTACAGGTATTGGTCAGGCAAAAATCTATAATGATATAGATCATAAATTAGTATTGAAGTCGATTTCCGCATGTTTGCCGATTAAGGAAGCGTAAGGTTACTCGAAAACTATAGTAGTTTAGCTACTTTTATATTTATACAACCATACCGCATAATATGAAATGTAATAATAAAGCAATATGTAAGTCTTAAAAGATTTGAAATGTTTGCTTTTATTTTTATGCTAAATTATAGCAATAAATTTTATTAATCATAAAAACTTACAGATAGTGGGTCACAGTGTTCAAGACACGTCTCAAGTGTAGTCAACTCAAAATGATAACGGGCATACTTACTAATAAGTAATCCCGTTATCATTTTACTATTACTGAATCGTCCTTGTGATATATCAAGAATCAGCGGTTAACTGTTAATTAGAATAAATATTCTAAACGAGCTTATATGAATCGAGGCATAATTTTGATAAACATTATTTATTATGTCTGTCTATAAGACCACCTTGATCTCTTATGTTTTGCAATGCATAGACACACATCTTACAAGAGAAATGAGTTTTTTGATGTCGCTGTTATCAATTATTAGAATGAATTTAAAATAGCCAACACATATTAATATGTAATCATACGAGAAGAGGATGTATATAAACACCACAGAATCTATGTCCACTCTGGTCTTGCAAAACTAATGATTAAAAATAAAACTATGAGCAACGATATACGCATCCCTATAGCGATAATAATATTAATCAAAGCTTATTATCCCAAGTAGACAAAAATTTTAATACTTATTGGCTTGTTCAGCAAGCTAAAAGCTTATTTTAGAAATAGATCTAAATAATCTTAAATCATTGTATGATGGTATAGTCGATAATATCCTTTTAGGGATGGTGACTTCATCAAATTCGCACTATACAAAACTAACATTTAGCCAGCAATAAAAGATATTGATAATAATTCTGAGTAATAAAAGAGAAAAACGATACATGTGTCCATATACCACTACAACATACCAACAAGAGCATAACCTTATAGTTTTATGTACGCAACACATACAACACCATATCATGTAAGATAGTTCAAACACAACTAAACTATTACAGATATATGCGCGTAGTTAGATTTTATTTTTTATAAAAACAACTAACTAGCATACCTTACAAATAACTTACGCTGTATATACAAAACATTTCATGCTTTTTCTAAGCAGACAATCAAACTACTTAACATATGTTATATAATCTCACAAAACTATAGTATATATTAATAATTAAGAATGATATAACTTTCATAGAAGTTCATTACGCTCTTGTGCATTACTCACTGTGTATAAAGCAAAATTTAGAATCCATGAGTCATAGTATATATTGAATAGATTACTAAAAATATAGAATATTCCTTGTATTTATGTAATATAAATGCTTTTAGATATAAAAAATTTTATAAGAGAACACATAAAACCAGTATGTTACTACCTCCGACTATATGCTCACATTACTAAATCATGCGAATTTAACAAATAGTCTTGATAACATAGAAGTTTTAAAATAAATGAATTACAATACTCTATCATGAATATAATTAATTATTTATTTTTATCGATAGACTAACAGTCTGTGCTAGATGCAACCTTCTTTAAAAGAAGAATAAATATATTTAATATAGGGTATAATATTATATTCTAACGACATAAAAAAATTGTTAACCGGATAATGTAGTTGAATTTCAAACGGATACTTCCATCAGTAATGCCTATATTCTTGCTAGATAACTTAGATAAGTGTTTTACTATGACAATAAATTTAACTCTCGTCTTCATTTTTTATCATTTAATGATATTGCTTTTACGTATAAAGCCGCGCTCTGTTATAACAGAGTATGTTATTGAGATTGATAAGACGAGTGCGATGTATTTTAGTAATTTCACAAAACTTCTATCTCTTGCATAGAGATGATAATTGTTTACCAAAAATCTACTAACATTACTTTTAATGATCGATATTATTTTACTACTATATATAATCATGTCTCACGTCTACCTCTTATACTCTTGTGAATAAGAGTACGATTTACTGATTATTATGTTGATTAATATAGTATTATGTATTTATAGGATTCAGTACTGCAGGCATGTTAACTTTTATACAGCAGGCCAGTAAGTACTGGTATAAATCTCTCATAATCAAGAGAAAATTACTCAACACTGATATTAGTATACTTTATTGTTTTTTATAAAGTCTCAATGTACTATCAACTGTAATACCTTGTGAATAGTAAGGTAAACACGTTCAAAATTTCTTACGAAATCGCAAAATACTCAGCCATATATCAGTTATATAAACATGTATTCTAAAACATCGAAAGGCACATGAAAAAATTTTTAATTGCTCCATCTCTTTTATCTGCAGATTTCGCCCAACTCGGTAAAGACATCACTAATGTGCTAGAAGCAGGCGGTGATATCGTGCACTTTGACGTTATGGACAACCACTATGTCCCTAATTTAACTATAGGCCCTATGGTATGTGAAGCATTACGTAATTATGGCATAATCGCACCAATCGATGTACACTTAATGGTAAAACCAGTAGACCGTATTATCCCAGAGTTTGCTAAAGCTGGTGCAACCTATATTACATTCCATCCTGAAGCCTCCGAACACATCGATCGCACTCTTCAATTAATCAAAGAGCATGGATGTAAATCTGGATTAGCGTTTAACCCAGCAACCCCACTCAGTCATCTTAATTATATAATGGATAAGCTCGATATAATCCTAATAATGTCAGTAAATCCTGGATTCGGTGGGCAATCTTTTATTCACAGCACGTTAAATAAGTTACAACAAGTACGGAAGCGCATTGATCAAGGCAATTGGGATATTCGTTTAGAAATTGATGGCGGAGTCAGAATAGATAATATTACTGAAATTGCTGTTGCAGGTGCCGATATATTTGTTGCTGGATCAGCTATTTTTAATACATTAGATTATCAATCAGTACTCAATGATATGCGCAAAGCACTAGAGACGGTAGTGTGCAACTAACGTCTAGTGATCTTTTTGGATATTTTAGCTTGAATGGTATATCGGTAAATCGCACAAACTTAGCAACCACTATTAAGTTAGTTTAATTAAAATAGCTACATATCTATCGTGCTTGTAGGAGTGGCATCTACTTACTTATACAACACGGACTGCGTAAACTTAATACATATTTATCGCAGCATCTTCAAAGTAAGTGAATATAGCTATTAATTAATACTAATTATTTTATCTAGATCGCAAGAACATGACCACTACAATCGATTGAATGCATGCTTCCTACGACACTCATTAAACCTAAAATTATACAATTTTATGTGCAACGGTTATGATGATATGCCACCTCAGCATATCATTAATAATGCATTATTAATATTTATTTTATCTGCAATCTCCTTGAGTAATACACTCATTTAATAACAATTTTAATATTTACTATATTATTTTATATTTAATGCCACACAATAACAAAAGAATTTATTAATATTTTAATTATTATGCAGTTTTATCTCTTTACGCAGATTAACATTAAACAATGTGGCCTAATATTACTAGAATTAATTTCTAAAATATTTTGAGCGTTCAGCAGGAATAAGTAAAAAATAACAAATGATTAACTAAAAAAATTATCGGTATATATATCTCATATAACCGACAGATAATTAATCTTTATATATAATTAACATTTTATTCATCAACCTGTTCGTCTTATATAATAATTCACAGAAAGTCGCAACTATAAAACATCAAGATATTAATTTCCTTAATATTTGTACCTATTATGAACATACAACTATCAGTAATAATTAAATTTATTACTAACTAATATTTTAAAAAAAATCATATATTTCAGTTATTATAGAGGCCATCCTGCTAACATCTTCTAAAGAAGAAATGACATTTACGAGGTTCTGACACTATAAAAATTAACACCGTATGCGTTGTTTAATCAAAACTATTAATATTTTATCTAATGTGATGAAAATAAAACTTTAGTGTAGAGATACAATAGAACATTATATTTGAAATGTATCTACTACTTAAAATTATTTAGTATATTAGGTATAAATTCATTAAATTTTAAAGTATATAGTTTGTTTAAATATGTTATATACCTATATTTTATATAGTGTGTCCATCAGACTTGTGTTGCTATTATAATACATTAAAATTATCGCTATAAATCATGAAACTTGAACATAAAAAACACATAAGTAGGATGATTGGAAACGTTGCGATAAATGCATAATTCTCTTACAATTATTTAACCATTCACTCATAAATAGTATTCATTATGCATAAGTTATCAATATTTAATCTTTCTTAATAATCAATAAAAAATGTCACTATTAGTGACAGTTTTAACGTCATTATATAAAATATATTGATAATATTTATTAACTAAATCTAATAATGTATCTCAATATTTATGTCTAGTACATACCATTTATATTTTTTCAACAACAAGTAATATACACTGCGAGAGATATATTTTGCAAAAAATACCACATTACTTATTATACTAAAAAATATTGACAGAGCTACGGTATTCTCAATACGCCTCCTGAATCACCTGAATACTTTACAGCCCTGAGTTACACTATACTTGATCTCTAAGAAAAACTAACATTTTATATTGCTCTCTAGCATACAATATTAATCTCAGTTTACAAGCACGCGTAGAACAACAGTGGTCTATTACCCCTAAAATTAATAAATAAAAAACTCTTTAAATACACAGTGTGTATAATCTTGTTAAAAAATAGCACCACCAGAATTTTCTATACATCGTGCGCTCTGTAGTAAAATTTTATGCTGGTTTTTATTGTTTTATTATGGTTATACACTACTTAACATGGCTACTGAGTTGGTTTAATACTTTTAACCAGATCAGTGAAAGCGACAAGTTTTAATATCCCTGCATAATATTAATATCTTACAAACACTAAAAAGTACAGTCAAATCTACACAAGATATTAAAAATATATGCTCACTGATTTATTTAATGAACAGACTATTCTTAAATTATAAATTTATTAAATTACATTATAGATACCCTTGTTTTTTTAACCAAATTAATAAAATAGAGATTGCAGCGGGGGTGATCCCAGATATACGTGAAGCTTGACTAATAGAGTAAGGTTTATGATGATTTAACTTTGTGATCACTTCGCTAGACAGACTAGATACTTCGTGATAATCGAGATCTAAGGGTAACATGGTATTTGCATAGCGCTGTTGTTTTTTAATCTCTGCCATCTGACGCACAATGTAGCCTTGATATTTAATCTGAATCTCAACTTGCTCAGCAGCTTGAGCATCTTTTAGTGCTGGTGAAAAAGTAACAACTTTAGTGAGTAACGAATAATCTATTTCAGGACGACGCAATAGTTCTTCACCGTGGATTGAGCGCACTAAAGGTTTTTTTAATAGCATATTAATGTGATCCACATCCTCAGAATGTGGATGTATCCATGTATTACGTAGACGCTGACGTTCTTGATCAATACGCTCTAGTTTCTCAGAATATCGCGTCCAACGCATATCATCCACTAAACCAAGTTTTCGACCTATCTCAGTTAAACGCAAATCAGCGTTATCTTCACGCAACAGAAGGCGATATTCAGCACGCGATGTAAACATGCGATATGGTTCTTTAGTGCCAAGAGCACTAAGATCGTCTACCAGCACACCAAGATAGGATTGGTTGCGACTTGGCGACCAACCTTCTTCTTGATTAGCATAACGAGCAGCGTTAAGACCCGCCAACACCCCTTGAGCAGCTGCTTCTTCGTAACCAGTAGTGCCATTAATTTGTCCTGCAAAAAAAAGCCCATGAATTAATTTACTCTCTAATGTTGGCTTTAGATCACGGGGATCAAAGAAATCGTACTCAATAGCATAACCAGGGCGAACAATGCAAGCATTCTGCATACCTTCTATCGAACGAATAATCTGTATTTGCACTTCAAATGGAAGACTGGTAGAGATACCGTTTGGATAAATCTCATTACTTGTTAAACCTTCCGGTTCCAGAAAAATCTGGTGTGCAGGACGATCAGAGAACCGCATTACTTTATCTTCAATCGATGGACAATACCGCGGACCAACTCCTTGTATTATCCCGGTGTATATCGGACTACGATCTAGATTCTTTCGGATTACCTCATGAGTTTTTTCATTAGTATGAGTGATATAACAGACCCTCTGCTCTGGATGTTGATTCGCATTACCCATAAAAGAAAATACCGGCATTGGCATATCACCTGATTGTTCTCGTAAAATACTAAAATTAATAGTTCTCGCATCAATTCGTGGTGGTGTACCAGTCTTTAAGCGATTAACGCGCAACGGCATTTCTCGCAGACGTTTTGACAACGAGATTGCTGGAGGATCATTGGCACGGCCCCCTTTATAATTATTTAAGCCAATATGAATTTTACCATTAAGAAAAGTACCTACGGTTAACACTATTGCTTTAGCATAGAATTTTAACCCCATTTGTGTGACTACGCCAGTAATATAATCATTTTTTACAACAAAATCGTCGACAGATTGTTGAAGAATCGTTAAGTTAGGCTGATTCTCTAAGGCAATGCGTATCGCTCGACAATAGAGTCTGCGATCGGCTTGAGCGCGAGTTGCGCGCACTGAAGGACCTTTACTTTCGTTGAGTATCCTAAACTGAATACCAGAATGATCGATTGCAGTAGCCATCAAACCACCAAGTGCATCAATCTCCTTTACTAAATGCCCTTTACCAATACCACCAATTGCTGGGTTACAAGACATTTGACCTAGTGTATCAATATTTTGTGTTAACAATAGAGTTTGACGTCCTATGCGCGCCGAAGCCGAAGCAGCTTCAGCGCCGGCATGACCACCACCAATAATGATAACGTCAAATTTCTCAAAATTAAACATAAAATACTACCTCAGTACATCAAGAAAGATTACACATGCAGGTAAAATTCTACTTAAGTTTCCAACATTAACCAAGTAATATTAATTAGAATTTAAATACAGATCTTTTTTAATATTATTATTACTATATATTTTTATTAGGACAATGATTTTTAGTGGGTAAGTGCTTATTCTTTTTTTATATCAATGGATTAGTAATAATCACTAACTGTGGATAATTAACGATTACGATACCAGTAAGCTGTGATTTAAAAATATTTTTTGTAGTTTACCAAAACAAGCATTATTTTTATTAACGTCAAGGTTGCTTTTTTTGACTATAAACATTTATCCATATAATTTACACATTTTTATTGAACAAAGCTGTAGTGTATTTTTCGTTCAACTCACTCTTATTGTGAATTTTTAGGTGTAACCTTTATCTAAATTTACATTAAATTAATGCACTATCCTTAGTTTTTGAGTATTTGGTTGCATTGTAAAACAATTAACTTTAAGTAAAAATATGCTTTCTGTTGACTTTTATAATTCTATAGTAAAGATGTTAAATACATTGCCAAAAAATTTTAATCATGATTAAGCACTTTATGCATTTGTATTATAAGTAAGTCCCCTCTATTAACAGAAACGTAAATAACATACTCTATCGAAATCTATGCTATCATACTGTCAATTACATATACATTCATTTATCTATCTCCACTTACAATGCGAATACCATTCGATCCTAATATTCCGCTGAATTATTGTCTATGTATAACGTAAATTATTTAATATATGTGTTTATAATTATTTAACACACGTAATACTTGTCCGCTTCTTTTATTTATGATAAAAGCATTATGCTTACCTTAGATAGTTAAAACTTTATGTCACTACTTCAATGCCACGAAAGAGAAAATAGAATAACCATATAATTATTTATTTGGTATTTAGAAGTTATATCCGATTTGATCGTTTAATCCTTAACCTCATAAGGCTAAAGTACACCACCGCATCAGCTTGTAAAAAAGTAAAGTTAGGTGAGTTGAGAAATATAGAAAGCTTTAATAATCATCTGAGTAAAATACCAATAACAACATTCATTGATTATTTAATTAGTTATTACTGTTGCTTGCGTAAATCATTATGGATAAGACTCATACTCACTGAATCTTATCCTATATTCAAGATATAACACAGCATCGTTGAACTGTGTTTCCTATAGCTAAAAGCAAACTATCTACTCTATCATAATATATTGTGCATATAAATTTGATTTATAAAATATAATATAACAACTTTATCAAAGTTTCGTGAGCATTCATCTTATAAACAATCTTGATTCAGCGATTATACTGTCGCTTACGAATTCTCATGACTACAAGAATAATAATTAAGAGCGAATAGAAGGTTAGCATAGTTACTATTTTAATCTTTGTATATAATATTATATGTGCATAATAACTACCAAAGATTTTTTAATTATTTTGCTAATTAATAGTTGAATAAAAACTTTTGTAACATGATCAATATCAGTGATAATTAATACTATATCGTATTAGCAATATAATACTTTTATAAAGTTTTTATCAAAGATAAACGGAAGAATATACTTAGTATTAGTTAGTTAAATAAAACTATTATTTTCTATCTACAATGAGAAATATTAAATTTAACATAAAGATACAATAAGCATTAAAACACTATTTGATTGCTAAAGTTAGTAGATCAAACCCATATCAAGGGTATTATATTATTGTATCAATATATTATTTACGACAATAGATTATATTTTACTTGCATAATAGTTTTTATCGATTAAGAAGACTAACAGCATTTTGCTCTATCAGTATAAAGGTTTCTCACTTAGGGCTTAATGTTCAAAGAAACAATAATCATAAAGATAGATAGTACTAAATGAGCATAGCATCACTAGAGTTTTAGATAATTATTTTAATATACGTTTAATAATAAATAATTTTATCGCAACACATAAAGAAAAATGTTACAGTCAAGCTAACCTTTTAACTACAAAGAGTAATCTTAGTAACCTAAAAGAACTATTTTCTAATAAATATATACAACGTTTGCAAAAAAATAAACATGTATAATTAAACATTTTAAATATCCTACTTATATATTTATTAAAATATTTTAGAATCAACATCATATTTTGCTGTTGTTATTACCACGACTGCATTCATGAATATCAATAAACTTAAAACCATACCTTATTAATTTTTAGCAGCAAAAATTTATTTTATTCGGCATTTCATCACATCGATATTCTATATTTTATAAAAATTGCTGTTTTCTTCAGAAGCGTTGCTCATCAAAATATAGTATTGTATCGTTACAATTGTTATCTTTTATGAGATACACGTTTCTCACTGTAGGCAACAAAAATAAAATTTAATTTTTTATTAGCACTTACTTTGTAAAGTATTGTCTATAATAAAAACTCGATTGCATTAAAGAATGCTATAAGTCTATACAACATCAAAGTAGCCTCAATAATACAATACATAGCAATGTTTTCCTGTTCAATCTATTAACCATAGTAACTTATTATATTAGTTAGATCTTATAGACTAAGTATACCCAGTATGCTTTTAGCTGACACACCGTATTTCTATATTTTATCGCCTAGGCGAGTTTTACACAACGTATCAGCACATGCTGTTGTACTTAAACTAGATATACATTAATTGTCAAATAAGATAAAGTTTTTGCTGATGTGTTATCAAATTTTTTATGGGTTATGAAATATAGTCACTACGTTATATCCTCTATCATAAAATAGAGTAAAAAGTTTTTGTAACTATAGGAAACACAGTTCAACGATGCTGTGTTATATCTTGAATATAGGATAAGATTCAGTGAGTATGAGTCTTATCCATAATGATTTACGCAAGCAACAGTAATAACTAATTAAATAATCAATGAATGTTGTTATTGGTATTTTACTCAGATGATTATTAAAGCTTTCTATATTTCTCAACTCACCTAACTTTACTTTTTTACAAGCTGATGCGGTGGTGTACTTTAGCCTTATGAGGTTAAGGATTAAACGATCAAATCGGATATAACTTCTAAATACCAAATAAATAATTATATGGTTATTCTATTTTCTCTTTCGTGGCATTGAAGTAGTGACATAAAGTTTTAACTATCTAAAATAGATGCAGTGATTATAAAAATATAAATTAAAACATATTCTAAAATCAAATGTTTTAATAAACACAGTACATGATTTATTCAGATGAAAATAACAGTTATGGTAACGTGATTATTTATTCTGTCATCTAATAAAACAGTACCTTCTATATTTCTATAATAGCTATATTTATAGCGCACAAATTTATAGTTTATGTGATTAAAAGAAATTTTTCTATAGTCTTATTCAAGTTTCCAACAGATTAATAAACTTAATAAAATAATTTTATTAAAAACGCTTCACAAGGCATACATTTATTAAAATATCTCTTGCATTTGCAATATAGAGTTTTAAAACTTAAAGCTCTATTTAAAGGAATAAATTTATAAAAATAATTTTTCGGAAATATTAGAACGATAGTACATCTACTGTTATTTTTGAATAAGTTGATGTTTTACCTACTAGAATATATATAAAAAAAGAAAATATAGCTAATACTTATTAATTATTATTTGTATACTTTTATTATAAAATAGTAATAATCAATATCCAATACTCTAAAATATATACATATTTAATTATCCAAAAGCTATCTTTAATCTTAAAGTATTATGGAATTATTTAACCAATGAGTACAGGATGTAGATCTCCCATAAGACTCCTATTTTATCGAATGATTCTAGCTATAAATATTTAAATAAATATTATTTATCACACATAAATATTATTATAATAACTTATTTATTTTTTTACTTTACAGTAAAGCTGTATAAGAAAAGCAATTAAAAGTTCAATGCTAATATGCTCTTGTGATTTAATCCAATATTTTAAACACTACATACTGACGATTATGTAGCAAATTTTTTGAGGAATATAATACTCTTATTACCATATATGCACGGTAATATAGCCTAGTCATAGTCAACCGAAGGATGATAAGTGTGAATACTAATTATAAAATAAAATCAGAAGTTATCTGAAAGCCCTATATACCAATAACAACGATTAGCTATAAGCTAATATTGTAATTAATTCATTTCAAATGACAGTTAAATTAATAAAATCATATATAAATATTTCAAAAAATCAATATTATGCTTTTAGCAAACATACTATATGTTTCCTTGAAACAATACCAGAAAACTAACTAAGTTAGCGATACTCGCTGTTAGTTATATTAATTTATATATCTTAATAAATAATTAAAAATTACTCAAGATCTGCATCTTTAATAAGATGCAGATATATTATATGTAGAATATTTTTATATAAATTAAAAGTTATCATTTAGATAAAAGAACAAAAATAATTAAATTCGTAATCTTTCTAAAGCATAAAATTCTACATTATTTCTAACTATACAACGAGATAAATCAGTAAAAATATTATTCACTAAACATGGAGCCCATCTAAATAGACTAAAATACATAAATACAAAAACACAAGGATTCGATTCTATGTTACAAGTTGTAATGACCTAAAATTATTAGATTTAAGTTAGTTATAAACATAAGAATAAGATATTAATTTATAATACGCATATATGATATCACTCTAGTCTGCTATTGTGATATCTATCGTCGTTGTACAAAATATAGCATATCTGACTAAATAGAACGCCTAAATTAACCGACTAAAACGCTTGTAGACTACATAACTCGTAGTCTAAAAAATAAATGAAATCGTATGCTCCTAAAACTCACTACTTAGTAATAAATAGTTTTGAGAAAAACTTTACTAAAAACCATCTATGCTAATTTTAGCATCGTATATTAATGATAAGTATAGTAAACATAGAGGGGATGATTACTTATATACATAAAAATATCTTTATGACGTTATGACATATGTCAGACGCTATATTAGTTTTTAACTATATAGGCAGACTAGTGCATGGTATTTTATTTATATTAATAAAGTAGACACTCTACTACTAGAGTTTATATTTTGAGTGTATATAAAAACCTACATATAATATATAGTTAGATATTGAATCGAGTAAATATTATAGATCAGTAGATTCATGATATAATATTATATATAATCACAAGTTTACTATCTGATCTCTACGATGAACAAATCAAAAAAACTATAATATAGTATTATATTGAATTTTAATCATTAAAATAATGTTTTTATTTTTTTAAAATCAATACAATCCAGTTGTAGTAGCTATAATAAAGGTAATTTTAACATCCACTAAAAAGTACCCGCTAGTACATAGCAGGTGTCATGCAATACGTCTATATAACTTGCCTATGCAGAGCAGAATAATTCTCTTATATTAAGTGTCAAATAACAATTGATTATACCTAAATATAGCTAGAGTTTATCTAAAATGTGTTGAATAATAGCGAAGATATTAATTGCATACTAATACTTAGTGTATAAGAGCGTGTTTTTATAAAATTCTTTTATTAAAGATTTAGTTGCAATGCTATTACTTTAAAAATTTAAATCATGATGCGAGTGATTGGCTGTGGTATATTTGCATCATGGTTACTTTATATCTTGTTTTTAGAAAAGATAGTATTTATTTTCTTAATTTACCGTTGCGGAAGATAACATAGCGGATTTACTGACTTACCTTTGTAACGAATTTCAAAATGTAACCGTACTGAACTTGTTCCTGTGCTACCCATACAAGCTACTTTTTGTCCTGCTTTTACCGCTTGTTGTTCTCGAACTAACATCGTATCGTTATGAGCATAGGCACTTAAATAATCGTTATTATGTTTTATAATCACTAGATTTCCATAACCGCGTAAAGCATTACCTGAATATACTACGCGACCGTCGGCAGTAGCGTAAATCGGTTGTCCGCGAAGGCCGGTAATATCGATCCCTTTATTACCACCCTCTTCTGAAGAAAAGTTATTAATGATCTTACCTATAGTTGGCCATCTCCAATGCTTAACCGGTAAGGTATTAGTTGCAGATGGGTGTTCTACCTGAGTGATAACGGAAGACCGCATGTGCTGATCTAGTAAGGAAGATATATGTTTTTTATTAGTAGTATAACAATGTACGTCATTCAAGCGAGATTGCACTGCAATAGCCTGTATTTGGTGCCTAGAGGTTAACAACCGAGGCATTCCTTGTTTCGCAGTATAGGTCCTCCTCCCTGTTAGGGTATTGTTGTTTTTGCTAGTAGAATTTTTATAAAGTTGAATTTTTTGGCCAATATTTAGTGCATAAGGTGCATGTATGTTATTTATCTTTGCTAAATCTCTATAACCATTACCAGTGATCCATGCGATATAAAATAGCGTGTCTCCTCGTTGAACACTATAAGTGTTGCCGCTATAGCTCTTTTTAGGAATAGACTTATAACTTCGGTTATTAAAAACATAATTTTCATAGTTAGTTGTTGAGTTAATAATATCACTAGATGTCGTGATACTATCAGTACTTATACTGCTAATGGGGACGGATTTCAACGTATTATTCGTGCAACCTATTAACAAAAAAACGAATATTATACTCATTAAAACTTTGTCTAGTTTTATCATGGTGTGTTTTATACTCATATTCCCCTCGTCATCGTAATATCAAAGATTCA